>NZ_LT629755.1:0-1230769 GCF_900104685.1 Agromyces flavus
GCAGCGCCGCGAGTTCGCCGCGATCGACGCGGCCGGCAAGGTCGCCGTGGTCACGCGCTCCGACGCCGTCTCGCCGTCCGAGCGCGCGGTCAACGCGCTCGCCGCCGGCGCCACCATGCTGCTCGTGGCCAACGACGCCGACGGCGAGCTCAGTGAGTGGGTCGGCCGACGACGGCTCCGACGTCGCCATCCCGGTCGCCACGATGAGCGGCGTGCAGGGACGCCGGGTCTTCGACGCCCTCGGTTCCGCGAAGGGCGGCATGACGATCTCCGGTACGGGCGTCGCCGACGCCCACGAGATCTGGGACATCGCGCGCTACGACGCCGACGCCATCCCGGCGGACTGCACTACGCGCCATCCGACCTCGCCCGCATCGACACCTGGTACCGCGGCGAGGCCGGCGACCGGCTCGCCGAGTTCCGCTGGGACCTCGCGCCGAACGGCGCGTACGGCTTCGGCTTCCCGATGAACGCGGTGCGCGGCATCGAGCGGACGGAGTGGGTCAATACCGACGTCGACTGGTACCAGGACGCGACGGTGCTCGATGTGGGCTGGCAGGTCCGTGACGTGCCCCGGTCGTACGAGCCCGGCGAGCACGTCGAGACGAGCTACTTCGGTCCGATCGTGCGTCCCTACGTCGGCGAGGGCTACTTCGCGCCGTACCGTTCGGCCGACTGGATGCAGGTCAACCTGCCGTCGTGGGCCGATGGCGGCGATGCCCGGCACACCGGAGCGTTCGACGTGTTCGCGGCCACCCGGGTGTCTCGCAGAACACCGACTTCTACCTCGACGGCGAGCTGCTGAAGTCGGGGCCGTTCCAGGGCGTCAACGTCTGGGACCTGCCCGACGGCGATGCCGAGGTGCGGGTCGTCAACACGGCGACGCACGATGGCTCGGCGCTCGCGTCGTCGACGAAGACCCTGTCGGAGTGGACCTTCACGACGAGCGGGTCGCGCGACGACTGGTCGTTCCAGTTCCAGCCCATGATTCAGACGGTGTACGACATCGAGACGGATGCCGCGGGCATGGCCGGCGTGGGACGCAAGAAGGGTGAGGCGGTGCCGCTCTCGCTCGAGCTCGGGCACGTCGCCGGCGCGGTCGGCTCGGGCGCCATGACAGAGGCCACGCTCGAGGTGCGCGTCTCGGGCACGGACTGGAAGCCCGTGCCGCTCGAGCTGCTGTCGGCCGACGACTCCGGCCCGGGCGAGGCGCCCGGCGGGATCTTCGCCGAGGGTCGAGCCTGGGTGAGCGGCTACGAGGCGTCGCTGCCGGTGCCCGACGCGGGCGCGTGGCTCGACCTGCGCGTGACCGCGACGGATGCCGCGGGCAATACGTTCTCGCAGGAGATCGAACGTGCCGTCCAGGTCGCGCCGGTGAACCACGGCGCCGTGAAGGGCGGCCCGACGCCCTTGACCTGAGCCGCGCAGGGAAGAGGCCCGGACGACGTCGCACGTCGTCCGGGCCTCGACCGCGTCGGACGCGGCGTCAGGCGGCGGCGGCGCTCGGTCTCCACGAGCTCGCGCAGCGCTCGACGAGTGGGGTCGTCGACGGCCGATGAGGCGCGAGAGCGTGCCATCCGACTCGGCGAGGTCGCCGCGCGCGATGCCCTCGTCGATGGCGGCGACGAATCCGGCCGTGCCCTCGTCGAGGCCGACGGCGGTGAGCGACGCGATGCGCTCGGCCGGGGTCTGCGCGACGAAGGCGACGTCGCGACCGAGTACCTCGGCGGCTGCCGCGGCGAGCTCGGCGAACGTCCACAGGCGCGTCGCCGCCGAGTTCGTACACGTTGCCGACGTGGCCGTCCTCGAGCAGCACGACGGCGGCGGCCTCGGCGAAGTCGCGGCGCGGTGCCGAGGCGACCCGACCGGCGCCCGTCGCGGCGGCGATCGTGCCCGTGGCGGCAGCGGTCGCGACATCCTGCGCGTAGTTCTCGGTGTACCAGTTGTTTCGAAGGATCACGCCGGGACGCCGACCTCGGCGATGACCTCCTCGGTGCCGCGGTGCTCGGGCATGAGGACGAGTTCGCTCGTCATGGCCTTGGGCCGCTCGTGTAGGCGAGCTTCGCCACGCCCGCCGCCTTCGCGGCCTCGATCACGTTGCGGTGCTGGGCGACACGGCTGCCGAACTCGGTGCCGGAGATGAGCAGCACCGAGTCGACGCGCCGAGGGCGGGCGCGATGGTCTCGGGCGGGCGTAGTCGAGCTCGACGACGCGGATGCCGCGGCTCGCGACATCCGCCAGCTTCGACGTGTCGCGGGCGCCGGCGACGATCTCGGCGGGTGCGGCGCCGCGGTCGAGCAGCGCGTCGAGGACGCGTCGGCCGAGGTGGCCGGAGGCGGCGGTGACGAGGATGGTCATGGGGTATCCCTTCGGTCGGTTCACCGAAGCCAACCCGCCGACCGCGGTCTACCTTCCCGCGCGCTGGTACCCACTTTTCGGTAAGGTACCACATGACGGTAAGTCTCGCGCAGATCCGCGAGCGGTCCGGCGAGGTCTTCCTCGAGGGATGCCCGACCCGGGTCGTGCTCGACCACATCATGAGCAAGTGGGGCGTCCTCGTACTGCTCGCCCTGACCGACGGCACGCTGCGGTGGGGCGAGCTCCGCCGCGAGGTCGAGGGCATCAGCGAGAAGATGCTCGCCTCGACGCTGCGCACGCTCGAAGCCGACGGGCTCGTCGTGCGCACGTCCTACCCCGAGGTTCCGCCGCGCGTCGAGTACGCCCTCACCGACCTCGGGCGCGAGCTCATGGAGCGCATGCTGCCGCTCGTCGACTGGGTCGCCGAGCACGCCGGCACGATCACGGGCCGGCCGGCCTGACCGCCGACCGACCCGATGCCCGGCTCGTCGGCCTCAGCTGACCGCTGACGCCACCAGCTCGGAGTATCGCTGCTCGACCGCCGGCGTCCACTTGACGACCGCGAACGACGTGGGCCACATGTCGCCGTCGTCGAGGTTCGCCTTGTCGTCGAAGCCGAGCGTCGCATACCGGGCCTTGAACTTGACGGCGGGCTGCATGAAGGCGACGACCTTGCCGTCGTCGTTCGCGAACGCCGGCATGCCGTAGTAGGTCTTCGGCATGAGCTGCGGCGCGACGCTGCCGACGACCTTGTAGAACCCCTCGGCGATCTCGCGGTCGTTCCCAGTCATCTCGTCGATCGCGGCACGGATCGCCTTCTCGCCCGCGGCGCGGTTCTTGCCCGCCTTCGCTTCGGCGCGCAACTCCTTCGCGCGGTCCTTGACGGCCTCGCGCTCGAACTCCGACAGGCCCTCGGTCTTCTCGGCCATGATCTCCTCCTCCAGGTCGGTGAGCCCCTGATCGGCTCTGTTCGTCACGGTACGCGGATGATGCGGCGCGCGCTTCTCGATTCCTGCTCGATGCGCCATCCTGAGGTCATGGACCGGCCCGACCCCGCGGCACCGCGCACGGCCGCGGCATTGACGGCACTCGTCGACCTCGCGCGCGACGAGCTCGCCGCGGCATCCGGTCATCGCGTGCTGCTGGGCATCACGGGCTGCCCAGGCGCGGGCAAGTCGACGCTCGCGACGGCGCTCGTCGAGGCCGTGAACCGAACGGATGGCGCGGGGCTCGCCGTGCACCTGCCCATGGACGGCTTCCACCTGGCCAACGCGACCCTCGACCGTCTGGGGCTTCGCGATCGCAAGGGCGCGATCGAGACGTTCGACGGTTGGGGCTTCGCCGGACTGCTCGAACGCGTCCTCGCCGAGACCGAGCACACCGTCTACGCGCCCGGCTTCGAGCGGTCGGTCGACGAGCCGGTCGCCGCCGAGATCGCGATCGAGCCGTCGGCGCGCATCGTGGTCGTCGAGGGCAACTACCTGCTCGTCGACGATGGGCCGTGGGAGCGGGTCGGCGACCTGGTCGACGAGGCGTGGTTCATCGAGGCGTCCGAGGAGGAACGCGTGCGCCGGCTCGTCGAGCGCCACACCGCGTTCGGGCGCACGCCCGAGGCGGCGCTCGCGTGGGCGCACGAGGTCGACGGCACGAACGCGCTCGTCATCGCGCCCACGGTCGCCCGCGCCGACCTCGTCGTGTCGGGCACGACGTGGGAGGTCGAGATCGGCGCCTGAGGCGCGGGCCTTCGGCCCTCGCAGGAAGGGCGCCCCCGCACGCGGGGTGCGGCGAGCCTTGCCAGCACGCCGACGCGGTCGTAACGTCGCGCGCAGCACCATCCGTCGCCGACGATCGGAGCACCCATGGCCGCCACCGCCTTGCCGCCCAGCGGAGACCCGCCCGGATCGGGTGGCCGGGGCTCGAGCGGCACCGGCCCCGCCGCCGGCGCCCCGAAGACCTGCGACGCGCGCGGCATGGTCGAGATCCACCGCATGTACCGCGCGTCGTTCGGCGAGGGGCCGACGCTCGTGCGCGGCGTGGCCGAGGCGGATGACGCGCACGCCGACGTGGTCGGCGACCACCTCGCGATGATCTCCACGAGCCTGCACGCGCACCACGAGTTCGAGGACGAAAACCTCTGGGACACGCTCGACGACCGCGCGCCCGCGTGCGCCGGCCATGTCGAGCGCATGAAGGAGCAGCACGCCGTGATGCTCGTGCACCTGCGCGAGCTCGACGCCGCGCTGCCTGCGTGGCGGGCGAGCGGTCGGCAGGCGGATGCCGCGAGGGTGCTGGCTGCGCTCGACGGCATCAACGCGGCGCTCGCCGTGCACCTGCCCGACGAGGAGGCCAACATCGTGCCCGTGATGGAGACGGTCCTCACCCAGAAGGAGGTCGACGCGGCATCCGTGCACGGCCGGAAGGCCACGCCGAAGGGCAAGACGTGGCAGCAGCTGGGCGCGATCCTCGCGGCGCAGCCCGATGGCGGGGACGAGTGGCTCCGCTTCCACCTGCCGCCGCCCGTACGCGGGGTCTGGCGGCTGATTGGCCGGCGCAAGTACCTCGCGAATCGCGCGCAGCTGACCGGCACGAGATGAGGGGATCGCGATGGCCTACGACGTGCAGGTGACCCTGGTGCCGCGGAAGGACGCGGCAGTCGTGCGGACGCGGACGACGTTCGACGAGATCCCGGAGTTCATGCGTTCCGCGTTCGAGCGCGTCGCGTCGGTCCTCGGGCCGCGCGGCCTCCTGGGCGACGGCCCCGCGATCGGCCGCTACACCGAGATGGACCCGGCGTCGGGCTCGTTGAGCGTCGCCGGATTCATCATCACGTCGCCGATCGAGCCCGAGGGCGAGGTCGTGCCCGACGAACTGCCCGAGGGCGAGGTCGCCAGCACCGTCCACCTCGGCCCCTACGCGACGATTTCCGAGGCCTACGACGCGATCGCCGCCGCGATGGCGCTGCACGGGCGCGAGATCGACGAGTCGACCATGTGGGAGGAGTACTGGAGCCCGCCGGGCATGCCCGACGAGCAGGTGAAGACCGTCGTGTTCTGCCCGCTGAAGCCCGCCGGCTGAGGGTTCGGCTCGGCCTGTCGGCGGCGCATGCGAGCATGGTCCGCATGCCCGCCGATCCGCTGCCGCCCGCCGGGGCGGCGCGCGACTGGCGCAGCGCGCTTGCCGCAATGGGCTCGCCGGCAGACGCGTCGCCGGTGAGGCGAGCGGATGGCGCGCCCGCCGACGAGCGCACGACGACGCGTCGACTCGGTCTGCAGTTCGAACTGCGGCGCCGGGTGCAGCGGCGCAACGGCGAGTGGCGCGGCCCGCGCGACGAGCCCGCTCGGCGCGCGGTCGCCGTCGACCGGCTCGCGGTGCGTCCGGTCACGCAGGGCTCGCGGGGCGCCTGGATCAAGGGCGGACTGACCTGGCAGAACATCGGCTTCCAGGCGTCCGCGGCCGGCGTCGACCCGGCGCAGTCCCGCTGGTTCGCCCAGTTCGCGATGCTCAAGGGGTCGGGCCCATCCCTGCAGGTGTACGGCTCCGAGTGGATCACGGTCGACGACTTCGAGAGCCCGCTGCTCTGGGCCCTCCTCGACGAGGCGGGCCGACTCGGCATCGCACTCGTCGGGTCGGATGCCACGCCAGAGGTCGCGCTTCGCGGCGGTGCCGTCATCGGGCTCGACGCCGCGGCCGGAGCCGACGGGGCGCTCACGCTCACGCCGATCCTGACGCTCGACGCCGACGACCACGCGCTCGAGCACGCTCGGCCGGTCGCCGGGCACGGCGTGTACCGCTTCGACTTCGACGCCGGGCTCATCGAACTGGCGCCCTACGCGGGTGGGCTGCTCGGGCCGGCCGAGGCGGCCGTGCTGTCCGCGCCCGAGCCGATCCGGGTGCCCGCCGCCGAGGTGGCCGACTTCGCGACGTCGCACTTCCACGCGCTCGCCGGTTCGATCGCGGTGACGAGCCGCGACGGCAGCTTCGCGCCGCCGCCCCGCCCACCCGCGACCCTCGTGCTCGACGCGCGGTTCGAGTCCGGCGACGTGCTGCGGCTCGCGTGGCGGTGGGAGCACGCTGACGGGCGCACGACCGAGGTCGACCCATCCGCCGCCGTCGACGACCCCCAGCTCGACGACGACCTGCTCGCGCGGGTCGGCGACGAGCTCGGCTGGGTGCCGCTCGACGCGATCGTGCTCCGCGGTGTCGATGCCGCGCAGTTCACGGCCGAGCGGATGCCGCGACTCGAGGCGCTCGCGGCGCGCGCCGCCGGCGCCTCATTCCGCATCGACGTGCGCGGCGAGCGCCCCGACTACCGCGAGGCCACCGAGCGTCCTGAGGTGCGGGTCACCACGGTCGAGACCGACCAGCCCGATTGGTTCGACCTCGGCGTGGTGATCACCGTGAACGGACGGCCGGTGCCCTTCATGCGGCTGTTCCGAGCGCTCGCGAAGGGGCAGAAGCGCATGCTCCTCGTCGACAAGTCCTACCTCTCGCTCACGCAGCCGATCTTCGCCGAGCTGCGCGAACTCATCGAGGAGGCGGGCGACCTCGCGGAGTGGGAGACCGGGCGCCTGCCGATCTACCGCAGCCGCACCAGCCTGTGGGCCGATTTCGAAGACCTCGCGGATGTCGCCGAGCCTGCGGTCACGTGGCGGGCGACGGTCGCGGCACTCGAGGGCGGACGGGTCGAGGAACTCGCGCCTCCCGAGGAGCTCGCGCTGCCACTGCGGCCGTACCAGCTCGCGGGGTTCCGCTGGCTCGCCTACCTCTGGGCGAACCGCCTCGGCGGCGTCCTCGCCGACGACATGGGGCTCGGCAAGACCGTGCAGTGCCTCGCGCTCATCCAGCACGCCACCGCCGCGCGGACCTCGGCTGACGGGGTCGACGGCGCGCCCTTCCTCGTCGTCGCGCCGACCTCGGTCGCGTCGAACTGGATCCACGAGGCCGCGCGATTCACGCCCGGGCTCCGCGTCGCATCGGTCAGCGGCACCCAGGCGACGCAGCGCCGACGCCTCGCCGACGTGGCGGCCCGAGCCGACGTCGTGGTCACGACCTACGCTGTGCTCCGCCTCGAGGCCGACGCCTTCGCCGAGCTCGACTGGGGCGGGCTCATCCTCGACGAGGCGCAGTTCGTGAAGAACGCGGCGACGAAGGTGCACGACGCGGCACGCGCCATTCGGGCTCCCTTCCGGCTCGCGGTCACGGGCACGCCGCTCGAGAACCACCTCGGCGATCTGTGGGCGATCCTGCGCATCGTCGCGCCCGGACTCTTCCCGTCGCGTCGTGGGTTCGACGAGCGGTATCGACGACCCGTCGAGGACGACCGCAACGCCGAGCGACTCGATCGGCTGCGTCGTCGCATCCGCCCGCTGGTACTGCGACGAACGAAGGAAGCCGTCGCGCCCGAGCTGCCGCCCAAGCAGGAGCAGGTGCTCGAGGTCGAGCTCGCACCCGAGCACCGACGCCTCTACGACGTGGTGCTGCAGCGCGAGCGGCAGAAGCTCCTGGGTCTCGTCGACGACCTCGACCGGCAACGGTTCATCGTGTACCGCTCGATCACGCTGCTGCGCATGCTCGCGCTCGACGCGACCCTCATCGACGCCGAGCGGCACGCCGGCATCCCGTCGGCCAAGCTCGACGCGCTGTTCGAGCAGCTCGACGACGTGCTCGCCGAGGGGCACCGCGCACTCGTGTTCAGCCAGTTCACGTCGTTCCTCGGCCGGGTCGCGGGCAGGCTGGATGCCGCGGGCGTGCCGTACGCGTACCTCGACGGCTCGACGACGGCTCGCCGCCGCGACGACGAGATCGCGCGCTTCCGATCGGGCGCGGCATCCGTGTTCTGCATCAGCCTCAAGGCCGGCGGGTTCGGACTGAACCTCACCGAGGCCGACTACGTGTTCCTGCTCGACCCCTGGTGGAACCCGGCGAGCGAGGCGCAGGCGGTCGACCGTGCGCATCGCATCGGGCAGAAGCAGCACGTCATGGTGTACCGACTCGTCGCGGCGGGCACCATCGAGGAGAAGGTCATGGCGCTCAAGGCGCGGAAGGGCGCACTCGCGGCATCCGTGCTCGACGACGGCCTCGGCAGTGCGCAGCTCGACGCCGACGACCTGCGCGAGCTGCTCGAGGGGTGACGCGGTCGCGTTCCCGAGCCTCGCGTGGTCCGCCGCCGCGCCGATACTCTCGGACGGTGAATCCCGAACGCCCGCGCGTCAGGCTGATGCAGCCCGAAGACGCCGAAGAGCTCTCGGCCGTGCGCACGCGCGAGCAGGAGTTCCTCGCGCCGTGGGAGCCGGTGCGCCCCGACGGCTTCACGACGGTCGCAGGCCAGGCCGACATCATCGCCGCGTCCTTGCGGCTGCACGAGGCAGGTCAGTCGTTCCCGCTCGTCATCCTCGACGACGACGGCGCGATCATCGGCTCGATGGTGCTCAGCGGCATCATCCGCGGACCCTTCCTCTCGGCGAACCTCGGCTACTGGGTGGCGTCGTCGGCGAACGGGCGCGGCTACGCGACCTCGGCCGCGCGGGCGACGCTCGCGCTCGCGTTCGGCGAGCTCGGCCTGCACCGCGTGCAGGCGGCGACGCTGCCGCACAACGCCGCCTCGCAGCGGGTGCTCGCCAAGAACGGGTTCGAGCGCATCGGCTACGCGCCCCGCTATCTGCAGATCGCGGGGCAGTGGCAGGACCACGTGCTCTTCCAGCGCATCGCCGACGACGACTAGCGAGTCCCAGCCTGGGGCGGCCGTGCATCCGCAGCCGCGCGGGTGTGGAATGGACGCGGAGGTCGACGATGATCACGCACGAGGTCGAGAACCAGGCGCCGCCGCGGGTCGGCGTCGACGAGTACGCCGAGAACGTCGCGCTGGTCGAGGCGGTCGCCCGATGGGGCCGGGGCGCGGATGCCTCGGCGCAGGGGCTGCACGAGATCGGCGAGCTCGCCGGCTCGGCGGGCTTCCAGCGCGACGCCGAGCGCGCGAACACGCGCACGCCCGAACTGCGGACGCACGACCGGTGGGGCCACCGCGTGGACGAGGTCGACTACGACGACGCCTACCACCGCGTCATCCGCTCGGCCGTCGGGCGCGGCGCGCACACCGGCGCGTGGGCCGAGCCTGGCCCCGGCGCGAACGTCGATCGGGCCGCCGCGTTCCTGCTCTTCGCACAGGTCGAGCCGGGGCACGCCTGCCCGGTGTCGATGACGCACGCCGCGGTGCCCGTGGTGCAGCAGGCCGCGCCCGGCCTCGTCGACGTCTGGATGCCGCGACTGCTGAGCCGCGAGTACGACCCGCGGCTCATCGGCGGCCCGGCCAAGCCGTCGGCGCTCGTCGGCATGGCGATGACCGAGAAGCAGGGCGGATCCGACGTGCGGGCCAACACGACCCGCGCCGAGCCGACCGGCGACGACGAGTCGTGGGGACGGCGGTACCGCCTGACCGGCCACAAGTGGTTCTGCAGCGCGCCCATGAGCGACGCATTCCTCGTGCTCGCGCAGGCGGCAGGCGGGCTGTCGTGCTTCTTCGTGCCGCGCGTGCTGCCCGACGGCTCGCGCAACGTGTTCCGGATCCAACGGCTCAAGGACAAGCTCGGCAACCGGTCCAATGCGTCGAGCGAGGTCGAGTTCGACGGCACCGACGGATGGCTCGTCGGCGACGAGGGGCGCGGCGTTGCCACGATCGTCCAGATGGTGACGCGCACGCGGCTCGACTGCGTGCTCGGCACGGCGGCCGGCATGCGCCAGGCCGTGGCCGAGGCGGCATGGCACGTGCGGCACCGCCGCGCGTTCGGGTCGCTGCTCGTCGACCAGCCCGCGATGACGGCGGTCGTGGCCGACCTCGCGCTCGAGTCGGAGGCGGCGACGATCACCGCGATGCGCCTCGCGCGGGCCTACGACGACGACGCGTCCGACGTCGAGCGCGCGTTCCGGCGCCTGGCGACCGCGGTCGCGAAGTACTGGGTGTGCAAGCGCGGGCCCGAGCACGCGTACGAGGCGCTCGAGTGCCTCGGCGGCAACGGCTACACCGAGGGCTTCCCGCTCGCGCGCCGCTATCGCGAGCAACCGCTGCTGGCGATCTGGGAGGGGTCGGGCAACGTGATCGCCCTCGACGTGCTGCGCGTGCTCGAGCGAGAGCCCGATGCCTTCGAGGCGTTCTTCTCGGTGGCCGGCGAGGCCGAGGGCGAGCACCCGGCGCTCGACCTCGAGCTCGCCGAAGCGCGGTCGGTCGTGGCCGAGATCGGGCGAGCGGATGCCGCGACCGCGGCCCTGCGCGCCCGCGAGCTCGCCGAGCGACTCGCGCTCGTGCTGCAGGCGTCGCTGCTCGTGCAGCATGCTCCGCCCGCGGTGGCCGACGCCTTCGTGCGCTCGCGGATCGAAGGTCGCGCGGGGTCGCTCTACGGCTCCTTCCCGTCGGGCGTCGACCTCGCGGCGATCCTCGCCCGCGCCTGACGCGCCGCGCCGGGGGTGGGCCGACGACGCGGCGACCGCCCGCGGACGGCAGAATGGGCGGGTGAGGGATCGCGCGAACTGGCTCGTGGTGGCGCAGTTCGTGCTGCTCGCGGTGCTGGTGGTCCTCCCGTTCGCCGTGCCCGTGGCGCCGCTCTGGGCCGGACAGCAGTCGACCGTGCTGGCCGTGTTGCTCATCATCACCGGGCTCGTGCTCGCGGGCGCGGGGGCCGTTGCGCTCGGGCGCGACCTCGTGGTGCAGGTGGCGCCGCGCGAGGGGGCCGCGCTGCGCACCACAGGCGCGTACCGGTTGACGCGCAACCCGATCTACGTCGGCCTGCTGATCGCCGCGTCGGGCTGGGTCGTCTGGTTCGCGCGCGTCGACCTCATCGTCGTCTGGGTGCTGCTGGCCGTCGTGCTCGTCGCCAAGGCGCGTGTCGAAGAGCGTCGCCTGGTCACGCGGTTCGGCGACGATTACCGCGAGTACGCCGCGCACACGCCGCTCATGCTCTGGCGTCGCGGCATCCGCTAGCCATCGCGGCCTCGGCTCGAAACGCAACCCCTCCCGCCCGCGACACCGCAGCCGTAGCGTCGAATCGGAAGGAGGGCATCATGAGCAGCTTCACTGATCCGGTCGATGAGCCGATGCGGCAGGAGCGCGGATTCCCCATCGACACCGACGACGTCTCCGCCAACGAGGACGCCCCGCTCGACCAGGAGGCGAACGAGGACGCCATCGACTCGGCCGAGGCCGACCGACGCGCCGCGGAAGAGGGCACGATCGGCGACGACCGAGTCTGACCCTGAGCCTTCCCGGCTACGGCGCCGACGCCTGCAATGGTCCTGCGGCCAACAGCTGCGTGATCGCGCGAAGCGGGATCGGCGCCCAGTCGGGACGGTTGCGCGTCTCGTAGATCGCCTCGTACACCGCCTTGTCGAGCTCGAACGCGGCGAGCAGGTCACGGTACTTGCTGAGATCGGTGCCGGATGCCGCGATATAACCGTCGATGAACGCCTGGCGGGCCGAGGCGGCCCACGTCCGAGCCTCGGCGGCGCGCTCGGGGTGCACGATCTCGGTCGCGCCCGCGACGTAGTCGAACGAGCGCAGCATGCCCGCCACGTCGCGCACCGGCAGGTCGGGACGGCGACGCTCGGCCATGGGCCGCATCGGCTCGCCCTCGAAGTCGAGCAGGAGCCATCCGCGCTCGGGGGAGAGGATCACCTGGCCGAGGTGCAGGTCGCCGTGGATGCGCTGCAGCTGCGGCCACGCTCCCTGCGTCGCGCGTGCGTAGTACTCCGCGATCGCGGCGCGGTGCGGCTCGAGCGCCGGTACCTCGGCGACGCCGATGGTCAGGCGCCGCTGCCACGCCTCGTCGATCGCCGCGATGAGCTCCGCCGACGCGCGCTCGCGCGGGAACGCGCCACCGAGCGAGCGGTGCACCTCAGCGACGGCGACCCCGAGGGCGCGTGCGTCGTCGGCGAAGTCGCGGCCGCCGGCGGCGGCGAGGAGTGCCACCCGCCAGGCGTCCTCGACGCCCGGCAGGAACTCCTGCGCGAACGCCAGGTGGCCGCGCGCGCGTCCGTCGGGGCGGCCGACGTCGTCCCACTCGCCGACCACGTCGCCCACGCTCGGCGGCACATGCGGCGAACCGGATGCCGCGAGCGCCGTCTGCAGCGTCACGTCGGGGTTGTCGCCGTGGTGGAGCTGGCGGAACACCTTGCAGATGAGGGGCGCCGCGCCATCCGGCCGGTAGATGATCGACGTGTTGGACTGCTCGCCGCCGAGCACGCTCGCGGGCACGTGCGGACCCGGCCGCGCGGCATCCGGAGCACCCGAGTAGTGGCCGACGGCCGTGGCGCCGTGCGCGACCGCGCGCCGCTCGTGCACGATGAGGTCGAGCAGCACGTCGGTGAAGGCCGCGTCGTGCGGGCCGTCGTAGAGGTGCGTGCCGTCGTCGAGGGCCGCGATGAGGTGAGCGGATGCCTCCGGCGCGGCCGCCGCGCGTTCCACGACGGGAACCTGGTAGAGCACGGGCGGTTCCGTCGCGTCATCCATGAGCAGCATCGACCACACGCGGACCCCGGACTCGGCTGACGGCAGCTCCCACTCGCCGATGCGGCGCAGCCGCGGGGCGTGGCCCTTGCCGCCGTACCAGCGTTGCGCCGGCATCCACTCGGCGATCGCGGCCACGGCGCTGTCCATGGTCTGAACAGTAGGGCCGCGCATCAGCGAAGTCGAGGAACGACGCGGGTCATGACGCCTCGTGGCGTGGGCGCGCGGCCCGGCGGCGAGCGCGCGGCTCGTCGAGCCCCATGACGACGCGCGTGCGCTTGCGCTCGACCACGATGAAGAGGGTGCCGATCAGCCACAGCGGGACCTGGGTGAGGAACGCGATGCGGAACGCGTCGAGCGTGTACGTCGCGGGCGTGCCGGCGCCCTGCGCGTCCATCGCGATGCCGATGAGGAGGATGGCGAGGAGCGCCGCGAGGAATCCGCCGACGTTCGTGATGCCCGTCGCCGTGCTCAGCCGGTGGCTCGGGTTGAAGGTGCGTGCGTGATCGAACCCGATCATCGACCCGGGGCCGCCGGTGCTCATCGCGAAGGCGAGCACGAACAGCAGCCAGAGCGGGGCCGGGCCCGGCCAGGCGATGACGACGAGCCATGCCGCGACCTGGATCCCGATCACGGGCAGCACGAGCAGTCGCGAGCGGCGATACGGGTGCCGGGTCGAGAGCGCCCCGATGACCGGTCCGACCAGGATGCCGAACACCACGTAGACCGTGAACAGCAACGACGCCATCGCGGTCGTCAGCCCCTCGCCCACGGTCAGGAAGGGGAAGCCCCACAGCAGTACGAACGCCGTGCCCGAGAACGGGGTCGTGAAATGCGACCAGAACGCGAGGCGCGTGCCCGGGTGGGCCCACGACTCGCGGAACCCCTGGCGCAGGTCGGCCGACGAGCGCACGGCATGGATGGCGCCGGTCGTCGTGTCGACGGAGACGTCCGCGGTTCGGCCCGGCGGTCGGTTGCGGATGACCGCGAACGTGAGGATCGTGAACAGCGCCCCGAGCCCCGCCAGTGAGCCGAATGCGACCGACCAGCTCGTCGCGTGCAGCAGCGCCGCGAGTGGGAGCACCGCGAGGATCTGCCCCGACTGGCCGATGAGTCCCGTCAACTGCACCAGCAGGGGCGCCTGTCGTTCGGGGAACCAGACCGCCACCACGCGCAGCACGCTCGGGAACACGGCGGCGTCGCCCGCGCCGAGTAGCATGCGGGCGGCGATCGCCCATGCGACATCGGGGGCGAACGCCAGCGTGAACTGGCCGATCGCCATGAGCGCCATGCCGATGGTGATGATCGGGCGGGCGCCGAACCGGTCGAGCAGCAGGCCGACCGGGATCTGCATTCCGCCGTACACGGCGAGCTGGATGACAGCGAACATCGACAGCGTCGAGGCATCCGCGTCGAACCGCACCGCCGCGTCGACGCCGACGGCCGAGAGCGACGAGCGGTTCGTGATCGAGACGATGTACGCCGCGACCCCGACGCCCCACACCAGCCACAGTCGCCACGCGGGCGTGCTGGAGATGGGGGCAGGGATGGTCACGTCACTTCGAGGCTACCGTCTGGCTCGTGCGCGGCTGACCCGTTGACGGGAGGCGGGGCGAGACACGGGGCGTTCATGGCGTTGACGACGATCGCCCCGTCCGCCGACCTGCGAGGGGGACGGCGATCGGGGCGATCGGAGTGCGCGAACCGCCCGATCAGGCCAGCGGCGCGTCGGTCGCTGCCGGCTCGCTCGCGACGACCTCGCGCGGGGAACGGCCCTCGACGGCCGCGGGGTCGCCCTCGGCGCCGAACTCGGCGTCGAGGTCGTAGGCGGCCTGCTCGAACTGCGAGTTGTACAGCCGGTAGTAGGCGCCCTTGGCACTGATCAGCTCGTCGTGCGAACCCTGCTCGACGATGTCGCCGTGCTCCATCACGAGGATGAGGTCGGCGTCGCGGATCGTCGAGAGGCGGTGCGCGATCACGAACGACGTGCGGCCCTGTCGCAGGGCGGCCATCGCGTGCTGCAGCAGCAGCTCGGTGCGCGTGTCGACCGAGCTGGTCGCCTCGTCGAGGATCAGCACGCTCGGCTGCGCGACGAATGCCCGCGCGATGGTGATGAGCTGCTTCTCACCGGCGGAGACGTTCGAGGCGTCCTCGTCGAGCACGGTGTCGTAGCCCTCGGGCAGCGAATGGACGAACCGGTCGACGTAGGTCGCCTTCGCCGCATCCACGATCTCGTCGTCGGTCGCCGATTCGCGCCCGTAGCGGATGTTGTCGCGGATGGTGCCGCCGAACAGCCACGGGTCCTGCAGCACCATGCCCGTGCGAGCCCGCACGTCGTGCCGCGTCAACTCGGCGATGTCCTGCCCGTCGATGAGGATCCGGCCGCCGTCGAGTTCGTAGAACCGCATGATCAGGTTGACGAGCGTGGTCTTGCCGGCACCGGTCGGTCCGACGATCGCGACCGTCTGGCCGGGCTCGACGCGGAACGAGAGGTCGCGGATGAGCGGGCGGTCGGGCGTGTACGAGAACGACACGTGGTCGAACTCGATGACCCCGCGACCGTCGACGACCTCGGGCGCATCGGCGGCGTCGGGGTCCTGCTCGTCGGCGTCGAGCAGCTCGAACACGCGCTCGGCCGACGCCGTGCCGGACTGCACGACGGCGGCCATTCCGCCGAGCTGCGAGAGCGGCTGCGTGAACTGCTGCGAGTACTGGATGAACGCCTGCACGTCGCCGAGCCGCAACTGGCCGCTCGCCACCATGAGCCCGCCGATCACCGCGATGCCGACGTAGGTGAGGTTCCCGATGAACATCATGCCGGGCATGATGATGCCCGCGAGGAACTGCGCCTTGAACGCCGCCTCGTAGAGCTCCTCGTTCTCGGCGCGGAACTTCTCGCTCGAGTCGCGCTCGCGACCGAACACCTTGACCAGCGCGTGACCCGAGAACGATTCCTCGACGCGGGCGTTGAGCCGACCGACCTTCTTCCACTGGATGCCGAAGGCGGCCTGCGACTTCGGCCCGATGATGCCGAAGATGACGCCCATGAGCGGCAGCGCGACGAGCGCGACGAGCGAGAGCTGCCACGAGATCGAGAACATCATCACGAGCACGCCGATCACGGTGAGGATGCTCGTCAGCGCGCTCGAGAGCGACTGCTGCATCGTCTGCGTGATGTTGTCGATGTCGTTGGTGACGCGGGAGATGAGCTCACCGCGCTGCGTGCGGTCGAAGTAGCTGAGCGGCAGTCGGTGGATCTTGGCCTCGACCTGCTCGCGCAGCCCGTACATCGCGCGGACCATGATCACGTTGATGACGTAGCCCTGGATCCACGACAGGATCGATGCGCCCACGTAGAGCAGCAGCACGATGATCACGACGCGGCTCAGCGCGACGAAGTCGATGCCCTCGCCGGGCGTCAGGGTGGCCGCACCGACGATGTTGGCCAGGTCGTCCTGGCCCGTCGCGCGGAGCTGTTCGACGACCTGCTCCTGCGAGACGCCGGCGGGCAGCTGCGCCGAGATGACGCCCTCGAAGATGAGGTTCGTCGCCTCGCCGAGCACCCTGGGCGCGATCACGGTCATGACCACGCCGATCGCGCCGAGCAGCGAGACGAACGCGAACAACCACTTCCACGGCGCGAGCAGGCCGATCATGCGTCGGAAGCTGCGACCGAAGTCCTGCGCCTTGCCGGGCGCGATGGCATTCCAGTCGCCCGAGTTGACGCGCGCCTCCTCGGCGAGCTGCTGCTCCTCCATCTCCTCGACGGTGAGCTCGGTCGCCGGGCTCACTCCCGGCGCCGCTTCGGGAAGGCGGGCGGCGCGGCGGCCGCGGGGGGTCTTGGACTCGCCGCTCATGCCTGAGCCTCCACTCCGAGCTGGGATTCCACGATCTCGCGATAGGTCTGGCACGTCTCGACGAGCTCCTCGTGCCGACCGAGCCCGACGACGCGGCCGTCGTCGAGCACGACGATCCGGTCGGCGTCGGTGATGGTCGACACGCGCTGCGCGACGACCACCTTCGTCACGTCGGGGAGTTCGCGCCACAGCGCCTGCCTGAGTCTCGCGTCGGTCGTCAGGTCGAGGGCCGAGAACGAGTCGTCGAAGACGAGGATGTCGGGCTGGTGCACGATCGCACGTGCGATCGCAAGCCGCTGCCGCTGGCCGCCCGACACGTTGGTGCCGCCCTGCGAGATGCGTGCGCCGAGGCCGCCCTCCATCTCGGCCACGAAGTCGCGACCCTGGGCGATCTCGAGCGCGTGCCAGAGCTCGGCGTCGGTCGCCTCCTCGCGACCGAAACGCAGGTTCGACTCGACGGTGCCCGCGAACAGGAACGGCCGCTGCGGCACGAGCCCGATCGTCTTCCACAGCGCCTCGAGGTCGGCCTCGCGCACGTCGACTCCGTTGACCATCACGTTGCCGCCGGTCGCGTCGAACAGGCGCGGGATGAGCGAGACCAGCGTGGTCTTGCCGGCGCCGGTCGATCCGACGATCGCGAGCGTCTCGCCGCGCTCGGCGCGGAACGAGATGCCGTCGAGCACCGCGTGCTCGGCGCCCGGGTACTGGAACGACACGTCTCGGAACTCGACCGTGCCCTGCTCGGGGAACGAGCCGGCGCCCTGCTCGGGCCGGGGCAGCGTCGACTCGGTCGACAGCACCTCGCTGATGCGCTCGGCCGACACCGCGGCGCGCGGGATCATGATGGTCATGAAGGCGGCCATCAGCACGCCGCCGAGGATGATCCCGACGTACTGCATGAAGGCGAAGAGCGTGCCGATCTCGGTGGTGCCCTCGTCGACCTGGGCGGCGCCGAACCAGATCACGCCGACCACGGTCACGTTCAGCACCAGCATGAACAGCGGGAAGAGCGTGATGAACAGCGTGCCGACGCGCCGGCCGACATCCATGATGTCGCGGTTGGCGACCTCGAAGCGCTCCTGCTCGATCGGCTCGCGGACGAACGCGCGGATGACGCGGATGCCCGTGAGCTGTTCGCGCAGCACGCGGTTCACGGCGTCGAGCCGCTTCTGGTAGTTGCGGAACAGCGGCACCATGCGGCCGATGACGAGCGCGGCCACCACGAGGATCGTGACGACCGACACCCAGATCAGCCAGCTCAGCCCGACATCCTGGCGCAACGCCATGACGATGCCGAAGATCGCCATCAGCGGCGCGCTGACGAGCATGGTCGCGCCCGTCATCGCGAGCATCTGCACCTGCTGCACGTCGTTGGTGTTGCGGGTGATCAGCGACCCGGGCCCGAAGCGCGACACCTCGCGCTCGGAGAACGCGCTCACCTTGTCGAACACGTCGTTGCGGATGTCGCGGCCGGCCCGCATCGCGACCTTGGCGGCGAAATACGTGGCGATGATCGCCGCGACGATCTGGCCGAGCGAGATGGTCAGCATGACCATGCCCGTGGACCAGATGTACGCGGTGTCGCCCTTGGCGACGCCGTCGTCGATGATGTCGGCGTTGAGCTGGGGTAGGGCCAGGGTCGCGGCGACCGACGCGACCTGGAAGAGGAGCACTCCGGCGAGGAGCCACCGGTAGGGCTTGAGATAGCGGATGAGGAGTCTGCCGAGCATGGGGTCCCCGAATTCGGAGCGATGTGGTGGATGACGCGCGAAGCGACCGCGCAGCACGCGTCGCCGGGGCGAACCCGGCGTTGCGCTCGTTCAGTCTGCATCCAAGCGCGAGCCACCGACATCCGTCTGAGGGCTGATATCGCTCAGGGCGGAATCCGAATCGGAGGGATCCGTCCGGCGAGCGGCCTCGGCCTCTCGCCGGACACGACGATGGGGCGCGCACCCCCGCGGTACGCGCCCCATCCGCCGAACAACCGGTTACGAGTTGAAGGCGTCCTTCACCTTGTCGCCGGCCTGCTTGAGGTTGGCCTCGGTCTGCTCGCCGCGGCCCTCAGCCTCGAGACGCTCGTTGTCGGTCGCGTCGCCGAGTGCTTCCTTGGCCTTGCCGCCGAGCTCTTCGGCCTTGTGCTGGATCTTGTCGTTGTCACCCATGCGGACCCCCTTCGATCCCTTTCGTCGCACCCTCTCGGATGCGCCGTCGAGACCACGGTAGGCAGGGGAGCGGATGCGGCTCCAGCCCTTGCGACGCGAGAACCGCTCTGGTACACGCGGGAGCCACCATGCCCGCACGCGGAGTGCGTGCAGAACCGACGAGCGCGCGCGCCGATCCGCGCATACTCGTCGGATCCGCACGCGTTTGCGGAATCGTGTCGAGAACCGCGATCCGGCCTCGACATACTGGTGGGAGCGCACCCGCCTCCCGATCGTGACGAAGCAAGGAGCGACGCCGTGAAGTACCTCATCCTCATCAAGTCGAACCCCGAGTGGAGCGCCGAATGGGCGACGTTCACGCCCGAGCAGCAGGCCGAGGGCATGCAGCTCTACACGAAGCTGACCGAGGAGCTGCAGGAGGCGGGCGAGTACGTCGACGCCGAGCAGCTCGTCGGTCCCGAGGCGACGAGGACCGTGACCGTTGGCGACCACGGTCCGGTCGCGAGCGACGCGCCCCTCGCCGAGACGAAGGAGTTCCTCGGCGGCTACTACCTCGTCGACGTGGCGTCGTTCGAGCGTGCGGTCGAGATCGCGGGGCGCCTGCCCGAAGCCTCCTGGGGCGGCGTGCAGATCCACCCGATCCTCGCGTACGACGCCGCCGCGGACACGTCGGTGGCGTGACTCCGACGCGGCCGGGGGAGCGGCATCGCGGGCTCGACTCGATGCTCCACGAGGCCGCACCCTCGGCGCTCGCCGTGCTCGTGCGGCGCACGGGCGACTTCGACGCGAGCGAGGACGCCCTGCAGGAGGCGCTCGTCGCGGCATCCGTGCAGTGGGGGCGGGACGGCCCGCCCGAGCAGCCGAGTGCCTGGCTGGTGACTGTCGCACACCGCAGGTACGTCGAGGCGGTGCGACGGGATGCCGCGCGGCGGGCGCGCGAGGAACGGGACGCGCTGTTCGATCCTCAGGGTTCCGGCGCGTCCGATCGTGACGATTCCCTCACGCTCTTCCTGCTCTGCTGCCACCCAGCGCTGCGGCGGCCGGCCCAGTTGGCGCTCACCCTCCGCGCCGTGGGCGGCCTCACCACCGCCGAGATCGCCCGGGGCCTGCTCGTGCCCGAGGCGACCGTGGCGCAGCGCATCTCGCGCGCGAAGGCGCGCCTGCGGGCCGAGGGTGCGAGGTTCCGGATGCCGCGGGCCGACGAGCTGCCCGACCGAGTGGCCGCCGTGTGCCAGGTGCTGCACCTCATGTACACCGAGGGGCACACCGCCAGCGCCGGCGAGACACTCGCGCGGGCCGACCTCTCGGCCGAGGCGATCCGGCTGACGCACCTGCTCGCCGAGCTCGTGCCCGCCGGTGCGCGCTGGCGCGGCGAGGTCGACGGGCTGCTCGCCCTCATGCTGCTCACCGAGTCGCGGCGGCCGGCCCGCCTCCGCGTCGACGCGCCGGGAGCGCCGCCGGTGCTCGTGCCGCTCGACGAGCAGGACCGGTCGCGCTGGGACCGCGAGCTCATCGCGGAGGGGATCGCGCTCGTGGAGCGCGCGCTCGCGACATCCACCCCCGGGCCGTACCAGCTGGAGGCCGCGATCGCGGCACTGCACGCCGAGGCGGCGTCGACCGACGACACCGACTGGCCGCAGGTGCTCGCGCTGTACGAGCTGCTGCGGCAGGTCGGGCCGGGTCCCATGGTCGAGCTCGGGTGGGTCGTCGCGGTCGCGATGGTGCATGGGACGGATGTCGCGCTGCGCGAGCTCGAGACGGTCGCGCTCGAGCCGGCGCTGGCCGGGCACTTCCGCGTGCATGCGGTGCGTGCGCACCTGCTCGCGCGCGCTGGACGCGGGGCTGAGGCGCGCGCCGAGTTCGCGGTCGCGGCGGCCCTCGCGCTCAACGCGACCGAGCGCCGCTACCTCGAGGCGAAGGCCGCGGGCGCCTGAGCGCGCCGCGCTCCGCGCTCCGCGCCCCGCGCCCCGCGCGAGAGTATGCCGAACTCCGGTTCCGGGCGACCTGAGCCGCCGTTCGGCATACCCTCGTCGGCCGCAGGCCGCGCCCCGCGCGAGATCAGGTGCGCATCGCCTGTCGCGAGCGCCGGAACACCGGCTCGGCCGACGCGAGCTCGGCCGCCGTCGCGATCCGGAACGCCCCCGCCGGCGTCGCCTCGACCTCGTGCCGCCCCTCGCCGCGAGTCGCGATGAGCGAGGCGACGATCGACGCCGTGATGATCGCCGCGACGACCGCGAGTGAGACGGGCGTCGGGATGTAGAGCACGTCGAGCAGCGCCATCTTCACGCCCACCCAGACGAGCACGAGCGAGAGCCCGAGCTTGAGGTAGCGGAACCGGTGCACGAGGTCGGCGAGCAGGAAGTACATCGCCCGGAGTCCGAGGATCGCGAACGCGTTCGCCGTGAACACGAGGAACGGTTCGCTCGTCACCGCGAAGATCGCCGGAATCGAGTCGACCGCGAAGATCACGTCGGTCACCTCGACGAGCACGAGCACCGCGAGCAGCGGGGTCGCCAGGACGACGCCGGCACGGCGGATCAGGAACCGCTGCCCGTGATACGCGTCGGTCATCGGCACGACCCGCCGGAAGAGCCGCAGCGTGCGCGACCGCTCGGGGTGGACGTGCTCGTTGCGCGTCAGCAGCATCCGGATGCCGGTGATGATCAGGAACGCGGCGAACACGTACAGCACCCACGAGAAGTTCTCGATGAGCGCGGAACCAGCGGCGATGAACAGGCCGCGCAGCACGAGCGCGCCCAGGACGCCGAGGAACAGCACGCGGTGCTGGTACTCGCGGGGCACGGCGAACGACGCGAAGATGATCGCCCAGACGAACACGTTGTCGACCGCGAGGGACTTCTCGATCAGGTAGCCGGCGAAGTACTGCTGCCCCGACTCGGCGCCCCAGGCGTTCCAGACGACGATGCCGAACGTGATGCCGGCGAGCACCCACACGATCGACCAACCGAGTGCCTCACGCACGCCGATGGCGTGGGCCCGGCGGTGGGCGAACAGGTCGATCGCGAGCATCGCGACGATCGCGGCGAGCACGGCGAACCAGGCGTACAGGGGTACGTCCAACGTCTCCTCCAGTTGTCAGGTGGTGCGGCAACCGGAGGTCTCGTCCGAGCGTCGCCCGGCCGGCTGGAGCCGGGGCCGTGCGGCCCGGATGCGCCGGAGCCCGGTGGCGGGCCCGGAATGACGACGCATCCTCGGGGACTACTCCCCTCCGCATCCATGGCACCATGCCGCGGCCGGCTTCCGCATCCCGCTCGGGCGTCGGCTCGGCCACCTCCCAGCGTTCTCGAAGAGAGCGGATGGCGCGCCCGCACGCCTGAGCGCGCCGACGAGAGGTCGCACGTGGTGGGTCCGTAGCGCCATCCGCGACCTCTCGGGTTCAGAGGGAAGCGGATGGCGCGCCCGGCGCCGCTACAGCGCGCGGGTGAACGCCACGCGGTGCTCGCCGGGGCCGTCGTAGTCGCGCCACGCGAGCACGCCGTCGATCTCGGTGTCGCCCGTCAGCTCGAATCCCATCGCGCGATGGAACTCCTGCGAGCGACGGTTCACCGGACCGGTGATGGCGTCGACCCGGCGACATCCGCTGGCCCGCATGGCGTTGAAGAAGCGCTCGTAGAGGGTGCGCGCGAGGCCCGACTGCCGGAGGTCGGGTCGGACCCCGACGAAGTGGATGTAGGCGGCCTCGGGTTGTGACTGGGACCGGAAGCCGATGAGGAACCCCGCGAGCTCGCCCCGGTCGTCCTCGACGATCGTCGACGTGTCCGCGAAATGCTGGAAGAAGAGGCGCGGTAGGAGCCGGCCGAGGTCGGCCGTGCCGGGCAGGCCCCACCACTCGGGGATCACCGCGACGACGCGCGCATGATCGCTCACCACCGGCCGGCAGAAGGCGAGCGATGGATGGCGCGGGTCGGTCGCCGTGCTCGGGGCCGTGGACGCATCGGTCATGGCGACGATCCTGCCCGAGACCACCGTCGGGGCGCGACCGGGCCCGGCGCTTCAGCGGCCGAGCGCGACTCCGAGCGCGGCGAACGCCACGACGAGGGACGCCGCCGCGGTGATCGCGCCCGCGGCGGCCACGAACCAGATCCGTGGCGACGGTCCGAGCGCGGCCGGCAGGGCGGACATGGACGGACCGGAGTTCCTCGCGGGCGTCGGCACGGTCGTGTGATCGGGCGCAGCCGACGTGGGCGTTCCCATCGAGACGTTCGTCGGCGCCCCGAGCCGGCGGGTGGACTCCAGGCCGAGTGCCTCGAGCGGATGGCGTGGCGCGGCCGCGCCGGCGACCCCGAGTGTCACCGGCTCGGCCTCGGCCTCGGCGGGCGCGACGAGGCTGGCGGGCCCCCGCGTCGACGTGTGCGGCGTCCAGCCCGAGCCGTCCCAGTAGCGCTGGAGTGCGGCATCCGTCGCATCGTCGTACCAGCCGGGCGGCCGGCGTGCGGCGCCGGTCATGCGCGGGCGGCGCGCTGGGCGCGGATGGCGCGGATGGCCAGCTGCACGGCCGCGATGACGAGCAGCGCGGCGAAGAGCCATCCGCCGACCTCGGGAGGCACGAGGAAGGCGAGCGCGACGCCGGGGAACGCGGCGAGGGTCGCCGCGAGGCCCGCGATCAGCGCCGCACGCAGGTCGACGATGCCCGTGCGCAGGTTGGTGAGGGTGCCGCTCACGGCGGTCGGGATCATCGCGACGAGCGACGTGCCGCGGGCCATGAGGTCGCCCAGGCCGAACAGGGTGATGAACGCGGGCACCATGATGAGCCCGCCCCCGACGCCGAAGAGGCCGGACGCGATGCCGACCACGAGGCCCAGGGCGATGAGGCCCAGCGCGGGACCGACCTCGAGCGGCACCGGCTCGGCAGCGCGATCGGGCGCGGCGATCGCGAGCCGCACGGCGACGGCGACCAGCAGCGCGATGAAGAGCCAGCGCAGCCACTCGAGCGGGAGCCGTGCGAGGAGCCGGGCCCCGATCCATCCACCGACGATGCCGCCGACTGCGACGAACGCCGCGGCGACGAGGTCGACCTGGCCGTTGGCGAAGTACGTGATCGACCCCGCGACGGCGGTGGGCACGATCGCCGCGAGCGAGGTCGCCGAGGCGCGACGCTGGTCCATGCCGGCGAGGAGGATGAGCAGCGGCACCATGACGATGCCTCCGCCAACGCCGAACATGCCCGAGAGCAGTCCGCCGATCGCCCCTACCACAAGGAGGCGCCACGCGGCCGCGCGCGGCGGCTCGGGCTCGGGCTCGGGCTCGGGCGAGGCCGGGGGCGTGGTCACCGGATCACCCTACCCATGTGCCTGCATGCACTCCCATCGGCAGCGGTCCCCATGTGCGGCGGGGAGCGCGCGACGGAACCTGTGGACACATCCGACGCACTGAGCGCGGTGTGCTATAGCATGAAGGTTCCTCCACTCGCGGGCGCCCGCCCGCTTCACGACTGATTGCCCGGAGGCGGCACGATCCGCATGGCATGACCCGAGACCGAGGGCGACGACGCACCAGGTGCGGCGACCTTCGGAACCACCCGCCCGAGCGGCATCCGCCGCCGGGTACTGCGGACGGCCGCCCGGCCGAACGTGAGGGGCCGAACAGCTCGGCCCAGTACGAACGAAGGAAATACCAGCATGGCAACCGGAACCGTCAAGTGGTTCAACGCCGAAAAGGGCTTCGGCTTCATCGCTCCCTCCGACGGGAGCCCCGACGTCTTCGCGCACTTCAGCGCCATCACGGGCAGCGGCTACCGCTCGCTCGAGGAGGGCCAGAACGTGGAGTTCGAGGTCGTCCAGGGCCAGAAGGGCCTCCAGGCCGAGAACATCCGCGCGATCTGAGCGCACGCGGGCTCGCCCGCACCGCGACGCCGGGTCGGACCGCAAGGTCCGGCCCGGCGTTCGCCGTCTCCGCGGGCGATCGGGCTACCACCGCCGCCCCGCGGCGGCAACCGGCTGGGCCGTCGCCGGCACGCGCCGTAGCCTCGCCGCATGGCGGCATCGACCAAGTCGAGCGGCGGCGCCGAGGAGCGCCCCGGCGCCCAGGAGTGGGTGCCGCCCGATCCGAGCCTCGACGACCTGAGGGCCGCCGCACCGGGATGTCGCGGTTGCGAGCTCTATCGCGATGCGACACAGGTCGTGTTCTCGACCGGCCCGGCCCGCGCCAGGATCATGCTCGTCGGCGAGCAGCCGGGCGACCGTGAGGACCGTGAGGGCGAGCCGTTCGTCGGCCCGGCCGGCATGCTGCTCGGGCGCGCGCTCGATGCGGCGGGCATCCGGCGCGAAGACGCGTACCTCACCAACGCCGTGAAGCACTTCCGGTTCGAGCAGCGCGGCAAGCGCCGCATTCACGCGAAGCCTTCCGTGGGCCACGTCGTCGCGTGCCATCCGTGGCTCGAGGCGGAGTTCGAGGTCGTGCGCCCCCGCGTCGTCGTGTGCCTGGGTGCGACCGCGGCCCGAGCCGTGCTCGGCGGCGAGGTCAGGATCGCCGACGTGCGGGGCAAGCTGATGACCGAGGGACGCGGCGGCACCGCCCTGCCCGCTCCGGCGATCGTCACCGAGCATCCGTCGGCGGTGCTCAGGGTCCGCGAGGCGCCGGCTCGGGACGCCGCGTTCGAGCGGCTCGTCGACGACCTCGCCGCTGCCGCGGAGGTTGCACGCAGCGAGCGTCGATAGGCTCGCGGGACCCCGATGAAGGAGTCAGCATGCAGTGCCCCAACGACGGCGCCGTCCTCGTCATGAGCGAGCGAAGCGGAATCGAGATCGACTACTGCCCCACTTGCCGCGGAGTGTGGCTGGACCGAGGCGAACTCGACAAGATCATCGACCGAGCAGCACGCGAGTTCGGCGCGCCGTCCGCGGCAGCGCAGGCCGCACCCGTGCCGCCGGCCCCCCAGGCCGCGCCGCAGCAGCCCACCCCGCAGCAGCAGGGGTATCCCGCCAACCCGATGGACATGCTCCGCCAGGCGACGCGCGGCTACGACGACGACCGTCGATACGACCGCGGGTACGACCAGGGCTACTCACGCAAGCGCAAGAAGGACAACTGGCTGTCCGAGCTCTTCGACTGACGCCGCGCCGCGTTGCGCCGGGGCCCGCCGCTAGCCGGCGGACCCGGGCGCGTCGGCAGCCGCGTCGATGCCGGGCGAGACCGTCGCCTCGGTCGGAACCGGCTGCCCGATGTCGACCATCCACTGCACGCCGAACCGGTCGGTGAGCATGCCGAACACGTCGCCCCACGGCGACGGCTCGAGCGCCACCGCGATCTCGCCGTCGTCGGCGAGCGCCTCCCAGTACCCGCGCAGCCGCGACTCGTCCTCGGGACCGCCGCTGAGCGACACCGCGAAGTTCGTGCCCGCCTCGTAGGGCATCTCGTTGGGCGTGTCGGCGCCCATCAGGTGGAGGTCGCCCGCGACCAGCTGGCCGTGCATGATCTTGTCGACCTCGGCGGCGCTCTCGCTGGCGTTGAAGTCGCCGAACGTGCTGAGCGTCAGTTCGCCGCCGAAGACGGAATGATAGAACTCCATCGCCTCCCGCGCCTGGTCGCGGAAGCTCAGGTACGGGGTGAGTTGCACGGGCATCGGGTCTCCTAGGGTGAAGTTCGGGTGCGGCCGGTCGGCGGATCGGGTGGCGTCAGCTCGAGGAGCCGCCGGCTCCCGCGATGTTCACCAGCCAGCTGACGCCGAAGCGGTCGACGAGCATGCCGAAGGCGTCGCCCCAGGGTGCGACCTCGAGCGGTTGGACGATGGTGCCGCCGTCGGCGAGCTTGTCCCAGTAGCCGCGGAGCGTGGCGTCGTCGTCGCCCGACAGCGATACCGAGAATCCCGAGAGGCCGTTGTAGTCCATCCGGTTCGGCACATCCGCGCCCATGAGCGTGAGGCCGGGGCCGTCCAGCTGGGCATGCATGACGAGGTCGTTCTCCGACGGGTCCTCGGCGGATTGGAAGTCGGCGAACGTCGAGACGTTCAGCTCCCCGCCGAAGACCGATCGGTAGTACTCCATGGCCTCCCGAGCGTTGCCTCGGAAGTTGAGATACGGGTTGAGCGTGACGGGCATCGTGGCCTCCAGATCGTCGTCTTCCTCCGCCGATTCTGCTCCGGCAGGCGGCGTCTCGCGAGGGGTTCCGGAAAAAGCCTTGACGCGTCCACCGGGCCCGCCGTATTCTTTAATCAACCAAAGGGTTGATCAAGCATCGAGTTGACAAGGGGGCGGGCATGATCCTCGACCCGAGTGCCGATGACCGCCTCGACCGGGCGTTCATGGCCCTCGCCGACCCGGTGCGCCGTCGCATCATCGCCCGGCTCAGCCGCGGGCCCGCGACGGTCAACGAGTTGGCCGAGCCCTTCGAGATCACGAAGCAGGCGGTGTCCAAGCACATCCACACGCTCGAGCAGGCGGGGCTCGTCACGCGCACGCGCGACGCCCAACGCCGGCCCGTGCACCTCGATGCCGGTCAGCTCGAGGCGCTCACCGCATGGATCGACCGGTACCGGCTGATCCACGAGCAGCAGTACCGCAGCCTCGATGCGCTGCTCGCCTCCGACCGCGACGTCAACGCCGCGGCATCCGTCGCCGACGACCCCGCCGGCACCCATCCGAAGGAGTCATCATGACCACCGAGACCACCAACCCGGTCACCATCAACGCGCCCGAAGGCCTGCCGTTCGTCGACATCGAGCGCGAGTTCGATGCGCCGGTCGCGGCCGTGTTCGCGGCGCATCGCGATCCCGAGCTCGTCCGGCAGTGGCTCGGCCCGAACGGGTACGAGATGAGGATCGAGCGCTGGGACTTCCGGCCGCAGGGCGGTTACCGCTACGTGCACCGCGACCCCGAGGGCAACGAGTACCGCTTCAACGGCACCTTCCACTCCGTGCGCGAGAACGAGTTCGCCGTGCAGACGTTCGAGTTCGAGGGGGCGCCCGACATCGTCAGCGTCGAGTCGATGACCTTCGAGGACCTCGGCAACGGGCGCACGCGACTCCGCGGCCACTCGGTGTACCCGAGCCTCGAGGCGCGCGACGCCATGGTCGAGCACGGCATGGCCACCGGCGTGACCGAGGGCTATGCGCGACTCGACGCCCTGCTCGCGGGCTGACCCGGCGCCCCTCCCGACCCACCCTCACCTCCCGCGAGATGACGCGAACGGCTCGTCAAGCGCCGACCAAGCGCAGTTCGCGTCATCTCGCGGCCGACTGAAACGGAGAAGCCCATGGATTGGACACTCGAGGTGGTGATCGTGCCGGTGAGCGACCTCGACCGCGCGATCGAGTTCTACCGCGACCGCGTCGGATTCGCGCTCGACCACGACACGCACGCCGGCGACCAGCGGTTCGCGCAGCTCACCCCGCGCGGCTCCGGCTGCTCGATCGTGCTCGGCACACTGCCGGCGCAGAACGAGATGGCGCCCGGATCGCTCAAGGGCGTGCAACTGGTGGTCGCCGATGCCGAGGCCGCCCGCGCCGAGCTCGTCGAGCGCGGTGTCGACGCGAGCCCGATCCAGGTGATCGACCCGCGCGACGGCGGCACCTTCTTCGGGTTCGCCGATCCCGACGGCAACACGTGGGCCGTCCAGCAGATCCGCGCGCGGGCCGAGCGGCCGCTCATCCCCGTCGAGGCGCGGCAGCGCTTCGGCGCCGAGCAGGAGGCCGACGCGCCGCCCGCCTGAGGCGCCCGCCGGCGATGACGGATGCCGCGTGCCGGTGGAGGATGGGCGCGTGACCTCGCTCGTCCTCATCGCCGACACCCACCTGCCGACGCGGGCTCGCGACCTGCCGCCCGAGGCGTGGGATGCGATCGACGCCGCCGATCTCGTGATCCATGCGGGTGACTGGATGGATGTCGCGACCCTCGACGCACTCGAGGCGCGCGCGCGTCGGCTGGTCGGGGTGTACGGCAACAACGACGGGCCGGCGCTCCGGAAGCGACTGCCCGAGATCGCACGCGTCGACGTCGACGGCGTGCGGATCGCGGTCGTGCACGAGACGGGCGCCGCGACCCGCCGCGAGGAGCGCATGGCGGCGGCGTTCCCCGACGTCGACGTGCTGGTCTTCGGGCACAGCCACATCCCGTGGGACACCGTCGCGACCAGCGGCCTGCGCCTGCTCAACCCCGGCTCGCCGACGGACCGCCGCCGCCAGCCCGTCGCGACGTTCATGACCGCGACCGCACGCGACGGGCGACTCGACGACGTCCGGCTCGTGCCCGTCGACCCCGCGTGGCGCGCGCCCGCGCACTGACGCGAGCAGGCCACGCGACGTGAAGTGGCCCGTGACGCCGCGAGGCACGCACGCGAGGATGGGCGGGTGACCCACGCACCCGAGATCCTCCGATACGCGGCCTTCACCTCCGATCCGGCGGGCGGCAACCCGGCCGGCATCGTGCTCGAGGCCGACGACCTCGATGACGTCGCCATGCTGCGCATCGCCGGCGAGATCGGGTTCGCGGAGACCGCCTTCATCTCCGACGGCGCGGCGGGTCCACGCCGCGTGCGATTCTTCTCGCCGCACGCCGAGGTGCCGTTCTGCGGCCACGCGACGGTCGCCGGCGCCATCGCGATCGCCGAGCGCGAGGGGACCGGGCACGTGCGGTTCTCCACGCCCGTCGGCGACGTCGACATCGAGACGTCCGAGGTGGATGGCGCGCTCCGCGCCGCCTTCACGAGCGTCGAACCCCACGTCGAGGAGATGCCGGCGCCGGTGCTCGACGCCCTGCTCGGGCTGACGGGGATTCCCGCCGAGGCGCTCGATGAGCGCCATCCGCCCCGCATCGCCTTCGCCGGCAACCGCCACCCGGTGCTCGTCGTCGCCGACGAGGTGTACTTCGACCGATTCGCCTTCGACCCGGCCGAGGCGCGCGCGCTCATGGACGAGCACGGGTGGCCCGCGACGATCACCGTGCTGCATCGGCTCCCGGACGCCGGGAGCGACGAGCACCCCGGCCTGCGCTTCGAGGCGCGCAACATCTTCCCGGTCGGCGCGATCATCGAGGACCCGGCGACGGGCGCCGCGGCCGCCGCCGTCGGAGGGTACCTCCGCGCGCTCGGCGCGGTGGAGCCGCCCGCTCGCGTGGTCATCCGGCAGGGTCGCCATGTCGGCCGCCCGAGCGAGCTCGTCGTCGACATCCCTGAGCGCGGCGGCACCGTCGTCAGCGGCACGGCCGTGCCCATCGGCTGAGGCGAGGACGTCCCGCGAGCGGCGGGCGCAACGGGGCGAGCGGATGTCGCACCGTTGACTAGGCTCGTTGCGGCGGCGCGCCGCGACATCCGCACCGGCCCGCTCGCCCGCAGCACACGACGGAGGAGCCCATGCAGACCCGCACCCTCGGCCGGACCGGCCGCACCGTCTCGGTCATCGGACTCGGCACCTGGCAGCTCGGCGCCGACTGGGGCGAGGTCGACGAGGCCGATGCCCTCGCCGTGCTCGACGCCTCGCACGAGGCCGGCGTCACGGTGTTCGACACCGCCGACGTCTACGGCGACGGCCGCTCGGAGTCGCTCATCGGCCGCTGGCTCGCCGCGAATCCCGACTCGGGCGTGACGGTCGCGACGAAGATGGGCCGCCGAATGCCGCAGGAGCACGACAACTACGTGCTCGAGAACTTCCGCGCCTGGACCCACCGGTCGCGACGCAACCTCGGCGTCGAGACCCTCGACCTCGTGCAGCTGCATTGCCCGCCCACGTCGGTCTACTCCGACGACGCCGTCTACGACGCGCTCGACACGCTCGTCGCCGAGGGCGCGATCGCCGCCTACGGCGTGAGCGTCGAGAAGGTCGACGAGGCGCTCACCGCGATCGCGCGGCCGAACGTCGCCACCGTGCAGATCATCCTCAACGCGTTCCGGCTGAAGCCCGTCGAGGAGGTGCTGCCGGTCGCCCAGCAGTACGGCGTCGGCATCATCGCGCGCGTGCCGCTCGCGAGCGGCCTGCTGAGCGGCCGGTACACGCTCGACACGCAGTTCGCCGAGAACGACCACCGCAACTACAACCGGCACGGCGAGTCGTTCGACGTCGGCGAGACGTTCTCGGGCGTCGACTACGCGACCGGCGTGCGCGCGGCCTCCGAGTTCGCGGCGCTCGCGACGCAGGCGGCGCCGGATGCCACGCCCGCCCAGGTCGCGCTCGCCTGGATCGCCCGGCAGTCCGGCGTGTCCACGGTCATCCCGGGCGCGCGCAACCCCGACCAGGCGCGCGCGAACGCCGCCGCGGGATCGCTCGAGCTGCCCGACTCATTCGACGCCGCCGTCCGCGACCTCTACGACCGCGAGATCCGCGCGTCGGTGCACCACCGCTGGTGACGCCGCGGGCGCCCCGCGCCGGATCGACGACGATCCCCGCGGGAACCCCGGCTCCCGCCCCCGGCCGGCTTCGGCGCCGCGGCGGTGACGCGTGATCGACATCCTCACCGGGTTCGCGGTCATCGCGCTGGCCGTGTTCGTCGGCTGGCTCGCCGGTCGCACGGGCGTGCTCGGCCCGAACGCGCGCCCGGTGCTCGCGCGCCTGAACTTCAACGTGCTCTCGCCGTTCCTGCTCTTCTCGGTGCTGGCGACGGCCGACGTGCACGCGCTCTTCTCGGCGCTGCTGCCGGTTTCGGCGATCGCCGCGGTCGCGATGATGCTCGTCTTCTCGACCGTCTCGCTCGCGCTGCTGCGCCGCGGCATCGCCCGCACGACCATCGGCGCGCTCGCCTCCGGGTACGTGAATGGCAACAACATCGGCATTCCGATCGCCCTCTACCTGTTGGGCGATGCGGCGTACTCCGCTCCGATCGTACTGCTGCAGCTGCTGCTGTTCGCGCCGGTCGCGCTCGCGGTGCTCGGCGCGACGGTCGAGGGGCGGACGTCGGTCCGCGGCATCCTGCGCTCGACCTTCACGAACCCGATCATCATCGGATCGCTGCTCGGCGTGCTCGTGTCGGTCTCAGGTCTCGAGCTTCCGGCGATCATCCTCGACCCGGTGCAGCTCATCGGTCAGGCGGCCGTGCCGCTCATGCTGATCGCGTACGGGCTGTCGTTGCACGGCACGCGGATGTTCGAGCCCGGGACCGGCCTGCGCGACGTCGTGCTCGCGGCGACGCTCAAGCTCTTCGCGATGCCCGCGGTCGCGTGGGCCGTCGGCGCTTTCGTGTTCGGCCTCGAGGGGCGCGACCTCTACGCCGTCACCGTGCTCGCTGCCCTGCCGACCGCGCAGAACGTGTTCAACTTCGCGCAGCGCTACGACACGGCCGAGGTCGTCGCGCGCGACACGGTGTTCCTCACGACGGTCGGCTCGGTGCCGGTGCTCTTCGGCATCTCGCTGCTGCTCGGCTGAAGGGGCAGCCCAGCGAGCGGATGGGGCGAGCGCACGCCTGCCCTTGCAACACCGCTCGAGGCCTCCGCCCTCCGACCCGGGCAGCTTGGTCGGTTCGCAGGATGAGACGCGTCGGACCCCTGCAGCGGCGGCCCTGATGCGTCCCATCCTTCATATTCGTTCGAGGCGCCGTCGGAACGCAGGAGAATCCGGCCGCTGGCCCCGCAAACCCGCCCATCGGGCGGATTTTCATGCATCTCGCGTGCGGACCGCGTCACCCGGGCACGGCAGGATGGGTCCACGACCCGAGGAGGCCCACGTGCCGTTCGAACGCGACGACGGAACCCCGCTCGACGAGATCGCGCTCGCGCAGCGACCCGCCGACGCCGACCGGTTCGAGGTGCGCGAGGCGATCGTGTACCTCGACCCGCGCACGGGACGCCGCTACCGGGCGCCCGCCGCGGGGGAGCAGCCGCCGCCGCACGGCGTGACCGACCTCGCGTCGGTGCCGAGCGCGCTCTGGGGCCTCATCGCGAGCTACGGCCGGCAGTCGGCCCCGGCGATCCTGCACGACGAGCGGTCGCGCGTGGCGGCCGAGCTGCCCGACCGCGGGGCGGCCCTCGCCCAGCGTCGCGAGGACGACCGGGTCTTCCACACGGCCCTCCGCGAGCAGGGCGTGCCGCGCCTGCGCGCCCGTCTCATGTGGGCGTGGGTCTCGGCCGACCGCGAGTTCCGCCACGGCGGCGCGCTCGGCTGGGTGTTGCTCGCCCAGGTGGGGCTGGGCGTCCTCGCCGTCGCCGCGGCGGTCGCACTCGCCATCGTCGCGGGGCCGTGGGGGCTCGCGCTCGCCGCGGCCCCGCTGATCGCGGCGCTCCCATGGGGTCGGACGGCGCCGCTCATCCTCGTGCTGACGTACTCGCTCGCCGTGTTCGGACCCCTGCTCGTCGCACAGCTCGCGGCGATCGTGGTGTTCCGCGTGGTCGAGGCGATCGTCGAACTCGTGACGGGCGGCGATCCGGCGTCGGTGGTGCGACCGACCGTGGCGCCCGCCGACCGCGGAGAGCCGACACGCGGCTGAGAACTCAGGGTTCGCCCTGATACGCGCGCCGCGCGACATCCGTACCGTTGATCTCGGTCGAACACCGCGGACATGCAGGGGGAACTGTCACCGCGGGAACGACCGGAGAGCCGGCCGCGCTGGAAGCCCACCCGATTGGGCAGCGCAGGCCGGCTCCCCCGCTTAACGGCACGGGCCGCGAACGACGCGTGCCGGATCATGCGGCAGACTCGAACGGATGACCGCCCCCACCGCACTCCTCGACGCCGCCCCGCGCCCGTACGACGCCGACGCGATGTACGACGCGTTCGTCGAGTGGGCCGCCGGACGCGGGTTCCGGCTGTACGACGCGCAGGACGAGGCGGTGATCGAGATCGTGTCGGGCGCGAACGTGATCCTCTCGACGCCGACGGGCACCGGCAAGTCGCTCGTCGCCGTGGCCGCCCACGCGGCATCCGTCGCCCGCACGGCCGCCGATCGAGAGGCCGGCCGGCCCTGGGGCCGCACCTATTACACCGCGCCGATCAAGGCGCTCGTGAGCGAGAAGTTCTTCCAGCTCGTCGAGATCTTCGGGGCCCAGAACGTCGGCATGGTCACGGGCGACAGTTCGGTGAACCACGACGCGCCCATCATCTGCTGCACGGCCGAGATCCTCGCGAACCTCGCCCTGCGCCAGGGCGCCGACGCACCCGTCGACCAGGTCGTGATGGACGAGTTCCACTACTACGGCGACCCCGACCGCGGCTGGGCGTGGCAGGTGCCGCTCATCACGCTGCCGCACGCGCAGTTCGTGCTCATGTCGGCGACCCTCGGCGACGTCACCTCGATCGCCGACGACCTCACGCGCCGCACCGGACGCGAGACCGCGCGGGTCACGGGTGTCGAGCGCCCGGTTCCGCTCCACTTCTCGTACGCGAAGACGCCCGTGCAGGAGACCGTCGAGGAGCTGCTCGAGACGCGCCAGGCCCCGGTGTACATCGTGCACTTCTCGCAGGCCACGGCGATGGAGCGCGCGCAGGCGCTCTCGTCGATCCGGATCGTGTCGCGCGAGGGTCGCGACGAGATCGCCGAGGCGATCGGCGGGTTCCGCTTCACCACCGGGTTCGGCAAGACGCTCTCGCGGCTCGTGCGCGCCGGCATCGGCGTGCACCACGCGGGCATGCTGCCGCGCTACCGACGCCTCGTCGAGACGCTCGCGCAGCGCGGGCTGCTGCGCGTCATCTGCGGCACCGACACGCTCGGCGTCGGCATCAACGTCCCGATCCGCACGGTGCTCATCACGGCGCTGTCCAAGTACGACGGGCAGCGGATGCGGCAGCTCTCCGCGCGCGAGTTCCACCAGGTCGCGGGCCGCGCGGGTCGCGCGGGTTACGACACCGCCGGGACCGTCGTCGTGCTCGCCCCCGACCACGAGATCGAGAACGAGACGGCGATCCGCAAGGCCGGCGACGACCCGAAGAAGCTCAAGAAGGTCGTGCGCAGGAAGGCGCCCGCTGGCTTCGTGACGTGGGGCGAGGGCTCGTTCGAACGGCTGGTCGCGGCCGAGCCCGAGCCGCTCGTGCCCCAGCTGACGCTCACGGCCGCGATGCTGATCAACGTCATCGGCCGCGGCGGCGACGTGCCCCGTGGCATCCGCTCGCTCGTGTTCGACAACCACGAGTCGCGCGCTCGACGCTTCGAGCTGGCCCGCCGCGCGTTGTCGATCCTCCGCACGCTGCGTGATGCCGGCGTGGTCGAGATCGTGCCGGCGGGTGGCGCGGGCGGGCTCGGCGTGCAGTTGAGGCTCACGGTCGACCTGCAGCCGAACTTCGCGCTGAACCAGCCGCTCTCCCCGTTCGCGCTCGCCGCGATCGAGCTGCTCGATCCCGAGACGAGCGAGCAGGGCACGGGCCACTACGCGCTCGACGTCGTGTCGATCATCGAGTCCACGCTCGACGATCCGCGACCCATCCTGTCGCAGCAGCAGTACAAGGCCCGCGGCGAAGCGGTCGGCGCGATGAAGCGCGACGGCATCGAGTACGACGAGCGGATGGCGCTGCTCGAGGAGGTCACCTGGCCGAAGCCGCTCGACGAGCTGCTGCACCATGCCTTCGAGACGTTCGCGTCGAGCCAGCCCTGGGTGCGGGACTTCGAGCTCAGCCCGAAGTCGGTCGTGCGCGACATGTTCGAGCGCTCGATGTCGTTCGGGGAATACGTGTCGTTCTACCAGCTCGCCCGGAGCGAGGGGCTGGTGCTGCGATACCTGTCGGACGCGTTCCGCGCGATCCGCCAGACCGTTCCCGACGAGGCGAAGGACGAGGAGCTGCTCGACCTCATCGAATGGCTCGGCGAGCTCGTGCGACAGGTCGACTCGAGTCTCGTCGACGAGTGGGCCGAGCTCGTCGACCCGACCGCGCACCTGCCCGAGGACGAACAGCCCGTGGTGCCGCCCGCGCCCCCCTCGGTCGTCACCAACCGGCGCGCCTTCACGGTGCTCGTGCGCAACGAGCTGTTCCGTCGAGTGCAGCTCGCCGCGCTCGAGCACGACGAGGAGCTCGCCGAGCTCGATCCCGACGTGGATTGGCCCGGCGCGCTCGACGCGTACTACGCCGATCACGACGCCATCGGCACGGGCGGCCCGTCGCGCTCGCCGCGCCTGGTGACGATCGACGAGGCGGATGCCGCCAACGGCATGTGGCGCGTCGAGCAGGTGATCGACGACCCGGCCGGCGATCACGACTGGCGCATCCGCGGCGAGGTGGACCTCATCGCGTCGGCCGAGGAGGGCACGGCGGTCGTGCGCATCCGAGAGGTCGTTCGGCTGTAGCAGCCGCCCGCCTCCAGCCGTCGGTCTACGCGAGCGCGAGCATTCCCGCAGCTACGAAGGCGAGCGCGAGCCCCGCCCACTGGACCGGCGCGATGCGCTCGCGGAGCACGAGCGCGGCGAGGATCACGGTGCCCGCCGGGTACATGGCGCCGAGGACGGCGGCCACCGCGAGGTCGCCGGCGCGGATGCCGAGCAGGAGGAGCGTGTTCGCGATCGCGTCGAGCACGCCGCCGAAGAGTGCGAGGGTGAGCGCCGACCGTGCCGAGGCGGGACGACCGGGCTCGGCGACGGACGGGGGTGCCGTCCTGACGGCACTCGGGCCGCCGCGCGGCGCGCCATCCGCCGCCCCGACCTCGGCGCGCGACGTGCTGGAGACCGCGGGAGCCGCCACGGATCGCCGGCGGAGGCGATGGGCGACGGCCACGACCGCGAATGCGCCGAACAGCAGCGATGCCGAGACCACGCGGTTCGCGATGAGGGGAACCGTGCCCGACTCGTCGGAGGTGTGCGAGATGACGATGTAGTACGCGCCGATCGCGAGACCGGAGCCGACGGCGAGGGCGAGTCCGCGCGCGCTGGGCCGGACGGCGCCGCGCTCGGGCACGAAGCCGACGAGCACCACCGCGAGGAGTGCGAGTGCGAGTCCCCACATGCCGAGCGCCCCGAACCGTTCCGCGCCGACGAGCGTGCCCCAGAGCATCGGTGTCACCGCCGACATGAGCGCGGTGAGCGGCGACAGGATGCTCATCGGCCCGATTGCGAGGCTCGCATAGAGGAGGGCGATCGCGACGGAGCCGACGACGCCCGAGAGCGCGCCCCAGCCGAGATCCGCGGTGGTCCACTCGCCGCCCAGGAGGGGGAGGGACGCGAGCATGACGACGAGTCCGGCGACCGCGGCGATCGCGGTCGCGAGGAGCGCGCCGAGGCGTTTCGTCGCGAGTCCGCCGAGGAAGTCGGCGGCGCCGTAGACGAGCGCGCCCGACAGGGAGAGGGCCGCGGTCAACATCGCGACCGAGCCTATCCGCGGGCCGCGACATCCGCTCATATGAGCATCGCGGCTTGCTCATGTGAGCAAATTCGGCCGATTCGGTTGAACCGGGGATGACGAGTCGGCCACGGGTCTTCCACCGCCCCTGACCGGCGCTTATGCTGCCCATCAGTGCCGCCCGGCCCGAGGGGTGGCGCATGCGACGCCGGGGGAGCACCGCGAGCTCCGGCATCCGTCTTGCAGAGGAGATCACGCAATGCAGCAACGTTCCCCCGGCGCGGAGGCAGCATCCCGCGCCACGGCCGACCACAGGGCGCACAGGCGCCTGGGTTCGGCGGCCGCGCTGGCCACGGCATGCGCCGTCGGCCTCTCGATGTTCAGCGTCGCGCCCGCGAACGCTGCTGAGGTCACGAACACCATCGCCGCGGTGCAGGGCACGGCGGCGACCCAGGGCCCGAACGGCATCTCGCCGCTCGACGGCCAGGTCGTGACGGTCGAGGGCGTCGTCACCGGCGACCACCGCGGCACGGCCAGCAATCGCGGCCTGTACATCCAGACCGCCGGCTCCGGCGGCTCCACGGATGCGACGCCCGGCGCCTCCGACGGTCTGTTCGTGTTTCTCAGCAGCAACCCGGCCGCCGGCGTCGCCATCGGCGACAAGGTGAAGGTGACCGGCCGCGTCAGCGACTTCAACACGGTCACCCAGGTCAGCGCCACGGCGGCCGGCTCGGTCGAGCTGGTGCAGGCGGGCGTCGGCGTCCCGGCCGTCACCCCCTTGGCCGCGACGGTGCTCGGTTCGGCGCGCGAGGCATTCGAGGCCATGCTCGTGCGCCCGTCGGGCACCTACAAGCTGGTCTCGAGCCACAACCTGCAGAGCTTCGGCGAACTGTGGACGAGCGCCGGCAGCACGATGCCGGTCGAGGCGTTCGAGACCCAGACGCCGACGACCGTCAAGGACGGCGCGACGATCGTGAACCCGGCGGCGACCGCCGTCACGACGGCCAACAACAGCGCCCGACTCATCCTCGACGACGGGTACAGCGTCGGCATCAGCGACGCGGCGCACCCGGGCGACCAGCCGTACTTCACCAAGGACAAGGTCGTGCGCAATGGCGACGTGGTGAACTTCCCGGAGGGCGGATCGCTCCTGAGCTTCGGCTTCGGCAACTGGCGCCTGCAGCCTCCGACGCCGATCAACGACGCGAGCCCGGCGAACCTCAAGCCGACGTTCAGCACGCTCGCCAGCGACGGCAAGACCGTGATCGGCAACCCGCGTCCGGCCGCCCCGCCGGTCGTCGGCGGCGATATCCAGGTCGCGTCGTTCAACGTGCTCAACTACTTCACTACCCTGTCGTCCGACAACCCGGCCGCCCGAGGCGCCGAGACGGCGGAGGAGTTCGCGATCCAGGAGTCGAAGATCGTCACGGCGATCAACGAGCTCGACGCCGACGTGGTCGCACTGCAGGAGATCGAGAACTCGGTCAAGCTCGGCGAGGCGCCCGACGAGGCGCTCTCGTCCCTGGTGAAGGCCCTGAACGCTGCCGCCGGGAAGACCGTGTGGGACTACGTCCGTACGCCCGACGAGCTCCACGACGCCGCCATCACCGACGTCATCACGAACGCGATCATCTACAAGCCTTCGGTCGTGAAGCCGTCGGGTGAAGCGCAGACCGTGATCGATGAGACCGTCTGGGACATCGCCCGCGAGCCGATCGCGCAGACGTTCAAGTACGGCAAGCAATTCGTGACGGTCATCGCCAATCACTTCAAGTCGAAGAGTGGCACTGATCCGAACAAGCAGCCGGGCCAGGACGCCTTCAATGCAGAGCGCGTCGAGCAGGCGCAGGCGCTGCTGAAGTTCGCGAACAGCGTATCGGATGGCCGCAAGAACGCGGTCTACCTCATCGGCGACTTCAACTCGTACGCCAAGGAGGACCCGATCAAGGTCTTCACGGACGCGGGCTGGAACGACCTGCTGTTCACGCGGGCACGCGGCCAGTACACCTACACGTTCGACGGCGAGCTCGGTTCGCTCGACCACGTGATCGCGTCGCCCGCGGCGAGCGATCGCGTGGACAAGGTGGCAGTGTGGGGCATCAACTCGCCCGAGTGGTCGCAGCGCGAGTACTGGGGTACGGCCGCCGAGAGCGGGACGCCGTTCCGTTCGAGCGACCACGACCCGATCCTCGTCGGGGTGAAGACGGGAGCCGCACCCGGCACGGTCAACATCGACCTCGTCACCGTGAACGACTTCCACGGCCGGATCGAGCAGTCCGCCCCGTCGGGCGGCATCGCCGCCCTCTCCTCGGCGGTCAAGCAGATCCGTGCCGAGAACCCGAACACGGTGTTCGCGGCTGCCGGTGACATGATCGGCGCCTCGACGTTCACGTCGTTCATCCAGAAGGACGTGCCGACGATCGAGACGCTGAACGAGGCCGGGCTCGACGTGAGCTCGGTGGGCAACCACGAGTTCGACCAGGGCTTCGCCGACCTGACCGACCGGGTCATGCCGCTCGCCCTGTGGGAGTACCTCGGCGCCAACGTCTACAAGAAGGGCACGATGGAAGCGGCGCTTCCCGAGTACTGGACGCAGACGTTCGACGACGTGACGATCGGCTTCGTCGGTGCGGTCACCGATGAGCTGCCCTCGCTGGTCAGCCCTGACGGGATCAAGGACATCGAGGTGGGCCCGCCCGTCGAGGCCGCGAACCGCGTCGCCGACCAGCTGAGCGACGGCAACGACGAGAACGGCGAGGCCGACATCGTTGTGCTGCTCGTGCACGAGGGCGCGGTCGACACCACGAAGGCCTCGGCGACGGACCCGTCGACCCGGTTCGGAAAGATCGTCACGGGCGTGAACGCCAACGTGGATGCGATCGTGTCGGGTCACACGCACCTCGCCTACAACCACGTCGTCGAGCGCGCCGACGGCGCCCCGATGCCGGTCATCTCGAGCGGCCAGTACGGCGAGCGGTTCTCCCGGATGGACATCGACTACAACCGGGCGACGAAGTCCTTCACGATGAAGAACGAGATCTTCAACATGATGGACGGCACGACGGCCCTCTACCCGAACGACCCGGCGGTCACGCCGATCGTCGCCGAGGCCGTCGAAGTGGCGAACGTGCTCGGCAGCCGCGTGCTCGGCACCGCGACCGCCGACTTCGGCCGTGCGGTGGCGTCGAACCCGGTCGGTGCATCGTCGTTCCCCGAGAACCGCGGAGGCGAGTCCACGCTCGGCAACCTCGTGGCCGATGTGCAGCTCTGGTCCCTCAACGAGGACCAGCCGCGTGGTGTGCAGATCGCGTTCATGAACCCGGGTGGACTTCGTGCCGATCTCGCGGGGGGCGAAGTGACCTACCGCGAGGCCGCGGATGTGCAACCGTTCGCCAACACGCTCGTGACGCTGAAACTCACCGGCGCTCAGGTGAAGAAGGTGCTCGAGGAGCAGTGGCAGCCCACGGGCGCGTCGCGGCCGTTCCTCAAGCTCGGCGTGAACAAGGAGCTCACGTACACCTACAATCCGAGCGCTCCTGTCGGTTCGCACATCACCGAGATCCTCCTCAACGGGATCCCGCTCAACCCGACCGCGACGTACATCGTCGGCGCCAACTCGTTCCTCGCCGCGGGTGGAGACAACTTCTTCACCCTCGCAGAGGGCACGAACAAGGCCGACAGCGGCAAGATCGACCTCGAGTCGATGGTCGACTACTTCGCGGCCGATGCGGACCACACGATCTCGCCCGACGTGAAGCAGCGCGCGGTCGGCGTGCACCTGCCCGGCGGCACGTCCGTCGCAGCGGGGAGCACCGTGACCGTCAACCTGTCGTCGCTCGACTTCACGCGAACCGAGCCTGACGCCGACGTGGCAAACATCACCCTGAAGGGCGGAGACGGCACCGTGCTCGGCAGTGCGCCGATCAACACCGCCTACACGCCGACCACCGACGAGGTCGGCAAGGCCAGCGTGACGTTCACCATCCCCGGCGATGCGAGCGGTGCAACGACGTTCGTGGTCACGGTGCCCAGCACCGGGACGACGAGCTCGTTCACGCTGAACATCGGCTGACCCGCCCCCAGCGGACGAACGGCCCCGGGCACCCGCCCGGGGCCGTTCGGCGTGCAGGGCGGAACGGACCGCCGGTTAGGCTGGTCGGATGATGACCCGGGGTGCCCGCGCGGCGCGCGGCGCGGCGATCGCCGCGTTCGCGACCTTCGCCGCCTCGCTGGCCCACACGGTCGGCGGCGGCACTCCGCCCGGTCCCCTGGCGCTCGTGCTCGCGCTCGCCTTCTCCATACCGCTCGCGATGGCCCTGACCGGCGGGCGGATGGCGCTGCTGCGCGCCTCCGCGGGGGCGCTCGCCGCGCAGGCGGCGCTCCACCTGCTCTACGCGCTCGGAACTCCGAGCGCCGCGAGCGCGCCATCCGAGTACCCGGCTCTCTCGCATGCGGCGCACGGTGCGCCGGTCGTGCATCTCGACGGCGCGCTCGTCGTCGTCTCGCACGGGCACGCGGTGGCGATGCCGCTCGCGCACCTCGTCGCGGCCGTGGCGACCGTCGGGGCGCTCGTGCTGTTCCAGCGCGCGGTGGCGGCCGTCTCGGTCGCCTTCGCCACGGTCGTCCGCGGTCTCCGCCTCGTCATCGTCGCGCTGCGCGGCCTGGTGGCTCCTGCCGCGCCGGCGCGGGTTGCCGCGACGACCTGGGTCGGCCCGCCCGATCCCGCCATCGTCCTCCTCTCCTCGCTTCGGCACCGCGGTCCGCCGCGGGCGTCGCTCGCCGCCTGAGCGGCCACGACACCCGCATCGTCACCGCACATCCCGGCGCGCCGAACTGAGCCGACCATCGGCCGCGCGCCAGTGCATTGAACCCGAAGAGAAGAGACCCATGCGTTCCATCACCCGTTCCACCGCCGTGGCCGCGAGCGCCCTGGGCGCCGGCGCCCTGCTCGCGCTCGCTGCGCCCGTCGCGGCGCAGGCGCACGTCACCGTCACGCCCGGCTCCACGGCTGCCGGCTCGTACACCGTGCTCGAATTCGCCTCGGGCCACGGCTGCGACGGCTCGCCCACGACCTCGTTCACGGTCGACATCCCCGAGCAGATCCTCTCCGTCACGCCCACGCTCCAGGCCGGATGGTCGGTCGAGAAGGTCATGGTCCAGCTCGACGAGCCGGTCGAGGGCGCTCACGGCGACGAGGTGACCGAGCGCGTCGGCCAGGTGGTGTACACGGCCGACACCCCCATCCCCGAGGGCTACCGCGGGGCATTCGAGATCCAGATGCTGCTGCCCGAGGACGGCGAGGGTGAGCGGCTGGAGTTCCCCGTGCTGCAGTCGTGCGTCGAGGGGGAGACCGCGTGGAACGAGTCGGCCGCCGACGGCGCCGAACCCGAGCACCCGGCACCGGCCATCGAGGTCACGGCGGCCGAGGGTGACGGCCACGGTCACGACAAGGCGGCCGCGACGGCCGAATCGGTCGAGACGACCGCCGCGACCCAGGATCCGGCGGATGCCGCTGTCGACACCCTCGCCCGCGTGATCGGCATCGGGGGCCTCGCCGTCGGCGTTGCCGGCCTGGTCGTCGCGATCATGGCCCGTCGCGGATCGAAGGCCTGACATGCGCACGGCGCGCACTCGATCCCGGACGCTCGGCGCGAGTGCGCTGCTCCTGGCGGCGCTCGGCGTCCTCGCGGGCCCGGCCCTGCCGGCGTCCGCGCACAACACGGTGATCGGCGAGACTCCCGACGCCGATTCGACCGTCACCACCCAGCCGGGCACGGTCGCGCTCGAGACGAGCGACGCGCTGCTCGATGCCGAGGGTGCGACGGCGATGGACGTCATCGGCCCCGACGGCCGACACTACGCGTCCCCGTGCCCCAGCGTCGATCGCGCCGTGGCGAGCGTACCGGTCGAACTCGGGCCCGAGGGCGAGTACACCGTCGAGTGGCGCGTGGTGTCGGCCGACGGACACCCCATCACGGGCGAATTCGCGTTCACGTGGGCGCCGTCCGACGCCGAGCAACTCGTTGAGGGCACCGACGATGCGGCGTGCGCCCAGGGCGCGGGCGAGGCCTCTGAGCCAGGCGACGCGACCGATGCCGAGACGGATGCCGCGGCATCCGGTGGGCTCGGCGACCTGCTGTGGGTGGTCGGGGGTGCCGCCGTGGTGGTGCTCGCCGGGCTCGTGGCGTTCCTGGTCATGCGCCGGCGACCGGCGGCCCAGGGTCACGATGACGCCGACGCCGACGCGACCGGGCCGACCGACGCCGACGACGGGCCGGCCGCGGACCGCTGAACCGCCCGCCGCGCGGGGCGACCGCCGAGCTCACCGTTCGGCGAACGCCCCGGGCGGCAGTGCCGTCTCGCCATCGACGATCGCGCGTATGAGCCGGTCGGCCACGGCCGCCGGGTCGAGTCCGTGCGGGAAGCGCGGCGCCGACCCGAAGAGCGGTCGCCCGGCGAGTCCCGTCTCGATGTGGCCGGGGTGCGCGTCGAGCAGGCGGATGCCGCTGCGCCGCAGTTCGCGGCCCGCCGCGGTCAGGTACGCCGCAAGCGCGGATTTCGAGGCGGAGTAGCTGGCGAGCCCGGCCGTCGGCAACTCCGCGACGATGCCGGTCAACGCGATCACGACGGGTTCCCGGCCGGCCGCGGCCGAATCGCGGAGCGCGGGGACCGCCACGGAGATGATCCGCATCGGCGCGAGCGCATTGACCGTGAACAGCGTCTCGAGGTCCTGCTCGGCCGTCTCGGCGACCGAGTCGAAGCCGACCACTCCGGCGGCGAGGACCACGATGTCGAGCCCGCCGAGGACGGCGGTCGCGCGTTCGACGATGGTCTCGGGCGCCGTCTCGTCGGTGAGGTCCACGGCGATCGGCTCGCCGAACGAGGCGCGCTCGGCGAGCCGCGCGTCGTCGCGGCCGTGCACGGCGACCCGCGCGCCGCCCTGGGCGAGCCGCTCCGCGAGCAGCGTGCCGAGCACGCCGGTCGCACCCACGACGAGGGTGCGCGCTCCCTCGATCTGCGTCATGGCGCGAGCCTATGCCGAGGGAATGCCGAGCGGATGCCGCGGCATCCGTCTTCACAGCGATCTCGCACCGCGACCCGTCCTCCCCAGCCCACGTTGTGGGCGGTCTCGAGACGTGCCCGCCACGCTGTCGGCCCCGGCGGGTAGGGTCGTCGGGTGACGTGGAGCCAGAACCCCGAACCGGCCGGCGCCTGGGCCGACGAGGTGCCGTGGGATCCCGACGAGCTCGTGCCGCCCGACGACGAGTGGGCGCCCCCGCCTCCTGCATTCGTCGATGAGTCGCAGTCCGGTGCGCCGACGGCGGCCGCGCCCCGGCTGGCCGCTCCGGCCGCCTCCCCGGCTCGGTTCGGCTCACCGCTTGAGGCGCTCCGCACGGTCTACGGCTACGACGCCTTCCGCGGCGAGCAGGCCGCGATCATCGATCACGTCGCCGGCGGTGGCGACGCGGTCGTGCTCATGCCCACGGGCGGCGGCAAGAGCCTCTGCTACCAGGTCCCGGCGCTGCTTCGCGAGGGAACGGGCGTCGTGGTCTCACCGCTCATCGCGCTCATGCACGACCAGGTCGACGCCCTCGTGCGCAACGGCGTCCGAGCGGGCTACCTCAATTCCTCGCAGTCCCCGGCCGAACGCGCGCAGGTCGAGCGGGCGTACGTCGCGGGCGAGCTCGACCTGCTCTACGTCGCTCCCGAGCGGCTGGGCTCCGAGCAGACCAAGCGCTTCCTCGAACGCGGCACCATCGCCCTGTTCGCGATCGACGAAGCCCACTGCGTCGCGCAGTGGGGTCACGACTTCCGGCCCGACTACCTCGGGCTCGCCGAGCTCGCCGAGCGCTGGCCCGACGTGCCGCGCATCGCCCTGACGGCGACCGCCACCGAGGCCACGCACCGCGAGATCACCGAGCGGCTCTCGCTCCGCGACGCGCGCCACTTCGTGTCGAGCTTCGATCGGCCGAACATCCAGTACCGCATCGCTCCGAAGCTCGACGTGCGGCGCCAGCTGCTCGACTTCGTGCGCACCGAGGGTCGCGACGCCGACGGCAACCCCGTCGCCGGCATCGTGTATGCGCTGTCACGGGCCAGCACCGAGAAGTTCGCGTCGTTCCTCGCCGCGAACGGCGTCGATGCGATGCCGTACCACGCCGGCCTCGACGCGGCGACCCGCCGTCGCACCCAGGAGCGCTTCCTCCGCGACGACGGGGTCGTCGTGGTCGCGACCATCGCCTTCGGCATGGGAATCGACAAGCCCGACGTGCGGTTCGTGGCCCACGTCGACCTGCCGAAGTCGGTCGAGGGGTACTACCAGGAGACGGGGCGCGCGGGCCGCGACGGGCTGCCCGCGACGGCGTGGCTGGCGTACGGCCTGCAAGACGTCGTGCAGCAGCGCCGGATGATCGACGAGAGCCCGGGCGACCTGGCGCACCGCCGGCGGCTGACGGCGCACCTCGATGCGATGCTCGCGCTGTGCGAGACCGTGCAGTGCCGCCGCCAGAACCTCCTCGCCTACTTCGGGGAGCCGAGCACGGCGTGCGGCAACTGCGACACGTGCCTCGAGCCGCCCGCCTCGTGGGACGGCACGGTGGCGTCGCAGAAGCTCATGTCGACCATCGTCCGGCTGCAGCGCGAGCGCAACCAGCGCTTCGGCGCCGGCCACCTGGTCGACATCCTGCGCGGCAAGCGCACGGCGCGCGTCGAACAGTACGGCCACGACCGCCTCGCGACGTGGGCGATCGGCGACGACCTCTCCGACGCGCAGTGGCGCGGCGTCGTGCGCCAGTTGCTCGCGCAGGGCCTGCTGCAGTCGGTCGGCGAGTACGGCGTGCTCGCGCTGACGGATGCCTCGGCGGAGGTCCTCGCGGGGGATCGCACGGTCGCCTTCCGCACCGAGCCCGAGCGGCCCGGTCGTACCTCCCGAAGCGCCCGGGCGGCCGCGCCCGCTGCCGCAGATCTCGAGCCGGCCGACGCGGAGCTCTTCGAGGCGCTCCGCACGTGGCGTGCAGGCGAGGCGCGCGAGCAGGGCGTTCCGGCATACATCGTGTTCGGCGACGCGACGCTTCGCGCGGTCGCCGTGCAGCGCCCTTCGAGCCTCGGCCAGCTCGACGGCATCTCGGGCATCGGCGCGAAGAAGCTCGAGGCGTACGGCGAGGCCCTGGTGCGCGTGGTCTCCGAGCACGTCGGCTGACCGCTCACCTCCCGAGGGCCGGCACGGTGCGTCGCAGCACGGGACCTTCGTACCGTGAGGCCACCCCGCACCCCCCGATACCATCGGCCGAAGGGCCGCCTCGGGGGCGGCCGGACTCGGGGGAGACGGAATGTCCGAAGTGGTCCGCGGGAAGCGTCCGGTCACCATCACGATCATCGGCGTGCTCGCGTTCATCGCCGGTCTGCTCGACATGCTCTCGGGCGTGCTCCTGTTCTTCCGGCTGCCGAACGACGAGGTGGTCGCGCGATTCGGCGGGTCCGGCGGTCTCATCACCGCCGCGATCGGCTCGATCGTCGTCGGCCTCATCACGGCAGTCCTCGCGGGCGGGCTGCTGCGGGGCAGCAACCCGGCGAGGCTCATCATCACGGTGCTGCAGGTCTTCTCGATCATCGGATCGCTGTTCCTCGCCGTGGCGTACATGAGCGATCCGTCGGTCGTGGGCGAGTGGCTCGGCCTCGCCTTCTCGGTCATCCTGCTGATCCTGCTCTGGACGCCCAAGGCGAGCCGCTTCTTCGTCGGCACCGTCGAATGACGCCATCCGATCGCGATCGGTCGCCGGCGATGGGCGATGCCGGCCTCGCCCGCGCGCCTCGGCCGACCGGGGTGACCGTGGTCGGCGTGCTCGTGTGGGTGAATGCGGCGCTCGACCTCGTGGCGGGCGGCTTCCTCCTCATTGGGGCGACGATCGGCGGCGACGACGACGCGACCCGGACGACGTGGGCGATCATGGGCTCCGTCTCGCTGCTCGTGGGCGCGCTCGCGGCCGTGATCGCCTTCGGCCTCATGAACGGCAATCCGATCGCCCGCATCGCGATCACCGCCATCGAGGTCGTCTCGGTCATCGCCTCCGTGAGTGCGGCCATCGTGGATCCCTCGACCGCCGTGAATGAGATCGTCAGCGCCCTGGTCGCGGTCGCCATCGTCGTGCTGCTCTGGTCGGGCGAAGCGACGCGATACTTCCGCGGTCTCCCGGCCGATCAACCGGGCTGACCACCCGGGACGGCCCGACCACCGCGCCGGACTTGTGGATGCTCCAACGGTCGATGACGCCGAACTTGTGGAATTCCGCAAATCCGAGCGGATGGCGCGAAGACCGGTTTGTCGGCTCCTGACGCAGTATTTCCGGCGCCGTCGAACCCGCCCATAGCGTGGATCGAAGCCCTGATCCGCGTACGAAGGACGAACCGACGATGGTCGACACGGCATCCCGAACCGACTCCACCCCGGCCCCGAAGGTCGAGCGCCCGAGCACCCAGGCGCACGCCGCCGAGGCCACTCCGGCGAACACCCCGATCGACTCGAGCGCAGCGCCCGTCGTCGACGTGGCGGCCCTCGGCCGCCAGCTGCTCGGCACGTGGCCCGACATCCGACTTGCTGCGCGCGAGCGTGCCGCCGACCCGGCGTTCCAGCGCATCGACGGGCAGTCGATGGCCGAGCACCGCGAGCGCGTGCTGGGGCAGCTGCGACTCCTCGTCGAGTCGGGCGCGGTGCACAAGGCCTTCCCGAAGGAGCTCGGCGGCGAGGACGACCACGGCGGCAACATCGCCGCGTTCGAGGAGCTCGTGCTGGCCGATCCCAGCCTCCAGATCAAGTCGGGCGTCCAATGGGGCCTCTTCGCGGCCGCCATCCTGCACCTCGGCACGACGCCGCACCACGAGAAGTACCTCCCGGGCGCGATGACGCTCGACGTGCCCGGCGCCTTCGCGATGACCGAGACAGGGCACGGCTCCGACGTGGCCGCGATCGGCACGACGGCGACCTACGATCCCGAGACCGAGGAGTTCGTGATCCACACGCCCTTCCGCGGGGCGTGGAAGGACTACCTCGGCAACGCGGCGCTCCACGGCATCGCGGCCGTCGTGTTCGCGCAGCTCATCACGAAGGGCGTCAACCACGGCGTCCACGCGTTCTACGTGCCCATCCGCGACGAGCAGGGCGAGTTCCTGCCCGGAATCGGCGGCGAGGACGACGGCCTGAAGGGCGGCCTGAACGGCATCGACAACGGGCGCCTGCACTTCACCGACGTGCGCGTGCCGCGCGAGAACCTGCTGAACCGCTACGGCGACGTCGCGGCCGACGGCACCTACTCGAGCCCCATCGCGAGCCCGGGTCGCCGCTTCTTCACCATGCTCGGCACGCTGGTGCAGGGGCGCGTCTCCCTCGACGGCGCCGCGACCATCGCGAGTGCCATGGGCCTCGCCATCGCGATCACCTACGGCACGCAGCGCCGCCAGTTCAACGCGGGCAGCGACACCGACGAGGAGGTGCTGCTCGACTACCAGCGCCACCAGCGCCGACTCATCCCGAGGCTCGCGACGACCTACGCCCAGGTCTTCGCGCACGACGAGTTCCTCGTCAAGTTCGACGCGGTGTTCTCGGGCGAGGCCGACACCGACGACGACCGTCAGGACCTCGAGACGATCGCCGCCGCCCTCAAGCCGCTCTCGACGTGGCACGCCCTCGACACGCTGCAGGAGGCGCGCGAGGCGTGCGGCGGCGCGGGCTTCCTCGCCGAGAACCGCCTCGTCGGCCTCCGCCAGGACCTCGACGTCTACGTCACGTTCGAGGGCGACAACAATGTCCTGCTTCAGCTCGTGGCCAAGCGGCTGCTGACCGACTACTCGAAGCAGTTCGCGAAGGCGGATGCCGGCGCGATGGCGCGCTACGTGGTCGCGCAGACGGCCGACCGCGCGTACCACGGCACGGGCCTGCGGCGTCTCGCGCAGACGATCGCCGACTTCGGCTCGACGGCACGGTCGGTGCACGAGCTGCGTGAGGAGGAGACCCAGCGCGAGCTGCTCACCGACCGCGTCGAGGCCATGATCAGCGAGATCGCCGGGCGGCTGCGCGACATGCGCAAGCTCTCGAAGGCCGAGGCGGCGGCGCTGTTCAATCGCAACCAGAACGAGCTCATCGAGGCGGCTCGCGCCCACGCCGAGCTGCTCCAGTGGGAGGCCTTCACCCGGGCCCTGGCCCGCACCGAGGATGCCGGTACCAAGCAGGTGCTGACGTGGGTCCGCGACCTGTTCGGCCTGGGCCTGATCGAGAAGCACCTCGCGTGGTACCTGATCCACGGTCGGCTCTCCCCGCAGCGCGCGCAGGCCGTGACGGCCTACATCGACCGCCTCGTCGAGCGCCTGCGCCCGTACGCGCTCGACCTCGTCGACGCGTTCGGCTTCGCGCCCGAGCACCTGCGCGCCGCGATCGCCTCCGGCGCCGAGCAGGAGCGGCAGGACGAGGCTCGTGCGTACTACGCGGCGCAGCGCGAGGCGGGTACGCTCGCCGCCCCCGAGAAGGCCGAGAGGCCGCGGCGATAGCGGAGGTCGCGTGGGCGGGCCGGGCGCGAGACGCCCGGCCCGCCGTCGTCTCGGGCGGTCAGCGGCGTCGCTGCCCGCCGGCGCCGTCGTCCTCGCCGGGCGGTTTCATGATCGCGCCCGCGGCGAGGCCGACGGCGAGTCCGGCGCCGAGCCAGACCCAGAATCCCGTCCAGACGCTGACGCCGATACCGACGATCAGCCCGACGACGAGCCCCACGATGAGCTGGCGGCGGCGGGCGGGCGACATGGGTTCTCGGTCGGGCATGCCCTCAGCCTAGGTGCGGATGCCACAACGCCCGGTCATGCCATCGGTGGCCGTCAGGTCAGCCTCAGATCAGGCCGAGCGAGCGAACGGCCTCACGTTCGTCGACGAGCTCGGCGACCGAGGCATCGATGCGCCTCCGGGCGAACTCGTCGACGTCGAGCGACTCGACGACCTTCCACGCGCCGTCCTCGGCGACGACCGGGAAGGAGGAGATCACTCCTTCGGCGACGCCGTACTCCCCGTTTGACCAGATCGCCGCGCTCGTGCGACCGCCATCACCCGTACCGAGCACCCAGTCGTGCACGTGGTCGATCGTCGCCGACGCGGCCGACGCCACGGAGGATGAGCCGCGCACCTCGATGATCTCGGCTCCGCGCTTGGCCACGCGCGGGATGAACTGGTCCTCGAGCCAGGAACGGGCCGCGTCCGTGCCGCCCATGCGGGCCGCGAGCAGCGCGGGCACGGGATCGCCGCCGGCCGTCGCGTGCGCGACATCCGGGAACTGCGTCGCAGAGTGGTTGCCCCAGATCGTGACGCCGCGCAGCTCGCCGACCGGGGACTGGAGTGCGGCCGCGAGCTGACCGAGCGCCCGGTTGTGGTCGAGGCGGGTGAGTGCCGTGAAGCGGTCCTTCGGCACGTCGGGCGCGTTGGACGCGGCGATGAGCGCGTTCGTGTTCGCCGGGTTGCCGACGACCACGACGCGGATGTCGTCGGCCGCATGCTCGTTGATGGCGCGGCCCTGCGGTCCGAAGATGCCGCCGTTGGCCTGGAGCAGGTCGCCGCGCTCCATCCCGGCGGCGCGCGGGCGTGCGCCGACGAGCAGGGCCAGGTTCGCGCCGCGGAACGCGACGGCGGGGTCGTCGGTGATCTCGACGTGCGAGAGCAGCGGGAACGCCGAGTCCTGGAGCTCGAGTGCCGCGCCCTCCGCGGCTCGCAGGCCCTGGGGGATCTCGAGGAGGTGGAGGCGCACGGGCGTATCCGGCCCGAGCATCGCGCCCGACGCGATCCGGAAGAGGAGGGCGTAGCCGATCTGCCCGCCTGCGCCCGTGATGGTGACCGTGACCGGTGTGCGGCTCATGGCCCGAGCCTACGCTGGGCGCCTTGTCGCGGCATCCGGCGTCACCAGCCCATCGAGCCGGGACCGCCCTTGAAGGGGCCGACGACCCAGGAGGTGATCCAGCCGCCGTAGAACGAGCCGGGCTGCGGGGTCACCTGTTCGCCGTCGATCGTGCAGGCGTCCATCGGTCCTGCGTAGACGGCGACGCGGTCGCGCAGTGCCTCGAACCCGGTCGACGGGTCCGGGTAGTTCCACGCCGCACGCTCGGCGATGCGTCCGCCGCCGTGCACGTCCAGGTAGCGCGCGGCGCCCTTGAACTCGCAGAACGACGCTCCCTCGGCGGGTGAGAGCGTGCCGTCGGCGAACGCCGAGATCGGCAGGTAGTAGACCGGCGGATGGCTCGTCTCGAGCACGCGCACCACGTCGCGAGTATCGACGACGCGCTCGCCGCCGAGCTCGATCGTGACGCGGAGGTCCACCTGCTCGACGCGCGGCGGCCTCGGATAGTCCCACACCGACTCCTGCCCGGGGCCGAGGGGATCGGGAACCGGTCGCATGACCGCACGCTAGGTCGTCCGGCTGGGAACGGGCCGTGGTCACGCCACGTGCGCCGACCGCGAAATCGCGGCGGCGCGCCGCTACCCGGCGGCATCCCCCGCTCGCTAGCGTGGCCGACAAGGGGGCGCGGTGGACGGAGGGGACAGCATGAGGGAGCTCTATCCCGAGATCGAGCCGCTCGAGACCGGCATGCTCGACGTCGGGGACGGCCAGCACATCTACTGGGAGGTCTCGGGCAGCCGCGAGGGCAAGCCCGTGGTGTTCCTGCACGGCGGCCCGGGCGGGGCCACCACGCCGACGCATCGGCGGCTCTTCGATCCCTCGAGGTACCGGATCGTGCTGTTCGACCAGCGAGGCTGCGGCTTCTCGATCCCGCATGCGTCCGAGCCGGGCGCCGACCTGTCGGCGAACACGACCTGGCATCTCGTGGCCGACATGGAGCGGCTTCGTGCGCACCTCGGCATCGATCGGTGGCAGGTCTTCGGGGGTTCGTGGGGCAGCGCGCTCGCGCTCGCGTACGCCCAGACCCACCCCGAGCGCGTGACCGAGCTGGTGCTCCGAGGCATCTTCACCCTGCGCCGCCAGGAGCTCGACTGGTTCTACGAGGGCGGTGCGTCCGCGATCTTCCCCGATCACTGGGAGGACTTCATCGCGCCCGTGCCGATCGGCGAGCGGGCGCACCTCATCGAGGCGTACCACCGACTGCTCTCGGATCCGGACCCGGCCGTGCACCAGGCCGCCGCGATCGCGTGGTCGCGATGGGAGTCCTCGACCATCACGCTGCTGCCGCAGGCCGAGACGATCGCCCGCTTCACCGCGCCCGAGTACGCGACCGCGTTCGCCCGTATCGAGAACCACTACTTCCGCCACGGCGGATGGTGGGACGAGGGCCAGCTCATCCGCGACGCCGAACGGCTCCGCGCCATCCCCGCGGTCATCGTGCAGGGCCGCTACGACATGTGCACGCCCATGATGACCGCCTGGGACCTGCATCGCGCCTGGCCCGAGGCCGACCTGCGCGTGATCGACGACGCCGGGCACGCATTCGATGAGCCCGGCATCCTCGACGCCCTCATCGCCGCGACCGATCGGTTCGCCGAGCCGGGCGAGACCACTATGCCGGATGAGACGGCCGACGCCGGCGCCATCGCCGGCGTCGTTGCGGCTGAGAGCTCCGACGACGCGGCGCGGTATGCCGCGGAGGCAGAGGAGGACGTCGCGGACGACGAGAGCGGCGAGGCCCGGACCGACGCGGCGGGCGAGGCCGGGGACGCCGATCGCGACGCCGACGCCGACGAGGACGCCGACGATGACAGCGACGCCGACGCCGACGATGACGAGGACGGCGAAGACGACAGCGATGACGACGACAACGACGACGATGACAACGACGACAGCGATGACGACGACAGCGATGACGACGACGACGATGACGATGAAGACGACGAAGATGACGATGACGATGGCGACGACGATGACGAAGACGAAGACGAAGACGAAGACGACGATGACGATGACGAAGACGAAGATGACGACCGCGACGACGACGCCGACGATCGCGACGAGTCCGGCAGCGTAGCGCGACGCGGGGACGAACGGAAGGCGGATGCCCCCGCCGACCAGTGAGCGGTAACGTCGGGCCATGACGTTCAATCCGAACTCCGACATCAGTGGTGGCAAGACGTCACGCCGCGGACGCACCACGGGCATCGCGGTCGGCGGCGGCCTCGGTGCGATCGCGCTCTTCCTGATCTCGCAGTTCCTCGGCGTCGACCTGACCGGTCTGGTCGGCGGCGGTCAGCAGGACCCGTCGGCCACGGACTCGGCGCTCCAGGAGTGCCAGACGGGCCAGGACGCGAACGAGCGCATCGACTGCCGGATGCAGGGCGCAGCGGCCTCGCTGGAGGACTACTGGCAGGACGCCGGCCCGCAGATCGGAGTGGACTACGTGGGTCCGCAGGACCTCATCCTCTTCAGCCAGGCCGTGGCGACCGGCTGCGGCAACGCGTCGTCGGCGACGGGACCGTTCTACTGCCCGCCCGACCAGACGATCTACATCGACACGTCGTTCTACGACACCCTCGAGCAGCAGTTCGGTGCCGAGAGCGGCCCGCTTGCCGAGATGTACGTGGTCGCGCACGAGTGGGGCCACCACGTGCAGAACCTTGCGGGGATCCTCGAGTCGTCGCAGGACGGCCAGACGGGGCCGACCTCCAATGCCGTGCGCGTCGAGCTGCAGGCCGATTGTTTCGCGGGGGCCTGGGCGGCATCGGCCTCGAAGACGGAGGACGAGAACGGCGTGACGTTCCTGCAGCCGATCACCCCCGAGCAGTACACCGAGGCCCTGAGCGCTGCGGCGGCGGTCGGCGATGACCGGATCCAGGAGACGACGCAGGGCCAGGTCAACCCGCACCAGTTCACCCACGGCACGAGTGAGCAGCGCGTGCGGTGGTTCGAGGCCGGGTACGACAACGGCGCCGGCGCCTGCGACACGTTCGGGGTGAGCGGGAACGACCTCTGATGCGGCGCTTCGCGGGCTGACGCGAGCGTCGCCGGGCCGAGGGCGTGCCGCCGTGGCGGCTCAGCGGGCGATCGCGTCGACGAGCATGCGGCCGAGTTCGGCCGGTCGCGTGAACTGCGGCCAATGGCCGGTCGGGAGGTCGACGTACTCGACGTCGCGCATCGCGGCGAGCTCGCGCACGAACGGGGCGCCCCCGGCGACCCATTCCTTCAGCTGGGTGCTCGGGTACTCGCACGTGATGATCGTGCTCGGTACGTCGCGCCGTCGGTCGTCGGTGAGACGCAGCGGATCGGTCGCGACGGCCGCGGGCTCGGGGATCGAACGTTCGCGGAACCGGCGTCGCCCCTCGTCGTCGAGATCGGCGAGCATGCCCTCGCCGAAGACCGACCAGTCGGGCAGGGGGATTTCGTCGCCCACCACCGGGAGGCTGTCGTTGATGGAGTCGCCATCGCCCATGGGCGCCGCGTCGACGTAGACGACGCGGGCGATGCGATCGGGCCGGCGGTCGGACACGGCCTGCGCGACGGTGCCGCCACCCGAATGCCCGACGAGCACCACAGGTCCCTCGATGCCGTCGACAAGACGCAGCACCGCCTCGACGTGATCGTCGAGCCCGATGCCGGCACGCGGCGCATCGACGGACTCGAGGCCGGGGGGCGTGACCGCGTGCAGCCGATGGCCGGCGGCCTCGAGCTCGGGCGTCACCTCGCTCCACGAACTCGCGTCGAGCCAGAATCCGGGGATGAGGATGACGTCCATGCTCCGACGCTAGGCCGCGCCGCCGACATCCACGCGGGGCCCGACGGCGGCGCCGGGCGGGTGGCCTGCGGACGGCTCGGCGCCGCGGCGAGGCATCCGTCGACCGCTTGCCAGGGCGAGCAGCACGATGCCCGATGCGAGCACGAGCAGCCCCGTGACGGCCCCGGCCGACAGCTGCTCGTGGAGCACCATCACGCCGAGCACCGTCGCCGTGAGCGGTTCGGCGAGCGTCAGCGTCGACACGGTCGCGGGGGTCAGCTGCTTCAGGCCTGCGCCGAAGAGCAGGTACGCGGCCGTCGTCGTGACGAGCCCGAGCCACAGCGCCATCACGAGCCCGTCGGGCGACGCCAGCCACGAGGCATCCGTCGACAGCAGCACCGGCAGGCTCACCGCTGCGGCGCCGCCGAAGATCGCCCCCATGCTCGCCGCCGAGCTCCAGCCGCGATCGAGCAGCGCCTTGCCCGCCAGCGTGTAGACGGCGTAAGCGCCTCCGGCGGTGATCGACGCCGCGACGCCGAGCGGGTCGACGGCCGTCGGCCCCGTGCCGGTCGCGGCGGCGAGCACGGTGACGCCCGCCGTCGCGAGGGCGGTGGCGACGATCCAGACCCGGCCGGGGAACCGGCGCCGGATGACCCAGTCCATCCCGCCCGTCAGCACCGGCGCAGACCCGAGGGCGACGACGGTGCCCACCGCGACGCCGTTCGCCGCGGTGCCGGCGAAGAACGCCGGCTGGTACGCGAGCACGCCCGCCGCGCCGGCGACGACCGCGATGAGGGCCGGAAGACGCCGCGTGCGGTCGCCGGGCGTCGGGGCGACGGATTTCCCGGTCGCGTCGTCCCGGCGCCCGGCGAGCTGCATCACGAGGGCCACGGCGGCCAGCGCGCCCCCGCCGATCAGGATGCGCGCCGCGCCGAGCGAGAGGGGATCGGCCTCGGGCCCGAGCGCCTGCGCGGTGCCGGTCGTGCCGAAGCAGACGGCCGCCGCGAGGACGAGGAGCACGGAACGCATTGGCATATTGTTACACAATCCAAGCCGACCGACGAGTGCCGATAGGATTCCGGAGGTCCGCGTCGCCGCGGCATCCGTCACGTCATCGCCGAGGGGGCGCGCGACTCGGCGCACGGTGCCCTGCCGGCGGCTCGGCCTTCACCTGTCGTGAGGAGGACCCGTGCGCGCCGTCATGTACCGCGACTTCGGCCAGTCGCCCGAGCTCGTCGAGGTCGAGCCACCCGAGTGCCCGCCACGGGGTGCGGTCGTCCGCGTGCGGGCGACGGGGCTATGCCGCAGCGACTGGCACGGCTGGATGGGACATGACGACGTCATCGCCCTGCCGCACGTGCCCGGGCACGAGTTCGCCGGCGAGATCGCCGAGCTCGGCGGCGAGATCGACGAGGCGAGCGGATGGCGCGTCGGCGACCGGGTCACCGCACCCTTCATCTGCGCGTGCGGCCGTTGCGACGAGTGCCGTTCGGGCAATGAGCAGGTGTGCCGGCAGCAGCGCCAGCCGGGGTTCACCCACTGGGGTTCGTTCGCCGAGTACGTCGTGGTCGACGAGGCCGAGCTCAACCTGATCCGCTTGCCCGACTCGCTCGGGTTCGTCGAGGCGGCCTCGCTCGGCTGCCGGTTCGCGACCGCGTACCGGGCGATCATCGCGCGCGGTCGGCTGCAGCCGGGCGAGCAGGTCGCGGTGCACGGATGCGGCGGGGTCGGCCTCTCCGCGATCATGATCGCGGTCGCGGCCGGCGTGCGCGTCTACGGCGTGGATGTGTCTGAGGCGGCGCTCGCCGCGGCGACCGAGCTCGGCGCGGTGCCGATCCAGGGCGGGGAGGGCGCGGCCGAGCGCATCCGGGAGGCCAGCGGCGGGGGCGTCCACCTCTCGGTCGATGCGTTCGGGAGCCCCGAGACGGCGTTCGCGTCGGTGCGCAGCCTCAGGACGCGCGGCCGTCACGTGCAGATCGGCCTCATGCTCGCCGATCACGCCGTCGCGGCGATGCCCATGGACGCGGTCATCGCGGGCGAACTCGAGATCCTCGGCAGCCACGGCATGGCCGCGCACGAGTATCCCGACCTGCTCGGCGCGGTCGCGTCGGAGGCGTTCCGCCCGATCGAGCTCGTCGGCCGCACCATCGGGCTCGATGACGTCCCCGAGGCGCTCGCCGCGATGGGACGAGCCGGGGGAGCGGGTTCAGGCATGACGGTCGTGGAACTCTAGGCGGCCTGCCCCGCCACCGAATGCGGCCTGACCCGGGGATCCTCAGCATCGTGCGGATAGACTGACCTGAATCGGCGCCGCCCTTGCGCCGCTTGGTGAGGACCCCCGCATGACCGCACTGGCACGGTCGTCGTTCGAGACGAACGCTCCCGAGGAAGCCCGGCAGGCCTTCGCGCCGCTCGTTCCGCGCCTCGAGTTCGGGCGGGTCGATCCCGACACCTTCCGCGTCTGGATCCAAGCGCGATCCGTCAGCGGATTCTCCATCGTCGACTATGCGTTCGGGGCTCCCACGTCGGTCGCCGGCGGCGCCGACGAGGTGCTCGTCGTCTCGGCGCGCGGCCGCAACGTGGACATCCGATACGGCCGTGAGTCGGTCGACTCGCGGCGCCCGTACATCAACGCGGCGGACGGCGTCTCCGGACGGTGGGACGAGCTCCAGGCTCGCGGCACCGTGCTCGACCGCGGTCGACTCGAAGGCGTCGCCCGCACGATCTCGGGTCAGCCCATCGACCGGATCGAACCGGTCGAGCTCGCGGCTCGCACCCCCGAGCTCGGGCGACGCTGGGACGACGCCGTCGCGCGCGTGCGGCGCGCCATGCTCGTCGCGCCGGAGTCCTTCGCCGACCCCGTGGTCGAGGAGGCGGCGTTCCACCACCTCGCGCTGACCTACCTCGCCGCGTTCCAGCTGGCGTGGCCGGGGCCGGACGGGCGTCACGTGTCGATCGACGCGCGGTCCAGGACCGTGCGTGCGGCGATCGACCACATGCATGCGCACGCCGCGAGCCCGCTGACCGTGCAGCAGGTCGCGGCCGCGGTGCACGTCTCACCCCGAGGACTGCACGCGGCGTTCGTGTCCGAACTGGGACGATCCCCGTCGGAGGTGCTGCGCGACATCCGCCTCACGGGGGTACGCGACGAACTGCGGTTCGCGGACCCCATCGACGGCATCGGCGCGATCGCCCGCCGCTGGGGGTTCGTGCACCTCTCGCGATTCGCCGAGGCGTACGAACGCGCGTACGGCGAACTGCCGTCGGCCACCCGACCGACCCGACGACGCGCCGCGGCCTGAGCATCGCGACGCGTCTGCGCCTCCGTTCGCACGCGAGGTGCCGTTCCCTCCACGGCTGGGCCGGGCGACCGCGGGTACGGTCGAGGCATGGGCGACCTGACGGTGCGCGCGGCGAGGGCCGCCGATGCCCGCGACATGGCGCGGGTCATCGTGCAGTCGTGGCGCGAGACGTACCGCGGCGTCGTGCCCGATCGCATCCTCGACGATCCCGGGTTCGAGGACGCGCGTGAGCGGTTCTGGACCGCGGCCCTGACCGAGGAGCGATACCGTGCGAACCGGATCGCGGTCGCGGAGCGCGACGGCCGGATCGTCGGCGTCGCGATGTCGGGACCGATCGAGGAAGCCGGCTCGGAGTGGACGCGCCAGTTGTACGTGCTCTACGTCGTTTCCGGCGAACTCGGGTCGGGCGCCGGCACGGAACTGTTCCACCACGTGATCCGTCCGGACGATGCCGTCGCGTTGTGGGTGGCCGACCCGAATCCACGTGCACAGGCGTTCTACCGCAAGCAGGGCTTCATCGCGGATGGCGCCGAGACCGTCGACGACGGGATCCGCGAGATCCGGATGGTGCGCCCCGCGAGTGCGCCCGGGTAAGCACCGCGCAAGGGGGTTGTCGTGCGGGGAGGCCGCGTCCGACAGTCGTTGCGTGACCGAGCAGGAGACGACGACGCGGGAACCACGTGATCGGGTCGAGGACGTGTGGGGATCCCGGACGCCGTTCGGCCGAGGGCAGCACTGGCCGGAGCGGGTCGACCAGCTATTGGCCGACGGCGTCGCGGAGGGCGACGTCGATCGATGGGTCCGGTCGGCGTGCGTGCTCTGCAGCAACGGCTGCGGGTGCGACATCGCCGTCAAGGACGGTCGGATGGTGGGCATCCGGGGCCGCGCCGACGACCCCATCAACCACGGCCGTCTGGGGCCGAAGGGGCTTTACGCGAGCTGGCAGGGCGTCGGTCACCGCGATCGGCTGACCACGCCGCTCGTCCGTCGCGACGGCGTTCTGGTGCCTGCGAGCTGGGACGAGGCCATGAGCCTCGTCGTCGAGCGCAGCCGCGCGCTGCTCGACGAGGTCGGGCCGCTCAGTCACGGCTTCTACACGAGCGGACAGCTCTTCCTCGAGGAGTACTACGCGCTGGCCATCATCGGCAAGGCCGGCGTCGGCACGCCGCACATGGACGGCAATACGCGCCTGTGCACCGCGACGGCCGCGGCTTCCCTCAAGGAGTCGTTCGGCGCCGACGGCCAACCCGGCTGCTACGAGGACCTCGACGAGTGCGAGGCGCTCTTCCTCTACGGCCACAACATCGCGGCCACCCAGACCGTCGCCTGGGCGCGCGTGCTCGACCGCCTCGACGGTCCGGAACCACCCGCACTCGTCGTGGTCGACCCGCGCCGCACGCCCGTCGCGAAGCGCGCGACCGTGCACCTCGCCGTGAACCCCGGCACGAACCTCGCGCTGATGCACGCCCTCGTGCGCGAACTCATCGCCAACGGGTGGACGGATGACGCGTGGGTCGCCGAGCACACCGTCGGGTTCGACGAGCTGGCCGGCCAGGTGAAGGAGTGGACGCCCGAGCGCGCGGCCGAGGTATGCGGGGTCGCCGCCGACGAGATCCGCGAGGCCGCCCGCATCTTCGGCACGACCGACCGGGTCGTCTCGACGGTGCTGCAGGGCTTCTACCAGTCAGCGCAGGCGACCGCATCGTCGTGCCAGGTCAACAACCTGCACCTGCTCCGCGGCATGATCGGGAAGCCCGGAGCGGGCCTGCTGCAGATGAACGGCCAGCCCACCGCGCAGAACAACCGGGAGACGGGCGCCGACGGCGACCTCTCCGGGTTCCGCAACTGGGAGAACGAGACGCACGTGCAGGAGCTCGCGACGCTCTGGGGTGTCGACCCGCAGGTCATCCCGCACTGGGCGCCGCCCACCCATGCGATGCAGCTGTTCCGCTACGTCGAGCAGGGCTCCATACGGTTCCTGTGGGTCTCGGCGACCAACCCCGCGGTCTCGCTTCCGCAGCTCGCGCGCATCCGCGACATCCTGTCGAAGCCCGAGACGTTCCTCGTCGTGCAGGACCTCTACCTGACCGAGACCGCGGCGCTTGCCGATGTCGTGCTGCCCGCGGCCGCGTGGGGCGAGAAGACCGGCACGTTCACGAACACCACGCGCACCGTGCACCTCTCGGAGCAGGCGGTGGACCCGCCGGGAGAGGCGCGCTCGGACCTCGACATCTTCCTCGACTACGCGCGGCGCATGGACTTCCGGCGAATCGACGGCCGGCCACTGCTCGACTGGTCGGGGCCCGAGGACGCCTACCGCGCCTGGCAGGAGTGCTCGCGCGGGCGTCCGTGCGACTACACGGGCATCTCGTACGACGACCTGCGCCGTGAGAGCGGCATCCGGTGGCCGCGCCGCGAGGGCGAGACCACGAGCACCGACCGGCTCTACGCCGACGGCCGCTTCCCGACGAGTCCCGACGAGTGCGAGAACTACGGCCACGACCTGCTCACGGGCGCCGACGTCGGTCCCGAGAAGGCGAAGGCGCTCCGGGCCGACGGCCGGGCCCACCTGAAGTCCGCCCCGTACACCGGTCCGCATGAGCCGCCCGACGCCGATTATCCCCTGCGCTTCACGACGGGTCGCGCCATCCACCACTTCCACACGCGCACGAAGACGGGGCGGTCGCCCGAGCTCGACGCGGCCGCGCCATCCGTCTGGCTCGAGATGGCCGAGTCGGATGCCGCGGAACGAGGCCTCGCGGACGGCGATGACGTCGAGGTGCGCTCGCGTCGGGGCCGCATCGTCGCACCACTGCGCGTCACGGGCATCCAGCCGGGCACGGTGTTCGCGCCGTTCCACTACGGCTACTGGGACGCGCCGCCCGGCGCTGAGGAGCGCCATCCGACGGCAGCGAACGAGCTGACGATCACCGAGTGGGATCCCGTCTCGAAGCAGCCCGTCTTCAAGACCGCCGCCGTCCAGGTGGCCCGCGCGAAGGGTGAACGATGAAGCTGCCGGTGTACCTGTCGCTCATCGACCGATCGGAGGAGTCGCTCGCGCGGGCCTACCGCCAGATGGGGAGCGCGCACGGCGACGAGCCCGACGTCCACTTCCTCTGCCTCGGCCACGCGTCCAAGTGCGACGAGCACCGCACCAGGCTCGCACCTGTGATCGAGCGCTACGGCACCGCGCCGTCGGGCGACGAGCCCGAACGGCTCCAGCACGATGGCGTGGGCGAGCCCCGCACCGGACCACTCGGCCTCCTGCGCGACCTGCAGGACCTGTACCTGCTCGCGACCCTCGTGGACGTCACGTGGGTGATGCTCGAGCAGGCCGCGCAGGCGCTCCGCGACAGCGAGTTGCTCGGGATCGTCGAGGACTGCGATCACGAGACGGCCGTCCAGCTCGCGTGGCTCGTGACGCGCATGAAGCAGAGCGCGCCGCAAGTGCTGGTCGCGGCACGGTGACCTGCGCGGGATCAACCTGAGCAGGCACGATCTCGACGATCGTCGGCGGCCCGGTCGCCTGATCGGTCAGGCCGTTGACGCGCCGGACGGCTCCTCGATGTCGTGGTGATACAGCGAGAAGCTGCCGGTCGGGATGTGATCGGTGAGCCGGTCGGCCACCGCCGCGTCGAGCGACAGTCCAGAGTTGCTGTTCACGGCGATCATGAGCCGGTCGAGCAGGTGGCGGTCACGCGGCGCTCGGACCGTGCTGTCGAACTCCGCGCGGATGAACGTGATGGGCGTGAGGAACACGCGCTGCTCTTGGCCGCACTCATCGCTCCAGCTGAGGAGCACGGGCTCCTTGCGACGGAGCTTCGTCGTGATCACGGTGAAGACATGGTCGAGGAGATCGTCGTCGAGCATGATGGGGACGACCCCGTCGAGGTTGAGCGAACCCACGGCGTCCCTCCGATCAGAATCGCGAGAGACGAACGCGCGGCGAGTCTCGCCTGCGCTTGGTCGGTAATCCGAGTCCCGAAGGCTCACGCTACGCCGAATCGCGGCACGTCCCCTGTTTGCGGGACAAATGGCTCGATCTTCGCAGCCCGTGATCAGGTGGGGTTGGGGCCCTGCCCGATGCTCAACCACTCGCCGGCATCGTCGCCGCCCGATCGCGGACGGCCGGACGCGGCATCCGGTGTCTCGCCTTTCAGCTCTCGGATCTGGCGGTCGATCTCGGCCTGCGCGCTCATCGCGGCGAGCTGCCGCTCGATGTCGGCGTCGGGCGGCGCGGTGAGGTCGCGCAGCGCGCCGCTGTTGAGCAGTTCGTCGGTCGCTTCGGCGCGTGCCTGCATCTGCGCCACCCGGTCGCGGGCCCGGTCGAGGCTCGTGCCGACGTCGTCGATCGTCGCACCGATGCCGGCGACCGCCTCGTTCGCACGCACCTGCGCCTCGGACGCGGTATAGGTCGCCTTGATCGTCTCCTTCTCGATGCGGAAGGCCGCGATCTGCTCGGAGAGGCGGCGCTCGCGCTCCTCGAGCTGCGACGTCTGCTTCTGCATGCCCGCGTACTGCGATTGCAGCTGGGCGACCTGGCGTTCGATGAGCGAGCGACGCTCGAGGGCCGCGCGCGCGAGGTCCTCGCGACCCTGGTCGAGCGCCTCCTTGGCCTGCGCGCCCAGGCGCTGGTACCGCTGGCCGAGCTCCTGCCCCTGCAGGTCGATGCGCTTCTTCGCGGTCGCGACCTCGGCCAGCGCCTGCCGCACCTGCTGCAGCAGCTTGACCTGCTGGTCGTAGCTGTCGTCGAGCAGGTCGCGCGGGTCCTCGATCTTGTCGAGGGCCTTCGAGGTCTTGGTGCGGAAGATCGTCCGCATCCGGGAGCTGTTGCTGGCCATGTCGGTTCCCCTCGTGTCGTTCGGTTCAGGCGGCGGGGCGGATGGGTCGTGGCCGCCCGCCGAGCGCGTCGCCCTGGTTCAGCAGTCGAAGCTCCTGGACGCCGGCGTGCAGCGCCGCGACCTCGCGGTCGACGTCGGCGTGGAGCGCGGTGAGCGCGTCGTCGGAGACGCCGCCGAGACCCGCCGCGACGGCCGAACGGAGCCGCCGGACGAGGTCGACGACCTGCTCGACGCGACCGTCGGCGGTCCGCAGCTCGCGCGACAGAGCCGCGGCATCCGTCTCGCTCTCCATCAGCCGCAGCTGCAGGTCGAGCGACTCGCCCTCGTGCTCGATGCGACGGAAGAGCCGCGTCAGGTCGCCGCGTGGACCGTCGCCGTGGGCGGCGACCTCGAGGGCGGCGCGCCCGCTCTCGAGCGACTCCCGGAGGCGGACGCGCATCCGCAGCACCTTGCCGCGGGGTCCGGTGGCGACCCGGGCGCGCGTGCGCAGCACCGCCCCGCCGACCGCGCGGCTGCGGCGGAGCCGCTTCACCACGAACCGGACAGCGAGCACGACCGTCGTGACCGACAGCGCCACGATGATCAGCAGTGCGAGCAGCACCCCGAAGATGACGTCCACGATGTCCCCCTTCGCCTCGCGCATGAGCGCCGCGAAACGCGATATAACGCAATCTACGCCCGGTTCGCCGAAAGCGTGAGTGTCTGCGACCGATTCACAGGCGCGAAACGGACCACAATGGGCGCATGAGTCCTGTCGCCGCCGCTCGAGTCCGGCTCGTCGTCGTCACGTCGGCGGTCGTCGTGCTCGCCGGTTGCGCGAGCGCGGGCGGCGATCCCGCTCCAGCGCCGGGCGCCACCGGCACCGCCGCCACGAACACGGCCCCGCACGCACTCGACCCCGACACGATCCTGACGTGCCAGGGCGTCGAGGTCACCGCGGGCGCGCTCACCGACCAGCTGCCCGCGTCGGAGCTTCCGTCGGAACTCGCCGCCCTGCTCGAGGGCTCGCCGGTCGTCTCGATCGACGACCTCGACGACTGGTTCCTCGCGGTGTCGAGCGACGATCACGTCGTGATCATGCGTGAGCTCGACCAGCCCCTCGACCTCGGGGCCGGGGATGTTCGCGACTTCGACCTGCTCTCGGTGTCGGCCACGCCCGGCGCAATGCCGATCGATGACACCTGGGGCGTCGACGTGTCGACGAGTTGCACGCCGCGAATCACACTCGACGGGCTCGGCGAAGTGACGCTCACGCTCGATCCCGACGCGCCACCCCGGGCGGATGACCGCGAACTCTCGTTACTCGCGAGCGAGTCGTCATGCAATTCTGGGCAACCGGCGACGGGTCGAGTCGAGGTGGTCGAGATCGTCGAGACCGACACGACCGTCGAGCTCGTCGTCGGCGTCGCCCCGCAACCGCAGGACCGCGCGTACACGTGTCAGAGCAACCCACCGACGCCCTTCACGGTCGATCTCGAGCACGAGCTGGCCGACCGTGCGATCGTGGATGCCTCGTTCGTGCCCGCGCACGAGATCACCATGCCCATGGGACGGTCGGTGCCGGACTGAGCCCGCAGACCGACGGGGAAGACGGGGCGTTCCCGTCGGCTCAGCGCACGCGGTACGCGTCGTAGACGACTCGACCCGCGCCGCGCGCCGCGGCGGCCACGAGCAGCGAATCCTGCAGCGGCCGCAGCTCCGGCACGGAGGTCTCGAGCTCGACGACGATGCGGAAGTAGTAGTCGGATGGCGCGACCGGCGCCCCGTGCAGCAGTGCCTCGAGCACCTCGGGCGCACCCGCGCGGATCCCGCGCGTGCGGAGGTGCACGAGGCCGCCTCCGGTGGTGCGTGCGGAGTAGCGCGTGTCGATCTCGAGCACGCCGTCCTCGTGCACGACCTGCCAGTCGGCGCCGCCGGGCAGCACCTCGGCGTCGATCCCATGCGAGAGACGCCCGCCGAGGATCGGGATGACGCGGCGGTGACCGGCGCGCGTGAACCCATGGTCCTCGACGTCGCCGACGAGCACCTCGGCGCGGAAGACGTGATCGAGGCCGGTGGGTGGGGGTTCGAGGTTCACGAGCGGGCATCCTTCGTTCGGTCGTGCGCGACGTCGTCGATCACGTCGCGGAGTCGTTCGAGGGCGCCGAGCGCGGGGTCGAGCGCGTTGCGGTCGGCGGGGTGGAGCCGGTCGAGCGCGTCGACGAGCGCCGCCGTGCTGGCGCGGTCGAACCGGGCGAGCAGGTCCAGGGCGCGATCAGATGCCGCGACGAGCACGCGTCGGCGGTCGCCGACGTCGCCGCGACGGGTGACGAGACCCGCCCGCTCCATGTCGCGCAGCAGGTTGCTGATCGTGGGGCGGCCGAGGCCGAGCGCGTCGGCGACCTCGCCGGAAGATCGCTCGACCCCGGACGGCAGGGCTCGAAGCACCTCGATCTGCGCGTCGGGGATCTCGGGCAGGTGCTCGGCGGTGCGGGCGACTCGCAGGAGGGAACGACGCAGCGGGGAGATGACGCCGGCGAGGCGGCGGGCGTCGGCGGCCCGCGTCGGACTCATGCGCGCTCCGGGGCCGCGACGGTCGGAACGCTGAGCGACGAGCGCTCGTTGAGCCCGGCCGGGTCGAATCCGGCGGCGACCTTGTAGTCGCGGGCGATGCGCTCGAGCTCGTCCCGCGGGATCACGTCGTGCACGTCGGCGAAGCCCTGCGGTGCACGCTCGTACGCGAGTTGCATGACCTGCTCGGGCCCGAGTCGGCGTGTCATCTCGAGCAGGCGTGCGGTTGCCGGTCGCCGGTCGGCCTCGTACGCGGCGAGCGCCGCCTCGACCGACGGCTCGGTCGCGATCCGGTGCGCGAGGGTGCGGGCGTCGAGGATCGCCTGGGAGGCGCCGTTCGAGCCGTTCGGGTACATCGCGTGAGCGGCGTCGCCGAGCAGGATGGTGCGTCCCGACGTCCACGACGGGATCGGGTCGCGGTCGACCATCGGGTACTCGAGGATGCCCTCGGCGGAAGCGATGACCAATGGCACGTCGAGCCAGTCGAAGCGCCATCCGGCGAAGAGCTCGACGATCGGCTCGGGGTCGACCGGTCGGTTCCAGTCCGAGAGCGCGGTGGCACCCTCGGGCGCGCGCCGCTCGGCGATGAAGTTCACGCGCGACATCCCGGCCGCGGCATCCGGTGCGCTCAGCGGGTAGGCGACGAACTTCTGCTCGCCGTCGCCGGCCATGATCATGGTTCGTCCGTCGAGGTACTCGGGCACGATCGCGGTGCCCCTCCAGAGGATGAGCCCGTTCCACGGAGGGGCGCCCTCGTCGGGGTACCGCTGGGCGCGCAGCGCCGAATGGATGCCGTCGGCGCCGACGAGCACGTCGGCCTCCAGCACCACGTCGTCGCCCGCGGCATCGACGAATCGGGCGGTCGCGACATCCGGGTCGCCGTCGTCGACGCTCGCGAGGCGGAGCCCCTGTTGCACGGTGCCGACGCCGAGCCGTCGCTCGACCTCGCGCAGCAGCAGCATCTGGAACTCGCCGCGGTGGACCGAGAGCTGCGGCCAGTGGTATCCGGCGTCGAGGCCACGCGGCTCGCTCCAGATCGGCTGCCCGTGGCGGTTGAAGTACGCGAGGCGGCTCGGTGCGACGCCGATCCCGGCGACGAGTTCGGCGAGGCCGAGCTCGGTGAGCTCGCGGACCGCGTGGGGGAGCAGGTTGATGCCGACGCCGAGCGGTCGCAGTTCGCGCACCCGCTCGACGACGCGGATGTCGCGGAACCCCGCGGCTTCCAGGCTCAGTGCCGTGACGAGCCCGCCGATGCCAGCCCCGACGATGACGATCCGCATTGCCTGCCTCCTTGCGTCGCAATGGGAACAGTTTTGTCACAAAACGGTCTTGCTGTCAAGCGCGGACTGAGGTCAGAGCCAGCGGCGCACCCGTGCGCAGTACGCGTCGTACTCGGGCCCGAACTTGGCCCGCAGGTACTTCTCCTCGGGAACGACGGCACCCCACCACACGCCGGCGACGCCGACCGGTACGAGCACGAGCGCCCAGAACGACGGCCACAGCAGTGCCAGCGCGACGTACAGTGCGATCAGCCCCAGGTAGAGCGGATTGCGGCTGACCCGGAAGGGCCCGCGGTCGAGGATCGTGCTCGTCGCACCACCCGGCAGCAGGGCGGTCCGGTGACGGCCCATCAACCAGATCGCCCAGCCGTTCCAGGCGGCGAACGCGACGATGAGGACGATCGCGACGGTTCGCGTGGGAGCGGGCGGCAGCGCGACCGGGTCGCCGACGACGGCGGTGAGGACGAACCCCGCGATCAGGGGCACGCCGAGTGCCAACGGCGGCCAGATCCGATACGCGGGCGCGTCGCGCATCCCAGAGCGGTCGCCGGGCGCCGCGGCGGGTCGAGTCATTCCTCGTTGGCCCAGGCCTCGACCCGATCGACGTCCTCGTCGGACAGATGGGCGCCCGCCGCCCCATCGCCCGGTCCGGCCATCTCGACGGTTCCCCCTGCCTCGCGGATCTTCTCGACGATCTCGTCCGTGAGCGGCTCCCCGTTGTGCTCGACCAACCAGAGCCGTGCCGGGCCATCTAGCCTCGACCACCATTGCTCGATTCCCATGCGCGAAGTCTCGCACCGTCGAAGACGGGCCGTCAGCCGGTGGTTGGAATCCCGGGCCGCCGGAGCCGTCCGGCGCCGTCATCACGTCTGGATGGACCGAAGTGAAGATCATCCGGTGCACCAGTTGTGGGCAGAATGTGGGCACGGTCAGACGCTCGATGTACGCCATTCACGCGTCAGCCCCAAGTTACTAGAGGCCGATTCCGGTGTCTCACTCGGGCTTGCGTTCGGCTGAGCACCGCGGAATGTGGCCCCGCCGGCCACTCGGGAGGGGTGACGGCAGACGACTTCCGCTGACTTACCGGGCGAGGAAGTCGTCTGACTTGCGTTGCATGAAGGCGCAGAGCTCGGCGAGCGCACTGACTTCCGCCGCCATCCGGGCCACAGCTGACGCGCCAAGGGTCACCGGTTCGTCACGTGGTTCGAACGTGATCGACCACTCCGGTCCTGTTGCGGGCGACGGGGGCTCGATGACGATTTCGGTGGGGGAATCCGGTATCCGAACCGCTACGAGACCGGTGTCGGCACCCTGTTCCCCGTCCTGCGGAATCACCCGTATCGAGCTGAGGCTCGAATGCCCGAGGGTGGTGAACTCGTCAACCCAGGACTGCAATGTGGCGATCGTGCGGAATGGCATGGCTCCTCCGAGGGCGGCGCGGCCGTTGTTGGAGATCATTATGGCGAGTGCGCGCCCGGACGGCGCGCGAAGCGTTCCATCCGGTCGTCGTGGGCGTCCGGCTGCATCGTGGACGCTCTGACAAACAGCCGTTCGCTATGACACCGGCTTCGGCGGTCACCACAAGGCGTGGTGAAGGTCCAGGGCGGCGCCGGCCAGAATTGGTCGACGTTCATTCGCCGTAGGCGAGCTCGTCGGGCACGGCGCAGATTTCGTCATCTCGAGGGAGCTGGCCCGGGGAACCGAAGTTCTTCAGGTGATGCACTCCCCGCAACCGGGCCAGCCCACGGAAGGAGCAGTTCCTTCACGTACAGGGTGCGCTAGCGATGCCGGGCAGTGCAGGGCTTGACATGACGAGTCCCCGACTCGATCACGTCGTCGCCGCCCGTGAGCCGACGCGTGCTCACAACAGTTCGAGCACGGACCGCCAGTAGGGCCCCTCGCAGATGGCGCGACTCGCCGGAGGCGTCAGCCGATAGATGCCGGCGGCGAGCACGAGGTACGCGGTGGGCTCTTTCATGCCGCCTGGTCTGGTGAGCGTCCACTGGTGGTGACTGCGTGCGGCGAGTTCGTAGGTTCGGCCGTTGAGTGCGACCGCGCACGGAGCTTCGCCGACGTCGGGCAGCCGTTCGACTTCTTCCGGGCTGACGGCGGGCATGGCAAAGGTCTACGTCGATCGGCGGCGCGGTGCAAGGGGGTGGTTCTCGGGCGCGGAATATGCCGCGGTGAGCCACATCCGGTTCTCAGGATGACTCAGCCGGGGGACAGCCCGCTCACAGCCGCGAGGCGGACGTCGTGCTGCGCCAATTGCCGCCGGAGAGCGTACCTCGAGTGCGATGTCCGTCGAGCGACGATCTACTCGCTTACCGCGGTTCAACAGCGATTTTCTAGCGGTTCCTCGCCGCCGCCACTTGCCTCCGCGGCCCGGAGAGTTCGGCGGGGAGCGAGCCAGTTCGATGAGGGTAGGTCGCGGATCCCACCGCGTAAACCCCCCTGCCGGGGTGGATGGCCTCGTCTAGCGTGGGGCACTTGTTCGGCGGCGCATGACCCGAAAGCCCGTGCGACGCCGAGGACCCGGTTCACCGCTGAGCCGCGATCGGATCGACGATCCGGTCGCCTACCCAGGAAGCGAGGAACCCGATGACCATGACCGACGACGGCGTCATCTCGGCGTCCGGTCAACCCGGCGGCCCAACTCTCGTCGATGCCGTGCTCAGCTGGTTCGAGCAGATTCTGTCGACGATCGACTGGGCCGCCATCGAGGATTTCTTCGGTGCCATCTCGCCCTACTTCCCGGTGGCCATCGCCGGCACGATCGTGTGGGGCCTCTGGGTCTACCGGTTCGTGCTCTCGCGTCGGGCACGCCCGATCGTCACCGATCACCGTGCGAGCACTTCAGTGGTCGTGCCGTCGTTCCACGAGGATCCCGGCATCCTGATGGAATGCCTCGATTCCTGGCGGGCGCAGAGCCCGGACGAGATCATCGTCGTGCTCGATGTGGCCGATCTCGAGGCGTACGACCGCATCGTCGCCCTCGGTGACGATCGGGTGCGGCCGATCCTCTTCCATCACGTCGGCAAGCGCTCGGCGCTCGGGGCGGGGATCCGCCTCGCCAAGTACGAATTGCTCGTCCTGACCGACTCCGACACCCGTTGGCAGCCCGGCCTCCTCCGCAACGTGCAGATGCCCTTCGCCGACCCGGATGTCGGCGGTGTGGGCACCCACCAGAACGTCTACCAGCGGGAGACCAGCGTGTGGCGTCGCATCGCCGACTGGCTCGTGAACCTTCGATACTACGACTACGTGCCGGCGATGGGTCGGGCGGGCGCCGTCCCGTGTCTCTCCGGCCGGACCGCCGTATACCGGCGCATCGCGGTGCTGCCTGTGCTCGAACAGCTCGAGAACGAGTTCTTCCTCGGCCGCCGGTGCATCGCCGGCGACGACGGCCGCCTGACGTGGCTGGTCATCGCGTCCGGATGGAAGACCGTGCACCAGTCCAGCGCGCGGGCGCTGTCGATGTTCCCCGACACGATGCGAGCGTTCGTCAAGCAGCGCGTGCGCTGGAGCCGAAACTCGTACCGGTGCTACCTGACCGCGGTCGGCAAGGGCTGGCTGTGGCGGGTCCCGTTCGTCACGCAGGTGACCGTGCTGCAGATCCTCCTCACCCCGGTGACGATGGGCATGACGCTGTTCTACCTGCTGTTCGCCCGCCTCGAGCCGACCGCACTCGGCGTGACCGCGGCGGCCGCATGGCTGCTGCTGGGTCGCGGCATCCGAGGGTTCTCGCACCTTCGCCGCAACCCGCGGGACCTGCTGATCCTCCCGCTTCTGGCGCTCACGGTGATCTTCATCGCGCTGCCAATCAAGCTGCTCGCCTTCGTCACGATGAACAAGCAGGGATGGCTCACCCGGCGTGCCGGTCAGGTCGGCGGTGACGGGCAGGCGTCCGACTCCCTGGACGCCTCGCCCGAGACATCCGTCGACGAACCACGCGTACGAGAGGAGGTCGCCGCATGAGCGCGCTGCGCAGATTCCTCGCCACGATCGCCCTCGGCGTCCTGATCATGGCGGTCGCCGTGGCCGCAGGCATACTCGCCAACCCCGACGGTGGCGGAGGCGGCTCCGTCGGCGGCTATGGCGTCGCTTCCGACGACGCCGTGCAGGGCCGGGCGTATCCCGGCAACGCGGAGCAGGAGGCCGCGCTCGTCGCAGCGGAACGTGGTCGCCTCGACCTCGTGAGCCAAGTGGCGGCGACCGCGCCGTCGAGGATGGAATGGCTCACCGGGCCGTACCGGGTCCCCACCGGCCCGGTGCCCACCCTGGTTCTGCCGGCCCGTGAGACGCCCTACTCGCTTGCCGAGCTCGAGGAGCTCGCGCCCGAGAGCGTCACCACGCAAGGCGACGGCTCCATCCTGATCCAGGAGAACATCGTCGCGCTGGCAGGCGCCGCGCTCGACCTGACGACGGACGCGGCACTCCGCATGCGGAGTGGTGCCGATGGGTTCGCCTCGATCGTGACCCTCGGCGGTGGCGTCACCGCGCACGGGACGTCCGACGCACCGCTGGCCGTAACGAGCTTCGACTCGGCCACGGGACGCACGGACGTCGACACGTCCGACGGTCGCGCATACTTCCGCGTGGTCGGCGGCACGGTCGATCTGCAGCACGCGTCATTCGAGGATCTCGGGTTCTGGAGCGGCGACACCGGCGGTCTCGCCCTGACCGGGACGGACAGCCCCGCGCTCAGCGCCCCGACCGAAACCGACGGGAGCACGTCCGAAACGCCCACGCTCTCCGCCCCCGACGTCAACGCGCTCACCGCAGGACGCGAGCGCCCGGGCGCCGTCAGCGGAACGATCGCGGACGTGACCTCGAAGGGAAACGCCTTCGGGATGTTCGTGTCGTGGGCGGCCGAGCTGGGAATCACAGGCCTGCGTGTCCACGACAGCTTGGTGGACGGCATCGTATTGAACCGGTCCGTGACCGCCACGACCATCGACTCCTCCGAATCGGTCGGCAACGCCGTGGATGGCATCGTCATCGAGCGCTCGAGCTCGGGCATCACGATGACCGGCGTGAACGCATCCCAGAACGGTCGCAACGGACTGTCCATCGATGCCCGTCCGCTCGCCCTGGGTCCCAGCCCGCTCGGCTCACCGGCGGTCGAATACGGCGACGTCCACCTCGACAGCGGCATCATCGCCGACAACGCCGGGTACGGTGTCCGGGTCGACGGCGGAAGCGGTATCTCGGTGACTGACAGCGAGGTCACGGGCAGCGTGGTCGGCATCGCGGTGGATCACAGCACGTCCGGCGTGGAGATCGCGGCGAACCGCTTCGCGGATCAGTCCCGTCAGGCCCTCACGTTGAGTGGCGGAGTCGACGCCACCGTGCACGACAACCACATCTCGACCGTCGACACGGGCGTGCGAATCCACAATGCATCCGCCGTGGTCGAAGACAACGAGTTCGCCGGCATCACCAACCATGCGGTCACGCTTGTCGGCAAGGCCACGGGCGTGCGCGTCACCGGGAACACCTTCGCCGGAAACGGCGCCGCACCCTTCTACGACGACGCCGCGGGCGGGTACTTCGCCCGCAACGACGTCGAAGGCTGGGAGCAGCGCGTCACCGCCACGTCCGTGGTTCGCATGATCGCCCAACCGCTGACCATCGTCTGGGCCGCGCTCGGCGTGCTCCTCCTGCTGACCGCCGTTGCCGGCTACCGGCACCACCGCGGACGAGCCGAACGCGAGGCGGAACGTCGACCACTCACCGAACTCACCCCTGGAATCATCACCGCCGAGGAACTGAGAGGACGAACGTGATGAACGACGCCCACACCAACCTCGCCCAGCCGCGCATGGCGGCCGCGCCGGGCCGCGGAACGATCGTCGCGGTCGTGGTCGTCGTGCTCACGGTGCTCGTCGCCGGAGCGACCGCGATCGGATGGGCCATGACCCAGCGCGGGGGCGATGGCGGCACGAACTCGGGCGGGGGCTCTGGGGACGACGCGGGAGCCTCCGCCGGTCCGCCGGATGGAGCGGACTGCGCTGAGGCGACGGTCGACGTGACCGACGCCGACGAGCTCGAATCGGCGCTCGCGGATGCACAGCCCGGCGACATCATCGTGCTCGCGCCGGGGCAGTACGAGGGAAACTTCGTCATGTCGGCCGAGGGCGAGTCGGACGCGCCGATCACGCTCTGCGGATCTCGCGAGAGCATCCTTGATGGCGGGTCCACCGACGACGGCTACGTCGTCCACCTCGACGGCGCGAGTCACTGGGTGCTGCAGGGCTTCACGGTCCGGAACGGACAGAAGGGCGTGATGGCGGATGGCACGACCGGCACCGTCATCCGCGACCTCGCCGTCTCGCACATCGGTGACGAGGCTATCCACCTCCGGGCCGCAAGCAGCGATAACCAGGTGCTGAACAACACCGTCAGCGACACCGGCCTGCGCAAGCCGAAGTTCGGCGAGGGCATCTACATCGGCACGGCGGAATCGAACTGGTGCGACATCAGCGGCTGCGAGCCCGACGCCAGCGACCGCAACCTGGTCGAGGGCAACGCCATCTCGGCGACCACGTCGGAGAGCGTCGACATCAAGGAGGGCACCTCCGACGGCGTGCTTCGCGACAACTCGTTCGACGGCTCCGAGCTGGTCGAGGCCGACTCCTGGGTCGACGTAAAGGGCAACGGATGGCAGATCGAGGGCAACACCGGCACCGCCTCGCCCGCGGACGGCTTCCAGACCCACGAGATCGTCGACGGCTGGGGTGACCACAACGTCTTCCGTGCCAACTCCGCCGACCTGGACAGCGCGGGCCTCGGCTTCTCACTCAAGCCCGAGCGCGACAACGTGCTGACCTGCGACAACACCGTCACCGGATCGGAGGCCGAACTCAGCAACGTCGAGTGCCGCGACGAGTGATCGGCACACTCAGGACCCGATGCGGTCGACACCGCACCTGAACAGCAGTAGGAGGAACAATGTCCACCCGATACACCGACCCCGTCGCCCATCCCATCGCCGAGCACCCGCGGATCACCGTCGTCGGCGTCGGCTACCTCGGCGCCACCCACGCCGTCTGCATGGCCGCGCTCGGCTTCGACGTCCTCGGCGTCGACGTCGACGAGGACAAGGTCGCCGAGCTCGCCGCCGGCCGCGTGCCGTTCTTCGAGCCGGGACTCCAGGAGAAGCTGTCCGAGATGCTCGCCGAAGGCCGGCTCTCGTTCACGACCGACTTCGATCGAGCCGCCGACTTCGGCGACGTGCACTTCGTGTGCGTCGGCACGCCGCAATCCGACGATTCGGACGCCGCCGACCTCACCTTCGTCGAGAGCGCGTTCGAGGCGCTCGCCACGCGCATCCGCAGCAAAGCGCTGCTCGTCGGCAAGTCCACCGTGCCCATCGGCACGGCCGACCGCCTCACGCGCATGGTGGCCGCGCGCTCGCCCATCGGCGCGGACCTCGAGCTGGCGTGGAACCCCGAGTTCCTCCGCGAGGGCTTCGCCGTCGAGGACACGCTGCACCCCGACCGGCTCGTGTTCGGCGTCGCGTCGGAGTGGGCCGAGCGCCAACTCCGTGCCGTGTACGCCCCGATCCTCGAGGAGGACACGCCGCTCGTCGTCGCCGACCTCCCGACGGCCGAGCTGGTCAAGGTCGCGGCCAACTCGTTCCTCGCGACGAAGATCTCGTACATCAACGCCATGGCCGAGGTCTGCGAGGCGACGGGTGCGGACGTCGACCTGCTCGCCGAGGCGCTCTCCTTCGACGACCGCATCGGCGGACGCTTCCTGAAGCCCGGCCTCGGGTTCGGCGGCGGATGCCTTCCGAAGGACATCCGCGCGTTCGCCCACCGTGCCGACGAGCTCGGTGTCGGCGATGCCGTGGCGTTCTTGCACGAAGTGGATGAGATCAACACGCGGCGCAGGCTGCGGCTCGTCGACCTGGTGCGCGAACTGGCCGGCGGCGACCTGGAGGGGACGCGTGTCGCCGCACTGGGCGCCGCGTTCAAGCCGAACTCCGATGACGTGCGCGACGCGCCTGCCCTCGACGTCGCCCGAATGCTCTCGCTCGAGGGCGCCGAGGTCGTGGTGTACGACCCCGAGGCCAACGAGAATGCACACCGCACCTATCCAGATCTCGACTACGTCGACTCGCTGGAGGAGGCGGTCACCGATGCCGAGGTGGTGGCCCTGCTCACCGAATGGGACGAGTTCGGTGAGGCGGACCCGTTCGCTTTGGGCGAACTGGTCAACACCCGTCGCATCGTCGACGGCCGTCACGCACTCGATGCAGACAAGTACCGGGACGCCGGGTGGGAGTACCGTGCGCTCGGTCAGCCGGCCGAGCCCGAGGTGAGGGTCTCGTTGGCTCGCTGAGGTGGATGGGAGTCAGAGGAGAGTGCGATGACGACGACGGAGCGATGGCTGGCCCTGGCGGAAGTCTACGACGGCGCGGGCACGCCCGACCTCGGCAAGACGCCTGCGTTGCGATTCCAGCTCGTCGCAGGGGGGCCGAAGAGCATCGGCCTCCCCGCCTACCTCGGCTTCCTGTTCTACACGCCGGGAAACCGCGGAACGGGTGTGTTCCACGGAGTCGGCCACGCGATCGCCGCAGACCACGCCGGGCAGCCCCATGAGCTCGCAGGTCACGCGTCGCACGCGCCAGTCGTGAAGGTAGCGATCTCCCTTCGCACACCGGGCGAGGTGATCGGTCGAGTCGTGTTCTGCGACTTGGACGCCCAGACGGGCGGACCCGGTCGCGAACAGGTGCATTTCGAGGGACTGGTAGACGGACAGGTGATTTCGACCGGATCGGACAGCTTCAGCCTGACCCTGTACCGAACGACCCTCGGCAACTAGCGAAGGCAGGACTCCATCAGGCGGGTCCCGACATTGAGCTTCGGCGACCCCCGCTCGCCATGACTCGCCGCGTCCGGCGCGACGAGCGCGACCTCCAGATCGCGACCATCGCCGCGATCAGCCCGATGAGTACCGCTGCGACGAACGGGCCGACGACGGCCAGGATAAGCAGTACGTCCGTCATTGAAGTGGTCCCTCTGCAGAGGGGCGCCGGCCATTCCGCATCTTCACGAGCTCGGTAGGGGATCAGGCTCGGCCGAAGCGTCCCGCTCAAGAAGGGGACGACGTGCGGGCCCCTTGACTGCGGCGGCGTCGGGGTATGGTCGATCGAGGCGGCGCCGCTCCCGAAGGAGTTCGGTGAACAGGTCGATGTACTCCGCCGCCATTCTGGTGTCGGAGAACCGCGTCTCTGCGGCCTGTCGGCACGCGCCCCGGTCCAGGTCGGCGGCTCGCGAGAGCGCCTCGGCCAATTCCCTTGGGGCGGACCGGACGAACCCGGTGCGACCTTCTTCGACGATCTCCTGCACCGACCCGCGCGGCGTCGCCACCACGGGTGAACCGGTCGCCAGGGCCTCGATCATCACGAGGCCGAACGGCTCGTCCCATTGGATCGGGTTCAGCAGCGCGCACGAGTTGCCCATGAGCTCGTACTTCTCCTCGGCGGTCAGCTCGCCGAGATATTCGGCGTTCCTGCCCAGTCGCGGCCGAACGACCTCCTCGAAGTACTCCTCCTCGGCCGGCTCCTGCATCTTCGCCGCGATCCGAAGCGGGATTCCGGCGATCTCCGCGGCGTTGATCGCCTCGGGAATCCCCTTCGACGCGTGCATCCGGCCGACGAAGCAGGCGGCGTCGCCGCCCGGTCCGATCGGCACGTCACCGACCCGGATTCCGTGATGGATGACGCGGGTGATGGGCACCGGCCCCGCAAGAGAGGCCTGGTTGTGCGAGATCGCGACGAACGACACATCCGCACTGGCGTTGAGGTAGAGCTCCTGCTCGAGCGGGATCAGCGGGCCGTGCGCGACCGTGACCACCGGCACCGTGGTCTCGGCCTTCGACAGGACCGGACCCGCGAGCGTGTTGTCGAGGATCACGTCCACGTCCTTCAGGCCGGCGAACGCCCGCAACAGGTGCCGGAGCTCGTGCGCGGTGACGCCCATGGTCTCGGGGTCGGACGGCTCGAACCCGTCGAGTCGTGGCACGGAGGAGGTGCTGTCGTCGGATGCCGCGAGCACGACGTCCTGGCCGGCTTCCTGCAAGGCGCGGGCAAGCGTGTCGATGAACGACTCGATACCGCCGTACGCGTCCGGGGGGATCGGGATCCATGGCGGAGCGATGATGCCAATTCTCATTTCGGGCCCCTTCGGGTCGGCCCCTGTCGCCGAGAGATCCGCGCGTGGGCAGTGAGCGGATCGGGCTGTGCTCAACGGTAGGCGCCCGGGGCGCTCGCGAGACAGGGATTGACGGTTCGCCAGTGTCGGGCTAGCCGCTTACCGTGGTGGTCGTCCGCGATGGGAGCCCGCCGGGCCCGTCAATCCCTTGAGCGGGTCGATGCCGCGAGGTTGACTGGCCTCGCTGGTGACGGATTGGGGTAGTCGCCGGCAGGGGAACATAGGCGGATCTGGGCTGGGGCTCAGGTCCGCCGCTCCATGCGTGACGGCAGCTCCGGTCTCGTCGTTCATCCTGACAAAATCCGCCGCCCCGAGGAGTGTGCTCGGGGCGGCGGTTGGATCAGCGTGAGTGTTACTAACGGTAGAGGCCGCTGTAGTAGCCGCCGACCCGCTCGCGATATTCGGGGTCATCCCACGTCGCGCCCTCGTCGAGTTCGGGCGAGTTCTTGATCTGATCCTTCGTCAGGTCCACGTAGACCTTCCGGTCGGCATCGTCGACGCGGTCGATCGTGCCTGCCGGAAGCAGGACCTTGCGACCGAAGATCCACGGGCCCGTGTCGACGACGATCCGGCTCGCGCCGACGTCGTAACTCGCCCGGTCCACTTTCCCGATGTGACCGTCGGTCGCATGTACCTCGTACCCCACGACGTCCGCGCTCTGCGCCGAGCGCGCCGCGGATGTGCGGTACGTCCAGGCATCCCATGTGGAGCTCATGACTCCTCCCTTCGCCGGCACCTCTGAGGGTGCTGGATCGTGATGGGTTTGGGACGACCGTACGTCGCGCCCGAGCGCGGTTGAAGAGGGTTGACAGCTCCAGCGGCCCGTTCCTGGCTCACGCCTGACTGCTGGGGGTGGCTAGATCACGGAAGTGCGGAGCCCGGGTCGCGCTCGATGTCGGGCCGGGTGGAGGTCGCGGTGGGCTGGCCGGCGACCGGGATGGTGGTGGACGCCTGGCTGGGCAGCGGGGTACCCCTGCGCTTCGGCCTTGATCCGCGGCGCTTCCTCCTCTGCCTTCGAGAGGTAGCGCTCCCAACGCTGCTGCATCGGGCGGATGAGCCCGCCGCCCACACCGACGATGATCACGCCCGCGATTGCGGCGAGCACGGCGATCAGGATCGGCGTGGGTGACCGTGACGGCGATGCCCAACTGCCGCGGATCGTGAAGCAAGAACGTGGGTACCTCAGCCACGAGCAGGTAGGGCGCCTCGCGGACGCCGTAGGGAAGAATGGTGATGTCGTTCTCTACTGGTGACCAGCAGGTTGCTGGCCGCCTTCGGAGACGCGAAGACCCCCGGCGGACCGGGGGTCTTCATCTTCATCTGTGGCTACGACCGGCATCGATCCGGTGACCTTTCGATTTTCAGTGAGCCTGGGCGGTTCTCACTCAATTCCTATGGTTGCGATATCGCGCTGATCAGGGATTCTTCGAAACGGTCACAGTTGGTTTCAGATGGTTTTCGCTCATTTAATGGCACATTAATGGCACAGATTTCGGTGTCGGCGGGTCTCGTGGCGACGGAAGTCCGGCGCCGGATCAAGGCGTGTTGCCAAAGGGCGCACGGTGAGTGATCTGGCCGTTTGCGGCCGCGCAGCTGGAGCCATTCGAGGGTTTGGTGTCTAGATGCTGGTGCGCTGCATCACGAGCGGGCACTCGAAGGGGTCGCGTTCGCCGAGGCCGACCCGGTTGATGTACCGGAAGACGATCACGTACGAGCGCAACAGCGTGGTTCGGGTGTACGGGACCTCGTGGTCGTGGCAGTACGCCTCGATGATCGGCGCCGCGCGTCGGAGATGCGGACGCGGCATCGATGGGAAGAGATGGTGCTCGATCTGGTAGTTGAGCCCGCCCATGACGACGTCGATCACGCGGTTGCCGCGGATGTTGCGGCTCATGAGCACCTGCCGCCGGAGGAAGTCGAGCTTCACGCCCTTCGGCACGAGCGGCATCCCCTTGTGGTTCGGCGCGAAGGCCATGCCCATGTAGAAGCCGAACAGGCCGAGCTGGACCGCCAGGAACACCACCGCCTTGTCCGGCGACAGGACGAGGAACACGAGCGCCAGGAAGCCGATGATGCGTACGGCGAGGAACGCGATCTCCACCGAACGGTGCGGGAGAGTGGCTCTGGCGAACACCCGGTGCACGCTCGACGCGTGCAGCGAGAGTCCCTCGAGCAGCAGGATCGGGAAGAAGAAGTAGCCCTGGTGCCCGATGACCCAGCGGAGGATCGCCGCCCGGTCGCGTTCGGCCTGCTCCGGCGTGAACACGACCACGGGCAGGTCGATGTCGGGATCCACGTCGATCTGGTTGGGGTTCGCATGGTGCCGGGTGTGCTTGTGCTGCCACCACCCGTAGCTCATGCCGACGAACCCGCCGAGGATGAGGCTGGTCCAGTCGTTCCACTTGCCGGATCGGAAGATCTGCCGGTGCGCGGCGTCATGGCCGAGGAACGCGGTTTGCGTGAACAGAACGGCGAAGCCGACGGCGCTCAGCATCTGCCACCAGGTGTCGCCGATCCAGATGAACAGTGCGATAGCGGCCGCATAGGCGAGTGGCACGCTGATCAGTTTTGTCCAGTAGTAGCCGTATCGTCGGTGCATCAGGCCGGCACCTTTGATGATGCGAGCCAGATCGGTGAACGAGCTGGTGGATGACTCCGCGGGCACGCTCGACGGCTTGTGCGTCCTGCGGACTGGGGAGATGTCGGAGGTCATGATGGGGCCGCTCTCTACGACACCGCACGCCAGGCTGGGCATGCGGTGGCGGCAACGCTAGGCGGGAGGCTTCCGTGCGCGTTGACGGATGATGCCGATGATGAGGGTGCCGACGAACAGGACGGAACCGATCATTGCGAGCCACAGTAGGCCCTCGAAGACGAACCCGACGATCGCCAGGATCGCCCAGACGGCGAGCAACACGATGATCAAGGTCCACACACTAGAAGAGTACGAAGAATGGGGCCACGACGAGAGGTCCTTGACAACTCCCACGGCGAGTGATCCATCCCCGTTCGCATTCCGCGTGCAGGCTATGCCGGTGCGAACCTGTGGGCGCTCACATCCGCGACACCTACTCTAAGAACGTGAACATTTATCAGATTGTGCCGGGTGGCGCGGCAGGCGCTGCGCTTCGGGTCGAGGCATCCATGATCGCCCGCGCTCACGCGTTCTGGGTGCACTTCGACGGCCATCCGTCGAGCGTGACGCGGTGGGCCGACAGCGTGCGCGCGTCGTGGGTTCCCGCTCGTAAAGCGGGCATGTGATGACCCCCGACGCCAACGAGGAGTTCGGGGTCAGTCACATCCTCGTGAACGAGTTGCCGGCCGATCTTGGCACGCCAGACGCGGCGGCCCGGTATGACGTCGCCGCGGTCTTCACGCGACGACCGGACCCGCGTGAGCTCAAACTGCTCGAGCAACCAGCCGTTCACGCGAGGCTGGTCGAAGCGGGCTACCCCGATGTCGGATTGCGTGTCGCCGACCGTCGGCTGATCATCGAGCGCACGAACCTCGATGAGCTTGCCGCTGGGCTTGCCCAGATGATTGGCCAGATCCTCGCGGACATCGGGGCACAGGCCGCAGCCGAGAAGGTCCGTCGAGACGAGACCGCGGCCGAGCAGGTGCGCGTAGAGACCAGCAGAGCCGCCGCAGTGGTCGCTGCCGCAGCGCGGATCGACTTCCGGCCGCATCGATCCACCTATGAGTAGCGGAGGAATAGGGCTATGTCGAAGCGCACGCGCAAAGAGGGCGCACTCGCGGACGAACGTTGGGAGACGGACGGAGGCACGCTCGACGGTGACGCGACCAGCGATGCCGCCGCCGAGAACACGACACCGGCCGAAGAGCGAGCGAAGCGCTGGAAGGACGCCAACGCCGAGCACTGGCACGGCAGCGGCTCCAGCGACGAGACAAAACGGCGGGCAACGGAGCGCTGATCCAGATCTATCTAGGTGCTGGCCGGCGGCTCGATTTGTGGTGATCGGATAAGCCCGCGTCTCGACAACCGAACCGGACATCACCGCTCAGCGCAAACGGCCAGGTTGAGCGGCCATCGGGTGCTTATCGGCTGGGCCCAACTTGCGACGCCCGCCTCCGTACGGAGCCGGTCGCGAGCCCCCATACGGAATCGCGAGCAGCCTCAGTCGCCTTCGCGAGCCCACGGTCGGCACGATCTCGATCCAGCGCGACCACGAACTGCTCGCGTGCCTCATCCACGCCCGCTGCCACCAGGTGCACGCGGTTCAAGTGCCGCCCGCGAGTCAACCCCACGTAGACGCCCGCCGCCCCCATCGCATCGCCGACCACCGTGTGCGACTCGCCCACCGTCATGCCCTGCACCCCGTGCGCCGTCGCGGCGTACGCGAGATGCGTGTGCTCGGCGACGTACTCGGCTGGCACTCGCACTGATCGTGGCCGATGGCCGACGACACGCTCCGTCGCCCACACTGAGCCATCCTCGTCCACGCGCCGAACAACCCACATCTGCCGGTTCGCCACCCGCACACCCGAGTCGTTCCGCCGACTCTGAATCACATCACCGCGCCCGATGCTCAGACCATCGCTCCCGACCACTGTGCGGCCGTCATCCACGTCGCCGACGCGCACTCGCTCCTCGCGAATCCGCGCGTTCAGCTCGCGCGCCTCGTCGTTCGTCGCAACGGTCATCGCGCAACCCTCGCGCCACTCGCCAGCGAGCGCCTCGAGCTGCGCAGCCGGGCTTTCGTGAATCGAAACGAGTCCGAGCGCGCACAGCCGATCGAAGACCCCCTCCGGACGATCTCCGCGCCGCATCTGCACGGTGAGCGTGGCGTACTCCGGGTCGACGAATCGGTGCACGGCCGTCATGCGATGCACGCGGGGGAGCAGCTGCGCGGACATCTCAAGCACGCCACCGCGGCCGACCGCCGAGAGTTGCGCACGGTCGCCGACCAGGGCGACCGTAGCGCCTGTCTCGTCGGCGATGGTGAGCAACGCGAGCGCGGTGTCCTGATCGAGCATGCCCGCTTCGTCGACGACGATTCGCTCGCCGCGGCGCAGTCGAGCGGATGCCGCGGGGCCCGCGTACTCGGCATCCTTGTCGGGGTCGTGGTCGCCGATGGCGAGCCGCATCCAAACGCCGTCGCGATTCCACCGCCACCCGTGCTCATGCACGAGCTTGGCGACGCTATCGGCCGCAACCCCGAGCTCCTGGTGCGCAACGTCCGCCGCCTTCTTGGTCGGCGTGACCACGCGGGTCTTGCGACCTTGCATTGCCGACGCCTTGATCGCGGCGGCGAGCATCGTCGTCTTGCCTGCGCCGGCTGCGCCCTCCACGACGACGAGCGATTGCGCGGATACCGCGGCCGCTGCCGCGCGCGCCTGAGCAGGGTCGAGTTGGAGACGATGCGCGATGCGCGACAGGTCCGGTGTGCGCGCCTGCGGCCGCTCTGCCCGGGCCGTGAGCAGATCACGCAGCCGCGTCTCGACGGCGATGACGTGCACGCTCGTGAGGTGCGCGACGTGCTCGGGACGCGGTCCGTCAGGCGGGAGCACCGACACGCAGCCGTCCGTCGCGAGGTCCTTAGCTAGCGCGACGAACTCGCGCAGCGGCGTCGGTTCAGCACGAACGCCGGTCTCTGTGACCAGGTGCGACACGTGCTCCTGGATGTCGTGCACCGTCCACGTCGACGCGGCGGCCGCGCATCGATCGAGCGCGCGGGACGCGACATCCTGCATGCTCAGCTCATCAAGCGCGATGGCTCGTTGCGCCCGTACGCGCTTGAGATCAGGTCGATAGCCGGATGCCTCGAGCTCGCGTCGCCACGCATCCTCGCTGCCGAGCTGGGTCGGCTTCTTATGCGGCCGCTCGTGATCCCACGCCATCGCGGTCAGTCGCGACATCGCGGCGGGTCCGGGTTCCTGGTGCGGATGCGCCGTGTGCCATTCCTTCTCGAAGCGCGCCAGGTTGCGCGCAACCTGCTCGGCACGCTTGCTCATCGCGGTGTTGAACGGCTGCAGTTCCGTGACCTCGGCCGTCACCGGATCGAGCGTCAGGCCATGCGCATCGAGCGCGGCTGCGAGCCGCGGATGCGCCGCAATCACGGCCGTGCCGAGCGCGCGGATCGCACCTTGCTGCCGGAATAGCGCCGCGGTGTCGAGACCTCGCCATGCGGCATCCGCCCACACTCGTGTGCCGATCTGGAAGTGGATGTGCCGGTGCGGGTCGCCGGCCCGCGAGGTCTTATGCGAGACCGCGACTGTCTCGAGTTGCTCGACCGGCACCACCCGCTGCGCGCCGCGCGGGCCGACTCGCGTGACCGAGTGCTGGCCAAGCCAGACGCGGATCTCGGCGACCGCGTCGCGCTGCGCCGCATCGAGGGCATCGGATACCTCGGCATGCAGCGCCGCGGCGATCGACAGCGACTTCGGCGCGTTGACGACCATCTCCGCGAACCGCGGTGATCCGTGGCGCGCGTCGCCGGCGTGGCGGGGCGTGCCCATCGACTCCCCGGTAAGTGGGTTGATCCAGTCGACCCACTGGGCGTACTGGTCGGGGGTGAGCGCGCCCTCGCCGACCAGGTCGCCGTTGTCGTCAACGACAGAGAACTCGGCTAGCGCCGTGCCGCCCTCGAGGTAGTAGTCGTCGGCGCGGGAGCGATCGGATTCGAGGTACCGGCGCGCGTCGGCCCCAGAACCCCGGTACAGGATCACTCCACCTCGCATCGCCTTCCTCCGAGCTAGCTCAGGTTCTTGCAACTACCTACGGTAGCATACGTCCATTCATGCGTAGACAGGTTTGAATCCGCTCCTGTGTTGTGGAGCCGGACTTGGAGCGGTGTGTCGCGCCGGCCGTGGTGACGCAGGGCGGGCTTACTCTCGATCCATGGCAGGAGACAGTGCCAGTGGTGCGAGTGCTCGAAATCGTTGTGTGCTGTGCGATGGCAGCCCTGTCACTCGCGCGCACGTTATCGCTCGTGCTATCCGCGATGTTCTGCCCTCCGGCGCCACCTCGCGTGACATGATCACCCGAATCGATTTCAGGCAGTCCTATCCCAGGCACGCCGAGCAGCGGACGTGGGAGCGTGGAGCGCACACGCTTTCAGTTCAACCCAAGGTGCTTTGCGGGCCATGCAATAACGGCTGGATGAGCGCACTAGAAGACAAGGCAGCGCCGGTCGTCGCGAGCATGATCACGCGTGAGGATGACATCGAGCTCGGTGAGCGCACGAAGAAGGACGTTGCGCAGTGGGCATTGGCAGCCGCAATCGTGCGCGGCGAGGTTGTCACCGGAGAGTTGCTTCCGATCGATCGAGAGCTCGCGAGATCTTTTCGTCGTCGCGGCTTGGATGACCTGCCCCTATTCGTCGCGGCAGTGAATGTCGAGCAGCAACGTGAGTTCTCCTCGACAGGCCCGGTCGCATCGTCCTACATGCACGACCTTGCTGGGGGTGCACTGGGCCACCTCGTAATCTTCTGGCTTCGGGAGGTGGTCATCGTCGTCGCAACCCACGACTTCGCGTTTCGGGCACATGCCGGTCTGGGTGTTCTGCGCGCAGCGGTGACGCCGTTGTGGCCGCCCATGTACGAGCAGCGTTGGCCCCCGCGATCCTCGGTTACCGATCTCGTGCTTATGCGCGCGCTCGGTATTCGCCCCGATGAGATGCCACGGCAGGCGATGGACTTCTCGCGCCTCGGGCGAGGACGCTCATCGATCGACGCGTTGCTTCTTCCAAACGTCTCAGGCAACGGCCCCTTCCGCGAGGTTGCGCATGAGGTGGCCGCGCGCACGCTGGCCGAACTCGCTCGAGATCGCAACTTGAAGCTCGACCCCGATCAGGTCTGGCCACAGCGTTGATAGGAGCGGGCGTCCGGCGTCTTCACCAATGCCGGCGATCATGCAACGAGGAATCGGCCGTGGCCGCGAGTGCTCTTGGTAGGGACGTCACGTTGATCGGCAGAGCGCATAACGCGCCCGCCGATGGGAGGGCAATGGGTGCCCCTCGCCTGAGAGACTGACGGCACCATGGCGAAGGATCATTTTATCCCGGCCGCACTCATCGGCCGATTTTCCGCAGAGTCTCAGGGCTCGTATCGCGACCGGTCTGTTGGATTATTGCGCAAAGGATGGGGGAGTTCGCGGATGGCCGCACCGCGAGGTTTTGCGTTCGCAAACGACCTGTATGCGATCGGTGCCGACCGGACGACTGACGAACTGTGGGCATACGAGGGCCGGCTAACGGAAGTCTTGGACCAGTTAGTAGACGGCGTCGCGATTGGATTTGAGGACTGGGCGCGTGTCCTTGTGCCCTATGTGGCGTCCCTCTTTGTCCGGGGTCGTGAGTTTGACAGGAGATTTCGGAGTCGGAGTGGGCCCGAGTTGGCCGAGTATACGGATCCCAATGGTGGGCGCGTTCTCGAGTTCCAACGCCGTCTCGCGCCAGTTGCGTGTGCTCGCTGGGTGGTTTTCCATCGCGTGGACGGAAGGCAGGTGGTTGGAAACGACCTAGGCATTCTCCCGATGAGGGACGTGAATGGCGGGGAGAGGGGCTGGGCTGTACCTGCCGATCCTCGAGCGGTGATTGGCATTTTCCCTCGCGACAGCCGGACTGTGGGTCGATTCGTTGACGATCGGTGGACCGCGATTATTGAGCACGTGTGGAACGAAGTCGACTTCGAAGCCTTGAACGATTCGATCGCCCGCTCGGCCACCGAGTTCCTGTTCGGTCGTCCCTCTACACTCGACGCTTTGGCGGCGTCGGCGTTCGAGCTGTCTTCAACAGATGAGCCGCTGTACTCGTGGCCGTACACGGGATCCGAACTGCGGAACGTGGAGCACGAATGGCACCGTCTCGCTTCGCTAGTCAGGGACCAAACGAGTCCCGACAGCCTGGATTTGAGCCTGGATGTGGATTTTGAGGAGCTTCGCAAGTTCTGGGGTGGACGCCTCATGTTCGGGGTCAATGCCCCACCACCCCATCGGGGTCTGACGATGAGTGGGCGAGTCATCCGCATGACCCTGCGGCCGAAGCCTCGAGCGGTCGGGGACTACTCGGCCGACGTCACCCCGCCCAGCTAGCCCGCTCGTCCGCGCCGCCCTGGCGGTAGCAATCCGCGATCGCGAGCCTTCGTGATCCAGCCTTGGGCGGTGGAAAGGGCGACGCCGTTGATCTCCGCCATCGTCGCGCTCGGGTTTGCGTCGCCCTGTTGTGTGAGGCGACCGTGCTGCAGCGCGACCAGCTCGTAGAAGTCCGGCACCTTCTTCGGGTCGCCGAGCGGCTTGAGCAGGTCGCGCTCGCTGACCTTCCGGCCTGAGGGCAGCACGATCTTGCCGCCGGTGATCGTCTCCCTGCGCTTCATCGCGAAGAGGCGCTTGTTGATCGCGGCCTCGATGCGGGCGGTCGGCAGCTCGCGAAGGAGCTGGCTCGTGATCGGGTCACCCGGGCGCCAGGGGAGGTAGATCACGCCGGTGATGCGGATCTCCTCGGGCACGGCGAAGAGCTGGCGCTGAAGGCGGATCATGACGCGGGTATGCGTGGCCTCGTGCTCGAGGTAGCGCCAGCGTCCATCCATCGTCCCGTTCTCGTCGGAGGTGCGGTGGGCGTTCATTTGCGACTCGGTCGTGGCGCTGTCGTCGTACCCGAGCACCGCGTCGATCTGCGCGCTCGCGTCGTCGTCGCGCTCGCCGGGAAACCGGCTCGGCAGGTTCCAGCCCTCGGGTAGGTCTTCGGCGAGCAGCAGGCCGTCATATGTCTGGTCGCCTGGGCGGTGCGGGGAGTCCAGCATGCGACGAGTCTAGCCACACAACTCAGGTACTTGCCGAAACCCGCGTCGCGGTGATAATCTCAGGTACTTGCAAATAGCCGCGCGTGGGTCGGCATGCACGAGATGCCAGCCGGCGGCCGAAGAGTCGAGGGGGAGCGTCATGGTCGACACCGCGTGGAGGGTGGAGTACCTGAGCCGAGTCGAGGCGGCCGAGCGGTGTCGCATCCCGGTCTCGAGCTTCGACAAACTGCGCCACGACGGGCTCATTCCCGAGCCCGACGCACGCATGGGCAAGCACCTGCTCTGGAGCGCCGACACGATCGACGAGCTGCTCGCGCGGGGTGGAACGGAACACTGATGGCGGGGCGGCCGACGAAGGACACCCCGTCGCGGGTCGATCCGCGCACGGGTCGGCCGCTGCCCGAGGGCATTCGCTGGCGCGCCGACCGTCAGCGCTACCAGATCCGCGTCGTCGGGCCGAGCGTCGAGGGCGGCGCAGCCGAGCGGTCCCGCACGTTCCTGACGCTCACCGAGGCCAAGCGCGAACTCGCGAAGATGGTCGCGGGCCGCAACCCGAACGGGTCGATGACGCTCGACCAGTGGCACGATAGGTACTGGCCCGCGATCGAGTCCTCCATCCGTCCGGCGACCGCTCGCAGCTACGGCGTCGCCTGGCGCCTCCGAGTGAAGCCGAGCCTCGGCCGGCACCGACTCGACGAGATCACCTCGCCCATGATCGAGTCGGCGATGGTCGCCTGGTCGGGCGGGGCATCCGCCAAGAACGACGCGCTTGCGGTGCTCTCGCGCCTGCTCGACGGCGCCCGGCGCTCGCGGTTCATCGACTACAACCCGGCCCGCGAAGTGAAGCGGCCGAGCATGCGCGAGTCGATCTCGCCGGTGTCGCGGGCGCTCACGCTCGAGCAGATAGCCACTCTGCTCGACCTCATTCCCGACGGCGTCTACCGCCGCTACTTCGCCGCCCTCGTCTACACGGGCATGCGCGCGGGCGAGGCGACCGCGCTGCGAGTCGGCGACGTCGACTTCGGGCGCGGCGTCATCCGGGTCAGTCGCTCGCTGAGTCCGGGCATGCGCGGCGAGCTCATCGAGCAGTCGCCCAAGAGTCACAAGTCACGGGATGTCCCGCTGATCGACGCCCTGCGCCCGTACGCTGAAGCCGCCGCGCGCGGCAAGCGGGGGAGCGACCTGCTCTTCGACGGACCCGACGGCGGGCGACTCACGAACCACAATGCTCGTCGCGCCGTGAGCTGGGAAGAACTCCGCGAGGCGATCGGTCGGCCCGACCTGCGCATCCACGACCTGCGGCACACGTTTGCGACGATCCTCTTCGACGCTGGCGCCACCGCGCCCGACGTGCAGGCGACCCTCGGCCACTCGAGCCTCCAGGTCACCGAGCGCTACTCGCGTGCCCGCGAAGGAGTCGCGCTCCGAGCCGGTGCCGTTCTCAACGACGCGCTCAAGCGAGCCGACGAGAGCGTCGACGCGAGAACCGACCAGAGCGCCGACAAGAGCGGCGTCAGGGCGGCCCAACCAGAACCGGAAGTGGCACAACGCCGAACCAGGCGAACCCTTAATGGCACATTAATGGCACGGCCTCACCGGCGGCCTCGCGGAATGACCCGCTGAAACAAGAAAACCCCCGGTCGCCCGGGGGTTTCACTTGTGGCTCCGACCGGCATCGATCCGGTGACCTTTCGATTTTCAGTCGAACGCTCTACCAACTGAGCTACAGAGCCTCGCGACATCGGCCCGACGAATCGGAACGAGTGCCTCGATAAGGAGAAAGCCCTCGCTCGAAAGAGAAGGGCTTGTCGCCTGAGCGACCCTGACGGGACTTGAACCCGCGACCTCCGCCGTGACAGGGCGGCACGCTAACCAACTGCGCCACAGGGCCTCGTAAAGAAGCTGTTCAATTGTACCCGACCCACCGAGTGACCCCAACGGGATTCGAACCCGTGCTGCCGCCGTGAAAGGGCGGTGTCCTAGGCCGCTAAACGATGGGGCCGGAGTGATCCGGAGCGGTCGTGCCAGGGGCTCGACCGCCGAGTAGAGAGCATACGCGGTCGCGCGCGAGATTCCAAAACGACGCCGCGCAGACGCGCCACGCGGGGCGAAATGCCCGGTTCGGGACCTCGGCGAACCTAGCGTGGCAGGGCCACTGCCCGCACGAGACGCACGAGCGCGGTGCCGATCCGGCCCGCACGGATGGGGAATCATGTCGCGAACCGCGGAGCGCCGAGGGATCGGACGGGTGGGCTCGCGCCTGCGCGCCTTCGCCGCCGTGCTCGCGCTCGCCATCGCGGCGACCGGCGGGATCGTCGCCGATCCGGTGCCCGCGCCGGCCGTCGCGGCCGACTACCCGACGTGGGACGAGGTGCAGAAGGCGAAGGCGAACACCGCCGCCGCCAAGAAGGCCGTCGACCAGATCATCTCGCTCATCGCACAGCTCGAGGAGAACGTCGCGGTCGCCCGCGCCGAGGCCGAGCGGCGAACCGAGGAACTGCTCGTCGCGCAGCAGCAGTACGACGATGCCGTCCGGCGGGCGAACGAGATCCAGGCCCAGGCGGACGCGGCCGCAGCCGAGGCCGCCACGGCCGAGCGCAACGCGGGCCAGCTCGCGGCCCAGCTCTACCGCACGGGCGGTTCCGACCTCGGCGTGAACCTCATGCTCGACGCCGGCGAGTCGAGGCGCACCGACGAGCTGCTGGCCAAGCTCGGCTCGATGGAGAAGCTCGTCGAGCGCACCGCCGACATCTACGCGCAGGCGCAGGAATCCCAGAACACCGCACAGTCGCTCGCCGATCAGGCCGAGGTCGCCCGCGCCGAGCGCGAGAAGCTGCGCATCGCCGCCGAGGAGGCGCTCGCCGCCGCGCAGGCCGCACAGGCCGCCGCCGAGGCGGCGCTCGCCGAGTCCGAGTCGAAGAAGATCGAGCTCGACCAGCAGCTCAAGTTCCTCCGCGACACCGAGGCGAAGACCACGGCGGCGTACCAGGAGGGCGAGCGCATCCGCAAGGCGGAAGAGGAGCGCCGCCGCAAGGCCGAGGAGGAGCGACGCCGGCGCGAGGCGGCGGCCGCGGCCGCCGCCGGAGGTGGCGGCGGGGGCGGTGGCGGAGGTGGCGGCGGCGGTGCCGCGCCGTCCTCATCAGGCTGGTCCAAGCCCGCCTACGGGTGGATCTCGGGCAACTACGGCCCACGTCAGGTGATCTGCGGCGGCGGCTACTGCTCGAACCCGTTCCACTACGCCACCGACATCGCAACCGGCTGCTCGGCGCCCATCCGCGCCGCGTACTCGGGCACCGTCGTCTACTCGGGCTGGTCGGGGAGCTACGGCAACTTCGTCAAGATCAGCCATGGCGGCGGCATCTACACGGGCTACGCGCACATCCGCGAGGGCGGGCTCTTCGTCGGCTACGGACAGTGGGTGAGCTCGGGCGAGGTGATCGCCTCGAGCGGCACGACCGGTGCGTCCACCGGCTGCCACCTGCACTTCGAGGTCTACGACGGCTGGAGTCGGATCGATCCGGTCCCGTTCATGGCCGCGCGCGGCGTGTACCTGGGCTGAGCGCGCACTCGGCGAGACGACGAGGGGGCGAGCCGTTCGGCTCGCCCCCTCGGTGCGTGCAGCGGATGTCGCGACATCCGCTCGATGTCAGTGGCCGTGGCCCGGGAACGCCTCGATGGCCTTCGCGATGAGCGCTTCCGCCTCGGCCGCGTCGGCCCAGCCCTCGGTCTTGACCCACTTGCCGGGCTCGAGGTCCTTGTAGTGCTCGAAGAAGTGCTCGATCTCCTTCTTCGTGTACTCGGGGATCGAGTCGACGTCCTGGATGGAGTCCCAGCGCGGGTCGCCCGCGGGCACCGCGATGACCTTCGCGTCGCCGCCGCCGTCGTCGGTCATGTGGAAGACGCCCACGGGACGCACCTTCACGCCCACGCCCGGGAAGAGCGGGTACTGGGTGAGGACGAGCACGTCGAGCGGGTCGCCGTCGTCGCCGAGCGTGTCCTCGAAGAAGCCGTAGTCGGTCGGGTAGACGAAGTTGGTGTAGAGCACGCGGTCGAGGAAGACCCGGCCGGTCTCGTGGTCGACCTCGTACTTGTTGCGGCTCCCCTTGGGGATCTCGATGACGGCGGCGTACTCGCCCATGCTGTTCTCCTCGTTTCCGGATGGCGCGCTCGCGCCCGGATGGCCGGAATAAGGTTACGTGATGCCCTCCGAGCGCCGTCCACGCCTGACGCCGCCGATCGCCGACGTGCGACGCGCGGTGCGCGGGGTGCTGGTGCCGCGCGAGGATGCTCCTCTCGCGCTCGTCGCCCTCTCGGGCGGGGCCGACTCGCTCGCGCTCGCCGCGGGCGCGGCGTTCGAGGCGCCGCGGGCCGGATGGCGCGCCGGCGCGGTCGTCGTCGACCACGGGCTGCAGCCGGGGTCCTCCCAGCAGGCGGATGCCGCGGCATCCGTCGCCCGGGAACTCGGACTCGACCCGGTGCTGGTCGTCCGGGTCGACGCGACCGCCGCACCCGGCGGCGCGGGTCCCGAGGGTGCCGCACGCGCCGCCCGGTACGCCGCCCTGGACGCGGCCGCACGCGACGCCGGAGCTGAGCTCGTGCTGCTCGGCCACACGCTCGACGACCAGGCCGAGACGGTGCTGCTCGGCCTCGCTCGCGGCTCCGGCACGGCCAGCCTCGCCGGGATGCCGCCGCGATCGGGTCCGTACGCGCGCCCGATGCTCGGCATCCGGCGGGCGACCACGCGGCAGGCCTGCCTCGACGCCGGTCTCGCGCCGTGGGACGACCCGCACAACGTCGATCCCGCGTACGCGCGCGTGCGGGTGCGCGAGCGCGTGCTGCCGGCGCTCGAGGACGAGCTCGGACCCGGCGTCGCCGAGGCGCTCGCGCGGACCGCCGAGCAGCTCCGCGAGGACGAGCAGGCGTTCGCCGAGCAGATCGACGAGTTCATCGAGGAGATCTGCGAACCCGCCGAAGCGGGCATCGCCGTATCGGTCGCCGCGCTCGCCGCGAACCCCGCCGCGCTCCGGCAGCGCATCATCCGCCACGTCGTCGCGAGCGAGTTCGGCGTCGCGCTCACCCGGCGGCACACGCTCGAGGTCGCGCGTCTCGTGACCGGCTGGCACGGGCAGGGGCCGATCGACCTGCCCGGATGCCGCGCCGAGCGTGTGGGCGGGCGCATCGAGTTCACGGCGCGCTGAGGGCCCGATCGCGCGCGGACTAGGCTCGTGCCATCCGGTTCGCCCACGACCAGCAGGAGGAGCCCGGGATGGAATCGCGCGAGATCGAGGCCGACCTCACCGAGGTGCTCGTGACCGAGCAGCAGATCCGCGACAAGCTCGCCGAGCTCGCACGGCAGATCGAGGCCGACTACGAGGGTCGCGACATCCTGCTCGTCGGCGTGCTCAAGGGCGCCGTGATGGTCATGGCCGACCTCGCGCGCGAACTGCGGCCGCACGTCACGATGGACTGGATGGCGGTCTCGTCGTACGGCATGGGCACGCAGTCCTCCGGCGTCGTCCGCATCCTCAAGGACCTCGACACCGACCTCACCGGCCGGCACGTGCTCATCGTCGAGGACATCATCGACTCGGGCCTCACGCTGAGCTGGCTCCGCGGCAACCTCGAATCGCGCGGCGCCGCCTCGGTCGAGATCTGCGCACTGCTCCGCAAGCCCGATGCCGCGAAGGTCGAGGTCGACGTGCGATACCTCGGCTTCGACATCCCGAACCAGTTCGTCGTGGGGTACGGACTCGATTACGCCGAGCGGTACCGCAACCTGCAGGATGTCGCGATCCTGGCGCCGCACGTCTACAGCTGAGGTGCGGTCGGCGAGCGCCGCCGATCACGACCTCTCGAAACGGGACCCCATCAGGACCTAGAGTCGACCCATGGGCGACGGGGGGCGTCGGAGCAGACTGCGCGGAGCCGGCGCGGCGTTCGCGAGCAACTGGCGCAACCCCGACCTGCGCCGTGCGCAGCTCAGCTTCCTCGGGGCCTGGACCGCCGAGTGGGCGTTCACGGTCGCGCTCGGGATCGTCGCCTACCGCGACGGCGGCGCGCTCGCCGTCGGCCTCGTGGGGCTCCTGCGTATGGTCCCGTCGGCGATCTTCGCGCCGCTGCTGTCGCCGATCGCCGACCGCGGACGGCGGGAGCGGGTGCTCGTCCTGGTGTCGATCGTGCGCGGCGCGGCGACGGCGGCCGCCGCGGTGGTCGTCGCGATGGCGGGCCCGGCGGCCGTCATCTACGCCCTCGCGGTCGTCTCGACGATCGCCGCGACCCTCTACCGCCCGGCGCACTCGGCCCTGCTGCCCTCGCTGTGCCGAACCGGGTACGAGCTCGCAAGCGCGAACATGGTCCGCGGGCTGCTCGACTCCGCCGCCACGCTCGTGGGCCCGCTGCTCGCGGCGGTGCTGCTCCAGTTCGCCGGCGTCGACGTCGTGTTCGCCGTTGCGGCCGCCGCGTCGTTCGCCGCCGCCGCCCTGCTCATCGGCCTCCGGTACGAGGCGCCGCCGCGCCCGCCGGCGCCGAGTCGCCCCAACCTGGCCAAGGAGGCGGCCGAGGGGCTGCGCGCGGTCGCCGGCAATCGCGACCTGCTGCTGATCCTCGGGCTCGCGGCGGCCCAGGCCCTCACGCGCGGCGCGCTGACGGTGCTCTCGGTCGTGGTGGCGATCGAGCTGCTGCGCACGGGTGAACCCGGGGTCGGTGCGCTGATGACCGCCGTCGGGGTCGGCGCCGTCCTCGGCTCGCTCGGCGCGTCGCTGCTCGTCGGCACGGGTCGGCTCGGCGGGTGGTACGCCGTCGGGATCGCGCTGTGGGGACTCCCGATCGCGCTCATCGGCGTCTTCCCGCAGCAGGCGATCGCGTTGGTCCTGCTCTCGTTCGTCGGCGTCGGCAACGCCCTCGTCGACGTCGCCGGGTTCACCCTCATCGCGCGGATGGCACCGGACGAGGTGCTGGCCCGCATCTTCGGCGTGCTCGAGAGCCTGGTCGCGGTGTTCGTCGGGATCGGCGCGGTCGTCGCGTCGGCACTGGTCGAATGGCTGGGCGTGCAGGCCGCGCTGATCGCGATCGGGCTCGTCTGCCCGCTGCTCGCCGCGGCGTCGTGGTGGCGGCTCCGAGCCCTCGACCGCACGGTCGGCGATCTCGACGTCCACGTCTCGCTGCTCCAGCAGGTGCCGATGCTGCAGGCGCTGCCGCTGCCCTCCATCGAGCAGCTCGCCCGCGGGCTCGAGCCCGTCGCGTACCGCGCGGGCGTCTCGGTCTTCGACCAGGGGGACGTGGGCGACCGGTTCTACGTGATCGAGTCGGGCGAAGCCGACGTGGTCGGCGACGGGCGGGTCGTGGCCGCGCTCGGACCGGGGGAGGGGTTCGGCGAGATCGCACTGCTCCGACGCACGCGCCGCACGGCGACGGTCGTGGCGACGAGCGACCTCAGGCTGCAGGCGCTGACCTGCGACCGGTTCCTCCCCGTCGTGCTCGGGTACACCCCCAGCGCGCAACAGGCCGAGATCGACATGGACGACCGGCTCGGCCAGTGGCAGACGCGGGAGCCGGGAGCGCCGTTCCGCGAGCCGCCCGCGTAGCCGGCTCGCGCTTTCAGCGAACAGGGAGCCGGCGCCCAGCGGCGGGAGGGTAGCCTGCTAAGCACCATGAACCTGAAGAAGATCCTGCGTGGGCCGATCCTCTATATCGTGCTCGCGATCGTCGCCGTATGGATCGGATCGAGCCTCATCACCCAGTCGGGTTTCCGTGAGGTCTCCACCCAGAAGGGCCTCGAACTGCTCGACCAGGGCAAGGTGGCCTCGGTCAAGATCGTCGACGTCGAGAACCGCGTCGACCTCACGTTGACCGAGGCCGAGAAGGACCTCGGCACGCAGGTGCAGTTCTACTACGTCACTCCGCGCGGCGAAGACGTGATCAACGCCGTCGACGCCGCGAACCCTGCGGACGGCTACGACGACGAGGTGCCGCAGCCGAACTGGTTCCTCTCGATGCTCGGCGTGCTGCTGCCGCTCGTGCTCATCGGCCTCTTCTTCTGGATCATGCTCTCCGGCATGCAGGGCGGCGGCAACCGCGTCATGCAGTTCGGCAAGTCGAAGGCCAAGCTCGTCTCGAAGGAGAGCCCGAAGGTCACCTTCGAGGACGTCGCGGGCGCCGACGAGGCGATCGAGGAGCTCCACGAGATCAAGGACTTCCTGAAGGACCCGGCCAAGTTCCAGGCCGTCGGCGCGCGGATCCCCAAGGGCGTGCTGCTGTACGGCCCGCCCGGCACCGGCAAGACCCTGCTCGCGCGCGCCGTCGCCGGCGAGGCGGGCGTTCCGTTCTACTCCATCTCGGGCTCGGACTTCGTCGAGATGTTCGTCGGCGTCGGCGCGAGCCGAGTGCGCGACCTCTTCGACCAGGCCAAACAGAACGCGCCGGCCATCATCTTCGTCGACGAGATCGACGCGGTCGGCCGCCACCGCGGCGCCGGTCTCGGCGGCGGCCACGACGAGCGCGAGCAGACCCTGAACCAGCTGCTCGTCGAGATGGACGGCTTCGACCCCAAGACGAACGTCATCCTCATCGCGGCCACCAACCGGCCCGACATCCTCGACCCGGCGCTGCTGCGTCCGGGCCGGTTCGACCGCCAGATCGGCGTCGACGCGCCCGACCTCAAGGGCCGCCAGAAGATCCTCGAGGTGCACTCGAAGGGCAAGCCGCTGGCCAACGGCGTCGACCTCGAGGTGCTCGCGCGCAAGACGCCGGGCTTCACGGGTGCCGACCTCGCCAACGTGCTCAATGAGGCCGCGCTGCTCACGGCGCGCTCGAACGCGCAGCTCATCGACAACCGCGCGCTCGACGAGGCCGTCGACCGCGTCATCGCCGGCCCGCAGCGGCGCTCGCGCGTGATGAAGGACAAGGAGAAGCTCATCACCGCGTACCACGAGGGCGGACACGCGCTCGCGGCGGCGGCGATGAACTACACCGACCCCGTCACCAAGATCACGATCCTTCCGCGCGGTCGCGCCCTCGGCTACACCATGGTCCTGCCGCTCGAAGACAAGTACTCCGTCACGCGCAACGAGCTGCTCGACCAGCTCACGTACGCGATGGGCGGCCGCGTCGCCGAGGAGATCGTGTTCCACGACCCGTCGACGGGCGCCTCGAACGACATCGAGAAGGCCACCTCGACGGCGCGCAAGATGGTGACCGAGTACGGCATGTCGGCGAACGTCGGCGCGGTCAAGCTCGGCCAGTCGCAGGGCGAGGTGTTCCTCGGTCGCGACATGGGCCACCAGCGCGACTACTCCGAGGAGATCGCCGAGAAGGTCGACATCGAGGTGCGCACCCTCATCGAGCAGGCCCACGACGAGGCGTGGCAGGTGCTCAACGACAATCGCGACATCCTCGACCGGCTCGCGGCCGAACTGCTCGAGCACGAGACGCTCGACCAGCACCAGATCGCCGCGATCTTCAAGGACGTCCGCAAGCTGCCGCCGCGCCCGCTGTGGCTCTCGAGCGACAAGCGGCCCGTGTCCGACCGTCCGCCGATCCAGTTCCCGAACGGGAAGGCGCCGATCGACCAGGGCGCCGTCGACGGCGGCGTCGACTCGGGCAAGCCCGTCGAGGAGGCGAAGGCGTCGCGCACGCCGCGCACGAAGCCGCGTCCCGCCACGGCGTGAGCCCGCGATGAGGAGGCTGCCATGACGGGAGTCGACACCGGCCGCATCGAGCGCGCCGTGCGCGAGCTGCTGCTCGCCATCGGCGAGGACCCCGATCGCGCGGAGCTCGAACGCACCCCTGCCCGGGTCGCCGAGGCGTACCAGGAGTTCTTCAGCGGCATCGGCGCCGACCCGCAGGCGCACCTCGCCGATTCGGTCGAGCTCGGCGCGGCCGACGACGGCGAGCCCGCCACGGGCGATGCGATCGTGCTGCGCGACCTCCACTTCCGGTCGGTCTGCGAGCACCACCTGCTGCCCTTCATCGGCACCGCGCACGTCGCCTACCTGCCCGGGGCGAAGGTCGTCGGGCTCGGCCGCATCCCCGCGGTCGTCGACACCCTCGCGAGCCGACCGCAGCTGCAGGAACGGCTCGCCGAGGAGATCGCCGACGCACTCGAGGCCGGGCTCGCGCCGCGCGGCGTCCTGGTGGTGCTCGACGCCGTGCACAGCTGCGTGACGACGCGCGGCGTGCGCCAGGAACACAGCAGCACGGTGACCGTCGCGAGCCGCGGTGCGCTCGCCGAATCCGCCGCACGTGCCGAGGTCATCGCCCTCATCGGGTCGGGCCGCGGTGTCTGAGCCCGCCGGCGTGCCCGGAGCGACCCGCGCCGGGTCCGCCGACCCGCTGATCATGGGCGTCGTGAACGTCACGCCCGACTCGTTCAGCGACGGCGGGCGCTGGTTCGACGCCGATGCCGCGATCGCGCACGGGCTCGAGCTCGCGGCCGAGGGTGCCGACGTACTCGACGTGGGCGGCGAGTCCACGCGCCCCGGCGCGGCGCGCGTCGACCCCGATGAGGAGCTGCGACGCGTCCTCCCGGTGATCCGCGAGCTCGCGGGTCGGGGCCTGCGCGTCAGCGTCGACACGATGCGGGCCTCGACCGCGGCCGCCGCCGTCGAGGCGGGCGCCGAGATCATCAACGATGTCTCCGCCGGCCTCGCCGACCAGGCGATGGCCCGCATCGCCGCCGAGTCGGGCGCGACGTACGTCGCGATGCACTGGCGCGGGCACTCCGACCGGATGGACGAGCTGTCGGAGTACGCCGACGTCGCGCTCGAGGTCCGTGACGAGCTGGCGCGCCGTGTCGACGCGCTCCTCGACGCCGGTGTCGCCGCCGATCGCCTCATACTCGACCCGGGCCTCGGCTTCTCGAAGCGCGGGCCGCAGAACTGGGCGCTCCTGGCCGACCTCGATGTGCTCGCGGCGCTCGGCTACCCGATCCTCGTGGGCGCTTCCCGCAAGCGGTTCCTCGGCGCGCTGCTGCCCGACGGCGCTCCGGTCGAGCAGCGCGACCTCCCGACCGCGGTGATCAGCGCGCTCGCCGCGCAGGCCGGCGTGTGGGGCGTCCGCGTGCACGACGTCGCCTCGACGCGAGTCGCGCTCGACGTCGCCCGTGCATGGCAGAGTGGACGACGTGGCCAGCACTCCTGATCGGATCTCCGTGACCGGGATCCGGGTCCGCGCGCACCACGGCGTCTTCGAGTTCGAGCGCGAAGAGGGGCAGGAGTTCGTGATCGACGTGACGGTCGCCGTCGACCTCGCCGCCGCGGCATCCGGTGACGACCTCGCCCGCACCGTGCACTACGGCGAGCTCGCGGTCGCCGTCGCGCGCGCCGTCGAGCGCGACCCCGTCGACCTCATCGAGACCGTCGCCGAGCGCGTCGCCGGTGTCGCGCTCGGCTTCGACGGTGTCGACGAGGCGACCGTGACGGTGCACAAGCCGCAGGCGCCCATCGAGGTGCCGTTCGACGACGTGGCCGTCACCGTCGTGCGGAGCCGCACGTGAGTCGCGCCATCATCGCCTTCGGCACCAACCTCGGCGACCGCGAGGGCACCATCACCGCGGCCACGCGCGAGCTCGCCGACAGTCCGGGCGTGCGCCTCGTCGCGGTGTCGCCCGTGTACGAGACCGCCGCGGTGAAGCTCGACGGCGTCGACGAGACGGCGCCGCGCTACCTCAACGGGGTGCTCGTGGTCGAGACCGAGCTCGACCCGCACGCGCTGCTCGACGTGCTGCAGCGCATCGAGCTCGTGCACGGCCGCACGCGAGAGACGCGGTGGGGCGATCGCACGCTCGACCTCGACCTCATCGACGTCGACGGCGTCGAGCTCGACGACGAGCGGCTCGTACTGCCGCATCCGCGGGCCTGGGAACGCGCCTTCGTGCTCCAGCCCTGGCTCGACGTCGAACCCGACGCCGAGATCGCCGGGCGCGGTCGCGTCGCCGACCTGCGCGCCGCCGCGTCCGACGAGGTGGTGCGGCGATGAACCGCACGCACCCCTCCACGCTCGTCGCCTTCACCGTCGGCGGCCTCGCGTTCGCCTACCTGGCCGAGCTGGCGCTCGTGAGCGGCGGCGCGTCGGCCATCGTGCCGCCGGTCTCGCTGGCGATCACGCTCGTCGGCGTGGCCGTGCTCGTCGTCGCGATGGCGTGGCCGATCCGCCAGTCGGTGCGCGGCGACTCCGACCGGCGCGTCGACCCGTTCCGGGCGGCTCGCGTCGCGGTGCTCGCCAAGGCGAGCAGTGTCACCGGCGCCCTCGTCCTCGGCGTCGGCCTCGGCATCACGGCCTTCCTCCTCACGCGGAGCGTCCTGCCGCCCGCAGCCACGATCTGGATGGGCGTCGCCACCGCGGTCGGCGCTGCCCTGCTGCTCGCCGGCGGGCTCGTCGCCGAGCACTTCTGCACGCTTCCGCCAGACGAACCCGACGACGAGGAGGAAGCGGCGAATGCCTGAGTCCGAGCGCGAGCAGGCCGCCGTTCCCCAGCCCGCCGAGGTGCCGCTGCCGGCCGCGCCGCCTGCGGCCCATCCGGTGCCGCCGGTGGCGCCCGCCGAGGCATCCGCGAACGTCGAGCCCGCGTGGCGCGGCGTCTCGCCGAAGCACGTCGTGGTCGAGGTGGTCGGCTCGGTCATCGGCGCGGGCATCGCCGTCGCCGCGCTGCTCATCGCGAGCACATGGCTCGACCTGCCGTTCCTGGTCTGGATCGCGGTCGGCGTCGGCGTGCTCGCGCTCGTCGGCATCGCGCTCGAGCCGCGACGCGTGCGCTCCATCCGCTACCTGCTGCGGGCCGACGACCTCGTCTTCCGTCGCGGCATCATGTTCCAGCGGCAGGTCGCCGTGCCGTACGGGCGCATGCAGCTCGTCGACATCACGCGAGGTCCGGTGTCGCGGGCGCTCGGGCTGGCCGACCTGAAGTTCGTGACGGCCGCGGCCGCCACCGCGGTCACCCTGCCCGGCCTGCCGCTCGAGGACGCGGAGCACCTGCGCGACCACCTCGTCGCGCTCGCCGAGACGCGCCGGGCGGGGCTGTGAGCACGGGCACGACCGGAGGCGCATGGTGAGCACGGTCCAGCCACTTGCCGCCACTCGCGACCTCGCCGACGGCGAGTGGCACCGGCTCCACCCCGCGAGCCCCCTGCTGCGCGGCGGCCTCGTGTTCCTCGCGGTGCTCGGCTTCCTCCTCGCCAACCTGCGCGAGCGCCTGGTCGAGGTGTTCCTGCTGCTCTTCGCACCGGGTGAGCTCGATCGCGACTTCGCCCCCTCCGAGTGGGAGGGCGAGTGGGCAGAAGACCCGATCACCGGCATCGTGGCCAACGGTCTCGTCGGCTGGGTGCTCGTCGGGCTCGCGGCCGTGATCGTGCTCGTGGTGCTCGGCTTCTGGCTCGCGTGGCGCATGCACAGCTTCCGCGTCACGCCAGAGGCGCTCGAGGTGCGCAGCGGCATCCTGTTCCGCTCGCACCGGAGCGCGCGGCTCGACCGGATCCAGGGCATCAACGTCACGAGGTCGCTGTTCGCCCGGCTGTTCGGCGCGGCGAAGCTCGACGTGTCGGTCGCCGGCCAGTCCGGCAACGTCGACCTGTCCTACCTCGGATCGGCGCAGGCCGATCGCCTGCGCGCCGACCTGCTGCGCCTGGCGTCCGGCGCGCGGCGCGCCGCCGCCGGGCCGTCGGTCCCGGATGCCGCAGCCGCCGTCGACGGCCAGGCCGCCGGCGGGCTGCCGGCACCGGCCGAGGGCACGGGTCCCTCGCTCGCCGCACGCGCGGGCGGCCTCGTCAACCGCCGCGTCGACGAGTTCCTCGCACCCGAGCTCGATCCGTCGCTCGCACCGCCCGAGTCGGTCGTGCGCATCCCGCTGCCGCGGGTGATCGCGTCGACCCTGCTCGGCGGAACCATGGTCTGGTTCGTGGTCTTCGTCGCCATCATCGTCGTCGGCGTCGCGACCGGCCAGCCGTGGCTGCTGTTCTCGTTCGTGCCCGCCCTGATCGGCCTCGTCAGCTACGTCTGGACGCGCATCACCAAGTCGCTGCGCTACTCGATCGCGGGCACACCCGACGGCGTGCGGATCGGCTCGGGACTGCTTTCGACGTCGAACCAGACGATCCCGCCCGGTCGCGTGCACGCCGTCGAGGCGTCGCAGTGGCTGCTCTGGCGACCGTTCGGCTGGTGGACGGTTCGCGTCAACGTCGCCGGCCAGCCCGTGATCGGCAGTGGGGATCCGAACCAGCGCACGCTCGTACTGCCGGTTGGCACCGCCGACGACGTCCGGCGGGTGCTGGGGCTCCTCGCCCCCGACGCCGCACCGCACCTCGCCGAGTCACTCGAGGCCGGGCTGGCCGGGCGAGGCGACGCGCACGGCTTCACCACGGCGCCGCGGCGCGCGGCATGGATCCGTCCGACGTCCTGGCGTCGTATCGGACTCGCCGTCGCGGGCGGCGTCGTGCTGCTGCGCCGAGGCTGGCTGGTCCGGAGCCTCGTGCTCGTTCCGCTCGCGCGCCTGCAGTCCGTCGCAATCGCGCGCGGGCCGGTGCTCCGCGGGCTGCGGCTCGCCTCGTTGCGCCTGCACACCGTCGCCGGGCCCATCACGCCGCAGGTCGCTGCGCTCGACCGGGCCGATGCGGATGCCGCGTTCCAGCTCATCGCGACCGACGCCGTCACGCACGCCATCCGCGACCGCAGCGACCACTGGGGGGCCGAACCCGATGCGGGCTGACCAGCGGGCCGGACGGCTCGGCGTCGGCACGGTCGGCGCCGGTCGAGTGGGCGCGGTGCTGGCCTCGGCCCTCGGCGGTGCCGGCCACGCGCTGACGGGCATCGCGGCCGTGTCCGAAGCGAGCCGCGAGCGCGCGGCAGCCATGCTGCCCGAGGTGCCCGTGCTCGGCATTCCCGAGATCGTCGAGCGCAGCGAACTCGTGCTCCTGGCCGTGCCCGCCGACGAGCTGCCCTCGCTGGTCGACGGACTCGCGACGGCGGGCGCCTGGCGCCCCGGCCAGCTCGTGGCGCACACGGCCGCCCGATTCGGAGTCGACGTGCTCGAGCCCGCGTTCCGGGCCGGCGCCATCCCGCTCGCGATCCATCCCGCCATGACGTTCACCGGCACGAGCATCGACCTCGGCCGGCTCGCAGGCACCTGGTTCGCCGTGACCGCGCCCGCCCCGGTCCTGCCGATCGCGCAGGCGCTCGTCGTCGAGATGGGCGGCGAGCCCATCGTGATCGCAGAGGCGGACCGGCCGGCATACGCCGAGGCCATCGACACCGCGGTGTCGTTCTCGACCGCGATCGTCGACCAGGCGACCGGCATCCTCGAGCGGATCGGCGTCGAACGCGCGGGCGCCGTGCTCGCACCGCTCGTTCGCAGCGCGGTCGAGAACGCGCTCGCGCGCCACGATCCGGGCGTCGGCATCGACGGGGCGGCTACGATCGACGGGGCCGACGACGATTGGCCGTCGGGAGGTGCGGTGTGACGGGCGAGACCACGAGCACGGCCGACCCCGTGGCATCCGCCCCCGGGCTGGTCGGCACGATCGCGGGCATCCGCGAGGCGGTGGCCGCGCACCGCCGAGACGGCCGCACGGTCGCGCTCGTGCCCACGATGGGCGCGCTGCACGACGGCCACCTCGCGCTCGTGCGCCGCGCGCGCGAGATCGCCGACGTGGTCGTGGTGTCGATCTTCGTGAATCCGCTCCAGTTCGGTGCGGGGGAGGACCTCGACCGGTATCCGCGCACGCTCGAGTCCGACCTCGCGGCGCTCGGACGCGACGGCGTCGAGCTCGTCTTCGCGCCGACCGCGGCCGAGATGTACCCCGCCGGCGAGGTCGAGACCCGGGTCACCGCGGGTCACGTGGGCACCCTGTACGAGGGCGCATCGCGGCCGGGCCACTTCGACGGCGTGCTCACCGTCGTGTCGAAGCTGTTCCACATCGTGCAGCCCGATCACGCGCTGTTCGGCCAGAAGGACGCCCAGCAGGTCTTCCTCGTCCAGCGGATGGTGCGCGACCTCGACCTCCCGGTGCGCGTCGAGGTCGTTCCGACGGTGCGCGAGCCCGACGGGCTGGCGATGTCGAGCCGCAACCGGTACCTCGATGCCGAGCAGCGTCGCATCGCGCTCGCGCTCTCCGAATCACTCGCCGCCGCCGAGTCGGCCGCGGCCGACGGACTCGACGAGGTGCTCGCCGAGGCGGCCGGTGCGTTCGGCGACCACGACGGCATCGAGCTCGACTACCTCGTCGTCGTCGACCCCGAGACCTTCCTGCCGGTGGTCGAGGGTGCGGCAGGCCCGGCGCGCGTCCTGGTCGCCGCCCGCGTGGGCGCCACGCGACTGATCGACAACGGGCTGATCACGCTCGGCTGACGTGGCCGGCGGGTCGCGCCATCCGGCTCGCCCTCAGGTGCGCGCTTTCCGGCGCACTACGCTGGAGCATGGCGTTCGATACGGATGCCGCGCCAGCATGCCCGCCGAACCATCCGGAGACCACATGGCCGACGAGACCACGCACGAGCCCACCGCCGAGGAGATCTCGGAGCAGAAGGCCGTGCGACTCGCCAAGCGCGAGCGACTCATCGCGTCGGCCGACGGCCTCGGCGGGGGCGCCTACCCGGTGACGGTCCCGATCACGTCGACGATCCCCGAGGTGCGTTCGCGCTTCGTCGGGCTCGGCGTCGACGAGCGGAGCGGCGAGACCGTCTCGCTCGCGGGCCGCATCGTGCACCTCCGCAACACCGGCAAGCTGTGCTTCGCCGCCCTGCAGTCGGGCGACGGCAGCCGCATCCAGGCGATGGTCTCGCTCGGCGAGGTCGGCGAGGAGTCGCTCGCGGCGTGGAAGGAGCTCGTCGACCTGGGAGACCACGTCGCGGTCACCGGCGAGGTCATCACGAGCCGCCGCGGCGAGCTGTCGATCATGGTGACCGAGTGGCGGATGGCGTCGAAGTCCATCAACCCGCTCCCCAACCTGCACAACGAGCTCTCCGAGGAGACCCGCGTCCGCAGCCGGTACCTCGACCTCATCGCGCGCGAGCAGGCCCGCCGCAACGTGGTCGACCGTGCGAAGGTCAACGCGAGCCTGCGCGCGACGTTCTCGAGCCTCGGCTTCATCGAGGTCGAGACGCCCATGCTCCAGGTCATGCACGGCGGTGCGTCGGCGCGTCCGTTCGTCACGCACTCCAACGCGTTCGACACCGAGCTCTTCCTACGGATCGCGCCCGAGCTCTACCTCAAGCGCGCCGTCGTCGGCGGCATCGAGCGCGTCTACGAGATCAACCGCAACTTCCGCAACGAGGGCGCCGACTCCACGCACAGCCCCGAGTTCGCGATGCTCGAGGCGTACCAGGCCTACACCGACTACCACGGCATCGCCGACCTCACGCAGCAGCTCGTGCAGGACGCCGCGTTCGCCGTGTCGGGCTCGCACGTCGTGACCTGGGCCGACGGCACCGAGTACGACCTCGGCGGCCAGTGGGAGCGGCTGTCGATGTACGACTCCCTCTCGGAGGCGGTCGGCGAGCAGGTGACCCCCGAGACCCCGATGTCGCGGCTGAAGGAGCTCGCCGACGACGTCGAGATCGAGATCGACCACCCGCTCCCCGGCAAGTACGTCGAGGAGCTCTGGGAGCACCACGTCAAGTCGGGCCTCGAACGGCCGACGTTCGTCATGGACTTCCCGCTCGACACCTCGCCGCTCGTGCGCCAGCACCGCACCATCCCCGGCGTCGTCGAGAAGTGGGACCTCTACGTCCGCGGCTTCGAGCTCGCCACGGGCTACTCCGAACTCGTCGACCCCGTCGTGCAGCGCGACCGCTTCGTCGAGCAGGCTCGCCTCGCCGCCGGCGGCGACCCCGAGGCGATGCGGCTCGACGAGGAGTTCCTCCGCGCACTCGAGTTCGGCATGCCGCCCACGGGCGGCATGGGCATGGGCATCGACCGGCTGCTCATGGCCGTCACCGGTCTCGGCATCCGCGAGACCATCCTCTTCCCGCTCGTCAAGTGAACGGATGACGTGATGAACGACTACCTGCCCAAGTCGGAACTCGAGCCGAAGCCCGATCCCCGCAAGCCGTCGACCACGCGCGTCGCGATCTGGATCGTCGTCGGCGCCATCGGCCTGTACCTGCTCGGATCGGGCATCTGGGGCATCATCACCGCAGGGTGACCCAGCGAACCCGAGGAAACCCCCGTATTCTGGAGGCGCTATGGACGACTTCTGGGTGAACGCGATCTGGTCGCTCGCGCCGACCGTGCTGATCGGACTGCTGTTCTGGTTCGTGATGCGCGCGGTGCTCCGCGCCGACCGCGGGGAGCGCGACGCCTACGCCCGGATCGAGGCCGAGGAGCGCGCGAAGCGCTCGGCCGAGCGCCGGGCTGCGTAACCCCGCATGACGGAGGCCCAGGTGACGGCGGTCGTCGCCGTCATCCTGCTCCTCGCCGACCTCGTCATCCGCATCATCGCGATCATCGTGGTGCCGCGGAACCGCCGACCGACCGCCGGCATGGCGTGGCTCCTCGCGATCTTCTTCATCCCGTACCTCGGCATCCTCTTCTTCCTGCTGATCGGCAATCCCAAGCTGCCGAAGGCCCGGCGCGCGAAGCAGGACGAGGTCGACCGCTTCATCCGCGACAGCACGCACGGCGTCGAGCGCGTGAGCGACAGCTCCAAGTGGCCCAGCTGGTTCGAGGGCGTGGTGCAGCTGAACCGCAACCTCGGGGCGATGCCGCTCATCGGCTCGAACAGCGCCCGGCTCATCGGCGACTACGAGGCCTCGCTCGACGCGATGACCGATGCCGTCGGCCGGGCGGCGCGCTACGTGCACGTCGAGTTCTACATCTTCGCCTACGACTCCACGACCGCGCGGTTCTTCGACGCGCTCGGGCACGCCGTCGCGCGGGGGGTCGAGGTGCGGGTGCTCCTCGACCACATCGCGTCGCGGCGCGTGAAGGGCTACCGGCGCACCATCCGGCGCCTGACCGACATGGGCGTCGACTGGCGGCTGATGCTGCCCGTCATGCCGTTCAAGGGCAAGTACCAGCGCCCCGACCTGCGCAACCACCGCAAGATCCTCGTCGTCGACGGCGAGATCGGCTACCTCGGCTCGCAGAACGTCGTCGATCGCAGCTACCACAAGCGCAGCAACATCCGCCGCGGCCTGAAGTGGCAGGAGCTCGTCGCCGAGGTCGAGGGCCCGATCGTCTCGGGCCTCGACGCCATCTTCGCGACCGACTGGTATCTCGAGACCGGTGACGCGCCCTCGCGCGACGAGCTGATCCCGTTCACGCAGGAGGCGGCGCAGCAGGACCTCGACTGCCAGGTCGTGCCGAGCGGTCCGGGGTACCAGAACGAGAACAACCTCAAGCTCTTCCTCGCGCTGATGTACGCGGCCAAGCGGCGGATCATCATCACGAGCCCGTACTTCGTGCCCGACGAGGCGATGCTGCGCGCGATCAGCGGTGCGACGCAGCGCGGCGTGCACGTCGAGCTGTTCGTCTCCGAGCTCGGCGACCAGGCGCTCGTCTACCACGCGCAGCGCTCGTACTACGAGGCCCTGCTGCGCGCGGGCATCCGCATCTACATGTACAAGGCGCCGTTCATCCTGCACGCCAAGCACTTCACGATCGACGACGACGTCGCCGTCATCGGCTCGAGCAACATGGACATCCGGTCCTTCGAGCTCAACATGGAGGTCTCGCTGCTCGTGCGCGGCGAGTCGTTCGTGCGCGAGATGCGCGCGGTCGAGGACGGGTACCGGCGCGACAGCCGCGAGCTCACGCTCGAGGAGTGGATGCGGCAACCGCTGCGGTCCACGATCCTCGACAACCTCGCGCGGCTGACCTCGGCGCTGCAGTAGCGCGTCGGCCTCGGGCCCGGACCGCTTCAGCCGACCGTTCCCGACGCACGCGAATCGACCCTCGCGGACTCCGCAGCCGGCCCGATCCGGGCGAGCCGGGAGCTCAAGAAGTCTGTTTCTGTGGGAATTTCTGCGAAGGTCTTGTTTTCTGTGGGAAAGGTGATCTAAGCTCACACAAACGCAGGTTGCAGTTGGATCCGGCAAGGGGGCCGCATGTACGCGATGGAGCGACACGAGCACATCATGGATGCGCTCGCCCGCACGGGCCGTGTCTCGGTCGCCGACCTCGCCGCCGAGCTCGACGTCACGCCCGAGACCATCCGCCGCGACCTCGATGCACTCGAACGGGCCGGTCACGTCCGTCGGGTCCACGGCGGGGCCGTCGGCGCGGGCCGCGCGAGCCTCGCCGAGACCACGGTCCTCGAGCGCACCGAGCGCCACACCGACGCGAAGCGCGCGATCGCCCAGGCGGCGCTCGCGCTCGTGCCGCCGACGTTCACCGGCGCCATCCTGCTCGACGCGGGCACCACCACGGGTGCACTGGCCGAGGCGCTCGCCGGATGGCAGCCCGAGCCGGGCATCGCGCCCCTCACCGTCTACACGAACTCCGTGCCCATCGCGGCACTCCTGCACGGCAATGCGAACCTCATCGTCCGCATCATCGGCGGCACCGTCCGCGGCGTCACCAGCGCAGCCGTCGGGCCCACCGCGATCGCCCAGCTCGCCGACATCCGTCCCGACATCGCGTTCCTCGGCACCAACGGCGTGAGCGCCGAGTTCGGCCTGTCGACGCCCGACGAGCTCGAGGCCGAGGTCAAGCGCGCCATGGTCGAGCGTTCGCGGCTCGCGGTCGTGCTCGTCGACGCCTCGAAGCACGACGACGAAGCGCTGCACCGGTTCGCCGGCCTCGACGAGGTCGACGTGCTCATCACCGACGCGCCGCCCGGCCCCGCGCTCGCGAATGCACTCGACGATGCCGAAGTGGAGGTGCGGGTCGCATGATCGTCACCCTGACCGTCAACCCGTCGCTCGATCGCACGGTCGAACTCGAGCACGCGCTCGAGCGCGGCGAGGTGCAGCGCGTCGCCCGCAACGTCGAGGAGCCCGGCGGCAAGGGCGTCAACGTCACCCGCGCACTCGTCGCGTCGGGCGCCGCCTCGGTCGCCGTGCTCCCCGGCCGCGCCGACGACCCGCTCGTGGTCGCCCTCACCTCGGCGGGAGTCCCCGTCGCGACGGTGCCGATCGCGGCGCGCCTCCGATCGAACATCACGATCACCGAGCCCGACGGCGTCACCACCAAGCTCAACGAGCTCGGTCCCGATCTCAGCGAGGCCGAGCAGCAGGCGCTCATCGCCGCAGTCGTCGCTCAGGCGGCGGATGCCTCGTGGCTCGTGCTCGCCGGGTCGCTCCCGCCGTCGATCGCACCCGACTTCTACGTCCGCGTGGTGCGCGAGGCGCGCGCCGCCGGCGTCGCCGCACGCATCGCCGTGGACACGTCGGGCGCTCCACTCGCGGCGCTCGTCGAGGCCGGCGAACCGGTCGACCTCATCAAGCCCAACGGCGAGGAGCTCGCCGAGCTCGCCGGGGAGCCCGACGCCGACGCCCTCGAGGCCGACCCCGAGCGGGTCGCCGAGGTCGCCGCGACGCTCGTGCCCCGCGGCATCCGCTCGGCCCTGGTCACGCTCGGCTCCAAGGGGGCCGTGCTCGTCGGCGAGAGCCAGGGATGGTTCGCTCCCGCGCCGCGCATCGTGCCGCGCAGCACCGTCGGCGCGGGCGACAGCTCGCTCGCCGGCTTCCTGCTCGCCGTGACCGAAGGGGCGGCGCCCGAGCGGGCGCTCGCCCAGGCGGTCGCGCACGGGGCGGCGGCCGCGTCGCTCCCGGGCTCGGCGGTTCCCTCGCGGGTACTCGCCGACGCGTCCGCCATCACCGTCATCCGAATCCGGGGCGCCGTCGCCCCGGTGATCCCATAGGAGGGAATCCCATGTCCGACGTCATCGACCAGGGGCTCGTGAGCCTCGACGCGCCGCTCGGCGCCGACAAGGCCGACGTGATCCGCGCGCTCGCCGAGCGCGTGGTCGCAGGAGGCCGCGCCACCGACGCCGAGGCGCTCTTCGCCGACGCGTGGGCCCGTGAAGAGAAGGACTCCACCGGCGTGCCCGGTGGCATCGCCATCCCGCACGCCAAGTCCGACGCCGTCACCCGGCCGACGCTCGCGGCGGCCCGCCTGCCCGAGGGCGTCGACTTCGGCTCGTTCGACGGGCCCGCCGACCTCGTGTTCCTGATCGCGGTGCCGACCGCGTCGACGCAGGACCACCTGGCCGTGCTCTCGACGCTCGCGCGATCCCTGATCCGCGAGGACTTCGTCGCGTCGTTGCGCTCGGCGCCCGATGCGGCGACGTTCGTCGCACTCGTCGACGAGGCGCTCGCGCCCGAGCCCGAGGCGGCGCCGGCTGCGGCGGCGCCCGCGGCGCCCGCAACGACCGCTGCCGCAGCAGAGGTCGGCACCGCGGCAGGCGCCGCGGCGGCCGCCCACGCGCACCACGACGGCAAGCCGGTACTCATCGCCGTGACCGCGTGCCCCACCGGCATCGCCCACACCTACATGGCCGCCGACGCACTCGCCAAGGCCGCGAAGGAGGAGGGCATCGAGCTGCACGTCGAGACGCAGGGCTCGTCGGGCTCGACCCCGCTCGCGCCCGCGGTCATCGAGCGCGCCGACGCCGTGGTCTTCGCTGTCGACGTCGACGTGCGCGACAAGTCGCGCTTCGCGGGCAAGCCCGTCGTGGCGGGGCCGGTCAAGCGCGGGATCGACCACCCGGCCGACATGCTCCGCGAGGCCGTGGCGGCGATCGACGACCCGTCGGCTCCGCGCGTCGCGGGTGACGCCACGGCCGCGAGTGCCGCTGCCGCGGTCGCGCACGAGCACTTCGGCCAGAAGATCAAGCGCGTGCTGCTCACGGGCGTGAGCTACATGATCCCGTTCGTCGCGGGCGGTGGTCTGCTCATCGCGCTCGGCTTCCTGTTCGGTGGGTACGACATCACCGACAACGCGGGTGAGATCGTCACGACCAACGCGCTCTGGAACCTCCCCGAGGGCGGGCTCCTGACCTACCTCGGGGCAGTGTTCTTCGTCATCGGCGACATCTCGATGAAGTTCCTGGTCCCAGCGCTGGCGGGCTACATCGCGTACGCGCTCGCCGATCGACCCGGTATCGCCCCGGGCTTCGTCGCCGGTTCGGTCGCGGGCCTCATGGGCGCCGGCTTCATCGGCGGGCTGGTCGGCGGCCTGCTCGCCGGATGGGTCGCACTCATGCTCGCACGACTCGACGTGCCGCGCTGGCTCAAGGGCCTGATGCCGGTGGTGATCATTCCGCTGCTCGCCTCGATCGTGGCGTCCGGGCTCATGATCGTCGTCCTCGCCGGACCGATCTCGGCCTTCTCGACGGCGCTCAACGACTGGCTGTCGAGCCTCTCCGGTGCGGGTGCCGTGCTGCTGGGCCTCATCCTCGGCGCGATGATGGGCTTCGACCTCGGCGGTCCCGTCAACAAGGTGGCCTACGCCTTCGCGGTCGCCGGCCTCGGTGCCGGTTCGCCCGAGAACCAGGCGCCGTGGGCGATCATGGCGGCGGTCATGGCCGCGGGCATGGTCCCGCCGCTCGCGATGGCGCTCGCCACCGTGATCGACCGCAAGCTGTTCACCCCGGTCGAGCGCGAGAACGGCAAGGCGGCATGGTTGCTCGGCGCGGCGTTCATCTCCGAGGGCGCGATCCCGTTCGCGGCCGCGGACATCTTCCGCGTCATCCCGGCGACGGTCATCGGCGGCGCCGTGGCCGGAGCGATCTGCATGGGCATGGGCGTGACGTCGCAGGCCCCGCACGGCGGCATCTTCGTGTTCTTCGCGATCGGCAACCTGCTGTGGTTCGTCCTCGCGATCGCGGCCGGTACGGTCGTCGCGGCCCTCGTGGTCATCGCACTCAAGCGCTGGGCGCACCGCCGTCCGGTGCGGGAAGAGCAGGCGGTGGGTGCGCCTGAGGTGGCCGTGGCCTGATCGGCCCGGATCACCCCGGCGGCCGGTGCTCCCTCCTGGGCACCGGCCGTCGGCGTGCGCGGCGGCGGCAGGGCGAGCGGATGGCGCGGCTCAGCGCCGCGGCTTCAACCGCACGGTCGGCAGGTCGGGCGCGGGCAGCGGCCGACCGTCGTAGCCCGCGACCGTGCCGAACGGCCCGTCGGGATCGTTGCGGTCGATCACGTCGGACTGCCACCGGCGCCGGAACTCGACGACCTCGTCGTGCGACCGGCCGATGAAGTTCCACCACATGACGAGCTCCTCGCCGAACGGCACGCCGCCGAGCAGCACCACCCGCACGGGGTCCGCGTCGGCGCGCAGTCGCACGCGATCGTGTCCCGTGCCGAGGTACGCCAGCTGCGACCATGCGACCTCGGTCGCGGCATCCGCGCCGCCGACCTCGACGTGCGCCGGCCCGGCATCGACCAGCACGCCGTGCTCGAAGCCCGGGTCGAGCGGCACGTCGACCGTTCCGCCCGCCGGCAGGTCGACCTGTGCTCCGAGCAGCGGTGAGAAGACCGTGACCGGGGCGGATGGCGCATCCGCCGCTTCGCCGAGCTCGCCGCCGGCGAGCTCGCCCACGAAGACGCGCACGGTCGCGTCGCCCAGCTGGAACGGCGTGGTGTCGGCGTGCTCGAAGAACGGGCCCACGTACCGGGAGGCGTCGGGCAGGGCGACCCAGAGCTGCACGCCGTGCAGGCGCGAGGTCGCCGGCGTCGACACCTCGGAGTGCGAGATGCCGCGGCCGGCCGTCATGAGGTTCACCCCGCCGGGTCGCACGAGTTCGTGGCTGCCGGTCGAGTCGCGGTGCTCGATCTCGCCCTCGAAGAGCCAGCTCACGGTCTGCAGGCCCGTGTGCGGGTGCGGCGGCACGACCATGCCGCCTGTGGCCGCGACGTCGTCGGGCCCGTAGTGATCGGCGAAGCACCAGGCGCCGATCGTCGTGCGGCCGCGCTGGGGGAGCGTCCGGCGCACGGGCATCGCGCGCGGCCCGCCGAGCGGCACCTCGCGGTAGTCGAGGACCTCGACGGCCGGCCCGTGCGCCGCCTCGGGTGGGCAGAGCAGTTCGACGGGGTCGCGCTCGAGGTTGCTCATGCCGGAATCCTACGCGCGGGCGTGGCGCGGCATCCGTGCCCTGGACCCGGCCCGGGGGCTAGCATGTGCCCATGGCCCCGCACGTCGAAGTCCGCCGCCTCCTGCTCGCCTCCGCCGCCGTCGTGTCGGCGCTCCTGCTCGCAGGGTGCGCACCCGGCCCTGGGCCTGTCGAGAACTTCCCAGGCCTGCCCGTGATCGACGAGGAAGAGGTGGCCGCGGGCGACGCCGAGGACACCGAGCAGGGCGGCGAGACCGAGGACGAGACCGAGGAGGGTTCGGCCGAGGAGGTGCCCGAGCCGACCGGCGACGAGCCGTACGTGCAGTACCTGCAGGACGGCGGCCGGCTCGCCATCACGATCTGGGGATCGTCGACCTGCCCGATCATCCCCACCGAGCTGCGCGTCACCGCAGAGGCGGGCGAGGGCAACGCCGTCGAGGCGATCCTGCCCGAGGCCGAAGAGGGACCCTGCACCATGGACTTCGTGCCGCACACCACGGTCTTCTCGACGCCCGCCGATGTGACGACGACCGAGGAGCTCGAGGTCACGGTCGGCGACGCCGTGGTGACGGTGCCCGTCAAGTAGTCGCGGCGCGGCTGCTCAGTCCGGTCCGACCCGGGCGGCTCAGTCCTGTCCGACCGAGAGCTCGACGAACAGCTCGCTCGCGACCCGCTCGAGCTCGTCCCGCACCGCACCGGGCTCGGTGCCCGGCGGCACGCGCACGAGGATGTGCGCTTCGAACAGCTGACCGCCCGCCATGGGCGCGTCGCGCCGCTCGGTGGTCATGGTCTCGATGCTGAGCCCGTGGCGCGAGAGCACCGCCGACACGTCGTGCACGATGCCCGGGTGGTCGCTGCCCACGAGGTCGATCCGCAGGCGTCGCCAGTCCTCCACGCCGTCCGGCTCCTCGGAGCCGGGATGCGCCGACACGTCGAGCAGCCCCTCGAGCCCGTCGAGCGCGGAGCGCAGGTCATCGGCACGATCGGCCGGCACCGTCACGACGACGATGCCCGCGAACTGCCCCGCGAGCTCGGCCATCTGGCTCTGCTCCCAGTTGCCGCCGTGCGCCGTGACGGCCTCGGCGAGCGCCTCCACGAGGCCGGCTCGGTCGTCTCCGATGACGGTCAGCACGAGTCTGGGCATGCGTGCATCCAATCACGCGCGGGCCGGTGCGTCGAGGCGGTCAGCGGGTCGCTGCGCCCGGCGCCGACCCCGCGGCATCCGCCGGCCTCAGCACGAGCAGGTCGCCGATCTCGCACTCGAGCGTGCGGCAGACGGCCTGGAGCGTCGAGAAGCGGATGGCGCGAGCGCGGTCGTTCTTCAGCACGCTGAGGTTCACGACGCTCACGCCGACCAGTTCGGCGAGCCGGGTGAGGGTCATGCCGCGCTCGGCGAGCAGCTCGTCGAGGCGGCAGTGGACGTCGTGCGCCTCGTCGACCTCGGCGGGCGCCATCAGACCAGGCCCTCGTTGTCGCGCTGGAGGCGCGCGCCGATCTGGAAGGCGGCCCCGATCGCGCCGAGCGCGAGGATGGCGAACGGCGCGGCCCAGTTCGTGCTGAACGTGACGCCCTCGTAGGTGTACTCGCTCACCGCGGAGAGCGCGCCGTTGACGGTCATGGTCGTGAGGATGGTGCCGACGAACCATCCGGCCGCGAGCACTCCGGTGCTCCACAGCACGATCCGCACGTTCGCGCGCGAGAACGCGCGACCCCGGGCGAGGTTCCAGCAGAACAGCGCGAGCAGCACGACGGCGGCGATGATCGCGCCGCCGTGCACGATCGGCTCGGCGAGGAGCGCGAACGACGTGGCCGCGGCGGGTTCGGGCACGGTGACGACGGCCTGGTCGACCGCGACCGTCACCGGCGCGCCATCCGGCCCGATCGGCAGTTCGGCGGTCTCGTCGACGAACGGCACGAGGACCGGGACGTCGCGGAGCGGGGCGACCTCGGTGAGCCGGCGCACGACGCCCCAGATCGTGGCGACGATCGCGATCACCGCGATGCCCACGGTGGCGTACATCCCGATGGCGTCGCCGCGGTCGAGGCGGGTGGGGGCGTCGTGCACGGTCATGGTTCCTCCGGGTCATCCGCTTCATATCGAATATCGATGTTATCGATGATCGATACGTTACGGATGTCGCGTACCGACGTCAAGCGCGGGTGCGCCCACGGCGAACACGCGCCCACCGCGCAGGCCCGGTCGTTACCGTTGTTCTATCGACGCCCCTACCCGGCGTCGACGAGGAGTAGATGATGTTCGAGAGATTCACGGACCGAGCCCGTCGTGTCGTCGTCCTGGCGCAAGAAGAAGCCAAGATGCTCAACCACAACTACATCGGCACCGAGCACATCCTGCTCGGCCTCATCCACGAGGGTGAGGGCGTGGCGGCGAAGGCGCTCGAGTCGCTGGGCATCTCGCTCGACGCGGTCCGCGAGCAGGTCCAGGACATCATCGGGCAGGGGCAGCAGCAGCCCACCGGGCACATCCCGTTCACCCCGCGTGCCAAGAAGGTGCTCGAGCTCTCGCTCCGCGAGGCGCTCCAGCTCGGCCACAACTACATCGGCACCGAGCACATCCTCCTCGGCCTCATCCGCGAGGGCGAGGGTGTCGCGGCCCAGGTGCTCGTCAAGCTCGGCGCCGACCTCAACCGCGTGCGCCAGCAGGTCATCCAGCTCCTCTCCGGGTACCAGGGCAAGGAGCAGGTGCAGGTCGGCGCGACCGAGCAGCAGCAGGCCCAGGGCGGCTCGCAGATCCTCGACCAGTTCGGCCGCAACCTCACGCAGGCCGCGCGCGAGTCGAAGCTCGACCCCGTGATCGGCCGCGAGAAGGAGATCGAGCGGGTCATGCAGATCCTCTCGCGCCGCTCCAAGAACAACCCGGTGCTCATCGGCGAGCCCGGCGTCGGCAAGACGGCCGTCGTCGAGGGGCTTGCGCAGGCGATCGTCAAGAACGAGGTCCCCGAGACGCTGAAGGACAAGCAGCTGTACTCGCTCGACCTCGGCTCGCTGATCGCCGGCTCGCGCTACCGCGGTGACTTCGAGGAGCGCCTCAAGAAGGTCACCAAGGAGATCCGCACGCGCGGCGACATCATCGTCTTCATCGACGAGATCCACACCCTCGTGGGTGCGGGCGCCGCCGAGGGCGCGATCGACGCCGCGTCGATCCTGAAGCCGCTGCTCGCCCGCGGCGAGCTGCAGACGATCGGCGCGACCACGCTCGACGAGTACCGCAAGCACTTCGAGAAGGATGCCGCGCTCGAGCGCCGCTTCCAGCCGATCCAGGTCGCCGAGCCGTCGCTCCCGCACGCGATCAACATCCTCAAGGGACTGCGCGACCGCTACGAGGCGCACCACAAGGTGTCCATCACCGACGGGGCGATCGTGGCCGCCGCCAACCTCGCCGACCGTTACATCAGCGACCGGTTCCTGCCCGACAAGGCCATCGACCTGATCGACGAGGCGGGCGCCCGCCTGCGCCTGTCGATCCTGTCGTCGCCGCCCGAGCTGCGCGAGTTCGACGAGAAGATCGCCGTGGTCCGCGCAGCGAAGGAGACCGCGATCGAGGAGCAGGACTTCGAGAAGGCCGCATCGCTGCGCGACGAGGAGAAGACCCTGCTCGGCGAGCGCCTCCGACTCGAGAAGCAGTGGAAGTCGGGCGAGGTCAAGACGACCGCGGTCGTCGACGAGGGCCTGATCGCCGAGGTGCTCGCGCAGGCCACCGGCATCCCCGTCTTCAAGCTGACCGAAGAGGAGTCGAGCCGCCTCGTCTTCATGGAGAAGGCGCTGCACGAGCGCGTCATCGGCCAGGAGGAGGCGATCTCCGCCCTGTCGAAGACGATCCGCCGCACCCGCGCCGGGCTCAAGGACCCGAAGCGCCCGTCGGGCTCGTTCATCTTCGCCGGCCCCACGGGCGTCGGCAAGACCGAGCTCGCCAAGGCGCTCGCCGAGTTCCTGTTCGACGACGAGTCGGCGATGATCTCGCTCGACATGTCCGAGTACGGCGAGAAGCACACGGTCTCGCGGCTGTTCGGCGCCCCTCCCGGGTTCGTCGGCTTCGAGGAGGGCGGCCAGCTCACCGAGAAGGTGCGCCGCAAGCCGTTCTCGGTCGTCCTGTTCGACGAGATCGAGAAGGCCCACCCCGACATCTTCAACTCGCTTCTCCAGATTCTCGAGGAGGGCCGCCTCACCGACGGCCAGGGTCGCGTCGTGGACTTCAAGAACACCGTCATCATCATGACGACGAACCTCGGCACCAAGGACATCTCGGGCGGTCCCGTCGGCTTCCAGGTCGAGGGCGACACCCGCACGGGCTACGAGCTCATGCGCGCGAAGGTGAACGAGGAGCTGAAGAAGCACTTCAAGCCCGAGTTCCTCAACCGCGTCGACGAGATCATCGTCTTCCCGCAGCTGACGAAGGAGGAGCTCCTCCAGATCGTCGACCTGTTCATCAAGCGACTGGGCGAGCGCATGCTCGACCGCGACATGACCGTCGAGCTCACGCAGGCGGCCAAGGAGCGGCTCATCGAGGTCGGCTTCGACCCGACGCTCGGTGCGCGGCCGCTGCGCCGCGCGGTGCAGCACGAGGTCGAGGATCGCCTGTCCGAGCGGATCCTGCACGGCGAGCTGAACTCGGGCGACCACGTGCACGTCGACTTCCAGGACGGCGAGTTCGTGTTCACCACCACCCAGCGGGCGCTGCCCGTCGGCGTGGGCGTCAACACGGGCGCGGCGATCGGCACCGGGCCGGCCACGCCCGACCTGGCCGCGGGACAGTAACCCGCACGACCGGTTCGACCCGAGGGGGCGGATGCTGCGGCATCCGCCCCCTTCGTTCGTGCTTCGGGGGTGCGCGAGGCACGTGCGTACGCTGCCGAGCGCGTGCCGGTCGAGGCATGGCCGCGGGCATACGATGAGCGGATGACGCAGCCATTCCACGTGCGCGCGGCGCGCACGCCCGACGTGCCGAGGATCGTCGAGCTCGTGGAGCCGCTCGTGGCGCGACGCATCCTGCTGGGCAAGGAGCGGGTCGACCTCTACGGCGCGCTGCAGGAGTTCCGCGTGGCCGAGTCTGGCGACGGGGAGGTCGTCGGCTGCGGAGCGCTGCACGTGATGTGGGAGGACCTCGGCGAGGTCCGCACGCTCGCGGTGCACGACGACTGGCTGGGCCACGGCGTCGGACACGCGCTGCTCTCGACGCTCGAGGAGGACGCCCGCACGCTGGGCCTCAGCCGGCTGTTCTGCCTGACGTTCGAGGTCGACTTCTTCACGCGCCACGGCTTCGAGGACATGGGCTCCGAGACCGTCGACCCCGAGGTGTACGCCGAGCTCGTCCGCTCGCACGACGAGGGCGTCGCCGAGTTCCTCGACCTCGCGCGCGTGAAGCAGAACACGCTCGGCAACACCCGGATGCTGAAAACCCTCTGAGCGTTCCTCACGGCCTCGGGGCGCGCCGGGGCGGCACGCCGAGTCGCAGCGCGGCCGGCCGTAGCCTGAGCCCATGACGTCGAACCGCCCCGCATCCGGGCGACTGCCTGCATCCGTGTACCGGCGCCGCCGGCTCATGGTGCTGCTCGGGCTCGTCGCCGTCATCGTCGCGATCGTGCTCGTGATCGTGCGTCCCGGCGCGAGCCAGGGCGACGAGGTGTCGCAGACGACCCCGCCGTCGTCGACGCCCGCGCCCGTGGCATCCGGCGCCCCGTCCTCGGAGCCGCCCGCGACGGACGCACCGGCCACCGACGAGCCCGTCGTGTCCGAGGCGCCGGCCGTCGACGGTGCGGCGTGCACCGAGGACCAGATCACCGTCGAGGCGCTGACCGACAAGGCGGTGTACGCGGCAGGCGAGCAGCCGAAGCTCTCGGTGACGATCACCAACACCGGACCCAACACCTGCGCGCTGAACGTGGGCACCAAGGCGCAGGTCTTCACCGTCACGAGCGGGAAGGAGGTCTACTGGACCTCCACGGACTGCCAGACCGAGCCGGTCGACGCCGAGGTGTCGCTCGCTCCCGACACCCCGGTGTCGTCGACCGCGCCCATCACCTGGGACCGCACCCGCTCGACCGCGGACACCTGCGCGGGAACCCGAGCCCCGGTCCCGGCGGGTGGCGCGTCGTACCACCTGAGCGTGTCGGTCTCGGGCTTCGAATCGGCCGAGACCAAGCAGTTCCTGCTGTACTGACCGGGCGCGTCGCCCGCCCGCGCGTGGCGAGGACAGTTGTCGCAGGTGCGCCGGGCGCGACACCCGCGACCACCGTCTCACGGGATGAACCGGGCCAGGAGGTTCGCGGCCGTCGGTAGGCTGGTGCGATGGCCGGTGCGAAGCGTTCCCCCAAGGGATCGAAGGGCTCGAAGGGGTCCCGAGGGGCAGACCCGCTGGAGTTCCGGTCCCAGGCGCTCGCCGAGGCGCTCGAGCGGCAGGATGTCGCGGCCGTCGCGCTCGCGCTCCGACACGGCAACACGGTCGTCCCACTGATCAAGCCCGGCCCGCGCGACACGCCCCTCGACGGCGGCGAGGTCTGGACCTACCGCGACGCGAACACGGGCGAGGTCGCGCTGCTGCTGTTCAGCGACGCGGCGAACAAGCCGGCGAACCTGCCGCCCGCGGTCGGGCTGCAGAGCCCGGCCTGGCTGCGGTCGTTCCTGAAGCGCTACGAGTCGACGATCACGACCGTGTTCCTCGACATCGCCGGGCCGCATCCGATGCAGGCGTCGCCGAGCGAGCTGCTGAAGGCGCTCGACGCGTAGCAGTCAGAAGGCGGCGTCGAGCTCGCGCTCGCGTGCGCCCGTCGCGGCCATCATCGCGCGTTCGACCGCGGCGCGAACGCTCCCGAGCTCGTCGTCGAGCAGGGCGGTGTAGCCGAGCCGCCGAGCCTCGGCCGCGCGCTGCCGGGCGGACGCCACGGGACGCACCTCGCCCGCAAGGCTGATCTCGCCCACGGCGGCGAGCTCGTGCGGCACCGCGCGGTCGCGCATCGCGCTCGCGATCGCCACCGCGATGGCGAGGTCGGCCGCGGGCTCGACGAGTCGGACGCCGCCGACGGTCGACACGTACACGTCGTGCTCTCCGAGCTGTCGAAGCCCAGCTCGCCGCTCGAGCACCGCGATGATCATGGCGACGCGCGACGGATCGACACCGTTGACGACGCGACGGGGCTGGGGCGCCTTGGTGCCGACCACGAGCGCCTGGACCTCGACCGGCAGGGCGCGCCGCCCCTCGAGCGCGACCGTGACGCACGTGCCGCTCACCGCATTGCGCGACCGGCTGAGGAACAGGCCCGAGGGGTCGGGCACCTCGGCGATGCCATCGCCGGTCATCTCGAAGCAGCCGACCTCGTCGGTCGGTCCGAAGCGGTTCTTGAGGGCTCGGACGAACCGGAGGGCGGTCTGCCGATCGCCCTCGAACTGGCACACGACGTCGACGAGGTGCTCGAGCAGGCGAGGGCCGGCGATCGTGCCGTCCTTCGTGACGTGCCCGACGAGGAGCACGGGCAGCTGCCGTTCCTTCGCGACCCGGATGAGCGTGGACGCCACCTCGCGCACCTGGCTGGGCTGCCCCGGCAGGCCGTCGGAGAGCGAGCTCGACACCGTCTGCACGGAGTCGACGATCAGCAGCTCGGGGGCGACCTCGTCGACCTGGCCGAGGATCGTCGCGAGGTCGGTCTCGGAGGCGAGGTAGAGCTCATCGTGCAGGGCGCCCGTGCGACCGGCGCGCAGGCGCACCTGCGCGGTCGACTCCTCGGCGCTGACGTAGAGCACCCGCCGCCCGGTCGACGCGACGCGCGCCGCGACCTCGAGCAACAGGGTCGACTTGCCGACCCCCGGCTCGCCCGAGAGCAGGATGGCGGCGCCCGCGACGATGCCGCCGCCGAGCACGCGATCGAACTCGCCGACCCCGCTCGGCCGGTGCGCCGTCGTCTCGGCCTCGACCTCGGCGATCGGCCGGGCCGCGCGGCCGGCGGACGGAGCGACGGGCTGCAGGCTGCGCACGAGGCCGCTGCTCGTGCCGGCCTCGACCACGGTGCCCCACTGCTGGCATTCGGCGCAGCGGCCCACCCACTTGACGGTGCTCCAGCCGCATTCGGTGCAACGGTACGCGGTGGAGGGCTTCGCCATGCCCCAGAGCCTAGGGCTGCCCGGCGACATCGGCCGGGACCGCCGCGGCCTGCCCCGAGACGGCGTCGTCGTCGGCATCGTCGGCGGTCGCGTCATCCGCCTCGACCGGGAACCGCTCGGCTAGTGAGGCGAGCAGCGGGGGACGGAATGCGTCGGCCCAGACCCGGTAGCCGTGGTCGTTGGGATGGAACCAGTCGTTCGCGAAGTGCGTGAACATGCGGCGGAAGCCCCGGAGCCGCGTCTCGCGATGGAGCCGGACGAGGGTGAGCCCGCGCGCCTCGACGAGCCGACGCACGATGTCGTTCGCGACCGCGACCTTGCGCTCGTTCTGCGGGAAGTAGAAGAACGGCAGGTCGGCGACGAGCGTGTGCGGCGGCACGGCGTCGAGGACCGTGGCGAGGTCGCGTTCGAACGCCTCGGGATCCCAGTGGGCGATGTCGTTCGCGCCGATCGCCACGGTCATCACGTCGGGACGGTACTTCGCGAGCTTCGGAAGTTGGTCTTGAACGGCGAGCCCGACGGTCGCGCCCGAGACGCTGAGATTCACCACGCGGACGGTGCGAGCCGTCGTGTCGCGGATGAGGCGGGCGAGCACGCCCACGTAGCTGTGGTCGGGCCGGCTGGCCCCGATGCCCTGCGCCGCGCTGTCGCCGAGCGCGACGTAGAGGAGCTCGCCGCGCACCTTCGCGTGGTCGCGCCACCACTTGGAGTGCACGGGCAGCGTCTCGTTGAGGATGACGCTGTTGGCGGTGATCCGGGCGCGGAATCGGCGCCACCACGCACGGGCGCCGAGGACGATGCCCGCGAGCAGCGCGATCGGCACCAGCGCGGTGACGATCGGTTCGACGGGAGGGCGTTGCTCGACCATGCTCCGAGCGTACGGCGCGCCGCCGACCGTGGGCCGGGGGTTGCGCGTGCTCCTCCCTTCCCCTGTCCGGCGCGCTGGCATACGCTGGCGCCATGCTCGCGGACACCGACGTCCTCGTCGTGGGCGCAGGCCAGGCGGGGCTCGCGGTCAGCCATGAACTCACGCGCGCCGGCGTCGACCACGTCGTGGTGGAGCGCGAGCGCGCGGGCGCCGCCTGGTACGTGCGCTGGAACAGCTTCTGCCTCGTCACGCCGAACCACACCATCCGGTTGCCGGGCGCTGGCGAGTACGACGGCGACGACCCGGGCGGCTACCTGCCGCGCGAGCAGATCATCGTGCACCTGCGGCGCTGGGCGGCGTCGTTCGGTGCCCCGGTCCGCGAGCACGCCGGAGTGGACTCGCTCCGGGTCACCGACGACGGCTTCATCGCCGAGACGCAGGCCGGCCGCGTTCGCGCGCGGCAGGTCGTCGCCTGCACCGGCGCCTACCAGCGCGAGCGGCGGCCGGAGGTGGCCGAAGACCTCGCCCATCATGTGCCCGTCGTGGGCGCCACCTCGTATCGGTCGCCCGACTCGTTGCCCGACGGCCGCATCCTCGTGATGGGCGGAGGCCAGACCGCCGGGCAGATCGCCGAGGAGCTGCTGGCCGCGGGGCGCGAGGTCGTGATCTCGCCCGGACGGGCGCCGTCGATGCCCCGGCGGGTGGAGGGCCGCGACACCGTGGACTGGCTCCTCGACGCGGGCTTCTTCGAGCACACCGCGGCGAACCTGCCGTCCCCGGCGGCACGGCTCGGTCCCAACCCGATCGTCACCGGCCGCGCGGGGGGTCACGACCTCAACCTCCGGACGCTCGCGGCGGCCGGCGCTCAGCTCACGGGTCGCGTGCTCGGCCTCGACGGCGAGCGGCTCGTGGTGGCCGACGACCTGGGCGTCTCGGTCGCCTCGGGCGACGAGGGATGGCAGATGGTCTGCGCGCTCATCGCCGAAACGGCCGACCGGATGGGTCTTCCCGCGCTCGAGCTCCCGGAACTGCCGCCGGCCAGCATCCCGGTGGCCCCGGCCCCTCGCCTCGCCGACCTCGCCGGCGTCGTCGTGGCGTGCGGCTTCCGCCCCGACTACAGATGGATCGACCTGCCCGGCGTCGTCGACGAGTGGGGGCTGCCCCTGCAGCGGGACGGCCTCAGCACCGTCGTGCCCGGTCTGTCGTTCGTCGGCGTGCCGTGGTTGCGCCACCGCAAGTCGCCGCTGCTGATGGGCGTCGGAGAGGATGCCGCGCTGGTCGCGGACCGGATCGCGGCGTAGCCCTTCGGGCGCCGGGCGCGCGCCATCCGCTCGTTTTGAACCTCGTGACGGAGTCGTCTACTATCGATCTCGGTACCGTGTCCGAGCGGCCGAAGGTGCAACTCTCGAAAAGTTGTGTGCGTGAAAGCGCACCGTGGGTTCAAATCCCACCGGTACCGCCATGTGATGTGTCGGGACATCGTTTACAGATGTTCCGGGACATCGTTGACATGAAGCCCCTCCTTCGGGAGGGGCTTCTGTCGTTTCCGGGGTTGGTAGTCGCGGCCGGGATCGATGATGTGTTCGGCGAGGAGTTCGCCGGTGTGCCTGGCGGTGACGAGGGTTTGCGGTCCGTTCATGAGCAGGATGACGGGGGTGCCGGCGTGGGCGCGGCCGATGCCGAGGTGTCGGAGTCGGCCGGCGTAGCGGATGGTGATCGTGCCGACGTTGTCGACGGTGTCGTAGCGGACCCGCCAGTGCTCGTCGCCGTGGCGGAGTCGGGGTTCGTCTTTCGGGAGCGACCGGTACGCCTCGCCGGGGGTGCTTCGGTTGATCGCGCGATGCGGGCGGTGCTCGTTGTACAGCTCCTGGAAGTGCTCGAGCTGCTGGTTCAGGGCTTGGATCGTGTCGGCGGGCGGTTGCCGTCGGACCGCGGCCGTTTCTGCGGTTGCGGGATCACGACGCCCTCAGCGCGCAGGATCCGCCAGATCGTGGACACGCTCGGGGCCTTCTCACCGGCGCGAGTCAGCCGATCGCGGATCGACTCGGCGCCGCCATCGAGTCCGGCGCCGGCCAGTTCGGTTCGAAGCGTCAGGATCCGCTGCCGCATGCCTTCGGTGGTGCGCGTCGGTGATCGCCGTGGCTTGCGGGAGCGTGGCTCGAGCGCGTCGTCGCCGCCTTCCCGGTACCGGTTCGCTAGCGTGCTCGCCCATTGCCGGCTGATCCCGAACCGTGCGGCGGCGTCCGCGGCGGTCAAGCCGCCGTCGACGATGGCGTGGGCGATGACACGATTCCGGTTCCCTCTCGACATGCCCCATCGTCGAGCCCGTCAACGATGTCCCGACACATCCACGCTGTCGTCGATGTCCCGACACACCCGTCAACGATGTCCTGAAACCACACACCACCGGTACCGCCATGAGAACCCCTGCTGAGGCAGGGGTTCTCTGCTTCTCCGGGGGATCGCCCGATCGTGCGCGATGGTTCGGCTCGGGCCCTGCGTGTCGCCGGTGCGTGCGATGATTCGGCCGCACGGACAGGAGGCGGCATGCGTGGCGAGGCGAGCGTGTTGCACGCCGACCTCGACGCGTTCTACGCCTCGGTCGAGCAGCGCGACGCTCCCGAGCTGCGCGGGCGGCCCGTCATCGTGGGCGGCGGCGTGGTCCTCGCGGCGAGCTATGAGGCGAAGGCGCGTGGCGTCCGCACGGCGATGGGCGGTCGGCAGGCGCACGACCTGTGTCCCGACGCGGTGGTCGTCCCGCCCCGGATGGACGCCTACTCCGAGGCCAGCAAAGAGGTGTTCGCGATCTTCCGCGACACGACGCCGCTCGTCGAGGGGATCTCCATCGATGAGGCGTTCCTCGAGGTGGGCGGCCTGCGGCGCATCGCGGGCACGCCCGAGCAGATCGCGGTGCGGCTGCGCGAGCGCGTGCGGGCCGAAGTCGGGCTCCCGATCTCCGTCGGGATCGCGCGGACCAAGTTCCTCGCCAAGGTGGCCAGTGCGGTCAGCAAGCCCGACGGTCTCCTGGTGGTCGAGCCCGACCGGGAGGAGGCCTTCCTGCTCCCGCTGCCCGTCGAACGCCTCTGGGGGGTCGGCGCCGTCACCGCCGAGAAGCTGCACCGGCTCGGCATCCGCACGGTCGGGCAGCTCGCCGAGCTCGAATCGGATGCCACCGAGCGGCTCCTGGGCAAGGCGACGGGGGCGCACCTGCACGCGCTCGCCCGGCTGCGGGATCCGCGGCCGGTCGACACGACGCGACGTCGCGGATCGATCGGCTCGCAGCGAGCCCTCGGAAGCCGCCCTCGCTCCCCGGAGGAACTCGACGTCATCCTCACCCAGATCGTCGATCGGCTCGCCCGCCGCCTGCGCGACCGCGACCGGGTGTGCCGCACGGTGGTGCTGCGGCTCCGATTCGGCGACTTCACCAGGGCGACCCGGTCGCACACCGTCGGCCCGCCGACCGATCGCACAGCGGTGCTGCTGGCCGTCGCCCGAGCGCTGCTCGACGGCGCCCAACCGCTGATCTCGGAGCGCGGGATCACGCTCATCGGCATCTCGTTCTCGAAGCTCGATCGCGGCGATTCCGTGCAGCCAGAACTCCCGATCGACTGGGACGAGGGCGCACGGCTCGACGCGGTGCTCGATGCCGTCCACGATCGGTTCGGCGCGGCGTCGGTCGCGCGCGCGGCGCAGCTGGGCCGGGATCCGGGCGTATCTGCACCGGTCCTACCGGAGCACGAGTAGCAGCAGGGATCACGGGTCGCCGTTCCGGCGCGCGGGCGGGATCCCGGGCGAAGGCTGTGGTGCGCCGATGGCGGTCGCGCGCGGGGCGCGGCGAACGCCCCGGACCGCGATCCGGGGGCGTTCGTCATGGCGAACTGCCGGCGTTCACTGCAGATCGCGGAAGTCCTCGATCCACGCGTACCCGGGTGCGGACTTGGCCTCGCCGCGCCCGGTCACGGTGAGGCTGGCGTAGACGCTGTTGAGGAGCCAGGGTGCCTTCGTCGCGCTCCAGCCGGAGGTCATCGACGGGATCTGGACGAAGCCGTACGTCGCGACGGCCAGCCGCCCGGTGGCTCGGAGCTGCCCCATCACGTCGCTGAGCAGGTGCTTCTTGCCCTCGAACCAAGGGCTCTCCGAGAGGAGGTCGTTCCACTTGTGCGACGGGAACGGTTGATCGATCGCCTCACCGATGACCTCCCACACCTGGGTGTCGGGAGCGTAGCCGTAGCGCTCCGCGAACGTGGGCGGGATGGGATCGGTCATGTGCTCCTGCCAGTACCAGACCAGCGAGAACTCCGTCATCAGGAAGGTCTGATCGGGGCGCAGGCGCGGAAGCGTGTAGTCGAGGAACGCGCCGATCCGTGCCTCGTCGGGAACGTGGGGATGCAGATCGACGCCTTCGATCTCGGGCGTCTCGCGTGCGAACGCGAGGAACCGCTCGACCGCGGGCGTCCGGTTCTGCGGCAGGTCGAGGCGATTCAGCGCACCCATGTAAAGGTGCGTGGCGCAGTCGGCGCCGCACAGCTCGGCCCGCGCATCGATCACGTGCCGCGCGACGGTCTCGTAGAACTCGTTGAGCCGCTGGTCTCGCTGGCCGGGGAGGCTCTCGATGAACGGCTCATTGCCGATGGTGACGATGTCGACGGTTCCGAGCACCAGCGGGAGCACCCGGTCGAGACGCTCGAGCTCTGTCGCCATCGCGTCGGTTCCCGGCGCCGGGAAGGAGGCGTTGGCCTTGGGGAACTTGAGGCTCAGCACCGTCCGATACCCACGATCGTGGGCGTCGATGATCGATCCGATCGTGGGACTCTCCGCCGGTGGCACGGTATCGGCCTCGGGAAGGACGTAGAACCCCCGAACCCAGCTCGCGCGTGCTTCGCTCAACTCGCGATAGTCCAGCTCGTCGAGGTTCTCGTTGTAGTTGGCGCCGAGGGCGCCGAGGGCGGGAAATGACCCGCCATCGTCACCGACGTCGGCGGCGAGTGCTGCCCCGGGCAGGCCGATGGCGAGCATCGCGGCAACCGTTCCGCCGAGGAGCGTCCGTGCGGCCGCGGTGCGACGTCGTGCACCCATCAGTCGCGCCCCGCCCGACGCTGGACGTAGAGTCGGTTGCCCTCGGGACCGGTCCACTCCACCTGCGCGACGCCCGGCACGGCGGCTTCGTCGAGCCGCGACGGATCGGACCAGTGACCCGCGTTCGGATTGAGGAAGAAGGTCGCCCAGACCTTTCCGCTGTGATCTTCGAAGAAGTTGTTGTGACCCGCGCCGACGCCCGCGGTCCAACGCGGCGCGTAGGGCCCTTCGAACGAGTCCGACACGGCCACGACGGCGTCGTATTGGTACTGCGTGCGACCGGGCGCGGGCGTGTCGTACGCGTATCGAACGCTGCCGTCTGCCGCGACGGATGTGCGGTCCCATGCCGCGTGGAGGAGGTAGTACTTCTCGCCGTAGTGGAACACGTACGCGCCCTCGAGGTAGGGCTCCGGCGAGTACGGCGTCTGCTGGAACGCCGGAAGTGCCGTCGTCGGGACGATGTCCTCCATGTCGTGCTGGAACTTCGCGTACTCGTGGTTGTGCAGCACGAGCCAGGCGTCATCACCCTCGGTGTGCATGCTGCCGTCGATGTGGTGGTAGGCGCCGGGTCTGATGAACGCCGGCCCGCCGGCGACGGGGTCGCCGAACGGCTTCTCGAGGTTGCCCTCGACCAGGCGGTACGGACCTTCGAGCCCGCCCTCGCTCACGAGCAGGAACGAGCCCACCTTCTGGGAGTGGTCTCCCATGCAGGCGACGATGTACCACGTGTCGCGGAAGTAGTGGATCTCCGGGGCCCACACCTGCCCTCGCTTGCCGAACTGCGCGTCGTACCAGTACTCCTGCCACGGAGCGACGACGGTTCGACCGGGCTGGTTCTCGTCGACGAACTCGGGCGACCACACCTTGCCCTTCTCGGCGTCCGGCCGGATCCCGGTCGTGTCGACGAGACGCCACGGGCCTCGGAGCGACGGGGAGACCCAGACGAAGATGCCGTCGTTCCACGGAGCCGCCCGATCGAGCCCGGGAACGCGCGTGGTTCCGGTCGCGACGTACACGGGTCGCCCGTCCACCACGAAGCAGTTGACGTACGTGTCGCGCATCCAGACGTGGGTGTCCTCGGGGTCGCGTGGCCGGTGCTCGAGATCGAGGATGAAGGAGTTGTCCTCGCGCGGCCACAGGTCCGCCCGGGTGTCCGCCGTTCCGTACGGTTCGAGATCCGGCCAGTTGGGTGGGAACGCACTGGTCGACGCGTTCTCGGAGGGCGGCGTCGCGTGAGCGGCTGGAACGGGTAGGGCGGCCGCTGCCACCGCGCCCGCGGCGCCGAAAAGGAACGTCCGCCGGCCCACGCCGGGTCCGGTTTCGGAGTGGTTCATCGTTGAAGATCTCCCTCGTTCTGAACGTGGTCGGTTGAATTCGACCCGGCGGACCGTCGCGTCGGGTCCGTGCTGAGGGACGCTACGGACGCGTGATTTTTCCGTCAACAGACCGTCAGAAACATCGAGCGATGCCTTTCCGCCGGTCTCTTGACGGAAAAATCGGACCTCCGTTTGATGGGTCCGACGGCGCCGGATGGGACGGGCTGCTGTCGGCGGGTGTCCGAGCGAGACGGCACCGGCGACCGATCGAGCGTGCCCACCGGGCACGCGAGCCCCTGCTGCGCGCCTGCGCGGCGACTTCGACGGAGAAGGAGCACACACCCCATGCGATGGAGATCAGTCAGCCTCGGGGCGGTGGCCGCGGTCGCGGCGGCCGTCCTGGTCGGCGGAGGATTGCCGGCGATGGCCGCCCAGCCCGCAACATCCGGCGTCACCGCCGCGACGGCAGCGGCCACGTCGAGCGCTGCCGCCGACGGTCCGACCTATGCCAATCCCGTGTCCGAGGGCGTCGTCGACACGTTCCCAGATCCTGCGATGATCCGCGGCAAGGATGGCGCCTGGTACGCCTACGGCACCACCAACCCGATCTTCAACAGCGCCGGTGAGCCGGGCGAGCACATCCTGCCGATGCTGCGGTCGACCGACCTCGTCGACTGGGAGTACGTCGGGGACGTCTACCCGGCCGACAGCACCAAGCCCGCCTACTGGGCCGCCGGAACGCGGCCGTGGGCGCCCGACATCCGCTACATCGACGGGCAGTACCACCTGACCTACTCGCTCTCGAACGGCGGCGTCGCCTTGCTCACCGCCGAGACCCCGACGGGCCCATGGACCGACCGGGGCCTCCTGATCGGCGGCCCTGCCGTCGCGGGCTGCCCGACGGGCAACATCGACCAAGCGATCTTCACCGACTCGGATGGCACCCACTACCTCTACTGGGGCAGCTACGACGTGATCTGCGTCTCCGAGCTGACCGACGACGCGACCGCCCTCACGGGCGAGGTCACCAAGGTCGCGCAGGGCCGCCGCATGGAGGGCGGCTTCGTCGTGCAGCGCGATGGGTGGTACTACCTCATGTACTCCGACGCCGGATGCTGCGACGGCGCGTTCAGCGGCTACACCGTCAAGGTGGGACGAGCCGACGACCCGCGCGGACCGTTCGTGGACGACCACGGCGTCGACCTCATGGCGCTGAGCAGCAAGGGCGGATTCGTGCTCGCCCCGAACGGCAACGAGTTCACGGGAACCGGGCACAACGCGATCCAGACCGACCTCGCCGGACAGGACTGGCTCGTGTACCACGCGATCCCGACCGCCGACCCCGACTTCCCGCCCGTCGACACGCGCGCGGGCCAGCTCAAGCTGTCGAAGCGGCCGCTCATGATCGACCGGCTCGACTGGATCGACGGTTGGCCCGTGGTTCGCGCGGGCGCGGGCGCGTCGAGCGGCGCGGAAGTCGCCCCGGTGACGGACGCACTGCTCGGCAGCGCGTTCGAAGGCGGAGTGCCCGCGGACTGGAAGCGCCGCGGTGAGGGACGGGTCACTGCGGGCGAGGCGATCGACGCGGGTGGATTCGTGCGCGTCGCGCCGTCCGGGGCCGAGCCGGTCGGTGTCGTCACCTCCGAGAAGCTCGACGGCGACCTGCGCGTGCAGGCTGACGTGCGCTTCACGGAAGCCGACGACTCCGGCGCGGCCGGACTCGTCGTCGGCGCTCGCGGCGAGAACGGGGCGACGGCATGGATCGACCGCGCGGCCGGCGAGTTCCGCCTCGAGGTGCGACACGGCGACGAGGTCGAGACGGATGTCGCGCCGCTGCCCGACACGTTCGCCTACGAGGCCTGGCACGTGGTCGCGATCGAGTGGCGCGGCGACGAGGTCACCGCGCAGGTCTCCGGCGACTCCCTCGGCGAGCCGCTCGCTGAGTCGTCGGTCGAGGCTCCGACGGACGGCACGTCGTACGGCGCGGTCGGGTTCGTCGCAATCGAAGCATCCGTCGACGGCGACAACCTCAGCGCCGCGAAGCTCTACGAGCCCGTGACCGAGCGAGTGGCCGACCCCGAGGCCGGTGACCTGCTGCCCGAGTACTCCGACGAGTTCGACGCGGCGGGCACCCCGACGGCCGGCGACGACGCATGGGAGTGGGTGCGCACGCCGGCCTCCGGGCCGGTCGTGACGAATGGCGCGCTCTCCTGGCCCACCCAGGGCGCCGAGCTGCACCTCGCCACGAACTCCGCACCGGTCCTGCTCCGCGACGCGCCCGAGGGCGACTTCGTGGTCGAGACGAAGCTCGACTTCGATGGGAGGACGGCGGCCCAGCAGGCCGGGCTCGTGTTGTACGAGCACGATGACCGCTACATCAAGCTGACGCACTCGGTGCTCCCGCTGAACCGCAAGCCCGGGCAGTTCCTGCATCAGACCGAGTTCGGCAAGGAGATGGAACGACCGACCCAGACGCCGCCCGTGGCGGTCGCGAACGGGCCGATGTTCGGAGCGGCGCCCGCGTCGACGACATGGCTGCGGCTGTACGCGCAGCTCGACGAGGCGGCCGGCGAGTGGGACGTGCGCATGGCCTCGAGCACCGACGGCGACGATTGGCAGTGGGGCGGTTCCTGGACCGTCCCGGTGCTCGGCGACCTGCGCATCGGGCTGGTCTCGATGAATGCGCCCGGCGCGACCGCCACGTTCGACTACTTCCGCACGTACGAGATGGGCGGCGAGCCGTCGGCGTTCCCGGCGAGCTGGCCCGTGCCGATGCCGTACGGCGCGGCCGACGGACGGGAGGAGCTCATGCCCGACGAGGACAACTCGATGATCCTCGACCTCGAGCTGCGCCCGCAGGACGCCGAACTCGGACGAGTCTGGATGCGGGACACCTACGTGAACCGCTTCGAGGTCGACGGCGAGACGATGTACGTGGCGACCGGCACCACGCGGGCGCAGGGTGTCGCGACCGCGGCGCCGTGGAATGACGGCATCTACGTCTGGATCGCGCCGTCGCTCGAGGGGCCGTGGAAGCTCGTCGACACGACCGGGATCCGTCCCGACCAGCCGAAGGGGAAGATCTGGTCGCCCGAGTTCGTCGACGAGAACACCGCGGACCACGTCGTGGTCACCGACTGGCAGGCGTACAAGAACCCGGATGACCCCGCCACGCGAGCGGGAAACGCCTGGGCCCCCGAGCTGCACCTCATCGACGGCAAGTGGTACCTCATCGCGTGCATGGGCGACCAGAGCACGCTCACGGGGTCGTTCATCCTCGTCAGCGATGGAGGTCCGGAGGGGCCGTACCGCAACATCGAGGCGAACCTCGACCATCCGCTCGGCGAACCGGTGCGGGCGACGAACCCGCAGTACTACCACATCGACGGCGGGCTCTTCGATGACGGCGACGCGACCTACCTCGTGCTGCACAATGCGCTGTACTCGAAGCTGACGCCTGACATGGAGCATCTCGAGAACCCGACGAACCTGCCGCAGTTCACGCAGAAGAAGTACGCGCCCGAGCCCTACCTCGAGGGCGCGACCGTCACCAAGGTCGGCGAGAAGTACTACCTGATGCACGCGGTCTGGGCGAACAAGGGCGGCGCCGCGCAGGATCCGACGTGGTCGTACCTGGCGAACACCGGGGCGAAGGACCAGTACGACGCGGTCGTCGCGGTCGCGGACTCGTTCGAGGGCCCCTACTCGGCGCGCTACACGCTCGGTGTCGGCGCGGGCCACAACAACATGTTCGTCGACGAGGACGGCACCGTCTGGGCCACGTTCTTCCGCAATCCGGCCTTCGGCTACTGGGCCGACCCATCGCGCGTCGATGACGCGGCGGTCGCGGGTGTCGTGCGCCTGGAGCAGGCCGGCCCCCTGGGCGACCTGCTCTACGTGGAGCGCTGAGCCGCCGTCGCGACGGGGCGTCGACCTTCGTGTCGGCGCCCCGTCGCTGTTTCGAGCGGGGCGTTCCATCCGTTTCTGCAAGGGCCTCAACCGATATCGGAACTTTTTCTGTCGGGTTGTTGACGGAAAAATTCAAGGTTGAGAGCCTTGCACGCATGTCGACGACGACCGGAGTCCACGCCCTCGTGAGGCGGACCCACGAGGAGCGGGTGCTGGCGGCCCTGCGAGCCCACGGCGCGCTCAGCCGCGGCGAGCTCGCCAAGCGCGTCGGGCTCAGCCGCACGACGCTCTCCGAGATCACCGCGAACCTGCTGCAACGCGGCGCCATCATCGTCGCCGACACGGATGCCGCGACCCGCGCCGGCAGCGGCCGGCCCGCCGAGCGGCTCGCCCTCGACCCCGACTCCGGCCAGTTCCTCGGCGTCGACTTCGGCCACCGCCGCGTGCACGTCGCGGTCGCCGACGCGTCGCACGAGATCATCGCCCAGGGCGTCGAGCGCTACGACGACGATCCGCCGTGGGCCGAGCGGCTCGACATCGCATTCCAGCTCATCGACCGCCTCAGTCGCGAGACCGGAGTGCACTTCGGCGCGCTGCAGTCGATCGGCATCGGCGTGCCGGGTCCGTACACAGGCGCTCGTCCCGGCATCCCCGCCGTGAGCTGGAAGAACCAGCTCGCGCCCGACGGCGTCGATGTCGCGTTCGCCGAGCGGTTCGGCGCGCCCGTCGTGGTCGACAACAACACCCGGCTCGCCGCGCTCGCCGAGGCCATCTCGCGACCCGACGCGGTCGACAACCTCGTGTACCTGCGCCTCTCCGACGGCGTCGGCGGCGGGCTCGTCGTCTCGGGTCGGCTCGTGACGGGTTCGCGCGGCTTCGCCGGCGAATTGGGTCACGTGACCGCCAACCCCTCGGGAACGCCCTGTCGCTGCGGCAAGCGCGGCTGCCTCGAGACCATCGCCTCGGTGCCCGCCATCCTCCGGGCGTGCAGCGACGCCGGCGCCGATGTCGAGACGCTCGAGGACCTCGCCGAGGCGGTCGCCAAGGGCGACCCCGCCGTCGATGCGGTGCTGCGCGAGGTCGGTTCGACCGTCGGCCGCGTCCTCGGTGCCGCGGCCATGACGCTCAATCCCCGCGAGGTCGTGATCGGCGGCGAGATCGTCCGGATCGCGCCGGTACTCGTCGAGCAGGCGGCCGCGACCCTCCGTTACGAGCTCTACTCGATCCCCTCCGACCAGCCGCACATCGTGCGCGCCGCACAGCTGCGCGACAGCGACGGCGCGCTCGGCGCGATCGCCGCGATCTTCCATCAGTCCCCCCTCCTCGCCGGATACCCCGACCCCGCGGCGGCCGGCGAGCCCGTTCAGCAGCAAAGGAGCGCACTGTGAACGCCCAGACCCCCCGGACGCGAGGAGGGAGCCGGCCATGACCGAGGTACGCATGACGACCGGGCCCTCGCGCGCCGAGATCCAGCCCTACACGATGAGCACCTCGGCGGTGGCCGAGGACCTCCCCGCTTCCAGCCCGAAGCCGGACCGTCCGCAGCGCAGCCGGCGCCTGTCGAAGCGCAACACGCTGCTCATCCTCAACGCGGTCTCCATCGTCGGCGGCATCGCCCTCTGGTGGATCCTCGCGCTCAACGGCTTCCAGTTCCCGACCCCGCCCGAGGTGGTCGCGAAGGCCGTGCAGCTCTGGCAGGCCGGGATCCTCCAGCAGGACATCCTCGCGAGCCTCGGCCGCGTCCTGACCGGCTTCCTCCTCGGCTCCGCCGCCGCCATCCCCGTCGGTTTCCTCATGGGCTGGTACACGGTCGCGCGCGGCTTGTTCGAGCCGTGGATCCAGTTCTTCCGCACGATCCCGCCGCTGGCGCTGCTTCCCCTCGTGCTCGTGCTGCTCGGTATCGGCGAGGTGCCGAAGGTGTTCGTCATCTTCCTCGCCGCGTTCCTCGCCTGCGTCATCTCGACCTACCAGGGCGTCGTGAACGTCGACCGCACCATGATCAATGCGGCCCGCGTGCTCGGCGCGAAGGACGGCACGATCTTCCTCAAGGTGGTCGTGCCCGCGTCGACGCCGTTCATCCTCGTCGGCATGCGCGTCGGCCTCGGCTCCGCGTGGGCGACCCTCGTCGCGGCCGAACTCCTCGCGGCGCAGGCCGGCCTGGGCTACCGCATGCAGCAGGCCCAGCTCTACTACGACCTCGCGACGATCTTCGTCGGCATCGTCATCATCGGCATCCTCGGCCTGGTGATGGACCGGCTGCTGCTCTTCGCCGAGACCAAGCTCACCGGATGGCAGGAACGACGATGACCACGACCCCGACGACCACGCCCGCCCCCGCGACCGGCACCGCGAAGATCTCGGTGCGCGACGTGCGCAAGACCTTCGAGCTGAAGGGCCAGGAGTTCGTCGCGCTCGAGCGCGTGAACCTCGACATCGCCGACAACGAGTTCGTCACGGTCGTGGGGCCCTCGGGCTGCGGCAAGTCCACGCTCATGAACATCCTCGCCGGCCTCGAGACGCCCACGTCGGGCCACGCGGTCGTCGACGGCAAGGACGTCGCCGGCCCCGGCCCGGAGCGCGGTGTCATCTTCCAGCAGTACGCGCTCTTCCCGTGGCTCACCGTGCGCAAGAACGTCGAGTTCGGGCTGAAGGTCGCCGGGCTCCCCAGGGCCCAGCGCCGCGAACGTGCCGACCACTTCATCCGGATGGTGGGACTCGAGCAGTTCGCCGACGCCCTGCCGAAGATGCTCTCAGGCGGCATGAAGCAGCGCTGCGCGATCGCCCGCGCGTACGCCGTAAACCCGTCGATCCTCCTCATGGACGAGCCGTTCGGAGCGCTCGACGCACTCACCCGGGTCAAGCTGCAGGAGCAGCTGCTCGACACGTGGAGCCGCGAGAAGCGCACCGTGATGTTCATCACGCACGACGTCGACGAGGCCGTGTTCCTCGCCAACCGCGTGATCGTGATGGCGGCCCGCCCCGGCCGCATCTACGACGTCATCGACGTGGACCTGCCGTACCCCCGCACGGAAGACGTGCGCCTGAGCCCCGAGTTCGCCGACCTGCGCAACCGCGTCTGGCACTCGGTGTACCACCAGGAGCCCGGCATCGCTGCCGGTGCCGCGTCGTCGTAGACGACCTCCGCAACCGCAATCCCACCACCGCAACACCCCAACCCGACGAAGGGAACCACAGTCATGCGTTTCACCAGGAAGCTCCTCGGCACTGCCGCCGTCGGCGCGGCCGTCGCCCTGCTCGCCACCGGCTGCGCCGCCGACGGAGGCGCGAGCGGCGAGCCCGCACCCGAGAACGAGTACGACGACGTCCTCCAGGTCGACTTCGGGTACATCCCCGACTTCAACGGGACGAGCCTGCTCGCCGTCGCCGAGGACCAGGGCTACTGGGAGAAGTACGGCCTCGACGTGACGGCGACCTCGTTCACCAACGGGCCGCTGCAGATCCAGGCACTCGGCACGGGCGACCTCGACTTCGGCTACATCGGACCGGGCGCCATGTGGCTGCCCGCCTCGGGCGAGGCCAAGGTCGTCGCGCTCAACACGCTCGGCCAGGCCGACCGCGTCGTCGCGCAGGCCGGCATCGACTCGGTCGAGGACCTCGCCGGCAAGACGGTCGCGTACCCCGAGGGCACCTCGGGCGACATGATCCTCACGCTCGCGCTCGAGGAGGCGGGCATGACCAAGGACGACATCGAGGCCGTGCCCATGGAGCCGTCGGCGATCGTCGCGGCGTTGTCGTCGAAGCAGGTCGACGGAGCCGGATTCTGGTACCCCGCGCTCGCGACCGTGAAGCAGCAGGTGCCCGACCTCGTCGAGCTCGCGCAGAACCAGGACTTCGAGGAGACCGTCGCGTTCCCGACCGCGTTCGTCGCGGGCAACGACGTCGTCGCCGACGAGCCGGAGAAGGTGGACCGGGTGCTCAAGGCCCTGCGCGACGCCATCGCGTTCCGCGCCGAGAACACCGACGAGGCCATCCAGCTCACGGCCGCGTTCTCGGCGCTCGACCCGAAGCAGGTCGAGGCCGACGCCGGCAACGTCCAGATCCTCTCGCTCGAGGAGCTCGACCAGCTCACCGAGGACGGCACGATCGACACCTGGCTGAACGGCATGGTCGACTACTTCGTCGGCGCCGGGAAGCTCGATGCACCGGTCGAGGCATCCGAGTTCTACACCGGCGACCTGTTCCTGCAGGCGGGCGAGTAAGCGCACCATGAAGCCGAGCAACATCCTCTTCCTCATGACCGACCAGCACCGGGCGGACACGCTCGGGACGTACGGCAACGCGCTGGCCGCGACGCCGGTGCTCGATGAGCTGGCCCGCACGGGCACGCGCTTCGACCGCTGGTACACGCCCACCGCGATCTGCACGCCGGCTCGCGCGAGCCTGCTGACCGGCCAGGCCCCGTTCCGCCACCGCGTGCTCGCCAACCACGAGCGCAACGTCGGTTACCTCGAGGACCTCGCCGAGGGCAGCTTCACCTTCGTGGAGGCACTCCGCGAGAAGGGCTACAACACGGGACTCGTCGGCAAGTGGCACGCCGGCACGGAGAAGAACGCCGCCGACTTCGGATTCGACGGCCCCGACCTCCCCGGGTGGCACAATCCCGTCGAGAACGAGGACTACCTCGGCTACCTGCGCGAGCGGGGGCTGCCTCCGTACGAGATCACCGACCGCATCCGCGGCACCCTGCCGAACGGTGGGCCGGGCAACCTGCTGGCTGCCCGGCTCCACCAACCGGTCGAGGCGACGTTCGAGCACTACCTTGCGACCCGCGCGATCGAGCTGCTCGAACGATACGCGGCCGACAGCGACCGCGACGGCACGCCGTTCTTCCTCGAGCTGAACTTCTTCGGGCCGCACCTGCCGTACATCGTCCCCGACGAGTACTTCGACATGTTCGACCCGGCCGAGATCGAGCTGCCGAAGTCGGTGGCCGAGACCTTCGAGGGCAAGCCGCCCGTACAGCGCAACTACAGCGCGCACTGGACGTTCGACACCATGCCGATCGAGATCACGCGCAAGCTCATCGCGGTCTACTGGGGCTACGTCGCCCTCATCGACCAGCAGATCGGCCGGGTCATGGACGCGCTCGAGCGACTCGGCCTGGTCGATGACACCGCGGTGTTCTTCACGTGCGACCACGGCGAGTTCACGGGCGCGCACCGGCTGCACGACAAGGGCCCGGCGATGTACGAGGACATCTACCGCACGCCCGGCCTGCTCCGCATTCCCGGCGGCCCGGCCGGCCAGGTGCGAACCGAGTTCGTGAGCCTGCTCGACTGCACGGCGACGATCCTCGAGCTCGCGGGCATCGACCCGGCGCCGGCCGTCGACTCCCGCAGCCTCGTGCCGCTCGCCGCCGGCGAGCATCCCGAGTGGGCCGAGGACATCGTGTGCGAGTTCCACGGCCACCACTTCCCCTACCCGCAGCGGATGCTGCGCAACGATCGATACAAGCTCGTCGTCAACCCCGACTCGGTGAACGAGCTCTACGACCTCGAGCGCGACCCCGACGAACTGCAGAACGTGTACGGGCATCCCGAGATGCGCGACATCCGGAACCGGATGATGCAGCGCCTCTACGGCCTGCTGCGCGATCGCGGCGACAACTTCTACCACTGGATGACGACGATGTACGACGTCGGCGAGGTCGACTACGACCCGACGCAGAGCGGGCTCGACGAGACGACCTACCAGGCCTCCGAGCGGCAGGCCGCGGCATCCGTCGACCCCGTCGCGTCGGTCGGCGTGCCGACCGCACCCGAGCGGAAGTCAGCGTGACGAGCGGACGCCGGCCCAACATCGTCATGGTCCTCACCGACGACCACGGCTCGCAGGCGATCGGCGCATACGGCTCCGTGCTGAACGCGACGCCCCGCATCGACGAGATCGGGGCGTACGGATGGCGCTTCGACAACTGCTTCGCGACGAACGCCCTGTGCTCGCCGAGCCGGGCGTCGATCCTCACCGGCACGTACAGCCACGTGAACGGCGTCTCGACGCTCGTCACGCCGATCGATGCGAGCCAGCCGACGTTCGTGTCGCAGTTGAAGGCCGCGGGGTACCGCACCGCGATGGTCGGCAAGTGGCACATGGGCGAGCACGAGGGATCGACTCCGCAGGGCTTCGACTACTGGGACATCCTGGTCGGGCACGACGGGCAGGGCGAGTACTGGGACCCGCTGTTCCTGTCGGCGGAGGGCGAGCGCATCGTCGAGGGCTATGCGACCGATCGCATCACCGATCTCGCGTTCGACTGGCTCGACTCGCTCGAGGGCGACGACCCGTGGTGCGTGCTGATCTACCACAAGGCGCCGCACCGGCCATGGGAACCCAAGCCCGAGGACGCGGAGCGGTTCCGCGATGCCGTGCCCGTGCCGTCCACGTTCTGGGACGACTACGACACCCGCTCGTCCTCGACCCGCCGTGCCCTCATGCGGCTCGCCGAGAACCTGAACGTGGAGGACCTCAAGATCGCGCCGCCCGAGAGCCTGTCGTACGAGGAACTCGCGCTCTGGAAGTACCAGCGGTTCATGGAGGACTACCTGGCGTGCGTGGCGTCGGTCGACGACAACGTCGGCCGCATCACCGACCGCCTGCGGAAACGCGGCGAGTTCGACGACACGATCGTGATGTACGCCTCCGACCAGGGGTTCTTCCTCGGCGAGCACGGATGGTTCGACAAGCGATTCATGTACGAGGAGTCGCTGCGCATGCCGATGCTGCTGAGTTACCCGCGTCGGCTCGAAGGCGGTGGGGTGTTCGACGGCATCGTCACGAACGTCGACTTCGCGCAGACGTTGCTCGACGCGGCGGGCGTCCCTCCGCACCCGCGCATGCAGGGGCGGAGCTTCTGGCCCGACCTGCTCGGCGAACCCGCCGCTCCCGCCGCCGAGGGCATGTACTACCGGTACTGGGAGCACGACGACACGTTCCACAAGGCGCCCGCCCACTACGGCTACCGCACTCACCGCCACAAGCTCATCTACTACTACAACGACGGGCTCGGCCTCCCGGGAACCGGCCCGTTCACGTACCCGCCGGAGTGGGAGCTGTACGACCTCGAACGTGACCCGGAGGAGCTGCGGAACGTCGCCCACGACCCGGCGTACGCCGAGGTACGCGCCGAGCTCGAGCGCGCGATGTGGCTCGAGCAGGCCCGGCTCGGCGACGCGCCGCACCCCAGCCAGCCGCGGCCCCACGGCGTCGAGGATCGAGCGGATGTCGCGGAGCCGGCGTCGGAGCGCCGTGTCGGCGTCTGACGTGGCATCCGCCTCGATCGCCGCGCCGGCCGCGGTGAGCTCGCACCACGTCGGGACGCTCGGTGCCGAGATGATCCGGATCGCCGGCGGCGCCTTCGCGATGGGCTCCGAGGACTTCTACCCCGAGGAACGACCGGTCCGCGAGGTGCACGTCGACGCGTTCGAGCTCGACGCCACTGCCGTCACCAACGCCGACTTCCTCGCATTCGTCGAGGCGACCGGGTACGTGACCGTGGCCGAGCGTCCGCTCGATCCCGCCGAGTTCGACGAAGAGGCGCTCGAATCCATCGAGCCGGGAAGCCTGGTCTTCACGCCGACCGAGGGTCCGGTCAACCTGCGCGACTGGCGGCAGTGGTGGAGGTGGGTGCCGGGCGCCTCCTGGCGGCATCCGTTCGGGCCGGACAGCTCGATCGACGACCGCATGACGCATCCGGTCGTGCAGGTCGCCTACGACGACGCGCTCGCATTCGCGACGTGGGCGGGCAAGCGGCTGCCCACGGAAGCGGAGTGGGAGCTGGCCGCTCGAGCCGGCCTCGACGGCGCGACGTACGCCTGGGGCGAGGAGCGCGAGCCGGGCGGAATCCTCCAGGCGAACACGTGGCAGGGACGGTTCCCGTACCGGAACACCGGCGCGAACGGATGGGTCGGCACCGCGCCCGTCGGATCCTTTCCGTCGAACGGCTTCGGCCTCCACGACATGATCGGCAACACCTGGGAATGGACCGCCGACGCGTGGACTCCGGATCATCGAGGCAGGCCCGTGTCGCCGGTCGCGACGCCGCTCGCCGTCCTCCCGTCGATGGCGGCGACGGAGTCCGGCTCGGGATGCGGGTGCGGCTGCTCCGCCGCCCCGGCGGGCGCGCGCGGCTCGCGCGTGACGAAGGGCGGCTCGCATCTCTGCGCGCCCGAGTACTGCCTGCGCTACCGTCCGGCCGCCCGTTCGCCGCAGAGCGAGGACTCCGCGACGACGCACCTCGGCTTCCGCTGCGCGCGCTGACCTCAGCCCGACAGCGCGACGAGGGCGATGGCGGCGCCGGCGACGCCGCACGCGACCACGAAGATCGTCAGGGCGAGCATCAGGCCGCCACCCGGCATCCGATCGAGGCGGCCGTCGAGCAGCGCGCGGTTCGCGCGAACGAACCTCGCGCGTGACAACGTCCACAGCACGATGGCGAACGCGATGCCGACGAGGCCGGGCACGAGCCACACGAGCTGCTCGTCGGGGGTCGAGCCGAGCGCCGGCAGTACCCGGAGCGCGACGAGCGAGCCGACCCCGATGCCCAGGGAGGTCCGCCGCCAGGCGAGTTCGGTCCGCTCGGGTTGGAGCCCCGGGTCGAAGAGCGACGAGCCCGTCATCGCCACAGGATGCCGAAGAGCACCAGCACGGCGACCAGCACGACGGTGATCGCGAGCAGGACGCTCGTCGCGGAGCCCGGCAGCGCGGCCGATGCGCGCAGCGCGCGCTCCGTGCGAGCCCACTCGACCCAGGCGAGCACCGGAACGGCCAGTCCCGCAGCGACGAGCACCAGGGACGCCGCGAGGCGGAAGCCCGGCTGGAGATCGAGTCCGAGCGCCTCGAGCGCGACGCCGCCGGCGATGAGCGCCAAGGCGGTGCGGTTCCACGCGAGGAACGTGCGCTCGTTGGCGAGGCTGAACCGCGGATCGGGCTCTGCGCCCATGCCGTAGACCGACCTCGGGAATCGCGTGGTGGTCAACGGGGGCACCGCCTCATCGGAATCGCGACGTCAATGATCGTGATCGATCGTATCGTTGGGGGTGACGTGAGGCCCGTCAGCTCTCGGGATCGTATTGGAACGCGCGCACCTCCTGCGCGCAGCGGCAGGCGCGGGCGAACTTCGCGGCCCACTCGAGGGCCGCCTCGCGCGACGGCAGCTCGAGGATCGAATAGCCGCCTTCGATCTGCCGCGTCTGCGCGTAGGTGCCGCTCGTCACCCTCCCGTCGGCATCCACCCTGACCGGCGCAACGCTCTCGTCGACGCCGCCGCCGAACACCCACACCCCGGCCTCCTTCGCCTCCCGCACGACGGCGCGCGCGTCATCCGCCACTTCGGGCAGCTCCTCGTCGGACACGACCATGGCGGCGCTCGGGAACGAGATCAGGTACTTCGTCATCGGGTAGGCTCCTTCGACGGCGGGGGAGATGCGCCCATCCTCGTCGATGCCGGCGACATCCGCGCCTCACCACCCGCTGCGCGTGGGCGTGTGGCCCTCGCGCGCGTCGTCGGGCATCGGCATCTCCGCACGCAGGCCGAGCAGGCGGATGGCGCGACCCGCCTCGATCCGATCGGCGGCGAGCCCCATCACCCGCCCGACCACGTCGGCGCGGTCGGATGTCTCGGGGATCCGGCGCTGGTAGGTCTTCGTGAAGAACGGGGCGTACCGGACCTTGAGCGTCAGCCCGATCACGGGCCGCCCCTCGGCGGCGACGTCGTCGAGCACGCGCTCGGCCAGCTCGCGCAGTGCCGACTCGATGTTGGCGGGGTCCTCCAGGTCCTGCTGGAACGTCGTCTCGCGACTGTGTCCGCGGGCGATCCACGGCGTGTCGTCGACGACGCGCGCGCCCTCGCCGCGCCCGAGTTGGCGGTACCACGGCCCCATCCGCGGGCCGAACTCGGCGGCGAGCACCGCCGGGTCGGCGTCGGCGAGCGACGAGACCGTCGTGATGCCGTGTGCCGCGAGGCGCCGCGCGATCTTCGAGCCGACGCCCCACAGCTCGATGGTGGGCCGATATCCCATCACCTCGTCCCAGTTCTCCCCGGTCAGACGGAAGATCCCTGCCGGCTTGCCGAACCCCGTCGCGATCTTCGCGCGCACGAGCGTGTCGCCGATGCCGACGCTGCAGTGCAGCCGTGTGCGCTCGAGCACCGCGCGCTGGAGGTCGCCGGCGTACGCCTCGGGGTCGTCGGTGACGACGCCGACGAACGCCTCGTCCCAGCCGAGCACCTGCACCGTCGCCCCGGGCAGGGCTCGAAGCGTCGCCATGACCTGCTCCGACGCCGCCGTGTACTCGGCCGCATCAACGGGCAGGATGACGGCGTCGGGCGCCTTGCGGGCGGCGATGCGCAGCGGCATCCCCGATCCGACGCCGAATTCGCGCGCCTCGTACGACGCGGTCGACACGACGGCGCGTTCCGTCGGGTCGCCCCGCCCGCCGACGATCACCGGTCTGCCGGCCAGCTCCGGACGTCGCAGCACCTCGACCGCCGCGATGAACTGGTCGAGGTCGACATGGAGCACCCAGGGAGCCGGATCACCGCGCACGCGCCCTGAATAGCGCGTTTCGACACACCGGCGCAACCCTTTGCAGCAGCGGGCTCCACAGGAGGACAGTTGCTGCCAACGGAAGGAGAACCGATGAGTATCCTTGCTTTCCTCATCCTCGGTCTGATCGCTGGGGCGATCGCGAAGCTGATCCTGCCCGGCAAGCAGGGCGGCGGTTGGTTCATCACGCTGCTGCTGGGCGTCGTGGGCGCCCTGCTCGGTGGCTGGCTCGGGAGCGTCCTCTTCGGAGTGGGGCTCGAAGAGTTCTGGGACCTCAGCACGTGGCTGCTCGCCATCGGCGGTGCCATCGTCGTGCTGCTGATCTACGGCCTGATCGTCAACCGTCGGCGCACTGCCTGACCGACACGGCTCGAATCCGAAGGGCCCGTCCGACCACTGGTCGACGGGCCCTTCGGGCTGTCAGACGGCCGCGAGCGAGCGCGCCTCGGCGAGTTCGACGAAGCGACGCAGCATCCGCCGCGGTTCGGTGACGGATGCCGCGCCGACGCGCTGCACCAGCAGGTCGAGCTCGTGCGGCGGGAAGTACCCGTGGTGGCGGTACACGCGCGCTCGCGCGATGAAGTCGTCGGTCGAGACCTCGGGATGGAACTGCGTGGCGTACACGTGCGTTCCGGCCCGGTAGACCTGCACGGGGCATCCGGGCGATCCAGCCAGGAGCACGGCGCCGTCGGGCAGCCGTCCGGTCGCCTCCTTGTGGCCGACCAGTGCGTCGAAGCTCGCGGGCAGGCCGGCCGTCAAGGGGTCGGTGCGGCCCTCGTCGGTGAGCGTGATCTCGACCGCCGACGCCTGCTCGCCGTGCACGGTGTCGACCGTGCCGCCGAGCACCCGGGTGAGCACGCCGATGCCGTAGCAGGTGAACAGCACGGGGTGGTCGGCGGCGAGCGCGCGTTCGGCGAGCCGTGCGAGATCGGCTTCGACCCGCCGCTGCACGGCCGACTTCCGCTCGTCGGGCGTGGTCACGTTGAACGGGCTGCCGCCGACGATCACGCCCGCGTATGGCTGCGGCGCGAGGTCGCCGAGCCGATCGACGTCGACCCGCACGTGGTCGAGTCGGTCGGCATCGAGTCCGCTCGCTCGTCGCACCGACGCGTACTCGGGGGCGACGGCCTCGATCTCGGGACGCGCGGACACGAAGAGGAACCGCGCGCTCATCGCCCGCGCTTCCGGTGACGCGTGGCGGATGGCGCGCCGCGCGTCGTGCGCCGACCGAAGCCGCGCCGGTCGGGGCGGCCGCCTGTGGACCGGGCGGACCGACCCGCATCCGTCGACGCGGCATTCGGCGACGCCGTCGCGCCGCGCGAGCTCCGCGCGGTGCGCCCGCGCACCACCCCGACGAACTCCTGGATGTCGTCATCATCGCGCTCGACGCGCCAGACGAGCGCGATGCGCGTGGGTGCGGCATCCGTCAGCGGGATCGCGATGACGTCACGTCGATGGTGCAGTCGAGCGAGGCTGTGGGGCAGGATGGCCCAGCCCGTGCCCGCGGCGACGAGCTCGACGGTCATCGCGGGGTCGTCCTGATCGGGCGCGCGGGGTTCGTCGGCGAGGTCGCCGACCTGCAGTGTGTCGGCATCGGCGAGCGGATGATCCTTCGGGAGCACGACCGTCGCGACCTCTTCCCAGAGCGGGATGACGTGCAAACCGCCCGCCTCGACGGGGAGGCGCACGAAGGCGAGGTCGGCCTCGCCCGCGAGCAGCGCGTCGAGCTGGACGGGTTGGTCGACCCGGTTGGCCTCGACGGGCAGGTCGGGGCGGCGATCCGCCCAGGCGCGGAGCCACTTGGCGGGGCTCACGCCCGCGACGTACCGGAGCCGCAACGCCACGTTCGCCCCTTCCGCCGCGCGCCGCGGCCCTCTCAGGCTAGCGTCGGCGCGCTCGGCGTCGACCTCGCGTGACGAACCGCGGCATGAACGGCGGCCCGCGCCCGCGGACGGATCGCGGATCGGCGGACTAGCGTGGAGGCGTGAACGATGCGAAGCCCCGCCAGTCCCAGTCGATGAAGCCCGAGACGGCGGCCAAGAAGCTCGGCATCCTGCTCGAGGCCACGCCCGACGAGTTCCAGTCCTCGCCGGTCACGCGCGACGAGCTCGCCGCCCTGCAGTCCGACCCGCCGGAATGGCTCTCCACGCTGCGCCGCGAGGGTCCGCACCCCAAGTCGGTGATCGCGGGCAAGCTCGGCGTCTCCAACTCGGGGCTCGCGCGCGCGGGGATCGTCGATCCGCTGACGACCGCCGAGATCAAGGCGCTCCTCGAGGACCCGCCTGAGTGGCTCGTCGAGGAGCGTGCCCGCCAGGCGGGCGTCCGCGCCGAGAAGCGCCGCATCGCCGATCGCGATGCTGAGCGCGCCGCGCGGCGTTCCGACGACGCGAGCGGCGGAGGGGGCGGCGGCGCCGGCGTCTGAGCCGGGGCGCGCGAACGCCCCCGGCCGGGGTCTGGGGCGCGGGGGGCGTCATCGAGGGCGGTTGCCGTCAGCAGGAGTTCGGGGCCCCCTGGCTGGTCAGCGGCTTCACCGTGCACTCGTCCTGCAGGTCCTGCGGCTCGGGGCTCTTGTTCGTCGTGTTGCCCTGGGTCTCGGTCGTCTCCGTCGAGCCGACCCCGGCCTGGTTGTTGCCGGGTCCCTCGAACGTCGTCGCTGCACGGCCGTGCCATGAGGATTCCTCAATCCAACGCTCGTCGTGCGGCCCGTGACAAGAGGTCGAGCACCCCCTCTTCAGGGCGCATCCGGAGGAGATCGCCCGGGTCAGGCGGCGGCGTACTGCGCACGCAGGAACGCCGAGACATCCGCCAGTTCGCGGTCGGACACCGAGTGCCCGAGTCCCTCGTAGACGCGCTGGTCGAGGTCGGAGTGCGACGGCAGCCATTCCTGCGTCTGGACGATCGCGGCCGCGGGGATGACCTCGTCATCCGTGCCGCGGCCCCAGAACACGGGGATCGCGAGCTGCGACATCCGCTTGTCACCCTCGCGTTCGCCCGGCAGCGCGAACCCGGCCAGGCTCACCGCGAACGCGAACCGCTCGGGCGCGCGGCGCAGCAACTCGATCGCCATGGCCCCGCCCTGCGAGAAGCCGAGCAGGCCGACGGATGCCGCGTCGGGCGCGACCCGGTCGAGCCACTCGATCACGGCCGTCGTGGCCGTTTCGGCATCCTCCGTCGACAGCTCGTCGTCGAGTTCCTCGGGCAACGGGAACCACGAATGGCCGTACCCCATGGCGATCGGTGCCCGCAACGACGCGATCGCCGGCCGCAGCGGCAGGTACGGGCTCAACCCGAAGAGGTCGCCCTCGTGCGACCCGTAGCCGTGGAGCAGTACGAGCAGGGGCCGCCCCGCGCGGTCGGCTCGCGACGCCGACCACAGCACCGCCTCGTCGTCGATCCGCATCGGGGCATCGTACCTCGCCCGGTCGTGCGGCAGAATCGAGGCATGGCCGTGCGCACACCCGACCCGCACCCCGACTGGGAACCCGGAGACGAGCCCGTGGTGCAGCCGCCCGCGAACCCCGGCTGGCTGACCGACCTCGAGCTCGCCGAGGTCCGGGGCCGGCTGCCGCTGCTCTACGTCGAGGCGATCCCCGTCCGCGTCGACGGCGTCGGGCAGGTCACCGAGGTCGGCGTGCTCCTGCGAGCCAATGCGGTCGGCGAGATGTCGCGGACGCTCGTGTCGGGCCGCGTGATGTACGGCGAGACCATCCGCGATGCGCTGTTCCGGCACCTCGAGAAGGACCTCGGGCCCATGGCGTTCCCGCTGCTGCCCGCAAGCCCCGTGCCCGCCGCCGTCGCCGAGTACTTCCCGCTCCCGGGGATCTCGCCGTTCACCGATGATCGGCAGCACGCGGTGTCGCTCGCGTACGTCGTGCCGGTGACGGGCACGTGCGAGCCGCGTCAGGATGCGCTCGAGGTCACGTGGATGACGCCCGCGGAGGCCGCGAGCGACGCGCTCTCGGCCGAGATGGAGGGCGGACGCGGCGTGCTGCTGCGCCGCGCGCTCGCCGCCGTCGGCGCGCTCACCTAAAAGCCCTCGGGCGCGGGTCGCCGCCGGGGTGCGGTCAGCGAACCATCCGGATCTCGTGGATGGTCTCGCCGAGGAAGGGCTCGTCGTGCGACTCGCCGTCGGCCACGAAGCCGTTGCGCACGTAGAACTGCACGGCGCGTTCGTTCGTCGACGGGACCCAGAGGTACACCGACGCGTCGCCCACCGCGGCGTCGAACAGCTTCTGGCCGATGCCCTTGCCGTGGTGCGCGTCGAGCATGTGGATGAAGAACAGCTCGCGCGCCCGGGGTGCATCCTCGTCGCGCGCGGGACCCGCGCCGGCGAAGCCGACGATCTCGCCGTCGATGAGTGCGGCGACGTGCGTGAAGTCGTCGCCCTGGCTCATCCAGTGCGTCCACAGCTCGGCCATGCGGCGGGGGGAGAGATTCTCGAGCGTCGCAGCGCTCACGAGGCTGTCGTAGTCCTCGTGCCAGCACTGGGCGTGCACGCGGCCGAGCGCCTCCGCGTCGGAATCGCGGACGGGACGGATGACGACATCGGCAACGACCTCGGTGCTCATGGGGTCAGGCTAACCCGCGCCGCCCTCACGGGTGAAATCGGCGATCGTCCAGCCGGCGGGCGTAGCCTTCCGGCACCATGGGGCACCGTCGGCGGCTCGCACGCCCCCTCGCGCAACCCGAGGAGCACTGGGCGAGGCTCATCCTGCGCAGCGCCGCGACGAAGCCCGAGGCGCTCGCGATCATCGCGCTCGCCGTCGACTCCGTCGTGGAGGGGGCCCGCACGCTCGCGCCTCGCGTGCCGATCGCCGAGGACGCGTGGGTCGAGGTCGAACTGCCGACCGAGGGCGAGCCGCCGCCGCTCGCGATCGACGTCTACAGCGCCGTCGGCGACGAGCATGCGCGGCTCACGGCGCTCACGCTGCTCGCCCGGCTGGAGACCGCGACGGCGTGGAACCTGCGTCCCGACTTCGCGTACTGACCGGGGATGGAGACGGCCCCGCACCGGGAAGGGTGCGGGGCCGTCGTGTCTGCGGCTCGTCGCGGGCGTCAGCCCTGCGCGCGCCGGTTGGTGCGCGTGTTGCGCTGCGGGGAGACGAGGCTGCCGACGCGCAGGGGCGCCTTCTGCGAGCCCTGGCGCGGGGAGGCTCCGCGCTGTGCGCCCGTGGACTGCGCCCCCCGGCTCTGCCCGCCGCCCTGCTTGGGCGCGTGAGCCTTGGCCTCGGCCGGGCGGCCCGAGCGGTCACGGCGCGGCGTCGCGGGTGCGACATCCGACTGACCGCTTCGGCCCCGGCCGCGACCTCGGCTGCGACGGCCCTGGCCGGGCTCGGAGGCCTGGCCCGCGCCCGCGCCCGCCGCGGTCGCCTCGCGTGCGGCACGCTTGCGCTGGGCATTCGCGCCCTGCGAGCGGCCGCCGCCCGGGGCCGGCTTGGCCTCGCGCGGCGCCGGCTTCACGTACGGGGCGACATCGCCGACGAGCGACGTGACCACGGGCGAGGCCGGCGACACCGGCTCGGGCGTCACGCGGATCTCGGCCTTGCGCAGCAGGGTCTTGAGGTCGGTGAGCTGGCCCGGCATCGCGATCGTGACGACGTCGCCCTCGCTGCCCGCACGTGCGGTGCGGCCCGAGCGGTGCAGGTACGCCTTGTGCTCCATGGGCGGGTCGACGTGGATGACGAGCTCGACGTCGTCGACGTGCACGCCGCGCGCTGCGACATCCGTGGCCACCATGACCTTGACCGAGCCGTCGCCGAACGCGGCGAGGTTTCGGTCGCGCTGCGGCTGCGACAGGTTGCCGTGCAGGTCGACCGCGGGGATGCCCTGCTCGGTGAGCTTCTTGGCGAGCTTCTTGGCGTGGTGCTTCGTGCGCATGAAGAGGATGCGGCGGCCCATGCCGCTCGCGAGCGTCTTCACGAGCTCGTGCTTGGCGTCGGTGTCGTCGACGAGGAACACGCGGTGCGTCATCGCGGCGACGGGCGAGTGCGCCTCGTCGACCGAGTGCAGCACCTCGTCCTGCAGGTAGCGCTTCACGAGCTTGTCCACGCCGTTGTCGAGCGTCGCCGAGAACAGCAGGCGCTGCCCGCCGCGCGGGGTCTTGTCGAGGATGCGCGTGACGACCGGCAGGAAGCCGAGGTCGGCCATGTGGTCGGCCTCGTCGAGCACGGTGATCTCGACCGCGTCGAGGTGCGCGAAGCCCTGCTGCATGAGGTCCTCGAGGCGGCCCGGCGTCGCCACGACGATGTCGACGCCGGCGCGCAGCGCCTCGACCTGGCGCTTCTGGTTGATGCCGCCGTAGATCGTCGTGACCTTCAGGTCGTACGCGGCCGCGAGCGGCTCGATCGTCGCCGTGATCTGCGTGGCGAGCTCGCGGGTCGGCGCGAGCACGAGTCCGAGCGGGCGGCCCGCGCGCCGGCGGCCGCCCGCGAGCGACGTGCCGAGGCGCGCGACCATGGGCAGCGCGAAGGCGATGGTCTTGCCCGAGCCGGTCTTGCCGCGACCGAGCACGTCGCGTCCGGCGAGCGTGTCGGGCAGGGTGTCGGCCTGGATGGGGAAGGGGGTGGTCTTGCCGTCGGCCGCGAGGGCGGCGACGAGCGGTGCGGGCACGCCGAGCGTGCCGAAGGTGATCTCGGTCACAGGGTTCCGTTCGGGAGGGCACCCATGCGCAGGTCGAGGCGGCGCGCGGCGACGTCTCGAGACCCGACGATGGGAGGAAGATGGCGAAGACGCCGGTCGGCGAATCCGTTCGCCGTATGAAGTCGTCGGGCTCGCGGCCCGGAAGCGTGTCTACGACGCAGGCGGCGCGATCTCGCGCACGCCGGGGTCAACCATAGCGGATGGCGCTGGGCGAACGGTGTACGCGTCTCGGCGAGCACACGTGGGTCAGCGCGGCATCCGCTCACCGACCGGGATCTCGTCGCGCACCGTGTTGCCCGGGGGCGCCAGCGGGCACGACCACGACGGGTCGTACGCGCACGACGGGTTGTACGCGAAGTTGAAGTCGACGATGAGGGAGTCGTCGTCGGCGCCCGACCCGAGGTCGGCGCCCTTGATGGTGTCGAGGACGTACCGCCCTCCGCCGTACGTCCCTCCCGGCTGGGCGGCCAGCGAGTCCTTGATCGGCAGGAAGAGGCCGCCGCCATACGTCCGCAGGCGCCAGACGTCGAGCGTGCCGAGGTACGGGATCCGCACGGTGCCGACGAGGGAGAACGGAATCGGTCCATCGCTCGAGTCGTCGACCAGCAGGCGGGCCGGTTCGTCGGGGCGATGCACCTCGAGCTCGAATCGCCAGTCGGGGTCGTACCGCGAGACGGTGAGGCCCGTGAACCGAGCCCGGTCGTCGGGCAGGAGCGGCGACTGCGGGTGACCGGCGAACAGCTCGTCGCGACCGGACTTCCACAGTTCGTGGCCCTCGGCCGGGTCGTGCAGGCTGAGGTGCCGTACCCCCGCGTAGAGTCCGAAGACGCGCCGGCGCCAGTCCTGCAGCTGCAGCGCGCCCAGCGTCGCGGTCACGCCGCGGCTCCTGCGGCGCGCGCCGTCCGAGCGGCGTCGGCCGTGCCGGGCGGGTCGTACGCCCACGTCGGTGCGAGCTGGCGGAGGCGCAGCCCGCGCCACTGCCAGAACGCCCACGTCGGGTACCAGAGGGCCACGTCGAGCGCCGGGCCGGCGGTCGCGATGAGGCGATCGCGGTAGAGCGTGCGGCCGTCGGGCAAGGGCGAGACCGCCATCCGGTGGTCCCAGTGCCGGAACGCCGACAGCGGGCCGGTGATCGCACCGCCGCCGTCGCGCAGCATCCGCACGCCGGGCGGCAACCCGCCCGGGTACGACGCATCGACGACCTCGTCGCCGAGCGGCGTGATGCCGAACGCGAGCGCCCTGAGGCGGTGCGGCCCCTCGGGCCACGTCGCGGGGAACCCGTCGGCCTCGAGCGACTCGAAGTCGAGCCAGGGGGCGACGACCTCGCGCAGCACGGCAGGGCTGCGGATGGCACGCCACGCGGCATCCGCATCGCAATCGAGGGTCAGCTTGAGCAGCACCCGCATGGCTCGACCCTAGAACATGTCCCGGGCGGGAGGACTAGGCTCGCGCCATGCCCGACGGTCTCTTCTGGGTGCCCTCGCTCGTCGTGTTCGGCGGCGCGGCGATCGCGCTGGTCGCCGGGGTGGTCGGATTCCGCCGGCTGGGCGTGCGGCGCGAGGCCAAGGACGTCGATGCGGCGCGCGCGCTCGAGACGAGCGCCAAGGCCCGGCTCGTGCGCGCCGACGAGGCCGTGCGCGATGCCGAGCAGGAGGTCCGGTTCGCCGAGGCGCAGTTCGGCGCCCAGGCCTCGCGCGAGTTCGCGTCGACCGTCGACCGGGCGAGGGGATGGCTGCGCGAGGCGTTCCTGCTGCAGCAGCGGCTCGACGACGCCGAGCCGCACACCGCCGCCGAGCGCCGATCGTGGAGTTGGCGCATCGCGTCGCTGTGCGACTCGGTGGAGCGACTGCTCGCGGAGGCCGGCTCGGGGCTCGCAGGCCGACGCGCCGCCGAGCGCGGCGCCGCCGCCGACGCGCCGGCCCTGCGCGAGCGGGCCGAACGTCTCGCCAGGCGGCGAGCGGATGGCGCGGCCGCACTCGATCGGCTCGGCACCCGCTTCTCGGCGGCGGCGCTCGCCGGCGCCCACGGTGCGCTGAACCGCGCCGGCCGCGACCTCGATCGCGTGGACTCCGCACTCGACGAGGCGGCGTCGCGCCTCGACGGCGGAGCCGGTCTCCCGGTCGCCGACCTGCTGGAGCGGGCCACGCACGCACTCGATCGCGCCGAGGGCGAACTGACCGCGGTCGAGCGCGTGGAGCTCGACCTCGCGCAGGCGACCACCGACGCCGCCGCCGAGGCGGCAGCCCTGGATTCCGACCTCGTCGCCGCGCGGCGCGAGCGCGACGCGGCGACCGACCCCGATGCCGCATCCGCCCTGTCGGTCGCGATCGGCGACGTGTCGCCCCTGCTGGTCGGACGCGAGGATCGTGCCGGGGACCCGTTCGCGGAACGCGACCGCCTGCGTGCGGCGCGCGACCGGCTCGAGGTGGCCCGATCCGGGACGCGTCGCGCCGAGCAGCGCCTGGACGGCGCGCGGGGCGCGCTGCCCGGGGCGATCGCCATCGCGGAGAGCCAGATCGCGGTCGCCCACTCGGCGATGGAACGGGCGCGCGCGTTCGCCGGCGCGGATGCGCGCACGCGCCTCGCCGAGGCGGAGCGCCAGCTCGGCATCGCGCGGCGCGAGGCCGATCCCGTCGCCGCGCTCGATGCCGCCCGTCGCGCGGCCGCGCGCGCGAGCGACGCCGAGGCGCTCGCGCACTACGCGGCCCTGCACCGCTGACGCGCGTGCGAGCCTCTCGTTTCAGGAACGCGGAGGCTGGTCAGGACCGGATCGCACGCACGAACCTGAGCAGCCTCCGTGCTCCTGAAACCAGAGGTGGCGGGCGCTACTTGCCGCCCGAGACCCGGATGTCGGCACCCGTCGTGTACGACGCGTCGGCGGACAGCAGCCACGCCACTGCGCCGGCGATCTCGTGCGGCTCGCCGGGGCGGCGCATCGGGATGCCCGCCGCGCGCTCGTCGGGTGCGTTCGGCCGACCGGCGGTCGCGTGGATCTCGGTGCGGGTCGTGCCGGGCGACACCGTGTTGACCCGCACGCCGGCGGGGCCGAACTCCCGGGCCAGGCCCACGCTCATGATGTTGACCGCCGCCTTGCTCGCGGCGTACGGGATGTACGTGTCGGGCGCCCCGTGCGTGGCCGCGCCGGAGGAGATGTTCACGATCGACCCGCCCGCACCGCCGCGTTCGGTCGACATGTGCGCGATCGCGGCACGGCAGAGCACCATGGGAGCGAGCACGTTGATGCGGAACACGAGGTCGGACTCCTCGATCGACGCGTCGAGGAACGGCCCGATGCGCCCGGTGATGCCGGCGTTGTTGACGAGTCCGGTCACGCGGCCGAAAAGCCGGATCGCCTCGGGCACCACTTCGGCCGCGGCATCGAGATCGGCGAGGTCGACCTGCAGCACCTCGACCCGGGCGCCCGCCGCGCGGCATCCGTCGGCCACCCGCTCGACCTCGTCGGCGCGTTCGCGATAGGTCAGCACGAGGTCGTGCCCGTCTGCGGCGAGCCGCTCGGCGATCGCGGCGCCGATGCCGCGGCCGCCGCCGGTGATGATCGTCACGGGCCGGGAGTCGACATGCGCAGTCATGACTCCACCCTATGAGCGCGCAAGGGTGGTCCGATCGCGTAGCCTGACGCGGTGAGCGAGTGGACCCCGGCAGCCGATCCGGCCGCGCAGGCGCGCTACCAGGTGCGGTTCGATCTGGGCGTCCCCGGTGTCGCGCGCATCGGGCGGGCCGCCGACGTGCTCGTCTGGGCCGACCAGGTCACGACGGATGTCGCGGGAGCCGCATCGTCGCCGGGCGCCGTCGATCCCGTGCCCGCCGAGGCTCTCTCGGCCGCACCCGATGCGGTCGTCGTGGCCGCGGCACTGCACGACGCGAACGCCGCGGCGGTATGGATCCTCGCCGAGCAGGAGCGCCTCGGGCGACGCGTGTACGTGGCGGTCGTCGCCGCCGGGCGGGCGGACGGCGGCTTCGCCGCCGACGACGTGCTCGCGGCGGGCGCGGTCGTCGACGCGCTCATGGCGCTCGGCATCGACGACACCTCGCCCGAGGCGGCGGTCGCGGCATCCGCGTTCGGGGGCCTGCGCCGCGCGGTGGCGCACCTGGCCACGGCCTCCGTCTCCGGACGCGAGGCGGTCTCGACCGGAGCGGATCCGGCCGCCCTCCGACGCGATGCCATCGGCGATGCGTCGGCGGCGGTGCGGGTGATCCGCGCGCGCTGAGCCGGAGGTCGCCTCAGGCGGCGGTCAGCGCGACCTTGCCCGACTTGCGCGCACGGTGGGCGCGCACCTTGGCCCGGTTGCCGCAGCGCTGCATCGAGCACCAACGCCGGCTCGCGGCACGCGACGTGTCGAGGTAGACGATGCCGCACCCGCCGGCGCAGATGCGCACGCGCCCGTCGTTGGCCGGGCCGAAGCAATCCACGGCGTCGCGCGCGATGGTCGACAGCGCCTGGCCCACGGTCTGCACCGAGCGGCCCGCCTGGCGCGACCCGCCCCCGAGCGTCGGCGGGATGTCGGGGGTCGCCGCGTAGAGGTTGACCAGGTCGATGTCGGCGGCGCGCAGCTCCTCGCCGCGGCCCGCCGCGAGGGCGAGCCGGCCGATCGCGTCGCGGAGCGAGACGGCGTCGAACAGGTCGCGGGACCGGGCGACGCCGACCGGCATGGGGAACCGCTCGCGCATCCACCCGGTCAGGTCGTCGGGGGCGTGCAGGGTCTCGGGCGCCACCGTCACGCGGATGGCCCCGGTGTACGCGAAGTCGAGGGCCAGCGAGCCGGAGTCGAACCACCACCGGCCGCTGTCATCGGTGAACCACTGGCCGACGGGGATCGAGACGGTCGAGACGGGCACCGTACGAACCTATCGGCTCCGGGCCCGCGGTGACGCCGCCCGGGACCTCACGGGGTCGGCAGCGGCGGCCGCCGCGGCACGGCGCATGGCGCCGGTGATCTCGCGGCGCCGCCACACGATGAGGTTCGACGGGTCGAAGCCGCGACGGCAGAGCCCGCAACTCAGCGGACGGATGGGTGCGCGGTAGCGGTAGTGCTCGTGCCCGGCGGGACAGCGGCCGACCCAGGGGGCGAGCTCGTCGGCGACGGCGCCGTCATGCGTGCGGCGACCCGCGTAGCCGATCTCATCCGCGATGCGGACCCACTTCGGACCGTGCCCGGCTCGCGGACCGGCCATCGCGTGCGCGACCTCGTGCAGCAGGATCTGGTGGATCTCGTCGTCGTCATAGCGGGCCGCGAGGTACCGCGACACCGAGATGCGCTTCTCGGTGTAGTTGCAGAGTCCCGCCCGCTTCTTCGCGTTGTCGAAGCCGAACGACCAGGCGGCAGGGTCGAGGTGCAGGGCGATGAGCGCCTCCGCCCAGATCCGAACCCGTTCGAGTTCCGCCATGGGACGAGGATATCCCCGCCCCACCCCGACGGCACCAGTCGCCCTGCCGCGACCGCGGTACGCTCAGCCGGCCTCCTCGAGCGGGATGCGCAGCAGCCGGTCATCACCCGCGCGGGGCGAGCCGCGGCCGTCGGTGTTGTTCGTGATCGCCCACGCCTCGCCGTCGGGCCCCGGCACCACGTCGCGGAAGCGTCCGAACTCGCCGGCGAACGCGGGCGACACGTCGGTCGGGGACGTGGAGGCGGGGGAGGCGAACCACAGCCGCTCGCCCCGCAGCGCGGCGATCACCACGGTGTCGCCGACGATCGCGATGCCGCTCGGGCTCGCCTCGTCGGTCGGCCACTGCACGGCGGGGTCGACGAACCGCGCGTCGCCGGCCCGCCCCTCGACCACGGGCCAGCCGTAGTTCGCGCCGGGCTCGATGCGGTTGAGCTCGTCCCACGTGTCCTGGCCGAACTCGGAGGCCCACATGCCGCCCGCGGCATCCCACGCCAGACCCTGCGGGTTGCGGTGGCCGAGCGACCAGACGAGCGTGCCGACGGGGTTGCCGGGTGCCGGCTCGCCATCGGGTGTCATCCGGAGGATCTTGCCGCCGAGCGAGTCGGGGTCCTGCGCCGAATCCTGCGCTCCCGCATCGCCGGCGCCCGCGTACAGGTACCCGTCGGGCCCGAATGCGAGCCGGCCGCCGTTGTGCCGGCCGCCGCGCGGGAGCCCGTCGAGGATCACCTCGGGCTCGCCCAGCTCGAGCGCGCCGGGCTCGCCCGAGAGCGGCATGCGCACGATGCGATTGTCGGACTCGGTCGAGTAGGCGGCGAACACCCGGCTCGGCTGCTCGTCGTCGCCGGGAAGGTGCGCGAGGCCCATGAGGCCGCCCTCGCCGCCCGACACGACGCCGGGCACGACCGCCACCTCGCGAAGCGAGCCGTCGTCGAGCACCTCGACGATGCGACCGGCGTCGCGCTCGCTGATCAGCACGCCGCCGTCGGGCAGTCGCAGGATCGACCATGGCGCGGCCAGCCCCTCGGCGATCGTCTCGGCATCGCCGACGGGGGCGAGCACCGGCGGGATGGAGGCGGCGGGCGTCGTCGATTCCGCGGTCTCGGACGGTGTCACGACGACCGGTCCGGAGTCGGGGCCGGTGGTGCAGGCCGCGAGCACGAGTGCAGCGCTCGCGAGGAGCGCCGCCCGAACCGCAACCCGCCCGATCCCGTGGGCCACCCGACCACCTCCGGTCCCAGTCTGCGCGAGCCGGGCCGCGAGTGCGACCCCCGGGTGAGAATGGGGGCATGGCGCGCGAGATCGACCTCAATGCCGACCTCGGGGAGTCGTACGGTGCCTGGCGCATGGGTGACGACGAGGCGATGTTCGCCCTCATCACCAGCGCGAACGTGGCCTGCGGCTTCCACGCGGGCGACCCGCTCACGATGCTCGGCAGCGCGCGGCTCGCGGCCGAGCACGGCGTGGCGCTCGGCGCGCACCCCGGCTATCGCGACCGCGCGGGCTTCGGCCGGCGCGCACTCGCCGTCGCGGCCGACGAGCTGGCCGCCGAGGTCCTCTACCAGGTCGGCGCGCTCGCGGCGACGGCGCGCTCGGCCGGCGTCGAGGTGCGCTACGTCAAGGCGCACGGCGCGCTCTACCATCGCCTCGGAGCCGATCACGCGGCCGCGACCGCGGTCGCCGACGCGCTCGCCGGGTTCGATCCCGCGCTGGTGGTGCTGGGGGCACCCGGCGGCGAGCTCGAGCGTGCCGCCGCCGTGGCCGGCCTGAGGTACGCGCGCGAGGCGTTCATCGACCGCGGCTACCTGGCCGACGGCACGCTCGTGCCCCGCCACGAACCGGGCGCCCTCGTGCACGACCCGGGCGCCGCAGCCGATCGCGCGCTCGAGCTCGTCGAGACGGGCGGCATCGCCGCCGACGACGGTGCGCGGGTCGAGCTCGCTCCCGATTCGCTCTGCCTGCACGGCGACACCCCGGGCTCGGTCGACATCGCGCGAGCGGTCCGATCGGCGCTCGACGCCGCGGGGCATGTCGTCCGGCCGTTCGCATGAGCGACGTCCGCCTGCTGCCGTCCGGCCGCTCGGCGCTGCTCGTCGAGTGCGAGAGCCTCGACGACGTGCTCGCCCTGCACGACGCGCTGGCCGTGTCGGCGCCCGACGGCGTGGTCGAGCTGGTGCCGGCGGCGCGCACGCTCCTCGTGGCGCTCGATCCGATGCGACTTCCGCTCGAGTCGGCGGCGAGCTGGGTCCGCGGCGCCGTGCACCCGCAGGCGGCGGCCGCCCCTCCGGCAGCGAGCGGCGAAGCTCGGCCCGACCTCGCGCCGGTCGTCGTCGAGGTCGACTACCGCGGCGACGACCTCGACGGCACCGCGCGCCTCCTCGGCGTATCGGTCGAGCATCTCGTCGCGCGGCACGTGGCCACGTCCTGGCGGGTCGCGTTCATCGGCTTCGCACCCGGCTTCGGGTATCTCGTGGCCGAGGACTGGCCCTTCGACGTGCCGCGCCTCGAGGTGCCGCGCACGAGCGTGCCGGCCGGTGCGGTCGGGCTCGCGGGCGGCTTCTCCGGCGCGTATCCCCGTGCGAGCCCGGGCGGATGGCGCCTCATCGGCCGCACGGACGCCGTGCTCTGGGACCCGCACGCCGAACCGCCCGCGCTGCTCGTGCCCGGGCGCCCGGTCCGCTTCCGGGAGGTCGGCGCATGACCCGTCTCGTCGTCGAGGCGGTCGGCGGCCCCGTGCTCGTGCAGGACCTCGGCCGCCCCGGCCGTGCCCGGCTCGGCGTCGGCGAGGCGGGTGCGCTCGACCGCGGCGCGCTCGCGCTCGCGAACCGCCTGGTCGGGAATCCCGACGGCGCGGCCGGGCTCGAGGTCGTCCTCGGCGGCCTGCGCCTGGTCGCCGATGCGGACGCGTGGGTCGCCGTCGCGGGCGCGTGGGGCCGCGTGCTGGTGGCCGGGCGCGACGCGGGCCCGTATCGCGCCGTCCGCGTCCGGGGCGGCGAGGCGCTCGAGCTCGCTCCTGCCGAGCGCGGCCTGCGGTACGTGGTCGCGGTGCGCGGCGGTCTCGACGAGCCGCGCGTGCTGGGGTCGCGCAGCCGCGACACGCTCGCCGGGATCGGACCCGAACCCGTGCAGCCGGGGCGGGTCCTCACGATCGGCGCCGAGCCCGAGGCATCCGTGCCCCTGCTCGACGACGACGCCGCGTATCCGCCGCCGACCGGTCCCGTGACGCTGGCGCTGCTCCCCGGCCCGCGCGCCGACTGGGTGACGGATGCCGCGCTCGCCGCGTTGTACGAGACGACGTGGCGCCTCTCCGCGGCATCCGACCGGGTCGGCGCGCGCCTCGAGGGTCCTGCGCTCGACCGGCGGATCACCGCGGAGCTGCCGAGCGAGCCGACGGTCGCGGGCGGCATCCAGGTCACGGGTGCCGGCGTGCCGACGATCCTGCTCGCCGACCGGCCCGTCACTGGCGGCTATCCGGTGGTCGCGATCGTCGACCCGGCCTCGCTCGACGCCGTCGCGCAGGTGCGACCGGGGCAGGCCGTGCGCTTCCGGCACGCGCGCTGACCGTCGGCGGGCCGACGGTCAGCCCTTGGCGAGGAACACCGAACGCGAGGGCGGCGGCGAGGGCACGGCCGTGGCATCCGTCACGACCGGAGCACCCGCGATGAACCGCACGAGCTCGTCGCCGTCGACCAGCTTGGCCGGGGCGGGGTCGCTCGCGAGTCGGCGGGGCATGGACGCGAACGGCAGCTCGGCGTCGGAGGCGTACATCACGACGTTGCCGAACCGGCGGCCCTTGAGCATCGCGGTGTCGGCCGCGATCGCGACGTGGGCGAAGGCGTGCGCGAGTGTCGCGGCCTGCGAGCGCGCGAAGGCGAGGCCCGACCCGTCGGCGACGTTGACGGCGACGATGCCGCCGGGTGCGAGCAGCGGCGCGAGGAGCCGGTAGAACTCGGCACTGGTGACGTGCGCCGGCGTGCGCGACCCCGAGAAGATGTCGACGACCGCGACGTCGACCGCGCCGTGCAGGCCGCCGGGCAGCTTCGCGAGCACCTCTCGCGCGTCGCCGTGCCGCACGCGCAGCTGGGCCCCGCGCGGCAGCGGCAGGTGCTCGCGCACCAGCTCGACGAGGTCGGACTCGAGTTCGACCACCTGCTGGCGCGAACCCGGGCGCGTGGCGACCACGTACCGCGGCAGCGTCAGGGCGCCGCCGCCGAGGTGGAGCGCGGTGATGGGCTCGCCCTCGGGTCGTACGAGGTCGATCGCATGCCCGATGCGGCGCACGTACTCGAAGCCGAGCCACGTCGGGTCCTCGACGTCGACGTGCGACTGCGGCGTGCCGTCGACGTAGAGCGTCCATGCGCCCGGGCGCGTGCGCGACTCCTCCAGGCGGGCGAGGTGGCCGCTCACGGCGAGCCGGCGTTCCGGGGTGGGCACGGATGCCACGCTACCGCCGGTCGCTCAACACGAGCCCCACAGCACGACGTCGAGCCGCGCGCCCTCGAGCACCTCGACCGGGAACGGGCCCGCGTCGCGTAGCCGCTCGAGCACGCGCGGCGGGATCGCGGGCCCCGCCACGATCACCGCGTTGCCCTCCTCGGCGCCCGCCAGCACGCTCGGCGGACCGGCGACGACGAGCCCGGCAGCGGGTTCGGCGCGCGCGATCGCCCGCGCCTGCGCGGCCAGCCGCGGTCCACCGGCCGCGTCGGCGACGTTGACCACGAGCAGCCCCGTCGCGTCGAGTCGGTCGAGGCACGCGCGCATGAACGCGGGCTCGTCGACGAATGCCGGCGAGTCGAGTCGCGTGTACAGGTCGACCACGACGACGTCGAACGGCTCGTCGTCGGGCAGTCGCGCGAGCGCGTCGCGCGCGTCGGCCACCATGACCGCGATGCGCGCGTCCGGCGGAAGCGGCAGCCGTTCCCGGACGATCGCGACGAGTCGCGCGTCGGCGTCGACGACCACCTGCGTCGAGTCGGGCCGGGTCGCCTCGACGTACCGCGCGAGCGTCATCGCGCCGCCGCCGAGGTGCAGCACCCGCAGCGGTGCGCCGGGGTCGGCCACGGCGTCGAGCACGTGCCCGATGCGCCGCACGTACTCGAAGAACAACCGGGTCGGATCGTGCGCGTCGACGTGCGACTGGGCGGCGCCGTCGACGAGCAGCGTGAGCCCGGTCGACGAGAACACGTCGGCCTCGAACTCGATGCGGGGCGCCATGCTCGAATGGTCCCACGCGTGCCCGGGTGCGGCCAGACGGGAATGAGCAATGGATGCTCAGGCGCCGGGGTGCGCCATCCGCGATGCTGGACCCGATGAGACGAGGAGGCGAGATGACCGAGCTCTACGACGAGGTCGGCGGACCTGACGGCGTGCGCACGGCCGTGGCCGTGTTCTACGGGCGCGTGACCGCCGACGACGAGCTCGGCGCGTGGTTCGAGGGCATCGACCTCGAACGGCTCAAGGCGCACCAGCGTGCGTTCCTCGCCGCGGCGTTCGGCGGTCCGCAGCTGTTCTCGGGCCGTTCCCTCTCCGAGGCGCACGGCGGGCTCGAGATCACGGATGCCGCGTTCGACCGCCTGGTCCAGACGCTGTGCACGAGCCTGGCCGACCTCGGCGTCCGGCAGGAGGCCGTCACGCGCGTGGCCGAGCGACTCGAGGGCGCCCGGGCCGAGGTCGTCACCGCCTGAGCCGAAGCACCCGCGCTCGAAACTCGGTGGCCGCGTCAGGTGCGGAGCTCGTGCCGGCCCCGGATGCCGAGCTTGGCGTACGTGGACTGCAGGTGGTTGTTCACCGTGCGCGGCGACAGGTAGAGCCGCGCCGCGATCTCGTTCGAGCTGAGTCCCTGCGCCGCGAGCGAGGCGATCTCGCGCTCGCGCGGCGTGAGCGGCTCGGCGCCGTCCGAGAAGCGCAGCAGCGGCGTGCGCGCGCCCTCGCACGCGGCGGCGAGCGTCGCCGCCTGCTGCAGGTCGGCCGTGGCCGCCCGGCCCTGGCCCGCGACGCGCGCCGCCTGCCCGGCGGATGCGAGCGCCTCGGCCGCGTACAGCAGGCTGCCGACCCGCTCCCACTCCGCCGCGACCGCGCGCAGCGCGAGCGCGTCGCCGTCGGCCTCGGCGCGGGCGTGGGCGTGGCGTCGTGCGATGGCGGGTGCGTCGGTCTCCTCGCGGAGCGATGCCAGCCGGTCGGCCGCCAGCGCGGCGTGGGTGCGCGAGCCGAATCGCACGACGTGATGGAGCAGCGCCGACGCGATCGTGGTCGAGCCGCGCGGGACGACCTCGTCGACCCGCGCGAGCACCCGCTCCGCGGCCGCCTCCGCGCCGCCTTCGGCCGCGTCGATCCAGGAGTCGGCCAGCGCGGTGACGGAGCTGTCGCGCTCGAGGCCCTCGATCACGCGCCCGCGGAGCTCGCGTGCCGTCGCGGGGTCGCCCTGCTCGGCGGCGACGATCGCGAGGAAGCAGAGTGCGAACTCCCGCAGCGACTTGGGGCCGTGGAGCTCGGCGCCGCCGACCGTGTCGCGGAACCAGCGCGCGGCCGTGTCCAGCCGACCCGCCTGCCAGGAGATGCGGCCCATCATGAACTCGTCGATCCGAGCGGTCAGCTCGTCGTCGGTGCGGATCGCGTCGTGCAGCGACTCGACGACGGTCGTGCGGGCCTGGTCCAGCCGGTCTGCGGCGATGAGCACGTCGGCGAGCACGATCTCGGCCCGCCTCGGCGGGATCGCCGAACCCGGCTCGCGGGCGTACCGCACCGCGCGCTCAGCGGCCGCCATCGCCTCCTCGGCGCGGCCGGTGAGCGAGAGCGGCATGGCCGACGACAGGTCCACGATCGACCGTTCGAACGCGCTGTCGCCCGCCGTGCGCGCGCAGGCCTCGACCGTCGCGAGCGCCTGCCGCCCGTACTCGAGGTTCGTCAGGAGCACGGACTTGCTCAGCCCGATCGCGACGGCCTGGCTCGGCAGGGCCGCCTCGAGCTCCTCGAGCAGCTCGAGCCCCCGGGGCGTGCCGAGCGGGTCGCCGCCGAGCACGTCCGCACGGGCCCGGCCGATCGACGCGACGAGCCCGTCGGGAGCGCCGTCGCCTCGCGCACGCTCGTCGGCGCGCACGAGCGCCGCGAGGGCCTCCGGTCCGCGTCCGAGGGACCACAGGATCTCGCCGTGCAGCAGCAGGGTGGCCGCGTCGTCGGCACCCGCCTCGACGGCGGCGGCGGCCAGGCGCTCGGCCGTCCGGCGGTCGTGGGCCAGCTGGGCCAGCGCCGCCGAGCGGGCGAGCAGTGCAGGATCGGACGGGTGGCCCGCGTCGAGCCGCCAGACGGCGGCGCGCAGTTCGTCGCTCGGGCCCATCTGCCGCGACGAGACCAGGTCGGCCTGCTCGAGCAGCAGGGACATCGCGCGGATCCGGGGGATCTGGTCGCGCACCGCCGCGGCGTAGTGCGGATGCGCGAGGGCGACGCGGACGCGCGGCGTCGACTCGTCGACGCGGACGAGGCCGCGCATCTCGAGCGCCGCGAGTGCCTCGGCCGCGCCGGGCTTGGCGAACTCGTCGACCGCGAGCGGCTCGCACAGCGCCAGCCGCTCCACGGCATCGCGCTCGTCGTCCCCGAGCACGCGGAGCCTGGCGCGGATCAGGTCGCGGAGCGCGGGCGTGCCGACGGGTTCGCCCACGAGTTGCCACAACCCGTCGACGGCCACGAGCGAGCCGGCCTCGGCCGCGCCGATCGCGAGCTCGCGGAGGAAGAGCGGGTTGCCGTGCGCCGCCCGATGCAGCTCCACGGCATCGCGGTGCGCGATGGCGCCGCCGAGCACGCGCGTGAGGAGCTCGGCGACCTCGTCCACGGCGAGCGGTCCGAGATCCAGTCGCACCGCGTCGGCGGATGCCGCGACCTGCTGCAGGCCGTCGGGCACAGGATCGGACTCGCGCACCGTCGCCGCGAGGCGGATGCGGCCGGCCTGCACGAGCTGCGCGATGAGCGTCACCGAGACCGAGTCCGCGGCCGACACGTCGTCGAACACCAGCAGCACGTCGCGGCCGTCCGCGATGCGCTGCACGGCGGCGTCCGCCGCGGCGTAGAGGGCGACCGGATCGCCGGCCGCCGAGACCATCGACGCGGGCTCGCGCGCGAGCACGGGAGCCAGCGCGCCCAACGGCACCGCGCTCAACGCCGGGTTTCCGCTCGCGGTCAGCACGAGCCATCCGCGGTCGGCGAGGTGCTCGGCCACCGCGTGCACCACGCGGCTCTTGCCGATGCCCGACGGCCCGTAGGCGAACGCCGAGCGAGCCGAGCCGGTCAGCCCCGCGAGGGCGCGCTCGATCGCCGCGTCGCGTCCGACGAGCGGCCAACTCTCGTCGAGCGCGAGGGGCACGTCGGCCGGCCCCCCGGGTACCAACGCCACCATCACGGCCTTTCGGGTCTCCGGCGGAGCCGGACGAGTCTCACTGTACGGGCCACGGCTCCGCCGCGGCAGGCGCTCGATCGCCCCCGAACGGGGGAAACCGGGCACGCCGCCGGAGGGGCCTGAGCAACGGACGGCACCGCCTGAGCAACGCGCGGGCGATGCTGAGCAATCGGCGGCGCCGAATGGAGCATCGCCTGCCCATGACCCGCCGCCGTCGACCGCCGGATGCTGGTCACCGGCAGCACAGCCTGCCCCGCGGAGCCGGACGGCCCGCGATCCGACAGACATCCACGAGGAGCAGGAAGACATGTTCAAGCAGTTCGGCGACATGGCCAAGATGGTCCAGGCGGCCCCGGGCCTCATCGACCAGGCCAACGCCCTCGCGGCGCAGTCCGAGGCCTATCGCCAGCAGATGGACGTCATGGCCGTGCAGGCCATGACCGCCCAGCCGGCCCCCGGAGCGCTCGAGCCCATCGAGGGCGTCGACCTCGACCGGTACGCCCGCATCGTGAAGGGCATCGCGGCCTTCGGCTACGACGAGACGAAGCTGCCCGTCGTCGCGGGGATGTTCGGCATCGACCCCGAGTCGTGGGCCACCGCGCAAGTCGGATGGGGCGAGCGGATCCGCGTCGACCGCGGTGTCGGCCGTCGCTTCAACGAGATCTACGCGGTGGTGTGAGATGCCGTTCCTGTCCGATCTCACGACCCTCACCCGACACGCGAACGCCTCCTACCGCCGCATGGACGTCGGGGCGACGCTCGCCGCCGCGCAGCAGTCGATGGAGCAGGCGCGCCGCGTCATGGCCGCGAGCGTCGTCGCGCACGACCCCGCCCTCGACGCGGCACGCGTGCGCGCCACCGCGACCGTGACCGACGCGCGCCAGCTGCCGATGATGCTGGGCATGAACGCCGTCGTCGAGCTCGACCTCATCGTGACGATGCCGGGCGGCGGCATCCCGATGCCGGCGAGCCGCACCGAGCAGGTCGCACCGCTGCACCTCGCGCGCGTGGCGCCGGGCTCAGAGCTCCAGGTGAGCCTCGTGCCCGGACGACCCGACACCGTCCGCCCCGAGTGGGGCGTCTGAGCCACCCCGAGCGGATGCCGCGACGCGGCCGTGACACGAGCTGCATCGTCGCGCGACATCCCGACGCCCCCGCCGGCAACCCGAACGGCGGGGGCGTCGTCATGCCCACCGCCGGCCGATCAGACCGAGGCGCCGAGCCGGCCGAGGGGTGCGCGGACCGCGCGCGCGGCCTCGTCGGCGGAGACGGTGCCCTGCAGTCGGAGACGTTCGACCGCCCGGCGGCGATCATCGAGCAGGCGCGCCTGCTCGTCGGCCGGGATCGCCGCGATCGCCTCGGCGAGGCAGCGTTCGTCGTCGATCCGCTCGCCAGGCGTCGGTTCCGGACGCGGACGTCCGTGCGACGGCCGGACGGGGCGCGGGCGCACGACGCGGGCGCCGATCGCGTTCGCGACGCCGAGCGCGACGACCACGACCGCGAGGGCGCACCATGCAAGCCATCCCGGCACGTCCTGGCGCGAACCGATGAGCGCGATCGCGATCCCCGTCAGCACGGCGAGGAGCGCCGTCGCGCCGCCGATGCCGGCCGAGTCGGGGCGCCCGAGCGAGGCGCTCACGAGCAGCACGAGCTGCACGATCGCGGCGATGACGAGCGACGCGCCCGCGACGGGGACGGCGATGCGGCCGTCGACCTCGTCGAAGGTCACGCTGCTGGTGGAGAGCGTGGCGAGGCCCCAGACGGGCGCCCACACGACGGGGAAGGCGACCAGCGTGGCCGTCACGATCCCGGCCCACAGGGCGATCCGGAATCCGCGCGTGGACGTGCGCACCTCGGCGGCCGCGGGGCCCAGCAGCCGAAGCACGGCCGGATGATCGCGGAGCACGTGCGACTCAAGCTCGTCCCAGTCGATGCGACCGCCGCGCGGCAGCGAGCGCACCCACTCGGACGCGCTCGGCGCGAGCGACCTCGATGTGTGGGTCATGCCGCCCCGGCGGCCGGCCATCGCTCGAGATCGGCGCGCACGCCGACGTCGCCCGGAAGCGGACGCGCGTGCCAGTCGCCGTCGTCGCGGACACGCGCGATGCCGCGCATCATGGCGCGCACCTCGTCGACGACGTGTGCGAACACCGTCGGAAGCGTCGGCTCGAGCGTCACGAGCACGAGGTCGTCATCGTCGGCGAAGCAGTACTGCGTTCCGATGAGCGATTCGTCGTCGGCGCCCGGGAGGACGTCGGACTGGACCCACTCGACGCCCGGACCCAGCCGCGCCCCGTCGAACCGCTCGACGTGCGACGTCGGAGCGGCGCGGAGTTCGTCTGCGATGGCCGCGAGGCCCGGCGACGGGAGTACGGCGATCCGGACGAGCACCGCCGCCGGGATCGTGGCGGGCCAGAACTGCAGCACGACGCCGTCATCGCCGCGCAGCTCGAGCGCGCGGCCGACGACGGCGGGCACGAGCTCGATCACGTCGGCGGGCCAATGGCCGGTCGCGGTCGTGAGCCGCGCGTCGGCCGCGGCGACCCAGGCTCGGCGCTCGTCGGCCGTGCGGCACCGGGGCAGCGCCGTCCACCGCGCCTCGTCGACCTCGACGACGAGCTCGTCGCGCTCGGAGCTCACGACGTCTCCGCGGCCGCCGGCGCGGGCCGGGGCAGCCAGCGCAGCGTCGACACGTGGGCGTCGACGGCGAAGCGCGTCGCCGAGAGCAGCGGGTCGTCCTCTGGTGTGTCGGGCTCGTGCGGCATCACGGCCGTGAGGAGGAGGGCGCGTCGTCGGCCGGTTCCCGGCACGGGCGTCAGGTACCGGACGGTCGTCACGCCCAACCGGACGCCGCCCTCGGTGCGCGTCTCACGCGATTCCTCGCGGATGAACCGCGTGTCGCCGCCGAGCGGCGTGGCCCCGCGCGTGATGAGTGCGGTGACGAGGTCGTCGAGCGAGCCGCCGTCGGGCGCCGACTGCATCGCGGCCGTGACGGAGGCCGGGATGAACGGGATGCCGTCGCCGCCGTCGACCTGCAGCATGACGGCCACTCCGCGGCTCTGCTGCAGCGCGGCGAAGGCCTCGGTGACGGAGGCGCGCGCCGCGGCCCACAGGTCGGGACGGTGCGCCGCCATGAGCCGGGCGCGCACGCGCTCGAGCAGCTCGTCGCGCGCGGCATCGTCGGCGTCGAGCCGGATCCAGCCCTCGGGCAGCATCATCGCGAACTCGGGATCGCGGTCGGCGCCGAGTGCGGCGCGCAGGCTCTGGTCCACCACGCGAGCCTACCGATCCGTGCCGACGATGCCGTCGTACAGGCGGCTGTAGAGCCCCTGGCCGGTGCCGTAGGACAGGCCGGTGTTCACGCGCCCGAGCTGCGTCCACCAGGTGCCGATCACGATGTCGGCAGGCCGCGCCGTCGAGAGCGAACCGGCGGCCTTGCCGGTGAAGAACCGTGCGATCGAATCGACGAGCCGCCCGTCGGTGCCGTGGTTGCGGGCGAAGTGGGCGAAGCCGTTGCGGATGCCCTCGACCCCCGATCCCGTGAAGCGGAACGCCGAGCTCCCCGACCCGAAGATCGTCGAGATCTCGGTGCCGATGGCGCTGCGGCCCGCGCCCGTGAGCAGGCCGCCGAGCGCGTCGTCGGCGAACTTCGCGGTGCCCATCTTGCCGAGGCTCCCGAACGGGATGACGCCGATCGTCGCGAGGATCACCTCCTTCCACCCGGTGTCGCCGCGCGCCTTCTGGTAGATCGTCAGCGCCAGCGTGGCGATCGCCACGATCGCCGAGAGCGCGGCGATGAGCGGGCCGCCGACGATGATCGCCGCGATGGCGAGCGCGAGGCCCACCCACTTGAGGACCTCGAGGGTGCCGGCGACGAAGCCGTCGACCTTGTCCCAGAACCCGTCTTCGATCGAGCCGTCGAGCACCTCGCCGACGTTCGAGGCGGCGCGTTCGAACGCCGCCTCCCAGGTGTCGTACTCGGCGTCGAACGCGTTCGCCTCCTCGAGCCACGCGTCGTACGCCGCCTGCTTGGCTCGATCGGCGTCGGCCTGCGCCTCGGCCTCGGGGCTGTCGGCCTCGGGGGCGTTCCAGGCCGGCCGTTCGACCTGGAGGAACCCCGGCGTGCGCGCGAAGTCGCCCCACGCCTCCTCGGCCGCGTGGGCCCGGCGGTCGAGGCGCGGCTTGACCTCGGCGAGCGCCTCGCCATAGGCGCGCACGACCGGTCCGGTCGGGCGGTACATCTCGCCGGCGCGCTTCAGCTCCTCGTGCACGTCGCCCACGACGTCCTGCAGCTTCTCGACGGCGAGGCCGCGCTGTCCCGATGCCCCGTCGGCGATCGCGCGCAGCGTCGCCGCGCTGTCGATCATGTCCTCGCCGAGCCGCTCGATCTCGGTGCCGCGACGGACGATGGTCGCCGCGTCGCCCTCCAGGTGGCCGATCCGCCGTCCCCTCGGGGAGTTCGGGTGCATGTCGTGTCTCCTCGTCGGAACGGATGGGTCAGGGGGACTGCAGGCCCGCGGCCGTCTCGTCGTCCCAGGCGCGGAAGCCCTCGAGCACGCCGTGCACGTGCTCCTGCACGCCGGCCACCTCCTCGGCGAGGTTCTTCCGCTTGTTGTTCCAGCGGTCCTCGAAGTCCTCGACGGCCTCTCGCAGGTCGTTGCGACCGAACGGATCGCCGATCGCGCCTTCGAGCACGTCGGCGCGCGCGGCCGCCTGCTCGAGCTCCGCGGTGATCGACTGCAGCTTCGCGTCGAGGTCGGCGAGCCGGTCGTACGTGATGATGACGTCGCCCATGCGAGCTCCTCCCGGGTCCGGTCGACACGGTATCGACGGGCTCGACGGCGCGTCGATGGGGAGGATTCCCCATGCCGCGCGCGGAGCCGTCGCGCGATGGCGGGGGGTTCGGCGAGGCGTCAGCGCGGGTCGGGCGCGCGGTTATACCCGACGAGTGCGAACAAATCAAGAATCCGACTGGACATGGCGCGTCATCCGGTCTATGCTTGACCTTTGCGCTCCCAGACCCACTATGCCTTCATATTGCGGTCGGCTTCCTGCGTGCCGGGCTTCCCGGCATCCGCATCGTCTGAGGGGTCCACTCCACCACCACCGACAGTGAACCGGCCCCGAGACGGGGTCCATGGAGGTCATTTCCTTGGCTGCTGCGCGCAACGCCACCACGCCCACCCCCAAGAACGGACGCGGTGCAAGCCGCCTCTCGTTCGCAAAGGTCACCGACACCCTCACCGTACCGGATCTGCTCGCCCTGCAGACCGAGAGCTTCGACTGGCTCGTCGGCAACGACGCGTGGAAGGCGCGCGTCGAGGCGGCCGTCGAGCAGGGTCGTCAGGACCTGCCCGAGACCACCGGTCTCGAGGAGATCTTCGAGGAGATCTCGCCGATCGAGGACCTCGGCGAGACCATGCAGCTCTCGTTCACCAATCCCGAGCTCGAGCCGCCGAAGTACACCATCGACGAGTGCAAGGAGAAGGGCAAGACCTACTCCGCGCCGCTCTACGTGAACGCCGAGTTCATGAACCACCTCACCGGTGAGATCAAGACCCAGACGGTCTTCATGGGCGACTTCCCGCTCATGACCCCCAAGGGCACCTTCGTCATCAACGGCACCGAGCGCGTCGTCGTGTCGCAGCTCGTCCGTTCGCCCGGCGTCTACTTCGAGCGCACGCCCGACAAGACCTCCGACAAGGACATCTACTCGGCGCGCGTCATCCCGAGCCGCGGCGCCTGGCTCGAGTTCGAGATCGACAAGCGCGACCAGGTCGGCGTCCGCATCGACCGCAAGCGCAAGCAGTCGGTCACCGTCTTCCTGAAGGCCCTCGGCCTCACCTCCGAGGAGATCCTCGAGGAGTTCGCCGGGTACGAGTCCATCGCCCTCACCCTCGAGAAGGACAACATCCTCACGAAGGAGGAGGCGCTCAAGGACATCTACCGCAAGCTGCGTCCGGGCGAGCAGGTCGCCGCCGAGGCCGCGCGTGCGCTCCTCGACAACTTCTACTTCAACCCGAAGCGCTACGACCTCGCCAAGGTCGGCCGGTACAAGATCAACCAGAAGCTCGGCCTCGAGGCCCCGCTGACGGACTCGGTGCTCACGGTGCAGGACATCGTCGCCACGATCAAGTACCTCGTCGCCCTGCACGAGGACCGCGCCACGCTGCCCGGCCGCCGCGGCGGCAAGGACGTCGAGATCCGCCTCGACGTCGACGACATCGACAACTTCGGCAACCGTCGCATCCGCGCGGTGGGCGAGCTGATCCAGAACCAGGTCCGCACCGGCCTCTCGCGCATGGAGCGCGTCGTCCGTGAGCGCATGACCACGCAGGACATCGAGGCGATCACGCCGCAGACCCTGATCAACGTGCGACCCGTCGTGGCCGCGATCAAGGAGTTCTTCGGCACCTCGCAGCTCTCGCAGTTCATGGACCAGAACAACCCGCTCGCCGGCCTCACGCACAAGCGCCGCCTCTCGGCGCTCGGCCCGGGCGGCCTCTCGCGCGACCGCGCCGGCGTCGAGGTCCGCGACGTGCACCCCTCGCACTACGGCCGCATGTGCCCGATCGAGACGCCGGAAGGCCCGAACATCGGCCTCATCGGCTCGCTCGCGTCGTTCGCGCGCATCAACTCGTTCGGCTTCATCGAGACGCCGTACCGTCGCGTGGTCAACGGCAAGGTCACCGAGCAGATCGACTACCTCACGGCGATGGAGGAGGACGACTTCATCGTCGCCCAGGCCAACGCGCCGCTGAAGGCCGACGGCCACTTCCAGGAGGAGCGCGTCCTCGCCCGCAAGAAGGGCGGCGAGGTCGACCTGTTCCCGGCCGACGAGATCGGCTACATGGATGTCTCGCCGCGCCAGATGGTGTCGGTCGCGACCTCGCTCATCCCGTTCCTCGAGCACGACGACGCGAACCGCGCCCTCATGGGTGCGAACATGCAGCGTCAGGCGGTGCCGCTGCTGCGCAGCGACTCGCCGTTCGTCGGCACGGGCATGGAGGGCTACGCCGCGGTCGATGCAGGTGACGTCATCACGGCCGACCGTGCCGGTGTCGTCACCGAGGTCTCGGCCGACGCCGTCACGCTGCAGCTCGACGAGGGCGGCACGCAGACCTACTACCTGCGCAAGTTCGACCGCTCGAACCAGGGCACGTCGTACAACAACCGCGTCATCGTCTCCGCCGGCGACCGCGTCGAGGTCGGCGAGGTCATCGCCGACGGTCCCGCGACCGACAACGGCGAGCTCGCGCTCGGCAAGAACCTCCTCGTGGCGTTCATGCCGTGGGAGGGCCACAACTTCGAGGACGCGATCATCCTCAGCCAGAACCTGGTGAAGGACGACGTCCTCTCCTCGATCCACATCGAGGAGTACGAGGTCGACGCCCGCGACACCAAGCTCGGCAAGGAGGAGATCACGCGCGACCTGCCGAACGTGAGCCCCGACCTGCTGGCCGACCTCGACGAGCGCGGCATCATCCGCATCGGTGCCGAGGTGCGCCCCGGCGACATCCTCGTCGGCAAGGTCACGCCGAAGGGCGAGACCGAGCTCTCGGCCGAGGAGCGCCTGCTCCGCGCGATCTTCAACGAGAAGAGCCGCGAGGTCCGCGACACCTCGCTGAAGGTGCCGCACGGCGAGCAGGGCACGATCATCGGCGTCAAGGTCTTCGACGCGCAGGACGGCGACGACGAGCTCGGCTCGGGCGTCAACCAGCGCGTGGTGGTCTACATCGCCCAGAAGCGCAAGATCACCGAGGGCGACAAGCTCGCCGGCCGCCACGGCAACAAGGGCGTCATCTCGAAGATCCTGCCGGTCGAGGACATGCCGTTCCTCGCCGACGGCACTCCGGTCGACGTCATCCTCAACCCGCTCGGCATCCCCGGCCGCATGAACTTCGGCCAGGTGCTCGAGACCCACCTCGGATGGGTCTCGAAGCAGGGCTGGAAGGTCGAGGGCAAGCCGGCGTGGGCCAAGCGCCTGCCCGAGGCCGCCCACGAGGCCGCTCCCGGCACGAAGGTGGCCACCCCGGTGTTCGACGGCGCGCTGGAAGAGGAGATCGCGGGCCTGCTCGACTCGACGCTGCCCAACCGCGACGGCGAGCGCCTGATCGACTCCACCGGCAAGACGCAGCTGTTCGACGGCCGCTCCGGCGAGCCGTTCCCGTACCCCGTGGCGGTCGGCTACATGTACATCCTGAAGCTGCACCACCTGGTCGACGACAAGATCCACGCTCGCTCGACCGGCCCGTACTCGATGATCACCCAGCAGCCGCTCGGTGGGAAGGCGCAGTTCGGCGGTCAGCGATTCGGTGAGATGGAGGTGTGGGCCCTCGAGGCCTACGGTGCCGCGTACGCGCTGCAGGAGCTCCTCACGATCAAGTCCGACGACATCCTCGGCCGCGTCAAGGTGTACGAGGCGATCGTCAAGGGCGAGAACATCCAGGAGCCCGGCATCCCCGAGTCCTTCAAGGTGCTCATGAAGGAGATGCAGTCGCTGTGCCTGAACGTCGAGGTCCTCTCGGCCGACGGCACCGCGGTGAGCCTCCGCGACACCGATGACGAGGCCTTCCGCGCTGCGGAGGAGCTCGGCATCAACATCTCCGCGCGCTTCGAGTCGTCGAACATCGACGAGATCTGAACCGCCAGGTACGAGACGAAGACTTCAGGAATCTAGGAGAGAAATTGCTCGACGCAACGACGTTCGATGAGCTCCGCATCGGCCTGGCCACCGCTGACGACATCCGCAAGTGGTCGTACGGTGAGGTCAAGAAGCCCGAGACCATCAACTACCGCACGCTGAAGCCCGAGAAGGACGGGCTCTTCGGCGAGCAGATCTTCGGACCCAGCCGCGACTGGGAGTGCGCCTGCGGCAAGTACAAGCGCGTGCGCTTCAAGGGCATCGTGTGCGAGCGATGCGGTGTCGAGGTCACCAAGTCCTCGGTCCGCCGCGAGCGCATGGGTCACATCGAGCTCGCCGCCCCGGTGACGCACATCTGGTACTTCAAGGGCGTGCCCTCGCGCCTCGGGTACCTGCTCGACATGGCGCCGAAGGACCTCGAGAAGGTCATCTACTTCGCCGCGTACATGGTGATCGACGTCGACGAGGAGGGCCGCCACCAGGACCTCCCCGGCCTCGAGAACGAGCTGCGGCTGGAGATCAAGACCATCGGCGACCAGCGCGACGCGCGCATCGCCGAGCTCATGAAGCGCAAGGAGGAGGAGCTCGCGGCCCTGGAGGCCGAGGGCGCCAAGGCCGACCAGCGCAAGCGCGCCGAGGCCGCCGCCGACAAGGAGATGGCCGGCGTCCGCAAGTCGGGCGACGAGCAGATCGCGCACCTCGAGCGCGTGTGGGAGGACTTCCGCACCCTCAAGGTCGGCGACCTCAAGCCCGAGGACTCGGTCTTCCAGGAGCTGCAGGACCGCTTCGGCATGTACTTCGAGGCCTACATGGGCGCCGAGGCCATCAAGAAGCGCCTCCTGTCGTTCGACCTGGCGGCCGAGGCAGACGACCTGCACCTGCAGATCGCCGAGGGCAAGGGCCAGAAGAAGATCCGCGCGATCAAGCGGCTCAAGGTCGTCAACTCGTTCCTGCAGACCGGCAACTCGCCGGCCGCGATGGTGCTCGACGTGGTCCCCGTGATCCCGCCCGAGCTTCGTCCGATGGTCCAGCTCGACGGCGGCCGCTTCGCGACCTCCGACCTCAACGACCTGTACCGCCGCGTGATCAACCGCAACAACCGCCTGCGTCGCCTGCTCGACCTCGGTGCTCCCGAGATCATCGTGAACAACGAGAAGCGGATGCTGCAGGAGGCCGTCGACGCGCTGTTCGACAACGGTCGTCGTGGTCGCCCCGTCACGGGCACGGGCAACCGCGCCCTCAAGTCCCTGAGCGACATGCTCAAGGGAAAGCAGGGTCGCTTCCGCCAGAACCTGCTCGGCAAGCGCGTCGACTACTCGGGCCGTTCGGTCATCGTGGTCGGCCCGCAGCTCAAGCTGCACCAGTGCGGCCTGCCCAAGCAGATGGCGCTCGAGCTGTTCAAGCCGTTCGTCATCAAGCGCCTCATCGACCTCAGCCACGCGCAGAACATCAAGGCCGCCAAGCGCATGGTGGAGCGTTCGCGTCCGCAGGTGTGGGACGTGCTCGAGGAGATCATCCGCGAGCGACCCGTGCTCCTGAACCGTGCGCCCACGCTGCACCGCCTCGGCATCCAGGCGTTCGAGCCGCAGCTCGTCGAGGGCAAGGCCATCCAGCTCCACCCGCTCGTCTGCGCCGCGTTCAACGCGGACTTCGACGGCGACCAGATGGCCGTGCACCTGCCGCTGTCGGTCGAGGCCCAGGCCGAGGCCCGCATCCTGATGCTGGCGTCGAACAACATCCTCAAGCCGTCCGACGGTCGCCCGGTGACCCTGCCCTCGCAGGACATGATCATCGGCCTGCACCACCTGACGACCGAGAAGCCGGGCGCCGCCGGCGAGGGCCGCGCGTTCTCGTCGATCGCCGAGGCGATCCTCGCGTTCGACCAGAACCGTCCGGGCGAGCTCGCGCTCGACCTCGGCGCCAAGGTGAAGATCCGCCTCGACGGGCTCCACTTCCGCGAGGGCGACGAGCCCGAGGGCTTCGTGCAGGGGCAGACGTTCCTGCTCGAGACCACCCTCGGCCGTGCGCTCTTCAACGAGGCGCTGCCCGAGGACTACCCGTACTTCAACCAGCAGGCGGGCAAGGGCCAGATCTCGTCGATCGTCAACGACCTCGCCGAGCGCTACCCGAAGACCGAGGTGGCCGCGACCCTCGACCGGATCAAGGACGCCGGCTTCCGCTGGGCGACCCGTTCGGGCGTGACCGTCGCGCTGTCCGACATCATCACGCCCCCGAGCAAGGGCGAGATCGTCTCGAAGTACGAGAAGCAGGCCGCCAAGGTGCAGTCGCAGTTCGAGAAGGGCCTCACGACCGACCTCGAGCGGCGCCAGGAGCTCATCCAGATCTGGACCAAGGCCACCGACGAGGTCGCCAAGGCCATGCAGGAGAACTTCCCGACCGACAACACCATCAACCGCATGGTGACCTCGGGCGCTCGCGGTAACTGGCTGCAGGTGCGCAACATCGCCGGCATGCGAGGCCTCGTGAACAACCCGAAGGGCGAGATCATCCCGCGCCCGATCATCTCCTCGTACCGCGAGGGGCTGTCGGTGGCGGAGTACTTCATCGCCACGCACGGTGCCCGCAAGGGCCTCGCCGACACGGCGCTCCGCACGGCCGACTCGGGCTACCTGACCCGTCGTCTCGTGGACGTCTCGCAGGATGTCATCATCCGCGAGGACGACTGCGGCACGACCAAGGGCCTCGAGCTGCCGATCGCGGCGGTCGACTCGACCGGCGAGCTGGTCCGCGACCCCAACGTCGAGAACTCGGTGTTCGCCCGGTCGCTCGCGGCCGACGCGGTGAACGCCAAGGGCGAGGTCGTGGCCGAGGCCGGCGACGACGTGGGCGACGTGCTCATCGACAAGCTGGTCGCCGCGGGCGTCGAGTCGATCAAGGTCCGCTCGGTGCTCACGTGCGAGTCCGCGGTCGGCGTGTGCGCGAAGTGCTACGGCCGTTCGCTCGCGACCGGCAAGCTCGTCGACATCGGCGAGGCGGTCGGCATCATCGCCGCCCAGTCGATCGGCGAGCCGGGCACGCAGCTCACGATGCGCACCTTCCACACCGGTGGTTCGGCCTCGGCCGACGACATCACGCAGGGTCTGCCCCGCGTGCAGGAGCTGTTCGAGGCCCGCACCCCGAAGGGTGCGTCGCCGATCGTCGAGGCTGCCGGCCGCATCACGATCGACGAGACCGAGAAGCAGCGCAAGGTCATCCTCACGCCCGACAACGGCGACGAGCCGATCGCGTACAACGTGCTCAAGCGTTCGACGCTGCTCGTCGAGGACGGCCAGCACGTCGAGCTCGGCCAGCAGATCATCGTCGGCACGGTCGACCCGAAGGAGGTCCTGCGGGTCAAGGGCGTCCGCGAGGTGCAGAAGCACCTGGTGAACGGCGTCCAGGACGTCTACCGTTCGCAGGGCGTGCCGATCCACGACAAGCACATCGAGGTCATCGTGCGCCAGATGCTCCGCAAGGTCACCGTGGTCGACCACGGCGACACGGAGCTGCTGCCGGGCGAGCTCGTCGACCGCTCGCGGTACAACGAGATCAACCGGGCCGCGCTCACCGAGGGCAAGCGCACCGCGTCGGCGCGCCAGGAGGTCATGGGCATCACCAAGGCCTCGCTCGCGACCGAGTCGTGGCTGTCGGCCGCGTCCTTCCAGGAGACGACCCGCGTGCTCACGCAGGCCGCCATGGAGGGCAAGTCCGACCCGCTCGTCGGCCTCAAGGAGAACGTGATCATCGGCAAGCTGATCCCGGCCGGTACGGGCCTCGCCAAGTACCGGAACGTGACGGTGGAGGCGACGGAGGAGGCGAAGGCGGAGCGCTACCCGAACCGCATCTTCGCCGACGACGCGTCGTTCAGCGAGGGCGACCTCAGCTTCGTCGACTTCGACTCGTTCTCGAGCGACGACTTCACGCCCGGCAACTACAGCTGATCCACGATCGGGGCGGCGCCGGCCGCCGCCCCGAACACACCCCGACGGGCCCCGGATTTCCGGGGCCCGTCGGCGTTCGCGCCGAGGTGCGTCCCGATTCCCTCCGCCGTGCTGACGGCACTCAGGTGGGCGCGTTAGGATCGCGGCGGTCGTCATTGCTCCCGATCCCGCGACCCGGAGTCCACATGCCAGAGAGTGTCCCCGTCCTGCGCCGACCCATGACGTGGCTGATCGTCGCCGCGGCCGTGCTGGTGGTCGCCGTCGTGGCGGTCGTGGCGATCCTGCTCGCACCACCGGCCTCCCAGCAGTCGGCCGAACCGACCGCGGAGTCCCGGCCGTCACCGGCCGAGCAGCTCGCGCCCGCCCCGGTGGTCGTGCCCGAGCCCGAGCCGGTGCGCGATCCGCGCATCCCGGCCGACTGCACGGCGATCTACACGACCGACTGGTCGGGCGCCTTCGCTCCCGACTACGTGCTCAACCCGGCCTGGTCGACCGCCGAGGGCGCGCCCGCCCTCTACGGGACGAGCGATGCGACCGCGCTGCCCGTCCTGCAGGAGACCTCGCAGCTCACGTGCGGCTGGCTTCCGCCCGACGGCGGCGACGGCACCGTGGGTCTCGTGACCAACGTGGCGGTCGTCGACGAAGCCCAGGCGGGCGTCGTCATCGGCGCCTACCAGGCGGCCGGGATGGACTGCTACGAGGAGTCCGGCGGAACGCGCTGCGTCGGCGAGTGGGAGGGTGTCGCCGGCTCGGCCGGCGAGTCGCATTTCCTCCGCGAGGGACTGTGGATCGCCACGCGCTGGGACGGTCCGGCGGTGAGCGGCTACACGGCCGACATCATCGCGCAGCTCTTCGCCTGAGGCAGGCCATCCGGCGCGCGCGAAGCGCCGCGTCCGTTCGCCGTCTGCGGCGCGCGGCGTTGCTAGAGTGAGCGCACCGCGGGGCAGACGGTGCTGCCCGGAAGGAGCGCACGAATGAGCGACACGACTCCCGGGGCCGGCCCGGAACGGCGCGACGTCGACGGCGACGGCGTGCCCGACGAACCGACCGCCGCGCAGCGTCACGTCGACCCGACGGCCGATGAGGCGGCCGATGTCGATCGCCTCGAGCCGCCGCGCTCGGCTCCGAGCGACGCCGCGGGCGAGCCGCCGATCGAGCCCGCGTACACCGGCACCGAGGCGGCGACCCCGCCCCCGGCCCCTGCGGCCGGCACCGATGGCGACACGACGACCTCCGATCGGTCCGAGCTCGACGAGGCCGTCGAGCGTGCGCGCACCGAGCACCCGCCCGTCGTGCAGCCGAGCCCCGACCCGGCCGACCGGACCGACACCACCGCGATGCAGCGCGACGACCTGCTCGCCGGCAGTCCCGACCCCGTCCGAGCACAGGACGTGCGCCGCGAGACGGGCGTGCCCGAGACCGTCGGGGCGGCCGGTGCGACCGGCGTCGCGGCGGCATCCGCGCCCGCCGCGCCCGAGCCGCCGGCACCGCAGGCGATCTACGTCCAGGCGCCGCCCGCGCCGCGCACGCGAGGCAACCGCGGCTTCGGCATCCTCGTGGGCCTGATCGCCACCGTGCTCTTCGCGCTGCTGTACGCCGGCATCTCGTACCTCGTGATCCTCGCGCAGCAGCCCGCCGACGGCGTGCGCGTGTTCGGCCAGTTCGCCGCCCAGCCGGTGTTCTGGATCCCCGTGCTCTTCTTCTTCATCGCGTTCGCGCTGCTCGCGGTCATCCTCAACCGAGCGGCGTGGTGGAGCTGGGCCGTCTTCGGCCTGCTCGTCGGCGTGGTCGTGTACTTCGCGTACATCGGCGCATCGCTGCTCACCGTCGGCGCCTGGCAGTTCACGCCCGCCGAGGCCGCCGACTTCCTGCGACAGCGCTGGCTCGACCCGTTCGCGATCATCGCGTTCATCGTGGCGCGCGAACTGCCCATCTGGTTCGGCGGATGGATCGCCGCGCACGGCCGGACGGTCGGCGAGCACAACCGCGAGGCGCGCGAGGAGTACGAGCGGCAGCTGGCGGCCGGGCCGCAGCCGATCTCGTCGCCGCGCTGAGTCGCGGACTCCGGGTCAACTACGCTCGATGATCGGGCGCGCTCATGGTGAGCGCTCCCCATCGACGTGGCGCACCCGGCCTGCTTGGGTGGCTCCCTGACCCTGCACACCCGAGGAGCACTGTTGAGCATCACGATGCACGCCGACGAGCCCCTGCCCGGGCTCCGGCCCGACGGTCGGCCCGATCCGGCGTACGCGGCGGCCCTCGGCCTGCGGCCCGCGCCGTCTGGGCGCCGAGCCGGTGCGTTCTCGCTCGACGCGCTCGCGTGGGTCGTCGCATCCGTACCCGCCGTGATCGGCTGGGTGCTGCTCGTTCCGGCCGTGGCCGGGTCCGGTGGTGCGGTCGGGGCCGCGGACGTCGCAGCACTCGTCGGCCCGCTCGTCCTCGTCGCGGTCGGCCAGGTCCTCGTCGCGATCCTCGGCATCACCCAACTGGCCCTGCACGGCCGTCGCGGCGTGACGATCGGCAAGGCGTCGTTCGGACTGCGGTCGGTCAACGTCTCGTCGTTCGAGCGTCCGGGGTTCTGGCGGGTCGTGCTGCGCGCGCTCGTGCTGTGGGCCGCCCAGCTGGTGCTCCCCGTCGCCGGTCCTGCGCTGTGCTTCGCCTCGGGGCTCTGGGACCCGGAGGGCCGGGGGCGGAGCTGCCTGGACCGCATCGGCCGGTGCTGGGTGCTGGACGTGCGGCACGCCCTGGATCCCTTCGACGCGAAGGCGCTGCGGCACGCGCGCCGCCAGGTCGAGGCCGCGCCGCTCGCCGAACGGCCCGTGCTGCCCTCGCTCGCGACCGATCGCGCGATCGACGAGCGCACCTTCATCCCCGCGGCCAGGTCGAGCTCGGGCGTCGTCGCCGCCCCGCCGGTCGCGGCCGAGCCCGACGCGACGCCCGCGCCCGGCGCGTGGTCGCCCCCGCCGATCGGTGCGTCGGCTCCGGCGGCTCCCGCGCGCTCGGCTCCGTCGGCGCCGTTCCCGTTCCAGGCGACGCCGTCCGCGCCAGGTGCGCGCGCCTCGGCGACGCTGGTGTTCTCCGACGGCGCCCGGCTCGCGGCATCCGGCACCACCCTGCTCGGGCGCACCCCCGCTCGCGGCGATGCCGACCCGGTCGAGGCCGCGCTGCTGCCGCTCGTCGACCCGTCGATGGGGCTCTCGAAGACGCACGCCGCGGTCGAGGTCGATGCGCGCGGCGTGCGCGTGACCGATCGATGGTCGAGCAACGGCACCGAGGTCGTCGCGCCCGACGGTGGCGTGCAGGTCCTCGAGCCCGGCGTGCCGCACACCGTGCCGGCCGGCTCGTCGGTTCGGCTGGGCGGTCTCGAGTTCCGCGTCGAGGGGGTGGGCGCGTGAAGCTCAAGCTCGGCCTGCGCCGCCAGAGCGGCCCGAGCGTCGACGTGGTGGTGACCGCCGACGCCACCGCGACCGTCGGCGACGTGGCGCGCGCGGTCGCCGAAACCGATCCGGCGGCCGCGCACCTGCCGCGGCACGACGGCCCGCTGACGCTGGCGGTCGCGCCGCCGACCTCGTCCGAACCGGTCGTGCTCGATCCCGGCACGCTCGCGGCAGATGCCCCGATCGGGTCGGGGTTCAACGCCGCGATCGTCTCACCCGCGGCGCGCACGGCTGCGGGCGACGCGCCCGTGGCCGTCATGCACGTGCACTCCGGGGCCGACGCCGGCCGGGAGTTCCCGCTGCGCCGCGGGCACGGGGTCATCGGTCGTGCGGCCGACGCCGATGTCGTGCTCGCCGACCCGCTCGTGTCCAAGCGGCACGCGCGCGTCGAAGTCGACCAGGCCGTCGAGCTCGTCGACCTCAACTCCGCCAACGGGCTGCTCGTCGACGGCGGGCAGGTGGCGCGCGTGCGCGCCACGCCTGGGGTGCGCGTCACCATCGGCGACACCGTCGTGTCCTTCAGCATGCTGGCGGGGACGGATGCCGCGGCCGACCCGGTTCTCGAGCGTGGAGGCGCGCTCATGTTCAACCGGTCGCCGCGCGTCGAGCCGCGCTATCCGGGCACCGCCCACCCCGAGCCCAGGGTTCCGAGCGAGGAGAACCCGCGGCTGTTCCCGTGGCCGATGATCGCCTCGCCCGTGCTCATGGGCCTCGGCATCTTCGCCATCACGCAGCGACCGGCGTCGCTGCTGATCGTCGCACTCACGCCGATCATGCTGGTCGCCAACCACCTCGGCCAGCGCATGGGCAGCGGCAAGAAGCTGCAGCGTGAGATCGAGACCTTCGAGGTGCAGCTCGAGCAGCTCGAGGAGACGCTCGAACGCGAGCGGCACGTCGAACGCGAGCGTCGGCACGACGAGACGCCGCCCGTCGCGACGGTCTACGAGCAGGCGATGCGCCTCGGTCCGCTGCTCTGGACGCGGCGGCCCGAGCACTGGAACTTCCTCGCGCTCCGGCTCGGCGTCGGGCGGGCGGCCTCGCGCAATTCCGTGCGCGACTCGCAGGGCTCGATGCCCGGCATCCCCAAGTACGCCCGTCAGGTCGACGTGCTGCGCAAGCGGTACCGCGAGATCGACGACGTGCCCGTCATGGAGGTGCTCTCGAGCTCGGGCTCGCTCGGCATCGCCGGACCGGCGAACCTCGCGGCCGATGCGCTGCGCGGCGTGGCCGTGCAGCTGTTCGGGCTGCATGCCCCGAACGACGTCGTGGCCGCGGCGATCGTCGACCCGGCCTGGAGCCGCGAGCTCGACTGGCTCAAGTGGCTGCCGCACACCTCGGGCGAGCGGAATCCCGTCGGCGGCGCGGCGCTCGCCGACAGCCCCTCGGCCGGAGCGGCACTGCTCAACGCGCTCGAGGAGCTCATCCTCGCCCGGCTGCACGCGGCACCCGTGCGCCGGGGTCCGCTCGCCGACGACGACACGTCGATGGCGCGCGGCTCCAGGATCGGCACGCCCGGCGGCGTTCGCGAGGAGTCCCGGCCCGATTCGGCGCTCATCCTGATCGTCTCGGCCGACGCCCCGGTCGACCGTCCGCGGCTGGTGCAGCTCATCGAGCGCGGCGCCGAGGTCGGCATCCACGCGGTCTTCGTCGCCCCGACCGTCGCGTCGCTGCCCGCGGCCTGCCGCACGTACGTCGATGTGACCGAGGGCCTCGATCGTGCGCGCATCGGCGTCGTTCGCTCCGGCGTCGAGTACGCGCCCGTCGCGGTCGAGGGCGTCTCGATGCGATACGCCGAGGTGTTCGCCCGTCGGCTCGCGCCGGTCGTCGATGCGAGCACCGTGATCGAGGACTCGAGCGACCTGCCGCGGAGCGTGTCGATGCTCTCGCTGATCGGCGACGACATGGCGCGCGATCCCGACGCCGTCGTCGAGCGGTGGCGGCAGAACGCATCGATCATCGACCGCTCGGGCGGCAAGCTGCCGCGCCTCAAGCGCGCGGGCACGCTCAAGGCCTTCGTCGGTCAGGGCAGCCCCGACGCGATGACCCTCGACCTGCGCACGCACGGCCCCCACGCGCTCGTGGGCGGCACGACGGGCGCGGGCAAGTCCGAGTTCCTCCAGGCGTGGGTCCTCGGGATGGCGGCCGAGTACAGCCCCGATCGCGTGACCTTCCTCTTCGTCGACTACAAGGGCGGATCGGCCTTCGCGGACTGCGTGGAGCTGCCGCACTGCGTCGGCCTCGTGACCGACCTCAGTCCGCACCTCGTGCGTCGCGCGCTCACGAGCCTGCGCGCCGAGCTCCACCATCGCGAGCACCTGTTCAACCGCAAGAAGGCCAAGGACCTGCTCGAGCTCGAGAAGCGGCAGGACCCCGAGACGCCGCCCGCGCTCGTCATCGTCATCGACGAGTTCGCCGCGCTCGCGGGCGACGTGCCCGAGTTCGTCGACGGCGTCGTCGACATCGCGCAGCGCGGCCGCTCGCTCGGCATCCACCTGATCATGGCCACCCAGCGCCCCGCCGGCGTCATCAAGGACAACCTGCGCGCCAACACCAACCTGCGCGTCGCGCTCCGCATGGCCGACGAGTCCGACTCGCGCGACGTCGTCGGCGACGCGGTCGCCGCGGGCTTCGACCCGTCCATCCCGGGTCGCGGCATCGCGAAGACGGGGCCGGGCCGGCTCGTGCCGTTCCAGTCCGCGTACTCCGGTGGGTGGACGAGCGACGAGCCGACGGCCGCCGACGTGCGGCTCGCCGAGCTGCGCTTCGGCTCCACCGTCGTGTGGGAGCGCGAGGGCGCGCAGGACGGGGACGCGCACGCGGGAGACCCCGGTCCCAACGACCAGAAGCGGATGGTCGACGCGTTCATCCGCGCGGCGTCGGCCGCCCGCGTCCCGGCCCCGCGCCGGCCGTGGCTCGACGACCTCGCCGCGACCGTCGCGCTGGAGGACCAGCCCATGCGGGGCGACGGCGAGATCGTGTTCGGACTCGCCGACATCCCGGAGCGCCAGCAGCAGGCGCCCATGTCCTTCCTTCCCGATCGGGATGGCGCGATGCTCGTGTACGGCACGAGCGGCGCGGGCAAGTCGACGCTGCTCCGCACGCTCGGCGTCGCGATCGGCATGCGACCCGAGCTCGGACCCGCCGAGGTCTACGGGCTCGACTTCGGATCGGGCGCCCTGCGCTCGCTCGAGGCGCTCCCGCACGTCGGATCGGTCGTCGCGGGCGACGACCCCGAGCGGGTCCAGCGCCTCCTCCGCACGCTCGACGAGCTCCTCGACCGTCGCGGCCGTGCCTTCAGCGCCGCGAACGCCGCGAGCCTGAGCGAGTACCGCCAGCTCACCGGCATCCGGGAGCCTCGCGTGCTGCTGCTCATCGACGGCTTCGCGCAGTTCAAGGCCGACTGGGATTCGACCACGGTGCGCATGCCGTTCTACAACGTGGTCATGCGCATGCTCGCCGAGGGTCGCCCGCTCGGCGTGCACGTCGTCGCGACGGCCGATCGGTCGGGTGCCGTGCCGACCGCGGTGAGCGCCAACGTGACCAAGCGCATCGTGCTGCGCCTGTCCGACGAGGGCGGCTACCAGGTGCTCGGGGTGCCGAAGGACGTGCTCGACGACCGCTCGGCCCCGGGGCGCGCGATCGTCGACGGGTTCGAGACGCAGGTCGCCGTGCTCGGCGGCACGGCGAACGTCGCCGAGCAGACGAAGGCGCTCGAGTCGCTCGCCGCGCGACTGCGCGCCGCGGGCGCGCTCGAGGCCGCGCCGATCCGCGCGCTGCCCGCGTCGTTCGTCGCCGAAGAGCTGCCACCGTCCGTCGCGGGGGAGCCGGCGCTCGGCCTCGCCGACGACACCCTCGCGCCGATCGGATTCGAGCCGGTCGGCACCTTCGCGATCACCGGTCCGCCGCAGAGCGGCAAGACGACCGCGATGCGCGCGGTGATCGACGCCGTGCGCCGCCACGATCCCGAGGTGAAGCTGTTCCACCTCGCGGGTCGCCGCGCGGCGCTCACCGACCACGCCGAGTGGATGCGCAGCGCCACCTCGGTCGACGAGGTGAAGGCGCTCGCGCGCGAGCTGGTCGACGTGATCGGCGATCCCACCGTGCCGGGGCGCTACCTCATCGCGGTCGAGAACGTCACGCAGTTCGCCGATTCCGACGCCGAGCGGCCGCTCAAGGAGCTGTTCCAGGCCGTGAACCGCAGCGATCACTTCCTGGTCGGCGATGCGGATGTCGCGAACCTCTCGAGCGGATTCGGATTCGTCGGCGACTTCAAGGCTGGCCGCCGCGGCGTCGCCCTCAAGCCCGACGCCTACGACGGCGACGCGGTGTTCAAGACGCCCTTCCCGAAGGTGAAGCGCTCGGACTTCCCCGAGGGACGCGGCTTCTTCGTGCAGAACGGGCGGGCGACGCTCGTCCAGCTCCCGCAGGGCTGATGCGGGCCCGGGTGGGGACCGCTCCCCATGTCGACCCCGCGGTGGGGCGCGTTAGCGTGATGCGGTCGAGAGGAGAGCGATGAGCGACGAGGTGCTGATCCCGCTCGCGTCCATGGCCGAACTGGACCGGGCGCTCAAGGACATCGTCATCGAGTTCGAGGATGCCGGTTCGCGCACGGACTCGCTGCTCGACGCGATCGGTCGCCCGTTCGGCCGCGGCGGCCTGCGCGACGCGGCTGACGAGTTTGAGGGCGCCTGGGACGACAAGCGCGAGACGCTGAAGGGCCACCTCGTCGACCTGCAGGAGCAGGTCGCGGCCGTCAAGGATGCCTGGGAGGAGCTCGACCGCGAGCTCGCGTCCAGCCTCGAGCAGAACGGAGGCTGAGGAGCCGATGGGTGACACCGCCTACTTCCACCGCCACATGCCCGACTCGCCCAAGGGCCGCGAGATCGAGCGCATCGACGACTCCGGCCAGCGGATCGTGACGCGCGCCACGCAGATCGAGAGCCTGGGCGAGCGGATGCTGCGTGCCGCCGACACGCTGAAGCTGATGGTCGACGGCCAGGTCGGCAAGGGGCTCTCGCTCGACGAGGTCCGCGAGCAGGGCGAGGACGTGCACGCCGACCTGAGGAAGGCGGGTGAGCGCTACAAGCCCAGCGGCACCGCGCTGAAGGCGTACGGGCAGGTCGTCGCCGAGGTCGCGCCGGGCCTGAACCGCGCCGCGGGCGACTGCGAGTCGCTGTGGGAGACCGTGCGCTCGCGCGCCGCCGACGTCGACGAGGCCGAGGACACGCCCACGGCGGAGGACGGGAGCACGGACGCCCGGGAGTCCGCGACGGCGTCCGCGACGTCCACGCTCTCGACCGCGAAGGAGGAGTGGGAGGAGGCCGCGCGCCGGTTCGACGGCTATTACGACACGTGGGACGAGGCCTACGACGACGCCGTCGCCGGGCTTCGCGACGCCAACGACGACGGCGTGAAGGACGGATTCTGGGACGACGCGCTCCCCTTCGTCGAGGCGCTCGTGACCGTGCTCGAGTACGTGGGCATCGCGCTCGTCCTCGCGGCGCTCATCGTCGGCGGGCCGCTCATCGCCGCGCTCGCCACGATCGTCGCGATCCTGACGCTGCTCGGCACGATCATCCTCTTCGCGAAGTCGCGCAAGGACGGCAAGGACCTCACGATGGCCATCATCGGGGTCATCCCGTTCGGCAAGTTCGCCAAGCTCGCGAACCTCGAGTCCATCGCGAGCGCCGGGTCGCGCTTCCCGAAGCTGTCGGGCTTCCGCAACATGATGCTCGCGGGAGACGAGTTCGCCGCGCTGCGGACGCACCTCGGCCGCATCGACGACCTGGCACGGGCCGACTGGGGCACCGGCGCCATGCGGACGTTCGACCAGGCCACGGCGGGCTCCCGCTTCATCCAGCGGGTGATCTCGGGAAGCCCGTACGTCTGGGAGAACACCACGTTCACCCGCTCGGCCGACACGTTCTTCGGCCGCCTGCTCGGCGTCGGCGACTCGGCCACGAACGCCGGCGCATGGGATCTGCACTGGGGCTACCGGCAGGCGCAGGTCACGGCCTACTCGGTGGTCGACTGGGTGAGCGACCAGGTGAGCACGGCACAGCAGAACCGGACCGTAGACTCGTGGCGATGAGCCCGAGCCTGCGCGATGAGCTGACCGGAACCGCTCGACCCCCGCTTCCCCCGTTCGTCCTCCTGTTGCCCCGCGGCTGGGTCTCGGTCGAGCCCACGAAGGCGGCGTTCGCCGACCTCGCCGCCCGCACCTCGGCGGTCCTGCGCTCGGTCCACCGGCCCGACCTCGACGCCCAGCTCCGCTCGATGCTCGAGCGCGCGGGCGACGAGTTCCTCCGCCGCGATCCCGTCCGTCTCATCTACCCGGCCGACGTGCCGGCCGACGAGCTGTTCCCGCTCTCGATCACGGCGGTTCGGCTCACCGCGCCGGGCGGTGGCCCGCTCGATCCGCACGTCGCCGCGCTTCGGCGCGACCGGGGCGCGCGCACGCTCGGCGACGACGGCGTCGTGCTGCGGTGGGAGCAGGAACACGCGCATCGGGTCGCCGGGGGCCGACTGACAGTGCACTCGTTCGACTACCTCGTGGCGGTGCCCGGCACCGAGCGGCGCGAGGGCCTCCTCGTCAGCGCCGTGATCCCGTCCGCGGCGGGCGGCGAGCGACTCGACGACGACACCGTGCGGGCGGCGGGCGTCCTCTCCGACGCCATCCTGTCGACCTTCCGCTGGAGCGCCGCATGAGGTTCGAGATCGTCTACCCGCCCGAGACGTGGTCGATCATGCCCGAACCCGACGCCGGCGCCGACGACCTCTGGGTCGCCGAGCAGCGGATGGCGTACATCGGCGGTGCACTCGAGGGCCTCGCCGATCAGCTCGAGGGCGCGGCGCGCGAGGCGCTCGCTCGCCGGCGCATCGGCATCGACACCTCGCTGTTCTTCCGCCCGTCCGACATGCCCATGACGGGCGTCCTGCACGCCACGCTCCGCGTCCTCCCGGCCGACGTCGACGCAGAGGCCGCGACGGCCGGCTCGTTCGACTGGATGCTGCCCGACGCGTCGCTGCTGACCGACCCCGTCGTCGAGGAGTTCGAGACCGAGTCGGTTCCGCACGGCTATCGCGTCGCCTACGTGACGACCGTGCCCGACCCCGGCGGGGCGACGCTCGCGGGGGTGTCGTACGGGCTCGTGCTGCCCGGCATGGTCGGCGTGGTCTTCTCCGAGCTCGCCGATCGCGAGGTCATCGGCACGATGCAGCGGTTCGCCGATCCCGTCGTCGGCACCCTCCGGGTGGTCGGGTGACGGCCGGCCCCGCCGGTCCCGCCGCGACGTGGGCGCGCGACGCGAGCGGCGGCGACGTGCAGTACCGGATCTCCGAGCTCGATCGGGCGGCGATCGGGTCCCAGCCGGGCTACGCCGCACGGGTCGAGGCGCTCGTCTCCGCGACCGTCGCGGAGCTCCGCCGGTCCAAGGTCGAGGCGATCGGCCGCATGGCGGAGCAGGATGGCAGCGCCGCGGCCGAGCTCGGCCGATCCGGTGCGCGCACGGCGGCGCTCGTGCTCGGCATGCTCGCGTCGTGCTTCGCGGCCGCGTTCCACCTCGGCCGTGCGGTCTTCGACGCCGTCGACGTGCTGCCATGGATCACCGTGCTCGTCTGGGTCGCCGCCATCCTCGTCGCGGTCGCGCTGCTGCCTCTGCGACGCGACGCCGCGCCGACCAGCGGGGTCGTCGCGCTCGCGTGGAGCGCCGCCGTGCTGTGCGGCGCCGCACTCGTGCTGAGTGCCGTGCTCGGAAGCGTCACGGCCGATACCGCGGCCCTGTTCGCCGTCGCGCTCGGGGGAGTGCTCGCCCTGGTCGCGATCGCCGCGGCGGCCTCGGTCGTCGCGAATCGGGTCCCGTCCGAGGTGCGCGCGGCGACGGCGCGTCGCATGGGCGAGTTCGCCCTTGCACAGGGCGAGTCGGCGGCCGGCATCCTCGACCGTGCGCTCGGTCGGCTCCGCGCCGAGTGGGCTGCGGTCGATCCCAGGGACCGCGAACGCGTCGAGGCCGACCTCGACGCGGCGTACGGCATCCTCGGCGACCGCGGCTTCGACGCACCCCGGCGGGCTGAGGTCCCCGGCGGGCTCGTGCTCACGCGTACTGCGGTCGCGGCGTCCCGCGAACTCGCGTCGGCGCTGACCGCCCGGCGGTCGTGACCCGGTGGGGAGTGCTCCCCATGTGCCGGTCCTCGCATCGTCCGTAGTCTGGGGTCACCGGCTCGCAGTCGCGGGCACCCCCGAACGAAGGAAGGTTCCACGATGGCCGCAGATTTCGGCGCCTCGTACGGCGAGATGGAAGCGATGGCGAGCAAGCTGTCCGACGCGCGCGACGACATCCAGTCGCAGCTCGACCAGCTGAAGAGCTCGGTCGACAACCTGCTCGGCAACGACTTCAAGACCCAGCACGCGTCCGGCAAGTTCGGCCAGGGCTACGAGGAGCTCACCACGGGCCTCAAGAGCGCGGTCGACGGCATCGGCGAGATGGGCGAGGCGCTGCGCGGCATGATGCAGGCCATCCAGGACCTCGACCAGCAGCTCGCCGGGCGCTGAGCCGCGCGAACCACGCACGGCGGGGCGGGACCACGACGGTCCCGCCCCGCCGTTCGTCGTTCGCGGGCTCCGGCGTAGGCTCGAGGCGTGGCGACGAACTCGACCTCAGCGTGGACCGTCGCGGGCTTCGCGGCCGCGCTCCACCTCGCGCTGATCGTGGCCGCCTTCGGCCTCGTGAGCCTGTTCGCCGACGTCGAGCCGATCTCCGACCCGGCCGCCGGCCGGCTGGTGGGGCCCATCACGGTCGGGGTCTCGGTGCTGGCTCTGCTGCTGCTCCTGGGCGGAGCGCTCACCCGCGGCATCCGCCCATGGTCGGCGGCCGGGCTGGCACTCGTCGTCACGTGGGCGGCCGGCGTCGTCGGCGCGACGATCGCGTACGCGGTGTCGACCGGAACCCTGCTGGCCGCGGCGATCTTCGCCGCATCGTTCATGACGATCGGCTTCGGGGTCATCATCCCCATCACGGGTGCGCTCGTGGCGCTCCTCGCCGCCGTCACGATGCGCGCGCAGCAGGGCGGGGTCGAGCGTCCGCGCTGGCCGTGGGAGCGCGACGAGGAGTGACCGCGCCATCCCGGCGCCGGGACATCCGTTCGTCGCCTCCGACGTCCGCACGGGCGCGCGCAGTAGGGTGAACCGCGTGGAGGGATCGGTCGAGGCCCGCGTGAGCCACGAGGTCGACCGCTGGCTCGCCTGGCTCCCGCGCTGGCGGCCCGGGACGCACCGCGGCCGCGTGCGCCTCTGCACGCGCTGCTTCGGCTCGCCGATCCTCGCCGCCTCCGGCCTCGACGTCGACGTGCCCCACCCAGTACAGCACGCGTTCTCGATGCGCATGAAGGGCATCATCGACGCGTCGGTCGACGACTACACGGCGCGGAACCTGCCCATGCTGCACCGCGAGATCCGGCTCGCCGAGGAGCGCAAGGCCCGCCGGCCGTACCGCGCGGGGGAGGGGCTCGACCCGGAGTTCCTCGGACTGGACCTCGATCCCGAGGAGACGCCGGGCCAGCCGTTCCTCTTCACGCTGCAGGGGCTCGAGGCGGACGCCGCGGCCGAGTCCGCCGAGCCCGCACCCCGCCCGTTCACGCCGCAGGAGAAGGAGGCGCTGCGCGAGGAGGTGCGCCTGGCCGACGAGTTCGCCAAGCAGCTCGGCCGTCGCATCTGCATCGAGCTCGCACACCACCGGGCCCGGATCGCCGCCGCGGTCGAGCGTCACGTCGAGCCCCAAGTCGCGCAGATGCTCGCCGACCTCGACCGCGAGCTCGACGCGCCGGGCTGGCCGGGCTGAGCCGCCGCGTCGTTCGCTGAGGGCGTTCGCTGAGGCATCCGCCCATTTGACCGGGTCGTTACGCCCGATTACCATTGATCGGGTGTGCGCGTTGCCGCGCGCTCGCGTCGTGCCCGCGGAGACCCGCGGGCCGCATGCGGGTTCTCACGATACGCACGCAGGGCGCCGGATCGCCACCGATCCGATCGCCCCCACGGCATACCCACCACCAACAGGCTCCGCCGCTCGGCGGTGCCGGTGGGTCGTGATGTGAAATCCATCAATGCTGTCACCGTGCAGCACAACAAGGAGAAGCAGTGCCAACCATTCAGCAGTTGGTCCGCAAGGGTCGCTCGCCGAAGGTCACCAAGACCAAGGCTCCCGCCCTGAAGGCCAACCCCCAGCAGCGCGGCGTGTGCACGCGCGTGTACACCACCACCCCCAAGAAGCCGAACTCGGCGCTCCGCAAGGTCGCCCGCGTGAAGCTCTCGAACGGCACCGAGGTGACCGCCTACATCCCCGGCGAGGGCCACAACCTGCAGGAGCACTCAATGGTGCTCGTGCGTGGCGGTCGTGTGAAGGACCTCCCCGGCGTGCGCTACAAGATCATCCGCGGCGCGCTCGACACGCAGGCCGTGAAGAACCGCAAGCAGGCTCGTAGCCGCTACGGCGCGAAGATGGAGAAGAAGTAATGCCTCGCAAGGGTCCCGCTCCGAAGCGCCCCGTCGTCGCCGACCCGGTCTACGGTTCGCCGGTCGTCAGCCAGCTCGTCAACAAGATCCTCATCGACGGCAAGAAGGACCTCGCGCAGCGCATCGTCTACGAGGCGCTCGAGAACGTCGCCAACAAGTCCGGCCAGGACGCCGTCGCGACGCTCAAGAAGGCCCTCGACAACGTGCGCCCGACCCTCGAGGTCCGGTCGCGCCGCGTCGGCGGCTCGACCTACCAGGTCCCCGTCGAGGTCAAGCCCCACCGTGCGAACACGCTGGCGCTTCGCTGGCTCACCAGCTATGCCAAGGCCCGTCGCGAGAAGACCATGACCGAGCGTCTCACCAACGAGATCCTCGACGCGTCGAACGGCCTGGGTGCCGCGGTCAAGCGCCGCGAGGACACCCACAAGATGGCCGAGTCGAACCGCGCATTCGCCCACTACCGCTGGTAGCGGGCCGAGCGGATGCCGCGGGCCACGCGCTCGCGGTCGGCTCGCGGCATCCGCTCACCCCCCACTCTCACCTTCCCGATCAACGGAGGAACCCCGTGGCACTTGACGTGCTCACCGACCTGAGCAAGGTCCGCAACATCGGCATCATGGCGCACATCGATGCCGGCAAGACCACCACCACCGAGCGCATCCTGTTCTACACGGGCGTCAACCACAAGATCGGCGAGACGCACGACGGCGCCTCGACCACCGACTGGATGGAGCAGGAGAAGGAGCGCGGCATCACGATCACGTCGGCCGCCGTGACCTGCTTCTGGAACAAGAACCAGATCAACATCATCGACACGCCCGGCCACGTCGACTTCACCGTCGAGGTGGAGCGCTCGCTGCGCGTGCTCGACGGCGCGGTCGCCGTCTTCGACGGCAAGGAGGGCGTCGAGCCCCAGTCCGAGACCGTGTGGCGCCAGGCCGACAAGTACAACGTCCCCCGGATCTGCTTCGTCAACAAGATGGACAAGCTCGGCGCGGACTTCTACTTCACGGTCGACACCATCGTGAAGCGCCTCGGTGCCAAGCCGCTCGTGCTCCAGCTCCCGATCGGTGCCGAGAACGACTTCGTCGGCGTCGTCGACCTCGTCGAGATGCGTGCCCTCGTGTGGCCCGGCGACGCCAAGGGCGACGTGACCATGGGTGCCAAGTACGAGGTGCAGGAGATCCCGGCCGACCTCAAGGACAAGGCCGAGGAGTACCGCCAGCAGTTGCTCGAGACCGTCGCCGAGACCAGCGACGAGCTGCTCGAGAAGTTCTTCGGCGGCGAGGAGCTCACGGTCGCCGAGATCAAGGGCGCGATCCGCAAGCTCACCGTCAACTCCGAGATCTACCCCGTGCTGTGCGGCTCGGCGTTCAAGAACCGCGGCGTGCAGCCCATGCTCGACGCGGTCGTGGACTTCCTTCCGTCGCCGCTCGACGTGCCGGCGGTCGAGGGCCGCAACCCCCGCAACGAGGACGAGGTCATCGAGCGTCACCCCGACGCCAGCGACCCCTTCGCGGCGCTCGCCTTCAAGGTCGCGGTGCACCCGTTCTTCGGTCGCCTCACCTACATCCGCGTCTACTCGGGTCACCTCGACTCGGGCGGCCAGGTCATCAACTCGACCAAGGGCAAGAAGGAGCGCATCGGGAAGATCTTCCAGATGCACGCCAACAAGGAGAACCCGGTCGACTCGGTCACCGCGGGCAACATCTACGCCGTCATCGGCCTCAAGGACACGACCACGGGCGACACCCTGTGCGACCCCGACAACCAGGTCGTGCTCGAGTCCATGACGTTCCCGGCCCCGGTCATCGAGGTCGCGATCGAGCCGAAGACCAAGGCCGACCAGGAGAAGCTCGGCACGGCGATCCAGAAGCTCGCCGAGGAGGACCCGACCTTCCGCACCGAGCTCAACCAGGAGACGGGCCAGACCGTCATCAAGGGCATGGGCGAGCTGCACCTCGACATCCTCGTCGACCGCATGAAGCGCGAGTTCAAGGTCGAGGCGAACGTCGGCAAGCCGCAGGTCGCCTACCGCGAGACGATCAAGCGCGCGGTCGAGAAGCACGACTACACGCACAAGAAGCAGACGGGCGGCTCGGGCCAGTTCGCGAAGATCCAGTTCGCGCTGGAGCCGCTCGAGATCGAGGGCGACAAGACGTACGAGTTCGAGAACAAGGTCACGGGTGGCCGCGTTCCCCGCGAGTACATCCCCTCGGTCGACGCCGGCTTCCAGGACGCCATGCAGTACGGCATCCTCGCGGGCTACCCGATGGTCGGCGTCAAGGGCATCCTGCTCGACGGTGCCGCCCACGACGTCGACTCCTCGGAGATGGCGTTCAAGATCGCCGGTTCGATGGGCTTCAAGGAGGCCGCTCGGAAGGCGAACCCCGTCCTGCTCGAGCCGCTGATGGCCGTCGAGGTCCGTACTCCCGAGGAGTACATGGGCGACGTCATCGGCGACCTGAACTCGCGCCGCGGCCAGATCCAGTCCATGGAGGACGCCGCCGGCGTGAAGGTCGTGCGTGCGCACGTCCCGCTCTCGGAGATGTTCGGCTACATCGGCGACCTGCGGTCCAAGACCTCGGGCCGCGCGGTGTACTCGATGGAGTTCGAGAGCTACGCGGAGGTCCCGAAGGCCGTGGCCGACGAGATCGTCCAGAAGAACAAGGGCGAGTAGCGCCCGAACGCACGAGCCGACAGGTTCGCGTAACATAACAACACAACCCCCGTAGCTCACCGGTCGCAATCCGGCGCCCGGTGCTGCTACACGGATCCTGAGGAGGACCCACAGTGGCTAAGGCCAAGTTCGAGCGGACCAAGCCGCACGTCAACATCGGTACGATCGGTCACGTCGACCACGGCAAGACGACGCTCACCGCGGCGATCTCGAAGGTGCTCGCCGACAAGTACCCGTCGGCCACCAACGTGCAGCGCGACTTCGCGTCGATCGACTCCGCTCCCGAGGAGCGCCAGCGCGGCATCACGATCAACATCTCGCACGTCGAGTACGAGACGCCGAAGCGCCACTACGCGCACGTCGACGCCCCGGGTCACGCCGACTACATCAAGAACATGATCACCGGTGCCGCCCAGATGGACGGCGCGATCCTCGTGGTCGCGGCGACCGACGGCCCGATGGCCCAGACGCGTGAGCACGTGCTGCTCGCGAAGCAGGTCGGCGTGCCCTACCTGCTCGTCGCGCTGAACAAGGCCGACATGGTCGACGACGAGGAGATCCTGGAGCTCGTCGAGCTCGAGGTGCGCGAGCTCCTCTCCTCGCAGGGCTTCCCCGGCGACGACGCTCCCGTCATCCGCGTCTCGGGCCTCAAGGCCCTCGAGGGCGACGAGAAGTGGGTCCAGTCGGTCCTCGACCTCATGGACGCCGTCGACGAGTCGATCCCCGACCCGGTGCGTGACAAGGACAAGCCGTTCCTCATGCCCATCGAGGACGTCTTCACCATCACCGGCCGCGGCACGGTCGTCACGGGTCGCGCCGAGCGCGGCACGCTGAAGATCAACTCCGAGGTCGAGATCGTCGGCATCCGCCCGACGCAGAAGACCACCGTCACGGGTATCGAGATGTTCCACAAGCAGCTCGACGAGGCGTGGGCCGGCGAGAACTGCGGTCTCCTGCTCCGTGGCACCAAGCGCGAGGACGTCGAGCGCGGCCAGGTCGTCGTGGCCCCGGGTTCGGTCACCCCGCACACCAACTTCGAGGGCACCGCGTACATCCTCTCGAAGGAGGAGGGCGGCCGTCACAACCCGTTCTACGCGAACTACCGTCCGCAGTTCTACTTCCGCACCACCGACGTCACCGGCGTCATCACGCTGCCCGAGGGCACCGAGATGGTCATGCCCGGCGACACCACCGACATGACGGTCGAGCTGATCCAGCCGATCGCCATGGAGGAGGGCCTCGGCTTCGCCATCCGCGAGGGTGGCCGCACCGTCGGCGCCGGTACCGTCACGAAGATCATCAAGTAGTCTTCGCGATCGCGACCTTCTGAAGGGGTCGGGCCCTCGGGCCCGGCCCCTTCGTCGTGCCCGCGCTCAGTGGGCGTCGACGCGCGTCCCGTCGATCGCGGTGCCGACGTCGATCGCGCCCTCGACGCTGCGGCCCACGGTGCAGCCCTTCTCGATCGCACGCGCCATGATGCCGACCAGCTTCTCGCGGTCGGCGGCGTCGAGCACCGAGAGGTCGACGATGACCTCCTCGTCGATCTGCTGGTACCGGTTGGACTCCTGGTCGGACCTGCCGTGCGCCCACACCGTCATCGCGTACTCGTCGCCGAGGCGTCGCGCGGCGACGCGATCGACGCTGAGCCCCACGCATCCGGCCAGTGCGAGCTTCAGCAGCTCGCCCGGCGTGAAGTGCTCGCCGTCGAGCTCGGAGCCGCCGATCTGCACGGTCGCGCCGCGCTCGTTCAGGCCCTCGTATCGCCTCGGTGCGATGCGCGTGACCGAGACGCTGCCCGGTGCGATCCGCTCGCTCACGGCGTGGACGTGCTCGGTGGTCTGCTCGGTCATGGCGTCCTCCCGTGGATGCTGTTCGCTCGATTCCACCACGTCGGCGGCGGCGCGGCATCCGCTTGACTGGGAGGACGCAGTGAGACCCGCGGGCGCGACACGCCCGGGTTGCACGCGACTCGCGGCTGTGGCAAACTCTTCTAGTTCAACATTTCGAACGGCGTGCCTTGCTGCGTGCCGTTCGAATCACTGCCAGGCAGTGCATAGCCACCGACGCCCCGTCTCCGACGAGGCCGAGCGGGTCAGGCTAGGCCGCGGGCAGCAGGACATCAATCCGACACCACATCGAGCATGGCAGGCGCCTGCAGAGGAACCGCCATGCCCGTTCGCGCGAGTGCGACACGCCCGAGCGCGGGGGTCGGTGGGGCTCGAAGGTCGAGCGTGTCGAGGTCACCGCGCCGCGGGGTGGTTTCGACAGGCTCGATCACCGGCCTTTGACAGAAGAACAGTGGTGCTTCACACGAAGTGGCTACGCGGCGTCCGATGCCCTCGGAAGGGGTAAGACGCCTTGATCAGAGAGAGAGTCAGCAATGGCGGGACAGAAGATCCGCATTCGACTGAAGTCGTATGACCACGAGGTCATCGACACCTCGGCGCGCAAGATCGTCGACACGGTGACCCGCGCGGGCGCCACGGTCGTCGGCCCCGTGCCGCTTCCGACCGAGAAGAACGTGGTGTGCGTCATCCGCTCGCCCCACAAGTACAAGGACAGCCGCGAGCACTTCGAGATGCGCACCCACAAGCGCGTGATCGACATCGTGGACCCGACGCCCAAGGCCGTCGACTCGCTCATGCGACTCGACCTCCCGGCCGACGTCAACATCGAGATCAAGCTCTGAGGTACGACATGTCCACCACTGCCAAGAACGTGAAGGGCCTGCTGGGCACCAAGCTCGGCATGACCCAGGTGTGGGACGAGAACAACAAGCTCATCCCGGTCACCGTCATCGAGATCGCCCCCAACGTGGTGACCCACCTGCGCACCGCCGAGAAGGACGGCTACGCGGCCGTCCAGATCGCCGCGGGCGCCATCGACCCCCGCAAGGTCACCAAGCCGCTCACCGGCCACTTCGACGCCGCCGGCGTGACCCCGCGCCGCCACGTCACCGAGGTGCGCACCGCGGATGCCGCCGAGTACTCGCTCGGCCAGGAGCTCACCGTGGACGGCACCTTCGAGGCCGGCCAGCTCGTCGACGTCGTCGGCACGAGCAAGGGCAAGGGCTTCGCCGGTGTCATGAAGCGCCACAACTTCGCGGGCGTCTCCGCCTCGCACGGTGCCCACCGCAACCACCGCAAGCCCGGTTCGATCGGCGCGTCGTCGACTCCCAGCCGCGTCTTCAAGGGCATGCGCATGGCCGGCCGCATGGGCGGCGAGCGCGTCACCGTCCTGAACCTCCGCGTGCACGCGGTCGACGCCGAGAAGGGCCTGCTGCTCGTCAAGGGCGCCGTCCCCGGTGCGCGCGGCCGTCTCGTGTTCGTCCGCAACGCTGTGAAGGGGGCGTAGTCCATGGCTACCGCCAACACCATCGACGTCCTCGACGTCGCCGGCAAGAAGTCCGGCTCGATCGACCTGCCCGCCGAGCTCTTCGACGTGCAGACCAACGTGCCGCTGATCCACCAGGTCGTCGTCGCCCAGCTCGCCGCCGCGCGCCAGGGCACGCACAAGACCAAGACCCGCGGCGAGGTCTCCGGTGCCGGCCGCAAGCCCTTCAAGCAGAAGGGCACGGGCCGCGCCCGCCAGGGCTCGATCCGCGCGCCGCACATGACCGGCGGTGGCGTCGTCCACGGCCCGCAGCCGCGCGACTACTCGCAGCGCACCCCCAAGAAGATGATCGCCGCCGCCCTGCTCGGCGCGCTCTCCGACCGCGCTCGCGGCGGCCGCGTCCACGCGGTCGAGGCGTTCGCCGCCGGTGACGCCCCGAAGACCAAGGACGCCGTGGCGCTGCTCGCCGGCATCGCGCCCGCGAAGCACTTCCTGGTCGTGCTGGCCCGCGACGAGGAGCTCTCGGAGCGCGTCGTGCGCAACATCGAGGCCGTGCACGTGCTGCCGGTCGACCAGCTGAACGCCTACGACGTGCTCGTCTCCGACGACATCGTCTTCAGCAAGGCCGCGCTCGAGGCGTTCATCGCCGCGAAGACGGCGAAGAAGGAAGAGGTCTCCGCATGAGCGCCGTGCAGAACAAGGACCCCCGCGACATCATCATCGCGCCGGTGGTCTCGGAGAAGAGCTACAACCTGATCGACGAGGGCAAGTACACGTTCATCGTGGACCCCCGTGCGAACAAGACCGAGATCAAGCTCGCGATCGAGAAGATCTTCGGCGTCAAGGTCGCCTCGATCAACACCCTGAACCGCCAGGGCAAGACGCGTCGCACGCGCTTCGGGATCGGCAAGCGCAAGGACACCAAGCGCGCGATCATCACCCTCAAGTCCGGCTCGATCGACATCTTCACGGCTGTCGGCTAAGGAGCAGAGGAAACTCACTATGGCTATTCGCAAGTACAAGCCCACGACCCCGGGTCGTCGCGGTTCGTCGGTCGCCGACTTCGCGGAGATCACGCGCTCGACCCCCGAGAAGTCGCTGCTCCGCCCGCTGTCGAAGTCCGGTGGCCGCAACAACCAGGGCCGCATCACCACCCGCCACGTCGGCGGCGGCCACAAGCGCCAGTACCGCGTCATCGACTTCCGTCGCAACGACAAGGACGGCGTGCCCGCCAAGGTCGCGCACATCGAGTACGACCCGAACCGCACCGCGCGCATCGCGCTGCTGCACTTCGTGGACGGCACCAAGCGCTACATCATCGCCCCCGACAAGCTCAAGCAGGGCGACCCGATCGAGTCGGGTCCCAACGCCGACATCAAGCCGGGCAACAACCTGCCGCTGCGCAACATCCCGACCGGTACCGTCGTGCACGCCATCGAGCTGCGCCCCGGTGGCGGCGCGAAGCTCGCGCGTTCGGCCGGCGCCTCGGTGCGCCTCGTCGCGAAGGACGGCCCCTACGCCCAGCTGCGCCTCCCCTCGGGCGAGATCCGCAACGTCGACGCGCGCTGCCGCGCGACCGTCGGCGAGGTCGGCAACGCCGAGCAGTCGAACATCAACTGGGGCAAGGCCGGCCGCAAGCGCTGGAAGGGCGTCCGCCCGACCGTCCGCGGTGTCGCGATGAACCCGGTCGACCACCCGCACGGTGGTGGTGAGGGCAAGACCTCCGGTGGTCGCCACCCGGTGAGCCCGTGGGGTCAGCCCGAGGGCCGTACCCGTCGCCCCAACCGTGAGAGCGACAAGCTCATCGTCCGCCGCCGTACCGTCGGCAAGAAGCGCTAGTAGGAGTTCAGGAAGATGCCTCGCAGCCTCAAGAAGGGCCCCTTCGTCGACGAGCACCTGCTCCGCAAGGTCAGCTCGCAGAACGAAGCCGGCAGCAAGAACGTCATCAAGACCTGGTCGCGTCGCTCGATGATCGTCCCCGCCATGCTCGGGCACACGATCGCCGTGCACGACGGCCGCAAGCACATCCCGGTGTTCGTCACCGAGACCATGGTGGGCCACAAGCTCGGCGAGTTCGCGCCCACCCGCACCTTCCGTGGACACGTGAAGGACGACAAGAAGGGCCGCCGCCGCTAGTCGCGGTGGTGTGAAGGAGGAAGAAATGGTGGAGTCGATCGCCCGCGTGCGACACATCCGCGTCACCCCCATGAAGGCTCGCCGCGTCGTCAACCTGATCCGCGGCAAGCAGGCTCAGGAGGCGCTCGCCATCCTGAAGTTCGCACCCCAGGGTGCGAGCGAGCCGGTGTACAAGCTCGTCGCCTCGGCCATCGCGAACGCTCGCGTCAAGGCCGACGCCACGAACACCTACCTGGACGAGCAGGACCTGTACGTGAAGACGGCGTTCGTCGACGAGGGCACCACCCTCAAGCGATTCCAGCCGCGCGCGCAGGGCCGTGCCTTCCGCATCAACAAGCGCACGAGCCACATCACCATCGTGCTCGGCACGCCCGAGGAGGGTACGAAGTAATGGGTCAGAAGGTCAACCCGTACGGCTTCCGTCTCGGCATCACCACCGACCACGTGTCGCGGTGGTTCTCCGACTCGACGAAGCCCGGACAGCGCTACGCCGACTACCTCGCCGAGGACGTCAAGATCCGTCGCCTGCTCCAGACGTCGCTCGACCGTGCCGGCGTGAGCCGCATCGAGATCGAGCGCACCCGCGACCGCGTCCGCGTGGACATCCACACGGCGCGCCCGGGTATCGTGATCGGCCGCCGCGGCGCCGAGGCCGAGCGCATCCGCGCCGACCTCGAGAAGCTCACCGGCAAGCAGATCCAGCTGAACATCCTCGAGGTGAAGAACCCCGAGGCCGACGCCCAGCTCGTCGCGCAGGGCATCGCCGAGCAGCTCTCCGCCCGCGTGGCCTTCCGCCGCGCGATGCGCAAGGGCCTGCAGGGCGCGCAGCGCGCCGGCGCCAAGGGCGTCCGGATCCAGGTGTCGGGCCGCCTCGGCGGCGCCGAGATGAGCCGCTCGGAGTTCTACCGCGAGGGCCGCGTGCCGCTGCACACGCTCCGCGCGAACATCGACTACGGCTTCTACGAGGCCAAGACCACGTTCGGCCGCATCGGCGTGAAGGTCTGGATCTACAAGGGCGACATCACCAACAAGGAGCTCGCCCGCGAGCAGGCCGCCCAGAAGCCGTCGCGCGACCGCAGTGACCGTCCCCGCCGTGCGCCCCGTTCGCAGGAGCCGGTGGCCGCAGGAGTTGAGGCATAACCATGTTGATTCCCCGTCGAGTCAAGTACCGCAAGCAGCACCACCCCGGCCGTTCGGGCCAGGCCACCGGCGGCACGAAGGTCTCCTTCGGCGAGTTCGGCATCCAGGCCCTGAGCCCCGCCTACGTGACGAACCGTCAGATCGAGTCCGCTCGTATCGCGATGACCCGTCACATCAAGCGCGGCGGCAAGGTGTGGATCAACATCTACCCCGACCGTCCGCTCACGAAGAAGCCGGCCGAGACCCGAATGGGTTCCGGTAAGGGTTCGCCCGAGTGGTGGGTCGCCAACGTCAAGCCGGGCCGGGTGCTCTTCGAGGTCTCGGGCGTCTCCGAGGAACTCGCTCGCGAGGCCATGACCCGTGCCATCCACAAGCTGCCCCTCAAGGCACGCATCATCAAGCGCGAGGAGGGCGACGCATAATGGCCGTCGGTTCCAAGGAGCTCGCTATCGTCGAGCTCGACACCTTCGAGGACGAGCGTCTCGTCGACGAGCTGAAGAAGGCCAAGGAGGAGCTGTTCAACCTGCGCTTCCAGTCGGCCACAGGTCAGCTCGAGAGCCACGGCCGCCTCAAGGCCGTCAAGCGCGACATCGCGCGCATCTACACGGTCATCCGTGAGCGCGAGCTCGGCATCCGTGCGACGCCGGCTCCGGTCGAGGCGCCCGCCGCGCCCGCCAAGAAGACGAAGAAGGCCAAGGCCGCGGCTGACGCGACCGAGGCCGAGACGAAGGAGGCCTGATCATGGCTGAGACCAAGAAGGCTGCTGAAGCCGAGGTCGCCGAGACGGCCTCGCACCGCCCGTACCGCAAGGTCCGTCGCGGCTACGTCGTCAGCGACAAGATGGAGAAGACCATCGTCGTCGAGGTCGAGGACCGCGTGAAGCACCCGCTCTACGGCAAGGTCATCCGCCGCACCTCCAAGGTCAAGGCGCACGACGAGCAGAACAGCGCCGGCATCGGCGACCTCGTCGTCATCGCCGAGACCCGCCCGCTCAGCGCGACCAAGCGGTGGCGCCTCGTCGAGATCGCCGAGAAGGCCAAGTAAGCCCCTGGGCTTGCCTCTCAGAAGGAGTACGAAGTGATTCAGCAGGAATCCCGGCTCAAGGTCGCCGACAACACGGGTGCCAAGGAGCTGCTCACGATCCGCGTGCTCGGCGGATCCAACCGCCGGTACGCGGGCCTGGGCGACGTCATCGTCGCCACGGTCAAGGACGCCATCCCCGGCGGCAACGTGAAGAAGGGCGACGTGGTCAAGGCCGTCGTCGTCCGCACCGTGAAGGAGACCCGTCGTCCCGACGGCTCCTACATCAAGTTCGACGAGAACGCCGCGGTGATCCTCAAGAACGACGGTGACCCCCGTGGCACCCGCATCTTCGGGCCGGTCGGCCGCGAGCTGCGCGACAAGAAGTTCATGAAGATCATCTCGCTGGCGCCGGAGGTGCTGTAAACCATGGCGAAGATCAAGAAGGGCGACCTGGTCCAGGTCATCTCGGGCCGCAGCCAGGCTCGCGGCGGAGACCGCGGCAAGCAGGGCAAGGTCATCGAGGTGCTCGTCGACCAGAACCGCGTGGTCGTGCAGGGCGTGAACTACGTCACCAAGCACGTCCGCGTCGGCCAGACCCAGCGCGGCACGAAGACCGGCGGCATCGAGACCCACGAGGCCCCGATCCACGTGTCGAACGTCGCGCTGGTCGACCCCGAGACGAAGAAGCCGACCCGCGTGGGCTTCCGCACCGAGACGGTCACCAAGGACGGCGTCGAGAAGACGGTCCGCGTCCGCTACGCCAAGAAGTCAGGTAAGGACCTGTAATGACTGACACCGCGACTGCCGCGCCGGCTGGCAAGATCCAGCCGCGCCTCAAGCAGAAGTACAAGAACGAGATCTCGAAGACCCTCACCGAGGCGAACGGCTACGCCAACCCGCACCAGGTGCCCGGTCTCGTGAAGATCGTGGTCAACATGGGCGTCGGCGAGGCCGCACGCGATGGCAAGGTCATCGACGGCGCCATCGCGGACCTCACCCGCATCACCGGCCAGAAGCCGCAGGTGACCAAGGCCCGCAAGTCGATCGCCCAGTTCAAGCTGCGCGAGGGCCAGCCCATCGGCGCCCACGTCACGCTTCGCGGCGACCGCATGTGGGAGTTCCTCGACCGCCTGCTCTCGCTCGCGCTGCCCCGCATCCGCGACTTCCGCGGCCTGTCCGACCAGCAGTTCGACGGCAACGGCAACTACACCTTCGGCCTCGTGGAGCAGTCCGTGTTCCACGAGATCGACCAGGACAAGATCGACCGCGTCCGCGGCATGGACATCACCGTGGTGACCACCGCCAAGACCGACGACGAGGGTCGCGCGCTGCTCAAGGCGCTCGGCTTCCCGTTCAAGTCGAACGAGTCCGCGTAGTAGACTCTATGAGTTTGTGCCTGCGCTGGCCGGGCTCGGAGCGATCCGAGCTCCGGCCGGCACCGGCATCCGGAGGCTCGCAACCGCGAGTCGCCACCACCACAGGTCAGTCCCCGTGTAACGGGTCCTGAAACCTGGTGAACGTAAGGAACCAATCGTCATGACGATGACCGACCCGGTCGCTGACATGCTGACGCGCCTGCGCAACGCCAACTCCGCGCACCACGACGCCGTCTCGATGCCCAACTCCAAGCTCAAGGCGCACATCGCCGAGATCCTCAAGAGCGAGGGCTACATCGCGGACTTCGAGGTGACCGACGCGCGCGTCGGCAAGACCCTCACGCTGAAGCTCAAGTTCGGCCCCAACCGCGAGCGTTCGATCGCGGGCATCAAGCGCGTGTCGAAGCCCGGCCTGCGCGTCTACGCGAAGTCGACCGAGATCCCCAAGGTGCTCGGCGGCCTCGGCGTCGCGATCCTGTCCACTTCCAGCGGTCTGCTCACCGACCGCCAGGCCGAGAAGAAGGGCGTGGGTGGGGAAGTCCTCGCCTACGTGTGGTAGATCCATGTCACGAATCGGACGACTCCCCATCGACATCCCCGCCGGGGTCGACGTGAAGGTCGACGGCCGCGCCGTCACCGTGAAGGGCCCGAAGGGCGAGCTCTCGCTCACCGTCGCCAGCCCGATCGAGGTCAAGCTCGAGGACAACCAGGTCATCGTGACCCGGCCCGACGACGAGCGCGAGTCGCGTTCGCTGCACGGCCTCACGCGCACCCTCATCGCCAACGACATCCTCGGCGTGACCCAGGGCTACTCCAAGGGCCTCGAGATCGTCGGCACCGGTTACCGCGTCGCGCAGAAGGGCAGCGCGGTCGAGTTCGCGCTCGGCTTCTCGCACCCGGTCACCGTCGAGCCGCCGGCCGGCATCACGCTGACCGTCGAGGGCAACAACAAGCTCACCGTCTCGGGCATCTCCAAGCAGGCCGTCGGCGAGACCGCCGCCAACATCCGCAAGATCAAGAAGCCCGAGCCCTACAAGGGCAAGGGCATCCGCTACGCCGGCGAGGTCGTGCGTCGCAAGGCCGGAAAGGCTGGTAAGTAATCATGGCCGTGAAGACCAAGACGGCAGCGCGTTCGCGCCGCCACAGCCGCCTTCGCAAGAAGGTCGTCGGCACCGAGCTGCGTCCGCGCCTCGTCGTGACCCGCTCGGCCCGCCACGTGTTCGTCCAGGTCGTGGACGACAGCAAGGGCCAGACCGTGGCCTCCGCGTCGACCATGGAGGCCGACCTCCGCGCGTTCGACGGTGACAAGACCGCCAAGGCCAAGCGCGTCGGCGAGCTCGTCGCCGAGCGCGCCAAGCAGGCGGGCATCGAGTCGGTCGTCTTCGACCGCGGCGGCAACAAGTACGCCGGTCGCGTCGCAGCGATCGCCGATGGAGCGCGAGAGGCAGGGCTGAACCTGTGAGCACTGCACCTACCAACGAAAGTGGCAACGTGAAGGAGACCGAGGTGACCGCAGAGGCACCCGTCGAGACTGCAGCTTCCTCGGAGCCGCAGCGCAACGAGCGCGAGGGCCGCCGCGGCGGTCGCGACCGCGGCCAGGGGCGCGACCGTCGCGATCGCGACGCCGAGAAGAGCCAGTTCCTCGAGCGCGTCGTCACCATCAACCGCGTGTCGAAGGTCGTCAAGGGCGGTCGTCGCTTCAGCTTCACGGCGCTCGTCGTCGTGGGCGACGGCAACGGACTCGTCGGCGTCGGCTACGGCAAGGCGCGCGAGGTCCCGACCGCGATCTCGAAGGGCGTCGAGGAGGCCAAGAAGAACTTCTTCCGCGTGCCCCGCGTCGGCTCGTCCATCCCGCACCCGGTGCAGGGCGAGGCGGCCGCCGGTGTCGTCCTCCTGCGTCCGGCCGGCCCCGGTACCGGTGTCATCGCCGGTGGTCCGGTCCGCGCCGTGCTCGAGTGCGCCGGCATCCACGACGTCCTGAGCAAGTCGCTCGGCTCGTCGAACACCATCAACATCGTGCACGCCACGGTCGAGGCGCTGAAGCAGCTCGAGGAGCCGCGCGCGGTCGCCGCGCGTCGTGGCCTCGACTACGACGAGGTCGCCCCGGCCCGTCTGCTGCGTGCCGAGGCCCAGGCGGCCGAGGCCGCCGCAGCAGCGAAGGCAGGTGCCTGATGGCCAAGCAGCTCAAGGTGACCCAGATCAAGTCCAAGGTGAGCGAGAAGCAGAACCAGCGCGACACGCTCCGCAGCCTCGGGCTGAAGCGCATCGGCGACTCCGTCGTCCGTGAGGACACGCCGCAGAACCGCGGTTACGTGAAGACGGTCGCCCACCTCGTGAAGGTTGAGGAGATCGACTAATGGCTGAAGAGAAGAAGGCCGCCGCCGAGGAGACCGAGAAGAAGGCTCCGGCGAAGAAGGCTGCCGCGAAGCCGGCCGCCGAGAAGAACGCGCCGGCGAAGGCCGCCGCCGAGAAGAAGGCACCGGCCAAGGCCGCCGCCGCGAAGGCCGACGAGGCCGCCGAGAAGGCTCCGGCCAAGAAGGCGCCCGCCAAGAAGGCCCCCGCGAAGAAGGCCGAGGCCGACGTCGTGCGCGAGCCGGTGCTCAAGGTGCACCACCTTCGCCCGGCCCCCGGTGCCAAGAAGGACAAGACCCGCGTCGGTCGCGGTGAGGGTTCGAAGGGCAAGACCGCCGGTCGCGGCACCAAGGGTTCGAAGGCCCGCAACAACATCCGCCCCGGCTTCGAGGGTGGCCAGCTTCCGTACCACATGCGTGCGCCGAAGCTCCGCGGCTTCAAGAACCCGTTCCGCGTCGAGTACCAGGTGGTCAACCTCGACAAGCTCGCAGAGCTCTACCCGACGGGCGGCGACGTGACGGTCGACGACCTGGTGGCCAAGGGTGCGGTCCGGAAGAACGAGCGCGTCAAGGTGCTCGGCAACGGCGACCTGCAGGTCAAGCTCAACGTCGCGGTCGACAAGGTCTCCGGCTCCGCCGAGCAGAAGATCGTCGCCGCGGGCGGTTCGGTCAAGTAAGGCCCACTGCCCACACGGAATCCGAGCCTGTCGGGACCTCGCGTATGATTCACGGGGGTCTCGACAGGCTCGAGCCGCATTCAGACTGACTGCGGCGTCAGTAACAGGAGGACGAGTGTTCAACGCCATCGGGCGGATCTTCCGCACCCCCGACCTTCGCCGGAAGCTCGGGTTCACGCTGGGCATCATCGCCCTGTTCCGACTCGGCTCGTTCATCCCGGCGCCGTTCGTGGACTTCGGCAATGTCCAGCAGTGCCTGGCGGCGAACCAGGGGGCCTCGGGCCTCTACGAGCTCGTCAACCTCTTCTCCGGCGGCGCGCTCCTCCAGCTCTCCATCTTCGCGCTCGGCATCATGCCGTACATCACGGCGTCGATCATCGTCCAGCTGCTGCGCGTGGTCATCCCGCACTTCGAGACCCTCTACAAGGAGGGCCAGGCCGGCCAGGCCAAGCTGACGCAGTACACGCGCTACCTCACGATCGCGCTGGGCGTCCTCCAGTCGACGACGCTGATCACCGTCGCGCGGTCGGGTGCCCTGTTCCCGGCCAACTCCGACCCCTCGTGCACGCAGCTGATCACCAACGACGCCTGGTACGCGATCCTCCTCATGGTCGTCACGATGACCGCCGGCACGGGCCTCATCATGTGGCTCGGCGAGCTCATCACCGAGCGCGGCATCGGCAACGGCATGTCGCTGCTGATCTTCACCTCGATCGCCGCGACCTTCCCCGGCTCGCTCTGGGCGATCTGGATCGCGCGCGGCTTCGACGTGTTCGCCGTCGTCGTCGCCATCGGCCTCGTCATCGTGCTCGCGGTCGTCTTCGTCGAGCAGTCGCAGCGCCGCATCCCCGTGCAGTACGCCAAGCGCATGGTGGGTCGCCGCACGTACGGCGGCAACAACACCTACATCCCGATCAAGGTCAACATGGCCGGCGTCGTGCCCGTCATCTTCGCGTCGTCGCTGCTGTACCTGCCCGCGCTCATCGCGCAGTTCAACCAGCCGGCGGCCGGCGAGGAGCCCCAGGCCTGGGTCGTGTGGATCACGAACAACCTCACGCAGGGCAACAGCCCGCTGTACATGCTCATCTACTTCCTCCTCATCGTCGGCTTCACGTACTTCTACGTGGCGATCACCTTCAACCCCGACGAGGTCGCGGAGAACATGAAGAAGTACGGCGGATTCATCCCCGGCATCCGTGCCGGCCGCCCGACCGCCGAGTACCTCGACTACGTGCTGACCCGCGTGACGCTGCCCGGCTCGCTCTACCTCGGCCTCGTCGCGCTGATCCCGCTCATCGCGTTCGCGATGGTCGGCGCCGACCAGAACTTCCCGTTCGGCGGCGCGTCGATCCTCATCATCGTGGGCGTCGGACTCGAGACCGTGAAGCAGATCGACGCGCAGCTGCAGCAGCGCCACTACGAAGGACTCCTCCGATGACCTCTGCCGCCTCCGCTCGCTTCCTCATCGTGGGCCCGCAGGGCTCGGGCAAGGGCACGCAGGGCGTGCTCGTCGCCGAGGCCTTCGGCGTCCCGCAGGTCGCCACCGGCGACATCTTCCGCGAGAACGTCAAGGGCGGCACCGACCTCGGCAAGAAGGTCCAGGAGATCATCGAGGCGGGTCACCTCGTGCCCGACGAGCTCACGAGCGAGCTCGTGCGCGACCGGCTCGAGCAGCCCGACGCCGAGCACGGGTTCCTCCTCGACGGCTACCCGCGCAACCGCGGCCAGGTCGAGCACCTCGACGCGTTCCTCGAGGGTCGCGGCGAGTCGCTCGATGCGGTCATCGAGCTCGTGGTGCCGCGTGACGAGAGCATCTCCCGCCTCCAGCAGCGCGCGAGCGAGCAGGGTCGCACCGACGACACCGAGGACGTGATCGCCAATCGCCTCGCGATCTACGAGCGCGAGACCGCGCCGATCCTCGACGTCTACCGCGAGCGCGACCTCGTCCTGCGCATCGACGGCGTCGGAACGCTCGACGAGGTCACCGAGCGGATCTTCGCGGCGCTCGCCGGTCGCGGACTGGTCCCGAACGGCGACGCGAGCGTCGGCGCAGCGTAGCCGCGCCTCGTGTTCCGTCGTCTCCGGCTGAGGACGCCCGCCGAGCTGCGGGCGATGATCCCGGCCGGTGAGGCGACCGCGGCGGCATTGGCCGCCGTGCGCGAGCGACTCGTGGTGGGCGCCACGCCCCTCGAGCTCGACGCCGCCGCCGAGGCCGTGATCCGCGGACGGGGCGGGAGGCCCAACTTCGCGCTCGAGCCCGGATACCGTCATACGCTCTGCGTCTCGGTCGACGACGACGTCGTGCACGGCATCCCGGGAGGGCGCCCGTTCGCCCTTGGCGACATCGTCTCGGTCGACGGGGGCGCCGAGGTGGGCGGATGGAACGGCGACGCGGCCTTCACGATCGTGCTTCCCGACGCCGAGCGGCCCGAGCTCGTGCGCGCGCGCGAAGAGCTCGCCGCGGCGGCCGACCTCGCACTCTGGGCGGGCATCGCGCGACTGGCCGTCGCACGTCATCTCAACGAGGTCGGCGAGGCGATCGAGGAGTCGGTGACCGCGTCCGGGCCTTACGCGATCCTCGACGGGTACGGCGGCCACGGCATCGGCCGTGCGATGCACGAGGAACCGACCGTCTACAACCACGCCGTCCGAGGTCGCAGCCCGCGCGTCCGGCCCGGGCTCGTCGTCGCGATCGAGCCCATGATCACCTCGGGCGCGGCCGACACGTTCATCCGCGACGACGGCTGGACCGTCGCCACGTCCGACGGCGGCGACGGCGCGCATGCCGAGCACAGCGTCGCCGTGCACGATGGCGGCATCTGGGTGCTCACGGCGCCCGACGGCGGTGCGGCGGGCCTCGCGCCGTTCAGCGTCGAGCCCGTGCCGATCGCCTGACGCCCCGCCCCGGCACGACGGCCGCAGGTCGGTCGCAGTCCGCATCGACGTCGCATCGACGTCGGCCGGAGGTCAGGACGCCATGATGCCCGACAGTTCGGCGAGCAGGCCCGGGTAGTCCACGGCGCCCCGGACGAGCCGCCGCACGTTCTCGGGCTCGGAGAACGCCTCGACGAACTGGTCGAAGACCGCCTGGAACTCGGCACGGCCGTCGGCCGCGAAAGCGATGAGCGCGACGACGTGCACGGCGGCGCCGCCCCAGTCGATCGGGTGCTCGTCGATCGCGATCGCGATCGCACTGCGCGAGGCGGTCATCGCCATCGCGTGCGGAACGGCGAGGAGGTCGGTGAACGCGGTCGACGACATGCGCTCGCGTTCCAGCGTGCCCGTGACGTAGTCCTCGTCGATCGCACCGGCGGTGATCAGCCGGTCGCCGAGCAGCCGGATGACGTCCTCGCGTTCGCGTCCCTCGACGCCGCGCACGAAGAGGTCGGGCTCGATCGTGCGCGAGAGCGTCGAGGCCAGCCGGGCCCGGCGGCGACCGCGACGCAGTCGCGCGACCTCGTTCCGCACGCGCTCGACGTCGTCGTCGGTCGGGAACGGCGAGACGGTCACGACGTGGGGCAGCGGTTCCCGTGGCGGGAGCACCGCGACGACGAGGTCGGCGTCGGATGGCTCGCCCGCGCCATCCGCCCCCGCCTCGGTCGCGTCGCCCACCGCGAGCTCGACATCGTCGCCCAGCCGGCCCCTGAGGCGGTCGACGAGGAGGGCGCGCGCGTCGTGATATTGGGGCGCCACCACGACGATGCGCACCACGTCGCCGCGCGCACGGGTGCGCTCGAGCTGCGCGCCGAGGTGCATCGCGAGGTACGCGATCTCGTCGTCGTTGACGGTGATGCCCTCGAGGCGGGCGAGCTCGCTGGCGAGGTAGACCGCGAGGTCGTAGATCAGCGGATACGCGGCCTTGATCGAGGCGGTCAGCGGGTTGCGCGAATAGCTGTGCTCGGCGGCGCGCGCGGCGAGGTTGTCGACATGCAGGGCGAGTCGCTCGATGAACTCGTCGTCGCCGAGCTCGACCAGCCAGTCCCGCGAGATGCGGTCGACGATCTCACGCAGCACGCCCGCGCGCGTCGCGCCCGACCGCCGCGTCGCCGCGCGCGTCCCGATGAGGCGAGCGAGGTGCCGCAGCTCGGCCGGCGGAAGCCGCACGCCGAACTCCCGCACCACGAGCTCGTCGACGAGCGCCGCGAGCGGCTCGTCGTCGTCGGGGGTCGCCTCGCGTGACGCCGGCGCCGGGGCGTCAGCGTCGGCTCTCGTGTCGGGGTCGGTCTCGGCGCCGTCGACCACGTCGTCGTCGGCGTCGAGCGTGCGGTCCCGGGCGACCCGGTCGAGGGCGATGGCCACGTGCAGCAGCACGTCGTCGAGCGCGTACTCGTTCGCCGCGTAGCCCGCATCCGCGAGGCCGTCGAGCAGGGCGCGGCGGAAGTCGTCCATGGGCGCGAACCCCTCGCGCAGCGATGACAGGTCCCGGATGCCGCGCCGACCCTCCTCGCGGACGAGCGCGCCGACGAGCCGGCGCACGGCGGTCTCGGGCCCGACGAGCCGGACCGTGCCGCCGTCGCGCGCGAGCGAGAGCCCGGTGCCCTCCAGCCGCGATCGCACGCGGCCGAGGTCGGCCTCCACGGTGGACTCGCTGACGTGCGCGGCCGCCGCGACCTCGTGGACGTCGAGCCCGTCGGGCGCGTCGGCCAGGTCGCGGATCAGTCGGGCACGGCGGCCGTCGGGCGTGGCCACGTCGCGCGCGTCGACGCGCGCTCGCGCACGCCGGGTCCACGCGTCGCGGTCGAGCCGGTACCCGTCGGGACCCGAGAGCACCACGGGCTCGGCGCCGCGATTGGCCTGTGCGGCATAGGTGCGCACGGTGCGGTCCGAGACGCCCAGACGCTCGGACAGGCGCGCGGCGGTCGTCCATCCCTCATCCGCGGCGAGGACCTCGACGAGTCGCTCCCACTTCTCCGGCACGTCCGCTGACTCCCGATCCCGCTCCGGCCCTACTGCCGGGAGCGTGCCGTCCAGTCAACCACTCCGGGCCGCAGCACGGCGGGGGTTGCAGCGGATCTTCCGGGGGTGCGGAAGCAGGTCTGGTGGCGGACGGACCGCCGACGCGAGCAGACTCGGAACGATCGCGGCATCGGCCGTGACCGATCGAAGAGGACCGGGCGAGGAGGCGTGCGATGCGGATCGTCGTCGTGTGCGGAGCAGGTGCGTCGAGCACCTTCGCCGCGCTGCGCATCCGTCGTGCCGCCGAGGCGCGCGGCATCGCCGCCGACGTCCGCGCGTCGGGCGAGGAGACGCTGCCCGATGCGCTCGTCGGAGCCGACGCGCTGCTCGTCGGGATCCACCTCGCCGAGCGGCTCGACTCGCTCGAGCAGGCGGCCGCCGTGGCATCCGTGCCGCTCGCGGTGCTGCCCGGCGAGACGCGCACGCTCGACGGCGACGCGGCGCTCGACCTCGCGATCGCGATCGCCGGAGCACGGTCATGAACGCCCCCACGCCGCGCTACCCCGTTCCCTGCGCGAGCCCCGGGGGCTATGGTGAGCACGGGAACGGACGCCAGCGACGGAGGCCGGAGACATGGTGGAGCGCACTGTTCGAGTCGGATCGACCCACGGGCTGCACGCGCGGCCCGCGAAACTGTTCACCCAGGCCGCCGCGGCATCGGGATCGAGTGTCACCATCGCGAAATCGGGTGGCACTCCCGTCAACGCGGCGAGCATCCTCGCCGTCATCGCGCAGGGCATCGACCACGGCGACGAGGTCACCGTGGCGGTCGACGGGGGCGACGAGCAGCGCGTGCTCGACGAGCTCGTCGAGCTGCTCAGCACCGATCACGACGAGTAGCCGGAGGCATCCGTCGCCCAATCGACCGAACGGGGAGGGCGAGTGATGGAGTTCAGAGGCACCGGGATCGGCCAGGGCGTGGCCGTCGGGCCGGTGGTGCGCATGGCGGAGCGTCTGCCCGAGCCGGTCGACCGGCCGAGTCACCTCGATGCGGCCCGCGAAGAGGAGCGTGCGCGCGCCTCGCTGTCGGTGGTCGCGGCCGAGCTCGAGCGCAAGGGGCGGCAAGCCGGCGGGGCGGCACAGGACGTGCTCGAGGCGCAAGCCATGATGGCCGAGGACCCGACGCTCGTCGACGACATCGTGAAGCGACTGGCCGACGGCAAGACCGCCGAACGCGCCGTCTTCGAGGCGTTCGCGTCGTTCCGCGACCTGCTGGCCTCGATGGGCGGGTACATGGGCGAGCGCGCCGCCGACCTCGACGACGTCTCGCAGCGCGTCGTCGCGCACCTCCTCAAGGTGCCGGCTCCGGGCGTGCCGAATCCGGGCCATCCGTTCGTGCTCGTCGCCCGCGACCTCGCGCCCGCCGACACCGCCCTGCTCGACCTCACGCAGGTGCTCGGCCTCGTCACGATCGACGGCGGCCCGACCTCGCACACCGCGATCCTCGCCCGCGAGAAGTCGATCGTCGCGGTCGTCGGGGCAGCGGATGCCGCGGCCCTCGCCGACGGCGACACCGTCGTCGTCGATGCGGCGAACGACCTGGTCGTGCAGTCGCCCTCGCCCGACGAGGTCGCCGCGGCGCAGGAGCGCATCGCCGAGCGCGCCGCGCGCGCCGCCGCACCCGTCACGCCCGGCGCCCTCGCCGACGGCACCCCGGTCCCGCTCCTCGCCAACCTCGGCTCGGCCGACGGCGCGGCAGAGGCGGTCGAGCTCGGCGCCGAGGGGGTGGGCCTGTTCCGGACCGAGTTCCTCTTCCTCGACGCGAACACCGCGCCATCCGTCACGGAGCAGCAGGAGCAGTACACGCGCCTGCTCTCGGCGTTCGCCGGCAAGAAGGTCGTCGTGCGCGTGCTCGACGCCGGGGCCGACAAGCCGCTGTCCTTCCTGAACGACGCGCACGAGGAGAACCCCGCGCTCGGACTGCGCGGCATCCGCGCCCTCCGCCACTCCGAGGTCATCCTGCGCGAGCAGCTCACCGCGCTCGCCGCCGCCGATGCCGCGACCGAGGCCGACCTCTGGGTCATGGCCCCGATGATCGCGACGGTCGAGGAGACGCGGTACTTCACCGAGCTGTGCCGCGAGCTCGGCATCCAGGTCGCCGGCGTCATGGTCGAGACCCCGTCGGCCGCGCTCATCGCCGGGCACATCCTCAAGGTCGCCGACTTCGCCTCGATCGGCACGAACGACCTCACCCAGTACACGATGGCGGCCGACCGGCTGCTCGGCACGGTGGCGAACCTGCAGGACGCGTGGCATCCGTCGGTGCTGCACCTCGTCAAGCACGTCGGCGACGCCGGTCGCGCCGACGGCCGCCCGGTCGGGATCTGCGGCGAGGCCGCCGCCGACCCCCTGCTCGCCGTGGTCCTCGTGGGCCTCGGCGCCACGAGCCTGTCGATGTCCCCGTCGGCACTCGCAGACGTCCGCGCCTCCCTCGCGCGGTACACCCGGGAGGATGCCGAGCGCATCGCCCGGGCAGCCCTGGTCGCCGAGGGAGCGGCCGAGGCCAAGTCGGCGGCCCGCCAGGCCGCCGAGTCCGCACCCACCCCCAGCGGCACGACCGTGCCCTGACCCACACCAGCACTGGAGGCAGCCATGACGACGACGTCAGCTGAGGCGAAGCGACCCGGGGGAGCCCGCGTCCACGTCCAGAGATTCGGAACCTTCCTCTCCGGCATGATCATGCCGAACATCCCCGCGCTCATCGCGTGGGGCATCTTCACCGCCTTCTTCATCGCGGTGGGATGGACGCCCAACGCCGACCTCGCGACGATCGTCGGTCCGTTCATCCACTACCTGCTGCCGATCCTGATCGGCTACACGGGCGGCTCGATGGTCTACGGCATCCGCGGCGGCGTCGTGGGCAGCATCGCGACCTTCGGCGCGATCGCCGGATCCGACCTGCTCATCGCCCAGGTGAACGCGACACTGCCCGAGGACAACCAGCTCGGCCAGATCCACATGTTCATCGGCGCCATGATCCTCGGCCCGCTCGCCGCATGGACCATGAAGCGGATCGACTCGATCTGGGAGGGCAAGGTCCGCGCGGGCTTCGAGATGCTCGTGAACATGTTCTCGGCCGGCATCTGGGGCTTCGTCATGGCCATCGTCGGGTTCTACCCGGTCGCCTGGCTCGTGAACGGCATCATGAACGCCCTCTCGGCCGCGGTGGAATGGCTCGTCGCGACGAACCTGCTGCCCCTGACCAGCATCATCATCGAGCCGGCGAAGGTGCTGTTCCTGAACAACGCCATCAACCACGGCGTGCTCACGCCGCTCGGACTCTCGCAGGCCGCGGAAGAGGGCTCGTCGATCCTGTTCCTGCTCGAGGCGAACCCCGGCCCCGGCGTCGGGCTGCTGCTGGCCTTCACGTTCTTCGGCATCGGCGCGGCGAGGGCGTCGGCGCCGGGCGCGGCCGTCATCCAGTTCTTCGGCGGCATCCACGAGGTGTACTTCCCGTTCGCGCTGATGAAGCCGATCCTGATCCTCGCGCTGATCGCGGGCGGCATGACCGGTGTCACCACGAACATGGTGCTCGGCGGTGCCCTGCGGGCTCCGGCGGCACCTGGGAGCATCATCGCCGTCCTCCTGCAGACGGCACCGGGCGCCTACTTCGCCGTGATCCTGTCGGTCATCCTGTCGGCGGGCGTGACGTTCGCCATCGCGGCCGTCATCCTTCGGGCGTCGCGGAAGCGCGACCTCGAGGCGATGGCGGTCTCGGATGACGCGTTCGGCGCCGCGATCACGCAGACCGAGGCCGCGAAGGGCAAGAGCTCCGACGCGCTCGCCAACCTGCGCGGTGGCGCCGCGACCCAGGCCGACGGAATGGGCGGCCCGGCGACCGGCACGATGCGCGAGATCAAGAACGTCGTGTTCGCCTGCGACGCGGGCATGGGCTCGTCGGCGATGGGCGCGAGCGTCCTGCGCAACAAGATCAAGAAGGCGGGCATCGAGGACGTCACGGTCGTCAACAAGGCGATCGCGGCCCTCGACTCGTCGGCCGACCTGGTCATCACGCAGAACCAGCTCACCGAGCGGGCACGCCACCAGACGCCCGACGCCGTCCACATCTCGGTCGACAACTTCATGAACTCGCCGAGGTACGACGAGGTCGTCGAGCTGATCGAGGCGCAGAAGGAGGACCGCTGACGATCACGACCGGATGACGCGCCGCCCGGGTCGCGACGCCGCACACCCTGCGGCGTCCGCGGCCCGGGCGGTCGCGTCCTCCGGCCGCCCATCCGGACCAGAGCCCGACCACGAAGCCGACGCAAGGCCGACGAAGAAGGAGCACACATGACCGACCAGATCCTGCCCCCCGAGAACGTGCGCATCATGCCCGGCGGCGCCGACCGCGACGAGGCCATCCGCGAGGCCGGTCGGATCCTCGTCGACGTGGGCGCCGTCGACGCCTCGTACATCGACTCGATGCTCGAGCGCGAGTCCACCGTGTCGACCTACATGGGCAACTGGCTCGCCATCCCGCACGGCACGAACGAGGCGAAGGACCTCATCCGGCGATCCGCGATGTCGCTGCTCCGCTACGAGCAGCCGATCGACTGGGGCGGCGAGCCCGCCCGGTTCGTGGTCGGCATCGCGGGCCTCGAGAACGAGCACCTCGAGATCCTGTCCAAGATCGCCATCGTGTTCTCCGATGAGGAGCAGGTCGACCGGCTCCTCGCCGCCGGCAGCGCGGAGGAGCTCGTGGCCGCCCTCGCCGAGGTGAACGAGTCGTGAAGGCCGTCCACTTCGGCGCCGGCAACATCGGTCGCGGCTTCATCGGCCTGCTCCTGCACGACGCCGGGTACGAGGTCGTGTTCGCCGACGTCAACGCCGAGCTGATCGATGCGCTCGCGGCATCCGATCGGTACACGGTGCACGAGGTGGGTGAGGGCGCACGCGAGCTCGTCGTCGACCGGTACCGCGCGATCAACAGCCAGACGGATGAGGCGGCCCTCGCCGCGGAGCTCGCCGACGCCGACGTCCTCACGACCGCGGTCGGGCCCAACGTGCTGCGATTCATCGCGCCGCACGTGCTCCAGGCCCTGCGCGACCGTTCGCCCGACGCGGCGCCGCTCGCCGTCATGGCGTGCGAGAACGCGATCGACGCGACGAGCATGCTGCGCGCCGAGACGGAGCGGCTCGCGGGTCCCGACGAGTGGATCGAACTCGAACGCCGCGCGGTCTTCGCCAACACCGCCGTCGACCGGATCGTGCCGGGGCAGCCCGAGGGCGCCGGGCTCGACGTCACCGTGGAGACGTTCTCGGAGTGGGCGATCGAGCGACCGCCGTTCGGCGAGGCGCCGCCCGACATCCCCGGCGCGCACTTCGTCGACCGGCTCGGGCCGTACATCGAGCGGAAGCTCTTCACGGTCAACACGGGCCACGCGTCGACCGCGTACTTCGGCTTCCTCGCCGGGCACGAGCGGATCGCCGAGGCCCTCGCCGACGCCTCGGTCGCCGAGCGCGTCGAACGCGTGCTGCAGGAGACCTCGGCGCTGATCGTGGCCAAGCACGGCTTCACCGAGGAGGAGCAGGCGACGTACCGCGACACGATCCTCGCGCGGTTCCGCAACGCGTCGCTGCCCGACACGGTCGAGCGCGTGGGGCGCCAGCCGATCCGCAAGCTCGGGCGCCGCGAGCGGTTCATCGCACCGGCCGCAGAGCTCGCCGAGCGCGGGCTGCCGGTCGACGGACTGCTCGCCGCGGTCGAGGCGGCGCTCGGATTCGACGTGCCGGCCGACCCCGAGAGCGTCGAGCTGCAGGAGCGGTTGCGGACGGATGCCGCGGCGGCGATCGTGCACGAGGTGTGCGACGTCCAGGCGGGGCATCCGCTGCACGATCGACTCGTCGAGACCGTCGCACGCCGCACCGCAAGCTGACACGCGCGCGAACTGGCGAATCGCGATGGATTCGCCTATAGTTGACCCTTGGTGTTTTGCACGCCCGCTTCGGCCTGCCCCGAGGGCGCCGGCCGAGGTCGTGCATCATCATCGCACGACCGAATACCCAAACTCCAAGCGATAGTGAGGCTATGGCCAAGAAAGACGGCGTCATCGAGATCGAAGGCTCGGTCATCGAGGCTCTCCCGAACGCGATGTTCCGGGTCGAGCTGACCAACGGGCACAAGGTGCTCGCCCACATCTCCGGAAAGATGCGCCAGCACTACATCCGCATCCTCCCCGAGGACCGCGTGATCGTGGAGCTGAGCCCGTACGACCTGACCCGCGGCCGCATCGTCTACCGCTACAAGTAAGGGCTGTTCGGAAAGTAACGGCCCGCGGCACCCCGCGGGTACGAGGACAGCGAAAAAAGGAACCAACGACTGTGAAGGTCAACCCCAGCGTCAAGCGCATCTGCGACAAGTGCAAGATCATCCGCCGCCACGGCCGCGTCATGGTGATCTGCGAGAACCCGCGCCACAAGCAGCGCCAGGGCTAGTCCCGCGCCGACGCAGAACTGAATACCGGCACTTCCACGAACCCGCGCCCCTGAGGCGCGGGGGACACCCTCGGACGGAGGCCGAGGCACCGGAAGTGCTCCACACCTCCGACTCACTCAACAGGAGAACGCCACCATGGCACGTCTGGCAGGAGTCGACATCCCGCGCGAGAAGCGCGTGGAGATCGCACTGACCTACATCTACGGCGTGGGTCGCACCCGCGCGCTCGAGACGCTGAAGGCCACCGGCATCAGCGGCGACATCCGCGTGAAGGACCTCAGCGACGACCAGCTCGTCGCCCTGCGCGACCACATCGAGGGCACCTACAAGGTCGAGGGCGACCTCCGCCGCGAGGTGGCCGCCGACATCCGCCGCAAGGTCGAGATCGGCTCGTACGAGGGCATCCGCCACCGTCGCGGCCTCCCGGTCCGCGGCCAGCGCACCAAGACCAACGCTCGTACCCGCAAGGGCCCGAAGCGCACCGTCGCCGGCAAGAAGAAGCCCGGCCGCAAGTAACCGCTCGCGCCAAGATCTAGGAGATTCCACACATGGCAGCACCCAAGGCGGCGACTCGCAAGCCGCGCAAGAAGGAAAAGAAGAACATCGCCGTGGGCCAGGCCCACATCAAGTCGACGTTCAACAACACCATCGTGTCCATCACCGACACGACCGGTGCCGTGATCAGCTGGGCCTCGTCGGGAGGCGTCGGCTTCAAGGGCTCGCGCAAGTCGACCCCGTTCGCCGCGCAGCTGGCCGCCGAGTCGGCCGCGCGCCAGGCGCAGGAGCACGGCATGAAGAAGGTCGACGTCTTCGTCAAGGGCCCGGGCTCTGGCCGCGAGACCGCGATCCGCTCGCTCCAGGCCGCGGGCCTCGAGGTCGGCAGCATCAACGACGTGACGCCCCAGGCGCACAACGGATGCCGCCCGCCCAAGCGTCGCCGCGTCTAGCACACTCCGCACTGCGGATCGAGGAGGCCGTCAGGCCGTCTCGAGATCCGGTCTCGAGACGCGCCCGGTGAACCGGGCGCTCCTCGACCCGCAGCACACGTTCTCTCCACAACTCAAGATCCTCGAACTCGCAGGTGTCATATAGCGGACACCCTGCCGAAAGGAATCACACCGTGCTGATCGCACAGCGCCCGACGCTCACCGAAGAGAACATCTCGGAGTTCCGTTCGCGTTTCGTGATCGAGCCCCTCGAGCCGGGCTTCGGTTACACCCTGGGCAACTCCCTCCGTCGCACCCTCCTCTCCTCGATCCCCGGCGCGGCCGTGACGAGCATCCGCATCGACGGCGTGCTCCACGAGTTCTCGACCGTCCCGGGCGTGAAGGAGGACGTGACCGAGATCATCCTCAACATCAAGAACCTGGTCGTCTCCAGCGAGCACGACGAGCCCATCACGGCCTACCTGCGCAAGCAGGGCGCCGGTGAGGTCACCGCGGCCGACATCTCCGCTCCGGCCGGAGTCGAGGTGCACAACCCCGACCTGGTCATCGCGACGCTCAACGACTCGGCGAAGTTCGAGCTCGAGCTCACGATCGAGCGCGGCCGCGGCTACGTCTCGGCCTCGCAGAACCGCAACGAGTACTCCGAGGCCGGCCAGATCCCGGTCGACTCGATCTACTCGCCGGTCCTGAAGGTCACGTACCGCGTCGAGGCCACGCGTGCCGGTGAGCGCACCGACTTCGACCGCCTCGTGGTCGACGTCGAGACCAAGCCCGCCATCTCGCCGCGCGACGCGATCGCGTCGGCCGGTCGCACGCTCACCGAGCTGTTCGGCCTCGCCCGCGAGCTCAACACCGCCGCCGAGGGCATCGAGATCGGCCCCGCGCCGGTCGACGCCGTGCTCTCGAGCGAGCTGTCGATCCCCATCGAGGACCTCGACCTCTCGGTGCGCTCGTACAACTGCCTCAAGCGCGAGGGCATCAACACGGTGTCCGAGCTCGTGGCCCTGTCGGAGTCGCAGCTGATGAACATCCGCAACTTCGGCCAGAAGTCGGTCGACGAGGTCAAGGACAAGCTCACCGAGATGGGCCTCTCGCTCAAGGACTCGGTCCCCGGCTTCGACGGCGCCCACTTCTACACGGGCTTCGACGACGAGAACTAGCAGGCCACGGGCCGCACCAACCCCCCACCACTGGAGATAACGAACCATGCCGAAGCCCACGAAGGGCCCCCGCCTCGGAGGCGGACCCGCGCACGAGCGCCTGCTGCTCGCGAACCTCGCCGCCGCGCTGTTCACGCACGAGCGGATCACCACCACCGAGACCAAGGCCAAGCGTCTGCGTCCGCTGGCCGAGCGCCTCGTCACGTTCGCCAAGCGCGGTGACCTGCACGCGCGCCGTCGCGTGCTCGCCGTGATCGGCGACAAGTCGGTCGTGCACAAGCTGTTCACCGAGATCGCGCCGCAGGTGGCCGACCGCCAGGGCGGCTACACGCGCATCACGAAGATCGGCAACCGCAAGGGCGACAACGCGCCCATGGCGGTCATCGAGCTCGTCCTCGAGCCCGTGACGCCGAAGCAGCGCGCCGCGAAGCCGGCCGCCGAGGCCGCGCCCGCCGCGCCCGCCGAGGAGCCCGCCGCCGAGGAGACGCCCGAGGTCGTGACCGAGGCCGAGGCCGCGGTCGACGAGGCCGCCGGTTCCGAGGCGTCCGAAGAGTCGGCCGAGCAGGCCGAGACCGAGGAGGCGTCGGCGAAGTAGCCGTCGCGCCAGTCGACCGAGGGGCCCCGATGCGAATGCATCGGGGCCCCTCGCCGTCCCCCGTTCAGCCGTGCGCGTGGTGGTCGAGGGAACGCCGGACGACGAGGACGACGCTCATGGTGATCACCCACGCCCAGAACACGGCGTACGGGATGAACCACCATCCGCCCTCCCAGACGTACCGCACGGCGACGAGCCCGACGCCCGCCGCGATCGCCCACCAGCCCGCCCAGGCACGTCGGCGACAGGGGCCGTCGACGAGCACCCAGCCGCATCCGATCGCGAAGGCGCCGAGGGCGAGCCACGCGTTGGCGAAGCCGAGGTTCGCGAGGTCGAAGGCGTACGTGGCCACCGCGGAGTCGATCCCGCCCCGGTTGGCTGCGGCATCCCAGCTCGCGTCGATGACGCCGTAGGCCGCAGCGACCGCTGCCGACACGAGCGCGGCCGTGGACCGCCAGGCCGGTTCGCCCTCGTACCGGCGCAGGATGGTCGTGAAGCCGGCCGCGAACCACAGGAACGCGAGCATGCCGACCGATGCCGTCGCCATGGCGGCCGTCACCCACGGCTCGTCGCTCGCGGCGAAGAACGCGGCGATCTCCTCGGGCGAACCCGTGAAGGCGGGCTCGCCGAGCGCCGAGATCGCGATGATCGGGGCGAAGAGCAGCACGGTCGCGACGAGTCCGACGACCCCGATGGTACGGGTCCGCGACCGCCATCGCTCGTCGCGTGCCGCCGCCCTCGCGGCATCGTCCGGTCCGGTCGTGGTTCGAGTCGTGGCGTCGCTCACGGGAGCCTCCCTCGTCGCGGCCAGTATCGTCGCGCGGCGCGACCGGCGGTAGCACCCGACCGGGGGAGCGCGCCGACCCGTAGGCTGTTCGCGTGCGAGACCACGCCCCCAGCCCGCCGGGCGACGAGACGGATGCCGCGGCATCCGTCGTGCGCCTGCGGCTCGATCTCGCCTACCAGGGCACCGACTTCGCCGGGTGGAGCCGCCAGCCCGGGCTGCGCACGGTGCAGGGCGTGCTCGAGGGCGCGCTCGCCACGCTGTTCCGCCGCGAGGGCGTCGCGCCGCGGCTCGTGGTGGCGGGCCGCACCGACGCGGGCGTGCACGCGTCGCGCCAGGTCGCGCACCTCGACGTCACGGCAGCGGCGCTCGACGCCGTCACGCGACCGCGGCGGGGCGAGGCCGGGAGCGGCGCCGCCGTCGATCCCGGAGCCGTGCTGGTCCGGCGACTGCGCGGCATCCTCGGATCGCACGACGCCGACGTGGTCGTGCGATCCGCCCGACCGGCGGCCGAGGGATTCGATGCGCGGTTCTCGGCCGTCTGGCGCCGCTACGAGTACCGGGTGGCCGATGCGTCCGCCGAGCACGACCCGATGCAGCGGCATCGCACGGTGTGGTACCCGCGCGAACTCGACGTCGATTCGATGGATGTCGCGGCGCAGACGCTGATCGGCCTCGCCGACTTCGCGGCGTTCTGCAAGCCGCGCGAGGAGGCCACGACGATCCGCACGCTCCAGTCGTACCGCTGGCGGCGGAGCGGCGACGGTGCGCTCGTCGCATCGCTCCAGGCCGACGCGTTCTGCCACTCGATGGTCCGCGCGCTCGTCGGGGCATGCCTCGCCGTGGGCGAAGGGCGCCTCGACGTCGGCGGCCCGACCGAGCTGCTGCACGCGCGCGAGCGCACGAGCGCCTTCAAGGTCCTCCCGGCCAAGGGGCTGACGCTGACCGAGGTCGGATACCCGCCCGACGAGGAGCTGGCCGCCCGGGCGCAGCAGACGAGGGCGCGCCGCGAATTGCACGTCGACGGCGTGGTCGGCTAAGATCTCCCCTTGGTGCCGTCGACTGCGTCGGTACCCGATGTTGAGCCCTCCACCGGGGCCGTTCGACCCGCATCGCGGGCGAACCCCCACCGGAGCGGGATTCACGAACCCCTCACTCGATCAGAAAGCAGCACTACTGTGACGCGCACCTACACCCCGAAGGCGAACGAGATCCAGCGCGACTGGGTCGTCATCGACGCCACCGACGTCGTGCTCGGCCGCCTCGCGAGCCACGCTGCCGCCATCCTGCGCGGCAAGCACAAGCCGATCTTCGCGAGCCACGTCGACACCGGCGACCACGTGATCATCGTCAACGCCGGCAAGGTCGCCCTGACCGGCCAGAAGCTCGAGCAGAAGAAGGCGTACCGCCACTCCGGCTACCCGGGCGGCCTCAAGGCCGTCGGCTACGCCGAGCTCCTCGAGAAGAACCCCGTCCGCGCCGTCGAGAAGGCGATCCGCGGCATGCTCCCGAAGAACTCGCTCGGACGCCAGCAGCTGAAGAAGCTGAAGGTCTACGCCGGCCCGGAGCACCCGCACGCGGCTCAGCAGCCGAAGCCGTACACCCTCACCCAGGTCGCCCAGTAAGCCCCGGCGCCGACGCGAAAAAGGATTCAGACACCACCATGGCGAAGATCGCAGACCAGATCGACCAGGCTCCGGAGAGCTACAGCACCGAGACCCCGGCCGCAGCCGCCGCGCCCGCCGCGCGCCCCGTCCTCAACGTCTCCGGTGCGGCCGTCGGCCGCCGCAAGCAGGCCATCGCGCGCGTGCGCGTCGTGCCGGGCGCCGGCACCATCACGGTCAACGGCCGTGAGTTCGCGGACTACTTCCCGAACAAGCTGCACCAGCAGCTGATCACCGACCCCTTCACCGTGCTCGAGCTCAGCGGCTCGTACGACGTGATCGCCCGCATCACCGGCGGCGGCCCCTCGGGCCAGGCGGGCGCGCTGCGCCTCGCGATCGCGCGTGCGCTCAACGAGATCGACCGCGAGAACAACCGTCCGACCCTGAAGAAGGCCGGCTTCCTCACGCGCGACGCCCGCGTCATCGAGCGCAAGAAGGCCGGTCTCAAGAAGGCCCGCAAGGCGCCGCAGTTCTCGAAGCGCTAGTCTCGGGCACCGCATCCGATGCCTCGGCTCTTCGGAACCGACGGGGTCCGGGGCCTGGCCAACCGTGAACTCACGGCTGACCTGGCCCTGGGCCTCGCCCAGGCGGCTGCCGCCGTCCTCACGCAGGGGCGGCACGCCGATGAACTCCGCGCCGCCGGTCGCCGGCCGGTCGCGGTCGTCGCACGCGACCCGCGCGTCTCCGGCGAGTTCCTGACGGCCGCCGTCTCGGCCGGTCTCGCGAGCTCCGGGGTCGACGTCCTCGACGCCGGTGTCATCCCGACCCCGGCGACCGCGTTCCTCATCGACAGCATCCGCGCCGACTTCGGCGTGATGATCTCCGCCTCGCACAATCCCGCGCCCGACAACGGGATCAAGTTCTTCTCCTTCGGCGGCACCAAGCTGCCCGACCAGGTCGAGGACCGCATCGAGTCCTACCTCGGCCGTCAGAAGCTCGCTCCGACCGGCGGCGGCGTCGGTCGCATCCGCCGCTTCGCCGACGCCGAGGACCGCTACGTCGTCCACCTGCTCGGCACGCTGCCGCACCGCCTGGACGGGCTGAAGGTCGTGCTCGACTGCGCCCACGGCGCGGCCGCCGGCGTCTCGCCCGAGACCTTCCGCGACGCCGGCGCCGAGGTCGTCGTGATCGGCGCCGACCCCGACGGCATGAACATCAACGACGGCGTCGGGTCCACGCACCTCGAGCAGCTCCAGCGCGCCGTGGTCGAGCACGGCGCCGACGTGGGCATCGCGCACGACGGCGACGCCGACCGCTGCCTCGCGATCGACGCCGACGGCAACGTCGTCGACGGCGACCGCATCATGGCCATCCTCGCGGTGTCGATGCAGGAGCGCGGCACGCTCACCGACGACACGCTCGTGGTCACGGTGATGTCGAACCTGGGCCTCAAGCGCGCCATGGCCGAGCGCGGCATCCGCGTGGTCGAGACCAAGGTCGGCGACCGATACGTGCTCGAGGCGCTCGGCGAGGGCGGCTACGCGCTCGGCGGCGAGCAGTCGGGCCACGTGATCATGTCCGAGTTCGCGACCACGGGCGACGGCGTCCTCACGGGCCTGCACCTCGTGGCCGAGATGGCGCGCACCGGCAAGTCGCTGGCCGAGCTCGCATCGGTCATGACCGTCTACCCGCAGGTGCTCGTGAACGTCCGGGGCGTCGACCACCACGCGCTCGGCGACGACGCCGAGATCGCCGCCGCGGTGACGCGGGCCGAAGCCGAGCTCGGCGATTCCGGTCGCGTGCTGCTCCGTCCGAGCGGCACCGAGCCCATGGTGCGCGTCATGGTCGAGGCGGCCGTGCAGTCCGACGCCGAGGCGCACGCCAACCGGCTCGCCGACGTCGTCCGCGCCCGCCTCGCGAACTAGCCGGCCGACTCAGAGCTTGCGCAGCAGCACGTTCCGCACAGCGTGATCGGAGCCCTTGCGGAGCACCAGCGAGGCGCGCGACCGCGTCGGCCGGATGTTCTGCAGGAGATTCGGCTCGTTGATCGACTGCCAGATCGAGCGCGCACGCGCACGCGCCTCGTCCTCGGTGAGGCTCGCGTAGCGGTGGAAGTAGGAGCGCGGGTTGGCGAACGCCCCCCGCTGGAGCTTCAGGAACCGCTCCTCGTACCACCGGGCGATGTCGCTCGTGCGCGCGTCGACGTAGATCGTGAAGTCGAACAGGTCGCTCACGGCGAGCCGGTGGCCCGGACCAGGCGGCTGGAGCACGTTGAGCCCCTCGACGATGAGCACGTCGGGGCGGCGGACCGTGATCTGCGCGTCGGGCACGATGTCGTAGGCGAGGTGCGAGTAGAAGGGCGAACGCACCTCGGGCGCGCCGGCCTTGACCGCGCTGACGAAGCGCAGGAGCGCACGGCGGTCGTAGGACTCGGGGAAGCCCTTGCGCTCCATGAGTCCACGCCGTTCGAGCTCGGCATTCGGGAACAGGAAGCCGTCGGTGGTCACGAGCTCGACGCGCGGGGTGTGCTCCCACCGCGCGAGCAGCTCGCGCAGGAGCCGGGCGATGGTCGACTTGCCGACGGCGACGGAGCCCGCGACGCCGATGACGAACGGCGTCGACTCGAACCGTTCGCGCAGGAAGGTGCTGGTGACCTCGTGCAGCGCCTTGGTGCCGCCGACGTAGAGATTGAGCAGCCGGCTGAGCGGCAGGTAGACCTCGCCGACCTCGTTGAGGTCGAGCGGTTCGCCGAGCCCGCGGAGCTGGACGATCTCGGTCTCGCGAAGCGGCGACGGCATCGACGGTGCGAGCGCCGCCCAGTCGGCTCGGTCGAGTTCGACGAAGGGCGACGCCTGCGGCGTGTGCGACGACGGGCTCTGCGGATCGGGCACCGGCACAGTCTAGTGGCGGGCCTGCGCGCCCCCGGGCACGGCGTGTGCGCGCTCCCGCCTGCTCCCGGCATTCGCCCATCCCGGCGCCGGTAGGATCGAGCGCATGTGTGGAATCGTCGGATACGTCGGAGAGCGCAACAGCCTCGACGTCCTCATGGGTGGCCTTCGCCGCCTCGAATACCGTGGCTACGACTCGGCGGGAGTGGCCGTGGTCGATGACGAGGGCGACCTCGAGACCGCCAAGCGCGCGGGCAAGCTGCAGGTGCTGGCCGACGAGCTCGAGCGCAACCCGATCCACCGGGGCGGCACCGGCATCGGTCACACGCGCTGGGCCACGCACGGCGGCCCCACCGACCGCAACGCGCACCCGCACCTCGGCGACGAGGGCCGGCTGGCGCTGATCCACAACGGCATCATCGAGAACTTCGCCGAGCTCAAGGACTCCCTGCTCGCCGACGGCTTCGCATTTGAGTCCGAGACCGACACCGAGGTCGCCGCCGTGCTCCTCGGCAAGCTCTACGGCGAGTCGGGCGACCTGCGCGAGGCGTTCCGTCGCACGGTGTCGCAACTCGAGGGGGCCTTCACACTCCTCGCGGTGCACAAGGACGAGCCGGGCCTCGTCGTGGGCGCACGACGCAACTCGCCGCTGGTCATCGGCCTGGGCGACGGCGAGAACTTCCTCGGGTCCGATGTCGCGGCCTTCGTCGAGTACACGAAGCGCGCCGTGGCGATCGGCCAGGACCAGATCGTCGCGATCACGTCCAACGGCGTGACGGTGACCGACTTCGACGGCGCGACCGTCGAGGTCGAGCCGTTCGACGTCGCGTGGGATGCCTCGGCCGCCGAGAAGGGCGGCTGGTCGTCCTTCATGCGCAAGGAGGTGTCGGAGCAGCCCGACGCCGTCGCGAACACGATCCGCGGCCGCGTCACCGACGGCGTGGTGGCGATCCCCGAGCTCGAGGCCTACGGCGACGACGCGCTGCGCGACATCCGCCGCATCACCGTCATCGCGTGCGGCACGGCAGCCTACGCGGGCATGGTCGCGAAGTACGCCATCGAGCAGTGGGCGCGCATCCCCGTCGAGGTCGAGCTGAGCCACGAGTTCCGCTACCGCGAGCCCGTGCTCGACGACGGCACGCTGGTCGTCTCGATCAGCCAGTCCGGCGAGACCATGGACACGCTCATGGCCGTCAAGTACGCGCGCGAGCAGGGCGCGAAGGCCATCTCGGTCTGCAACACGCAGGGCGCGACGATCCCGCGCGAGTCCGACGCGGTCGTCTACACCCACGCAGGCCCCGAGGTCGCCGTCGCGTCGACGAAGGCGTTCGTCGCCCAGATCACGGCGCTCTACCTGTTCGGCCTCCACCTCGCGCGCGTGCGTGGCACCCTCTCCGAGGAGCAGCTCGCGTCCCAGGTCGCCGAGCTGCAGGCGGTTCCCGAGAAGCTCGCGACCGTGCTCGAGCAGGCCGATCGCGTCGGCGAGCTCGCGCACTGGATGTCCGACACGCGCTCGGTCCTCTTCCTCGGTCGCCACGTGGGTTACCCGATCGCGCTCGAGGGCGCGCTCAAGCTCAAGGAGCTCGCCTACATCCACGCCGAGGGCTTCGCCGCGGGCGAGCTCAAGCACGGCCCGATCGCGCTGATCGAGCCGGGCCAGCCGGTGTTCGTGGTCGTGCCGAGCCCCCGCGGCTCCGCGGCGCTGCACCCCAAGGTCGTCTCCAACATCCAGGAGATCCGCGCGCGCGGCGCCCGCGTCATCGCGATCGCCGAGGCGGGGGATGCCGCGGTGCTGCCGTTCGCCGACGAGGTGATCCGGATCCCGCTCGCCGGACCCCTCTTCGAGCCGCTGCTCGCGGTCGTGCCGTTGCAGATCTTCGCCATGGAGCTCTCGCAGGCGAAGGGCCTCGACGTCGACCAGCCGCGGAACCTGGCGAAGTCGGTCACGGTCGAGTGAACCGGCCGGGCCGGCCCGGTGACGTCGCGGCGCCCGTGCGGCAGACTCGAGTCGTGGACTCGGAGGGCGCCGCATGATCGCCGGGATCGGCATCGACGTGGTCGACATCGCGCGCTTCGAGCGGTCGCTCGAACGCACGCCGTCGCTGCGCGATCGTCTGTTCGCTGAGAGCGAACGGCATCGGCCGGCCCGGTCGCTCGCGGCGCGGTTCGCCGCGAAGGAGGCGCTCATCAAGGCGCTCGGGGGACATGCCGTCATCCGCTGGCACGACATGCGCGTCGTCCAGGACGACGAGGGCAACCCCGACTTCGCGCTGTCGGGGGCGCTCTCGGCGCACGTCGCCGCACTCGGCATCGATCGCGTGCACCTGTCGATGAGCCACGACGCGGGCATCGCGAGCGCGTTCGTCGTGCTCGAGCGCGGCGTCGGCCCGGCGGTGACGTCGAGCGAGCTGCTGGGCGAGCCCGACGGCGCCGAGGGGCGCGCATCCGGCCCTGCCGGGGAGGCGCCGTGAACCCGCGTCACGTGCTCGCGCCCTTCCGCGAGGCCGTGATCGACCTCGATGCCGTGCGCCACAACGCCCGGCACCTCGCCGAGGCGGTCGCGCCCGCGCGCGTCATGGCGGTCGTCAAGGCCGACGCCTACGGCCACGGCGCCGTCGCGGTCGCGCGCGCTGCGGTCGAGGCGGGAGTCGACTGGCTCGGCGTCGCCGACCTCGACGAGGCGATCGCGCTGCGCGGCGCGGGCATCGACGCACCGCTGCTCGCGTGGCTGCACGATCCCGACGCGCGGTTCTCGGCCGCCATCTCGCGCGACATCGACCTCGGCGTCTCCTCCGTGAGCCAGCTCGAGGCGGCCGCCGACGCTGCGACCGCGGCCGGGCGCGTCGCGAACGTGCACCTCAAGCTCGACACCGGGCTCAGCCGCAACGGCATCGCCCCATCCGACTGGCCCGACGTGGTCGCGCGCGCGGCCGAGCTCGAGCGCGAGGGCCCCATCCGGGTGCGCGGGCTGTTCAGCCACCTCTCGAACACGTCCCCCGACGAGGATGCCGCGCAGCTCGACGCCTTCCTCCGCGGCGTCGAGGTCGCCGAGGTCGCCGGCCTCCGTGCAGAGGTCCGCCATATCGCCTCGACCGCCGCCGCCCTGCGCCTCCCCGATGCGCGCCTCGACATGGTGCGCATCGGCATCGGCCTCTACGGCGTCCCGCCCTTCGGCGACGGCACCACGGCGGCCGACCTCGGCCTCCGCCCGGTGATGACCCTCCGGGGGCGCATCGCCGCGGTGCGACGCGTAGCTGCAGGCACCGGTGCGTCCTACGGGTACGCGTGGCGTGCCGAGCGCGAGACGACCCTCGCGCTCGTGCCGCTCGGCTACGCCGACGGCGTGCCGCGTCAGGCGTCGGGTCGCGCCGAGGTCGCGATCGGCGGCACGCGGCATCCGGTCGTCGGCCGGATCGCGATGGACCAGTTCCTCGTCGACGTCGGCGATGCCGAAGTGCGCGTGGGAGACGAGGTCGTGCTCTTCGGCGACCCCGCCACGGGGGCGCCGTCGGCCGACGACTGGGGCGACGCGGCCGACTCGATCGCGTACGAGATCGTGACCCGCGTCGGCGCGCGCGTGCCGCGCACCCACGTGGACGCGTCGTGATGCACCGCACGGTCGCCGACACCGAGGCCATGGAGGCGCTCGGCCGCGAGCTCGGCGGGCAGCTGCGCGCCGGCGACCTCGTCGTGCTCACCGGTCCGCTCGGCGCCGGGAAGACGACCCTGACCCGCGGGATCGGCGACGGCCTGCGCGTGAGGGGCCCGGTGCAGAGCCCGACCTTCGTGCTCGCGCGCACGCATCCGAGCCTCGTCGGCGCCGCGCCGCTCGTGCACGTCGATGCCTACCGCCTCTCGGGCGCTGCCGAGCTCGAGGATCTCGACCTCGACTTCGCGAACTCGGTCGTCGTCGCCGAGTGGGGCGCGGGACTGCTCGACGACGTGGCCGACTCGTGGCTCGAGGTGGTCATCGAACGTCGTCGCGGGGGCGACGCGGCCGATGTCGCAGCGTCCGACGACCTCGAGGCCGACGAGCCGAGATCGGTCCAGCTCCTCGGGCACGGACCCCGGTGGGCGGGCACCCCGTACTCGGTCGCACCCGCGCTCGGCGCCTGAGCGTCCACCCGGCGGGCGTGCCGCGCCGCGCGTCTAGGCTGGAACGCATGCTCCTCGCGATCGACACCTCCACGGGCACGAGTGTCGCCGTGGTCGACCGCGATGCCGGGATCCTCGCCGAGGCAGGCACCCACGACACCATGCGCCACGCCGAGGCGATCGGCGGTGCCATCCGCGACGTGCTCGAGCGCGCCGGAGTGCGTGCGACCGAGCTGTCCGCGGTCGCCGCGGGAATGGGTCCCGGGCCCTTCACCGGGCTTCGCGTCGGCATCGCCGCCGCGCGCGCATTCGCCCTCGGCATCGACCGCCCCGTCGTCCCCGTCGTGAGCCACGACGCGGTCGCGCTCGCGTGGTACTCCGACGGCGGCCGCGGACCGCTCCAGGTCGTCACCGACGCCCGGCGCCGCGAATCGGCGGTGACCGACTACGACGGGCTCGACGACGCCGGGCTCCCGGTGCGGCTCGGCATGCCGCGACTCGAGCCCCGCGACGCGGTGCCCTCGCCCCGCGGCATCCGATTCGACGCCGACACCGTCTCGGCCGGTTCGCTCGGGCTCCTCGCCGAACTCGGCTGGTCGGCGAGCCGGCTGCCGCTCGCCGGCGACGAACCGCTCTACCTGCGCGCGCCCGACGTGACGCCCTCGACGGGCAAGCGGGTGACTCCATGAGCCTGATGCTGCGCCGCGCGCGCCCCGACGACCTCGCCGCGATCATGGTGATCGAACGGGCGACCTTCGCGACCGACGCGTGGCCCGAGCAGGCCATGCGTGCCGAGCTCGAGGGCGAGCACACCTACTACCTCGTGGTCGTCGACGACGCGAGTCCCGACGTGGCCGTCGCGTACGCCGGGCTGCTCGCGCCGCGCGGGTCCGGCCAGGGCGACGTCCAGACCATCGCGGTCGACGCGGCCGCCCGCGGGCGCGGCCTCGGGCGGGCCCTCATGCACTCGCTGATCGACGAGGCACGCCGCCGCGGCGCGGCCGAGCTCTTCCTCGAGGTGCGCGCCGACAACCCGGTGGCGCGCGGCTTGTACGCGTCCCTCGGGTTCGAGGAGATCGGCGTGCGACGGGGCTACTACCAGCCCGACGGCGTCGACGCGATCGTCATGCGGCTCGAGGTGCCGCCCGCGGTCGCCCGCCCGGCCGCATCCGCACACCACCTCGCCGCACCCGCAGGAGACCAGACGTGAACCGCGACGCCCCGCTCGTGCTCGGCATCGAGACCTCGTGCGACGAGACGGGCGTCGGCATCGTCCGCGGCACCGAGCTGCTCGCCAACGCCATCGCCTCGTCGATGGAGGAGCACGCCCGGTACGGCGGCGTCGTGCCCGAGGTCGCGGCACGCGCGCACCTCGAGGCGCTCGGGCCGACCATCCGTGCGGCGCTCGCCGAGGCATCCGTCGACCTCGCCGACATCGACGCCGTGGCCGTCACGAGCGGGCCGGGGCTCGCGGGCGCGCTCATGGTGGGTGTCGGCGCCGCGAAGGCCCTGGCGCTCTCGCTCGAGAAGCCGATCTACGCCGTCAACCACCTCGTGGGGCACGTGGGCGCCGACCTGCTCGGCGACCGGCCGCTCGAGACGCCGAGCGTCGCGCTGCTCGTCTCGGGAGGCCACACGTCGCTGCTGCTCGTGCGCGACCTGGACTCCGACGTCGAACTGCTCGGCGAGACGATCGACGACGCGGCCGGCGAAGCGTTCGACAAGGTCGCCCGGCTGCTCGGCCTGCCCTACCCCGGCGGGCCCGAGATCGACCGCGCCGCGGTCGGCGGCGACCCCGACGCCATTCGCTTCCCCCGCGGACTCACGCGGCCGAAGGACCTCGAGCGGCATCGCTACGACTTCTCGTTCTCGGGCCTGAAGACCGCGGTCGCGCGCTGGGTCGAGCAGCGCGACGCCGCTGGCGAGCCCGTTCCGTTGGCCGACGTCGCGGCGAGCTTCCGCGAGGCCGTGGTCGACGTGCTCGTCTCGAAGGCCATCGCGGCGTGCACCGACCTCGGCGTGCCGCGGCTCCTGCTCGGCGGGGGCGTCGTCGCGAACCGGCGGCTTCGCGAGGTCGCCGAGCAGCGAGCGGATGCCGCGGGCATCTCCCTGCGCGTCCCGCCGCTGTCGCTCTGCACCGACAACGGCGCCATGATCGCGGCCCTCGGCGCACGGCTCGTCATGGCCGGGCATGCGCCGTCGACGCTCGACTTCGGAGCCGATTCGACCCTGCCCGTCACCGACATCCAGACGTAGCGCGGCGTCGCACTCCGACGCTGGAGGACATGGGGACTTCTGCCCCTGCCGGCCGTCTGCGGTGCGCGCTATCGTGGCGCGAGAACCCGCGAATGCGGGGTGCCGACGCGCGCCGCCGGTCGTTGACACCGTCCTGCGGCGCTGCCAGCATGGCCCAGTCCATGCACTCACCGAGGGAGCAGCTTCACATGACCGATCCGAACGCCGACCCGAACGTGCCGAACGTTCCTCCGCCTCCGCCCGCCCAGACCGCGCCGTCGTACGGCACCAACGCCCCGTCCTACGACACGAGCTCGCCCTCGTACGCCGCCGCTCCGGCCGGGCAGAAGACCAACGTCCTCGCGATCGTGTCGCTCGTGTCGGCGTTCTTCATCTCGCTCGTCGCCATCATCACGGGGCACATCGCCCTGAGCCAGATCAAGAAGACGGGCGAGCAGGGCCGCGGCCTCGCGATCGCCGGACTCATCATCGGGTACGTCGGCCTCGTCGTCGGCATCATCGTCGCGATCGTGTGGTTCGCCATCATCGGCACCGCGATCAGCACCGGCAACGTCACCACCTACTGATCCACCCGCAGCACGGAAGGGGCTCGACATGAGCGATCCGAGGAATCCCGACGAGCCGGCCCAGCCGGTCACCCCGTCAGAACCGACGGTTCCAGCTGAGCCCGTCGAGCCCCCCGTGCCCGCGGAGCCGGTCGAGCCCACCATCCCGGCCGAGCCGACCGAGCCGTCCATCCCCGCCGAGCCGAGCCCCGAGCCCGGCCCCGCGGCGCCCGAGCCGTTCCACCCGCTCGAGGTGCCCGAACCGCCCGCGCCCCCGTCGGCGCCCGGGACGCCCAGCGCTCCGCCGCCGCCATCCGCACCCGAGCCGCCGGCACCGCCGGCGCCGCCCTCCTACGAGGCGGGCGTCCCGTCGTCGCCGTACGGCGCGGCGTCCGACGCCACGCCGCCCGTGTACGGCGCGGCTCCCGCGGCGTACGGCCAGGGCGCGCAGTACGGCGCGCCCTCCGATCCGTACGCGGCGGCTCCGCCGGCGTACGGGGCCGCGCCCGGCGCGGGCGTCCCCGGGTACACGGCGCCGTCGGCGAAGCCGACGCCGGTCTACAGCCTCATCTCGCTGATCGCCGGCATCATCGGCATCATCGGCTCGCCGATCCTCTTCGTGCCGTTCGTCGGCGGCGTGCTCGGCCTGTTCGTGCCGGCCGCCGCGGTCGTGCTCGGCTTCATCGGGCGCCGCAAGGAGCCGGCCGCCAAGGGCATGTGGCTCACGGGCATCGTGCTCGGCTTCATCGGCCTGGCGCTCGCCATCCTGTCGTTCGTCCTGTGGGGCGTGCTCTTCGCCGTGAGCGGCAGCTACAGCGGCTACCCCTACTGATCCCGACGCCGTGACCCACGAGCGGATGCCTCCCGCCGAGCGCCCGACCGGAGCGGATCCGGCCGAGGCGCCCGCCGCCGGCGCTCCGCCCGCGGTTCCGACGCACACGGCGCCGACCCCCATCGGGCCGCACACCGCGATCGAGCCCGAGACCGCGCCGCCCGCCGACGGGCAGGAAAGACCCTCGGCGGCTCCGCCGCGCGAGATCGATCGGCCGTACGACACCGGCGAGCTGCACGGACTGCCGACGGGGCAGCTGCTCGCCGTACGTCGCCCCGAGCCCGAGATCCGCGTGGACGACCTCGAGGAGGACGAGCACCGCCGCCTCTACAGCTACGTCGCTGCCGTGCTCGGCGTGGCCGGCGCCGCGGCGTCCCTGCTCGTCGGATGGATGTTCCCGCTGTCGATCGCCGCGATCGTGTTCGGCGTGCTCGGCCTCCGACGTGAGGAGCACGGCCGCATCCCCGCCTTCGTCGGCATCGGCACCGGCATCGCGGGCCTCGTGTTCTCGTTCGTCTGGCTCGGCTACTACGCCATCGTGTTCGGCGCGTTGAGGCCCTGAGTCAGAGACGTTCGACGAGGAGGGCGACGTGCCGCCCCTCCTCACGGGTGAGCACGATCGTGGCGGCGTCGTCGCCCTTGAGCTTGAGCCGGGTGCGGAGCGCCGCAGGGTCGACGTCGACGCCGCGTTTCTTGATCTCGAGCGTGCCGACCCCGCGGGCGTGCAGCGCCTGGCGGAGGTGCCGCTCGTCGGCGGGCAGCCGCTCGAGCACGCGGAACGCCCGCGCGAACGGGCTCTCGACGAGTCGGTCGCCGGTGAAGTAGGCGATGCCGTCGCTCAGCATCCACGCCCCGTTGGAGCGGGCGAGGTCGCCGATGAGCCGGGCGCGGATCACCGCCCCGTCGGGCTCGTACAGGTAGTCGCCCAGCGGCCCGACGGGCGCATCCTCGCTGTCGGCCGGCGCGACCAGCTCGTGCGCTGCGTCGCCGCGGATGACGAGCGCGGCACGGCCGACGCCGCTCCGGGCGAGCGCACCCGTCCACACCGCGAGCTCGACGACGTCGCCGTCGACCGAGACCCATTGCGCCTCCGTCCCGGCCGGGACCACCCCGCGATCGGTGCCGGGACCGAGCTTGACGCCCACCGGCATCCGCTCGCCCAGGCCGAACGCGAAGTCGAGCGAGGGCGAGTACTCGGCCGCATCGGCGAGGCGGGTCGTGGTGCCGCCCGCGGTGGTACGGCGCGCGGGGTCGAGCCACGCGCCGTCGATGCCGGCGAGCGAGACGTCCTCGGCGCGGGCGTGGAGCACGCGCACGCGGGGAAACGGGGTGAGGTTGAAGGCCGCGACGGCCGCCGTCACCTCGTCGGCCTCGGCCGCGGTCACCTCGAGGTCGATCGCCGCGAAGGCGAGCGCATCGCCGCCGATGCCGCAGCCCAGGTCGGCGACGTGCCGGAGCCCGGCGCGTGCGTAGCGCCCGGCGTGGAGCGCGGCCACGCGGAGCCTCGTGGACTGCTCGAGCCCGGCCTCGGTGAACAGCATGCGGTCGGCGAACTCGCCGAACTTCGAGCGCGCCCGGGTGCGCAGTTTGGACTGGCTCAGCACGGCGGCCACGAGTCCGGGGGAGTGGCCCTGCTTGCGCAGGTCGGCCACGGTGCGCACCACGTCGGCGCTGCTGGTCCAGGCCGGAAGCGAGTCGAGGAGGTCGAGGCCCTGCGGGGAGAGCAGCTGCACCAGCTCGTCGCGTTCCACGCGGCCACGCTAGCACTGCGACATCCGCTGGCACTCACGTTGCACGAGTGCCAGAACCACCATAGACTCGGGTTAGCACTCTCACTCAGAGGCTGCTAACCCCAGTCTTCGTCAAGAAAGAGGTCAACCGTGTCGGTTTCCATCAAGCCGCTCGAGGATCGCATCGTCATCAAGCAGGTCGAGGCCGAGCAGACCACCGCTTCGGGCCTGGTCATCCCCGACACCGCCAAGGAGAAGCCGCAGGAGGGCGAGGTCGTCGCCGTGGGCCCGGGCCGCATCGACGACAACGGCAACCGCGTCCCGCTCGACGTGTCCGTCGGCGACAAGGTCCTGTACTCCAAGTACGGCGGCACCGAGGTGAAGTTCGGCGGCGAGGAGTTCCTCGTGCTGTCGGCTCGCGACGTGCTGGCGGTCGTCGTCCGCTAGTCGGCACCGACATCGTCCGCGGCCCGGATGCCACTCGGCATCCGGGCCGCGTCGCGTCTCCGGGCCCGAACACGACGGCGATCGGATGGCGCGTCCCGGCCGGATCTCGACGGAGGACGGCAGGCGATCCGCCGGCCCGGGTCGGCGGCCGCACGTAGGCTGATCCGGTGACCTCCGCTCCACCGACCGCCTCACGGGCGCGAACTCCGCGTGCGAGCCTCAATCGTGCAGGGCTCGCCTACGCGGTCTCCGCCTACGCGCTGTGGGGCTTCCTCCCCATCTACTTCATCGCGCTCGCGCCCACCACGCCCGTCGAGATCGTCGCGTGGCGCATCCTGCTCTCGCTGGTGTTCTGCGCCCTGCTCATCGCCCTGACACGCTCGTGGCGCACGTTCGCCGGGCTGCTCCGAGACCGCCGCGTGGTGCTCATCATGGGGGCGGCGGGCGCGCTCATCTTCGTCAACTGGCTCACGTACGTCTTCGCGGCCGTGTCCGGCCAAGTCGTCGAGGCCGCGCTCGGGTACTTCATCAACCCGATCGTGACGGTCTTCCTCGGGGTGCTCGTGCTCAGGGAACGCCTCAACGCCGTGCAGTGGACCGCGGTGGGCATCTCGATCGTCGCCGTCGTCGTGCTCGCCGTCGGATACGGCCAGGTGCCGTGGATCGCGCTGGTGCTGGCCTTCAGCTTCGGCTTCTACGGGCTCATCAAGAAGCACGTGGGCCCCCGGGTCGACGCCGTCTCCGGCCTGACGCTCGAGACCGCGTGGCTCGCGCCGCTCGCCGCCGTGCTGCTCGTCGTCGAGGGCCTCACCACCGGGCTCACCATGGGCACCGAAGGCACCTGGCACACGGTGCTGCTGCTCGCGGCCGGAGCCGTCACCGCGATCCCGCTGCTGCTCTTCGCGGCCGCCTCCCGGCGCCTGCCGCTGATCTACATGGGCTTCATCCAGTACTTCGCCCCGTTCATCCAGTTCCTGGTCGGGGTCGTGATCCTGAACGAGCCCATGCCGCTCGAGCGATGGATCGGCTTCGGACTCGTCTGGATCGCGCTCGTCGTGCTGGCGTTCGACCTCGCCAGGGGCGCACGCGCCGCCCGTCGGGCGGCGCTCGCGGCCCTCTGACCGTGGCGAGCGGTCCTGGCGCACCCCGCGATCTGGGGGTTGCGCGCGGGTGGAGCCGACGGCGATTGCGTGCGCGAAACGGGCCGCCGACGCGCATTTCATGCGCATCCGCGCACCGATGTGTCGCTCGGGTAACGATTGGCCCGGTGTTACCGGGTTGTGATCGGGATCGCTTGTTTCGACCAGACCCGGGCAATACTGTCAAACCACCGGCGTCGGAAGACGCTGCAATCTGTGTACCGATCCTTCAGTCCCAAGGAGCAACATGAGCGTATTCGCGAAGGCCACCGCCTCGCGCTCGGCTCGCGCGGCCTGGACGGGCATCGCCATCGCCGGCGTGTCCGCCCTCCTCCTCACCGCGTGCAGCACGGGCGGCAATCCGGAGCCCGCCGAGTCGGAGGAAGCCGCCGACACTGGCGACGCGCTGGAGATCGAGGCGGGTGAGCGCGACCTCACCCTGAAGGTCGGCACCATCCTTCCCCAGAGCGGCACCCTCGCCTTCCTCGGCCCGCCCGAGGAGGCCGGCGTGGCGCTCGCCGCGCAGGAGATCAACGAGGCCGATGCCGGCATCAACGTCGAGGTCGTCTACCGCGACTCCGGCGACACCACGACCGACATCGCCACCGTCTCGGTGACCGACCTCCTCTCGCAGGACGTCTCGGCCATCGTCGGTGCGGCGTCGTCCGGTGTGTCGCTCACCGTGATCGACCAGATCACATCCGCCGGTGTCGTGCACTTCTCGCCCGCCAACACGTCGCCCGACTTCACGGACTACGAGGACAACGGGCTGTACTTCCGTACGGCTCCCTCCGACCTGCTTCAGGGCGAGGTGCTCGGCAACCTGATCGCCGAGGACGGCGCGTCCACGCTCGGCCTGCTCGTGCTGAACGACCCGTACGGCACCGGACTCGCCGGTGCCCTGAAGGAGACGTTCGAGTCGGCCGGCGGCGAGGTCGTCGCCGAGGAGCTGTTCAACACCGGTGACTCGAACTTCGACTCGCAGCTCTCGGCGATCAACGCCGCGAACCCCGATGCCGTGGCCGTCATCACATTCGACGAGTCCAAGGTCGTCGTTCCGGCGCTCGTCGGCTCCGGGTACCCCGGCAGCCAGCTGTACTTCGTCGATGGCAACCTGAAGGACTACAGCGCTGACTTCGCCCCCGGCTTGATCGCCGATGCGAAGGGCACGCTGCCCGGTCCGAAGCTCGAGGACGACTTCCGCGAGCGCCTCCTCGAGGTCGACCCGGCCCTGACCGACTTCAGCTACGGCCCCGAGTCGTACGACGCGCTCATGCTCATCGCGATGGCCGCCTATGCGGCGAACAGCGTCGAGGGCACCGACATCGGCGAGTACCTCCAGCAGGTGTCGGGTGGCTCGGGCGACGGTGAGAAGGTCACGTCCTTCGCCGACGCCGCGGCGCTCCTCGCCGAGGGCCAGCAGGTCGACTACGACGGTGCATCGGGTCCGATCACCCTCAATGAGAAGGGTGACCCGACCGAGGCGACCATCGGCATCTACCAGTACGGTGACGACAACAAGTACACCCGCATCAACTGATCGCTGACGCGACACGAAGGGCCCTGGCTCCGGCCGGGGCCCTTTCGTCTGTCCGCGGGAATGCCCATGGGATGGAAGGATGCGGTGTCGAGCGGATGCCGTCGGGGTCGTGCCCGGCGCTCAGAACCCGTGCGAAGCGCCCGGTTCCGGCCGACGTGATGCCGGGACGCGACCCGGTCCGAGGCGACCACCGTGGATCGCAGCCGCCCGCTCGGTACAATGCGCCTCACGTGAGGTTCGGTTCACATGAGCCATCGTGGGACCATCGCGGGCGGTGATCGCATGCCTGGCGCCATCGACATGCGACGAGGGGAGGCGGTCACAGCGTGGCACCGTCCAGGACAGGCGAGTCGGCAGTCGATCGGTAGCGATGTCGCCGATCCGCAGCCGCCGTGTCGTGTCACGTGCCGAGAACGGCGAAGGGGCGGATGCCGTAGCATCCGCCCCTTCGACCACCCGAGGTGGCTCAGTCCTGCCCGAGCGTACCGAGGTACAGGCCGATGACCTTCGGGTCGTTCAGCAGCTCGCGCCCGGGGCCCTCGTACGCGTCACGACCCTGGTCGAGCACGTACCCTCGGTCGCAGATCTGGAGGCAGCGCCGAGCGTTCTGCTCGACCATGATGGTCGTCACGCCCGCACGGTTGATCTCCTTGACCCGGAGGAACGCCTCGTCCTGGCGGACGGGGGAGAGACCGGCCGACGGCTCGTCGAGCAGCAGCACGTGCGGCCCCATCATCAGCGCGCGCGACATGGCGACCATCTGGCGCTCGCCACCTGAGAGCGAGCCGGCGCGCTGGCCGAGTCGCTTGCCGAGCTCCGGGAAGATCTCGGTCACGAACTCGAGGCGCTCCTTGAGCCCCTTGGGCTTCTGGAAGAGGCCCATCTCGAGGTTCTCCTGGATGGTGAGCGAGGGGAACACGTTGTTCGTCTGCGGGACGAACCCGACGCCCTTCGCGACCAGCCGGTTCGCCTTGAGGTTGGTGATCTCCTCGCCCTGCAGGTAGATGCCACCCTCGCGGACGCGCACCAGGCCGAAGATGGCCTTCAAGAGCGTCGACTTGCCGGCGCCGTTGGGGCCGATGATGCCGATCAGCTCACCTTGGCGGGCGGTCAGCGAGCAGCCGTTGAGGATGTTCACGCCCGGCAGGTACCCGGCGGTCACGTCGCGCACCTCGACGACCATGTCGTCCTGGGCGACCGCGGTGCCGCCCGCAGGCTGCGGGGCCGCGGCCGGGACCGATTCACTGTTCGTCATCGATGAGCTCCTTCAGTGCTTCGACGTGGCCGGTGTCGGTCGCGCCGAGATCCGTGTCGTGGTGCGCGCCGAGATAGGCGTCGATCACGGCCTGGTCCTGCATGACCGTGTGAGGGTCGCCCTCGGCCACGATCTTGCCCTCGGCCATCACGACGACCCAGTCGGCGATGTGGCGCACCATGTGCATGTCGTGCTCGACGAACAGCACGGTCATGCCCTGCGACTTCAGGTCGAGGATGTGGTCGAGCAGCGACTGGGTCAGTGCCGGGTTGACCCCGGCCATCGGCTCGTCGAGCATCACGAGGGTGGGGTCGCTCATGAGCGCCCGAGCCATCTCGAGCAGCTTGCGCTGGCCGCCCGAGAGGCTCGCCGCGTAGTCCTCCTGCTTGGCGTCGAGCTTGAAGCGCGTCAGCAGCTCCTTCGCCTTCGCCTCGATCTCGTCCTCCTGCTTGCGCCACAGGAACGGCAGGATCGACCGGAAGAGGTTCTCGCCGGTCTGCGACTTCGCGCCCAGCTTCATGTTGTCGAGCACCGTGAGCAGGCCGAGCGCCTTCGTCAGCTGGAAGGTGCGGATGAGGCCCATGCGCGCGACCCGGTACGCCGGAACGTGCGCGAGCGAACGGCCGTCGAACTCCCACTTGCCCTCGTCGGGCTTGTCGAAGCCCGTGAGCAGGTTGAAGAACGTGGTCTTGCCGGCGCCGTTCGGGCCGATGAGGGCCGTGATGGCCCCGCGTGGGATCTCGACGTGATCGACGTCGACGGCGGTGAGGCCGCCGAACGTGCGCTTGACGCCGTCGGCGACGAGGATCGGATCGACCTTCTTGACGCCCGGTGCGGCGTCGCCGACGTGGAGGCCGGTGCTCTTGACCGGCTTGGTCGCGGGAGTGACGTTATCGGACAAAGGCCAACTCCTTCTTATTGCCGAAGATGCCCTGTGGCCTGAAGACCACGAGCAGCATGATGCCAACGCCCACCAGGATGAACGTGAGCTGGCCCGCCTGCACCGGCGTCATGAACGGGAACCAGCCGGCCTCCACCCCACGGGCAACGAATCCCGAAAAGAACGAGATGAGCACCCAGAAGAGCATCGCACCCACGATGGGACCGAGGATCGTCGCGGCGCCGCCCAGCAGCAGGATCGCGTAGATGAAAAACGTCAGCGACGTCTGGTAGTTCGCCGGCACGACCGCGCGGGGCATGATGAACACCATGCCCGCGACAGTGCCGAAGACGCCACCGAGGATCAGGCTCTGCATCTTGTAGGAGTACACGTTCTTGCCGAGCGCACGCACGGCGTCCTCGTCCTCGCGGATGCCCTTGATCACGCGACCCCACGGACTGCGCATGAGCAGCCAGGTGAAGAGGGCCGCGAGGATCACGATGGTCCAGCCCACGATCCGGATCCACCAGTCGTAGGCGTTGTACGTGAACGGACCGAACCCGTACGTGCCGTCGGGGATGGGGTTCAGCGCCGCGAACCCGCCCTTGTAGCCCTGGAGGCCGCTCGCCGAGCCTGTGACGTCCTCGAACGTGTTCGTGGTGAAGATGAGGCGGAGGATCTCGGCTGCGGCGATGGTGACGATGGCCAGGTAGTCGGCTCGCAGTCGCAGGGTCGGGATACCGAGGATGAGCGCGAACACCACTGAGGCGCCGATGCCGGTGAGCACCGCCGCCCACACCGGGAAGCCGAACGTGAGCGTGGAGATCGCGTAGCCGTAGGCACCGATGGCCATGAAGCCCGCCTGGCCGAAGTTGAGCAGGCCCGTGTAGCCGAAGTGGATCGCCAGGCCGAGCGCCGCGAGGGCGTAGGCGGCGGTCGTCGGGCTGATGAGCTGCTGCGACGCGTTGGAGAGGATCGCAATCCAGTCGATCATGAGGTCGCTCCTTATCCGATTCTCTCTCGGCGACCGAGGATGCCCTGCGGTCGGAACAGCAGCACGAGGATCAGCACGACCAGCGCGCCGACGTACTTCATGTCGCTCGGCAGCCAGAGCGTGGAGAGCTCGACGAAGAGGCCCACGATGAGCGAGCCGACGAGCGCGCCGAACGCGGTGCCGAGACCGCCCAGGGTGACCGCGGCGAAGATGAGCAGCAGGATCTGGAAGCCCATGTCCCAGCTCACGCCCGGGCGGAAGTACGCCCAGAGGATGCCCGAGAGGCCCGCGAGCACGGCGCCGAGGACCCACACGATGCGGATGACGCGGTCGACATCGATGCCGCTCGCGGCGGCGAGCGGCGCGTTGTCGGACACTGCCCGAGTGGCCTTGCCGATGCGCGTGCGGAGCAGGAAGTAGGCGACCGCGAGCAGCACCACGATGGAGGTCGCCATGCTGATCACGTCGATCCACGAGAGCGTGATGGGCCCGATGTGGATGTCGGAGGGCAGCGTGGCGCCCGGCAGCTGGCGCGTCGCGCCGCCGTAGAAGAACTGGTAGGTGTACCGGATCGCGAGCGAGAGGCCGATGCTGACGATCATGAGCGGGATCAGCGCGACCCCGCGCCGTCGCAGCGGCTTCCAGAGCGCCGCGTCGAGCGTCCAGCCGAGCGCGCCGGAGAGCACCAGCGAGATGATCAGCGCGAGCCAGACCGGCAGCGCGAGATCGACCCCGAAGGTCAGCATCATCAAGGCGCCGAAGGTGACCATCTCGGCGTGCGCGAAGTTCGACAACCCGGTGGTGCCGAAGATGAGCGACAGGCCGATCGCGGCGAGCGCGAGCAGGAGGCCGAAGTTCAGGCCGTTCACCACCCGGATGAGCACCTGCGCGCCGAGGTCGGTCGTGACTCGCTGGCCTTCGCCGAGGAAGAAGTTGACGGACTTGCGGTTCGTCAGGCCGAACTCGGCCTCGACGGTCGACTGGCCGTCCTCGACGACGACGCCCTCGGGGAGCGTGTCCTCGTTGAGCGTGATCTCATAGGTCGCCTTCTCGGGAACGCCGATCGTCCAGCGCCCGTCGGCGTCGGTCTCGGTCGATCCTTCGAATCCGTTGCCCTCGACCGTGATCTCGACGCCCCTCAGGGGCTCGTCCTCGTACTGCACGTTGCCGCTGAAGAAGTACTCGAACTCCTCTTCGGCCGCCGTGTCCGTACCCCCTTCGTCCGCCAACGCAGGGGACGCTGCGATGCCGGACAGAGTGAGTGCGGAGACGAGGAGTCCGAAGAGGATGAGCCACCTCCCGCGAGAACGTGTGGGGACTGTTCGCGTGGGTTCCACTGCACCTCCAAAGATCCCGACCGGGGGTTACGGTCGGGTCCGGCTTCCTGACGACGACGTCGTCGACAGTACGTGCCGATTATGTCCCAAGTGTTTCACCAAGGCTCACGATCGGCCCTCGATTGTTATCCGGGGAATGCCGCACGCGCAAACTCGCTTAAACTCTCTGTACCGCATCGACGCGCCGTGCCCCGCGATCTGCGGTGCGCGCGGGCGATCGAGCACGACTCGACACGAAGGGGCGACATGGATCAGGCCGATCCGTTCGGATTCACGGGACTCACGTACGACGACGTCCTCCTGCTGCCGGGACACACCGACGTGATCCCGAGCGAGGCCGACACGAGCTCGCGCCTGACGAAGCGCATCACGGTCGCCACCCCGCTGCTCTCCGCCGCGATGGACACCGTGACCGAGGCCCGCATGGCGATCGCCATGGCCCGCCAGGGCGGTATCGGCATCCTGCACCGCAACCTCTCGATCGCCGAGCAGGCCGACATGGTCGACCGCGTGAAGCGCAGCGAGTCGGGCATGGTCTCCAACCCGGTGACCACGACGCCCGATGCCACGGTTGCCGAGGTCGACGAGCTCTGTGCGACCTACCGGGTCTCGGGCCTGCCCGTGGTCGACGACGAGGGGATCCTCGTCGGCATCATCACCAACCGCGACATGCGCTTCGTCTCCGACTTCGAGAAGCCGACCACCAAGGTCGTCGACGTCATGACGAAGATGCCGCTCATCACCGGCCGGGTCGGCATGGACCCCGACGAGGCCGTCGCGATCTTCGCGCAGCACAAGGTCGAGAAGCTCCCGCTGGTCGACGACGCGGGCCGGCTGACCGGCCTCATCACCGTGAAGGACTTCGACAAGTCCGAGCAGTACCCGAATGCCACGAAGGATGCCGAGGGCCGCCTGCGGGTCGGCGCCGCGATGGGCTTCTTCGGCGACGCGTGGGAGCGCGCCGAGGCGCTGCGCGACGCGGGCGTCGACGTGCTGGTCGTCGACACCGCCAACGGCGAGTCGGCCGGCGTGCTCGACATCATCCGCCGGCTCAAGGCCGACCCGACGTTCGCGCACATCGACGTGATCGGCGGCAACGTCGCGACGTACGAGGGCGCGAAGGCGCTCGTCGACGCGGGTGCCGACGCCGTCAAGGTCGGCGTGGGTCCGGGGTCGATCTGCACCACGCGCGTCGTGGCGGGCGTGGGCGTGCCCCAGATCACCGCCGTGTACGAGGCGTCCAAGGCCACCAGGCCCGCTGGCGTGCCGCTCATCGCCGACGGCGGCCTGCAGTTCTCGGGCGACATCGCCAAGGCCCTCGTCGCCGGCGCCGACACGGTCATGCTCGGGTCGCTGCTCGCGGGCACCGCCGAGAGCCCGGGCGACCTGGTGTTCCAGAACGGCAAGCAGTACAAGGCGTACCGCGGCATGGGCTCGCTGGGCGCGCTGCAGACCCGCGGCAAGAAGACGTCGTACTCGAAGGACCGCTACTTCCAAGCCGACGTTCCGAGCGACGAGAAGCTCATCCCCGAGGGCATCGAGGGCCAGGTGCCCTACCGCGGCCCCGTTTCGGCCGTCGCGTACCAGCTCGTCGGCGGCCTGCGGCAGTCGATGTTCTACGTCGGCGCACGGACGATCGCCGACCTCAAGGCGAAGGGCCGCTTCGTGCGGATCACCCCGGCCGGCCTGAAGGAATCGCACCCGCACGACGTGCAGTTCGTCGTCGAGGCGCCGAACTACACGAGGTAGCGTCAGCGCGCGTCGGCGAGTCGCGTGATCGCCTCGGAGAGGACTTCGGGTGAGCACGCGAGGTTGAGGCGCGCGTGGCCGCGGCCGGCTTCGGCGCCGAATCCGGGCCCGGGCGCGAGCGCGACACGCGCCCGCGTGAGCGCACGTTCGGCCGGGTCGTCCCCCCATCCGAGCGCGGAGAGGTCGAGCCAGGCGAGGTAGCTGGCGTCCGGCATCCGGTACCGCACTTCGGGCAGGAGGTCGGCGAGCAGGTCGACGAGGAGCCGCCGGTTGTCGTCGATCGACGCGAGCACGCCGTCGAGCCAGTACGCGCCGTGGCGGAATGCGGCGATGGACGCGATCGCGCCGAACTGCCCCATCCGCCACTCGACCTCGTAGGGGAGGGCTGCCCGGACGGCGTCGCCGCGCTCGCTCGCGGTCAGGATCATGGCGGCCTTGAGTCCGGCCAGGTTGAACGCCTTCGACGCCGCGCTGATCGCGATCCCATGCTCCCGCGCCGCATCGGACACGGTCAGGAACGGCACGTACGGCGCGTCGGGCTGGGCGAGGGGTCCGTGCACCTCGTCGGAGACGATCGTGACGGCGAAGCGTGCGGCGAGGTCGGCGAGCGCCGCGAGGTCGTCGCGGTGGTGCACGTGCCCGACGGGGTTGTGCGGATTGCAGAGCACCATGGCGCGCGCACCCTCGGCGAACGCGGCCTCGATGCCGGCCAGGTCGAGCGACCATCCGTCGTCGATGCCGCCGGCGAGCGGCACCTCGACGACCGTCGCGCCGGCCTCCGTGACGAGGTCGAAGAACGGCGGGTAGATGGGCGGGTTGATGACGACGCCGGCACCCGGCCCGACGACGCGGCGCAGCACCTCGACGATGCCCATGCTGACATCGGCTGTGCAGGTGACCTGCCCCGGGTCGGGCTCCCAGCCCAGGCGTGCGGCTGCGAACTCGGCGAACGCCTCGGCCACCGGGCGGCTGCCCCGGTTGTAGCCCGTGTCGGAGCGGCGGACCGCGGCGTGCAGCGCCTCGGCGATCGGCTCGGCGAGCGGGTAGTCCATCTCGGCGACGGGCAGTGGCAGCACGTCGGGGTCGTAGGCGGTCCACTTCGCGCTCGTGCGCGTGCGGAGCAGGTCGATCGGGTCGGCGGCGACGCGGTGCATGCCTCCAGCCTGCCGCAGTCGCGCCCGTGGCGACACCCGTTCAGGGGCCGGATGTCGCGGGGACGTCGCGGCGCGCCATCCGCCTGTGTAATCTGGTCGGCTGCCCATCGGGCGCCGCGGCGCAGACCGCGAACGGAGAACGGATCGACCCATGGGCTTCATCGACGTCAACGGCGTCTCCTTCTCGCTGCCCGACGGTCGGCCGCTGCTGGCCGACCTCGCCTTCCGGGTCGCCGAGGGTCGCACGACCGCGCTCATCGGGCAGAACGGGGCGGGCAAGACGACGCTGCTGCGCATCATCCGGGGCGACCTACGCCCCGACGAGGGCAGCGTGCAGGTCGACGGCGGCCTCGGCGTGATGGACCAGTTCGTGGGCCGCGGCGAGGTCGTCGAGGGGGTCGACCGCACCGTGCACGGGCTCCTCGTCTCCGTGGCCCCGGTGCGCGTGCGTGCCGCGGCGATCGAGCTCGAGCAGGCCGAGAACGCGCTCATCGAGACGGATGACACGGCCGCCCAGATGCGGTACGCGTCGGCGCTCGCCGAGTACGCCGAGGCGGGCGGCTACGACCAGGAGGTCGTCTGGGACCACTGCACCATGGCGGCCCTCGGCGTGCCGTTCGAGCGGGCGAAGTGGCGCGAGCTCACCACGCTGTCGGGCGGCGAGCAGAAGCGGCTCGCCCTCGAGGCGCTGCTGCGCGGGCCCGAGGAGGTGCTGCTCCTCGACGAGCCCGACAACTCGCTCGACGTTCCCGGCAAGCGCTGGCTCGAGCAGCAGTTGCGCGCGACGCCGAAGACCGTGCTGCTGGTATCGCACGACCGCGAGCTGCTCGCGCGCGCGGCCGACCGCATCGTCACGCTCGAGGCGGGCGCTGCGGGCAGTACCGCGTGGGTGCACGGCGGTAGCTTCCGCGGCTACCACGCCGCCCGCGAGGAGCGTTTCGCGCGGCTCGACGAGCTGCGCCGCCGGTGGGACGAGCAGCACGCGCAGCTGAAGCAGCTCGTGCAGACCCTCAAGGTCAAGGCGACGTACAACGACGGCATGGCGTCGCGCTACCAGGCCGCCGTGACGCGCCTGCGCAAGTTCGAGGAAGCGGGTCCGCCCGAGGAGCGGCCGCCGGACCAGGCCGTCTCGATGCGGCTGCGCGGCGCCCGCACGGGCAAGCGTGCGGTCGTCTGCGAGCGGCTCGAGCTGACCGGATTGATGCGTCCGTTCGACCTCGAGGTCTGGTACGGCGATCGGGTCGCCGTGCTCGGCTCGAACGGTTCGGGCAAGTCCCACTTCCTGCGCCTGCTCGCGGGCGGGGGCAGCGATCCCGATCCCGCGAAGGGCCACGTGACGGATGTCGGTGCGACGCTGGGGCACGTCCCGCACGAGGGGTCGGCGACCCTGGGCGCCCGCATCGTGCCCGGCTGGTTCGCGCAGGGCCACGAGCTTCCGGGGCTCCGCGGTCGCACGCTGCTCGAGATCCTGCACCGCGGCGACGCGAACCGCGAGGGGATGGCCCGCGAGGCCGCCAGCTCGGCCCTCGACCGCTACGGGCTCGCCGGGTCCGCGCTGCAGCGCTTCGAGTCGCTCTCGGGCGGACAGCAGGCGCGCCTGCAGATCCTGCTGCTCGAGCTCTCCGGCGCGACGCTGCTGCTGCTCGACGAGCCCACCGACAACCTCGACCTCGTCTCGGCCGAAGCGCTCGAGGAGGCGCTCGCGCGATTCGACGGCACGGTGCTCGCGGTCACCCACGACCGCTGGTTCACTCGCTCGTTCGACCGGTTCCTGGTGTTCCGGTCCGACGGCGAGGTCGTCGAGACGGATGTGCCGGTGTTCGACGAGTCGCGCGTGGCTCGGGCGCGCTGAGCGCCGCCCGGGTCGCGCCATCCGTTCGCCCACCGTGGCCCTTCGATAGGGTTGACGGGTGACCCAGGAGATCGAGATCGGCCGCTCGAAGCGGGGCCGACGCGTCTACGCGTTCGACGACATCGCGATCGTGCCGAGCCGGCGCACGCGCGACCCCGAGGATGTCTCGGTCGGCTGGACGATCGACGCGTACCAGTTCGACATCCCCTTCCTCGCGGCGCCGATGGACTCGGTCGTGTCGCCGCGCACGGCGATCATGATGGGCCAGCTCGGCGGCCTCGGCGTGCTCGACCTCGAGGGGCTGTGGACGCGCTACGAGGACCCCGAGCCGGTGCTCGCCGAGATCCGCAACCTCGCGCCCGAGCAGGCGACCTCGCGCATGCAGCAGCTCTACTCCGAGCCGATCAAGCCCGACCTCGTCACCTCTCGCCTCGCCGAGATCCGCGAGGCCGGAGTCACCGTCGCCGGCGCGCTGTCGCCCCAGCGCACGCAGGAGCTGTACGAGACCGTCGTCGCGGCGGGCGTCGACCTGTTCGTCATCCGCGGCACCACGGTGTCGGCCGAGCACGTCTCCAAGAACCAGGAGCCGCTCAACCTCAAGAAGTTCATCTACGAGCTCGACGTGCCCGTGATCGTCGGCGGCGCGGCCACCTACACGGCCGCGCTGCACCTCATGCGCACGGGCGCCGCGGGCGTGCTCGTCGGCTTCGGCGGCGGCGCGGCGTCGACGACGCGCGCGACGCTCGGCATCCACGCACCCATGGCGACGGCCGTGGCCGATGTCGCGGGCGCCCGCCGCGACTACCTCGACGAGTCCGGCGGCCGGTACGTGCACGTCATCGCCGACGGCGGCGTCGGCAAGGCCGGCGACATCGTCAAGGCGATCGCGTGCGGCGCCGACGCGGTCATGCTCGGCGCCGCGCTCGCGCGAGCGACAGATGCTCCCGGCGGCGGATGGCACTGGGGCGCCGAGGCGCACCACGGCAAGCTGCCGCGCGGGCAGCGCGTGCAGGTCGGCCAGGCCGCTCCGCTCGAGGAGATCCTGTACGGCCCGGCGCCCGGCGCCGACGGCACGGCGAACCTCGTCGGCGCGCTGCGCAAGTCGATGGCCACGACGGGGTACTCCGACCTCAAGGAGTTCCAGCGCGTCGAAGTGGTCGTCGCGCCCTACACGTCAGCCTGATCCACGTCGACCCCCCAGCGGGTTCCATGGTGCCCCCCGCAGGGCTCCGGTAGCGTTGAGCAGACGGGCGGGTCGCTGCGGTCCGCCCCGGAGTGGGGAGCGACGATGGCGAGACTGAAGTCCGTGGCGCGTTCGAACAAGCTCGGGCCCGAGGAGCGGGCGGCGGCGATCGCCCGGCTCAAGGAGAAGGAACTCGACATCCTCGTCGTCGGCGGCGGCATCGTGGGAACGGGAGCCGCGCTCGACGCGGTGACACGCGGCCTCTCGACCGGACTGCTCGAGGCCCGGGACTGGGCGTCGGGCACCTCGAGTCGCTCGTCGAAGCTCGTGCACGGCGGCATCCGGTACCTCGAACAGCTCGACTTCCGGCTCGTCCGCGAGGCGCTCATCGAGCGCGGCCTGCTGCTGCAACGTATCGCGCCGCACCTCGTCAAGCCGGTGCGGTTCCTCTACCCGCTGAAGAAGCGGTTCTTCGAGCGCGTCTACATCGGCGCCGGCATGCTGCTCTACGACATCTTCAGCTACAGCGGCGGCCGTCCGCCGGGCGTGCCGCACCACCGCCACCTCACCAAGGGGCAGGTCATGCGCGCCGCGCCGTCGATCGCGCCGAGCGCGCTCATCGGCGGGCTCACCTACTACGACGCGCAGGTCGACGACGCGCGGTACGTGGCGTCGCTGGCTCGAACGGCGTCGTTCTACGGCGCCCATGTGGCGAGCCGCGTCAAGGTCGAGGGCTTCGTCAAGGTCGGCGAGCGCGTGGTGGGCGTCAAGGCGCACGACCTGCAGACCGACGAGCACTTCGAGATCCGCGCCAAGCAGGTCGTGAACGCGACCGGCGTCTGGACCGACGACACCCAGCGCATGGTCGGCGAGCGCGGCACGTTCAAGGTGCGCGCCTCGAAGGGCATCCACCTGGTCGTGCCGCGCGACCGGTTCCAGTCGAACATGGGCATGCTGCTGCGCACCGAGAAGAGCGTGCTGTTCGTGATCCCGTGGGGCCGGCACTGGCTCATCGGCACGACCGACACCGACTGGAACCTCGACAAGGCGCACCCCGCGGCCACCGCGGCCGACATCGACTACCTGCTCGAGCACGTGAACGCCGTCCTCAACATCCCGCTCACGCGCGAGGACGTCGAGGGCGTGTACGCGGGCCTGCGCCCGCTGCTCGCCGGCGAGAGCGACGAGACGTCGAAGCTGTCGCGCGAGCACATCGTCGCGCACACCGTGCCCGGCCTCGTCGTCGTGGCGGGCGGCAAGTGGACCACCTACCGCGTGATGGCGAAGGACGCCATCGACGCGGCCGCCGACGCCCTCGACGGGCGCGTCCCGGCATCGACCACGCAGGACATCCCGCTGCTCGGTGCCGAGGGCTACCAGGCGGCGTGGAACAAGCGCGGGAAGATCGCGCGCGCGTTCGGCGTGCACAAGGTGCGCATCGAGCACCTGCTGAACCGGTACGGCACCATGACCGACGACCTGCTCGACCTGATCCGCGAGCGGCCCGAGCTCGGCGAGCCGCTGCCGGGTGCCGACGACTACCTCGGCGCCGAAGTCGTGTACGCGGCGTCGCACGAGGGTGCACTGCATCTCGACGACGTGCTCGCGCGCCGCACGCGCATCTCGATCGAGGCGTGGGACCGCGGCGTCTCGGCGGCCCCTGTCGCCGCGAAGCTCATGGCCGGCGTGCTCGGCTGGGACGCCGACCGCGAGGCGCTCGAGGTCGAGCGGTACCTGCAGCGCGTCGCCGCCGAGCGTGCGTCGCAGCAGCAGCCCGACGACCAGTCCGCCGATCGCGTCCGGCTCGAGGCGCCCGACATCGTGCAGGTGGACTGAGCCGAGGGCTCGCAGGGGGCGTGCATCGGGCGCCGATAGAATCGCCGGGACATGCTCCGGATGATGCTGCGCCCGCGGTGGGTGCTCGCCCTGCTCGCCGCGCTCGGGGTGGCGGCGGCGTTCGCCATCCTCGCGCAGTGGCAGGTCGGCCGCGCCGTCGAGGAGGCCACGGTCGTCGAACGGCCCACCGAGCAGGTCCGCCCCCTCGCCGAGGTCGCCCGTCCCGACGGTCCCACCGACCAGTCGGCGACCGGCCAGCGGGTGTCCGTGCGCGGCACGATCGTGCCCGGTGACACCGTGCTCGTCCAGGGCCGCCTCAACGACGGCGTCGCCGGATGGTGGGTGGTCGCCCACCTCGAGGTGACGGATGCCGCACCCGGTGGCCTCCCGGTGGCGCTCGGCTGGGCGGCCGACGAGCAGACCGCGCGCGACGCCCTCGCCGACTTCGAGGCCGGGCTCCCGGTCGACGCCGACATGGCCGTCCAGGTCGAGGTCGTCGGCCGCTTCCTGCCGAGCGAGGCCCCCGTCGTGCCCGCCGAGGACGACGACCCGAACGCGATGACCACGGTCGCGGTCGCGCACCTCATCAACGTCTGGGCCGACTACGACGATCGGCCCGTGTACTTCGGCTACGTCACCGCCGCCGAGCCGGTGGCCGGGCTCGAGGCGATCTCCTCGCCGCCGCCCGAGCAGGAGGCCCAGCTGAACTGGCTCAACGTGTTCTACGCGATCGAGTGGGTCGTGTTCGCCGGCTTCGCGGTGTTCCTCTGGTACCGGCTCGTGAAGGATGCGGTCCAGCGCGAGCGCGAGGAGGCCGAGCTCGCGGCGGCGGAGGCCGGGGCGGCCGGCTCCACCCGCGCATCCGGCGGTTCGGGCACGGCCGGCGGCGAGCCGACCGGGCGCTGACGCGTTCCGCCTGCGGCGAACTGCGGTCGCGACATCCGCCCACGGGGTGAGGATGCCGGTGTGAGCGATGACGACCGCACCGGGCCCGAGACCGACGACACGACCGGCGGACGCGCCGAGGAGCCGCTCGACGCCTACTCCAGGATCGTGACCCAGGTGGCGCACGACCTGCTGCCGAGCATGGCCAGCCTCGCCGTGCGGTCCCGGCGCGGCCAGGGCACCGGCAGCGCGAGCGTCATCTCCGACGACGGCGTGCTCCTGACGAGCGCGCACGTGGTCGTCGGCGCCGATCGTGCCGAGGCGTCGTTCGGCGACGGCACCTCGGTCGACGCCGACGTCATCGGCCGCGACCCGCTCTCCGACCTCGCGGTGCTGCGCGCGCACGGCGCGCTGCCCGCGCCGGTGCCGCTCGGCGACGCGCGCGAGCTGCGCGTGGGCCAGCTCGTCGTCGCGCTGGGCACGCCCCTCGGCTTCGCCGGCAGCGTGACGGCCGGCATCGTGTCGAGCCTCGGTCGGTCGCTGCCGACGGCGGCCGGTCGCGTCGTCGACGAGGTGATCCAGACGGATGCCGCGCTGAACCCCGGCAACAGCGGCGGCGCCCTCGCCGACGGGCTCGGCCGCATGGTCGGGGTGAACACCGCGGTCGCGGGGGTCGGCCTCGGACTCGCGGTCCCGATCAACCCGGCGACCCGCGCGATCATCGACGCACTCGTCGCCCGCGGCAGGGTGCGCCGGGCGTGGCTCGGCATCGCCGGCGCGCAGGTCCGGCTCGCGCCCGAGCTCGCGGCACGGATCGGCTCGACCACCGGCCTGCAGGTGACGGCCGTCGTGCCCGGAAGTCCCGCGGAGGTCGCGAACATCCGGGCCGGCGACATCGCCGTGAGCCTCGACGGCACCGGGATCGTGACCGCGACCTCCATCCAGCGACTGATGGTCGAAGACGCGATCGACCGCGAGGTCGAGATGACGCTGTGGCGCGGCGGCGCGCTCGTGGACGTGTTCGTGGTCCCGCGCGAGCTCGTCGGGGCATGATCCCCGGCGAACGCGAGGAAACCTCGAACTCTTGTTGACGCCCACCGTGAGGGCGAGGAGAATCGGGCGGAGTCGGACGGTCGGGGGGCCGGCGGCTCGGGGGACAATCGCCGAATCGGCGATCCGGCATGCGACCTGGGGGAGGTCGAGATGACGTGGCTCGGTTGGGAATCGCTCGGAGGCGTGCTCACGTCCGGTCCGGCGGTCAGCTCGTGGAGCAACGGCCGCCTGGACTGCTTCGTGCGCGGCACGGACAGCGCGCTCTGGCACAAGTGGTTCGACGGCGGATGGAGCGGCTGGGAGAGCCTCGGCGGCATCCTCACGTCGTCGCCCGCGGCGGTCTCGTGGGGCCGGGGGCGCATCGACGTGTTCGTGCGCGGCACTGACAGCGCATTGTGGCACAAGTGGTTCGACGGTGGATGGAGCGGCTGGGAGAGCCTGGGCGGCGTACTGACCTCGGAGCCCGCGGTCTGCTCGTGGGCGTCGGGCCGTCTCGACGTGTTCGCTCGAGGCACCGACAGCGCCCTGTGGCACAAGTGGTTCGACGGCGGCTGGAGCGGGTGGGAGAGCCTCGGCGGCGTGCTGACGTCCGGCCCCGGCGCCGTGTCATGGGGCCGCGGCCGCATCGACGTCTTCGGCGCGGGCACCGACAGCGCGCTGTGGCACAAGTGGTTCGACGGCGGATGGAGCGGCTGGGAGTCGCTCGGCGGCATCCTCACCTCGACCCCCGCCGTCTCCTCATGGAGGCCGGGCCGACTCGACGTCTTCGTCGCCGGGACCGACAGCGCCATGTGGCACAAGTGGTTCCAGAACGGATGGAGCGGCTGGGAGTCGCTGGGCGGCGTGCTCACGAGTGCTCCGGCGGCCGTGTCGTGGGGGCCGAACCGCATCGACACGTTCGTGATGGGCACCGACAGTGCGATGTGGCACAAGTGGTGGTCGGCCGTGCCCACCGTGCGGGTGCACGCCAAGGTGCTCACCGCGCCGAACATCCCCATCGCCACCATGCTGCAGCGCATGCGCGACGTGTATGCGAGCGTCGGCATCGCGGTGGAGCACGCGTCCACCGAGAACCTCAACCTGCCGACCCTGAACGACGTGGATGTCGGTGCGTGCACGCTCGGCAACACGACGGCCGAGCAGAACGCGCTCTTCGCCAACCGCAACAACGCGGGCGCGAACGACGTCGTCGTGTACTTCGTCCGCTCGACGGTGCCGCCGTTCAACGGGTGTGCCGCGCACCCGGCCGGCCGACCCGGTGCCGTGGTCGTCCAGGGCGCGACGCAGTGGACGCTCGGCCACGAGGTCGGGCACGTCCTCGGGCTGTTCCACGTCAACGACAACGACCGGCTGATGACGGGCAACGGCACGGCGAACATCACCAACCCGCCGCCCGACATCATCGGATCCGAGCGCACGACGATGCTGAACAGCGCACTCACGCAGGACATCTAGGGGGAGCCATGGCAGTGACGATGAAACAGGTTCGCGCCGCGCTCGATCCGGAGGAGCCCGACTACACCGAGGTGGTGCAGCTCGGACCCGGGGCGCTCAAGCACCTGCAGGCGCTGATCGCCTCCGACGAGCCCATGATCGCGTCGAAGGCGGCCTACGCAGCCGGACTGTTCACGGGCGACGAGGCGCGCGAGGTCGTGCGCTCCGCCGCGGCGAGCGACGATCCGATCGTGCGGGTGGCTGCCGCCGCGTCGGCGGCCAACCTGCCCGAGGAGGACGCGAGCGTGGTGCTCGCCGAGCTCGTCGCCGATCCCGACGAGGGCGTCCGGAAGGTCGCGCGGACCGCGGTGCCCGTCAACCCGAGCGAGGAGCTCGTCGCGCGCCTCGAGGAGGTCGGCACGGAGTCCGCGAACGAGGGGCCGGAGGGCGCGCCCGAGGCGCCTCCGACCGGCGGCCTCATGCCGGGCGAACGGCCGGATACGGGCGCCGCGGGGATGCCGGGTGAGCGCGGCGGGCTCATGCCGGGGGAGTCGGGCGGGATGCCGGGACGCTGACTCGCGCGCGGCCCGAACCCGCGCCATCCGACTCGGGCATCGCCCACCCGACCGCCCCGTAGACTGGACGCCATGCCCCTCGAGCCCAAATCGGCTGATTTCCCGCGCATCCGCGCGGCCCTGAAGTTCTACATGGTCTGCTCGGTCATCACGGGCGTCATGCTGCTGCTGCTGTGCACCGAGATGCTGCTGAAGTACGTGTGGCACCTCGAGCTGTTCGCGTTCGGTCCGAACGGGCTGCTCTCGTTCGAGCCGGTCGTCGAGACGCCCGAGGGCCTCGAGTCCACCGGCACGGGGGTGAATCTCTCGACGGGCATCCTCATCGCGCACGGCTGGTTCTACGTCGTGTACCTCTTCAGCAACTTCCGCCTGTGGAGCCTCATGCGCTGGCACTTCCCGCGCCTGCTGCTCCTGGCGTCCGGCGGCATCGTGCCGTTCCTGTCGTTCTTCCTCGAGGCGCGCATCGCGCGCGAGGTGCGCGGCTACCTCGCCGAGCGTGAAGCGGATGCCGCGGCCACGCGCCCTCAGTCCGAATCCGAATCCGTGGAGGCCGCCCAGTGAGCGAGACCCAGCAGCGCCCCGTGCTCGTCGTCGACTTCGGCGCACAGTACGCGCAGCTGATCGCGCGACGCGTGCGCGAGGCATCCGTCTACTCCGAGATCGTGCCGCACACGATCAGCGCCGACGAGGTGCGGGCGATGGACCCGATCGGCATCGTCCTCTCGGGCGGTCCGTCGTCGGTGTATGAAGAGGGGGCGCCGGCGCTCGATCCCGGCATCCTCGAGCTCGGCGTCCCGACGCTCGGCATCTGCTACGGCTTCCAGGTCATGGCGCAGCAGCTCGGCGGCGAGGTCGCGCATACCGGCCGCCGCGAGTACGGCTCGACCGAGGCGACGCTGCGCGTCGACGGCAACGCGCTGCTCGGCGGACAGCCCGAGCACCAGACGGTGTGGATGAGCCACGGCGACTCGGTGGCCGTCGCGCCCGAGGGCTTCGACGTGCTCGCGTCGACGGCCGACACGCCCGTCGCGGCGTTCGCGAACGACGCGCAGGGCTTCTACGGCGTGCAGTGGCATCCCGAGGTCAAGCACACGCCGTTCGGCCAGGACGTCATCGAGAACTTCCTGCATCGCGCCGCCGGCATCCCCGCCGACTGGAACTCGGGCAACGTCATCGCCGAGCAGGTGGCCCGCATCCGCGAGCAGGTCGGTGCGGGCCGGGTGATCGCGGGCCTGTCGGGCGGCGTCGACTCGGCCGTCGCGGCGGCGATCGTGCACGAGGCCGTCGGCGACCAGCTCGTGTGCGTGTTCGTCGACCACGGTCTGCTCCGCAAGGACGAGCGCAAGCAGGTCGAGGTCGACTACGTCGCAGCGACCGGCATCCGGCTCGTCACCGTGGATGCCCGGGACACGTTCCTCGACGCGCTCGCCGGGGTCACCGACCCCGAGGAGAAGCGCAAGATCATCGGCCGGGAGTTCATCCGCGCCTTCGAGCGGGCCGAGCGCGACCTCGTCGCCGAGGCCGAGGCCGACGGCGAGCCCATCCACTACCTCGTGCAGGGCACCCTCTACCCCGACGTGGTCGAGTCGGGCGGCGGCACCGGCACCGCGAACATCAAGAGCCACCACAACGTCGGCGGCCTGCCCGAAGACCTCCAGTTCGAGCTCGTCGAGCCGCTGCGCACCCTCTTCAAGGACGAGGTGCGCGCCATCGGCCGCGAGCTCGGCCTGCCCGAGGCGATCGTGGGTCGTCAGCCGTTCCCCGGCCCGGGCCTCGGCATCCGCATCGTCGGCGAGGTCACTCGCGACCGGCTCGAGACGCTGCGAGAGGCCGACGCCATCGCGCGCGCCGAGCTCACCGCGGCGGGCCTCGACCAAGAGATCTGGCAGTGCCCGGTCGTGCTGCTCGCCGACGTGCGCTCGGTGGGCGTGCAGGGCGACGGCCGCACCTACGGCCACCCGATCGTGCTCCGACCGGTGTCGTCGGAAGACGCGATGACGGCCGACTGGACTCGCCTGCCCTACGAGGTGCTCGCGCGCATCTCGAACCGCATCACCAACGAGGTGCGCGAGGTGAACCGCGTCGTGCTCGACGTCACGTCGAAGCCGCCGGGCACCATCGAATGGGAGTGAGCGGCTAGCCTGAGCCGCATGGGCGTCGTCGAGAACTCGAAGCTGTCGGTCGTCGGAGCGGGGAGCGTCGGCACGAGCCTCGCCTACGCCGCGCTCATCCGCGAATCGGCGTCGCAGGTCGCGCTCTACGACATCGCGACTGAGAAGGTCGAGGCCGAGGTGCTCGATCTCGCGCATGGCACGCAGTTCACCCGGTCGAGCGTGATCGGCGGCGCCGACCTCGACGTGGTCGCGGGGTCGCACGTCGTCGTCATCACCGCCGGGGCCAAGCAGCAGCCCGGCCAGAGCCGGATGGAGCTCGCCGGCACCAACGTCGGCATCCTCGAGCGGCTGCTGCCGGGGCTGCTCGAGCGCGCGCCCCACGCGATCTACGTGCTCGTCACGAACCCGGTCGACGTGCTCACGCTCGCTGCGCAGCGCATCAGCGGGCTTCCGCCCGAGCGCGTGTTCGGGTCGGGCACGGTGCTCGACACGTCGCGGCTTCGCTGGCTCCTCGCGAAGCGCGCCGGCGTCACGACGGCCAGCGTGCACGCCGACATCGTGGGCGAGCACGGCGACACCGAGTTCCCCCTGTGGTCGAACGCGCGCATCGGGCCCGTGCCGATCCTCGACTGGCAGGGCGGCGAGCCGTTCACGCGCCAGGAACTCGACGGCATCGCGCACGAGGTGCGCAACGCGGCGTACACCGTGATCCGGGGCAAGGGCGCCACGAACTACGCCATCGGCCTCACCGGCGCGCGCATCGTCGAGGCGGTGCTCCGCGACGAGCGTGCGGTGCTGCCCGTGAGCACGGTGCTCTCGGGCGTCCGAGGCATCGACGGGGTCGCGCTGTCGCTGCCGAGCGTCGTCGGCGGCGACGGCGCGAACGCGGTCGAGGAGACGCCGATGTCGGCCGACGAGGAGGCGCTGCTCGCGGCATCCGCCGACGCGATCAGGGCCGCGGGCGCGACGCTCGGCATCTGAGCAGAATTTCTTGGCGACGGTGTCGATCGGGCGGCTTCCCGTTCGACGCCATGAGTGAGAGGGTCGAAGGGCGACCCGAACACCGGAGGAGATTCACCATGACGCGGTACATGCTCATCATGCGGGCCAGCGACGAGGCCGTCGAGGCCTACCAGGACCTGCCGTTCGACGAGGTCATCGCGGCCATGGGTCGCTACAACGAGGAGCTCATGAAGGCCGGCGTGATGCTCGCCGGCGAGGGCCTGACCGACGCGAGCGAGGGGTTCGTCGTCGACTTCTCCTCCGAGCCGCCGCTCGTCACCGACGGCCCGTACGGCGAGACCAAGGAGCTGTTCAACGGGTTCTGGATCCTCGACGTCGCCTCGAAGGAGGAGGCCGCGGAGTGGGCCAAGCGCTGCCCGCTCGGCCCCGGCTCGAAGCTCGAGGTGCGTCGCGTGTCCGAGATCGAGGACTTCCCGCAGGACAACGAATGGATCCAGAAGGAGGTCGGCTGGCGCGCCGAGCAGGCCGAGCGTCTCGCTGAGGACGCCCGACGCGCCGCGACCAAGGCGTGACGACCGACGCGACGGCTCGTCCGGTGGACCCCGAGTCCGCCCGGCGGGCCGTCGCCGCCGTCTGGCGCATCGAGTCGGCGCGCATCGTCGCGACGCTCACGCGCATAGTCGGCGACTTCGCGCTCGCCGAGGACCTCGCCCAGGATGCGCTCGCCGAAGCGCTCGCCCAGTGGCCGGCCTCGGGCATCCCGTCGAACCCGGGCGCCTGGCTCACCGCCGTCGGCAAGCGGCGGGCGATCGACGGATGGCGCCGCCGCGAGCGGTACGACGAGCGGCTCGCCGCGATCGCGCACGACCTCGAGCGCGAGCAGGCCGAGGCGGCCGATGCCACCGGCGACCTGCCGTACGACCCCGACGCGATCGACGACGACGTGCTCCGGCTCGTGTTCGTGTCGTGCCATCCGGTGCTCTCGCGCGAGGCGCGCGTCGCACTCACGCTGCGGGTCGTCGGAGGCCTCACGACCGACGAGATCGCGCGCGCGTTCCTCGTGCCCGTCTCGACCGTGCAGCAGCGCATCGTGCGCGCGAAGAAGACGCTCGGCGACGCGGGCGTCCCCTTCGAGGTGCCGCCGCGGTCGGAGTTCCCGGCGCGACTCGGCACGGTGCTCGGCGTGCTGTACCTGATCTTCAACGAGGGGCACTCGGCGTCGGCCGGCGACGACCTCATGCGGCCCGAACTGAGCCGCGAAGCGCTGCGACTCGGCCGCATCCTGGCGGGGCTCGTGCCCCGCGAGCCCGAGGTGCACGGCCTCGTCGCACTCATGGAGCTCACGGCGGCGCGGTTCCCGGCGCGGCTCGACGCCCACGGTGATCCGGTGCTGCTCCCAGACCAGGACCGGCGGCGGTGGGACCGTTCGGCGATCACGCGCGGGCGCGCGGCGCTCGCGCGTGCCGACGCGATCGGGCGCGGACGGGGCGCCTACAGCCTGCAGGCGGCGATCGCCGAGCAGCACGACATCGCGCCATCCGTCGACGACACCGACTGGCCGACGATCGTCGCGCTCTATGAAGCGCTCGAGCAGGTGGCGCCGTCACCGGTGGTCGAGCTCAACCGCGCCGTCGCCGTCGCCATGGCCGACGGAGCGGAGGCCGGACTCGCGATCGTCGACGGGCTCGCGGCCGACGGGCGCCTCGCGAACTACCACCCGCTGCAGGCGGTGCGAGCTGAGCTCCTCGAACGGCTCGGGCGGGCGGATGACGCGCGCGAGGCGTTCGCGGAGGCGGCGCGACTCACGGCCAACGAGCGCGAGCGCGCGGTGCTGCTCGCGCGAGCGTCGCGACCCGACGCGCGCTGACCCCACCGAGCACCGCCTCCCGCCTGAGTACCGTTCCTGCGCTGGAGTGAGGGAAGCAGCAGTCCCTCCAGCGCGGAAACGGCACTTCAGCGGAGTCCGCGGACGCGGAACGGGCCGCCCCCGAGGGGACGGCCCGTTCGGGTGGATCGAGTGCTAGTCGCGCGCGATCGCGAGGATGCGCAGGATCTCGAGGTACAGCCAGACGACCGTGACCATGATGCCGAAGGCGCCGGTCCAGCCGTACTTCCTTGGGGCGCGGTTGCGAACGCCCTGCTGGATGAAGTCGAAGTCGAGCACGAGCGAGTACGCGGCCATGATCACGACGAGGACGCCGATGATGACGCCCAGCGGGATGCCCATGATCTCGGCGCCGCGGAGGCCCCACGGATCGTCGGTCACATTGAAGAGCATGAGGCCGATGTTGACGAGCGAGAAGACGAGATAGCCGACCATCGCGATGAGGAAGATCTTCGTCGCGCGAGCCGATGCCCGGATCTTGCCCGAGGCGAACAGCGCGAGCGTCACGCCGACGACGACGAGGGTCGCGATGACCGCCTGGGCGACGATGCCGCCGCCGAACATGTACTCGTACCAGGCCGAGATGCCGCCGACGAAGACGCCCTCGACGCCCGCGTAGGCGAGTACCAGGGCGGGCGAGGGCTCCTTCTTGAAGATGTTGACGAGCGCGAGCACGAAGCCGACCAGACCGGCGCCGACCCAGAGGAACGGCACGGACTGGAACGTCAGCCAGCCGATCGCCGCACCGACGAGCAGCACGCCGAACGCGGCAGCCGACTTCGCGATCGAGTCCTCGATCGTCATGACCTCGCGGTCGGGAAGGGTCGCAGGCTGGTTGTACATGTCCTGCAGCTGCTGGGCGGACATGTCCTGCGCGACAGCCACCGCCCCCTGGTTGGAGAACGCCTCGTTACGTGAGAAGGCGGGGTTGTTGAGAGCCATTGCTGTGGTTCCTCTGCTTTCGGCTTTCCGTCGGGTGGAGGGGAATCGTGCGGACGGATCTGTCCGCGTCCCTCCAACCTAGCGGGTTCAGCAGAGTCAACGCCGTGAATCCGCGCGGAATTCCGCGGGCGCGCGGAGCGCCGTGGCTACGCTGAGGGGATGCAGGCCGGCCCCGCAGAGCGTCCCCTCGTGATCGGGCACCGCGGCGCGCCGGGGTACCGGCCCGAGCACACCGAGGCCTCGTACCGGCTCGCGTTCGCACTCGGCGTCGACGCCGTCGAGCCCGATCTGGTCGCCACGCGCGACGGGGTGCTCGTACTGCGCCACGAGAACGAGATCTCGGGCACGACGGATGTCGCGTCCCGCCCCGAGTTCGCGTCGCGGCGCACCACACGCGAAGTCGACGGGAAGGCGCTCACCGGCTGGTTCACCGAGGATTTCACGTGGGCCGAGCTGTCCACGCTCCGCGCGACCGAGCGCCTCGGCGGCGTCCGGCAGCACAGCGCGACGTTCGACGGCCGGTATCCGATCATCCGCTTCCGCGACCTGCTCACGCTGCTGGATGCCGCGTCCGACGACTCGGGTCGCGACATCCGGCTGGTCGCGGAGTTCAAGCACGCGACGCACTTCGCGGGGCTGGGCCTGCCGCTCGACGAGCTGTTCGCGGCCGAGCTCACCGCCGGCGGATGGGGCCGGGGCGACGGGCGCCTCATCTCGGAGTCGTTCGAGCCGACGCTGCTCCAGCGCCTGCGCGACCGCGGGATCGCGGGCACGAAGGTGCTGCTCGTCGAGGATCGCGGCGCACCCTGGGACCTCGTCGCGGCGGCGGGCGGCACCGACGGGCGGGCACGCACGTACGACTCGTTCGTCACCGAGGAGGGGCTGCTCGGCCTCGCCGGGGCCGTCGACGGCGTGAGCGTCGGCAAGTCGCGCCTCGTCGGCGGGCCGGGGTCGTCGACGGATGTCGCAGCCGCCGGGCGACGCGCGGCGAACGGTGCGCCGCTGCAGGGGTCCGAGCTCGTCGACGCCGCGCACGCCGCGGGTCTCGCCGTCTACACGTGGACGCTCCGCCCCGAGAACCGCTTCCTCGCGCAGCCGAACCGTCGCGGCACCGCGCGTGCCGCGTGGGGCGACTGGCTCGGCGAGTTCACGCGCATCATCGAGACCGGGCTCGACGGCATCTTCCTCGACCACCCCGACCTCGGCATCGAGGCCCGCCGCGTGGCCGCGGGCGGCTGACCGCCCTGCGCGGCGCGCAGGATCCGCCCCCCGCCCGACAGCATCACCTCGGGCGGGCTGTCGGATGGCGCGCCTAGACTTGAGAGGACATGACGCTGATCCTCCACCCCGACGACCCCACCGGCTGGCGCGAGGCGCCCGTCGCGGCTTCCGATAAGCGCGGGGGCGGGCCGCAGGGCGCCGGCCCCGCGGCATCCGATCGCCTGACCGCCGGGCTCAACCCGCAGCAGCGCGAAGCGGTCGAGTATCGCGGCGAGGCGCTGCTCATCGTGGCGGGCGCCGGATCGGGCAAGACCCGCGTGCTGACGCACCGGATCGCGAGCCTCATCGACGGGCGCGAGGCGTGGCCCAGCCAGATCCTCGCGATCACGTTCACGAACAAGGCCGCGGCCGAGATGCGCGAACGCGTCGAGGCGCTGCTCGGCGAGGCCGCCGGCGGCATGTGGATCTCGACGTTCCACTCGGCGTGCGTGCGAATCCTTCGCCGCGAGGCGGCGGCCATGGGCCTGTCGACCACCTTCACGATCTACGACTCGGCCGACCAGCGCACCATCCTCAAGCGCATCATCAAGGAGCTCGACGCCGACACGCTCGGCTTCACGCCCGCGAGCGCGCAGGCGAAGATCTCCAAGCTCAAGAACGAGCTCAGCGATGTCGAGACCTACGCCCGGAACGTCAACACGAACGACCCGAACGACGTGATGTTCCTCGAGATCTTCCGCCAGTACACCCGGCGGCTGCGCGATGCGAGCGCGCTCGACTTCGACGACCTCATCAGCGAGACGGTCTACCTGTTCCGGGCGTTCCCCAAGGTCGCAGCGCTCTACCAGCGGCGGTTCCGGCACATCCTCGTCGACGAGTACCAGGACACCAACCACGCGCAGTACGCGCTGATCCGCGAACTCACGAGGCCCGTCGAACCCGACGTCGTCGCCGAGCTCGACGAGCACGGCGTGCTGGTGCGGGGCATGACGGATGCCTCGGGGCGGATCCCGGGCGCGAGCCTCACGGTGGTCGGCGACTCCGACCAGTCCATCTACGCGTTCCGGGGCGCCGACATCCGCAACATCGTCGAGTTCGAGCGCGACTTCCCGGGCGCGAAGGTCGTGCTGCTCGAGCAGAACTACCGGTCGACGCAGAACATCCTGAGCGCCGCCAACGCCGTGATCGCGAACAACTTCGACCGGAAAGAGAAGAAGCTCTGGACGGCCGACGGCGACGGCGACAAGATCACCGGCTACACGGGGTACTCGGCGCACGACGAGGCGCAGTTCGTCGCCGACGAGATCGAGGCGCTGCACCGCGCCGGCGTCGCCTATCGCGACATCGCGGTCTTCTACCGCACCAACGCGCAGACCCGAGCGCTGGAAGAGATCTTCGTCCGCTCCGCCCTGCCGTACCGGGTCGTCGGCGGCACGAAGTTCTACGAGCGCGCCGAGATCAAGGACGCGATGGCCTACCTCATCGCGGTCGCGAACCCGCTCGACGAGCTCGCGATCCGTCGCATCCTGAACACGCCGAAGCGCGGCATCGGCCCCGCCACCGAGACCTCGATCGCGAGCTTCGCCGAGCAGAACGACCTCTCGTTCCGGCAGGCGATGCGCGCTGCCGACGGCCTCGGACTCGGGCCGAAGGTCACGAAGGCGATCCTCGACCTCGCGAACCTGCTCGACGAGGCGGCCGCGATGCTCGTGCCCTCGCAGAAGGGCATCGACGAGGGCACGAACGAGGGCGCCGCGAAGGTCTCCGACGTGCTCGCTCACCTGCTCGACCGCTCGGGCCTGGTCGAGACGCTCCGCAACAGCCGCGACCCGCAAGACGAGACGCGCGCCGAGAACGTCGAGGAACTGCTCGCGCAGACCAAGGACTTCGACCGCGAGAACCCGGGCGCCGGGCTGGTCGACTTCCTCACGCAGGTCTCGCTCGTGGCTGCGGCCGACGAGCTCGACGATGCGTCGGGCACGGTGTCGCTCATGACGCTGCACACCGCCAAGGGCCTCGAGTACCACGCGGTGTTCCTCACCGGCATCGAGGAGGGCCTGCTGCCGCACCAGATGTCCGCGACCGAGCCGGGCGGGCCGGCCGAGGAGCGGCGCCTCTTCTACGTCGGCATCACTCGGGCCCGCAAGCGGCTCTACCTCTCGCTCGCGATGAGCCGGGCCCAGTTCGGCGAGGTGTCGGTCGCGATGCCGAGTCGATACCTGCAGGAGATCCCCGACGAGCTCATCGACTGGAAGCAGTCGCCCGGCATGGCGACCAGCCGCGGCGGCACCCAGCCGCGAGCGCTCAACGCGCGCCGCGGCGGCTACGGCAGCGGCGGGTCCGGCGGCGCCTGGGGGCTCCGCGACCGCGACCTCGAGCGGTTCAGCGTCACGAAGGCCGCGGCGCCGAAGGCCGAGTGGGCGAACCGTGTCACCGGCACGGTGCGCGACAACGGCGACCTGACCCTCGAGGTCGGCGACCGCATCCGGCACACCGACTTCGGCGAGGGCACCGTGCGGCAGGTCACGGGCGAGGGCAGCAAGCGCATCGCGCACGTCGCGTTCGACACCGCGGGGCAGAAGAAGCTGCTCATCAAGATCGCGCCGATCGAGAAGCTGTGACCTGGCCCGTCCGGTCGCAGCGGACCGTGTACGAGAACCCGTGGATCCGCGTGACCGAAGACGCGGTCGTCCGCCCCGACGGCAGCGACGGAATCTACGGCGTCGTCGAACTGCGCAACGTCGCCGTGTTCGTCGTCGCGCTGACCGACGACGACGAGGTCGTGCTCGTCACGCTCGACCGGCACACCGTCGGCGAGTCTGTCGAGGTGCCCGCGGGCGGCGCCGACGGCGACGACCCGCTCGTCGCGGCCCAGCGCGAACTGCTCGAGGAGACCGGGCTCGAGGCGACGCACTGGCGTGAGGTCGGCCGCATGGACGCGCTGAACGGCGTCTGCCGCGCGAGCGAGGTCGTCTTCCTCGCGACCGGCCTGCGGACGTCATCGCACGCCGGGCACGATGCCGTCGAAGAGGGCATCAGGCATGTCCGCACCGTGCCGTGGGGCGACGTCATGCGGATGCTGCGACACGGCGAGATCCGTGACGGCGAGACGGTCGCGGCACTCATGTTCGCCGCGCTCGAGCTCGGCCGCGTCGGCTGAGCCGCAGACGCTCACGTTCCCAGCCGGCCCACAGGCGACCCATCGGGCGGCGATAGAACGCACGCGCACGATGGCACCATGGCATTCCTGGTCCACGACGCTCGAGGCCTCGAGCGACCCCTGCGCCCCGTCGGCGACGAGCACGGCATGCGTGCGCGGCGCCGGCTGTGGCGCGTGGACGTACTGCAGGCGCTCGCCGTGGCATCCGTCGCGGTCGCGATCGCGTTGTTCCTCGCCGAAGGCGGCGCGAGCCGATTCGGTGACCCCGGCGCCGCGCTGAGCTCGCTGGGCATCATCGCGGGTCTCGCGGCGACCGGCCTCGTGCTCGTGATGCTGCTGCTCGCGGCGCGCGTGCCGCTCATCGAGCGCGCAGTCGGCCACGACGCCGCGATGGCGTTGCACGGCAGGATCGGCAAGCCCGTGCTCTACCTGCTCATCGCCCACGGCGTGCTGCTGCTCGCCGGGTACGCGATCGCGGACGGCGTCGACGTCGTCGCCGAGGCGCTGGCGATCTGGGCGCTGCCCGACCTGCCGCTCGCGATCCTCGGCTTCGCGCTGTTCCTCGCCGTCGTCGTGAGCTCGCTCGTGGCGGTGCGCCGCCGACTGCGCTACGAAGCGTGGCACCTCATCCACCTGCTCTCGTACCTCGCGGTGCTCGCCGCGCTGCCCCACCAGTTCAGCGTGGGCGGACTGTTCGCCGAGGGGACCTGGCAGCGCGTGTACTGGATGATCGCGACCGTCGCCACGCTCGCCGCCGTGGTCGCATTCCGCGTCGTCGCGCCACTCGCCGGCAGCCTGCGGCACCGGCTCGTGGTCGAGTCGGTCCTGCCGGTCGGCGACCCGCGGGACGGCATCGTGTCCGTCACGATGCGCGGCCGGACGCTGGATCGCCTGCGAGCCTCGGGCGGCCAGTTCTTCATCTGGCGCTTCCTCGCCGCGGGCCAGTGGTGGCAGGCGCACCCCTACTCCCTCTCGGCGGTGCCCCGCGGCGATCACCTGCGGATCACGGTTCGCGCGCTCGGCGACGGCTCGGCGACGATCGCCGGGATCCGCCCCGGCACGCGGGTCGCGATCGAGGGGCCGTACGGCGTGTTCAGCGAGGCGTCGCGCAGCCGACGGCGCCTGACGCTCGTCGGCGCCGGGATCGGCGTGACGCCCATCCGCTCGTTGCTCGAGTCGGCGACGTTCCGGCCCGGCGAGGCGACCGTGGTGCTGCGCACGCCGGCGCCGGCCGACGGATGGCTCCTCGATGAGATCCGCGCACTGTGCCGCTCGCGCGGCGCGACCCTCCTCACGGTTCCGGGCGGCCGCGGTCGGGGCTGGCTCACGGATGCCGCGGAGCGCCAGGGTCTCGACCTCACGGCGCTCGTGCCGCGCGTGGCCGAGAGCGACCTGTATGTCTGCGGTCCGCGCGCTTGGGCCGAGGGCGTGATCACCGAGGCCCGAGCCGCCGGCCTCGCGCCCGAGCAGATCCATCACGAGAGGTTCGACTGGTGAGACGACGTGCGATGATCCTGGCCTCCGCGGCCTCGGCCGCGGCCCTCCTCGGCGGCTGGCAGCTCGGCAACGCCGCTACGAAAGCGACCCTGCCGGACACAACCGCGTCATCGGGCTCGGACTCCGGCTCGGACTCGGGCTCGATCGCGGCCGGAGGCAGCGGCAGCACGAGCTCGTCGGGGGCGATCTCGGGGGGAACCTCGGGCACTGACTCGACGCAGTCGACCGGCTCGGGCGGCTCCGCGACATCCGCCGACTCGACCACGTCGAGCGGCGGGTCGGACGGAACGTACACCGGCACCACGGTCTCGACGCGGTTCGGCGACGTGCAGGTGCAGGTCACCATCTCGGGCGGTGCGATCACGGACGTGACCGCGCTCCAGCTCACCGACCACGACGGCCGGTCGATCCAGATCAGCAATCGCGCCGAGCCGGTGCTGCAGGACGAGGTGCTGCAGGCGCAGTCCACGTCGGTCGCGATGGTGAGCGGTGCGACGTACACCAGCGCGGCGTACCTGCAGTCGTTGCAGGCGGCGCTCGACCAGGCGGGGTTCTGATGGATGGGGCGGCCCTTCCGCGCGGTGCGTTCGCCGCGATGGGCACGGTCGTGAGCGTCCGACTCGACGTCGACGGCGTGCACGCGGACACCGCGGTGGCCGCCGTCGCGGCGATCTTCGCGCGATGGGAGGTGCGGTGCAGCCTCTTCGATCCCGCGTCGGAGCTCAGCCGCGTCGGGCGGGGCGAGCTCGCGCTCACCGACGCGAGCGCCGACGTGCGGGACGCCTACGCGCTCGCGCTCCGCTGGAGGGACGCCACGGACGGCGTCTTCACGCCGCACCGCGGCGACGGCGTGATCGACCTGAACGGCGTGGTCAAGGCGCTCGCCGTCGAGGAGGCGGGGGTCGCGCTGGACCGCGCGGGGTTCGCCCAATGGGCGGTCGACGCGGGCGGCGACGTGCTCGTGGCCGCGGACGCGACCTCCGGGACGCCGTCGCCCTGGGCCATCGGCATCGTGGATCCGTCCGACCGCACGGCCCTGCTCGCCCGGTTCGACCTCGACGGCGCCCGCCGACGCGCGATCGCCACCTCGGGCAGCGCCGAGCGCGGCGACCACATCTGGACGCGCGCGGGCGAGGGGCCGAGCCCGTTCGTCCAGGTGAGCGTCGTCGCGGCCGACCTCGTGACGGCCGACGTGCTCGCGACGGCCATCGTCGCCGGTGGTCGCGCGTCGCTCGACGAGCTCGTCGAGCGGTTCGACGTCGACGTCCTCGCGATCGCGCGTGGCGGCGAACTGCTCGCGACGCCGGGGTGGCCGCGCGCTCAGCCGGCCTCGGTCGCGGGCGCGGCGAGCCCGGGCGGCAGCGGAAGCCGCGCGATCAGGCCCATGGCGTCGTAGGGCGCGCGCACCTTGATGTCGTTGTCGAAGTAGAGGTACGCATCGCGCCCGGCGTCGAGGTGGGTACGCGTCCAGGCCGCCCACCGATCGAGCGACTCGGCATCGTAGCCCGACGCGTAGAGTTCCTCCTCGCCGTGCAACCGTGCGTATGCGAAGTCCGCCGTCGTCCGGTCCAGGCGCGGGTACCGCCCCGCGGTGTCGGCCGTCACGCTCGCCACGCCGTGCCGCTCGAGCACGGCGCCCCACTCGTCGGCGGCGTCCTCGAACGACGGATGGCGCACCTCGACGGCATGCCGGATGCCGGCGTCCTCGCCCACCCCGAACGAGGCGCGTCCCTCCATCCGCTCGTCATGGCGGGCCGCGAGCGCCGCGGCATCCGCCCTCGACCGGGGAAGCCGACCGAGGAACGCATCGAGCAGCCCGGCATCGAACGCGAGCGTCGGCGGCAGCTGCCATAGGACGGGGCCGAGCTTCGGCCCTAGGTCGAGCACGCCCGACGCGAAGAAGTTCGCCAGCGGCGCCTCGATGTCGCGGAGCCGTTTGATGTGCGTGACGAAGCGCGGCCCCTTGACGGCGTAGACGAATCCGTCCGGCGTCCCGTCGCGCCAGCGCTGCCAGTTCGCCGGCCGCTGCAGCGAGTAGAACGAGCCGTTCACCTCGATCGAGGTCATGCGCGCGGCGGCGTAGGCCAGTTCATCGGCCTGCCGGAGCCCCTTCGGGTAGAACACGCCACGCCAGCCCTTGTAGCGCCATCCCGAGATGCCGACGCGTGCCTCCGACATCGGATGCACTCGCTAGATCGCGCCGCCGAGCAGTGCGCCGATCGCCCACGTGACCGCGAGGGCGAGCGCGCCTCCCACCACCACTCGAGTGATCGCTCGCACGCGCGGGGCGCCGCCGATCCAGGCCGACAGCCAGCCGGTGATCGCCAGCGCGATGATGACGGCCACGAACGTGGTGACGATGCGCCACTCGGGAGGCGGGAGGAGGATCGCGAGCATCGGCAGGATCGCGCCGATCAGGAAGGCCGCCGCCGACGCCCACGCCGCGTGCCACGGGTTGACCACGTCCTCCTGGGAGATGTGGAGCTCGGCCTCGAGGTGTGCGGCGAGGGCATCGTGCGCGGTGAGCTCTTCCGCGACGCGTTCCGCCGTCTCGACCGAGAGGCCCTTGCCGCGATAGATCTCGACGAGCTCCTCGAGTTCCTGCTGCGGCATCGTCTCGAGCTCGGCCTTCTCCTTCGCGATGAGCGCGTGCTCGGTGTCGCGCTGGCTCGACACCGACACGTACTCGCCGAGGCCCATCGAGATGGCGCCGGCCGCGACCGACGCGGCGCCGGCGATCAGGATGGCTCCGACATCCGTCGTCGCGGCCGCGACGCCGACCACGAGCGCAGCGACCGACACGATGCCGTCGTTCGCTCCGAGCACTCCGGCGCGCAACCAGTTGAGCTTCTCGTGGACCTTGCCGTCGTGCGGATCGACGCGGTGGACCGGCTCGGCCGTGGCATCCGTCATTCGGGCAGTCTCGCACTCGATCGCGAGCCTCGCCAGCATGGTGAGGCTCACCTGCGCGAGCCCCGCGCCTCGGTCCGCCAGGTGCCGCGGGCCGCCGCCGGTTCGAGGCCGCGTCGGCGGCGGGGTACCATGGTCGCGGTTCGACTTATCTCGATATCGAGGTATCTTGACGTCGAGACTCTCACAGCCGGGCCTCCCATCCCACCCATCCCTGCGCGCGGGCGCGCGGAACGATTGGAAGCAGAGCGTGGATCTTTACGAGTACCAGGCGAGAGACCTCTTCGAGAAGTACGGAGTGCCGGTGCTCCCGGGCATCGTCGCCGACACCCCCGAGGCGGTGCGCGCCGCGTCCGAGCAGCTCGGCGGGGTCGTCGTGGTGAAGGCCCAGGTCAAGACCGGAGGCCGCGGCAAGGCCGGCGGCGTCAAGGTCGCGAAGACGCCCGATGAGGCCGAGGCCGCAGCCCGCGACATCCTGGGTCTCGACATCAAGGGCCACGTCGTCAAGCGCGTGATGGTCGCCGGCGGCGCCCGCATCGCGCAGGAGTTCTACTTCTCGGTGCTGCTCGACCGCGCCAACCGCTCGTACCTCACGCTCACGAGCGTCGAGGGCGGCATGGAGATCGAGCAGCTCGCCGTCGAGAAGCCCGAGGCGCTCGCGCGCATCGACGTCGACCCCGGCACCGGCATCACGCCCGACAAGGCTCGGGAGATCGCAGAGGCCGCGAACTTCCCGGCCGAGCTCGTCGACAAGGTCGCCGACGTCTTCGTGAAGCTCTACGACGTGTACACCTCGGAGGACGCCACGCTCGTCGAGGTCAACCCGCTCATCCTGTCGGAGGACGGCGAGATCATCGCCCTCGACGGCAAGGTCACGCTCGACGAGAACGCCGAGTTCCGCCACGCGGGCCACGCCCTCCTCGAGGACAAGGCCGCGACCGACCCGCTCGAGGCGAAGGCCAAGGAGCTCGACCTCAACTACGTCAAGCTCGACGGCGAGGTCGGCATCATCGGCAACGGCGCGGGCCTGGTCATGTCGACGCTCGATGTCGTCGCGTACGCCGGTGAGAACCACGGCGGCGTGAAGCCCGCCAACTTCCTCGACATCGGCGGCGGCGCGTCGGCCGAGGTCATGGCCAACGGCCTCTCGATCATCCTCGGCGACCCGCAGGTCAAGGCCGTGTTCGTGAACGTCTTCGGCGGCATCACCGCGTGCGACCAGGTCGCGAAGGGCATCGTCGGCGCGCTCGCCGAGCTCGGCCACACCGCCGACAAGCCGCTCGTCGTGCGCCTCGACGGCAACAACGTGGCGGAGGGCCGTCGCATCCTCGAGGAGGCCGCGCACCCGCTCGTCACCCTCGCCGAGAACATGGACCAGGGCGCCGACAAGGCCGCCGAGCTGGCGAACGCCGCGTAGAGAAGGATTCGAGAGCAATGACGATCTTCCTGAACAAGGACAACAAGGTCATCGTCCAGGGCATCACCGGCGGCGAGGGCTCGAAGCACACCGCCCGCATGCTCGCGGCGGGCACCCAGGTGGTCGGCGGCGTGAACGCCCGCAAGGCCGGCACGACCGTGCTGCACAAGGACAAGGACGGCAACGACGTCGAGCTGCCCGTATTCGCGTCGGTCACCGAGGCCATCGAGGCGACCGGTGCGGATGTCTCGATCGCGTTCGTGCCGCCGGCCTTCACGAAGGACGCCGTGGTCGAGGCCATCGACGCCGAGATCCCGCTGCTGGTCATCATCACCGAGGGCGTGCCCGTGCAGGACTCGGCCGAGTTCTGGGCGTACGCCAAGGAGCAGGGCGGCAAGACGCGCATCATCGGCCCGAACTGCCCCGGCATCATCAGCCCCGGAGAGTCGCTCGTCGGCATCACCCCGGCCAACATCACCGGCAAGGGCCCCATCGGCCTCGTCTCGAAGTCGGGCACGCTCACGTACCAGATGATGTACGAGCTGCGCGACCTCGGCTTCTCGACCGCGATCGGCATCGGCGGCGACCCCATCATCGGCACCACGCACATCGACGCCCTCGAGGCGTTCGAGGCCGACCCCGAGACCAAGGCGATCGTGATGATCGGCGAGATCGGCGGCGACGCCGAGGAGCGGGCTGCCGACTTCATCAAGGCCAACGTGACGAAGCCGGTCGTCGGCTACGTCGCCGGCTTCACCGCGCCCGAGGGCAAGACCATGGGCCACGCCGGCGCCATCGTGTCAGGCTCAGCCGGCACCGCGCAGGCGAAGAAGGAGGCCCTCGAGGCCGCCGGCGTGAAGGTCGGCAAGACGCCGTCCGAGACGGCGCGCCTGCTGCGCGAGGTGTATGAGGGGCTCAGCGCGTAGCGCGCCACGGCTCAGGGAAGGGCCCCGCCCGGCGATCGCCGGTGGGGCCCTTCGGTTTCAAGAAGTGATTCCTCCTCTTGGGATCACGGGTCGATCACGATGGTGCAGACCACGGTCCTCGGCTCGAGATCCGGGATCGTCACGAACGGGTCGTCGAGCTTGTCCGCGAGCGACACCGTGTCGGAGCCGTCGACGTCACACGAGATGCTCGAGAACGTGCCACCATCTACCTGCGAGTCGACGCTGACCGTGACGTCGGTCAACGGCGTGTTCGAGAACTCGACTGGATCTGCGGTGTCGCAATCGGTGTCCGCGATGACCGTGGCGGTCTGCTCGGAGTCGGTTGAGACGTACCCATCAGGGATGGACTCAGTGACGGTGTAGCTGCCCGCGTCGAGTCCTTCGAAGCAGATGAGGCCATCTGCGTCGGTCGTGCCGGTGAGATCCTCGGTCAGCAGCGTGCTGCTGACGGTGAAGTTCACGCCCTGCTGCGGGTGGTCACCCGGGCCGGATGCGGCGTGCTTCGCCGTCTTGGAGATCACCAGGGCACCACAGTTGTTGATGTTCGTCGGCGTCGGAGCGATGAAGTCCTTCATCGCCGCAGTGAACGAGTCGGACGACCGGCTCTTCAGGTAGGCGCTGCCGAACGCGACGCAGTCGTCGCCGGCGATGGCCGAGAAGTTGACCGTCGCTTCGCCGAACGTCCGCGCCGAGATCGCGCCGAGCCCGTCGGCCTCGCCTGCCAGGATCGGGCTGGTGTTGATCGATCCGGTCGCCAGTCCGGACGTGGTGAGGTTCACTCGATCACCCCAGCATGGGACCTTGTTCGCCGCCTCGCACTGGCTCGCTGAGCCCTCAGTCACCCACTCCGAGAGGAACAGCTCGGGATGCGTTCCACCGCTGGTCAGGTCGTACTGGATCAGCAGGTCGCCTTCGGAGCGGACCGGCGTCACGCCGTTGGACGTGAGGGTCTTCGACTTGTTGAACTCGAAGTCCATATTCGTCGTGCCCGTCGGGTCCTGGACGCGGTGCCAGAACAGGTGCAGGAAGTCGTCGCCCGTCGTCTCCTCGAGGTAGAGCCCGAAATTCTTGAGGTCGCTCTTGTTCGGCGGGATGCTTCCATCGACGACCGTCGGAACGGGGGTGTCCTCCTTCGAGCCCTGGCCGAAAGAGTCGTCGCCGGCGCCAGAGTCCTTGTCGGCCTGACGGACCTCGCTGACATTCGCCCAGTCGAGCGACGGCGGTGCCGTGTGGTCGACCTTGAGGTTTGCGTCGGCGTCGATTTCGAAGTTGCTGCCGGCCAGGCTGACGAGGCCATGGCTCGCGAATGCGGGTCCGCCGATCAGGGCCGAGCCCACGATCGCGGTGAAGCCGACGGCTGCGGCGGCGCGTAGACATCGCTTGCGGAACGCGATCCGCTCCTCGGGCGTGCGAGTTGTGGTGTGGGGCATCTTCGCCTCCGGGTTCGCAGTTTCATCCGGTCCGGGCGGGCCGGACGTTCCGCTGCGGGCGGTGGGCGGACTCGGGTGTCCGTCGACGGCGCGTCCGGGACGGGGGTAAGGACGTCTCCGGGCGTGCATCGCGCCGTAGTGGGTCTCACGCCGGTCCGAACGTTACTCCCGTCTTCGGAACGCCGAAACTGTCAATGAGAATTACTCATGTCCCCAGATCGGGTGACACATGCGGATGTCGTCGCATGCGGGAGGCCCCGCCGGCTGGCGCCGGCGGGACCTCCGCTTCCTTGCTGTGGATCAGTTCCTTTCGATCACGGGTCGATCACGAAGTCGCACGTGATGTTGCCCGGCTCGAGATCATTGAGGTCGAGGCTGATGTCATCCACCTGGTCGGTGATGCCGTCCTTCTCGATCACTCCATCAGGGTCACCGGTGACATAGCAGTCGATGCTCGAGAACGTGCCGCCCTCGACGAGGGAGTCGACGCTCACGGTGATCTTCGTCAGCGGCGTGTTGATGAACTCCTTCACCGCACCCGCGTTCGCGTTCTCGCAATCGGCCGCTTCCGTGACATTCGCAGTCTGCGTGCCCACCTCGGCATAGCCCTCAGGCACCGTCTCGGTGATCGTGTACAGATCAGCGAACGCGCTCACCAGCAGGCCGGTGGCACATGCGACGCCGTTCTCATCGGTCGTCACGGTGACGCCCGCATCCGGCAGCTCACCGCCGGTGATCACGAATTCGACGCCCTCGTGCGGGTGGTTCTCACCCAGGCCGTCGGCCGCGTGCTTGCGGAGCTTCGTAATCTCGATCGCACCGACCTCGCGCTCGTTGTGGAACGTGCACGTGATCGCCTCGCCGGCGCTGAGGGCGATGGCGGCCGGGTCGGAACCGTCGTCACACGTCGCGCTCACGAGGTTCCAGCTGTCCGGAACCGTCTCGGCCACGTCGTAGCTGCCGGGGTCGAGATCCGAGAACGTCCTCGAGACCGCTGCACCGGCAGTGATGGTCTCCAGCGTGAACGGCGATGGCGAGAGGGTGCCCGAGGTGAACTCGAACGACCCGGTGCCGCTGTCGGTGATCTTCTCGACGGTGATCGAGCCGGACGCACGGTTGGTGTAGGTGCACTCGAGAGTGTCATCGGCGTCATCGATGTCGAACGTCACGACGGCATCAGTGATGTCCGTGACCACTCCCTCCGAGCTCGCGTCGCAGTCGACGTCGACCAGCTCCCAGCCCGCAGGCAACGCGTCTTCCGTGACCGTGAGCCCTGTGCCGAACAGCACGTTGGAGTACGACTTCGTTTCGCCGTCCTTCAGCACGAACGTCGGATTGACTTCGCCCTCCAGCGTAGAGAACGCGGTCGAGTAGTCGAACGAGGTCACGGTGTCGCCACTCGGTTGCGTCACCTTGTGGATGATCACCTGACCGCCCGTCTGGTTGCCATACGTGCATTCAAGGGTGTCGCTGGCATCCTCGATGTCGAAGGTGACCGTTCCGGTCGTCTCGTCGATGACGAATTCGACGTCGTCGGTGCTCGCATCACAGTTGATGTCTTCGAGCGCCCAGCCTGGTGGCAGGTCGTCCTCCGTGATGGTGAGGTCGTCGCCGAGAAGGACATCATCGAACTGGATCGACTGGCCGTCTCCGAGCGTGAACGTCGGGTCCGAGGCGGCGAGCGTCGTGAACGCCTTCGTGAATCCGAACTGGAAGTCCTCGGGGTCGGTCGTCGGATCTGTGACCTTGTGCACGATCACCGTGCCACCGGTCTCGTTGTAATACGTGCAGTCGACAAAATCGCTGTTGTCGTCGAGATCGAACGTGATGGTTCCGGTTTCGACGTTCACCACCGGGTCGACGCCCTCGCTGTCACCGCAGTCGATGCTGTCGAGCTTCCAGCCTGCGGGTAGCTGACTGAGATCCTCGGTCACCGTCAGGCCAGTGCCGAGGAAGACCTCGTCGTATTGCTGGCTCTCCGTGTCCTTCAGGCTGAAGGTCGGGTTGTCGCCGTCGGGCGTCGAGAAGTTGCTCGTCTCGAAGGCGAACGACGATTCCGACGGATCGGGGCTGGGGTCCGTCACCTTGCGGATGACGACCTTCGCACACGTGTCGATGTCGGTGTCCAGTGGAGCGATGAAGTCCTTCATCGCCGCCGTGAAGGAGTCGGACGAGCGGCTCTTCAGGTAGGCGCTGCCGAATGACACGCATCCGCCGTCGCCGACGATGGCCGAGAAGTCGACCGAGGCCTCACCGAAGGTACGGGGCGAGATGGCGCCGAGCCCGTCGGCGTTGGCGGCGGTGATCGCCGTGGTGTTGATCGATCCGGTCGCGTCACCGAGACCGGACAGGTTCACCCGGTCGCCCCAGCACGGAGTGGCGTTGGCCGCCTCGCATAGGGACTTGTTTCCGGTCTCGACCCAGCGGGAGAGGAACAGCTGCGGGTTCGTCCCACCGTTGGCGAGGTCGTACTGGATGAGGAGGTCGCCGGCGGTACGTACAGGGGTCACGCCGTTCGACGACAGCACGTCGGACTGGTTGAACTCGAAGTCCATGTTCGTCGTACCGGACGGGTCCTGGACGCGATGCCAGAACATGTGCAGGAAGTCCTTGAGTTCCTCCACGTCGGGATCCGGGTCGACATCCACGGTCTCCAGGTAGGTGCCGAATGTCCTCAGGTCGCTCTTGTTCGGCGGAATGCTGCCGAACTCGGGCTGCGGGACCGGCGTGTCTTCCTTGGAACCCTGAGTGAACGAGTTGTCGCCAGCGCCGGACGGCAGGTCGAACTTGCGCTTCTCAGGGTTGTCGTCGTCAGTGGTGACATCAGGAAGATCGTTGGGAATCGAGGCCCAGTCCTCGGACGGAGCCGGATCGTTGCGAACGAGGTTCGCGTTGGTGTCGATCTCGAAGTTGCTGCCGGTGAGGCTCACCTCGGGATGGGTCGCCTGCGCGGGCGCTGCGACGAGGGCCGTCGCGGTGAGGCCGATGAAGCCGGCTGCCGCGGCGATCCGCAGACATCGCCGTCTGAACGATGCGCGTTCCTCGGGCGTTCGGGCAGGGGGTCGGGTTGTCAGGGGCATCTTCGCCTCCCGGTTCGCAGTTTCGTCCGGTCCGGGCGGGCCGAACGGTCCTCTGCGGGCGACGTGGCGGACTCGGGTGTCCGTCGTCGGCGCGTCCGGGGACGGGGGTAAGGACGTCTCCGGCCGTGCATCGCGCCGTAGTGGGTCTCACGCCGGTCCGAACGTTACCCCGGAGCGGTGCGCCGCCGATAGACCAACTGAGCGAAGCTCATCACCCCAGATAGGGGCACGTCCACCTCCGACGCGTGGCAGCATGAAGCCATGACCGAGCCCACGCGGACCGAGCGACGGAGTGCGAGCCACGTCCTCCGTGCGAGCTTCGTCACCGAGGAGTCCGTGTACGGCGTCATCCTGGTCTCGGGCATGATCGTCGTCGCCGGCGCCCACGGCGACAGCTCGTGGTCGACCTTCTGGACCGTGACGACGACCGTCCTCGTGTTCTGGGCGGCGCACCTGTACGCCGGCACGGTCGCGGCGCATGGCATGGACGATCACCGGATGGTCGGCCTCGGCGAGGCGTTCCGTCACGCCTTTCGGCGGTCGCTCGGAATGCTCACCGCCGCGCTGATCCCGTCGTTCATCCTGCTGCTCGGGGCGACGCGGGCCGTCCCCGACTCCGTGGCGCTCTGGACCGCGCTGTGGGTCTGCGTGGGCGTCCTCGCCGTACTCGGCTTCATCGCGTTCCGGCGCCGCGGCGCGAGCGTGCTGATGCAGGTCGTGGGCGCACTCGCGACGGCCGGCTTCGGCGTCGCGATGATCCTGCTCAAGGCGTTCGTGCACTGACCCACGCGCGCCTCGCGAAGCCCCGCCGCGACGCCATGGGACCATCGTCCCCGCCGCAGTTCCCGGGGCGCCGCTAGCGTCAGCCGCGGATGCGTCCGACGACCGGAGGAGTGCGCCATGTCCGATCCGACCAGCTCCGAGCTCGACCTGCGCGCACGCATCGCCGCGCTCGAGGCCGAGAACGCGACGCTTCGCGAGGCGACCGGTGCGACGGATGGCGCGACCGCCGGCCCCGCGACATCCGCCGCCGCACCGCGCCCCCGGCGCCGTCGCGGCCGCACGATCGCGGCCGTCGCGCTCGTCATCATCGGCCTGCTGCTCGCTCCCGTCGCTGTCGTGAGCGCGTGGGCGCGACTGCAGCTCGTCGACACCGACCGGTTCGTCGCGACCTTCGCCCCGCTCGCGGAGGATCCCGACGTCCAGGCGCTCATCTCCGCCCAGGTGACGGATGCCATCGAGGAGCGCGTGGACATCCCCGGCCTCACGAAGGACGTGTTCGACGGCATCCGCAGCCTGGACCTGCCGCCACGCGCCGAGGATGCGCTGGGCCTGCTCGAGGCGCCGGCCGCGCAGGGCCTCGAGACCCTCGTCGGCAACGTCGTCGACCGGATCGTGACGTCGGACGCCTTCGAGGAGATCTGGCGGACGGCGCTCACCGCGAGTCACCGGCAGTTCGTCGCCGCCATCCAGGGCGACCCCGACGCCGCACTCGCGATCAGCGATTCCGGCGCCCTGAGCATACAGCTCGGCCCCATCATCGAGCGCGTCAAGGAGCGGCTCCAGGAGCGTGGCCTCGGGTTCGCCTCCGCCATCCCGGCCATCGACAAGAGCATCGTGATCGCGCAGGCCGACTCGCTCGTGCTGCTCCAGACGGTCTACACGCTCGCCGTCGCGGTCGGCACGTGGCTGCCGTTCATCGTGCTGCTGCTGCTCGTCGCGGGTGTCCTGGTCGCGAAGCGGCGCAGCGCGGCGTTGGTGTGGACCGCGGGCGGCCTCGCGCTCACGATGCTGATCACACTCGCCGGCTTCGGCACCGGGCGGCTCTTCTTCGTCAGTACGGTGAGCCCGTCGATCATGCCGGCGGCGACCGCGAGGTCGATCTGGGACCAGCTCGTCGAGCTCATGATCTCGTCGATCGCCGCGCTGACCGTACTGGCGATCGCAGTCGCACTCATCGCGTGGCTGTCGAGTCCGTGGCGGCCGGCGCGTGCGGTCCGGTCGTTCGCCGACGACGGCTTCGGAGCCGTGCGGAGCAGCGCGGAGGCGCACGGCATCACCACGGGCCGGTTCGGCGAGGCGCTGCACCAGTACCGCGTGGCGATCTTCGCGGCGATCGCGGTCATCGCAGCCCTCGTCCTCATCGCCAACCGTCCGCTCGAGGTGTCGACGGTGGTCTGGACGGTCGTACTCGCCCTCGTGGCGGTGCTCCTCGTCGAGCTGCTCAGCCGGCCCCCGGCCGACTCCGGCGTGCCGGCTGCGGTCGACGGTGACGGCGCGGCCGACGAGGTCGTCCCAGCGGGCACCGCGACGGCGGAGACCGGGGCGACCACCGACGAGGTCGACGACGCGCTCCATCGCATCGACACCGCACGTCCTGCCGGCTGATCACCGCGCGGCGCGTACAGTCGTGTGGGATGAGACGCACGACGATCGCCCTGCTGGCTGCGCTCGAGGCGGCCGTCTGCACGCTCGTCGGCTACGGCATCGCGCTCGTGCCGCTCATGGTGCTCTGGGCGACGCGGTTCGAACTCGCCGCACCCCTGGACGTGTTCTTCCGCGCGGCCGCCGACGCCTGGCTGGTCGGCCACGGCGTCGACCTGGTCGTGCGGCTCGACGAGCTCACTGCGGCATCCCTCGGGGTCGACGGCGCCGCTGCGCCGTTCACGATCACCATCGCGCTGCTCGGCTTCTCCCTCCTCACTTTCGCTTTCGGGCTCCGCATCGGCCGCCGCGCGTCCGACAGCGGAACGCCGATCGTCGGCGCGGCATCGGCGATCGTGGTCGTCGGCCTGCTGGGTGCGGGACTGGCGCTCCTGGGCACCACGGATGTCGCGACGCCCGTCGTCTGGCAGGGCGCCGTGATGCCCGCGCTCGTCATGGCCGCGGGGGTCCTGATCGGCATCGCGATCGCCTTCACGCGCGGCGGCTGGTCGACGGATGCCACGACCGGCGCCGTCCGCCGGCGGGTCGATGCCTTCCCGCTGGCCGCCCGCGCGGGCGTCCGTTCCGCCACCCGCATCGGCGTCGGCTCGGCGATGGGCGTGATCGCCGTCGCGGCCGTGCTCGTGACCGTGCGGATCGTGGTCGAGCACCCCACCATCATCGGGCTGTCGCAGGCACTGGCCGCCGGCGTCGACGGCGGCATCGCGATCGTGCTCGCCGAGCTCGCGCTGCTGCCGAACCTCATCATCTGGGCGGCGGCCTGGATCCTGGGTCCGGGATTCGCGCTCGGCGCCGGCACCACCGTGTCGCCGAGCGTCACGCTCATCGGCCCCGTGCCCGGCCTGCCGCTGCTCGGTGCGCTGCCGGCCGAGGGCGCACCGCTCGGCGTGCTCTGGCTTGCGCTGCCCGTGCTGCTCGGATTCGGCGGCGCCGCCCTCGTCGCGCGATCGGCCCCCGATCGCGACGGGGAGCCGTGGTGGGTGACCTTGGCCGTCGGGCTGGCATCCGGCGGGGTCGCGGGTGCCGTCCTCGGGGTCCTCGCGGCGTGCTCGGCTGGCGCCGTCGGGCCGGGGCGGCTCGCCGAGGTCGGACCGGATGCCCTCCTCGTGGCCGCGTCGGCGGCGGCGAGCGTCGGCGTCGGGGCGATCGCCGGCGCCTTCGCGGCGCGGTCGCGCTCGCGGCACGGCGCGGCCGAGGCCGGCGGATCGCCGCTGCGGTCCGATCCGGATGACGCGGAGCGTCGAACCGAGCGGGCGTCCGGCGCCATGTCGGCGGACACCGTGCCGCTCGAGGGAATCTCGCGCGGCGGCGGCCCAAGCCGTTGACGCACCCGCTCGCGCTCGCATGAGCGGCCGATCCCGTGTCATCCGCTCGACCGCGCGGCGGGTACCCTCGTAGGGTGCTGAAGCTCGTCGTGCTCATCTCGGGCACGGGATCGAACCTCCGCGCGCTGCTCGAGGCGTCGGAGGACGCCGAGTTCCCTGCGCGGGTCGTCGCCATCGGCGCCGACCGCGAGGCGGAGGGCCTGGCGCTCGGCGAGCAGTTCGGTATCCCGTCCTTCACCGTGCCGTTCACGGCCTACGACTCGCGCGAGGCGTGGGGCGAGGCGCTCATCGAGCAGGTGCGCCGGTGGGAGCCCGACCTCGTCATCCTGTCGGGGCTCATGCGGCTCGTGCCGCCGGCCATGGTCGACGCGTTCAGTCCGCACCTCATCAACACGCACCCCGCGTACCTCCCCGAGTTCCCGGGTGCGCACGGCGTGCGCGACGCGCTCGCCGCCGGCGTCACCGAGACCGGCGCGAGCCTCATCGTGGTCGACAACTCCGTCGACGGCGGCCCGATCATCGCGCAGGAGCGGATCCCCGTGCTGCCCGGTGACACCGAGACCACCCTCCACGATCGCATCAAGCCCGTCGAGCGACGCCTGCTGATCCAGGCCGTGCTCGACATCGCCAACTCCCACCTCGACCTGAAGGAGCTGAGCCGATCATGAGCGGCCCCGGCATCGACCCGAGCCTCTACCGCGACCGCGACGTGGTCCCCGTGCGGCGGGCGCTCATCGCCGTGAGCGACAAGACCGGGCTCGTCGAGCTCGCGTCCGCACTGGTCGAGACCGGCGTCGAGATCGTCTCCACCGGCGGCACCTCGAAGGCGATCGCCGATGCGGGCCTGCCCGTCACGCAGGTCGCCGACGTCACCGGCTACCCCGAGCACCTCGATGGCCGCGTCCGCACGCTGCACCCCGGCGTCCACTCGGGCCTGCTCGCCGACCTGCGGCTCGAGCACCACGAGCGCGAGCTCGCCGGGCTCGCGATCAAGCCGTTCGAGCTCGTCGTCGTGAACCTCTACCCGTTCGTCGAGACGGTCGCGTCGGGTGCCGCACCCGACCAGGTCGTCGAGCAGATCGACATCGGCGGGCCCGCCATGGTGCGCGCCTCGGCGAAGAACCACGCCAACGTGGCCGTCGTCGTCTCGCCCGACCGCTACGACGAGATCGTCTCGGCCGTGCGCGCGGGTGGCACCACGCTCGCGCAGCGTCGCGACCTCGCGCGCGAGGCGTTCCGCCACACGGCCACGTACGACATCGCCGTCGCGTCCTGGATCGGCAACGTGGTGGCTCCCGACCAGGCCGTCGAGGTGTCGCCGTTCCCGAGCTGGGTCGGCGGCGCGTGGACCCGCGACGCCGACCTCCGCTACGGCGAGAACTCGCACCAGAAGGCGGCGCGCTACTCCTCGGTCGGCGGGCGCCCCGGCATCGCGCAGGCCGAGCAGCTGCACGGCAAGGAGATGTCGTACAACAACTACGTCGACGCGGATGCCGCGGTGCGGGCCGCATACGACTTCGATGCGCCGGCCGTCGCGATCATCAAGCACGCCAACCCGTGCGGCATCGCCGTCGCCTCAGCCGGCGCCGCCGACCCGATCGCCGACGCGCACCGTCGCGCGCACGAGTGCGACCCCGTCTCGGCGTTCGGCGGCGTGATCGCCGCGAACCGCCCGGTCACGCGCGAGATGGCCGAGACCGTCGCCGGCATCTTCACCGAGGTGCTCGTCGCGCCCGACTTCGAGCCCGACGCCATCGAGGTGCTCACCCAGAAGAAGAACATGCGCCTGCTGCGCCTGCCCGACGGGTTCACGCCGACCGCCGTCGAGATCCGCCAGGTGTCCGGCGGGCTCCTCATGCAGCAGGCCGACCGCTCGTTCGCGCCCGCCGCCGACTGGACCCTCGCGGCCGGCGAACCGGCCGACGAGGCGACCCTCGCCGACCTCGAGTTCGCCTGGCGCGCGTGCCGCGCCGTCAAGTCGAACGCGATCCTCCTGGCGACGGATGGCGCATCCGTGGGCGTCGGGATGGGCCAGGTCAATCGCGTCGACTCGTGCAAGCTCGCGGTCGAGCGGGCCGGCGATCGCGCTGCCGGATCGGTCGCGGCATCCGACGCGTTCTTCCCCTTCGCCGACGGCCTGCAGATCCTGCTCGACGCCGGCCTGAAGGCCGTCGTGCAGCCCGGCGGCTCGGTGCGCGACGAGGAAGTGGTCGCCGCGGCGAAGGCCGCCGGCGTCACCATGTACTTCACCGGGGAGCGGCACTTCTTCCACTAGCCGCGGCGGTACGCTGGAGGTGAGGGCGCCCACGAAGCGCCTGCACAGCCGCGCCCACAAGGCGATGAACAAGGAGAACGATCGATGACGATCATGGACGCCCCCGTCCCGACCCCTGCCCACGAAGTCCACGCCGCACTGCCCGTCGACGCTCCCGACCACGAGCGCGTGCTCATCACGCGCGGTCCGCGCTCCGGGCTCACCATCATCGTCGCCGTGCACAGCACCGCACTCGGCCAGGCCCTCGGCGGTGCCCGCGTCTGGCACTACGAGCACTGGACCGACGCGCTCGCCGACGCGCTCCGACTCTCGCAGGCGATGACCCTGAAGAACGCCGCGGCCGGCCTCGCGCGCGGCGGCGGCAAGTCCGTCGTCTGCATCCCGGCCGGCGAGACGCTCGACGAGGCGCGCCGCCACGATGCGATGCTCGACCTCGGCGACGCCGTCGAGTCGCTCGGCGGCGCCTACATGACCGCTGAAGACGTCGGCACGAGCGCCGAGCTCATGTCGGTCGTGCACGAGCGCACCGAGCACGTCTGCGGCCTGCCCGCCGAGCAGGGCGGCGTGGGCGAGCCCGCCGACGCCACAGCGGCCGGCGTGCACGCCGGCATCCTCGCCACGCTCGACCACGTCTTCGGCTCCCGCGACGTCTCCGGGCGCCACTTCGTGATCTCGGGCCTCGGCCAGGTCGGCGGTCGCCTCGCCCGCACGCTCGCCGCCGGCGGCGCCCGCCTCACCGTGACGGATGTCGCGACCGCGAAGCGCGCGCTGGCCGACGAGCTCGGCGCCGAGTGGGTCGAGCCCGCCGACGCGCACCGCGTCGAGGCCGACGTCTTCGTGCCGTGCGGCCTCGGCGGCGTGCTCACCCCTGAGGTCGTCGAGCAGCTGCGCGTGCGCGCCGTGGTCGGCGCCGCGAACAACCAGCTCGCCGAGCGCGACGTGGCCCGCATGCTGCGCCAGCGCGGCATCGTCTGGGTGCCCGACTTCGTGGTGAACGCGGGCGGCGTCGTCTACCTCGACCTCGCCTCGGCGCCCGGCATCGGACAGGACGAGCTCGATCGCCGCATCGCGGGCATCGGCGACGTCGTGGCGGCGGTGCTCCGCGACGCCGACACCGCGGGCGTCACGACGCTCGAGGCCGCCGAGCGGCTCGCGCAGACGCGTCTGGCCGCCGCGCGCTGACCGTTCCTCCGGGCGGTGCCGGCCGACGCCGGCGCCGTCCGGACGGGTGCGTCCGGGCCGATAGGCTCATGCGCATGACGCCCCCCGCGACTCGTCCTCCCGCCCTGCCCGATCGCACCCACGCACAGGCGTCCGTGGCCCGGCGCACGGTGGCGGCGATCGCGTCGGCGGCGGTCGTCGCGCTCGTGGCGTTCGGGGCCGGCGTGCTCGCGACCTTCATCGCGCGGGAGCAGAACCCCGCCATCCTCGCCTCGGCGCTGCCGTACTTCGCGCTGGCGGCCGTCGTCCTCTGGGCGCTGCTCTGCGTCGCCAACGCCGCCGGCGCGCTGCGCGCGTGGTTCCTCGCGCTTCCCGTCGGCGTCACGTCGGCCCTGCTCGCGACGCTCCTCGCGGGAACCGTGAACGTGCTCTCCTCCGGCGTGCTCATCACCGCGCAGGTGTTCTCGCTGCTGATCGCCACCCTCGTCGGCGTCAACCTCGTCTTCATCATCGCGGCCGTGCTGGCCGAGGTGTTCCTGGCGCCGCGCGTGAGCCGGGCGGTGCTGCTGCACCGCCAGAAGCGCGGCGTGACGCGCCACGTCGCCCTGGTCCGCATCCCCGCGTCGAACCTCGACGAGGCGCAGCTCACGCACATCGAACGCCGCCCGGTCGACCAGGCCAAGGCCGACGCCCAGTGGGACGACTACTGCGCCGCGCTCGTGGCCGAGGGGTGGGACACCGTCGAGGTCGACGCCGCGCCCGACCTGCCCGACTCGGTGTTCATCGAGGACATGGTCGTGTTCTTCGGCGACCTCGCCGTCGTCGCGAACCCCGGCGCCGAGTCGCGCAGCGCAGAGGTCGAGGCGGTCGAGCGGGCGGTGCGCGCCATGGCCGGCGTCTCCGTGGCGTCCATCTCCGCCCCCGGAACGCTCGACGGCGGCGACGTGCTCAAGGTCGGCGACACCGTCTACGTCGGCGCGTCGAGCCGCACCAACTCCGAGGGCATCCGCCAGCTCCGCGCCATCCTCGTGCCCCGCGGCTACACCGTCGTGGCGGTTCCCGTGACCCGGGCACTGCACCTCAAGAGCTCGGTCACCGCGCTGCCCGACGGCACCGTCATCGGCCACCCCGATCTCGTCGACACGCCGAGCCTGTTCACGCGGTTCCTGCCCGTCCCCGAGATCGAGGGGGTCGCGGTCGTCGTGCTCTCCGACGAGACGCTGCTCATGTCGGCCTCGGCGCCGCAGACGGCCGAACTGCTCTCCGGACTCGGCTACCGGGTCGTGACGGTCGACATCAGCGAGTTCGAGAAGCTCGAGGGCTGCGTCACCTGCCTGTCCGTCCGCGTGCGCTGACGCCGCGGTTCGACGGCGGCCCCGAGCGAAGCGGATGCCGCAATCCGCTCTTGCGCGCCACTCTGCCGACCCCGTACTCTGAAGGGCTGGCCTCCCGGGGAACCATCCGGTCGGCCGAGGTGTTCGCGACCACGACGACGCAGGAGGACGACATGCTGACCACCGAGATTCCCGCCCGCACGGTCGCGGCGTTCGGTCCGTTCGTCCCGTCGTACGTCGCCCCCGCCACGGTCTCCGCCGCTTAGCCGCCGAGATCGTCCCGCCGGCGGGATGCCGGCACCTCTCCGCAGACGTCCATCGGGCTCTGCACCATTCGCTCGTGCGCGATCGTACAAGCTCCCGCGTTTCCATCCGACGAGGTCGCATCGACGTGACCCGTCGCGCTTTCCGGAAGGACCCGGCGTGACCGCCATCCACCCGTCCCATCCACCGCATGAGCAGCGCATCGGCACGGTGCGCGCCCTCTGGCGCCTTCGCGAGTACGTCGGTCCGGCGATGCCCGCGATCGTGGCGAGCACGGCCGCGTACCTCGTCGCGCAGCTGATCGCGCTCGCGATCCCGCAGGTGCTCGAGTCGATCGTCGACGGCCCGCTCGCCGATGGCGACCGCAGCGCGGTCGTGCCGTTGTCGCTGCTCGTGCTCGCACTCGGGGTCGGCGAGGCGGCCATGTTCGCGCTGCGGCGCTGGCTCGTGCTCACGCCGACCACGCGCGTCGAGGCGCGCATGCGCAACGCGCTGTACGCCAAGCTTCAGGATCTCCCGGTGAGCTTCCACGACCGGTGGCCGAGCGGCCAGCTGCTCTCGCGCGCCGTGAGCGACCTCAGCCTCGTCCGGCGGTGGCTCGCGTTCGGCTTCGTGCTGCTGGTGGGCAACTTCCTCGTGATCATCGTCGGCGCGGTCATCCTCATCTCGATGAGCTGGGTGCTCGGCCTCGTGTTCCTCGTGTGCTCGGTGCCGCTGTGGATCGTCGGCTACCGCTTCGAGGGCCGCTACTCCGAGGTCTCCCGCCGCAGCCAGGACCAGTCGGGCGACCTCGCCACGGCGGTCGAGGAGTCGGTGCACGGCATCCGCGTGCTCAAGGCGTTCGGGCGCGGCAAGCACGCGCTCACGTCGTTCCGGGCTCGGGCCGAGCAGCTGCGCTCCACCGAGATCGAGAAGGCGCGGCTCGACGCGAACATCTGGGTCTGGATCCTGCTGGTCCCGACCGTCGCGCTCGCGATCTGCCTCGTGGTCGGCGTGTGGCTCGCCTCGCAGGGCGAGCTCTCGGTGGGCCAGCTCGTCGCGTTCTTCGCGACCGCGGCGGTGCTCGCCTGGCCGATCGAGTCGATCGGCTTCCTGCTCGCGTTCTCGCTCGACGCGCGCACGGCGACCGACCGGTTCTTCGACATCCTCGACAGCGAGAACACCGTGACCGACCCGGATCGCCCCGTCGCCGTCGAGCGGCCGAGCGGCGAGCTCGCGTTCAACGACGTGCACTTCCGCTACCAGGATTCGCCCGACCGCTTCGCCGACCTGCTCGACGGGGTCGATCTCGTGCTCCGGCCCGGCGAGACGATGGCGCTCGTCGGCCTGACGGGCTCGGGCAAGACCACGATGACGGCGCTCACGACGCGGCTCTACGACGTGACGGGCGGCTCGGTGACCCTCGACGGCGTCGACGTCCGGGCGCTGAGCCGTGAGGAGCTCCGCCGCCACGTGGCCATGGCGTTCGAGGACGCGACGCTGTTCTCGGCGTCGGTGCGCGAGAACGTGCTGCTCGGTCGTCCCGAGCTGACGGGCGACGCGGCATCCGACCCGGATGTCGCGGCCGAGGCCGAACGCGTCCTCGACGAGGCACTTCGCATCGCCCAGGCCGGGTTCGCGTACCGCCTGCCCGACGGCGTCGACACGAAGGTCGGCGAAGAGGGCATGAGCCTCTCGGGCGGCCAGCGACAGCGCCTCGCGCTCGCTCGCGCGGTCGCCGCGAATCCCGCGGTGCTCGTGCTCGACGACCCGTTGTCGGCGCTCGACGTGGCCACCGAGGCCAAGGTCGAGGCCGAGCTGCGCACGGTCCTCGCCGACACGACCGCGCTGATCGTGGCGCACCGGCCGTCGACGGTCATGCTCGCCGACCGGGTCGCGCTGCTCGAGCACGGCCGGATCACGGCGGTCGGAACCCACTCGGAGCTCCTCCGCGAGTCCGAGCACTACCGGTTCGTCATCTCGAGCCTCGAGGACGAGCAGCGCCGCGCCCGGGTCGAGGAATCCGACCTGATCGACGACGACGAACTGATGCAGGCGGCCGACGCCGCCGCGAATGCGGACGACCGGAAGGAGGCGATCCGATGAGCACCGTGACCGGCGTGCAGGGCGAGGAGCGCCATGAGTACACCAAGGCGGAGTCCCGCTGGCTCCGGGCGCGCAGCCTGCGCCTGCTGGGCTCGCTGCTGCGTCCGCTTCGGCCGCAGCTGTGGCTCACGCTGGCCATCGTGCTGGTGTCCACGGGCGCGCAGGTCGCCGGTCCGGCGATCATCGCCTACGGCATCGACCGCGGTCTGCCGGCGCTGCTGCAGCAGGACTGGCTGCCGGTCGGCCTGGCCGGTGTCGCGTACCTGCTGACCGGCACGGTCGGCGCCTTCCTCATCGCGTGGTACATCCGGTTGGCCGCGCGCGTGAGCCAGGCGGTGCTCATCGACCTGCGGACGCGCGTGTTCCTCCACACGCAGAAGCTGTCGTTGGAGTTCCACGAGTCGTACACGTCGGGACGCATCATCTCGCGGCAGACGAGCGACCTCGACGCGATCCGCGAGCTGCTCGACGAGGGCATCAACCAGCTCGTCCGCGGCGTGCTCTACATGGTGTTCACGGCGATCGCGCTCGTGTGGCTCGACTGGCTGTCGGGCCTCGTGCTCGTCGCGACGCTCGTGCCGCTCGCGCTGCTCACCCGGTGGTTCCAGATGCGGTCGCAGCGGCTCTTCCGGCGCTCGCGCGTGGCCAGCGCGACGCTCATCGTGCAGTTCGTCGAGACCATGACGGGCATCCGCGCGGTGCAGGCGTTCCGCAAGGAGCGTCGCAACGAGCGCGAGTTCGGCGCGCTCACCGAGGAATACCGCGACGTCAACGCGCGCGTCCTCGGCCTCTTCGCGGTCTACAACCCGTCGCTCGCACTCATCGGCAACGTCGCGGTCGCGGCGGTGCTGTTGATCGGCGGATTCCGCGTCGTCGACGGCGCGCTCGAGGTGGGCGTGCTGCTCGCCGCGGTGCTCTACACGAAGCGCTTCTTCGACCCGATGGAGGAGCTCGCGATGTTCTACAACTCCTACCAGTCGGCCGCGTCGGCCCTCGAGAAGATCTCGGGCGTGCTCGAGGAGCAGCCGAGCGTGCCCGACCCGACCGAGCCGGTCGACCTCTGGACGGCGGACGGGCACGTGCGCTTCGAGGGCGTCGAGTTCGCCTACACCCGCGATCGGATCGTGCTGCCGCGGTTCGACCTCGACGTGCCCGCGGGCCAGACCATCGCGCTCGTGGGCTCGACCGGCGCCGGCAAGTCCACGCTCGCCAAGCTCATCGCCCGGTTCTACGACCCGAGTGACGGCGTGGTCGAGCTCGACGGCGTCGACCTGCGCCGGCTCCACCCGAAGGACCTGCGCCGCGCGATCGTCATGGTCACGCAGGAGGCGTACCTCTTCTCGGGGTCGGTCGCCGACAACATCGCGCTCGGCAAGCCCGATGCCACGCCCGACGAGATCGTCGCGGCCGCGAAGGCGGTGGGGGCGCACGAGTTCATCGAGGGCCTCCCCGACGGGTACGACACCGACGTGAACAAGCGGGGCGGTCGCGTCTCGGCGGGTCAGCGCCAGCTGATCTCGTTCGCGCGCGCGTTCCTGGCCGACCCCTCGGTGCTGATCCTCGACGAGGCGACGTCGTCGCTCGACATCCCGAGCGAGCGGATGGTGCAGGAGGGCCTGCAGACCCTGCTGGCCGACCGCACGGCGGTGATCATCGCGCACCGCCTCTCGACGGTCGCGATCGCCGACCGCGTGCTCGTCATGGAGCACGGGCGCATCGTCGAGGACGGCTCGCCGGCCGAGCTCATCGCCGGAACGGGTCGCTTCGCGGCCCTGCACGCGGCCTGGCGCGACTCGCTGGTGTGAGCGGCGGCGGATGGCGCGGGCTCGCGCTCGCGCCATCCGCTCGCTCACCGTTTCAGGAACACGGAAGCTACTCAGGACGCATCGCCGGATCGCGTCCTGAGGAGCTTCCGTGTTCCTGAAACGGACAGGTGCCGTCAGCCGTGCGGCAGGACCACCACCGGCGTCGGCGCGACGCCGGTGATCCCCGTCGTTGCGGCCCAGGTGTAGGCGCCCATCATGGGGGAGACGAGCAGGTCGCCGTCGGCCAGCGGCGGCAGCGGCGTGCGACGTGCGATCACGTCGACGCGGTCGCACGTCGGCCCGGCGAGCGTGACGGGCACGCGCGTCCGCGTGAGGATGCGGCGGGTCGCGCGTTCGGCGGCGTCGTCGCCGAGCGGCTGCACGCCGAGCTCCGCGGCGGCGAAGAGCAGCGCATTCACGTCCTCAGCGGGGATGTTCGAGTACGCGCCGCGCAGGCCCTGGTCGAGATAGTGCCAGCGGCCGTCGGGTCGATCGTTCGTGCCGATCACCCGGGTGACGAGCGTCATCGCGGGAGCGGCGACGAATCGGCCGGGTTCGACGATGACGCGCACGTTCGACGGCACGGCGGCAAGGGCCGAGCGGATGCCGCGGGCGATCTCAGCGAACGGCGGGACGGGCTCGTCGTACGCGACCGGGAACCCGCCGCCGATGTCGAGCATGTCGAAGCGCAGGTCGTGACGGGCCTCGAGGTCGTGCATGAGCCGCAGCGCCGCGGCGATCGCGCGGCGCCATGGCTCGGCCGAGGTCGTCTGGCTGCCGACGTGGAACGTGAAGCCGCGCACGGGCAGGCGCGAGGCGATGCAGCGCTCGACGAGCGCGGGCGCATCCTCGGGCGTCACGCCGAACTTCGGGGAGGGGTCCGACTTCACACCGGGGTTCGGGAACGAGAGCCGGATGAGCACGCCCAGGTCGTCGCTCTTGAGGCCGGCGAACTTGCCGATCTCCGACGGGCTGTCGATGACGAAGGTGCGGATGCCGCGAAGGTACGCGCCGGTGATGTCGGCGACCGTCTTCACGGGATGCGTGTGGAGGCATCCCTCGACCGCGATGCCCTGCCGCTCGAGCAGGTCGAGCTCGCCGCGCGAGGCCACGGCGAACGATGCGCCGAACGCATGCACGGCGCGCAGCACCGCCGGGTGGGGCAGCGCGGACGTGGCGAAGTGGATGGCGACGTGCGGCAGCGCACCGCGCAGCCGCAGCAGCTGGGTCGTGATCCGGTCGGTGTCGAGCAGGAACAGCGGCGAGCCGTGCTCGCGGACGAGTTCGGCGAGGTGCACGCGGGACGTATACGCGGCGAGTTCGCGACGCACGCGCTCACGGTGCGGCGGCAGCTCGGGCAGCGCGCCCGTCGCGAGACGGAACCGGCGGCGGTCGGTCCTGCGCGGACGCGCCGGTGCCGGGACGGCCGTCCGGTCGAGGGGGAGCGGGTGCACGATGCTCATGGGACTGCGGCTTCCGAGCGGGGCGCGGGTTGCGCCTGAATGAGGATGCCCAGAGCCTCGCAGGGCGGCGTGCGGCGCGGATCGGGGCAGTCACCCGAATACGGTCGGTGCGGTCACTCGAATCCGATCGGTGGGAGCCCTGATCGGCCGGAAGCCGCGGCCGGACGGGTGCGGATCAGTCCAGCGGCGCGCGCTCCACGCGGTCGTCGGCCTCGGGGATGCGCCGCACCAGGTCGGGCATCCACCAGACCACGTTGGCCCACGCCACGATGAACGCGGCGGCCGCGATGACGTCGGCCAGCAGGTCGGCGATGCCGATCGTGAAGAAGTCGGTGGCGAGCCAGTGCGCGCCGGCTCCGACGGCGACGGAGGCCACGGTCACCGTGATCCAATCGACGCCCCTCGTCGCCGCGACCTGCGCGGCCGTCCGGCCGATGCGCAGCCAGCCGACGGTGAGCGTGATGGTCACGGCCGCCGCGCCGACGGCGAGCACCAGGAGATTCCAGCGCTCCTCGGGCGCCAGCCACGGCGGCAGGTCGCCGACGAGGTCCCACGCGAGCTGGACAAGGGGCAGGACCCCGCCGAGCAGGCCGAACACGACGACCATCGCGATGGTGCGACGGTCGCGTCCCGGAACGGGCGTGCGACGTGCCGACGACGCCAGCCGCTTGGCGATCGCGCCGAGCACGGCCGTGACCCCGACGCAGAGCACGATGAGCAGGAAGTTGCTCTGCAGCAGGGCGATCACGAGCGGCACGACGCTGGCCGTCGCGACGCCCGCCATCACGTAGGCCCGCTTGCGGGCGACGATGCGCGCGGCCTCGGCGACCCCGCCGAGCTCACCGCCGATCGCCTCCGCGACGCGGCGCCAGTGCCGCTGCGTCGAGATCACGCCGGCCCAGATCGCGACGATCGCGCCCGCGCCGACCAGGCTGAGCCCGACCAGCCAGCCGACCTCGGGCAGTTCGACGGGCTCCCACGTCAGCGGCCACGCCACGGCGGCGACGAACGCCGCGACGAGCGCGAGCCGGGGTGGATCGAACACGGCCGGCACCGCGACCAGGAGCGGGCGCACCAGGGCGAGCAGGGCCTGGGCGATCCACCACATCCCCTTGCCGACGGGCTGGACGATGACCCGGTCGATGAGGCGCACCGTGCGCGAGGCGATCGCGAAGCGGTATGCGGGTGCGAGGTCGAGGATCGTGTCGGTTCCGGCGCGGAGCCGCTCGCGACGCGTTCGCGGGGCGCGTGCTGTCGCGCCATCCGCCGCAGCCGCACCCGCGACCGCAGCGGGCCCGGGGGCGGGTGTCACCGGCTCGAGCGGTGACAGGCCTTCGGCCGCGACGGCCGGGTCGTCGGACTCGGCGAGCACGGCGTCCTGCAGGCGGCGCACCGCGACATCCGTCATCACCGCCTCGGGTTCGAGCGCCGTGAAGAACCGGGCGATGCCCGCGGCGGCGTCGAGCCGGCCCCACCACCAGTCGTTGACCCGCCACGCTCGCGCGAGGAAGCCGAGGAAGTTGCCGAAGCCGTACCCGGCGAGCTTCGACTGGCGGTCGAGCGCGACGTGCTCGGACGCGCGCCGCACCTCGGCCGCGGCCCTCGCCGGCGTGATGCCCGGGGTGCGCAGCACTCGACCGAGGATCCCGTACCAGCGGTCGCGCGCGAGCGAGCGGAAGCCGCCCGGGTCGGCGGGTGCCTCGTCGACGCCGATCGCCCAGTACCGCACGTGCGACAGGGCGGCGGGGATGCCCGCCGAGTGGTACAGCGGCGGCAGGTCGGCGGCCGCCAGGGCGGTGGTCGCGCCGAGCGGGCGCCACGCCGATCCGAGCCACGCCGGCGTCAGTTGGCGCCGACCGGCTTCGGCCTCCTGTTCGACGCGCGCGGTGAGGAGCCTCAGCCGCGCGACGGCGGTGTCGAGCTGGCTCCAGATCTCGGGCGCCTTGATGCGAGCGGATGCCGCGAGCCACGTCGTGACCCACGCGTCGAAGTCGGCGCCGGTCGGGTCGGCGTCGCGCGCCGCCGCCTCGTCGGTGAGCTCGAGCACGCGCGCCGTGAGCTGGTCACGCCAGCGGATCGCCTGGGTCAGGGCGCCGTAGGCCGCCTCGCGCACCTCGGTGAGCGCGAGCCCGCGGCGCGAGCCCCGCTCGGCCGGCAGCGCCTCGAGCGCGCGGGCCCAGGCCAGCACGCAGTTCGCGGCATCCGCGAGGGCCAGCGGCGATCGGGAGACCGCCGTCGTCTCGGCGACCCTGAGCGACCCGAAGCGCTCGCTCGCGACGGCGGCGAGGCCCGTCAGTCGGATCCGGGGGATCGGCCGGTAGCGCCGCCGTCCGGGGAGCGACGACGTGAGCTGCCAGAGGCTCGGTGCCGACACCGTGGCGGCGAGGTGCTCGGCGAGGTCGGTGCCGAGGGCGCGCACGTACGCGCGCCGCCGCTCGTGGATGGCGTCGTGCGACCAGGACGCCGCGGCGATGAGCGGGGCCGCGCTGTCGAGGCGCGCGGCGGCGACCTCGCGTTCGGCGTTGAAGCGCTCGAGCTCGGCGACCTCGCGCGCGACCGACTCGCGGCGGAACTGCCGCGACACCATCGCGCCGATCGCGCGGAAGAAGCGCGACGCGTTCGGGTCCCACTCCGTGGCGCCGCCGACGGGCGGGTCGGGTTCGGGGTCGAGGAACAGCATGACCCGGTCGGCGCGTCGATCGGACACCCGCGAGCGGGCCGAGCGGAGCGCGCGCTCGATCGGGACGTTGTCGAACACCGCGCCGTCGACGATGCGGTACGGCGTCCCGGGCTCGTCGCGGTGCGCGGCGAAGGCGAACCGCATGCCGCGCGCCTCGGCGTCCTGCGGCTCACCGGCCGCGCCCGTCGTCGAGTCGATCTGCGCGGGCTCGAAGCCGCCCGGCAGCGACGACGTCGACCGGGCCGCGAGCGCGAGCCGCGAGAGGCTGGCGTGGTCGTCGCTCAGCCGGGTCTCGTCGAGGTCGTCGAGCCGTCGCGGGATGCGGTTGTCGAGCAGGTGCTCGTCGCTGCCGACGAAGTGGAAGTGGCCGCGCCCCTCGTTCGCATCCTCCTCGAACTCGTCGCGCGCGTCGATGACGGTCGCCGAGAGGTCGACGCCCGTGTACGGCGAGACGAGGTCGGGATGCCGGTCGGTCGTGTCGTAGATGTCGCGGAGCGCCGTGAGCGTCTGGGCGCGGAAGTAGTCCTCGCCCTGCATGAGCGCGAGGATCCCGCGCGCCCCGGGCGGGTGCAGCAGTCCCCAGAAACCGCCGACGCGCCCCCAGACGCGCAGGAGCCCGTCGAGGCCGGTGCCGGCGCGCTGGGCGACCGCGTACACGACCGCGTTCAGGCCGCCCGCGCTCGCGCCCGCGAGGAGGTCGAACTCGACTCGGTCGTAGCCCGCCGCGTCGAGGAACTCGGCGTACGCCTGCAGGCGGGCGAGGACCGGCGGCGTCAGCGGCCGCTCGGCCGTCTCGGGCACGAGCGCGAGGGTCTCGTCGCCGACGTCGTGGAGCCGGATGCGGCGCAGGAGGTCGAGCTCGGCGACGGCGCCTCCGATCCACACCGCGAGGCTCACGCCGCCGCGCATGGCGAGTGCCACGCGCAGGGTCCGGTTGAACGAGGGCGTGGCGCCCGGATGGCGCGCGGCGACCTCCTCGACCCGCTCGCCCGGGCGCACGACCACCACGCGCACGCGGCGCGTCGAGGTGGTGACGGGGCCTTCGGACGAGACCTCGACGGCATCGGGCAGGACCATGGCGCTCCTCGGGTGGTGGCGCAGGCGCGCCGTGGTCGGGCCGCGCGCATGGGCGGGCACGCGGGATGATCCCAGCGTGGCAGACCCGGGCCTCGCGTGCATCCGGGTTCCCCCCGGTACGAGTTGTCCCCAGAACTGGGACCCGGCGCGGTACGCCCTGCCAGGAGTAGCCTCACGAGAGGGCGGCGCATCGACGTCGAGGACTCGCGCGCGCCTTCGAGCGGAGGTGCTGATGTCACAGGTCGGGGACGAACGCGTCCTGAAGGTCGCGATCGCCGATGACGCGCTGCTGCTGCGCGAGGGCATCGCCAAGGTGCTCGAGGGCGGGGGACTCGAGGTCGTCGCCTCGGTCGGCACGGCCGACGAGCTCCTCGACGCGATCGACCAGCTCGACCTCGACGCGGCGGTCCTCGACATCCGCATGCCTCCGACGCACCGCGACGAGGGCATCGTCGCGCTCGAACGCATCCGCGAGCGCGGCGACCAGATGGGCGTGCTGCTGCTGTCGATGTACGCGACGCCCGAGTACGCGCTGCGCGTCATGGGCGCCGGCAGCGGCACGGGCTACCTGCTCAAGGAGCGCGTCTCCGAGCCGCAGACGCTCGTGCGCGCCGTGCAGACGGTGGCGTCGGGCGGCTCGGTCGTCGACCCCGAGGTCGTCGAGCAGCTCGTCCAGCGCACGCGCGCCGACGACCCGCTCGCGCGCCTGACCGAACGCGAGCGGTCGGTGCTCGAGCTCATGGCGCAGGGCTACTCCAACGGCGGCATCGCGCAGACCCTGTTCCTGGGGCTGAAGACCGTCGAGACGCATGTCCGCAGCATCCTGCAGAAGCTCGATCTCGAGGAGTCGCCGGAGCATCACCGCCGCGTGCTCGCGGTGCTCACGCTCCTCGGCCAGAGGTAGGCGGCATGATGGCGTCCGAGCGCCGAGGTGAGGTCGCGCGGCGGAGCGCCACGATCGCGGCCGTGATCGCGCTGAGCCTCACGATGGAGATCTGGGGCTTCCTCGCCACGCCGCCGGACGCGCTCCCCGAGGTCTCGTACACGACCCTGCACGCGTTCGTGCCGATCGTGTTCGCCGCCTGCGCCGGTGTGGCTTGGGCGATCGGGCCGAATCCGGTGCCGGCGCGCCTGATGATCCTGTTCGTCGTGCTCTGGATCCCGCTGACCTTCTTCTACTACGTCATCGGCCCGATCGGATGGCTCTGGCCCATCGTGCGCGGAGTCCACCTCGGCTGGGCCGTGGTCGCGGGCATCCTCGTGCTGGTCTATCCGCGCGGCTGGCTGGCCGACCGATTCGACCGCACCGTCGCGGCCCTCGCCCTCGGCATCTCGGTCATCTACCTCCTGGGCGTGGTCACGCTCGCCGGGGCCGACTCCGTGGAGGGGTGCGCCTGCGCGCCGAACCCCTACCAGATCGCGGATGCGCCGGAGCTGTTGTGGCTGGTCGAGGTCGGGTACCGGGTCGTCGGGTCCGCACTGGTGCTCGCCATCGCGGTCAGGCTGCTCGTGCGGTGGGTGCGCGGCAGCGTGCCGGCACGCGCGGTCGCATTCCTCATGCCCATCGCGCTCATCGCGTGGGCGGTCATGGCCGTCATCCAAGCGGCGGCGTACGCGCTCTCCGACACGGCCGATACCGTGCTGCTCACGGTGGCACTCATCGCGATGGCCGCGGTTCCGGTGAGCTTCGTCGCCGGCGTCGCGCACGCTCGGAACATGCGCGCCCGGGTCGCCGACCTCATGCGCGTCACCCGTGAGGGAGCCGATCGGGGCCTCTGGGCGGAGTCGCTGGCGCGCGCGCTCCGCGACGAGAGCGTCCGCGTGTACTGGTGGGACGAGGAGCGCGGCCGCTACGCCGACGCCGCGGGGGAGCCCATCGACTCCGCCGACCCGGGTGGCGGGCACAGCATCCTCCCCGTGGCGTCGCCCACGGGTCTGCCGATCGCGCTCATCCGGCACGACCGGGCCCTCACCGACAACATGCGTCTGCTCGACGGCGTCTCGAGCGCGCTCAGGCTCTCGGTCGACAACGGCCGGCTCCGCACTGAGGTCGAGCGCACGCTCGAGCAGGTGCGCCAGTCACGCCAGCGCATCGTCGAAGCCGGCGTCGAGGCTCGGCGGCGCATCGAGCGCGACCTGCACGACGGTGCCCAGCAGCAGCTCGTCTCGCTCGGCATGCGCCTGCGTCTCGCGGCGAACACCGCGCGCCAGGCTCGGCACGACGAGCTCGCGACCGAGCTCGAGGCCAGCATCCACACGCTCAACCAGGGCCTGCGCGAACTCCGGGAGCTCGCGCACGGCATCCATCCGAGCCTGCTCTCGCAGGGCGGGCTCGCGCTCGCGGTGCCCGAGCTCGCCGGCCGCTGCCCGGTGCCCGTCGAGGTCGACGTCCAGGCCGAGGGGCGGCTGCCCGAGCTCATCGAGTCGACGGCCTACTTCGCCGTCGCCGAGTCGCTGGCGAACGTGGCCAAGCACTCCCAGGCGACCCGGGCGTGGGTCCGGGCGTACCGGGAAGGCGGTGAGGTCGTGATCTCGGTGCGCGACAACGGCATCGGCGGCGCGTCGCTCGACGCCGGCACCGGCGTGATCGGCATCGCCGACCGCATCGACGCCGTCGGCGGCTCGATCACGCTCGAGAGCCCGCGCGGCGCGGGCACCACCGTGACCGTGCGGATGCCGCTCGAACTCCCACCCGTCGAGTCCCGCGAGCTCGCCGACACCGAGGGCGGGGGCTCCGGTCCCGAGGAGCGCCCCCGCTCGCTCGCCGGGGCGGGGCTGCTGGTGGCCGCCGAGTCGGGCGACCCGTCGCCCGACGACGCCAAGGCGGGCGCCGCATCGGGCCTCGCGCCCGGTGGCATCGGAACTCCGGCCGACGTCTGATCGCGGGATCGCGCCCCTGCACGAACGCGCGGTTCAGCCGCGCCAGCGGCAGGCGGCCAGGTCGATCCGGTAGCCGTCCTCGTCGTCGACGGGGCGGATCGGGACGCCCTCGTCGGCGTAGTGGGACCGAGCCCGTTCGGCGTGGCCCGCCGGTGGACGCCCGCCCGCGCGGACGACGCGCCACCACGGCACGTCGCCGCCGTAGCGTGCCATGACCTGGCCGACGGCGCGCGCGCCCCGCGAGCCGAGCGTCGCGGCCACGTCGCCATAGGTCATGACGTGGCCGGGCGGGATGTCGTCGACCACCGCGAGGACGGCGTCGACGAAGCCCTCGCCATGTCGCGGCATCCGTCGCCCCTCGACCGTGCGCGGCCCGGGCGCGCTCAGCTCTTCAGCTCGAGCGCGCCGATGACGTCTCCGTACTGCGTCTCGCCGACGTCACGGAAGCCGATGCGGTGGAAGAACTCGCCGGGGCCCTGGTCGCCGGGCTCCCAGAGCACGGTGATGCGGTGGAATCCGCGACGCTTCGCCTCCTCGGCGAGCGCGTGCGCGAGGAACCGGCCGACGCCCTTGCCCTGCACCTCGGCGTCGACGTTGATGCGCCAGATGCAGGCGCGGAACTCCTCGTGCGCGTTGTCGGGGTCGAAGTTGCCGTGGATGAACCCGACGACGCGATCGCCGTTGAGGGCGACCCGCTGCCACGCGGTGGCGGGGTTCACGACCGCGGTCTCGGCGGCGTAGGTGACGGGGGCGAGGAACTGCTCCTGCCCGGGCTTGAGCGACAGGTTGTTCGCGGCCACGATGTTCGTCGCGTTCAGTTCTTCCAGTCGCAGTTCTGCCATGCATCGCAGCCTAACCGTTCGGTCGGCGCGTCGGATAGGCCGGGAATTCTCTCGATGTCGAGATATCCAGCCGAAGCGGTAAGCTGGCAGGCGGCGTGTCGGACACCCCCGAGACTTCCTCGCTTCCCAAGCAATCCCACGAGATCCCAAGGAGACCGCCCCTTGTCGAAGATCAAGGTCGAAGGCACCGTCGTCGAACTCGACGGCGACGAGATGACCCGCATCATCTGGCAGGCCATCAAGGACCAGCTCATCCACCCGTACCTCGACGTGAACCTCGAGTACTACGACCTCTCCATCCAGAAGCGCGACGAGACCGACGACCAGATCACGGTCGACGCGGCCAACGCGATCAAGAAGCACGGCGTCGGCGTCAAGTGCGCGACGATCACGCCCGACGAGGCGCGCGTCGAGGAGTTCGGCCTCAAGAAGATGTGGCGTTCGCCGAACGGCACGATCCGCAACATCCTCGGCGGCGTGATCTTCCGCGAGCCGATCATCATCTCGAACATCCCGCGGCTCGTGCCCGGCTGGAACAAGCCGATCATCGTCGGCCGCCACGCGTTCGGCGACCAGTACCGCGCGACCGACTTCAAGTTCGAGGGCGAGGGCACCCTCACGATGACCTTCACCCCGAAGGACGGCTCCGAGCCGCAGTCCTTCGAGGTCTTCCAGGCGCCCGGCTCGGGCGTCGCGATGGGCATGTACAACCTCGACGACTCGATCCGCGACTTCGCGCGGGCGTCGCTGAACTACGGCCTCGCCCGCAACTACCCGGTGTACCTGTCGACGAAGAACACGATCCTGAAGGCCTACGACGGCCGCTTCAAGGACATCTTCCAGGAGGTCTTCGACACCGAGTTCAAGGCGAAGTTCGACGAGGCCGGCCTCACCTACGAGCACCGCCTCATCGACGACATGGTCGCCGCGTCCCTCAAGTGGGAGGGCGGCTACGTCTGGGCGTGCAAGAACTACGACGGCGACGTGCAGTCCGACACCGTCGCGCAGGGCTTCGGCTCGCTCGGCCTCATGACCTCGGTGCTCACCACGCCCGACGGCAGCGTCGTCGAGGCCGAGGCGGCCCACGGCACGGTGACGCGCCACTACCGCCAGCACCAGCAGGGCAAGCCCACCTCGACGAACCCGATCGCCTCGATCTTCGCCTGGACGCGCGGGCTCGCGCACCGCGGCAAGCTCGACGGCAACCAGGAGCTCATCGACTTCGCGCACACGCTCGAGGACGTGATCATCGAGACCGTCGAGTCGGGTGCCATGACCAAGGACCTCGCGCTGCTCGTCGGGCCCGACCAGGCGTACCAGACGACCGAGGAGTTCCTCGACACGATCGACGCGAACCTCAAGGCGCGCCTCGCGGCGTAGCCGGTCCCTTCGCGGCTCGGACGGGCCGGATGCCACGTGCATCCGGCCCGTCCGCCGTATCCGGGGGAGGATGGAGGGCATGGCACGTGCTGCCCGGCCGCTGCGCCTCATCCGCCGATACCCGATCGTCGCGCTCACGCTCGGGATCGGGGTGCTGGGCATCGTCCTCGCGCTCACGGGGCAGGGCTGGCTCGTCGCCTGGATCTTCAGCATCTACGCGCTCGGCATCGCGGCCTGGCAGGCCGTCGGGATGGTGCGGGACATCCTGGGCGGGCACTGGGGTCTCGACATCCTCGCCGTCACCGCCCTCGTCGCGACCGTCGCCGTGGGCGAGTACGTCGCGGCACTGATCGTCGTGCTCATGTTGACGGGCGGCGAGGCGCTCGAGGACTACGCGGACCGACGGGCCAAGCGCGAACTCGACGCGTTGCTCGCTCGGGCCCCGCAGCGCGCGCATCGTGTCGTCGACGACCACTTCGAGGATGTCCCGGTCGACGAGGTCCGACCGGGAGACGTGCTGCTCGTGCGACCGAGCGAGATCGTTCCCGTCGACGGCGAGCTGCGCTCGGCCGAGACGTCGGTCGACGAGTCGTCGATCACCGGCGAGAGCGTTCCCGTCGAGAAGAGTGCCGGCGACGAGCTGCTGAGCGGGTCCGTCAACGGGCCCGTCGCCGTCGAGATCACGGCGACCGCACGTGCGGCCGACAGCCAGTACCAGCAGATCGTGGCGCTCGTCGCCGAGGCCGCCGCGAGCAAGGCCCCCGTCGTGCGACTCGCCGACCGCTACGCGGTGCCCTTCACGGTCTTCTCGCTGCTGCTCGCGGGCGTCGCGTGGTGGGTGTCGGGCGATCCGGTGCGCTTCGCCGAGGTGCTCGTGCTCGCGACGCCGTGCCCGCTGCTCATCGCCGCGCCCGTGGCGTTCATCGGCGGGATGAGCCGGGCGGCGCGCAACGGGATCATCGTCAAGGGCGGGGGAGTGCTCGAGCAGCTCGCCAGGGCGAAGACCGCCGTGTTCGACAAGACCGGAACGCTCACACACGGCGAGCCGGAACTCGTCGCCGTGCGCACCGAACCGGGCTTCGGGTCGGATGAGCTGCTGGTGCTCGTCGCCTCGGCGGAGCAGTACTCCTCGCACGTCCTCGCCGCCTCGATCATGCAGGCCGCGACCGATCGGGGCCTGCGACTCGTCGAGGGCGAATGGGCTCGCGAATCGGCGACCAACGGCGTGACGGCCCGGATCGGCGGTCGCGACGTGACCGTCGGCAAGTTCGCCTACGTGCGGGAACGGGCGCCGGAGGCGCGCCGTACCGAGATCTCGCCGGGCGAGCTCGCCGTGTACGTCGCCGTCGACGGCCGATTCGCGGGCGCCCTGCTCGCACGCGACCGGCTGCGGGGCAACGCCCGTGCGACGCTCGAGCGACTCGATCGGCTCGGCGTGCGCCACACCATGATGCTCACGGGCGACGCGCAGGCGACGGCCGACCACATCGCGGCCGAGCTCGGCCTCGAGCGGGTGCGCGCCGAGTGCCTCCCCGCCGACAAGGTGCAGGAGGTCTCGGCAATCGCCGAGCGCCCGGTGATCATGGTCGGCGACGGCGTGAACGACGCGCCCGTGCTCGCCGCGGCCGACATCGGGGTGGCGATGGGCGCGCGCGGCGCGACGGCTGCGAGCGAGTCCGCCGACGCCGTGATCCTCGTCGACGACATCTCGCGCACCGCCAAGGCCGTCGAGATCGGCCGCGACACCGTGCGCATCGCCCTGCAGAGCATCTGGCTCGGCATCATCGTGAGCGTCGGACTGATGCTCGTGGCGGCGTTCGGCTTCATCCCGGCGACGGCGGGCGCGCTCCTGCAGGAGTTCGTCGACCTGGCGGCGATCCTCGCCGCGCTCCGCGCGATCGGCGGGCGGCGTGACGCCGCGGCATCGGCGCCCGTGCCCGAGTACGCCGCGACATCCGCTCGCTAGGCGGCGCGCCGGCCGGCCGTCGTCGGTTCGACCGATCGAGAGGTCGCGGATGGTGCGTGCGGGCCGCCATGTGCGACTTCTCGTCGCGGGACCGGCGGGCGTCTGGGGCACGCCGTCGCGAGTGGTCGGGGATGGCGGGTGCGACCGACCACGTGCGACCTCTCTCGGACGGGAGAGTGGCGCGCTGCCGAGGTCACGGTGAGGTAACGAAGTCTTGCGGAGAGTTTGTTCGTAAGGTTTACTAACAAACGTGACCGTAACGGATGCCTCGCGACCCCCGGCCCCCGCGCCCGCCTCGGCCGGCGCAGTGCCCCTCTTCGCCGGTCGAGCCCTGCGAGCCTCCGGCAAGGTGCTCCCCGAGCACGCACGCAGCCACAACCGCAGCCTCGTGCTGCAGACGCTCTACACCCAGGGCGCCCAGAGCCGAGCGGATGTCGCGCGCGAGACGGGCCTGACGCGCGTCACCGTGTCCGACCTCGTCGCCGAGCTCATCGCCGAGGGCCTCGTGGTCGAGCTCGGCCAGCGCGAGGACGCCCGACCGGGAAAGCCCGCCACGCTCATCGACATCGACCGCACGGGCTTCCACGTCGTCGCGGTCGACCTGTCCGAGCACACCCGGTTCCGCGGTGCGGTGCTCGACCTCGACGGGAGCATCGTCGCGCAGGCCGAGGTCGCGCTCGACGGCGCCACGGGCGAGCACGCCGTCCAGCTCGTGATCGAGCTCCTCGACGGGCTCCTCGCCCTCACGACCGCGCGTGTGCTCGGCATCGGCGTCGGCTCGCCCGGCATCGTGGAGCCGAACGGCGTCGTGCACTCGGCCCCCAACCTCGGCTGGACCGACCTGCCGCTGCAGGAGCGCCTCGCCGCCGTCTTCCACCTCCCCGTGCACGTCGCCAACGACGCGAACGTCGCCGTCCTCGCCGAGCACGCCAGTGCGCCCGGCGACCTCATCCTCATCAAGGTCGGCCACGGTGTCGGCGCCGGCCTCATCGTCGGCGGCCGTCCCGTGCTGGGCGCCGGTTCGGCCGCGGGCGAGATCGGCCACGTCATGGTCGGCACCGACGGCGGCCCGCGCTGCGTGTGCGGCAGGCACGGCTGCCTCGAGGCCTGGCTGGCCGTACCCCGGCTGACGGCCGAGCTCGACCGGCTCGGCGACACGGATGCCGCGGCATCCGCTCGTGAAGAGACCCTGCGGGAAGCGGGCCGACGCCTCGGCATCGTGCTCGCCCCCGTCGTCGGTGCGCTGAACCTCTCCGAGGTCGTCGTCAGCGGACCGGCGGAACTGCTTGACGGTCCGCTGCTCGAAGCGACCGTCGAGACACTCCGGATACGGACGATGGCGGAACACCACCGCGATCTGAGGCTCCGGATGACCGCGCACGGCCAGGACATCGTCCTGCGCGGCGCGGCGGTCATGGTCCTGTCCGGACAACTCGGGGTCTCGTAGGGCCCCACCCCGCACCAAGGGTGGCGGCGCCCCGCTCCCACCCTCGCCCTATGAAAGGAAACCACGCAATGAGGAAACTCGGCATCGCGGCGCTCGGCGCCGTGGCAGCGCTGACCCTCGCCGGGTGCGCCACCTCCGGAGGCGACGCCGCCTCCGAGGAGGGCGCCGAGATCCGCGTCTGGCTGGTCGGCACCGACACGCCCGACGAGGCGCGCGAGTACCTGGAGAGCACGTTCGAGGAGGAGCACCCCGACTCCACGCTGGTCATCGAGGAGCAGTCGTGGGACGGCCTCGTCGACCGCCTCACCACGAGCCTCTCGGGCTCCGACAGCCCCGACATCGTCGAGGTCGGCAACACCCAGGCGGCGGCGTTCACGTCGGCGGGGGCATTCCTCGACCTCACCGAGCACTACGACGAGCTCGGCGGCGACGACCTGCTGCCCGGCTTCGTCGAGGCGGGTTCGTACGACGACAAGTTCTACGCCGCCCCGCTCTATGCCGGTTCGCGGCTCGTGTTCTACAAGAAGGACGCACTCGCCGCGGCCGGGCTCGAGGCGCCCACCACGCTCGACCAGTACATCGAGCAGGGCATCGCGCTCGCCGACGCGAACCCCGGCAAGTCGGGCATCTGGTGGCCCGGCCAGGACTGGTACAACGCCCTCCCGTACATCTGGGAGAACGGCGGCGAGGTCGCCGTGCCCGACGGCGACGGATGGGACGCCCAGCTCTCGAGCGACGAGTCGATCGCCGGGCTCGAGCAGGTCCAGCAGGTCATGACCGAAGCGTCGCTCGCGCCCAAGGACGGCAATGAGACCAACCCGCAGGTCGGCTTCTGCGACGGCACCACGCTGCAGCTGTCCGCTCCGAGCTGGGTCAAGTGGTCGATCCTCGCACCGACCGACGCCGAGACCCCGGGCTGCCCCGACCAGGAGGCCAACCTCGGCGTCTACGCCCTCCCCGGCGCGGACGGCGGCGCGGCGCAGGTCTTCGCGGGCGGTTCCAACGTCGGCATCTCGGCGAAGTCGCAGCACCCCGAGCTCGCGCTCGACGCGCTGAAGATCATCCTGTCCGACGAGTTCCAGACGATCTACGGCGAGAACGGCCTCGTGCCCGCCAAGCTCTCGCTGGCCGACACGCTCGGCACCGACGAGGTCGCGCAGGCGATCGCGGCCGCCGCCGGCAACGCCAAGCTCACCCCGGCCTCGCCGAAGTGGGCCGACGTCGAGGCCGCGGGCATCCTGCAGGACCTCTTCGTCAAGATCGCGCAGGGGGGCGACGTCGCGTCGCTCGCCGAGGAGGCCGACCAGAAGATCGAGGACATCCTCAACGGCTGATCGTTCCGATCGGGTGCGGCCGCGCGCAGAATGGCGGTGCGGCCGCACCCTGCCCATGTGCGACGCAGGAGATTGCAGATGACCACCACCGACGCCGGCCTCACGCCGGCCGTGAGCTCGGTCGAGGGCGAGCGCCTCACGGCGCCGCAGCCCCGCGACCCGGGCTCGAGCCGCCGCCGCGGCCGCCGATCCGGGGGACTGACCCCGTACGCCCTCCTCGTCCCGGCCACGATCGTCCTCGGGCTGATCGTCGGCTGGCCCCTCATCCAGCTCGTCGTCACCTCGATGCAGGAGTTCGGCCGGGCCCAGGTGTTCGGCGCCCCGCCCACCTGGGTGTGGTTCGAGAACTACGTCGACGTGCTCACCGACACCACGTTCTACGAGGTGCTCGGCCGCAGCCTCGTCTTCGCCGCGGGATGCGTCGTCATCACGATGGTGCTCGGCACGCTCATCGCCCTGCTGCTCCAGCGGCTGCCCAAGGGCTTCCGCCTGCTCCTCTCGATCGGCCTCCTGCTGGCCTGGGCGATGCCGCCGCTGTCGGCGACGATCGTGTGGGGCTGGATGTTCGACACCGACTACGGCGTGATCAACCACGTGCTCGTGAACACCTTCGGGCTCGAGCAGTTCACGCAGCACTCGTGGCTCATCGAGCCCTTGAGCTTCTTCCTGGTCGCGGGTGTGGTCATCGTCTGGGGTGCCGTGCCGTTCGTCGCGTTCGCACTCTACGCCGGCCTCACGCAGGTGCCCGACGAGGTGCTCGAGGCATCCCAGCTCGACGGCGCGGGCGGCATCCAGCGGTTCCGGCTCATCATCTTCCCGTACCTCAAGCCGATCTTCCTGATCACGACGATCCTGCAGATCATCTGGGACCTCAAGGTGTTCACGCAGATCTTCGCGCTCCAGGACATCGGCGGCATCCGGGAGCTGACCAACACGCTCGGCGTGTACATCTACCAGGTCTCGATCGCGGGCGGCGACTTCGGCGCGGGCGGTGCGATCGCGGTGATCACGGCGATCATCATCATGACCGTGTCGCTCTACTACATCCGTCAGGTGATCAAGGAGGAGGAACTGTGACCGCCGCCATCACCCCCGGCCTGCAGGCCGCCGCGCCGGGTCGCCGCGAGGATCGGGCGGCCGCGGCCCGGCCCGGCCGGCGTCGCACCCGAATGGCGACGATCGGGTACAGCGTGCTCTCCGTCGTGCTCTTCGTGCTGTTCGCGTTCCCCGTCTACTGGATGGTGAACACGTCGTTCCAGCCGAACAACGAGATCCGCGGGTCCGAGATCCACTTCTGGCCCGACAACTTCACGCTCCGGAACTACGAGACCGTGCTCTTCGACCCGGGCCGCACGCCGTTCCTGCCCGCGGCCGCGAACTCCCTCATCGTGACCATCACCACGGTCGTGATCGCCCTCGTGTTCGCCTTCCTCGCGGCGCTCGCCGTCACCCGGTTCCGGTTCCGCAGCCGCCGCCTGTTCATCATCGTGATCCTCGTGATCCAGATGATCCCGGGCGAGGCGATGATGGTCTCGATCTTCCGGGTCATCGACGGATGGCACCTGCTCAACACGCTCATCGGCCTGACGATCGTGTACGTCGCCACCGTGCTGCCGTTCACGATCTGGACGCTGCGCGGATTCGTCGACGGCATCCCGGTCGACCTCGAGGAGGCGGCGATGATCGACGGATGCTCCCGCGCGGGCGCCTTCTGGCGGGTGACGTTCCCGCTGCTCGCGCCGGGCCTCGTCGCGACCGGCGTGTTCGGCTTCATCCAGGCGTGGAACGAGTTCGTCATGGCGCTCGTGCTGAACGCCAGGCCCGACATGATGACGCTGCCGGTGTGGTTGCGCACCTTCCTCGTCGCCAACGGCACCACGAACTGGGCGGCGATCATGGCAGGCTCGACCTTGATGGCCATCCCCGTGATCGTGTTCTTCCTGTTCGTGCAGGGGCGCATGACGAGCGGGCTCGTGAGCGGAGCCGTCAAAGGATGAGCACCGAGATCCGGGGCGGTGCGGGCGACGGCCTGCGCCGCGACATCCTCACGACCCTGCTGCCCGGCTTCGAGGGGCCCGACGCGCCCGCCTGGCTGGTCGAGCTGCTGGGCCAGGGCCTCGGCGGAGTGTGCCTGTTCGGCACGAACGTCCAGTCGCCCGCGCAGCTCGCGGGCCTGACCCGCCGGCTGCGCGAGGCGAACCCCGACGCGGTCGTCGCGATCGACGAGGAAGGCGGCGACGTCACCCGGCTGTTCGCCGACCGCGGCGCTCCGTACCCCGGCAACGCCGTGCTCGGTCGCATCGACGACGTGGCGCTCACTCGGTCGATCGGTCGGGCGGTCGGTGAGGCGCTCGCCGCGGTGGGCTGCACCATGACGTTCGCACCCGACGCCGACATCAACTCCAACCCGTCCAACCCGGTCATCGGGGTGCGCAGCTTCGGTGCCTCGCCCGAGCCGGTCGCGCATCACACCGCTGCGTGGGTCGAGGGCGTGCAGTCGGCGGGCATCGACGCGAGCGCGAAGCACTTCCCGGGCCACGGCGACACCGCGACCGACTCGCACCTCGCGCTGCCCGTCGTCGACCTGCCCCTCGAGCAGCTCCGCGAGCGCGAGCTCGCACCGTTCCGCGCCGCGATCGCGGCCGGGACCCGCTCGATCATGACCTCGCACATCCTGCTGCCGCAGCTCGACGCGGAACAGCCCGCCACCCTGTCTCCCCGCATCCTGCAGCGCCTGCTCCGCGGCGAGCTGGGCTTCGAGGGCGTCATCGTCTCCGACGCGCTCGACATGGCCGGGGCGAGCGGCGCGCACGGCATCCCCGAGGCGGCCGTGCGCGCGCTCGTCGCCGGGTGCGACCTGCTGTGCATCGGCACCGGCAACACGGCGCCCCAGCTCGAGGAGATCGTCGCCGCCATCGCGGACGCCGTGGCGTCCGGGCGACTCGCGGTCGAGCGGGTGGCGGATGCCGCGGCCCGCGTGCGCTCGCTCGCGAGCCGGCACCCCGCGCCATCCGAGACCCCTTCACCCCAGATCGTGCCCGGCGAGCTCCCCATGGATCTCGGGGCCTGGATCGCCGCGTCGTTCGACGTCGCTGACGGCGTGCTCGACCGCCTCGCCGGCGCGGGGCGCATCGGCACGATCGTGCGGGTCGACACGGCGGCGAACATCGCCGTCGGCGACGTGCCGTGGGGGCCGTTCGCGCTCCGGTCCGAGGTCGACTCCGATCGGGCGCGAACGATGCCGGCGTGGCTCGCCGACGCCGAGGTCGTCGCGCTCGACGCGACGACGCCGATCCGGGACGCGGGCGCCCTCGAGGGGCCCGTGCTCGTCGTGGGCAAGGACCTGCACCGCCATGCGTTCGCGGTCGCGGCCATCGCACGCCTCCGCGAGACGCGAGCCGCCGACGTCGTGACCGTCGACATGGGTTGGCCGAGCGACGACCGGGCGTTCGCCGACATCTCGACGTTCGGCGCGTCACGCGCCGTCGCCGAGGCGTTCGTCGTCATGGTCGAGCGCGCACTCGCCGCGTCCGGGTCGGCACCCGCATCGGCACCGATGTCCGCACCGGTGGAGGCGCCGTGAGACTCGGCATCGACATCGGGGGCACCAAGACCGCGGCCGTCGCGGTGGGCGAGAACGGCGAGCTGAGCGACCAGGTGCGCATGCCCACGGGCTTCGGCGCCGAGGCCGTCGTCGAGACGGCCCTGCGCACGGTCGAGCGGATGTCGCACCTCGCGGGCGTCGAACCCGACGCGTTCCGCTCCATCGGCATCGGCATCCCGGGCTCCGTCGACTCAGCCACCGGCCGGGTCACGCACGCCGTGAATCTCGGCCTCGAGGGTCTCGACCTCGGCCCGCGGCTCGCGGATCGGCTCGGGGTCGACGTGCGGGTCGAGAACGACGTGAAGGCGGCGGCGCTCGGCGCGCACCACCTGCTCGGCGTCGCCGACGGCATCCGCGCGCACTCGATGGCCTACCTCAACCTCGGCACCGGGCTCGCCGCCGGCATCGTGCTCGACGGGCACCTGCTGCGCGGCCGGCGCGGCGTCGCCGGTGAGATCGGGCACATCCCGGTCGACCCGGCGGGCGAGCTCTGCGCGTGCGGACAACGCGGATGCCTCGAGACGATCGCGTCCGGTTCCGCGCTCGCCGCGCTCTGGCCGGGTTCGGGCCGCCATCCCGCCGTCGACCTCTTCGACCGGGCCGACGCGGGCGATCCCGCCGCCGTTCAGGTGCGCGACCGGTTCCTGACGGGCGTCGCCTCGGCGGTCCGGCTGCTCGCGCTCACCACCGACGTCGACGACATCGTGATCGGCGGCGGGCTGGCCGGTCTCGGCGATCGGCTGCTCGCCGGAACGCGCCGCGTGCTGGACGACTGGGCGGCGGACTCGGCCTTCCTCGCGTCGCTCGACCTGCCGCGCCGCGTGCAGGTGATCCCGCGCGGCTTCCCCGCCGCGGCGGTCGGCGCTGCGCTCATCGGCGAGGATTCGGAGGTGCCCGCGTGGCAGAGGTCGTGATCGTGCGCGACGAGGCCGAGGCCGGTGAGCTCGTCGCATCCGCAATCGTCGAGCTCGTGGAGCGCCGTCCCGACGCCGTGCTCGGCCTCGCGACGGGTTCGACCCCGCTCTCGACGTACCGCGCGCTCGCCCGCCGACTCGCCGACGAGGGTGCGCCGGATGTCGCGCGCGTGCGCGGATTCGCCCTCGACGAGTACGTCGGGCTCCCGTCGGGTCACCCCGAGTCGTACCGCGCGGTCATCGCACGCGAGGTGGTCGAGCCCCTCGGCCTGACGCCCGAACTCGTGCACGTGCCGAACGGCGAACCCGAGACCATCCGCACCGCAGCCGACGACTACGAGCGCGCCATCCAGGCCGCCGGCGGCGTCGACCTGCAGATCCTCGGTATCGGCCGCACCGGGCACATCGGGTTCAACGAGCCCGGCTCCTCCCTCGCCTCGCTCACGCGCGTGAAGACGCTGACCGAGGAGACGCGCGCCGACAACGCGAGGTTCTTCGACTCACCCGACGACGTGCCCATGCACTGCATCACGCAGGGCATCGGCACGATCCTGCGCGCGCGACACCTCGTGCTGCTCGCGTTCGGCGAGGCGAAGTCGCAGGCCGTCGCGGACGCGGTCGAGGGGCCGCTGTCGGCGAGCCGTCCGGGATCGGCCATCCAGCTGCATCCGCATGCCACCGTCGTGCTCGACGAGGCCGCGGCATCCCGCCTGGACCACGCGGCGTACTACCGCCACGCGTGGACGCACAAGCCCGACTGGCAGGGCATCTGACGGCGTCCGGTCAGCTCGGGACGAGCCGCCGGACCGTGTCGAGGTAGGCCTCGGCGTCGAAGTCGGCGAGGATGGCGCGCTGCACCATGAATCCCGGGGCCAGGCCCATGAGCACGGGAACCACGCGGCGCGCGTACGCGTCGGCGTCGGGACGGGCCGCATCGGGATTCGCCGCGGCCCACTCGGTGACGAGGCCGATGAGGAGCTGTCGCACGGGCGCGAGGAATCGGTGCACCACCTCCTGCAGCGACGGATCGATCGCGGCTTCGGCCCAGACCTGGAGGAACAGGTTGGGCGTGAAGGCCTCCCGATGCATGCCGTCGATCAGCGCCGCCATGACCTCGCCCGGAGCGAGCGGGCCGTGGTCGGCGCGGAGCTGGTCGAGTTCCAGCGATCGGGCGGAGAGGATCTGGTGGGCGGCCGCGAAGAACAGCTCCTCCTTGCTTGAGTAGTGACCGTAGATCGCGCCGGCGGACAGCCCTGACGCGGCGATGATGTCGGCCATCGAGGTGCCGCGGAAGCCCTTGGCGGCGAAGCAGCGGAGTGCGGCATCCGCGATCTCGGAGCGTCTCGCCTCGCGATACGCCTCGGTCACCTTCGGCATCGGACACCTCCTGCGAGCGATCGGACTCGTGCTCTTGACGATCTTAGGTCGCGGGTCCACTATAAAGAACGAACATTCGTTTTGAAAGAGGAGTCGTCATGGAGTCCCGCACCGCCGCACCGCTCGGGAGGACATCGTTCGGTCGCGCGATCGGCATCGGCGCCGCGCTCTCGCTGGTGGTCGGCCTCATCGTGCTCGCCTTCGCGTGGCCGTCGGTCACCGCCGAGCCCAAAGACCTGCCGGTCGCGGTCGCCGGCCCCGACACGAGCGTCGAGCAGGTCGAGTCCCGCGTCGCCGACCAGGCCGAGGGTGCGGTCGCCCTCGAGCGCGTCGACGATCGCGACGCCGCGGTGGCGGCGATCGAGCAGCGCGAGGTCTACGGCGCGATCATTTTCGGCGACGGGCCGACCGATGCGCCCGAGGTGCTGGTCGCCTCGGCCGCGAGCCCCGCCGTCGCCCAGATGCTGCGCGGCATGGCGGCCGAGCTCCAGCAGGGCATCGCCGACCAGATGCGCGAGCAGCTCCCGACGCAGCTGCAGTCGGTCCTCGAGGAGGCGGTCCGCACTGCCGTCCAGGCGGCACTCGCCCAGGCGGCCGGCCAGCCGCCCGCCACTCCGCCGGCGGCCCCGAGCGTGCCCGAGCTGCCGTCCGTCACCGTGACCGTCACCGACGTGGTGCCGCTCGCCGACACCGACCCGCGCGGCACGGGCCTGACCGCCGCCATGTTCCCGATCGTGCTGGGCGGCATGCTCGGCGGCATCGCCATCTCGCTCACCATCATCGGCGCCATCCGGCGCATCGTGGCGGTGCTCGTGTACGCCGCTGCCGCCGGACTCGTGCTCACCGGCATCCTGCAGGGCTGGTTCGGTGCGTTGCAGGGCGACTTCTGGCTGAACAGCGCCGCGATCGCGCTCGCCCTGGCGGCGATCGCCGCACCCATCATCGGCTTCGTGGCGCTGATGGGTCGAGCGGGCATCGCCGTCGGCGTGATCACGTTCATGCTGGTGGCCAACCCGATCTCCGCGGCGGCGATCCCGGTCGAATTCCTGCCCGTGCCGTGGGGTGCGGTCGGCCAGTGGTTCCCGCCCGGGGCCGCGGGAACCCTGCTTCGCGACCTGTCCTACTTCCCGGATGCCGACACGATGTTCCCGTGGCTCGTGCTCGCCGCATGGACGCTCGGCGGCATCCTGCTCGCGCTCGTCGGGCACTTCCGGACCGCAGGCGGAGCCGAGTCCGACGACGAGGCGGCGCACGCCGACGACGCGCTGCGCGAGCCCGCAGCGAAGCAGGCCGAGCCGGCCGACCGGGAGGCGACGCCCGTCGCGTAGCGCGAGGTCGCGGCATCCGCTCGGCATTCGGCCATCGGGGCGCGGGTAGGCTGGACGTCCGTGAACGACGCCACCCCCGCCCCCGAGCCGAAGGTCGGGTTCAACGACCTGCTGCGATTCCTGCTCGAGATCTTCGCGATCGTGACGCTCGGCATCTTCGGGTTCACCGAGTTCGAGCTGCCGTGGCCCGGAATCCTGCTCGGCATCGGCCTGCCGGCGCTCGCGATCCTGCTGTGGGGGCTCTTCCGCTCGCCCAAGGCGGTCTTCCACGTCGACACGTTCGCCAAGGCGCTCGTCGAGATCGCGGTGTTCTCGGCCGCGGCCATCGCGTGGTGGCTCATGGGCCAGCCCGTGATCGCCGTCGTGTTCGCCGTCGTGGCCGCCGTGAGCGGGATCATCAACGGGCGGCGCGAACTCGGCGCCTGAGCCGGCTCAGCGCAGGGTGATGCGCGTCACCGGAAGATGACGGTGCGCTGCCCGTCGAGCAGCACGCGGCGTTCCGCGAACCACTTCACCGCCTGCGAGAGGGTCCGGCTCTCCTCGTCCTGGCCGATGGCGACGAGCTCGCCGACCGAGCGCGAGTGGTCGACGCGCACGACGTTCTGCTCGATGATCGGGCCCTCGTCGAGGTCGCTCGTCACGAAGTGCGCGGTCGCGCCGATGAGCTTCACGCCGCGCGCGTGCGCCTGCCGGTAGGGGTTCGCGCCCTTGAATCCCGGCAGGAAGGAGTGGTGGATGTTGATGCACCGTCCGGCGAGCACGTCGCACAGCTCGGGGGAGAGGATCTGCATGTACCGCGCGAGCACCACCAGTTCGATGTCGTGCTCGTCGACCACCTCGAGGATCCGGCGCTCGAACGCGGCCTTCGTCTCGGCCGAGGTCACCGGTTCGGACTCGAAGGGCACGCCGTAGAAGTCGACGAGGTCGCGCAGCGTGCCGTGGTTCGAGAGCACGAGCGGGATGTCGACCGCGAGCTGGCCCGCCCGCTGGCGGAAGAGCAGGTCGTTGACGCAATGCCCGGCGGTCGAGGCGAGCACGAGCGTGCGGAGCGGACGGCCGACCTCGTCGAGGTGCAGGTCCATGCCCCAGCGCTCGATGACCGGGGCCAGCTCGGCCTCGAACTCGTCGCGGCCGGCGGGGGACTCCACCTGCACGCGCATGAAGAACCGCCCGGTGTCGAGGCTCGCGAACTGCTGGCTCTCGGTGATGTTGCCGCGCGCCGCGACGATGGCGCCGCTCACCGCGTGCACGATGCCCGGTCCGTCGGTGCAGCTCAGCGTGACGACCCAGTGATTCAGGTGCGGGCTGTGCGGCTCGGCGTCCGTGGTCATCCGCACAGCGTACCGGCCCTCCGGCGGACACTCAGCCGACACCGGATAGACTGGTCACGGTCGTGCGGTCACCGTCGGCCCCGGGCGCGCACGTGAGCGCGTAGTCGACCCGCCGCCGGCACGGCCGCGAGCGGGGAACGCCGTCGGGATGGACTCCATGTCGACCTCCGAACTCGCGCGCGCCGGCGCGCGCACCACCACCTCCGACCCCGCGAAGGCCCAGGGCACCGCCCTGCCGTGGCGTGTGCTCCTCGTCCTCGCCTCCGCCGTCTTCCTCTCCATCACGATCGAGATGCTGCCGACCGGCCTGCTTCCCGAGATGAGCGCCGACCTCGGGGTCGGCGAGCCGCTCGTGGGCCTGCTCGTCTCGGTCTTCGCGTTCACGGTCGTCGTGACCTCGACGCCGCTCACCGCGATCACCCGGCGGATGTCGCGGCGCACCCTGCTCACCGCGGTGCTCGTCCTGCTCGCGGCATCCACCCTGCTGAGTGCCGTCGTGCCCGAGTACTGGATGCTCATCGGCGTGCGCGTCGTCGGCGGCATCGCGCACGGCGTGTTCTGGGCGCTCGTCGGCGCCTACCCCGCTCGCGTCGTGGCCGAGGGCCAGCTCGGCCGGGCCATCTCGATCGTGCTGGGCGGCGGCACGATCGCCCTCATCGCGGGCGTGCCGCTCGCGACCGCGCTCGGCCAGGCGCTCGGCTGGCGCCCCGCATTCGCGGTGGTCGCGGGGCTGACGTTCGCCGGGGCGCTCCTGATGCGGGCCGTGCTGCCGGCGGATGGCGCGACCTCGACGGTGCGCGAGGGTGCCGTGGTGCCGGACGAGCCGGCCGCCTCGTCCGCCGCTCGCGCGCACGCGGCATCCGCTCGCCCCGCCGGCACGACCGCCGTGCTCGTCGTGTGCGTGGTGACCGCGATCGTGATGACCGGGCAGTACGCGGCGCTCACCTACATCGCGCCGATCCTCACCGACGTGGTCGGGGCGCCGGCGTCGGCCGTCGCGCCGCTGCTGTTCGCCTCCGGGATCGCGGGCGCGGCCGGCCTCGCGGTGGCGGGCACGCGGTTCGCTCGGAACGGCATCCGCACGCTCGTCCTCGCCCTGGCGGTGATCGCGGCATCCCTCGTCGTGCTGACATCGGTGCCCGCGCTGTGGCCGGCCGTCTTCGCGTACCTCGTGTGGGGCTTCGCGTTCGGTGCGGTGCCGCCCCTGCTCCAGACCCGCCTCCTGCAGGCCGCCGCGCCCGAGCGACGCGACGCCGCGAGCGCGCTCTACACGACGGGGTTCAACATCGGCATCGGCGGCGGTGCGCTCATCGGCGGGCTGCTCTTCGGCTCGTTCGGCGTGGGATCCATCCCGCTCGCCTTCGTCGTGCTGGCCGTGCTCGCGGCCGTGATCGTGGCGTCCTCGACGCTCCGGATGTCGCGGGTGCGCGTCGCCGCAGCCACCGGCTCGGTGCGCACGTCGAGCGCGTAGCTCGTACCCGTTTCCGTCGCTCGACGGAGTCACAGCCAATCCACGGGTTCCGCACGGCACGATGGTCCTGCAACCGACGTCCGGGGGTGGACGCGGAGGTCCGATCGGGGGATGCGGACCGCACGCGGGTCGGGGCCGAGGGCGATGGGGAGCACGCCGCGGTCCCGCCCCACGCGTGACGCTCGGGTCGCGTCGTGTCGCGCCCGGTCTAGGTCGAGCCGCTCAGGCGAGGCGCCGGCCGGCGCCCCAGACGCCCTCGACCGCCAGGTCGTCGTCGAGCAGCACGGCGTCGGCCGCGAACCCGGGTTCGAGCCGGCCGAGATCGTGCGCACGGCCGATGGCGGCGGCGGGAGTCGAGGTCGCGGAGGCGACGGCCTCCTCGATCGTGAGGCCGGACTCGACGACCGCGCGGTGCAGCGCGACATCCTGCGTCAGCGTGGACCCGGCGATCGCGCCGCCCTCGACGAGGCGAGCGACGCCGTCGCGCACGTCGACGTCGAGCGACCCGAGCCCGTAGCGTCCGTCGGCCGCGCCGGTGGCCGCCATGGCGTCGGTCACGAGCGCGACCCGGCCGGGCGCACCGGCGAACGCGAGCCGCACGACGTCGGGGTGCACGTGGACGCCGTCGCCGATGACCTCGAGCGTGACGTGGTCGGCGCGCATCGCCGCGACGACCGGCCCGGGCGCGCGGTGATGGATGCCGCGCATGCCGTTGAACGCATGCGTGAGGATCGACGCCCCCGATTCGAACGCCCGCAGCGCCGTGTCGAAGTCGGCGCCCGTGTGTCCGAGGGCGACCGCGACGCGCGCCTCGGTGAAGCGCGCGACGGCGTCGTCGGCCCCGTCGTGCTCGGGGGCGATCGTGATCTGGCGGAGCGTGCCATCCGACGCCGTCAACAGCCGGTCGACGGTCTCGGCGTCAGGCGAGCGCAGCTGCGCAGGGTCGTGCGCGCCGCGGAAGTCGTGGTCGAGGAACGGCCCCTCGAGGTGGGAGCCGAGCACGAGCGGGTCGGATGCCGCGACGCGGGCGATCTCGCCCAGCCTCTGTTCGAGCTCGGCGATCGTCGCGGTCACGAGCGAGAGGACCGTGCGCGTCGTGCCGTGCGCGCGGTGCGTGGCGAGCACGGTCGCGATGGCGTCCTCGCCGTCGTCGGCCGACGCGCCGCCGCCGCCGTGGCAGTGCAGGTCGACGAAGCCGGGCGTGAGCCAGCGGCCCGCGGCATCCGTCACCTCGGCACCGGCGGGGATCCCGTCGCGCCACGCGTCGCCGACGCCTCGAGCGGCCACGCGGTCGCCCTCGAACCGCACCCACGCGTCGAGCGCCGTGTCGCCGCCGGACACCAGGCGGGCGGAGTGGATCACGGTCACGGGCAGCGCGCTCACGCGCCCACGTTATCCCGCCCGCTGCAGCCGCTCCGAACGGTTTCAGGAAGACGGAAGCTGCTCAGGAAGGATCCGCGCCGAGGTTCCTGAGCAGCTTCCGTCTTCCTGAAATCGTTCGCCCGTGCCACTCCGCCGCACGCAGATCCCTGTTCAGGCGGCCCGATGCAGCCCGATCGCGAGCGCCTCCCGGATCTGTTGCTCGATCGCCGCCCACCCGAAGATGACGTCCGTGTAGTCGAACCGGAACACTGTGAATCCGGCGAGCGTCAGCGCCCGGTCATGCGCGATGTCGGTGTTGCGCTGTTCACTCGAGCGGTGGAACTCGTACCCGTCGACCTGGTACACGAGTCGGTCGCCGATGAGGCCGTCGACGCGGTGACCGAGGAGCCGGGCCTGCTGCCGCGGTTCGATGCCGATCCGTCTGAGACGCGCGAGCGGCAGCGACTCGATGCCCGAGTCGGACAGCTCGGAACTCGCGAGGAGGACTCGGCGAGACGCCTCCGTCCGGAGCGGGAGGCGGCCCAGGAAGTCGCGCTGGATCGCACCCTTTCTGATCGCCGACTCCCAGGTGGCGACGGCGTGATCGAACGGTCGGCAATCCGCGATCTGCACGAGCGCGTTCAAGACCGGCTCGACCAGCTCGTGGCGACTGGTCTCGACCAGCCCGGCGTTCCAGTGGACAGTGGCGTCGCCGGCGTCGAATCGCGACGCGTTCGGCGCCACCGAGAGGTGGGTCCTATCCGGCACCTGCTCGTCGTCGTCATCGTCGAGCGTCCACAGCCCGTGATGCTTCGCGGCCGTCACACACGCGAGACGGCCGCTGACCGACGCGGCTCTCTTCAGCAGCGGCGGCGCAGCCGATGTGCACACCCACGAACGACGGATTCGTCGCACCAGGGAGGCCGCAACGGCGTTGCGGATCCGGTGACGCGTGAAGCCGGCGCGGACGAGATCGTCGACGTGCGCGATACCGCCATTGCTGCTGAGCCAGTCGACGAGGTCCACATGCGGATGGTGCCGTGCCGCCGATGAATGCTCGCCGGCGGTCGCGACATCCGGGAACCGCCTGCGCGGCGATCGCGTTGTGGAGGCCGAGTCCGAACGGGAAGACCGATTCCTCGTTTCAGGAACACGGAGGCTCATCAGGACCGAATCTGCCGATCGCTCCTGATGAGCCTCCGTGTTCCTGAAACCGCGCGTGCGCGAAGGCGGCCGCGCGTCACGGGGGCGGCCGCCAGCGACATCCGTTGCTATGCTTGCCGGGTCGCGACTGGCGTTGAGATGGGTGACCATCGGGGAGCGACTGGCAACGGACCGACCGCACGCCTGGGCCGGTACGCGAGGCCTCGTGGCGCGAGTCGCACGAGGCGCTGAACCGCAGGTCCGCATGTCATCTTCGAAGGAGCCAGTCTTGGCCGAGTCCCTCACCACCGACGCCCCCGCCGACGCCGTCGCGGGCGCCGCATCCGTCTTCAACCAGCCTCTCGCCGAGGTCGACCCCGAGATCGCCGAGGTCCTCGAGCAGGAGCTGAACCGCCAGCGCACCACGCTCGAGATGATCGCGAGCGAGAACTTCGTGCCCGTCTCGGTGCTGCAGTCGCAGGGCTCGGTGCTCACCAACAAGTACGCCGAGGGCTACCCGGGTCGCCGCTACTACGGCGGCTGCGAGTTCGTCGACGTCGCCGAGAACCTCGCGATCCAGCGCGCGAAGTCGCTGTTCGGCGCCGAGTACGCCAACGTGCAGCCGCACTCGGGCGCGACCGCCAACGCCGCGGTGCTGAGCGCCATCGCCACGCCGGGCGACACCATCCTCGGCCTCGAGCTCGCGCACGGCGGCCACCTCACGCACGGAATGAAGCTGAACTTCTCGGGCAAGCTCTACCACGCGGTCGCGTACGGCGTCGACCCCGAGTCGTTCGTCGTCGACATGGACGTCGTGCGCGACAAGGCCCGCGAGCACAAGCCGCAGGTCATCATCGCCGGCTGGTCGGCCTACCCGCGCCAGCTCGACTTCGCCGCGTTCCGCGAGATCGCCGACGAGGTGGGCGCCAAGCTGTGGGTCGACATGGCGCACTTCGCGGGCCTCGTCGCCGCGGGGCTGCACCCCAACCCGGTGCCCCACGCGGATGTCGTCAGCTCGACGGTGCACAAGACGATCGGCGGTCCGCGCTCGGGCTTCATCCTCTCGCGCGACATGGAGCTCGCGAAGAAGCTGAACTCGAACGTGTTCCCCGGCCAGCAGGGCGGACCGCTCATGCACGTCATCGCCGCGAAGGCGACGGCGTTCAAGATCGCGGCGTCGGCCGAGTTCAAGGACCGCCAGGAGCGCACGGTGCGCGGTGCGAAGATCCTCGCCGAGCGCCTCGTCGCCGACGACTCGCGCGCGGCCGGCGTCGACGTGCTCACGGGGGGCACCGACGTGCACCTCGTGCTCGCCGACCTCCGCACGTCCGAGCTCGACGGCCAGCAGGCCGAGGACCGCCTGCACGAGGTCGGCATCACGGTGAACCGCAACGCGGTGCCGTTCGACCCGCGTCCGCCGATGGTCACGTCGGGTCTGCGCATCGGCACGCCGGCGCTGGCGACCCGCGGGTTCGGCGACGCCGAGTTCGCCGAGGTGGCCGACATCATCGCGCTCGCGCTGCAGGCGAACCCGGATGTCGCGGCGCTGCGCTCGCGCGTCGAGGCGCTGACCGCGGCCTTCCCGCTCTACCCCGGCCTCCAGCAGTAGTCGCTCGCGGCTCGGGGGTGAGCGCTCGCTCGCCCCCGAGCCGGGCCAGACACGTCGGAGGAGGTCGCCGGCGACACCGCCGGTCGCGGCATCCGCTCATCGGCGTGTCGGCCGAGATCTCCTTCGTTCCGTTCCGCCGACCAGCTCGGAAGAGGTACCCAGAATGACCGCGATCACCCTCGACGGCGTCGCGACGGCGTCGGCCGTCAAGTCCGAGCTCACGACGCGCATCACCGAGCTGCGCGCCCACGGCGTCGTGCCCGGCCTCGGCACGCTGCTCGTCGGCGACGACCCGGCGTCGCGGTCGTACGTCGCCGGCAAGCACCGCGACTGCGCCGAGGTCGGCATCGAGTCGATCCGCGTCGACCTGCCCCGGTCGGCCTCGACCGCCGACGTGCGCGCGGCGATCCGCGACCTCAACTCGGCCCGCGAGGTGACCGGCTACATCGTGCAGCTGCCGCTGCCAGCGGGGCACGACGAGAACGCCATGCTCGAGCTCATCGACCCCGACAAGGACGCCGACGGCCTGCACCCGACGAACCTCGGCCGGCTCGTGCTCGGCATCGAGGGCGAGCTGCACTCGCCGCTCCCGTGCACGCCGGCGGGCATCGTCGAGATGCTGCGCCGGTACGACGTGCCCATCCGCGGGCAGCATGTCACCGTGATCGGTCGAGGCCTCACGGTCGGCCGCCCCCTCGGGTTGCTCTTCACCCGCAAGGGGCTGGATGCCACGGTCACGCTCACGCACTCGCGTACCGAGGACCTCGCCGCCGAGGTCCGTCGTGCCGACATCGTCGTCGCGGCCGTCGGCGTGCCGCACATGGTGAAGCCCGAGTGGATCAAGCCGGGCGCCGCGGTGCTCGACGTGGGCATCACGCGCGTCGCCGACGAGGAGACGGGCAAGGGCAAGCTCACGGGTGACGTCGACCCGGCGGTCGCCGAGGTCGCGGGCCACCTCTCGCCGAACCCCGGCGGTGTCGGCCCGATGACGCGGGCCATGCTGCTCGCGAACGTCGTGAAGGCCGCGGAGTTCAAGCTGCACGGGCGCTGACGCGGCCCTCGGCCGTCTCGTCGCGACCACCGCGCGGTTGACCCCGCGAGTCCGTGTCGACCACAGTTGAACGGTGCAGTGGGCGCTGGCAATCCTCACCGTCATCGCGTACGCGACGTTGCCGCTCGGGTCGTCGAGCTTCGAGCAGCAGCCGGTGCCGACCCTGCTCGTGGGCCTGGCGTTCGTGCTGCTCGCGATCTTCGGCTTCCCGTTCGTGCGGGCGCGATCGATCTGGTGGCGGGCGGCATTCGCCCTGGTGCAACTGGCCCTCGGCTTCTGGATCTACTCCCTCTCGGGCGCGGCCGTCGGAGCGAGCCTCCTCCTCGTCGTGCTGGTGGTGCAGAGCGTGCTGCTCCTGCCGCTGCCCGCGGCGGCGGTCGTCGCCGCCGTCATCCCGTTGGTCCATCTCGGCATGGACTGGCAGGACGGCATCCGCGAAGGCCTCGGCACGCTCGCGGTCACGGTGTTCACGCTCATCGTGACCGAGCTGCTCGTGCGCGAGCAGACCGCGCGGGCCGCGCTCGCCGACGCGAACGAGCAACTGCGCGGCTATACCGCCCAAGCCGAGCAGCTCGCCGCGATCCGCGAGCGCAACCGGTTGGCTCGCGACATCCATGACGGCGTCGGACACCACCTGACCGTGGTGCAGATGCAGCTCGAGGCGGCTCGCGCCGTCCTCGGCACGGCGGAACGGGAGCGGATCGACGCGATGCTCGCCGCCGCGCAGGAGCAGTCGGGGCAGGCGCTCGCCGAGGTGCGGCGGTCGGTGGCGGCGTTGCGGGACGAGCGGCCGAGGCTCGAGGACGCCCTGCGCACGCTCGTCTCGGAGGCGACCGCGGCCGGCGCGCCCGCGGAGCTCGAGATCCGCGGCGAAGTCCGCCCGGTCCGGGCGGAGGTCGACGAGTCGCTCTTCCGTGCGGCTCAGGAGGGCCTCACGAACGTCCGGAAGCACGCGCACGCGAGCCGCACCAGCGTCGTCCTCGACTTCCGCGCCGAGGACCGCATCCGGCTCGAGGTGCACGACGACGGCCGCGGCGTTCCCGAGACGCCGGGCGACGGGTTCGGCCTCACCGGACTGCGCGAGCGGATGGCGAACCTCGGCGGTCGGCTGACGCTGGACTCCGACGGCGCGACCGGGTCCACCCTCGCCGTGGAGGTGCCGGCGTGACGATCCGCGTGCTCCTCGCCGACGACCAGGCGCTCTTCCGCGAGGCGCTCCGGACGCTGCTCGAGGTGCAGTCCGGTATCGAGGTCGTGGGCGAGGCGGGGAACGGCGACGAGGCGGTTCGGCGCAGCGGCGAGCTGCGCCCCGACGTCGTGCTCATGGACCTGCGGATGCCCGTGCTCGACGGCATCGCGGCGACCGCACGGCTCCGCGCCGAGCAACCCGACGTGCGGGTCCTCGCACTGACGACGTTCGACGACGACGAGGACGTCTTCGCGGCGCTCCGGGCGGGCGCCGTCGGGTACCTGCTGAAGGACGTCACCTCGGCGCGCCTCGTCGACGCGCTGGAGGCGGCGGCCCGCGGGGAGTCAGTGCTGCAGCCGTCGGTGGCGGCGAAGGTCATCGCGCGGGTGGCCGGCATGCCGCAGGAGGCGCCGCCGCCGGACCATCCGCTGTCAGACCGGGAGGTGGAGGTCGTGCGCCTGCTCGCCGACGGGCGCAGCAACCGCGAGATCGCGGGCGCGCTGTTCTTGGCCGAGGGCACGGTCAAGAACCTCGTGACGAGCGTGATCTCGAAGCTCCAGGTGCGAGACCGCACGCAGGCGGCGATCCGAGCCCGGGACCTCGGCATCGTCTGACGGGGCGCGGCGCCGCCGCACCGCCGGATCGGCCCGACAACGGGTCATGCCCTCAACGTGACCCACACCATGACGTTCGGCACCTGACGCCGCTCGTGCGCTCGACGGAGGATTCCTGCGTTCCTGACCGTGATCCTCCGAGGAGTCGACATGAACCACGAAGCGGCGACCGGGCACCGACCGTCGTTGGCCCGATTCGCACTGCACGCGCTCGAGATGGTCATCGCCATGGTGCTGGGGATGGTCCTGCTCGGGCCTCTCTGGTCGTGGCTGTGGCCCGGACTGCACGCCGACCTCACCGCTCAGGCGCTCGTGATGGCCACGAACATGTCGATCGGCATGGCGCTGTGGATGCGGATCCGCGGCCACGGTCTGCCTGCGATCGCGGAGATGTCCGCGGCGATGTACCTGTCGTTCCTGGTCTTCCTGCCGTTCACCTGGGCGGGACTGATTTCTCCGATGGCCTTCATGACCGCGGGCCACGTGCTCATGGTGCCCGCCATGCTCATCGCGATGCTGCGCCGTCGGCGCGAGTACGGGTGGTGATCGGCGTGCTGGTCGTCGACGGCGATGCGGTCCGCCGCCGTCGTGGCCACTCAGCCCTCGAGTTCCGCTCGTCGGAACCTGAGCTCGCGCTCGGCACGGTTGAGTGGCGACCCGCTGAACGGGAGTGATGCGAGGTCGACGGTGGAGGCCGCAGCCACGGCCACGCGTTCCGCCGAGGCGGCTGCGCGCTCGGGCAGCCCGACCGCCGCAGCGAGCTCGCGCCAGTGCCGCAGGCGCAGCTTCCTCGTGCGGCCGGCGATCGGCAGCGCCATCGAGTCGTCGCCATAGACGAGCGTGCACGGGATGTCGTAGACGGGCGCGATCGCCCAGGCGCGGGTCGCGACATCCGATCGCAGCACCGCGACGTTCTTGGCATGGAGGTCGCCGTTGCCCGTCAGCCAGGCGAACAGGAACTGCAGGTACAGGTTGCGCGTCGCGACGGCGGGCGCGCGGCAGACCTCGGCGAGTGCCCGAATCACCCGCTCGGCGTCGAGCGCATACTTCGCAGCGGGCGGCTGCCCGAGCACTTGTGTCGCGTCCTCGAGGGCGAGGCGGAGGAATCCGCCGTCGGACGCGACGCGATCGAACCGCTGCACCAGCAGCCCGGTCGTCCCGGTGCGGTCGGTCACCACGGCGGCGCGCGAGACCGGGACCTTCATCCGCGCCGCGGCGAGAAGGTGGGCGGCCTCGTTCTCGACCAAGTCCGGGTACTCGTCGGGACTCAGCTTCAGGATGTATCGCCCGGAACGCGTGGCGAGCGGCGTGCTGATCATGGAGGCGCTGGCCTTGCGTTGCACACCGGGGATCGCGTGGCGGTCGACCGCGTCGATGAGCGACTCGAAGTCGAGCGCCTCCGGCGAGTTCGCGCCGATCAGCGTCTCTCGGTCTGCGGGGGCCTGGCCCTCGGGGACCACCTGCACATCGCCCGGCACGTCCTCGCCCACTGCGAGAAGCAGGCTCAGCTCGTCGCTCGCGCTCGTCTTGACCGCGCGACGCAGCACGGTGAGCCGGTGGCCCTCGGGGAGGAGGCCGGCGAAGAACGCGGGCAGCGATCCCGACGGGGTCACGAGCGGGGCGTCGGTCAGCGGAAGCGTGAACGCCACGGGCTCGGCGTCCGCCCGAGCCAGGTAGTCGTCGAGGTAGCGGAACTCGATCGCCCCGTCGTCGCGGCGCTCGAGGCGAGCGGTCAGCCGACCGCGCTTCCGGACATCAGCGCGGCGGATATGCCTGAGGTCCTCGAGGTCGACCGTCACGAGACGATCCCGATCTCGAGTCCCACCGCGGCCGCGACGGCGACGACGGTGTCGAGGCTCGTGCCTCCGCTGCCCTTCTCGATCTCACGCACGGTGCGGGTCGACGTGCCTGCCAGCTCGGCGAGCTGCTCCTGCGTCAGCCCGTGCGCCTGCCGGGCCGCGCGGATGGCCCGACCGATGTCGATGGGGACGGCCACCGCCGACACCTCCTCTCAAACGATTCGGCAGGATCCTGCCGAACGTCGGGTTTGCATCGAGAGTGTATCGGCCTGGGTCGATAATCCGGCAGAAATTCACCGAATCACTCGCCTCAGCGCCTGATTGACGACATGGGGTGGCTGGATCGGCAGTTCTCTGCCGATCCCACAGTGCGTACCGGAACTTCACCGACGGTCGACGGGCGTTCACCCGGCGTGCACCCCGTGGACGGATGGCGCGCATAGCTTCGCGGCATGAGCAGGGAGCGCGCCGGATCGACGGTCGCCATCATTCCCGCGCGTGGCGGCTCGCAGGGCCTTCCGGGCAAGAACGTCGCCCGCATCGGCGGCGTGCCGCTCGTCGCCCGGGCGGCGCACGCGGCGCTCGCCGCCGAGCGCATCGACCGCGTCGTCGTCACGACCGACGACGAGGAGATCGCCGACGCCGCGCTCGCCGCGGGAGCCGAGGTGGTGGCCCGGCCCGCCGAGCTCGCGGGGCCGGCGGCGTCGAGCGAGTCGGCGGTGCGGCACGCGCTCGAGGCGCTCGGATTCGACGCCCCGGGCGCGCCCGACGCCATCACGGTCTTCCTGCAGGCGACCTCGCCCTTCATCGACCCCGCCGACCTCGAGGCGGCCGTCGAGCGGGTCGCGATCGGCGAGCGCGACATCGTGTTCGCCGCGACGCCGACGCACGGCTTCCTCTGGCGTGAGCGAGCGGATGACGCGGACGGCGCGAGCGCCATCGGCGTCAACCACGATCCGTCGCATCGCCCGCGCCGGCAGGACCGCGAACCCGAGTACCTCGAGACCGGTGCGTTCTACGTGTTCCGCACCGCGGGGTTCCTCCAGGCGCAGCATCGGTTCTTCGGCCGCATCGGCATCCAGGCGGTCCACCCGGACCATGCGATCGAGATCGACGACTCCGCCGACCTCGCGCGCGCCCGGGCGCTCGCGCCACGGATCGACCGCCGGCTCGCCGCCGCGATCGGCTCCGCGCAGGCGCGGCGCGCGGGCGCCGGCAGCGCGTGGATCGCGGACCCGCGCCATCCGTTCATCGACGTCGACGCGGTCGTGACCGACTTCGACGGCGTGCACACCGACGACACCGCGACGGTCGACGAGCTCGGCCGCGAGTCGGTGCGGGTGAGCCGCGCCGACGGCGCCGGCGTCGCACGGCTGCGCGACGCGGGCATCCCCGTGCTGATCCTGAGCGCCGAGGCGAACCCCGTCGTGAGCCGCCGCGCCGAGAAGCTCGGCGTCGACTGCGTGCAGGGCCTCTCCGACAAGGGCTCGGCGCTGCGCGAGTGGGCGGCCGCCCGCGGCATCCGACTCGACCGCATCGCCTACCTCGGCAACGACCGCGGCGACATCCCCGCGCTCGACCTCGTCGGGTGGCCCCTCGCGGTGCCGGATGCCGCGCCCGACGCGCTCGAACGGGCGCGCCACGTGCTGCAGCGGCACGGCGGGCACGGCGCGGTGCGCGAGCTCGCCGACCTCGTGCTCGCCGCCCGCGCAGCGAAGCGCCGCGTCGCGGCATCCGACGACGCCGACGCCGACGACACCGACGCCAGGGCCGCGACCCGCGAGCCCGGCGAGCTCGACCCCGCCCACCCGACCCGGCTGCAGCGCGAGGCCATCGCCGCCGCGGCCTCCGGCACCGTCACCGCACCCTGAACGAAAGCGAGCCCCGCATGTCCGTGCGCCTCGGTCACGCCGCGATCGGCGAGTACGAGCCCGTCTACGTCATCGCCGAGATCGGCCTCAACCACAACGGCGACCTCGGCATCGCCAAGCGCCTCATCGAGGTCGCCGCCGAGGCGGGCGCCCAGGCGGTGAAGTTCCAGAAGCGCACGCCCGACATCTCGACGCCCGAGCACATGAGGCTCATGCCGCGCGAGACGCCGTGGGGCACGATGAGCTACCTCGAGTACCGGCACCGCGTCGAGTTCGGCCGCGACGAGTACGCCGAGATCGCCGATCACGCCGCGCTGCACGGCGTGGACTGGTTCGCCTCGCCGTGGGACGTCCCGGCCGTCGCCGACCTCGAGTCCTCCGGGGTGGTCGCGTACAAGATCGCGTCGGCCTCGGTGACCGACCTCGAGCTGCTCGAGGCGGTGCGCGACACCGGCAAGCCCGTCATCCTCTCGACCGGCATGTCGACCATGGACGAGATCGACCGCGCGGTCACGGTGCTGGGCACCGAGCGGCTCGTGATCCTGCACGCGACCTCGAGCTACCCCATGCCGCCCGAGGAGGCCAACCTGCTCATGATCCCGGCGCTCAAGCAGCGTTTTCCGGGCGTGCCGGTCGGCTACTCGGGGCACGAGCGCGGCCTGCAGATCTCGCTCGCCGCCGTGGCGCTCGGCGCGGTCGCGGTCGAGCGGCACATCACGCTCGACCGCACGATGTGGGGATCCGACCACTCGGCGTCGCTCGAGCCGCAGGGCCTCGACCACCTCGTGCGCGACATCCGCATCATCGACGATGCGCTCGGCGACGGCGTCAAGCGCGTGTACCCGGGCGAGGAGGCGCCGAAGGCCAAGCTCCGCCGGGTGCTCGCGTGAGTTCCCGAGCGGATGCCGCGGCGCGGCGCCTGCTCGTCGTCGCCGACGCCGACTCGTACGTGAAGTGGGGCGCCGCACTCGCGTCGACCTTGGGCCCCGAATGGACCGCGCGGCTCGTCGTGATCGCCTCGCCCGTGCAGCCGAGCGCGCGGCAGCTCAGGCATGCGCTCGCGGGCACCCGATTCGAGCCGGCCGAGGTTCTGACCATCCCGCTCGAGCCGCGCGGCGGCGCCGGCGGCCTCGACGACGAGCTCGACGGGTTCGACCCGCACGCGGTGCTGCTCGCGCTCCGCGGTCCGTTCGTGCGGGTCGTTGCGCCCCGGCTGAACCGCCGACCGAACCGACCCGCGATCCTCAGCGGCTTCCCCGGCCTGACGATCCCCGCCGTGCCCAAGGCCGTCGTCTATCGCGAGCAGACCGACCTGATCGTGCTGCACAGCCGTCGCGAGGTGCGCGACTTCCGCGCGAACGCCGACGACCTCGGCGTCGACCCCATGTTCGGACTCGCGACCCTGCCGTTCCTCGCCGGCGAGGCGGGCGACCGCGCCGCCGCGACCGACATCGTCTTCGCCGCCCAGGCCAAGGTGCCCGCCGAGCGCGACGACCGGCTCGAGCTGCTCGCCGCACTCGCCGAGCTCGCCCGCCGCCGGGCACCGCACCGCGTCGTCGTGAAGGTGCGCGCCCGCAGGGGCGAGGCGCAGACGCACGCCGAGGAGCACGACTACGCCGACCTGCTCGCCGAACTCCACGACGCCCCGGCGAATCTCGTCGTCGAGGACGGACCCATGGCGGACCAGCTCGATCGCGCTGCCGCGCTCGTGACCGTGAGCTCGACGGCCGCGCTCGAGGCCGTCGCCCGCGACCTGCCGGCGCTGCTCGTCGACGACTTCGGCGTCTCCCCGGCGATGATCAACACCGTGTTCGAGGGCGCCGGGCTGTTCGGCTCGACGACCGACCTCGTCGCGGGACGTTTCCGACACGCCGATCCGGGGTGGCTCGCCGACAACTACTTCCACGAGCCCGACGCCGATGACTGGGCCGGCCGGCTCGAGGCGCTCGTCTCGGCGCGCGAGATCGTGCCGCTGCCGCCGCTCGAGCGCCGCCACGACCTCTGGGGCGGCGCGCTGCGCCGGGCCTTCGAACGGCGTCGCATGCTCGGCGCCCACGACCGCAGCCTGACGGGTCGCCTCGCGTGGGTCGGGGGCGTGCCGGTCCGCGCCGTCGTCCGACGCCTGCGTCGGCTGCGCCGCGTGCTCGTCGGCTCAGTCGACGGGCGCGGAGTGCCGATCGACGTGCGCGAGGTACGCCTCGGCGTTGCGGCGGATTCCGGCCTGCTCGTCGGCGGTGAGCTCGCGCCGGACCTTCGCCGGCACGCCGGCCACGAGCGAACCCGGGGGAACGACCGTGCCCTCGAGCACCACGGCGCCGGCCGCGACGAGTGAGCCCCGGCCGATCGCGGCGCCGTTGAGGATGGTCGCGCCCATGCCGATCAGGCAGTCGTCCTCGACCGTGCACCCGTGCAGCACCGCACGGTGCCCGACCGAGACGCCGCTGCCGACCGTGACGGGGTAGCCCGCGTCGACGTGGCAGACCACGCCGTCTTGCAGGTTCGACCTCTCGCCGAGCGTGACCGTCTCGGCCTCGGCCCGCAGCACCGCGTTGTACCAGACGCTCGAGCGTGCGGCGAGGCGCACCTGCCCGACGACGACCGCGCCGAGCGCGACGAACGCACTGGGGTCGAGCTCGGGCGCTGGGATGCCGGCGATGGTGAGGATGCGGGCGGACGGATCGGCGCTCATGCGGCCAGCCTATTCCGGCCCGCGGCGCGGTCCCGTTTCAGGAGGACGGAGGCGGCTCAGGACGATTCCGCCGATCCGGTCCTGAGTTTCCTCCGTGCTCCTGAATCGATGAGGGGCGGCGACGGCCGGCGACGGCGAGGCGGATGGCGCGCACCGCCGCACCCGCCGCGAACACCGCGACCCCCGCCACGATCGACGCGATCGGCAGGGTGACGACGAGCACGGCGCATCCGATCGCCCCGAGCCATGACAGCCAGCGCGGAACCAGCCGCTCGGCCGCCGACTGCGTGAGCGCCGACGAGTTCGCCACGAGGTAGTAGAGCAGCACGCCGAACGACGAGAACCCGATCGCCCCGCGCAGGTCGGCGACGAGCACGAGCACGACGACCGCGACGCCGACCGTGAGCTCGGCGACGTGCGGCACGCCGAACCGGTGATGCACCGAGGTGAGCGGGCGCGGGAGCTCGCCATCCCGCGCCATCGCGAGGCTCGTGCGGCCGACGCCCGCGATGAGCGCCAGCAGCGACCCGAGCGCCGCGACGCCCGCCGCGATCCGCACGACGGGCTCGGCCCAGAGCCATCCGGCCTCGCCCACGACGTCCACGAGCGGGGCGGATGACTCGGCGAGCGCCCTCGCCCCGAGGGCGCCGAGCGCAGCGACCCCGACGGCGGCGTACACGAGGAGCACGATGCCGAACGCGACCCCGATCGCGCGCGGGATCGTGCGCGTGGGCTCGCGCACCTCCTCGCCGAGCGTCGCGATGCGCGCGTAGCCGGCGAACGCGAAGAAGATGAGGGCGGCGGCCTGCAGCACGCCGTACGCGCCCGCGATCGGCGATGCGGCGTCATCCGCGAGCCCGACGGGAGGGACCCCGGACGCGGCGGCCGCCGGATCGCCGGCCGCCCACCCGCCGTCGGCGATCGCTGCGATCCCGCCCGCCACCACCACGACGAGCACTGCGATCACCGCCGACACGATGATGCTCGCGACGCGAGCCGTGCGCGTCACGCCGAGCACGTTCACGGCGACGAGCGCGACCACCGCGACGATCGCGACCGGCTTCTGCCACGCCGCGGGCACGAGGTACGCGGCCGCCGTCATCGCCATCGCCGCGCAGCTCGCGGTCTTGCCGACGACGAACCCCCAGCCGGCGAGGAACCCGGGCCACGCGCCGAGCCGCTCGCGGCCGTACCGGTACGCGCCGCCGGCCTCGGGGTAGCGCACTGCGAGCTGCGCCGTCGAACCGGCGTTGGCGAAGGCGACCAGGGCGGCGATCGCGAGCCCCGCCGGCAGCCAGGATCCCGCCGCCTGCGCGGCCGGCGCCCACACGGCGAACACCCCGGCGCCGATCATCGCGGCCAGGCCGATCGCGACCGCGTCGCGTAGTCCGAGCCGGCGTGCGAGGCGGTCGTGCGAGGGCGACGGCGAGGAGGAAGCGTTCACGTTCGCACCCTACGACAGTCCGGTGAACGGCCCGCGTCGACTGAGGCGAGCGGATGCCGCATCCGCTCGTAGGATCGACGCATGCCTGCCGAGCAGACCTCCGCCTCCTCGCACGCCGCGGTCGACCGCGTCGTCGCCGCGCTCGCCGCCGACGGCCTCGAGCCTCGGATCGTGTGGTTCGACGACGCGGTGACCACCGCGCAGCTCGCCGCCGACGCGCTCGGCGTGGAGGTCGGTCAGATCGCGAACTCGCTCGTGTTCACACTCGACGACGAGCCGATCCTCGTGCTGACCTCGGGCGCGCACCGGGTCGACACCGAGTGGCTCGGCGAGCAGCTCGGGGGTCGCCTCGGCCGTGCTTCGAAGGAGGTCGTGAAGGCGGCGACCGGCCAGGTGATCGGCGGCGTCGCGCCCGTGGGCCACCCGTCACCGGTACGCACGTTCGTCGACACCGAGCTCGCCGCGTTCGACGAGGTGTGGGCCGCCGCAGGGCACGCGAAGACGGTGTTCCCGACCACGTACGACGACCTCGTCCGCATCACGGGCGGCACGCCGACGGCGGTCGAGCCCGCGCAGCGCACATGACGCACGCTCAGGTGACTTGGCCGCGCCAGGCGGGTCCGCTCGTGCTCCGGCCGCCGACGCGGGAGGACCTCGACCGGGTCCTGGCCTGGCGGAACCGACCGGAGGTGACGCGATGGCTGCTGCACACCACCGTCGAGCCCGACGCCTTCCGCCGGCGATGGCTCAGCGCCGTCGAGGACCCGCGCGACCATTCGGTCGTGGCCGAGCTCGACGGCGAGATCGTCGGGACGGGATCGCTCGAGGTGATCGACGGCATCGGCCAGTTCGACGGTGACGACTGGCGCGACGCAGAGGGGCTCATCGGCTACCTCGTCGCGCCCGATCACGCCGGCCGGGGCTACGCCACCCACATCCTCGCGGGCTTGCTCGAGATCGCGTTCGCAGAGGTGGGCCTGCGCCGGATCACCGGAGCCTGCTTCGCCGACAACGTCGCGTCGTGGCGCGTCATGGAGAAGGCGGGCATGCGGCGCGAGCAGCACGGCGTGCGCGACTCCTGGCACGCCGAGCACGGCTGGATCGACGGGTACACGTACGCGATCCTCGCGGAGGAATGGAACCCGGTCGGCTGAGCCGCTCAGGCGTCGCGGCGCGCGCCCTGCGCGGCGTGCACCGTGAAGATCGCCGGCTCGCGGTAGCCGCGTTCGGCGAAGGCCGCCTCGATGCGGCGTCGCACCTCGGGCACGCGCTCGTCGCCGACGAGCGCGATCGCCGCGCCGCCGAATCCGCCGCCCGTCATGCGCGCCCCGATGGCGCCGCCCGCCTGCGCGGTCTCGACGGCGAGGTCGAGCTCGGGCACCGAGATCTCGAAGTCGTCGCGCATCGACACGTGCGAGGCGTCGAGCAGCGCACCGATCGCGCCGGGGCCCTGTTCGCGGAGCGTTCGCACGGTGTCGAGCACGCGCTGGTCCTCGGTCACGACGTGGCGCACCCGCCGGAACGTCTCGTCGTCGAGCAGCTCGCGCGCGCGGTCGAGGTCGTCCACTCGCACCTCGCGCAGCGACTCGACGCCGAGGACTCGGGCGCCCGCCTCGCACGAGGCGCGACGTGCCGCGTACCCGCCGGTGGCGTGCGTATGGCTCACGCACGTGTCGATGACGAGCAGCGAGAGGCCCGCCTCGGCGAAGCCGAGCGGAATCACGTCGGCGTCGAGGCTTCGGCAGTCGAGGAACACGCCCGAGTCGGTCTCGCCGAGCAGCGACGCGGATTGGTCCATGATGCCCGTCGGGGCGCCGACCACCCGGTTCTCGGCGAGCCGGCCCACCTTGGCGAGCGTCGGCCGATCGAGCCCGAGGCCCCAGTGCTCGTCGAGGGCCAGCGCGACGGCGCACTCGATGGCGGCCGACGACGAGAGGCCGGCGCCCACCGGCACGTCGGAGTCGATGTGCAGGTCGACCCCGCGAACGTGCTCGAGGTCGGCGCCGAACTCCGCGAGCGCCCAGACCACCCCGAGCGGGTAGGCGGCCCATCCGCTCACGGTGTCGGGAGTCAGCGTGTCGAGGTGCGCCTCGACCGTCTCGGGCGAGAACGTCGAGGCGACCCGCACGAGCCGGTCGTCGCGGTCGCCGAGGGCCACGGTCGTGCGGCGATCGATCGCGAAGGGGAACACAAAGCCGTCGTTGTAGTCCGTGTGCTCGCCGATGAGGTTCACGCGGCCGGGCGCCGACCAGACGCCCGCGGGCCGGCGGCCGTACTGCTCGGCGAATCCGTGCTCGGCGGATGCCACGTGGTCGGTCACAGCTCGACTCCTTCGATCGCGTCGCGCAATGCCGCGGCCTGCGCCTCCGGGGGCACGTCCCCGATCCACGCGCCCATGGCGGCCTCGGAGCCGGCGAGGTACTTGAGCCGCTCGGCGCCGCGGCGCGGACTCGTCAGCTGCATCGTCAGGCGCACCTCGTCGCGCCGCTCGTGCACGGGCGCCTGATGCCACGCGGCGATGTACGGCGTCGGGGTGTCGTAGAGGCGGTCGACGCCGCGCAGCAGGCGCAGGTACACCCGGGCGAGCTCGGCGCGCTCGGCCTCGTCGGTCGCCGCCAGGTCGGGCACGTGCCGATGCGGCACGAGGTGCACCTCGATCGGCCAGCGGGCGGCGAACGGAACGTACGCGGTCCAGTGCTCGCCCGTGATGAGCACGCGCTCGCCCGCGCGCTCGCGCTCGAGGACGTCGGCCTGCAGCGACGGCCCGTACGCATCGATCGCGTCGAGCAGCCGCTCGGTGCGCGGCGTGACGTAGGGGTACGCGTAGATCTGGCCGTGCGGGTGGGGGAGCGTCACCCCGATGTCGCGACCGCGGTTCTCGAACGGGAAGACCTGCTGCACGCCGGGGAGCGCCGACAGCGCTGCGGTGCGGTGGGCCCACGCCTCGATCACGGTGCGCGCTCGCGAGACGGTCTGCGTGCCGAACGAACCCTCGTGCTCGGGGCTGAAGCACACGACCTCGCAACGCCCGTGCGACGTGAGCCGGCGCTCGATGCCGAGGTCGCGCACCGCGGTCAGCGCCGCGGCGGCGGCGGATGCGGCATCCGCCCCCTCGCCCCATTCGGGCAGCTCTGGGCCGAACGACGGCGAGCGGTTCTCGAAGACCGCGACGTCGTACAGGCTCGGGATCTCGGACGGGTTGGTCTCGGTCTGCGGCGCGAGCGGGTCGGCGTCGGCCGGTGGGAGGAACACGCGGTTCTGCCGGGCGGCGGCGATCGAGATCCAGTCGCCGGTCAGCGGGTCCTGGCGCATCTCGGCGGTGCCGGGTCGGGCGTCGAGCGTGCGCGCGTCGATGGCCCGCTCGGCCGGGAGAACACTGTCGGCGTCGTCGTAGTAGATGAGCTCGCGGCCGTCGGCGAGCGTCGACTTCCGCACGGCGATGCGCGGGTCGAGGAGGCCGGCTTCGGTCTGGTGCACGCGGACACGGTACGCCGTTTTCGTTTGCGAAACAAGTGCGTTTCGTATTGCAAAGTTTGTTTGCGCATCCGACAATAGCGACATGGACCCCGACCTGACGGCGGCACGGCGCCGCTCGCTCGCCGCCGACCTCGTGAGCGAGCGCGGGTTCGTTCGCGTCGCCGAGCTCAGCGAATCGTTCGGCGTGACGCCCGTCACGGCACGGGCCGACCTCGACGCGCTCGAGCGTGCCGGGCTCGTGCGTCGCGTGCACGGTGGCGCGGTCCCCGCCGGGTCCGCCCCCGCGGCCGAGGCGCGACCCGAGCGCGAGCCCAGCTTCGAGGAGGCGCTCGCCGCCTCCGTCGTGCCGAAGCAGCGCATCGGCGAGCATGCCGCATCCCTCGTGCGCAGCGGGCAGAGCGTCATCCTCGATGTCGGCACGACCACCCTGCAGGTTGCGCGCGCCCTGCGCGCCCGCGCCGACCTCGATGACGTCACCATCCTCACCAACGGGCTCTCCATCGCGCTCGAGCTCGAGTCCGAGATCCCGCGGTTCACCGTGATCGTGACGGGTGGCACGCTGCGGCCCCGGCAGCACTCGCTCGTGCACCCGCTCGCCGGGTCGATCCTCGACGACGTGCATGTCGATTTCGCGTTCATCGGCTGCAACGGCGTCGATCCCAAGCTCGGCGTGACCAACGCGAACCTGCCCGAGGCGGCCGTGAAGGCGCACATGCTGCGACGCGCGGCCCGCGCCGTGATCGTCGCCGACGCATCCAAGCTCGGCGAGGCGCACCTCGGTCGCATCGGGCCCGTCGACGCGTTCGACGCACTGGTGACGGATGCCGCGGCGCCGGCCGTGCTCGTCGGCGAGCTGCGCGACGCCGGGCTCGAGGTGCTCGTCGCCCACGAGCCCGAGCGGCCCTAAGGTGGTCTCCATGACGCACCCCACGGGCGACCAGTTCGTGCTCGAGACGTCCACCTCCACCGGAGACGTGCGAGCCGCCATCACCGCCGTCGCCGCCGGACTCCGCACGCTCTCGATCAACGACATCGACCTCGTTCCCGCCTACGGCGAGGACGAGACGCCGCCCTCGGGCTCGGGCATCGTGCTGGTGCCGTGGCCCAACCGCATCCGCGACGGCAAGTGGAGCCACGACGGCCGCGAGTACCAGCTCGCGATCACCGAGCCGGCGCGCGCCAACGCCATCCACGGGCTCCTCCGATACGCCGAGTACACCCCCGTCGAGCAGGACCGCGACTCGGTCACCCTCGCCGCGACCATCTACCCGCAGATGGGGTATCCGTTCACCGTGCGCACCGCGGTGCGCTACGAGCTCGTCGCCGACGGATTGAAGGTCACCCACTTCCTCGAGAACCTCGGCGGAGAGCCCGCGCCCGTCGCGGTGGGCACGCACCCGTTCCTGAAGATCGGCGACGTCCCCACCGAGGAGCTCGTGCTGCGTCTCGACGCCGCGAGCCACATCGAGGTCGACGACCGCCTCCTGCCGACCGGCGAGGTGCCGGTCGATGACACCGAGTGGGACTTCCGCGAGGGGCGTCGCGTCGGCGACGTGCAGCTCGACGACGCGTTCGGCGGGCTCGCCGCCGTCGACGGCACCGTGGAGCACACGCTCGTCGCGCCTGACGGCCGTACCGTGTCGGTGTGGGCCGACGACGAGTTCGCCTACGTCCAGGTGTTCACGACCGAGTCCTACCCGGGGGAGAGCAAGGCCATCGCGGTCGAGCCCATGACCGCGCCCGCCGACGCGTTCAACTCGGGCCGTGGGCTCCGGTGGCTCGATCCGGGCGAGCAGTGGGAGCTCAGCTGGGGCATCCGCTTCGCCGGCTTCACCGCCGAGTGACGCTCAGCCTCAGCCGACGCAGCTGCCCGAGTCGACGCGCTCGCTGAGCGAGGGCGCCTCGTCGGCGAGGGGCTCGAGCGTGCCGACCGGCACGGCGAAGCCCACGTTGTCGACCGTCTGCGACTTCGCGAACACCACGCCGCCGACGAGCCCCTCGCCCGTGAGCACGGGCCCGCCCGAGTTGCCGTGGTCGACGTCGGCCGCGAGCGTGACGACGTCGCGCGACGAGTCGTCGCCGTCGATCGAGATGGTGATCGGCCCGGTCGCCATGACGCGGGCGGGCCGAAGCTCGAGCGGGCCGCCGAACGGATAGCCCGCCACCGCGACGTCGGCATCGGCCGCAGGCGCGTCGGCGAGCCCGAGCGGCTGGACGCCCAACCCGTCGACCGCGATCACCGCGAGGTCCTTCTCGGCGTCGAACGCGACGACGCGACCGGCGACCGGGCCGCGTCCGGGCGCCTCGACGATGGGCTCGTCGACCCCGGCGACGACGTGCGCGTTGGTCACGACCCGATCCTCGGCCACCACGAAGCCCGAGCCCGTCAGGTTTCCGCCGCACTCGTAGGCCAGGCCGGTGACCCGCACGACGGATGCCGCTGCGGCGGACAGTTCGGGATCGTCGACGCCGCCCGTCGGCAGGTCGGGTGCGACGGTCGGCCCGTCGAGCACGCCGACGAGCCAGGGGATCGCCTCGCCGACCGCCGCGGTGCGCAACTCGGCCATGAGGGTGCGCGCGGGCGGCGGGGTGACCTGTTCGATGCCGCGGACGACCCACGAGTTCGCGACCGCGGGCGACACGACCGGCACGCCCATCGTGGACACGCCCGCACCGACGAGCGCGATGACGAACGCCGCCACCATGGTGTTCACGATCGCGCCGAGGATCCGGTCGACGATCCCGAGCTTCACGGCGTCGGCGCCGCGCCGCAATGCGCGTCCGATCGAGGTGCCGAGGGCGACGCCCGCCACGAGCAGGAGCACGGCGACGGCGATCGCGACCGGGGCCCGCCACTCCGGCGCGGCGATGAACGACACCACCCAGGGCATGGCGAGATACGCGGCGATGCCGCCCGCGATGAGCCCGAGCAGCCCGCCGAGGCTGCGCAGGAGTCCCGCACGCCATCCGTGCACGAGCGCGCCGACGAGGACGAGCACGAGCAGGATGTCGAGGATGAGGCTCCAGGGCATCGCGACGCTCCGATCTGCTGTGCCCTCCAGCCTCGCGCACACGGCTCGGAGCACGCTGTGGGCGCGAGACCCGGGGGTTTTCCCCCGCGCGGACCCGGGAGCCGGTCCCACCGACCGCTCAGGCGCGTTCCCGTAGCGTCGAACGCATGACGACGACGATCGCGATCCCGACCGCCACCGCCGCCGCCGAATCCGACCTCACCGGCCTCGCCGCGTGGGCCGTGGACGTCATGGAGACGCTCGGCGCTCCGGGCGCCGGCCTGGCGATTGCGCTCGAGAACCTGTTCCCGCCACTGCCGAGCGAGGTGATCCTGCCCCTCGCGGGCTTCACCGCCAGCCAGGGATCCTTCACGCTCGCGGAGGTGCTCTTCTGGACGACGCTCGGCTCCGTCGTCGGCGCGCTCGCGCTGTACGCCGTCGGCGCCATGCTCGGCCGCGAGCGCACGCGCGCGGTGGCGAAGGCCATGCCGCTCGTCGACGTCGCCGACGTCGACCGCACGGAGGCGTGGTTCCGCCGTCACGGCCGCGCTGCGGTGTTCTTCGGGCGGATGATTCCGCTCTTCCGGTCCCTCATCTCGGTGCCGGCCGGCGTCACGCGCATGCGCCTCACGCTGTTCCTCCTCCTGACGACCGTCGGCAGCGCCATCTGGAACACCGCGTTCGTCCTGGCGGGCTTCGCGCTCGGCGAGAGCTGGCACCTCGTCGAGCCGTGGGCCGACGCGTTCCAGCTCGTCGTCATCGTCGCCGCGGTGCTCGCCGTCGGGGCGTTCGTAGTCAGGCGCGTGGTCCGCATGCGCGAGCACCGTCGTCGCGTCGGCCGCGGCGAGGCGACCGAGGGCGGCCTCTAGGCCGCAGGTCCCGAGGTCGGGGGCGTCACGGTACTACCGTGGACGGGTGAGCGAGGCGGCTCCAATCAGTCGCGCACGCATCGGCGCCCATCGGTGCCGATGCGTCGGAGCATCGTGATCCCCGCCACCGAGTTCGTCCGCAGTGGTGACGCCGATATCGCCTACAAGGTGATCGGCGAGGGACCGCGCGACCTCGTCCTGGCCTTCCCCCTCGTCTCGAACGTCGACGTGTTCCTAGAACTCACCGAGAACGCCGAGTTCGTCGAACGGCTCACCCACCTCGGCAGGGTGATCCTCTTCGACAAGCGCGGTACGGGGATGTCCGACCGGAGCACCGAGCGGGTGACGGTCGAGCAGCACAGCGACGACCTCATCGCGGTACTCGACGCGGCCGAGAGCACGCGGGCCGTCCTGCTCGGCTGGTTCGACGGCGGGGCCACGTGCCTCGTGACTGCTGCCCGCCATCCGGGCCGCGTCGAGTCCGTGGTGGCGAATGAGGTGCTCGCGGCGGGCCGTCCGGTCGAAGGCTTCCCATGGGGATTCACGTCTCGCCTGGGTGAAGCGGCCATGCGGAAGTTCATCACGCTGGGCTGGGGCCAGACGGTCGCGTCGCGACTGATGGCGCCGGAATGGGCGAGTGATCCTCGGCTGATCGAATGGGTGGCGAGGTACGAGCGTCTCTCAGTGCCGCCGAGCGGGGCTGTTCGGGTGTTCGAAGACGCGCTCGACCTCGACATCCGCGCGTACCTCCCGCACGTCGACGTGCCCGTGCTGGTCATCCACAACGTCGGTCTGCCGGGTGCGCCCAGCGAGCCCTTCGAGTGGCTGGCGGACGAGCTGCCCCGCGGACGCCTACGGCTTGCCAGAACCCCAGCGTCCGTTCCGTTCATGATCCCCTCCGACGACGCCGTGGATGACATCGAGGAGTTCCTCGTCGGCACGCGCAGCGGCGGCCGGCGCGAGCTCGCGAGCATCGTGTTCACCGACGTGGTCGGCTCGACCACGACACTCGCCCGGGAGGGCGACCTGAAGTGGCGCAACCAGCTCTCGTCGCATCGCGAGTCGCTTCGCAGGTCGCTCGCCCGGTACGGCGGACGCGAGGTGAACACCGCAGGCGACGGGTTCGTCGCGTGCTTCCCGCTGCCCTCGTCGGGGCTCCGCTTCGCCGGCGAGGCGGTGAGGGATGCGGCGGGGATCGGCCTCGGGCTGCGCGCCGGGATGCACTGCGGAGAGGTGCTGGTCGACGGGGCGGATCTCATCGGCATCGCCGTGCACGTCGCGGCACGCGTGGCATCGCACGCAGGCGCCGGCGAGGTGTTCGTCACCGACACCGTCCGGGTCCTCGTCGACGGATCGGGCCTGCGATTCGAATCGGTCGGATCGCACCGGCTGAAGGGCGTCCCCGGAGCATGGCACCTCTTCCGAATGGCGGCCCAGACCTGAGGGATGTCGGTGGGCACCAACTCGAGCACACTCCGACTCGCGGGGAGTTGTGGACGGCCTCGCATCACGCCGCCCCTGCGCACGTCGTCCACTAGGGTCGAGCGTGGCCGCGCCGGGCGCGCCGCCATCCCGAACACCCGCGACGACGAGGAGTGACGCATGCGCGTCGGCATGTTCCTGAACTACGCCGGAGGTTTCCGCGAGGTCGCCGACGAGGTCGAGGAGCTCGAGCGCGCGGGGGTCGACCTCGTCGCCGTGCCCGAGGCGTATTCGTTCGACGCGGTGAGCCAGCTCGGGTTCCTCGCCGCGCGCACGGCGCGCATGACGCTGATGAGCGGCATCCTGCAGCTGTACACGCGCACGCCGACCCTCACGGCGATGACGGCCGCGGGGCTCGACTACGTGTCGGGCGGTCGATTCGAGCTCGGCATCGGGGCCTCGGGCCCGCAGGTCATCGAGGGCTTCCACGGCCTCGCCTACGACGCCCCGCTCGGCCGCACGCGCGAGATCGTCGACATCTGCCGCATGACGTGGCGCCGTGAGCCAGTCGTGCATCAGGGCCGGCACTACCGCATCCCGCTGCCCGAGGGCGAGGGCACCGGCCTCGGCAAGCCGCTGAAGCTGATCAACCACCCCGTCAGGGAGCGCATCCCGATCACGATCGCCTCCCTCGGCGCGAAGTCGGTCGAACAGACCGCCGCGATCGCCGACGGCTGGCTGCCGATGTTCTTCCACCCCGAGCGGGCCGGCGAGGTGTGGGGCGCGTCGCTCGAGGCCGGCCGTTCGAGGCGCGCCGCCGATCTCGGCCCGCTCGACGTGTTCGCGAGCCCGGCCGTCGCGATCACCGACCGAGCGGATGTCGCGGCCGCCGCGATCGCGGCCGTCAAGCCGAACCTGGCGCTCTACGTCGGGGGCATGGGCGCGCGCGGCAAGAACTTCTACAACGACCTGATCGCGAGCTACGGCTACGCCGAGGAGGCCGGCCGCATCCAGGAGCTCTACCTCGCCGGACGGCGGGACGAGGCGATCGCCGCGGTGCCCGACGAGCTCGTCCGGGCGATCTCGCTGATCGGGTCGCCGACCGAGGTGGGCGAGCGCATCGCCGCGTTCGCCGCCGCCGGCGTGACCACGCTCACCGTCACCCCGTTGGCGCGGAATTCCGAGGAGCGCGTGGCCATCATGTCCGGCCTGCGGAGGCTCGTCGGCTGAGCTCGCCGCCGGTTCGGCCGTCGTCGACCGATCGCGAGGGTGCCTCGACTTCTCCGCACCATCGGCCCCCGCGTCCAGCCCCAGTTCGAGGGTGTAGGTCGCACCGAGGCCAGCGCGTACGCTCAGTCCACCGCTCGCGAGATGCGGAAGGGGAACCTGGGGAGGAGCCGCCGTGGCGGGGCGATGAGGCCGTAGCCCTCTCGGCCCGCCGGGCGGTGCCCACGCCCCGTCGTCCGGCCGTCAACCCCCTCCGGGCCGCGGCCATCGCTTCCTACGATCGTGTCCAGGCGCCGCGTCGACGCACGGCCGGCGCCGCGGGAGGCGCGATGTCGCAGAACGTCCGGCGGTTCGACTGTCCGCCGCAGGCCGTGTTCGACGTGCTGGCCGACGGATGGCTCTACGCCGCCTGGGTCGTGGGCGCGAGCCGCATGCGCGCGGTCGACCCCGACTGGCCCGCCGCGGGCTCGCGCCTGCACCACTCGGTCGGCGCCTGGCCCCTCGTGCTCGACGACACGACCTCCAGCCGCGCGTGGGCACCGCCGGAACGCGCGGCCTTCCGCGCGCGAGGTTGGCCGATCGGCGAGGCCGACGTCGTGATCGAGGTGCGGGCGTCGGGTGGTGGATGCCTCGTCCGCATCACCGAGCGACCGGCGGAAGGCCCCGGCCGGTACGTGCCCGCGCTCATCCGCGAGCCGCTCATGCGCATCCGGAACCGCGAAACCCTCCGGCGGCTGTCGCATCTCGCCGAGGGGCGATGGCGGGTGCGGCCCCATGCCGTCGCGACGACCGGAGCCGGCGCGACGTGACCGGGGCGGGTGGCGCGCGGCGCGCCGATCCGACCGCCCGCGTCGCGGTGGTCGCGGGCGGCACCGCCGGGCTGGGCCTCGCCGTCGCACGTGGGCTCGCCGCCGACGGATGGCGCGTCGCCGTGCTCGCGCGCGACCAGGGCCGGCTCGGGTCGGTGGCCGACGAGCTCGAACGGGCCGCGGGTGGTCCGGCTCTGGGGGTTCGGGTCGACGTCGCCGACGGCGCCGCGGTCGACGCGGCCGCTGACGCCGTCGAGCGTGCGCTCGGGCCGATCGACCTCTGGGTGACCGGCCCGATGGTCGGCATCGCGGGCGAATTCCTCGACGTGGCATCCGACGACTTCGAACGCGTGACCGACGTCACGTACCACGGCACCGTCAACGGGGCGCGCGCGGCGCTCGCCCGCATGGTGCCGCGCGACCGCGGCCACGTGGTCGTGCTCGGTTCGGGCGTCGCGCATCACGGGGTGCCGCTCATGGCCGCCTACTCCGGCGCGAAGGCCGCGACGAGGGGCTTCGGCGAAGCAGTCGCGGCGGAGCTGCGCATGCGACGCAGCCGCGTCCGGCTCTCGATGCTCGACTTCCCCGCCATCGACACGCCGCAGTACCGGTGGATCGCCCGCGCCGGGCTTCCGCACGCGTCGCGACCCCTGCCCATCCCGTTCACGCCCGAGGCATGCGCGCGCGCCGTGCTCGCGGTCGTGCGCCGACCACGGCTCCGCACCTGGGTCGCTGAGCCGACGTCGATCATGGCGCTCGGCGGACGATTCTGGCCCGGCGGCCTCGACCGGTTCTTCGCGCGATTCGGCCGACGCCTGCAGCAGAGCCCGCGGCATGATGGGGACATGCTCCCCGACAACCTGTGGGAACCGACGCCCGGCGATGTGGGCACGCGCGGCGTCTACGGACGCGAAGCCGTGAGGTGGTCACCGCAGCTGTGGGCGGTCACGCATCGGCGCGCCGCCGGGGCGCTCGCGGCGGCCGGAATCGTCTGGGCGGCCGTCCGGATCGCCGACCGCGCCCGCCGGAGCCCCCGCCGATGACCCCCGATGCCGTCGTGGTCGGATCGGGGCCCAACGGGCTCGCGGCGGCGGTCACGCTCGCGCGCGCCGGACTCCGGGTGCAGGTCTTCGAGGCGGCACCCGAGCCGGGCGGCGGATCCCGCACGGCCGAGCTCACGCTGCCCGGCTTCCACCACGACGTCTGCTCGGCCGTGCACCCGATGGCGCTCGCGTCGCCGTTCTTCCGGGCCTTCGGCCTCGAGCGCCGCATCGACCTTCGCGTGCCCGAGCTCTCCTTCGGGCACCCGCTCGACGGGGGTCGTGCGGGCCTCGCCTGGCTCGACCTCGACCGGACCGTCGACGAGCTCGGCCGCGACGGGCGCGCGTACGCGCGGCTGATGCGTCCGCTCGTCGCGCACGACGACGAGGTGACCGAGTTCACGGGGTCGACCCTCGTGCGCGTGCCGCGACATCCGCTCGTCGCCGCACGCTTCGGACTGAAGGCCCTCGAGCAGGGCTCGCCGCTCTGGAACGCCCGGTTCCGCGACGACCTCGCGCCCGCCATGCTCACGGGCGTCGCCGCTCACACCATCCGGCCCATGCCGAGCCTCGCGACGGGGGGCGCCGGCCTGGTGCTCACGATGCACGCGCACGCGCGCGGCTGGCCCATCCCGGTCGGGGGCAGCGGCGCGATCATCGGCGCGATGATCGACGACCTCGTCGCGCACGGCGGCGAGGTGGTGACGGATGTCGCGATCGACGACCTTGCGGCGCTGCCCGCCGCTCGCGCCGTCGTGCTCGATGTGACCCCACGCGCGCTGGCGCGCATCGCCGGTCGCCGCCTGCCCGACCGCTACCGCGGGGCGCTCGAGCGCTTCCGGTACGGCAACGCCGCGGCCAAGGTCGACTTCGCGCTGTCCGGACCGGCGCCCTGGGCGAATGCGGCGCTCGCCGGAGCCGGCACGCTGCACCTCGGCGGCACGCGGGCTGAGATCGCGGCGGGGGAGCGAGAGGTCGCTCGGGGGCGCCATCCGAAGTCGCCGTACGTGCTCGTGTCGCAGCCGTCGATCGTCGACCCGACGCGCGCGCCCGAGGGCAAGCACACGCTCTGGACGTACACGCACGTTCCGGCCGGCTCGACCGTCGACCCGACCGAGGCCGTCGTGCGCCAGGTCGAGCGCTTCGCGCCAGGCTTCCGCGACCTGATCCTCGCGTCGTCGTCGCGGTCGGCGATGCAGATGCAGGACGACAACCGCAACTACATCGCCGGCGACATCGCCGCGGGCGCGGCCACGATGCTGCAGCTCGTCCGGCGGCCCGTGATCTCACCCGACCCGTGGCGCACGCCGCTCTCGGGCATCTACCTGGCTTCGTCGTCAACCCCGCCGGGTCCTGGCGTGCACGGCCTGGCCGGATGGCGTGCCGCGCGCAGCGCGCTGCGCCACACGTTCGGCCTCACCCGGCTGCCGAGCCTCGCGCCCTGACGCGGCCGAACTTCCGCCGGCGCGTTCGGCTCATGGTGCCCCCAGAGAGACTCGAACTCTCGACCCACGGATTAACTTGCTGCACTGAGTTTCCCCAGCCACCGCTGCGCGGCTTGCAGTCTGGACTATATCTTCACCTTCGGCCGAGCCGGTCAGGTGCGCCGCGTGTAGTCTCTGAGGTTCCCTTGCGGTTACCTGCTGATTGCCCAATCCCTCGGATTGTCACTGCCCACGGGCGAGTACCTCGGGCTCTCAGGGTGTCCCAGCATATAGCGGCGGTCATCCAACGCATTTCGGCGCTGGCGCTCCATCTGTTCTGTTGAAGTCCGTTGCTCTAACCAACTGAGCTATAGGGGCGTGACCACCCTAGCAGCCCGCTTCTGCGCCGCCGCGCCCGACGTTCGAACCACCGAAACAGCTCCTCCTCGCGGAGTGGAATTGTCGCCGGCAGGCCGTACGTTGGGCTCGATCGAACGGAGGCCGCGTGAAGACGTGTTCGACCTGCCGGCGCGTACTCGCATTATCGGAGTTCAACATGCGCGCGAGATCGCCGGACGGGCGCCAATCGGTGTGCCGTGCCTGCAACGCAGCTCGGGCGCGGCGCTACTACGCCGAGAACCTCGAGAAGCATCGCAAGGCGGTCGCATCCCAGGTGGCGAAGACGCGGGCTGCGCACCTCGAGCTGATCGGGGAGTACCTGCTCAGCCATCCTTGCGTCGACTGCGGGGAGGGCGACATCCGCGTGCTCGACTTCGACCATCGCCAAGGCGAAGACAAGTCGGCGGAAGTCATGAAGCTCGCGAAGGCGGCGTACTCGTGGCAGCGGGTGGCCGACGAGATCGCCAAGTGCGATGTCCGTTGCCGGAACTGCCACGCAATCGTCACGTACGAGCGTATGGGCGCCAACTGGCGCTCGGGCGTCTTTCTCCGTACTGCTTCGACAACGTGATCGTGGTTCCGCATCGTCGTGGGATTCGTCGGAACCATCGCGCTGGGTCGTGCCTGAACCCGTGTTCCGGAGTCCGCCGAGCGCGGAATCCGGCTTGGCTCGTTGGCCGGCGGGGTATCGTGGCCCGCGATGACCGCAGACTTCCACCGGCCCACGCGATTCCCTCCGACGATGTTCGAGGGGTTCCTGGGCGCCCAAGACCCGGCGCAGGTGAGCCGCGTCGCGCACGACACCGCCGCGGCGGTCCTCTCGCGCGTGCGCGCAGATCCCGACCCCGAGATCGTGGCGCGACTGGTGTCGTACACCGACGAGCACGGCATCGACGCGATCGCCGAGCTGTGGTCGCAGGCGTCGCCCAAGAGCCTGCCGGGCGCGCTCTGGCGGATCTACCTGCTGCGCACCATGATCCGCCAGGATGCCGCGGGCGTGAGCCTCGCCTTCCAGCGCGGTACCGAGGTATCCCGCACGATCGACCAGGTCGTCGCGGGCGCCCCCACGCCGGCCGGACCCGCCGAGGTTCGCGAGCTCGCCGACGTCATCCTGCGCGGCGTGTTCGCGGGCGACTTCGCCGCCGCCCTCGAGCGCGCGGCCGCGTTCTGCCGCGTCGCGTCGACGGGCTTCGCGAGCCTCGCCGACGATGCGGATGCGGCCGACGCGGCGCACCCCGATCGACCCGGCATGCTCACCCGCCGGGCGCTCCGGCTCTCCTCGCTCGGCGAGGAGCTCGCCGCCTGCGCGCGGCTCTGGCGCCACGAGAGCCTCGACTGACCCTGAGCCATCCGCCCGACACGCCCGGCCGACGAGCGCGTCTGGGCATCCGGTCGGAATCCACCGCCCGGGAATAGGTGCCCCGGGTGCCTCGTTTACACTTGTCGTGGCCGGTCGCAGTAACCCCGGGCTCCAAAATTCGCCGCTCCGAGCGGCCTCGCGCCGAGAGGCGTTCTGCGGCCGGCCATGATCATGTCCTCCGGCGACCACGCCGCGGCGTACCATCGGGGGCATGCCCGAGACGGTGTCATTCCTCGTCGATCCGCTGCCCAATGACGCGAGCGCCGAGTTCCTCGAGGCCTCGTTCCGCGAGATCGAGCCGGGATCCGGCGCGCTGGCCGTGAACGACTTCGCCCCGCATCGCGGCGACGGCGTCTTCGAGACGCTCGCGATCATCGACGGGCACGTCCAGGAGGTCGAGCCGCACCTCGGCCGCCTCGTGAACTCCGCGCGCCTGTGCGAGCTGCCCGAGCCGAACCTCGAGCAGTGGCGCCTCATCATCGCCCGCGCCGCAGAGCGAGTGCCGGCGACGGGCGAGTACGCCCTCAAGCTCGCGCTGAGCCGCGGCCTCGATCCGGGCCCGAAGCCGACCGGATGGGTCAACGTCACGCCGGGCGCCGACTTCCGCGCGGCGCGCGAGGACGGCATCCGCGTGATCACGCTCGATCGCGGCGTCGCCCGCGGCGCGGGGGAGCGAGCGCCGTGGCTCCTCCTCGGCGCGAAGACCCTGAGCTACGCCGCCAACATGGCCGCGATCCGCGAGGCGAAGCGACGCGGCGCCGACGACGCGGTGTACGTCTCATCCGATGGATTCGTACTCGAAGGCCCGACCTCGAGCGTGCTCGTTCGCATGGGCGACGTGGTCGTCACTCCGCCGCCCGCGGCCGGCATCCTCCACGGCACGACGCAGCGCAGCATCTTCGGCCACCTCGCCGAGCGCGGCGTCGACGCCGAGTATCGCGACATCACGGTCGACGAGCTGCTCGGGGCGGATGCCGCGTGGCTGGTGTCGAGCGTGCGCATGGCCGCGCCCATCGCCGCCGTCGACGGCACGCCGATGCCGGTCGACCGCCACGCCACCGCCGAGCTCAACGCCTACCTGCTGAGCCCGCGCGACTGAGACGCGAACGGCCCGGCCCCCGAGCGAGGACCGGGCCGCGACATCCGAAGCGCCGGATCAGCCGAAGCGACCCGACACGTAGTCCTCGGTCGCCTTCACCGACGGGTTCGAGAAGATCGTCGTCGTGTCGTCGTACTCGATGAGGTTGCCCGGCTTGCCGGTTCCGGCGATGTTGAAGAACGCCGTCTTGTCGGACACGCGCGAGGCCTGCTGCATGTTGTGCGTCACGATCACGATCGTGTACTCCTGCTTCAGCTCCTCGATGAGGTCCTCGATCGCGAGGGTCGAGATCGGGTCGAGGGCCGAGCACGGCTCGTCCATGAGGATGACCTCGGGCGAGACCGCGATGGCGCGGGCGATGCAGAGTCGCTGCTGCTGCCCGCCCGACAGACCCGAACCCGGGCGGTCGAGGCGGTCCTTGACCTCATTCCAGAGGTTCGCGCCCCGCAGCGACGACTCGACGAGGTCGTCGGCGTCGGACTTCGACATCCGGCGGTTGTTGAGCTTCACGCCCGCGAGCACGTTCTCCTTGATGGACATCGTGGGGAACGGGTTGGGCCGCTGGAAGACCATGCCGACCTGGCGACGCACGAGCACGGGATCGACCTCGGGGTCGTAGAGGTTGTTGCCGTCGATGAGGACCTCGCCCTCGACCCGAGCGCCCGGGATGACCTCGTGCATGCGGTTCAGCGTGCGGAGGAACGTGGACTTGCCGCAGCCCGACGGGCCGATGAGGGCTGTCACGCTGCGCGGCTCGATCTCGAGGGAGACCCCCTCGACCGCGAGGAACTTGGAGTAGTAGACGTTGAGGTCACGGACCTCGATGCGCTTGGACACGTCGTTTCCTAACTGGGGATGCCTGGAGGTCAGCGACCGTACTTGGGGGCGAAGAACCGCGCGACGAGGCGGGCGATGAGGTTCAGCGCCATGACGATGAGGATGAGCGTGAGGGCGGCCGCCCACGCGCGGTCGAGGTACGCCTCGGGCGGATTGCCCTGGTTGGCGTACTGCGTGTAGACGAACACCGGCAGCGACTGCATGCGTCCGTCGAAGAGGTTGTAGTTCACGCTCTGCGTGAAGCCCGCGGCGATGAGCAGCGGGGCCGTCTCGCCGATGACGCGCGCGATCGAGAGCATGATGCCGGTCGTGATGCCGGCGATGGAGGTCGGCAGCACGACCTTGACGATCGTGAGCCACTTGGGCACGCCGAGTGCGTACGCCGCCTCGCGCAGCTCGTTGGGCACGAGCCGCAGCATCTCCTCGCTCGACCGGACCACGACGGGGATCATGAGCACGGCGAGCGCGACCGCTCCGGCGATGCCCGTGCGCGTGCCCGGACCCCAGAAGATCGCGAACAGCGCGTAGGCGAACAGGCCCGCCACGATCGACGGGATGCCGGTCATGACGTCGACGAGGAAGGTGATGCCGCGAGCCAGTCGACCGCGCCCGTACTCGACCAGGTAGATCGAGGTCATGAGCCCGATCGGGATCGAGATGAGCGCGGCGGTGCCCGTCATGAGGAGCGTGCCGACGATCGCGTGCACGATGCCGCCGCCCTCGCCGGTGATGTTGCGCATCGAGTAGGTGAAGAACTCGGCGTCGAAGCGGGCGAGACCGAAGGTGAGGACGGTGATCGCCAGCGAGACCAGCGGGATCATCGCGAGGAGGAATGCGCCGGTGACGAGTGCCGTGACGAATCGATCGGTCGCCTTGCGCGGTCCTTCGACGATGCGCGACAGCAGCGTGATCGTGACGACGTAGACGAGCGCGGCCACGACGAGCGTGCCGACCCAGTTGAACTCGGCACCCGCGAAGGCGATCACGCCGAAGAGGCCGGCGGAGACCGCGAGGCTGGCCCCGAGCACGAACCACGGCGCGCCGTTGGGCAGCTTGCCGGCCGTGAGCGAGTTGCTCACGGGCGTCGCGGCGGGCGACCGGGTCTCGGGCGGGGTGACGGTGGTGGTCATCAGTTCGCTCCGGAGAACTCGGCACGGCGGGCGACGATCCAGCGGGCGATCGCGTTCACCGCGAAGGTGACGATGAAGAGGATGAGGCCCGTCGCGATCAGGACGTTCACGTTGAGGCCGTAGGCCTCGGGGAAGCTGAGGGCGATGTTGGCGGCGATGGTGGACGGGTTGACCGACGTGAGCAGCTGGAAGGTGACCGCGCCCGTGGCCGACAGGACCATGGCGACGGCCATCGTCTCACCGAGCGCGCGACCGAGGCCGAGCACCGCGGCCGAGATGATGCCGGGGCGACCGAACGGGAGGACCGCCATCCGGATCATCTCCCAGCGGGTCGCACCGAGCGCGAGGGCCGCCTCCTCGTGCAGCACCGGCGTCTGCAGGAAGACCTCGCGGCAGATCGCGGTGATGATCGGGATCACCATGACGGCGAGCACCATCGCCGCGGTGAGGATGGTGCGACCCGTGCCCGAGACCGGGCCCGAGAAGAGCGGGAACCAGCCCATGTTGTCGACGAGCCACGAGTAGAGCGGCTGCACCGCCGGAGCCAGGACGCCGATGCCCCAGAGGCCGAACACGACCGAGGGCACGGCGGCGAGCAGGTCGACGATGTAGCCGAGCACCGATGCGAGCCGTCGTGGCGCGTAGTGGGAGATGAAGAGGGCGATGCCGATGGAGATCGGCACCGCGAAGAGGAGTGCGAGTGCTGCCGCCCAGATGGTCCCGAAGACGAGCGGCCCGACGTACGACCAGAAGTCGGCCTCGAGGAGCGACGCCTCCTCGCGCGAGGCGAAGATCGCGGGGATGCTCTGGACGATGAGGAACGTCGCGACGGCGGCGAGCGTGACGAGGATCATCGAGCCGGCGAAGACCGCCGACCTGGAGAAGACGCGGTCGCCGGGGCGCTGCTTGGCCCGGATCGGCGCTGCTGCGGTGGTCATCTGGGTGATCCTCCGATTGCGAAGCTGGGGACATGCCCGTGCCCGACCCCGGCTTCCTGCTCGGAACGCTCGGGGTCGGGCACGAACCTACTACTTGATCGAGTCGATCGCCGCGGTGATCTGCTCGCGGAGCGAGTCGGAGATCGGGGCGGAGCCGGCGGCCTCGGCTGCGGCGTCCTGGCCCTCGGCGCTCGCGACGTACGAGAAGTACGACTTCACGATCTCGACGTTGCCGTCCTCGGCGTACTCCTGGCAGCCGATGAGGTAGCTGACGAGCACCACCGGGTAGACGCCGGCCTCCTGGGTCGCGTGGTCGACCTCGATCGCGAGGTCGCCCGCGTCGCGGCCCTCCGCCAGCGGCGAGGCGTCGACGACCGCGGCCGCGGCCTCGGGCGAGTACTCGACGAACTCGTCGCCGACCTTGACCGCGACGGTGCCGAGGTCGCCGGCGCGCGACGCGTCGGCGTAGCCGATGGTGCCGGTGCCGTTGGTGACCGCGTCGACGACGCCCGAGGTGCCCTGGGCGGCCTCGCCGCCCTCGAACGGCCACACGCCGTCGGCCTCGTAGGTCCACACGTCACCCGCGGCGGCGACGAGGTAGTCGGTGAAGTTCTCGGTCGTGCCCGAGTCGTCGGAGCGGTGCACCGGCGTGATGGCCAGGTCGGGCAGTTCGACGTCCTCGTTGGTGGCGGCGATGGCCGGGTCGTTCCAGTTCGTGATCTGGCCCGCGAAGATGCCCGCGATGGTCGCCGGGTCGAGGTTGAGCGTGTCGATGCCCTCGAGGTTGAAGATGACCGCGATCGGCGAGATGTAGACGGGGAGCTCGACGATGCCGGTGTCGGGAGCGCACTTGGCGAAGCCGCCCGCGGCCAGCTCCTCGTCGTTGAACGCACGGTCGGAGCCGGCGAAGTCGCTCGCACCCTCGAGGAAGGTGTCGCGGCCCGCACCCGAGCCCGACGGGTCGTAGTCGATGGTCACGTCGGGGTTGGCCGTCTGGAACGCGGCGATCCACGCCTGCTGGGCTGCGTCCTGCGACGACGCGCCGGCGCCGACCAGGTTGCCCGAGAGCGTCGACTCCGAGCCGGTGTCTCCGGCGGCGGAGCCGCCTTCGTTCGCTGCGCAGGAGCTGAGCGCGAGTGCCGCGGTCATGGCGATGACGGCGGGCGCGCCGAAACGCTTGAGGTTCACGTGATTCCCTTCCGGGTTCTGGATGCAGGGGAGGGCCGGTGCCGACCCGCCTGCGACGCTAATCAGCGTGCGTGACGAGCGTCCCCCACGGCGGTGAACGGAAGGTGAACGGGCGACGACGTGCGGGCGGCGGCGGGCTGCGCGTCGGCTGTGCGTCAAACCCGCGGTTCGTGCGTCTCGATCGCGATGATCCCCGACGAGGGATTGCTCGACGAGAGGTGCACCACGCTGAAGCCGCCGACCTCGAGCTCGGCGGCGTCTGAGACGTACGAGCCGAGCGGCGTTCCGGTCGCGAGCGCGATCTCGCGCATGATCTCGGGGAGCACGGGCCCGTGGCTGCAGACCACGGCGGTCTTGCCGACGCGCACCCGCTTGCCGATCACCCGCCGCACCTCGTCGTTGCCGGCCTCCCACGCGTCCTGGCTGATCCCGTCGTCGCGCTTGACCGACAAGGTGGATGCCGCGGCGAGCGGTGCCACGGTCGTGACGCACCGCACCGCAGGGCTCGACACGAGCTTCCGCGGCGCCCAGGCCCGCAGCATGCCCACGAGCGCGGCTGCCTGCTTCACCCCGCGCTCGGTGAGCGGACGCGACGCGTCGGTCCCCTTCCACGCCCCGCGCGGCTGCGCCTTGCCGTGCCGGAGCACGATGACGCCAAACGTGTCGGTCACGCCCTGCTCGACGAGCGCGGCGAAGTTGTCGAGGATCTCGCGGTCGGGCTCGTAGCTGAGGTAGCTGCGCGCGCGCTTGATGGTGATCCATTCGAGCGCCGCGATCTCGGCGTTGGGCCGGAAGGTCGAGCGCTGCACCGCCTTCTCGGTGACGTGCGCGGCCCAGTAGTGCACGATCTTCTCGCGCCCGCTCGGCATCGCGTAGCGCGAGACGCCGAGCGGCACGCCGAGGGCGACGCGCAGGCCGGTCTCCTCGCCGATCTCGCGCACCGCCGTTTCGGGGAGGGTCTCGCCGGGGTCGACCTTGCCCTTCGGGATCGTGACGTCGCCGTACACGGTCCGGTGCACCACGAGGACATGGATCCGACCGCCGATGACACGCCAGCACACCGCACCGGCCGCATACACGGCGGTGGCGACCTGGCTCATCGGCGCTTGGCCGTTCGCGTGCTGCGGTGCGCGGTGCGCTGGATGCGCGCCACTTGCAGGTCGTCGAGCGGCCGGCCGGAGTCATCCGTCGAATGCCGGGTCCAGACGCCGTCGCCCTCGAGGTGCCAGGAACTCGTGTGCTCGCTCATCGCGCCGTCGAACAGCGCGCCGATCTCGGTGATGTGGTCGGGATCGACGAGCCGCACGAGCGCCTCGACGCGCCGGTCGAGGTTGCGGTGCATCATGTCGGCCGATCCGATGTAGACGACGGGGTCGCCGTCGTTGTGGAACGTGAAGATGCGCGAGTGCTCGAGGTAGCGCCCGAGGATGGAGCGGACCCGGATGTTCTCGCTGAGACCCGGGATGCCGGGCCGCAGGCTGCAGATGCCCCGCACCCAGATCTCGACGGGCACGCCGGCGTTCGACGCGCGGTACAGCCCGTCGATGATGGCCTCGTCGACCATGGAGTTGACCTTGATCCGGATGCCGCTGGGCCGGCCCGCCTCGGCGTTGCGCGTCTCCTGCGCGATGAGCTTGAGCAGCCCCTTGCGGAGGTGGAGCGGGGCGACGAGCAGCCGCTTGAACTTCTTCTCGATCGCGTAGCCCGACAGTTCGTTGAACAGCCGCGTGAGGTCCTTGCCGACCTGGTCGTCGGCGGTGAGGAGCCCGAGGTCCTCGTAGATCCGGCTGGTCTTCGGGTTGTAGTTGCCCGTGCCGATGTGGCTGTAGTGCCGGAGGCCGCCCTTCTCCTGGCGGATCACGAGCGCGAGCTTGCAGTGCGTCTTGAGCCCGACGAGTCCGTAGACGACGTGCACGCCGGCCTTCTCGAGCTTGCGCGCCCAGGTGATGTTCGCGGCCTCGTCGAAGCGGGCCTTGATCTCGACGAGGGCGAGCACCTGCTTGCCCGACTCGGCGGCGTCGATGAGCGCCTCGACGATCGGGCTGTCGCCCGACGTGCGGTAGAGCGTCTGCTTGATGGCGAGCACGTCGGGGTCGGTCGCGGCCTGCTCGAGGAAGGCCTGCACGCTGGTGGCGAACGACTCGTACGGATGGTGCAGCAGGACGTCCTTGCGCGAGACGGCCGAGAACACGTCGGCCGGCCGGTTCGGCTCGGACGGCATGAGCTGCGCGTTGGTCGCGGGGACGTGCGTGGGGTAGTGCAGGTCGGGCCGATCGATCCGCGCGAGGTCGAACAGTCCGCCGAGGTCGAGCGGCGACGGGAGCCGGTACACCTCTTGCTCGGTGACGTCGAGCTCGCGCACGAGCAGGCCGAGGGTCACCTCGTCCATGTCGTCGGAGATCTCGAGTCGGATCGGCGGGCCGAACCGTCGGCGCAGCAGCTCCTTCTCGAGCGCCTTGATGAGGTTCTCGGTCTCGTCCTCCTCGATCTCGACGTCCTCGTTGCGCGTGACGCGGAAGACGTGGTGGTCGAGGATCTCCATGCCGGGGAAGAGGTCGCCGAGGTGATTCGCGATGAGTTCCTCGAGCGCGATGTACCGTGCGTTCTCGACCGACTCGCCGAGGTCGACCCGGACGAATCGATGCAGCATCTGGGGCACCTTGACGCGCGCGAACTCCTGCCGGCCGGTGCGGCTGTTGCGCACCCGGACCGAGAGGTTGAGCGAGAGCCCTGAGATGTAGGGGAATGGATGTGCCGGATCGACCGCGAGCGGCATGAGTACCGGGAAGATCTGCGCGCTGAAGAACTCGTGCAGGTGCTGGCGCTCGGGCTCGTCGAGGTCGTCCCACGAGATGACGTGGATGCCCGCGTCGGCGAGGGCGGGCTTGACGAGCTCCTGGTACGCGAGCGCGTGCCGCAGCTGCAGTTCGTGCGCCTTGCGCGAGATGTCGCTCAGCACCTCGTGCGGCGTGCGACCCACGTTGGTCGGCACCGCGAGGCCCGTGTTGATGCGGCGCTTCAGCCCGGCGACGCGCACCATGAAGAACTCGTCGAGGTTCGAGGCGAAGATGGCGAGGAAGTTGGCCCGTTCGAGCACGGGCAGCCTCGGGTCCTCGGCGAGTTCGAGTACGCGCTGGTTGAACGCGAGCCAGCTGAGCTCGCGGTCGAGGTAGCGCTCGGCGAGCAGCTCGGGCGCGCCGTCGATGTCGAGCGGCTCGAAGTCGTCGTCGAAGTCGCTGGCAGTGCGGTCTTCGTCGAGCGTGCTCTCCGTCGTCATCCCCACATCATGCCACCGGGCTGCGACGGCGGGGTGAAGCGGATGTCACCGGGCGGTGACGTTCGCGTCGCGCTCGTCCTCCTCGTGGACGTTGAAGCGGTAGCCCACGTTGCGGACGGTGCCGATGAGGCTGTCGAGGTCGCCGAGTTTCGCACGCAGGCGTCGCACGTGCACGTCGACGGTGCGAGTGCCGCCGAAGTAGTCGTATCCCCAGACCTCGCTGAGCAGCTGCTCGCGCGTGAACACCCGGGACGGATGCGCCGCGAGGAAGCGCAGCAGCTCGAACTCCTTGTACGTGAGGTCGAGCGTGCGTCCGTGCACCTTCGCCGAGTAGCTCGCCTCGTCGATGATGACGCCCGAGGTCTGGATGCGCTCGGCCGGCTGGCTCGCCTGCGCCCGGCCGATGGCGAGCCTGATCCGCGCGTCGATCTCGGCGGGGCCCGCGTGCTCGAGCACCACGTCGTCGATGCCCCAGTCGGGCGTGACGGCCGTGAGGCCGCCCTCGGTGACGACGAGCAGGAGCGGTACCGAGAGCCCGGTGGTGCGGAGGATCTGCGAGAGCGCCTTGGCTCCGGCGAGGTTGGTGCGCGCGTCGAGGAAGACGAGGTCGGCCTCGGGCGCGCGGACCAACTGGTCGGGCGACGCGGGGATCACGCGCACCCGATGGGTGAGGAGAGACAGGGCCGGGAGAACGTCATCGTTGGCTGCCGGCGTCAGGATCAGCAGCTGCGCCACGAGCACCCTCCAGTAGTAAGGTGCGGTCAATACTACGGGACGACGAACGGCGTGCTCGGGCGCGGCGTCGCAGAGGGGAACGGTCCGGTGCAGGCGGAGGCGGAAGGGCGCGCGACGGGATTCGGGCGTTGGGCGATCCCGGGGGTCTGGCTCATCGCCGCACTCGGTTCCGTCGGGGTCGTGGTGTCGGCCTACGCGGGCCGGCGCGAATGGTTCGGCGACGACGGCGACTACGCCTCGGTCGCCGCGCTCAGCCTCGTGTTCGCGGCATCCGTCGTCGCCGCCCTCGCGCTGCAGCTCGCCTCTCGGCGGCCGCACGGCTTCGTCGGGCGGGTGAGTGCATCGGTCACCGGCGCCGCGATCGTCGTCGCCGTCGGGGCCCTCGCGCTGCTGCCGGCCGTCGCCTGAGCACCGGGTAGACTCGCACCATGTCCTCGCTGCTCGCGCTCGAACTCTTCTACATCGGCCTGCTCGGTCTCGCGAGCCTTGCGATCGCCTGGATCAGCGGCGTCGTGGTCTACAAGCTCTTCAAGGGGCAGCGCTAGCCCGTGATCGAACTGCCGGTCGACCTCCCCGCGGAGCTCGTTCCGCTCTCCTGGCTCATCGGGGTCTGGGAGGGTTCCGGCGTGATCGACTACAAGATCGGCGACGACTCGGTCACGCACGAGTTCGGCCAGCGCGTGAGCTTCAGCCACGACGGACTCCCGTACCTGAACTACACGTCGTCGACGTGGTTGTTCCCCGCCGACGAGGGTGACGAACCGACGGCCCTCGCGGCCGAGACGGGGTACTGGCGCCTGGCCCGTCCGCTCGGGCAGGGCGACCCCGGTCCGGGACTCCTGCCCTCGCAGGGCTCCACGCGGTATCCCGACGCCGAGTCGGTCGAGACGCTGCGCAACGATGCGGGCGGCTTCGACCTCGAGGTCGGCATCGTGCACCCGGGCGGGGTGAGTGAGCTGTACCTCGGCCAGGTGAAGGGCCCGCGCATCGACCTCGTGACCGACGCTGTCATGCGCGCGGCCGGCGCAAAGGAGTACGCCGCGGCCACCCGGTTGTACGGCCTGGTCGAGAACCACCTGCTCTGGGCGTGGGACATCGCCGCGCTCGGGCAGGATCTCCGCACGCACGCCTCCGCGCGGCTCGCGAAGGTCGACTGATGAGCGGCTCGCCGTTCCTCGTGCTTCCCGGCGCGGTGCCCGCCGAGGGCCTCGATGCCGGCGTGGCCGCGCACTACGGCAACCCCATGGTCGAGCAGCGCCGCCTCGAGCAGGGGCGTGCGGTGGTCGACCTCTCGCATCGCGGTGTCCTGACCGTCACCGGCCCCGATCGGCTCACCTGGCTGAACTCGATGGCGAGCCAGCGGCTCGACCGACTCGCACCCGGCGAGAGCGCCGAGGCGCTGTTCCTGGATGCCGCGGGCCACGTCGAGCACGCGGTCCACGCGGTCGATGACGGCGAGCGCACCTGGCTCGTCGTCGAGGGATCCGAGGCACCCTCGCTCGCCTCGTGGCTCGATCGGATGCGCTTCATGCTGCGCGTCGAGGTCGCCGACGTGACCGGCCAGTACGCGGTGGTCGCCGCCATGCCCGAGGGCGACGGGTTCCCGATCGACCTCCCCGAGGGCGCCATCCGCTGGACCGACCCATGGCGGCTCGAGCTGTCCAACGGGCACCGGTACTCGCACGACCCGAACCATCCCGGCGCGTTCTGGCGCTCCGTCGAGGCGATCGTGCCCCGTGCGCGGCTCGCCGAGCTCGCCGAGGCCGTGCGCTCGGGTCGGGCCGAACCCGCCGGCGTGCTCGCCCTCGAGGCGCTCCGCGTCGCCGCGTGGCGACCGCGCTTCGCGACCGAGGTCGACGAGAAGACGCTGCCGCACGAGCTCGACTGGCTGCGCAGCGCCGTCGACCTGCACAAGGGCTGCTACCGGGGTCAGGAGACCGTCGCGAAGGTCGTGAACCTCGGCCGGCCGCCGCGGCGGCTCGTGCTGCTCCACCTCGACGGCAGCGACACCGTGCTGCCGAAGCCGGGCGACACGGTCGTGGGTGTGAAGGTCCGGCCCGAGCCGGCACCCGGCGAGGAGCCCGAACGCCGCGCGGTCGGCCACGTGACCAGCGCGGCGCTGCACCACGAGCTCGGACCCATCGCGCTCGCCGTCGTGAAGCGCAGCGTTCCGCCCGGTCTCGAGCTCATCGTCGAGAGCCACGGCATCGACGTCGCCGCGGCGCAGGTCGAGATCGTCCCCGCCGACGCGGGGGCGGCGGTGGAGGTGCCGCGGCTGCCGCGGCTCGGCGTCCGTCCGTGACGACCGCGCCCGGGCAGCCGACGCGGTTCGCCGCGGGCCTGCACCGGGTGCGCGACTCGCTGCCCGCCATCCTGCAGATCACGGTCACCGCGGTCGCCGCCTACGCCTTCTCGGACTACGTCCTCGGGCACGACCAGCCGCTCATCTCGGCCCTCGTCGCGATCACGGCGCTCGGCTTCGTGCGGGACGCGCGGCCGGTGCGCGTCCTCGAGACCGCGATCGCGATGACCCTCGGCATCGTGCTGGCCGAGGTGCTGCTGCTCACCGTCGGCCCCGGGCTCCTGCCCTTCGCCGTCGCGCTCGCGATCACGCTCGCGGTCGCGCGCTTCCTCTCCCCGAACGCCGCGTTCGCGATCGCGGCCGCGGTCCAGTGCTCGCTCGTGATGCTCGTGCCGGCACCGCCGGGCGGGCCGTTCGTGCGGACGATCGACGGGCTCGTCGGGGGTGCGTTCGCACTGCTCGCGACCGCCGTCATCCCGCGCGACCCGCGCCGCGCCGCCGCGCGAGACGGCCGCCGGCTGCTCGGCGAGCACGTCGCGGTGCTGCACGAGCTCGCGAGCGCCCTGCGATCCGGGCAGGCCGACGCCGCGGGGCGGGCGCTCTCGCGGGCGCGGTCGACGCAGCCGCTCGTCGAGGCGTGGACGGCGAGCGTCGACTCCGGGCTCGCCATCGCACGGGTCTCGCCGATCGTCCGGCGCACCCGCTTCGACCTCGAGCGCCAGCGCACGATGCTCGCGGGACTCGACCTTGCGACCCGGAACCTGCGCTTCATCGCACGTCGCATCGAGTGGACCCTGCGCGACGGGCGCCAGCGCCCCGAGGTCGCCGACGTGGTCGGTCGCATCGCCGTCGCGGTCGGGGTGCTCGAGGAATCGCTCCGCGACGTGGCGCAGGGACCGGTCGCGCAGGCAGGGCTCTCCGAGATCGCACGACACCTCGAGCCGGCGACCATCCTGCCCGACGGGCCGCCCGGCGACCGTCGCACGGTCGGCGGACTTCGCCCGTACCTCGTCGACCTGCTCACGGCGACGGGGGTCGCGCTCGACGATGCCCGAGCGCTGCTGCCCGGCGACTGACGTCAGGCGGGCGCGACCGCGTCCCAGTCGACGGTGAGCTCGCCCAGACGCCAGCGGTTCACGGTGCCCCGCACCGGCCACCCCTCGTCGCGGAGCGTGCGCGTGACCGAGATCCAGCGCTGGGACGGGCCGTACACCGACAGCGGCGCGTGCACCCGCCACGCCTGGTCGAGCGCCGACAGCAGGCGGTGCACGCGCTCGCCGCGCACGTTGCGGTGGATCAGCGCCTTCGGCAGGCGTTCGGCCACGATCGACGGGGCGTCCAGGTCGGTCAGGCGCAGGCTGATCGTGAACGTGCGCGGTGCGCCATCCACGAGGCCGACCCAGGACGCGACGCGACCGAGCTCGTCGCACGTGCCCTCGACGAGCAGCCCCCCGGGCGCGAGGCGATCCGACATGCGTGCCCACGCCGCCGGCACCTCGGCCTCGTCGTACTGGCGCAGCACGTTGAACGCGCGGATGACCGCGGGGGAGCGGCCGCCGGGCACGGGCACCTCGAATCCGCCGAGCCCGAACGCGACCGGCAGGTCGGCCGGGAACGGCGTGCGTCCGGCACGGACCTCGGCCAGTTGCGCCTCGGCGGTGCGTACGCGGCCGGGCTCGATCTCGAGCCCGAGCACGCGCACGTCGGGTCGCGCGCGACGCAGCCGCTCGGCGAGCTCGAACGCGGTGACACCGCTCGCGCCGTAGCCGAGGTCGACCACGAGCGGGTCGGCGGCCCGGCGGAACTGGGGCTGGTCGGCGATCCAGCGGTCGACGCGGCGCAGGCGGTTGGTGTTCGTGGTGCCTCGCGTGACCGATCCGACCGGCATGCACCCAAGTCTCGCAGGCGTCACGCGGCGACCGAGCCGACGGGCGAGCGGATGGCGCGCCGCTAGGCTTGGCGGCATGGTCTACACCCTCGTGCTGCTGCGCCACGGCCAGAGCGACTGGAACCAGAAGAACCTGTTCACCGGCTGGGTCGACGTGCGGCTCAGCGATCTCGGCCGCTCCGAGGCGAAGCGCGCCGGCGAGCTGCTCGTCGAGAAGGGCGTGCTGCCCGAGGTGCTGCACACGTCGGTGCTCACCCGCGCCATCCAGACCGCCGACATCGCGCTCGAGGAGGCCGACCGGCTCTGGATCGACGTGCGCCGCTCGTGGCGACTGAACGAGCGCCACTACGGTGCGCTGCAGGGACTCGACAAGGCCGAGACGCTCGAGAAGTACGGCCAGGAGCAGTTCATGCTGTGGCGTCGCTCGTTCGACACCCCGCCGCCGCCCCTCGACGACGACAGCGAGTGGTCGCAGGTCGGCGACCCGCGCTACGCCGACCTCTCCGACGGCGAGATGCCGCGCACCGAGTGCCTGAAGGATGTCATCGCTCGCATGCTGCCGTACTGGGAGTCCGACATCATCCCCGACCTGAAGGATGGCAAGACCGTGCTCGTCACCGCGCACGGCAACTCGCTGCGCGCGCTCGTGAAGCACCTCGACGGCATCAGCGACGACGACATCGCCGAGCTCAACATCCCCACCGGCATCCCGCTCGTCTACGAGCTCGGCGACGACTTCATGCCCACCAAGCCGGGCGAGTACCTCGACCCCGAGGCGGCGGCGGCGGGTGCGGCCGCGGTCGCGGCGCAGGGTAAGAAGTAGCGCCCCACGACGCGAACGAGGGCCGAGCGGATGTCGCATCCGCTCGGCCCTCGTCATGTCGGTGTTGCGCCGGGTCAGACCGGCTCGGGCACCCAGTCGCCCGTGGCGAGGTACTGCACCTTCTTGGCGATCGAGACCGCGTGGTCGGCGAAGCGCTCGTGGTAGCGGCTGGCGAGCGTGGCGTCGACCGTGTCGACCGCCTCACCCTTCCACGTCTCGCCGAGCACCTTGTCGAAGACCGAGAGGTGGAGCGCGTCGACCTTGTCGTCCTCGTTGCGGATCTCCTCCGCGAGCTCGACGTCCTCGTTGCGCAGGAGCTCGACGAGCTGCTTCGCGATGGCGACGTCGAGCGCGCCCATCTCGGCGAACGTGGGACGCAGCGACTTCGGCACGACCTTGTCGGGGAACCGGTAGCGCGCGAGCTGCGAGATGTGCGTCGCCATGTCGCCCATGCGCTCGAGCGAGGCCGAGATGCGCAGCGCGCTCACGACGATGCGGAGGTCGCGAGCGACCGGCTGCTGCCGGGCGAGGATCGTGATCGCCAGCTCGTCGAGCGCCTGCGTGCGCTGGTCGATGAGGTGGTCGTCGGCGATGACCTCCTCGGCCAGGCTCACGTTCGACTCGTTGAACGCACGGGTGGCCTTGTCGATCGCCTCGGCGACGAGGGCCGCGATCTCGACGAGTCCGTCCTGCACCTCGCGCAGTTCCTGCTGGAACACCTCACGCATGTCTCTTCCGACCCCTTCGGTCTCAACCCCCGCGTCGGGCACGCGGGAAACCGGCATGAACCGGCTCGCGACATCCTCGCCGTCGAAGGTGAACGGCAGGTGCCCTCCTGCTGAACACTCCCCAACCTACCCCCGTTCGGCGGCCTTCCCGGGCCGGAGGGCCGTTCACCCATGGTTAGGGTGGTGCCATGGACACCACCTGGTCGGTGCTGGCCGCGCTGACCTTCGGCATCCTGCTCGGAGCCGGATTCACGGTCGTGCTGCACATGGCCGAGCGCCGAGGGCAGAGCGCCGCTCGCGTCGTGGCGCCCACCATCCCCGACGGCGTCGACCAGGTGCTCGACGTCCTCGAGTCGGCCGGCGTCGTGCTCGACCCGTCCAACAACGTGTTGCGGGCCTCGCCCGGCGCCCTCGTGCTGGGGCTCGTGCGGAACCAGATGCTCGTGCATCCCGAGCTCGTCGAGCTCGTGGCATCCGTGCGCCGCACCGGCGAGCCGATCGCCACCGAGCTCGACGTGGCGCGCGGGCCGTTCAGCGATGCCACGATGCGGCTCGCGGTGCGCGTCGCCCGCCTGGGCACCCGGTTCGTGCTGCTGCTCGCCGACGACCGCACCGAGGCCCACCGCCTCGACGAGGTCCGTCGCGACTTCATCGCCAACATCAGCCACGAGCTGAAGACGCCGATCGCATCGGTGAGCCTGCTCGCCGAGGCGCTCGACCACGCCGCCGACGAGCCCGAGCAGGTGCGGCGCTTCGCCCATCGGCTCTCGGCCGAATCCAAGCGGCTCGGGCACATCACGGGCGAGGTCATCGAGCTCTCGCGACTGCAGGCCCGCGATGCCCTCCGCCCCGACGTGCTGCTGGACGTCGACCGCATCGTCGCCGCCGCCGTCGACCAGAACCGCGTCGTCGCGGCCGCGAAGGGCGTCGAGGTCCGGGTCCGCGCCAAATCGCGCGCCGAAGTGTACGGCGACGAGGCGCTGCTGGTCGTCGCGGTGCACAACCTCGTCGCGAACGCGATCGCGTACTCGAGCGAGGGCGGCCGCGTCGGCGTGGGCGTCCGCGTCGACGGCGACGCCGTCGAGATCTCGGTGGCCGACCAGGGCATCGGCATCGCGACCGAGGACCTCGACCGCGTCTTCGAGCGGTTCTACCGCGTCGACCAGGCCCGTTCTCGCAACACGGGCGGCTCGGGCCTCGGCCTCAGCATCGTCAAGCACACCGTCCAGAACCACGGCGGCGACGTCCGCGTGTGGTCGCGCCCGGGCAAGGGGTCGACCTTCACCATCCGGCTCCCGCTCGCCGAGCGGCCCGTGCCCGTGGTCGACGCGACCGCGCCGGCCGATGAGGTCGACGCGGGCGCGTCCGTGCCGTCCGCCCCGGCGCCGGTCCGCGCCGAGCCCCCCGCCCGAATCGCCGCGGCCCTGCCGTCGGCGCCCGCCCGAGGAGACACCGAGTGACCCGCATCCTGCTCGTCGAGGACGAGATCGCCCTGAGCGATCCGCTGAGCTTCCTGCTCGAACGCGAGGGGTACGAGGTCGAGGTCGCCGCAGACGGCCCGGCCGCGATCGCGGCGTTCGAGCGGGACGGCGCCGACCTCGTGCTCCTCGACCTCATGCTCCCCGGGCTGCCCGGCACCGAGGTGTGCCGCGAGCTCCGGCTGCGATCGTCGGTGCCCATCATCATGGTGACCGCCAAGGACTCCGAGGTCGACATCGTGGTCGGGCTCGAGCTCGGCGCCGACGACTACGTGACGAAGCCCTACTCGACGCGAGAGCTGCTCGCACGGATCCGGGCGGTGCTGCGCCGGCGGATCGAGCCCGACGAACTCGACGACGGCATCATCGCGGGCGGACGCGTCCGCATGGACGTCGACCGCCACACCGTCGAGGTCGACGGCCGCCCGGTGGCCATGCCGCTCAAGGAATTCGAACTCCTCGAGCTGCTCATGCGCAACGCCGGCCGCGTGCTCACGCGCGGGCAGCTCATCGACCGCGTGTGGGGCAGCGACTACTTCGGCGACACCAAGACGCTCGACGTGCACATCAAGCGCATCCGCTCGAAGATCGAGGTCACGCCGTCCGAGCCCGTGCAGCTCGTCACGGTGCGCGGCCTCGGCTACCGCTTCGAGGCGTAGCGTCCGACGCGCGCCGCACAGACGACGAGAGCGGATGGTGCGACTCGCGTCGCGCCATCCGCTCTCGTGCGGCACGGGGCGGGGTGAGCGCCCGTGCGGCGGGTCAGGGAGCGAGGTCCTCGTACTCGGGGAGTCGCCCGTCGAGCACCGGAACCTGGATCTCCTGGCCCTCCTCACCGCTGTGCTGGGCGTAGATGGCGACGAGTCCGCCGACCTCGGCGCCGAGGTCCTCGATGGTGATCGGGTCTTCGTCTCCGGCGCCGAGCGAGACGACGTCGCCCGCGTCGACGTCGACCTCGAAGCGCTCGCCGCTGTCGACGACCTCGAACTCGACGGTCGCGTCGTCTTCGCCGGTGTTGACGACCGCCACGACGAGGTTGCCCTGCTCGCCGTCGTCGCTGACGACGAGCATGTTGCGCAGCTCGATGGTGCCGAGGTCGGCCGAGACCCCGTCGCTCGCGTCGTACTTCTCGGTGGTCGCCTGGTAGGTGATCATGGCGCAGCCGCTTCCGCCGATCGCGATGCCGAGAGCCAGAGCAGCCGATGCCGCGAGACGCGCCTTCACAGGACCTCCAATGACGTGTGCGCGCAGGCGCATGCAGCCCGCGCGCGTGGGTTCGGGTCGAGTGTAGCCTACGGCTAGAGGCCCGCCCGGGCGCGGGGGCGGAACCCTAGCAGGAACTCGGTGTGATATCCTGAAAGTTGCCGAAAGGACACCGATTCATGCTTTTTGAGGTTGGCGAGACCGTCGTTTACCCCCACCACGGCGCCGCAACGATCGTCGAAGTCAAGAAACGCATCATCAAGGGCGAAGAGAAGCTCTACCTCAAGCTGAACGTCACGCAGGGCGACCTCGTCATCGAGGTGCCCGCAGAGAACGTCGACCTCGTCGGCGTCCGCGACGTCATCGGCAAGGAGGGCCTCGACAAGGTCTTCGAGGTGCTGCGCGCGCCGTTCACCGAGGAGCCGACAAACTGGTCGCGTCGCTACAAGGCGAACCTCGAGAAGCTCGCGTCAGGCGATGTGATCAAGGTCTCCGAGGTCGTGCGCGACCTGTGGCGCCGCGACCAGGACCGCGGCCTGTCGGCCGGCGAGAAGCGCATGCTCGCCAAGGCGCGTCAGATCCTCATCTCCGAGCTCGCGCTCGCTGAGAAGACCGACGAGGAGCAGGCGTCGACCGTCCTCGACGAGGTGCTCGCCTCGTAGCCACGGCGATCGAGTTGCGCCGACGGCGCGCGCCGAGCCGCGCGCTACGCTCGAAGCGTGAGCGCCTCCACCGTCGCCGTCATCGTCGTCGCCGCCGGCAGCGGCACCCGCCTCGGCCACTCCGATCCGAAGGCGTTCGTGCCGCTCGGCGGCGACACCATCCTCGGTGTCGCGTTGGATGCCGTCTTCGGCATGCGCGAGGCGCCGCTCGTCGTGGTGGTCGCGCCCGACGAACGGGTCGGCGAGGTGCGTGCACGGTACGCGGCGCGGGCCGATGCGGCATCCGCGATCCTCGACGTGGTGCCCGGCGGGCTCACCCGCCAGCAGTCGGTCGCGAACGGCCTCGCGGTCCTGCCGCACGTCGTCGAGACCGTACTCGTGCACGACGCGGCCCGGCCGCTCACGCCGTCGGCGGTGTTCGACGAGGTCGCGGCGGCCGTCCGGGCGCGGGGTCACGGCATCGTGCCCGGACTGCAGGTGGTCGACACGATCAAGCGCGTCGACGCCGAGGGCCACGTGCTCGCGACCGTCGACCGGTCCGAGCTCGCGGCGATGCAGACTCCGCAGGGCTTCCCGCGCGAGGCGCTCGAGATCGCCTACGCCCAGGCGACGCGCGAGCACACCGACGACGCCGCGCTGTTCGCCGCGATCGGGGTGGCCGTCGACGTCGTCCCGGGGGACGCGCGCGCCTTCAAGATCACCGTGCCCGCTGACCTGCACCGGGCCGAGCAGCTCGTGGCCGATCGGCGGCGAGCGGATGGCGCGACGCGCCCCGCACTCGAGCGCGCGCCGTCCGCGGCATCCAATGCCGGGCCCCGCGTCGGAACGGGCATCGACGTGCACGCCTTCGCCGACGACGACGAGACCCCGCTCTGGCTCGCCGGACTGCACTGGCGGGAGGAGCGCGGACTCTCCGGCCACAGCGACGGCGACGCGGCCGCGCACGCGATCTGCGATGCGCTCCTCTCCGCCGCCGGACTCGGCGACATCGGGGGCATGTTCGGCACCGACGACCCGGGGCTCGCGGGCGCGCACGGCGAGGTGTTCCTCGCCGAGACGGTGCGCCGCCTGGCCGACGCCGGATGGCGCGTCGGCAACGTCTCGGTGCAGGTCGTCGGCAACCGGCCCAAGCTCGCGCCGCGACGCGCCGAAGCCGAGGCGGTGCTCTCGCGCGTCGTCGGCGCGCCCGTCAGCGTCGCCGCGACCACGACCGACGGCCTGGGCTTCACGGGTCGCGGTGAGGGCGTCGCGGCGATCGCGACCGCCACGATCCTGCCAGCCGGCGGCGTCGCGGTCTGACGCCTGACGGCCTCGGTCGAACGTCGCGTGCGGCACCGGCGACGCGGCATCCGTCATCGCCCGGCCCGCCGCGCGCCCCGCCGGTAGAGTTGCGGGGTGACCGTGCGACTCTACGACTCGAAGGCCCAGGCCCTGCGTGACTTCGTGCCCCTCGAGGAGGGGCACGTGGGCATGTACGTGTGCGGTCCCACCGTGCAGTCGGCTCCGCACATCGGGCACCTGCGCAGCGCGCTGGTCTACGACATCATGCGCCGCTGGTTCGCCGCGCGCGGCTACCGCGTCACGTTCATCCGCAACGTCACCGACATCGACGACAAGATCCTGAACGCCGCCGCCGAAGAGGGCATCGGCGAGCAGTGGTGGTCGCTCGCGTACCGATACGAGCTCGAGTTCACGGAGGCCTACAACGCGCTCGGCATCCTCCCGCCCACCTACGAGCCCCGGGCCACCGCGAGCGTGACGCAGATGCAGCAGATCATCCAGCGGCTCATCGAGCTCGGGCACGCGTACCCGGCGCCCGACGGCTCGGGCGACGTCTACTTCGACACCTCGAGCTGGCCGGTGTACGGCGAGCTCACGCGTCAGTCTCGCGACAAGATGGAAGCCGCGGCCGACTCCGACCCGCGCGGCAAGCGCGACCCGCGCGACTTCGCGCTGTGGAAGGGGCACAAGCCCAGCGAGCCCGTGTCGGCCGGATGGGAGTCGCCGTGGGGGGCCGGCCGGCCCGGATGGCACATCGAGTGCTCCGCGATGGCGGCCCGCTACCTCGGCCCCGAGTTCGACCTGCACGGCGGCGGGCTCGACCTGCGCTTCCCGCACCACGAGAACGAGCTCGCACAGTCGACCGCGGCCGGGCAGGCGTTCGCGCGGTACTGGGTGCACAACGGGCTCGTGAACGTCGGCGGGCAGAAGATGTCGAAGTCGCTCGGCAACTCGGTCTACGCGTACGAGCTGACGGCGCTCGCCTCGCCGCTCGCGGTGCGCTACCTGCTCGGCAAGGCGCACTACCGCTCGACGCTCGACTACTCGCCCGACTCGCTCGCCGAGGCCGAGGCGGCGGTCGACCGCATCCGCACGTTCCTCACCCGCGTCGAGCGTCGGCTCGCGGGCACGCGGTACGCCGACACCGGAACGGATGGCACGTGGCCCGAGGCGTTCGCCGAGGCCATGGACGACGACCTCAACGTGCCGCAGGCGCTCGCGGTCCTGCACGAAGCCGTGAGCGCGGGCAACCAGGCGCTCGACGGCGAAGACCTCGGGGCAGCGGCCGACCTGCGCCGCCAGGTGCTCGCCATGGTGCGCGTGCTCGGCATCGACCCGAGCGACCCGCACTGGACGGCCGACGCCGGCCCCGCGGCATCCGCCCTCGACGGCCTCGTCATGCGACTCATCGCCGACCGTCGTGCCGCGCGCGACGCCAAGGACTGGGACGCCGCCGATCGCATCCGCGCCGAGCTCGCGGACGCCGGCATCACCATCGAAGACAGCCAGACCGGAACGCATTGGAGCCTCACCTCATGAAGGGCAGCAGCGGAAAGCCTCGCGCGGGAGCCGTGCGCAAGAAGGGCAAGGGCCAGAAGGTCGGTACGGGCGGGCACAGCCGCAAGGCGCTCGAGGGCAAGGGCCCCACGCCCAAGGCCGAGGACCGGCCGTACCACCAGGCGTACAAGCGCAAGGCGGCCGCCGAGCGGGCGGCCGCGAAGTCGGGTGGTCGCGCGCCGGCGCGTCCAGGTGCACCGCGGGGCGCGTCGGGTGCGTCGCGCCGGGCGAAGTCCGGCGACGAGTCCGAGATCGTGACGGGTCGCAACGCCGTCGTCGAGGCGCTGCGCACGCGCATCCCGGCGACGACCCTCTACATCGCGGCGCGCATCGAGATGGACGATCGCGTGAAGGAAGCCGTCAAGATCGCGACCGACCGCGGAATCCCCATCCTCGAGGTCATGCGCCCCGAGCTCGACCGGCTCGCGGGCGAGGGCGGCGTGCACCAGGGCCTCGCGCTCAAGGTGCCGCCGTACGAGTACGCCCACCCCGAGGACCTGCTCGACGAGGTGCTCGCCGACGACCTCACGCCGCTGTTCGTCGCGCTCGACGGCATCACCGACCCACGCAACCTCGGTGCGATCATCCGCTCGACCGCCGCGTTCGGCGGGCAGGGCGTGATCGTTCCGCAGCGCCGCTCGGTCGGCGTCACCGCCGCCGCCTGGAAGACGTCGGCCGGTGCCGCCGCGCGCGTGCCCGTCGCGATGGCGCCGAACCTCACGCAGACCCTCAAGGCGCTCAAGCAGCGCGGCGTCTTCGTGCTCGGCCTCGACGCGGGCGGGGACGTCGAGCTTCCCGGCCTCGACTTCGCCGACCGCCCCATCGTGGTCGTCGTCGGCTCCGAGGGCAAGGGGCTCTCGCGCCTGGTGACCGAGACGTGCGATGCGATCGTGTCGATCCCGATCTCGGGGGCGACCGAGTCCCTGAACGCCGGCATCGCGGCATCCGTCACGCTCTACGAGATCGCGAAGCTCCGCGCCGAGTAGCCGCGCGCGACTCAGACCTTCAGGCGCCAGTCGCCCTCGTCGTCGGGGTCGTGCACGGGGATCGCGCTGGTGTCGGGCGCGATCGAGGGCAGCGCGGTCGTGATCGCCTCGGTTGGCGGGCCGATCACGGTGGCCTCGTCGCGGCGGTGGCGGAGCACGTCGTTGACGTAGGCCGTCAGGGCCTCGGCGAGCGGGATGTCGCGCCCCTGCTGCTGCGCCATGTACCAGCGGTGCTCGAGCAGCTCGTGGAAGATCTCGGCGGGCTCGAGCTTGCCCCGCAGCTCGGGCGGGACGGCGCGGACGACGGGCTCGAACACGCGCATGAGCCACTCGTGCGCGACCATCTCCTCGTCTTGCGCCTGCTTGTTGTACGCGGCGCGGTACGAGTCGAGGTCGTTGAGGAGCCGCCGCGCCTGGTTCTCGCCGGTGTCCAGCCCGGTCAGCCGAAGGAGCCGTCGCTGGTGGTGCCCGGCGTCGACGACCTTCGGCTGGATGCGCAGGGTCGTGCCGGTCTCGTCGGTGCGGATCGCCAGTTCCTCGATGTCGAACCCGAGGTCGTTCAGGCGGTTGACGCGCTCGTTGATGCGCCACCGCTCGGCCACGCCGAACGACTCGCTGCCCGTGAGCTCCTTCCAGAGGTTGCGGTAGGCGTCGACGATGCCGTCGGAGATCCGCACGGGGTCGAGCTCGTCGGCCACGCGGCCGCCGGCCTCGAGGTCGAGCAGCTCGCCCGCGATGTTCACGCGCGCGATCTCGAGGTCGTTCTCGCGCTGCCCGTTGGAGAGACCGCCCTCGTAGAGCTTGCCGGTCTCGGCATCGACGAGGTAGGCGGCGAACGCGCCCGCATCGCGGCGGAACAGCGTGTTCGACAGCGACACGTCGCCCCAGAAGAACCCGATGATGTGCAGGCGGACGAGCAGCACCGCCAGTGCGTCGACGAGGCGCGTGGCGGTGTCGGGCCGCAGTGTCTGCGAGAACAGCGCGCGGTACGGCAGCGAGAAGCGGAGATGCCGGGTGACGAGGACGGGCGCGAGCTCGGCGCCGTCGGCGTCGGTGCGGTTGGTGATGACCGCGACGGGTTCGACGCAGGGGATCTCGAGGCGCTGGAGCGTGCGGAGCATGTCGTACTCGCCCCGGGCCATCTCGGCCGTGGTCTCCTTGATCGCCACGACGTGCCCGCTCAGGTGCGCGAACCGCACGAGGTGGCGCGAGATGCCCTTCGGCAGCGCCGCGATGTGCTCGCTCGGCCACGCCTCGAGGGGCACGTCCCACGGGAGGTCGAGCAGGGCCGGATCGGTCATCGCCGACGTGATGGAGAGTGTGCCGCTCATCAGGCCCAGCGTACCGGGGAACGACGATGCCGGCCGGGCCGAAGCCCGACCGGCATCGCGATCGAATGGACCGACGTCAGCTGACGACCGGCGCCTCGAGGAGGCGCGCGCCCGACTCGGCGTCGAACACGTGCACGTGCTTCGGCGTCGGCAGGAGGTACACGGTGTCGCCCGCGAACGGGTGCACGCGGCCGTCGACGCGCGCGACGATGTCGGTGCGCTTGCCCTCGATGGTCGAGTGACCGTAGAGGTAGCCGTCGGCGCCGAGCTCCTCGACGAGGTCGACGACGACCTCGAGGCCCTCGCCCTGCGTGCTCGAGACCTGGATGTCCTCAGGCCGCACGCCGACCGTCACGACGCCGCTCGAGGCGGACGCGATCGCGTCGCGGTCGACGTCGACGGTCGCAGTGCCGAACTTGATGCCGCCCTCGACCACGTCGGCGTGGAACAGGTTCATCGCCGGCGAGCCGATGAAGCCCGCGACGAAGACGTTGTTCGGCCGCTCGTATAGCTCGCGCGGCGTGCCCACCTGCTGGAGGACGCCGTCCTTGAGCACCGCGATGCGGTCGCCCATGGTGAGCGCCTCGGTCTGGTCGTGCGTGACGTAGACCGTGGTGACGCCGAGGCGGCGCTGCAGCGACGCGATCTGGGTGCGGGTCTGGACGCGGAGCTTGGCGTCGAGGTTCGACAGCGGCTCGTCCATGAGGAACACCTGGGGCTGGCGCACGATCGCGCGGCCCATGGCGACGCGCTGGCGCTGGCCGCCCGAGAGGGCCTTCGGCTTGCGGTTGAGGTACGGCTCGAGGTCGAGCAGCTTCGCGGCCTCGAGCACGCGTGCGGCGCGCTCGTCCTTGCCGACGCCGGCGATCTTGAGCGCGAAGCCCATGTTCTCGGCGACCGTCATGTGCGGGTACAGCGCGTAGTTCTGGAACACCATCGCGATGTCGCGGTCCTTCGGCGGCACGTCGGTGACGTTGCGCTCGCCGATGAAGATGTTGCCCTCGTTGACCTCTTCGAGGCCCGCCAGCATGCGGAGCGAGGTGGACTTGCCGCAGCCCGAGGGGCCGACCAGGACGAGGAACTCCCCGTCTGCGATCTCGAGGTCGAGCTTGTCGACGGCGGGACGGGTGCCACCGGGATACAGGCGGGTGGCCTTGTCGAACGTGACTGACGCCATGGTTCTGTTCTCCTTCACCGGCAGGTACGTGCCGGACGATCCGTAGTGAATGGAAACGCCGACATCGGTGTCGACGCTCCCTCAGTATGTCATGCGCGCCTGTGCTCCGATGAATCGCGACGACCGGCGGCGGCGGGCGGCCCGCGCGGCGCCGAGGTGACGTCCAGCGGCCGTCGGGGCGCCGTTTGGGCGTTTCCCAGCGATCGCTCCTACACTCGACCGGTGCGCGTGCCCGCGTGCGCGCGCCCCACAGCGACCCGGAGTTGACCATCGATGAGCACTGGCGGACCGACCCAGCCACGCCCCACCCGTAACGAGCGTCGCGAGGCGGCCCGTGAGAAGGCCCGCCTCCTGCGCGAGGAGCAGAAGAAGCGCGATCGGCGCAACCGCCTGCTCATCCAGGGCGGCGTCGTGGTGGCGATCCTCGCGGTGGCTGGCCTCGTGATCGGCCTCGTGCTGCAGAGCACCAAGCCGGCCGGCCCCGGTCCCGCGAACATGGCCAGCGACGGCATCCTCCTCGTCGGAGGCGAGAACGGGATCGAGGCGGTCGCGACCCCGGCCATCGCCGACGGCGAGGACCCGACGCCGACCGAGCCCGACGAGAGCGGCACGGTCGCCAACATCGTCACCTACATCGACTACCTGTGCCCCTACTGCGGCCAGTTCGAGACGACCAACAACGAGACCATGCGCACCATGGTCGAGTCGGGCGCGGCGACGCTCGAGGTGCACCCGATCGCGATCCTCACGAACAAGTCGGCGGGCACGCAGTACTCGCTCCGAGCGGCCAACGCCGCCGCGTGCGTCGCCGAGTACTCGCCCGAGGCGTTCTTCGACTTCAACGGGCTCATGTTCGAGAACCAGCCCGAGGAGCTCTCGGCCGGTCTCTCCAACGACGAGATCAAGGACATCGCCGCCGAGGCCGGCGCGTCGTCGTCGGTGAACGCGTGCATCGACGAGACCCGGTTCAAGGGCTGGGTCCAGGCCGCCACGCAGCGCGCGCTCGAGGGCCCGATTCCGAACTCCGAGCTCGACGCCGTGACCGGCACCCCGACCGTGCTCGTCAACGGCAAGCAGTACGTCGGTTCCCTCGAGGACACCGCGGAGTTCCAGGCGTTCGTCCTGCAGGCGGCCGGAGAGAGCTACTCGGAGTCCAACGGCACCCCGACGCCCACCCCCACGCCGACGCCGGCGGCGGGCTGAGCGCTCCTCCGCATCGATGGCCCGGCTCCGGCCGGGCCATCGTCGTCCCCGGCGGCGGATCGGTAGGATGTTCGGGAATCACCTGCCGGCTTGGCGCAATTGGTAGCGCACCGCTCTTGTAAAGCGGTGGTTACGGGTTCGAGTCCCGTAGCCGGCTCCATGTCGAGCACGCCAGCACCCGGTCCGACGGATGTCGCGACCCCGGCCATCTCGTCCACCGACGTCCCCGCCGAGCCGCACCGGCACGCGCACGTCGAGGTGTCGCGCCTGCCGATGTGGGTCGCGGTCGCCCTCACCGTCGTCTCCGGTGCGCTGACGGCCGTCCAGTCGCGGATCAACGGCGAACTGGCGCGACGTCTCGACGACTTCGCGGTCGCGGCGGTGATCTCGTTCGGCTCGGGCCTGCTGATCCTCCTCGTGGTCGTCGCCGCCTGGCCGGCGGGTCGACGCGGAGTCGGTCGCGTCCGCGAGGCCCTCGCCGACCGTCGGCTCGCGTGGTGGATGCTGCTCGGCGGGCTCGCCGGTGCCTGGTTCGTCGCGACGCAGGGCATCGCGGCGGCGGTGCTGGGCGTCGCCCTGTTCACGGTCGCGATCGTCGCGGGGCAGACACTCGGCGGCGTCGTGGTCGACGTGATCGGCATCGGCCCGGGCGGGCGGCGGCCGCTCACGCTCCCGCGGGCGGCCGCGGCGATCCTCGCGCTCGCGGCGGTCGGCTGGGCCGTGTCGGCCCAGGTCGAGACGGCGGTGCCCGTCCTGCTCCTGCTGCTGCCGTTCTCCGCGGGCTTCGCGGTGTCGTGGCAGCAGGCGATGAACGGGCGCGTGCGGGTTGCGGCATCCAGCGCCCTCGCCGCGACGCTCGTGAACTTCGCGGTCGGTACGACCGCGCTCGTCGTCGTCCTCGCGGTGCACGCGACCTCTGTCGGCTGGCCCGACTCGATGCCGACCGAGCCCTGGCTGTACGCGGGCGGCGCAGTCGGGTGCGTGTTCATCGCGATGCAGGCCGGCCTCGTGCGACGCGTGGGCGTGCTCGTGCTCGGCGTCGTGGCCGGCCAGCTGTCGGCCGCGCTCGCGCTCGACCTGCTGCTGCCGACCTCCGACCATGCCGTGGGCATCGCCACCGTGGGCGGCACCGTGCTCGCGCTGGCGGCCGTCGCGCTCTCAGGGATTCGCCGCCGGGCGCGCCATGCGTCGCCCGAGGCCGTCAGGCCAGTTCGCTGAGCCGGCCCTCGGCGACCGGCGCCCGGCGTCGCTCGGGCCGGCCCGACTCGGGCTTGCCCCCGACGTAGAGCCAGCCCATGAGCCGCTCGCCGTCGGCGAGGCCGTGCGCGCGGGCGACCGACGGATGCCGCGTGTGCGGGCCGGTCCGCCACATGACGCCCCAGCCCGCCTCGTCGAGCAGGAGGGTCAGCAGGTGACCGACGCCCGCGGCGCAGGCCTCCTGCTCCCACTCGGGAACCTTGGGGTGGGGACGCACGACGGCGACGAGCGCCAGGAGGACGGGCGCTCGGAGCGGCTTCGCCGCGAGCTTGGCGGCCTCATCGCCCTCGAGGCCGGCGGCCTGCACGAGCGCATCGCCCAGACGGCTCCGCGCCTCGTCGCGCAGGGCGATCACGCGCCAGGGGACCAACCCGCCGTGGTCGGAGACCCGCCCCGCCGCCTCGAGGAGCTCGGCGAGCTCGGCGTCGGAGGGCGCGACGTCGGTGACCTTCGGCCAGGACCGCCGTGCCAGCGCCGCCGTTCGGACCGCGCCCACGCTCAGGACTCGGGCGTGAAGTCGAGGGCGATCGAGTTCATGCAGTAGCGGTCGCCCGTGGGAGTGCCGAATCCGTCGGGGAACACGTGCCCCAGGTGCGAGCCGCAGTTCGCGCACCGCACCTCGGTGCGCACCATGCCGAGCGAGGTGTCCTCGATGAGCTCGACGGCCTCGGGCCGGACGGACTCGTAGAAGCTCGGCCAACCGCATCCCGAGTCGAACTTGGTCCCGCTCTTGAACAGCTCGGCGCCGCACGCGGCGCACGCGTACACGCCCGCGCGTTCCTCGTCGAGGAGCTCGCCCGTCCACGGGCGCTCGGTTGCGGCCTCGCGCAGCACGGCGTACCGATCGCCGCCGAGCTGCTCGCGCCACTCGTCGTCGGACTTGCTCACCTGGTATGCCATTGCGACCTGCTCCTCGTGCACGTGGGACTTCCATCGTCGCGCATCCGCGACCCGGGTGGTGCAACGCCTGTCCCGGCGGCCGTGTTCCCCGGGCGCGCGTCGACGCGTGGCGTGCGGCGGGTTCGCGGCGTGCGGTCCCTAGGATGGCGTCACGTGCGAGGAGCGGACGGAGGCGGGATGGACGCGGAACGCCGACCGGACGACGCCGACCGCGAGGGCGGGAGCCGACCGGAACGGGTCGCGGCGACCGGCGGGCTCGACGCCCGCCAGCGCGACATCCTCGCCTTCGAGGGCCGGTCGTGGCGCGACCCGGCACGCAAGGCCGATGCGATCCGCGAGGAGCTCGGCATGTCGGCGGCCCGGTACTATCGGCTGCTCGGCGCGTTGGTCGACTCCCCGGACGCGCTGCGGCACGACCCCATGCTCGTCAAGCGGCTGCAACGGCAGCGCGAGGCGCGCGCGGACGCCCGCGCACGTCGTACGATTCCCCACGGCCATCCGCTCGCCTGAGCCCGGCCCCGACCCCGACTGGACCCATGGCGCAGAAGTTCCCCCGCGATCGATTCGACTCGATTCCCCACGGCATCGAGCGGGTCGGGGCCCACCGTGCGCCCGCTCGGCGCGGGGCGCGCTGGATCGCGTTCGGCTGGGCGGCGCTCGCGACCGTGGTGCTCGCGGGCGCCGGCATCGCGGCCGTCGCGGTCTTCAACGACCGCCTGAACTTCGACGACGTGCCGGCTCCGTCCGCTTCGGCGACGCCCGTCGCCACGGTGCCGCCGACCATCGCGCCCGACATCCCGGTCACCGTGCTCAACGGCACGACCACCTCGGGTCTCGCCGCGCAGGCGAGCGAGACCCTCACCGCCGGTGGCGTGACGGTCGGCGTCGCCTCGAACGCCGACTCGTCCGACCTCCAGGAGACGGTCGTCTACTACGCCGGCCCCGACCTCGAGGGCGCGGCGCGGGGGGTCGCCCAGCTGCTGCCCGAGGCCGACGTGCGGCTCAACGAGGACTTCGCCTCCGAGGGCCTGCAGATCGTCGTCGTCCTCGGCGCGGACTACGCGGAGCAGGTCGCCGGCTGACCGGTGATCGAATCGTTGCCATTCTGCGACCATTCGTGACGCCGAGGCTCTTGTGCGCGGCTCGTGGGCTGTGACTATCTGGAATCGGTCGCTCGAACCCGTGTGAAGCACCCGGCGCCGCACCAGGCGCCACGTCAGCACGTCGGACGGCCCGGTACAGGCGGAAGGCACGTGCTGACTCGGATACACGGCTACATGGGAGCAACGCATGGCGAACGGAACCGTCAAGTGGTTCAACGCTGAAAAGGGATACGGGTTCATCACCGTCGACGGCGGAGGTCAGGACGTGTTCGTCCATTACTCCGCCATCGACATGGCGGGATACAAGGTCCTCGAGGAAGGCCAGCAGGTGACCTTCGAGGTCGGCTCCGGCTCCAAGGGCCCGCAGGCCGAGGCCGTGCGCCCCGCCTGAGCCTCGACTCCGGAAGCGCCGCCGTGGGAACGGCGGCGCTTCCGCATGTCCGCGTGCGTCTCGTCGGGTTCCCGCGCGCTTGCACTCACCGCGGCAGAGTGCCAGAATCGACTTAGCACTCACCTGATTTGAGTGCTAACCCCTTGGAATCTTGAACGTCCGGAAGGGACGAGAGACACACATGGCAAAGATCATTGCTTTCGATGAGGAGGCCCGTCGCGGCCTCGAGCGTGGCCTGAACACGCTCGCCGACGCGGTCAAGGTGACCCTCGGCCCGCGCGGCCGCAACGTCGTCCTCGAGAAGAAGTGGGGCGCCCCCACGATCACGAACGACGGCGTGTCGATCGCCAAGGAGATCGAGCTCGACGACCCGTACGAGAAGATCGGCGCCGAGCTGGTCAAGGAGGTCGCGAAGAAGACCGACGACGTCGCGGGTGACGGCACCACGACCTCGGTCGTGCTCGCGCAGGCGCTCGTCCGCGAGGGCCTCCGCAACGTCGCCGCCGGCGCCGACCCCATCTCCCTCAAGCGCGGCATCGAGAAGGCCGTCACGGCCGTCTCCGAGGAGCTCCTCGCCGCCGCCAAGGAGGTCGAGACGAAGGACGAGATCGCTGCGACCGCCTCGATCTCGGCCGCTGACCAGCAGATCGGCGAGATCATCGCCGAGGCCATCGACAAGGTCGGCAAGGAGGGCGTCGTCACCGTCGAGGAGTCGAACACCTTCGGCACCGAGCTCGAGCTGACCGAGGGCATGCGCTTCGACAAGGGCTACCTGTCGGCGTACTTCGTCACCGACCCGGAGCGCCAGGAGGCGGTGTTCGAGGACCCGTACATCCTCATCGCCAACCAGAAGATCTCGAACATCAAGGACCTGCTCCCGATCGTCGACAAGGTGATCCAGTCGGGCAAGCAGCTCCTGATCATCGCCGAGGACGTCGACGGCGAGGCCCTGGCCACGCTCGTCGTGAACAAGATCCGCGGCATCTTCAAGTCGGTCGCCGTCAAGGCGCCGGGCTTCGGCGACCGCCGCAAGGCCCAGCTCCAGGACATCGCGATCCTCACGGGCGGCCAGGTCATCTCCGAGGAGGTCGGTCTCAAGCTCGAGAACGCCACCCTCGACCTGCTCGGCCAGGCCCGCAAGGTCGTCATCACCAAGGACGAGACCACCATCGTCGAGGGCGCGGGCGACCCCGACCAGATCGCGGGCCGCGTCGCCCAGATCCGCTCCGAGATCGAGAACACCGACTCCGACTACGACCGCGAGAAGCTCCAGGAGCGCCTCGCCAAGCTCGCCGGCGGCGTGGCCGTCATCAAGGCGGGCGCGGCCACCGAGGTCGAGCTCAAGGAGCGCAAGCACCGCATCGAGGACGCCGTCCGCAACGCGAAGGCCGCCGTCGAGGAGGGCATCGTCGCCGGTGGTGGCGTCGCGCTCATCCAGGCCGGCAAGGTCGCGTTCGAGAAGCTCGGCCTCTCGGGCGACGAGGCGACCGGTGCGAACATCGTCAAGGTCGCGATCGAGGCGCCGCTCAAGCAGATCGCCCTCAACGCCGGCCTCGAGCCGGGCGTCGTGGCCAACAAGGTCTCCGAGCTGCCCGCGGGCCACGGCCTCAACGCCGCGACCGGCGAGTACGGCGACCTGCTCGCGCAGGGCATCATCGACCCGGCGAAGGTGACGCGCTCGGCGCTGCAGAACGCCGCGTCGATCGCCGGCCTCTTCCTCACGACCGAGGCCGTCGTCGCCGACAAGCCCGAGAAGGCCGCTGCGCCCGCAGCCGCCGACATGGGCGGAGGTATGGACTTCTAGTCCATACCGCGGTCCGTACCGCACCACGCGAAGGGCGTCTCCTCCGGGAGGCGCCCTTCGTCGTGTCGCGGCCGCTACAGTGGAGCCACGCCAGCCCGGCGGCAGGAGGGGATGCCGATGTCCCAGGGCTCCGACGCGACCACCGCGTTCGAAGACGAGCTGCGCGCCTGCCTCCACGTCGAGCGGTGGGTCCGGGATGTCGCGCGCGGCGCGCCGTACGACACCGTCGACGACCTGCTCGCCGCGGCAGACGCCGCCGCGACCCCGCTGTCTCCGGCTGAGATCGACGAGGCGCTGGCGGCCCACCCGCGGATCGGGGAACGCGCCGCCGGCGACGGTGCCGCCGAGCGGTTCTCGCGGTCGGAGCAGGCTGCGGCGGCCGACGCCGACGATGCGCGGCTCGCCGCCGCCATCGCTCAGGGCAATCGCGACTACGAGGCGCGCTTCGGCCGGATCTTCCTGATCCGCGCCGCGGGGCGGACGCGCGCCGAGATCCTCGAAGAGCTGCACCGGCGGCTCGGCCTCGACGACGGCGCCGAACTCGCGGTCGTGGGCGAGCAGCTCCGAGAGATCGCTCTGCTGCGGCTCAGGTCGCTGCACGCCGACGCAGCCGCGCCCATCGGGACGCCGTCGTGACGACGCGCAGCCACGTCACCAGTCACGTGCTCGACGCCACGCTGGGTCGGCCGGCACAGGGCCTCTCGATCCGGCTCGACGCCCTCCACGATGGAACCTGGTCGACGCTCGCGGAGGCGAGCACCGACGCCGACGGTCGGGTCGCCGACCTCGGACCCGCGCAGCTGGGCGCGGGCGTCTACCGGGTCGTGTTCGACACCGCCGCCTACTTCGGCGATCGACCCTCGTTCTACCCCGAGGTGTCGGTCGCGTTCGAGGTGGCCGACACCACGGAGCACTACCACATTCCACTGCTGCTGAGCCCGTTCGCGTACTCGACCTATCGCGGCAGCTGAGCATCGAGGCGCGAGGAGCGGCGATGGCGATCATCCTGGGCGACAACCGGTACGGCAAGGCCGAGAACCGCATCGTGCGCATCTTCCGGGACGAGTCGCGGCACGAGATCCGCGACCTCAACGTCTCGACGGCGCTGCGAGGCGACTTCGCGGCAGCGCACCTCGTGGGAGACCAGTCCAACGTGCTGCCGACCGACACCCAGAAGCAGACGGCGTACGCCTTCGCCAAGCAGAAGCCCCTCGGAACGATCGAGTCGTACGGGCTCGACCTCGCACGCCATTTCGTCGACGACGTGCCCCCGGTCACGGGCGCGCGCGTGGAGATCGAGGAGTACGCGTGGGAGCGCGTGCGGGTCGGCGGCGTCGAGGCCGACCACACCTGGGTGCGGCGGGGCCAGGAGGTGCGCACCGCGTCGATCACGGTCGAGGGCTCAGGCGATGACCGCCGGACGTGGGTGACGGGCGGACTCAAGGACCTCGTCATCCTGAAGTCGACCGGATCGGAGTTCCACGGCTTCCTCGTCGACCGGTACACCGTGCTGCAGCCCACGACCGACCGGATCATGGCGACCTCGCTCGTCGCCAAGTGGCGATTCGCGCATGCCGAGGTGGACTGGGACGCCGCGTACGCCGGGATCCGCCGGATACTCGTCGAGCAGTACGCCACCGTGCAGTCGCTCGCCCTGCAGCAGACGCTCTACGAGATGGGCCGCGCCGTGCTCGAGGCGTACGACGAGGTGGTCGAGGTGCGTCTGTCGGCGCCGAACAAGCACCACTTCCTCTACGACCTGTCACCGTTCGGCATCGAGAATCCGGGCGAGGTGTTCCACGCCGACGATCGCCCGTACGGGCTGATCCAGGCCAGCGTGCTGCGCGACGACGCGCCGGACCCCGGACCGGCTTGGGACGCCTACACGGGACTGGTCTGAGACCGCCTAGCGCAGGAACAGGCGCGCATTGGCCTGCTCGGCCTCGGCGTAGTGCGCGCCGGCGGCGCCGAGCGCCTGGCTCAGGCCCGACAGGCTCTCCTCGACGTGCTGCTGCGTCATCCGCCAGTCGTCGACTGCGGCCTGAAAGGCGGTGGACGCCTGACCGGTCCATGATCCCTGCAGTCCGCCGAGTTGCGCGAGCAGCGAGCCCACCTCGGAGCGGATCCGCCCGATGGTGCCCTGCACGCTCTGGGTGGCCATCTGCACCTGTTCGCTGTCGACCTGGTATCGCGTCATCGTGTTCCCTTCGCTCGGTGTACGTCGGCAACGCTAGGCCGGGGGAGTCGGCGGGCGGGTGCGGGGCGCGACATCCGTCGTGCCGTCTTCGCGGCGGGCCGCTGTGGAGGAGCGGTCCGGAACGGGCGTTCGGCGGCCTGCCCGGATCAGGCCGGCACGACGGGCTGCGGCGCCGCCGCGGAGCCCGCCAGCGGCAGGGCCACTCGGAACGTCGCGCCGCCGCCGGGCGTCTCGACCACGTCGACGTGGCCGTTGTGGGCGGCGACGATCGACGAGACGATCGCGAGTCCGAGGCCCGAGCCGCCGGTCTCGCGCGTGCGCGAGGTGTCCGCGCGCCAGAAGCGCTGGAAGATCTTCTCCCTGATCTGGGCGGGCACGCCCTCGCCGTGGTCGACGATCTCGAGCATGGCTCGCTCGGCGACGTCGTCGATCGACACGCGGATCTCGATCGGGCTGTCCTCGGGCGTGAAGCGCATCGCGTTGCCCATGAGGTTGGTGATCACCTGCCGGATCTTGTTCTCCTCGGCGAGCACCACGGCGCGCCGCACGGGCACCGTCGGCGGGTCTCCCGGCAGCGGGCCGGTCATCGCCGCGTCGTCGCCGCCGCCGACACCCGCGTTCGCATTCGCCGAGCGGCCGATCGCGGCGGCGGCGCGCGCCTCGGCGCGAGCCGCTCGCGTGCCGTTTGACGAGCCTCGCCCGCCGCGTCGTGCACGCGGTGTCGCGCCGCCCGCGACCGCGGCGTCGACGGCCGCGGGCGTCCGGCGACCCCGGAGTCGCGCCAGCGTGGCTCCGGCGAGCGCGATGGGCCCGGCCGTGCTGCGCGCCGGCGCCGCGTCGAGGTCGACCTCGACGTCGACGGGGACGACCTCGATCGAGTCGGTCCGCAGGTCCTCGGGCGCGATGACCGTCACCGTGCGGCCGGGGTTGGCCGCCATGGCGTCGAGCGCCGCGTCGCGGGCGAGCGGCACGAGGTCGACCTCGGCGAGGTCGAGGGGCTTCGCCTCATCGAGGCGCGCGAGCGCGAGCAGGTCCTCGACGAGGCCGCCCATCCGGATGGCCTCCTTCTCGATCCGGTCCATGGCCTGCGCCACGTCATCGGGGGACTGCAGGGCGCCCATGCGGTAGAGCTCGGCGTAGCCGCGCACCGAGACGAGCGGCGTGCGGAGCTCGTGCGAGGCATCCCCGACGAACCGGCGCATCTGGTCGATCGTGCGCGCGCGGTCGCGGAAGGCGCGGTCGATGCGGTTGAGCATCGTGTTGAGCGAGCGATTGAGGCGCCCGACCTCGGTGTTCGGCGTGGCGCCGCCGAGCCGCTGGCTGAAGTCGCCGTCGGCGATCGCCGCGGCCGTGCGCTCCACCTCGCGCAGCGGCATGAACGTCGAGGTGACCAGCATGCGCGTGAGCAGCGCGCCCACGAGGACGACGCCCAGGCCGAAGCCGAGGAAGATCGTCAGGTACGCCGCGAGGAGCCGCTCGGTGTCCTGCGACGAGATCGCGAGGATGATGGGCGCGAGACGGCCGCGCTCATCGGCCTCCATGAGTGCGTAGACGCCGCGGAAGGTGGGCTCCCCGTTGGCGTCCGACAGCGAGAACACGCGGTAGTCGCCGCCGTTGTTCTGCCGGACGACGTCGGCCTGCGTGAGGTGCTCGGGCAGGTTCGGGTAGGTGGACCGATCGCGATTCGCCCAGTTGTGGCCGCGGAAGTCGCCCGTCTCGGGGTCGTACACCGCCACGAAGACGTCGTCGGAGGAGCTGAAGTCCAGGCCGCTGAGGTTGGCGTCGTCGTCGGGCTCGGCGCCGTCCTGCGTGAAGTACTTGTAGTAGTCGCCCGATGCGATCGCGCTGAGCTTCGATTCGAGTTGGCTCTCGACGTAGCTGCGCAGCATGGCCGCCGTGCCGATGCCGGACACGAGCAGGCCCAGCGTCAGCATGAGCACGGTGACGCCCGTGATCTTGGTCCGGAGCGAGATCCGGTTCCAGCGGTCGGCGAGGGTCTGGTGCATGGCGGGCCGAGTCTACGCAGGCACCCTGTACCGGGCCTGTGCTACGACTTCGACGACTTGAGCATGTAGCCGAAGCCGCGCTTGGTCTGGATGAGCGGCTCGGAGGAGTGCTGGTCGAGCTTGCGCCGGAGGTACGAGATGTAGCTCTCGACGATGCCGGCGTCGCCGTTGAAGTCGTACTCCCACACGTGGTCGAGGATCTGCGCCTTCGACAGCACGCGGTTGGGGTTGAGCATGAGGTAGCGCAGCAGCTTGAACTCGGTGGGCGAGAGCTCGACGGGCACGTCGCCGACGAGCACCTCGTGCGTGTCCTGGTCCATCGTCAGCTCGCCCGTGCGGATGACGGCGTCCTCTTCGGCGTGCATCGTGCGGCGCAGGATGGCGCGGATTCGCGCCACGATCTCGTCGAGGCTGAAGGGCTTGGTGACGTAGTCGTCGCCGCCCACCGTCAGTCCCGTGATCTTGTCCTCGGTGTCGTCCTTCGCGGTGAGGAAGAGGATCGGCGCGGTGTAGCCCGCCGAGCGGAGGCGCTTGGTGACGCCGAAGCCGTTCATGTCGGGCAGCATCACGTCGAGGATGATGAGATCGGGTTCCTCCTCGAGCACCGCCGAGATGGTCTGGGCGCCATTGGCGACGGCGCGCACCGCGAAGCCCGCGAACCGCAAGCTGGTGGTGAGCAGGTCGCGGATGTTGGGCTCGTCGTCGACGATCAGGATGCGGGGTCCGTCGCTCATACCCACGATTCTGCTGCGCGTTGGCTGGAACCGGGCTGGGAATTCGTTGGGCCGGCGGGTCAGGCCCCCGCGATGCGGATGCAGCAGCGCCCCGCTCCGGGGTCCAGGTGCACGCGCGCGGGGTCGTCGCCGACGCCCGCCGCCATGCCGCAGACGAGCGAGTGGTTGAGCGCGCAGACGACGTCCTGGTGCTCCTGCGCGAGCACGTGGAACGGGCAGACCCCCAGCACGACGTCGTCGCCCTCGGCGGTCGGCTCCATTCCCGCGCGCTCGAGCGCGTCGTCGAGATCGGCGGATGCCTCGGCCAGGCGTGCTCCCTCGCTGGCGGCGGCGGCCCGGAGTGCGGTCACGACCGCGTCGCGGGCCGGACGGGAGTCGGCGGTCGCGATGGCCTCGGCCATGATGCGGCCGGCGAGCTCGTATCGGCGCCGGGGCAGCTCGACGGAGAGATCGCCTGCCGCACGCCGGTAGAGCTTCGCCGGGCGGCCCTGACCCGGACCGGTGCGTGCGCCCAACCGCCGGGCCTCGACGTCGAGGAGGCCCTCGCCGGCCAGGCGCGTGAGGTGGAACGCGGCCGTGCTGCGAGGCACCTCGAGTGCGGCCGCCACGGCGTCGCGGCCGAGCGGCTCGGGGCTGCGAACCACGAGGTCGTAGACGCGTCGGCGAAGCGGGTCGGCCAGTGCGGAGATCGCGCTGACGCGCCGTTCGAAGTCGCCTGCACTGGACGTCATCGGACACCCGCTCTCTAAAATCAATAACCCTTGACAAAAGAGTGGCACACGCCTAGCGTCGGGCACAAGGGAAGGGGGCGTGCGATGACCTCGATCGAGCTCGTCGAGCCGGGTGCCGAGCGGCCGCGGCTCCACGCCGTCGAGGTCGCCGGCGGGTCCGAGACCGACCGTCCGCGGCCCGTCGACCGCGACCGCGCGGCGGCCGCCGTCGCCGACCTGCTCGAGGCGCTCGGTCGCGACATCCGCTCGCCGCATCTGGCCGACACGCCGCGCCGGGTCGCCGACGCGTTCGCCGAGATGCTCACGCCACGCCCGTTCGCCCCCACCAGCTTCGCCAACGACGAGGGCTACGACGACCTCGTCGTGGTCGCCGGCATCCCGTTCGACTCGCTGTGCGAGCACCACCTTCTGCCGTTCAGCGGAGTCGCGCACGTGGGCTACGTTCCCGGCGATCGGCTGGTCGGGCTGTCGAAGCTCGCCCGCGTCGTCGAGCACTTCGCGCGCGACCTCCAGGTGCAGGAACGGCTCACCCGCCAGGTGGTCGGCTGGCTCGACGACGAGCTCGACCCGCGCGGCGTCGGAGTCGTGATCGAGGCCGAGCACCTGTGCATGTCGCTGCGCGGCGTGCAGGCGCGCGGCACGCGGACGGTGACCAGCGCCTACAGCGGAGTGGTCCACGACGATGCGCGCACTCGCGCCGAGTTCCTCGCGCGCTGTCGCGCGGGCGGCGCGGCCTGAGGTCGCGCCCGATCGGGAAGGGGTGGTTGCGATGACGCAGACGGCGCGATCGCTGGTCATCATCGGTGGCGGACTCGCCGGGGCGCGGGCGGCCGAGGGGGTGCGCGAGGCCGGGTACGAAGGCCCGCTGGTGCTCGTAGGCGCCGAGGCGGTGCCGCCGTACATCCGTCCGCCGCTGTCCAAGGAGTTCCTGGCGGGCACGGACGACCGCGACGCGATCGACGTGCATCCGCGCGAGTGGTACGACGAGCATCGCGTGGAGCTGCGACTCGGCCGGCGCGCGGAGCGGCTCGATCCCCGGTCCCACCGGATCACGCTCGACGACGGGACCGGATTGCCGTACGAACGCGCGCTGCTCGCGACCGGCGCCGCGCCGAGACCGTTCGGTGGTCCGGGAGGCGACCTGGACGGCGTGCGCCTGCTGCGCACCGTCGACGATTCGATCGCACTCCGCGAGGCGCTCGAGCCGGGCGGTCGGCGCGTCGCGATCATCGGGGCCGGATGGATCGGGCTCGAGGTCGCCGCAGCGGCACGCGGCTACGGGAACGACGTGACGGTCATCGGGCTCGAGGCGGTCCCGCTCAACGGCGCGATCGGCGACGACGCCGGCGAGGTCTTCGCGGCGCTGCACCGCGAGCACGGCGTCGACCTCCGCATGTCGACGAGCGTCGCCCGCATCGTCGGCGAGGAGGGGCGGGCGACGGGCATCGAGCTCGAGGGCGGCGACGTCGTCGCCGCCGACCTCGTGGTGGTCGGCATCGGCGCGATCCCGCGGACCGAGCTCGCCGAGGCCGCCGGCCTCGACGTCGGCCGGGGCGTCGTGGCCGATGCCGCGTTCCGCACGAGCGACCCCGACGTGCTCGCGGTCGGCGACGTCGCGAGCGTCTTCCTGCCCTTCCTCGGCACCCATCTCCGCACCGAGCATTGGGCCAACGCCGAGCACGCGGGCAAGGCCGCCGGGCGCTCGCTCGCGGGGGAGGCCGTCGAGTACGACGACATCCCGTACTTCTACACCGACCAGTACGATCTCGGCATGGAGTACTCCGGCTACGGACCGCTCGCGTCCGGTGTGGCGCCGATCTTCCGGGGCGACCGCGAGGGGCGGAAGTTCGTGGCGTTCTGGCTTCGCGACGAACGGGTCGTGGCCGGCATGAACGTGAACGTCTGGAAGGTGAACGACACGGTCCAGCAGCTGATCCGCTCGCGGGCCGTCGTGGATCCGGCGGCCCTCGCCGACCCCGCGGTACCGCTCGAGGCGCTCGCCGGCGTCGCCGGATGAGCTCCGCCCCACCACCGCGCGCGCCGCGCCGCATCGGGCCGCGCACGTTCGACTTCTCGCGTCAGGTCGCCGTGATGGCCATCGTCAACCGCACGCCCGACTCGTTCTACGACCGGGGCGAGACCTTCGCACTCGACGCGGCCGTCGAGGCGGCGCACGCCGCGATCGAGGCCGGTGCCGACTGGATCGACATCGGCGGCGCGAAGTTCGCGCCCGGCCCGCCGATCCCCGTCGACGTTGAGGCCGACCGCGTGGTCCCCGTGGTCGCCGCGCTCGCCGGATCCGGCGCGGTCGTGTCGGTCGACACGTTCCACCCCGAGGTCGCGCGGATGGCGATCCGGGCCGGCGCCCACGTGATCAACGACACCACCGGCATCCACGATCCCGCCATGGCCGATGTCGTGGCGGCGAGCGACGCGACGCTCGTCGTGACGCACAGCCTGGCCGAGCCGCGCACGGCCTTCCCGAACCCCGCGTACGGCGACGTGGTCGCCGAGGTCGCGGGCTTCCTGCGCGAGCGACTCGATGTCGCCCGCGCCCACGGCGTGCCCGACGAGCGACTCGTGATCGACCCCGGGCACGATCTCAACAAGAACACGCGGCACTCGCTCGAGCTCACCCGCCGGCTCGACGAGATCGCGGCGGTGGGTCCGCCGCTGCTCGTGGCGCTCTCGAACAAAGACTTCATCGGCGAGAGCCTCGGTCGTCGCGACCGCCGTGACCGCGTCGCGGGCTCGCTCGCGGCCGCCGTGTACTGCATCGGCAAGGGCGCGCGGATCCTGCGCGTGCACAACGTGCGCGAGACCGTCGACGCCGTCCGCATGGTCGAGGCGATCGAGGGATGGCGCGAGCCCGAGTTCCTCGAGCACAACATGCCGCCGGGGGGCGACGCATGAGCGCGCCGTTCGACGCCGACCGCATGCACGCCGCGTACGCCGTCGACGTGGTCGACGCCGGCGGCAGGGCGGATGCCGCGTTCTGTCGCGTCAACATGGTCTCGAGCCTCGACGGCGCGGCGACGCTCCGCGGGCGCAGCGGCACGCTCGGCGACGCGCAGGACCAACGGCTCATGTCGGTGCTGCGCTCGCACGCCGACGTCGTGCTCGTCGGGTCCGGCACGGTGTCCGCCGAGGGATACGGCGGAGCGGCCGTCCACGAGGCGGATGCCGCGTGGCGGGCGTCGCGCGGCCGGGACGCGCAGCCCCGGTTCGCGGTGGTGTCCTCGCGGCTCGAGCTCGAGCCGCGCCATCCGTTCTTCGCCGAGGCCGTGCGCCGGCCGCTCGTCGTGACGAGCGCCCGGGCGCCTCGCGGGCGACTCGAGGCGCTCGCCGAGGTCGCCGACGTCGTCGTGGCGGGCGCCGAGCGCGTCGACCTGCGCGTCGCGCTGGCCGAGCTCGCCGGGCGCGGGTTGCGCTCGGTGCTCTCCGAGGGCGGCCCCGGCCTGTTCGGTGCGCTCGCCGAGGCCGACCTCGTCGACGAGGTGTGCGTGACGCTGAGCCCCGTGCTCGTCGCGGGCGGAGCGTCGCGCATCGCGACCTCGTCACGCGAGGTGGAGCACCGCCTGCGCCTCGTCCACGCCATCCAGGGCGAGCGGATGCTGTTCCTGCGCTACGCGCGAGCGTGACCGCGTTCCCCGTGCGCCGCAACCACGCTGCTCAGGCCGCCAGGGCGTGCGCGTCGAGGATCGTGTACGAGTACCCCTGCTCGGCGAGGAACCGCTGGCGGTTCTGCGCGAAGTCCTGGTCGACCGTGTCGCGCGCGACGAGCGTGTAGAAATTCGCCGATAGCCCGGACTCCTTCGGCCGCAGCAGCCGGCCGAGGCGCTGCGCCTCCTCCTGCCGCGATCCGAACGAGCCCGACACCTGGATGGCGACGGTGGCCTCGGGCAGGTCGACCGAGAAGTTCGCGACCTTCGACACCACCAGCACGGGCGTCCGCCCGTCGCGGAACTCCTGGTAGAGCCGCTCGCGCTCATCGACCGGCGTGGAGCCGGTGAGCTGCGGCGCGCCGAGCGCGTCGGCGAGCTCGTCGATCTGGTCGAGGTACTGGCCGATCACGAGGATCCGCTCGCCCGCGTGCCGGGCGACGAGCTGCCGGACGACGTCGAGCTTGGCGGGAGCGGTGGCGGCGAGCCGGTAGCGCTCGTCGTCGGCGGATGCCGCGTAGGCGAGCCGTTCGGACTGCGGCAGGTCGATGCGCACCTCGTAGCAGGCCGCGGGGGAGATGAAGCCCTGCGCCTCGATCTCCTTCCACGGCGCGTCGAACCGCTTGGGTCCGATGAGGGAGAACACGTCGCCCTCGCGGCCGTCCTCGCGCACGAGCGTGGCCGTGAGGCCGAGTCGACGCCGCGCCTGCAGCTCTGCGGTGAGCTTGAACACCGGGGCCGGCAGCAGGTGCACCTCGTCGTAGACCACGAGGCCCCAGTCGAGCGCGTCGAGCAGCGCGAGGTGCGCGTACTCGCCCTTCCGCTTTGCCGTGAGGATCTGGTACGTCGCGATGGTGACGGGCTTGATCTCCTTCGACTGGCCGGAGTACTCGCCGATCTCCTCGGCGGTGAGGCTCGTGCGCTTGAGCAGCTCGTCGCGCCACTGCCGCGCCGAGACGGTGTTCGTGACGAGGATCAGCGTCGTCGTCTTCGCGGTGGCCATCGCGCCCGCGCCGACGAGGGTCTTGCCGGCGCCGCAGGGGAGCACCACGACGCCGGATCCGCCGTCGAAGAAGTTGTCGACGGCCTTCTGCTGGTAGTCGCGCAGGTGCCATCCGTTCTCCTGCAGGTCGATCTCGTGCGGCGTGCCCGGCGTGTACCCGGCCAGGTCCTCGGCGGGCCATCCGAGCTTGACGAGCTCCTGCTTGAGCTGCCCGCGAGCCCACGCCTCGACGAGGAAGCTGGACTCGTCGAGGCGTTCGGTGAGCAGCGGCGAGATGCGCTTCGCGCCGGCGACCTCGGTCAGCACCGCCATGTCGTCGCTGCGCAGCCGGAGCGCGCCGTCGTCGGTGCGGTCGACCACGAGTCGGCCGTACCGTGCCACGGTCTCGCGCATGTCGACGGCGACGGTCTGCGGCACGGGGAACTTGGCGTACTGCTCGAGCGTGCCGAGCATGTCCTCGGCCGTGTGGCCGGCCGCCCGCGCGTTCCACAGGCCGAGCCGCGTGATGCGGTAGGTGTGGATGTGCTCGGGCGCGCGTTCGAGCTCGGCGAAGATGGCGAGGTCGTGCCGCGCATCCTCGGCGAGCGGGTGCGCGACCTCGAGGAGCACCGTTCGGTCGCTCTGGACGATCAGGGGGCCGTCTGACATAGCGGACCAGTCTAGGCCCGCTTCCTCCGAGGTCGCCCGATGCCCCGGGCCCGCGCGTCGGCGGGTCAGCTTCCGGCGGGCGCGGGCGAGACCGCCGCGATGGCCGAGATCGGCAGTGTGCGCTCGATGTCTGCCTTGCGATCGCGGGCGCGCAGGCGGCCGTTGGCCACGCTCGCGGGCGCGAGCAGGTAGTCGGCGGTGTCGCCGCCGGGCATGCGCACGGTGACGGTCAGCGTCTCCTTCGCGCGGGCCGCGGCCTCGAGCTGGCGCGCCAGCCAGGCCAACTCGGTGCCGCCGTCGGCGTCGGACGCGTCGAGGCGGTCGAGCATGGCCTCGATCGGGTCGACTCGAGGCGCTGCGGCGGGCACGTGCGCGACGTGCTGCCGGCGCAGTCGGATGATGCGACCCTCCGCATCTTCGGCGGCGACCGGGTAGCGGGCATCGCTCAGGCCCCAGAACACCACGTCGGGCGGGAAGCGCGAGAGCAGGCGGTGCGGACCGGCCTGCCGGAGGCCGAGCGAGGAGAGGCTCTGGTCGACCGCGAGCGTGCCGATGAGCTGGTCGTCGTCGCTGCGGACCGAGGACCTCGCCGGGGCGTCGGAGGGATCGGCCGCACTCACGCGGACGCTGCCGAACCGGGCGGCCGACTCGGCGAGGAGGTACTCGAGCGGCTGCGGGATGCCGGTCAGCGAGATCGTGGCGAGGAACGAACGGATCGACTCCGCCGACTCGCCCGCTGCGAGGGCGCGGTTCACGGATGACGCGGTCACGCGGTAGCTCGACGCGAGGTCGCGCCCCTCGACCTCGGCGAACTGGCGCAGGCGCGCGTCGAGCGCCGGTTCGAGCGGCCCCGGCGAGACGATCGTGAGGTCGTGCTGCACGTAGACCTTGTCGACCTGCGGCGGGAAGTGGCGGGCAAGGCGCTCCGCGGCGCCGGCCACGTCGCCGGCCAGGACGAGCGCTGTCGCCTCGACCGGTTCGCCGCCGACCGCGAGGCCGAGTGCCTCGGCGTCCTCGAGCAGCCGGTCGAGCCCGTCGCGCAGCCACGCGCCGCCGCCCGGGTAGTACCACGCCACGTCGTCGCGGATCGAGTTGGAGCTGATCGCATCGCTGCGACGCACGACGAGATCGCGGAGCGCCGGCGGGATGCGCTCGCGCCAGGCGTCCGCGAGACGCGTCCACCGGGCCTCCGTGCCCTGCAGCACCCACTGGGCGCCGGCATCGGACTCGAGCCAGACAGGCCCCTCCCGGACGACGAGCCCGGCCTCCACGGCGCGCCGCACGAGCCGGGGCAGTTCGGTGAGCTCGACGCCCGTGGCCTCGGCGAGCCGCTTGGCGTCGGGCAGCGCGAGCCCGCCCTTCGCCAGCTCGCGGGCCGGCTGCGCGGCGAAGCCGGCGAGCAGCTCGGCGGTCGCCGCGACGGTGGCGTACGCCGCCTCGGACGCGCGGCGCTCGAGGAGGCCGCGGTCGGCGTGCTCGAGGGCGACCGCGACGGGCGGGGCCGGGGCGGCGAGGGCCTCGGGATCGGGCAGGTCGACGCCGAGACGTGCGGAGAGGCGGGCATGCACCTCGGCGGGCACGTGCACGCGGGCGCCGTCGCGGACGACGAGGAAGCGGCCGTCGAGCCGGATCAGGGCGTCGGACGCGGAGGCCACGACGGGCTCGGCGGCGCCCAGCCGGGCGAGCTCGGCCCCGATGGCGTCGGCCTGGGTCCAGCCGACGTCGTCGGCGATCGCATGCGCCGCGGCGAGCGTGGCGAGCGTGGGCCGTTCGAGTCGGTCGATCGCGTGGTCGAGCGACTCGGGCGCGGTCAGCGCCTCGGCGAGGTCGAAGAGGTCGCGGACGCCCGAGTGGTCGAACTCGCGGGTCGACAGTGCGGCGGCGAGCCTCTCGCGCGGAACTGCGCGGAGCCTCGCGGCGAGCACCAGCATGGCCGTCAGGCGGAGCCCTGCCGGGACTCCCGCGTGCGTCGCACGCCGTTGACGATGAGCAGGACGATGAGGAGGACGAAGCCGATCGGCAGGCCGATCAGCGGCAGCACGAGGATGACCGGCCAGATGCCCTGGCTGAACCCGTCGTTCGCGCCGACGCCCGCGAACGTGGCGATCATGACCGCCAGGAACGAGAGGATCGAGAGCCCCACGGTGGCCGCGACCATGTAGGCGAGGACCCGCTCGGTGCGATGGTCGGTGACCGGAGGTTGGCTGCTCACTCGTCCAGAATAGCCAGCGGGCCGTCCGCGCGGGTGCCGGACCATAGACTTGACGGGACGTCGCCCGCGCATCCCGGCGACGCCGACGACGAGAGCGGGAGTTCCAACGATGCCCACCGGCAAGGTCAAGTTCTACGACGAGGAGAAGGGGTTCGGCTTCATCAGCAGTGATGACGGCCAGGAGGTCTTCCTCCACGCCTCCGCGCTTCCCGCCGGCGCGACCGTGCGCGCGGGCACCCGCTTGGAGTTCGGTGTCGCCGAGGGCAAGCGAGGCGCTCAGGCGCTCTCGGTGCGCGTGCTCGACGCGCCGCCGAGCATGCAGCGCCTGCACCGCAAGCCCGCCGACGACATGGCGATCATCGTGGAAGACCTCGTGAAGGTGCTCGACGGCATCGGCGCCAACCTCAAGCGCGGCCGGTACCCCGACAACGCGCACAGCCGCAAGATCGCCGCGCTGCTGCGCAAGGTGGCGGACGAGCTGGATGCCTGAGTCCGAGGAACCGCTCGAGTCCGCGACGCCGCCGCCGCCGCCGCCGCCGCCCGCCGACGAGGTGCTCCTCGGCGCGGTCGCGCTCGCGCAGCGCGCCCTGCTCGAGGTGACCGCGCCCGAGACGGTCGGCTCGGTGATCGGCCACGTCGTCGACGGCGAGCACGTGCTCTCGCTGCACTTCGCTTCCGATCTCGCCGGGTATCCCGGATGGCACTGGAGCGTGACGCTCGCACGCGTGGAGGGCGAGGAGCCGACCGTCCTCGAGACCGAGCTGCTCCCGGGCGGCCAGGCACTGCTGGCGCCCGAGTGGGTGCCGTGGTCCGAGCGGCTCGCCGAGTATCGGGCCGCCCAGGCCGCAGCGGCGGCCGAGGCGGCCGAGTCCGGCGAGGAGCCCGAGTCCGACGATGCGGAGCTCGAGGCGGGCGATGGGTTCGGCGAGGAGGCAGAGGTCGACGACGACGCCGAGGATGCCGCCGAGGAGTTCGGCGACGACGATTCCGACGGCGACGACGTGTTCGACGGGATCGACATCGACGCCCTCGACGACGTCTCGGAGGACGAGGACGACGAGGATGAGGACGGCTCCGACGAGGACGACTCCGACGGAGACGACTCGGACGAGGACGACTCCGACGGGGACGACTCGGACGACGACGACTCGGACGACGACGACGTCTGATCGCGCTCGGGGCTAGATCTTCGGATTCCGGTATCGCCGGCGCCGGAGCTGCACCACGACGAGGCCGATCAGCCCGAGCAGGACCCCGATCGCGGCCGCGGTCGTGAACCAGCCGAATCCGGCGGCGTCGAGGGGCCCCCTCAGGCCGATCGACACGATCAGCGCGACGATCCAGGCCGCGGTGCCGACCAGCAGCGCCTTGCGCGCATCGGTGCGGGCGGGCGCCGGGTCGGGGCGCCGCTCGGACTCGGAGAGCCACAGCCGCATGGCCGTCACCCTACCGGGACTGCGCGAGCACCCAGTCGAGCGACGCGGTGAGCGCCCGGACGTCGTCGGGCTCGATCGCGGTGAACGTCGCGACACGGAGCTGGTTGCGTCCGAGCTTGCGGTACGGATCGGTGTCGACGATGCCGTTGGCCCGGAGCGTGCGCGCGAGGCCCGCGGCATCCGTCGTCTCGGCGAAGTCGATCGTGACCACCACCTGCGACCGATGCGCGGGGTCGGCGACGAACGGCGTGGCGACCTCGCTGGCCTCGGCCCAGTCGTACAGGACGGCGGACGACTCGCGCGTGCGCGCGTCGGCCCATGACAGTCCGCCCGAGGCGTTCATCCACTCGAGCTGGCTCTCGAGCAGGAGCAGCGTCGCCAGCGCCGGCGTGTTGAGCGTCTGGTCGAGCCGCGAGTTGTCGACCGCGTTCTTGAGCGAGAGGAACTCGGGGATGTAGCGCCCGGACGCCGCGACGCGCTCGACGCGTTCGATGGCCGCCGGCGACATGATCGCGAACCAGATGCCGCCGTCGGAGGCGAAGTTCTTCTGCGGCGCGAAGTAGAGCACGTCGAACTCGGCCGGGTCGGCGAGGATGCCGCCCGCCGCGCTCGTCGCGTCGATGAGGGTGAGCGCCCCCTCGTCGCCGTGCACGCGGCGCACCGGGGCCTGGACGCCCGTGGACGTCTCGTTCTGTGGCCAGCCGTAGACGTCGACGCCCTCGACGGGTTCGGCGTCGGTGCGCGTGCCCGGCTCGGCCTTCCGCACGTCGGGGGACTCGAGCCACGGCGCCGAGGCGGCCTTGGCGAACTTCGCGCCGAACTCGCCGAACGAGGCCAGCTGCGCGCGGCGCTCGATGAGGCCGAAGGCCGCGGCATCCCAGAACGCGGTCGAGCCGCCGTTGCCGAGCACGACCTCGTATCCGTCGGGCAGGTCGTAGAGGTCGGCGATGCCACGGCGGACCCGGCCGACGAGCTCCTTGACGGGCGCCTGCCGATGCGACGTGCCGAGGATGCTCGGGCCGACCTCCGCGAGGTGCGCGACCTGCTCGGGCCGTACCTTCGACGGGCCGCATCCGAACCGTCCGTCGGCGGGCAGGAGCGACGAGGGGATGACGAGCTCAGGCATGCGTCCGATCCTACGACTCGCCCCGTTCGCCATGGCGGCGGATGACGCGACGGCGACCCGTCGCCGCGTCGAGCGGCGGGGTCCGGTCGCCCGGGTGAGGGATCGGCGGGGGACAGTAGAGTTGTCCGGTGGGCGCGCGCGGCGGCCGAGGAGGAGCGACTTGACGGACCTGATCGACACCACCGAGATGTACCTGCGCACGATCCTCGACCTCGAGGAGGAGGGCATCGTGCCCCTGCGCGCCCGCATCTCGGAGCGGATCGGGCACTCCGGCCCGACGGTGTCGCAGACCGTCGCCCGCATGGAGCGGGACGGACTGGTCGTGGTCTCGGGCGACCGCCACCTCGAGCTGACGCCCGCGGGGCGCAGCAAGGCCGTGCACGTCATGCGCAAGCACCGTCTGGCCGAGCGACTGCTCGCCGACGTGATCGGGCTCGATTGGGAGTACGTGCACGATGAGGCCTGCCGCTGGGAGCACGTGATGAGCGAGCAGGTCGAGCGTCGGCTCGTCGAGATCCTCGGGAACCCCACCCATTCGCCCTACGGCAACCCCATCCCCGGCCTCGACGAACTCGGCGTCGCGCCGGCCGCGCCCTTCATGCAGGGCGTCCGCAACGTGCTCATCGCGCTCGACGACGGCGACGGAGCGGCGAGCGGTGCCATCCGCCGGCTGGCCGAGCCCGCACAGTTCGATCCCGAGCTGCTGGCGCAGTTCAAGGACGCCGGCCTGGTCCCGGGTGCGGTCGCCTCGTTCCGCCGCGACGGACGCTCGGTGCGGGTCGAGGTCGAGGGTCGCGCCGACACCCTCGAGCTCCCCGCAGAGATCGCCGGTCACCTGTTCATCGGCGACTGATTCCGCCGCTCCGTGATCGAAATGTGACAATCGGCGGAGTTTCGCCTATTGTCGTTCGAGTCCGCCGGCGACAAGCCATCCGGCGGAACAGGGTCGAGACGCCTCCGGCGCCCACCGCTCGGCCCCGATACCCGTGACGCGCCCGAGGGTGCAACCGGTGGGACGACGCTCAGGCGTCGTGGGGCGGAGGACACGTTTTGGCTCGATTCCCCCGGCGCCGTTCCGGCGCACCGATCGCCCCCAAGCCCACTACCCGAACCGCACTCGTCCGACGCGAGTCGCCTGCCGCGCCGTCGACGGCCGCGACGACGACCGCAGCCGCGCCGCCGCGCCGCACGGACTCGCTGGCTCGCCGACTTCGCCGCGGCGGCACCAAGAACGTCATGGTGATGGCGGTCGCCGCCGGACTCGTCGGCACGCTCGCCATCCCGGCCTACGCGTTCGCGCCCGGCACCGACGGCGTCCAGTTCGGCGCGACCGCGCAGACCCGCCTCACCCAGGCCCAGGCGCAGGACGTCGAGGTCACCGAGGACGTCATCGCGGCCCCCGTCTCCGAGGACGCCTATGCGGCGACGACGGCCGCCGAGATCGAGGCCGCGCGGGCCGCGGCCGAGGCCGAGGCCGCTCGCCAGGCCGCCGCGGCCGCCATGACGTCCTACGCGGCATCCGCCGCCGAGTACTCCGCGCCGGCCGCCGTCTACGGGTCCGCCGACCCGGCGAGCGTGTTCGCCGTCGCCCAGCAGTACCTCGGCGTGCCCTACGTCTACGGCGGCGCGACCCCCGCCGGCTTCGACTGCTCTGGCCTCGTCATGTACGTGTACGCGCAGTTCGGCATCGACCTGCCGCACTCGTCGAGCGCGCAGGGCGCCGCGGGCACCCAGATCTCGATCGACCAGGCCGTGCCCGGCGACCTCGTGGTCATGTCCGGTCACATCGGCTTCTATGCGGGCAACGGGCAGATCCTGCACGCCCCGTACGAGGGAACCGTGGTCCGGACCCAGCCGATCTGGACGAGCGACTACTGGATCGTGCGCATCTGACGCGTGAACACCGCGTGAAGCGTGTCCTGAATGGCGCGCCGGGGGAACCCGGCGCGCCATTCGTGTCGTACCCTTGACTCCTGACGATCCGAATACCGGGTAGGGGAAGTCCGATGGTCGGTCCGCGCAGCAGCACCCATTCCGCGGGTGCGCGCGCGCTCTACGACCAGCGGCGCAGCAGTCAGCCGAGTCGCGGCTGCGCCGGGATGCCGACGGGCACTGTCTTCACGACGGTGCCCGTTTCGCGTCTTCGGGGCCGTGGCCTCACCCTCCCGATGCACGGGTCGTCGATCCCTTCACGCGGCTGGAAGCCATCCAGCACCGATCGAAAGGCACCCCATGCGCACCCTCGTGCTGAACGCCGGATATGAGCCCCTGGCAGTCGTCTCCTTCAAGCGGGCGCTGCTCCTCGTCATGAACGAGAAGGCGACCGTGATCCTGCACGACGAAGGCAATCCGGTCCACGGCACGAGCCGCGAGTGGGTGCGGCCGAGCGTGATCCTCCTCACGAGATACGTCCGCACGCCGCACGTCCACCAGGTCCCGGTCAGCCGTCGCGGCGTGCTGCGACGCGACGAGCATCGCTGCGCCTACTGCGGCAAGTCCGCGGCGACGATCGACCACGTGCTGCCACGGTCGCGCGGCGGACGGGACACCTGGGAGAACCTCGTGGCGTGCTGCCTGCGATGCAACAACGCCAAGGGCGACCACACGCCCGCCGAGATGGGCTGGAACCTCCGCATCACGCCGCGCATGCCGAACGGTCGCGGCTGGGTGGTCCGAGGCGTCGAGCGACCCCTGCCGCAGTGGAGCGACTTCCTCGAACGAGCGGCCTGAACAGGGCCCGACGGCCGCCCTGCGAGGACGACACGCTCGGGACGCGACGCGCCGGAACAGAGCCGGTGACAACGCGTCGGGGCGTGCCCTATGGTGGTACGAGTCCGGAGCGCCCCTGAAGCTCCACGACCGCAGCAACCTGCGTCCCGGTTCCCCAGGCCGCGCGCAGGCCCCGGAGGTTCACGACCCTTGAACGGTGACGACACGCACGGCCGCCCACCGAGCCTGCGACCGCGGCGTGCCGCCGAACCGCCCGCCGAAGCGCGCTTCGCGCCGCCCCCAGTTCGGCGTCCCGCCCCCTCCGAGCCGTCGGCTCGCCCGCGTTCGCCGCAGCCCGCCGACGCCGACGGACGCCCCGTCGAGTACCGCGCGCCCGAGCCGCATCGTGCGCCGCCGCCATCGGGCCGGCGGGCGTCCGAGCCGCCGGCCCGTCGTGCCGAGCCGTCGGCGTATCGAGGCGAGCCGCCGTTGCGCCGTGCCGAGCCGTCGGCGTATCGAGCCGAGGCGCCGGTGCGCCGTGCCGAGCCGTCGGCGCATCGAGCCGAGCCGCCCGTCCGCCGTCCCGAGCCGTCGGCCCATCGACCCGATCCCGGTGTGCGCCGACCCGAGCCGCGGCCGCACCACTTCGACGCGCCGCCGATCCGCCGTCCCGAGCCGTCCGCACACCACCTCGACCGGTCGCCGGCTCGCACCGTTCCGCAGCCGACGATGCGGCGCGCTCCCGAACCCGCCCCGCCCGAGCCGAGCCGGTCGGCTCCCGACGGTCCGGCACCGGTTCGGCGGCGACGTGCGCAGGCCGGCCCGCGTCGCGCGGTCCTCCTCGACCGCGTGCGAGCCGTGGCGGCGATCCCACGCGGGGCGTCGGCGCCCGCCAGCTCGCCGTCTCGTCGGCGCAACGGCCCGGCGCGCGTGGCTGCCGCACTCCTCATCGTGCCTGCGCTCGTCAGCACCGTCGCGTTGCCGGCGTACGCGTTCCTCCCGGGCGGGCAGCTTCCCGGAGTGCAGACGAAGTTCAGCCTCTCCGTCGCCGGCGCCCAGGGCCTCAGCGTCTCCGACCAGGCCGGCGGCGCCGCCGTCTCGGCCGACAGCTTCTCGGTCACCACCAAGGCCGAGATCGACGCCGCCGCCGCGGAGGCCGCCGCAGCCGAGCAGGCGGCGCGCGAGGCCGAGCTCGCGTCGCGCGGCGACGGCGCGTACGCGCAGGTCACCCAGCAGGCCGAGGGTGACGACTACCCGTGGTGGTACGAGACGCCCGACGACTACGGCGGCGGCCTCTCGCCGCTGCGGTACTACTACCGCGAGTGCGTGGACTTCGTCGCGTGGCGTCTGAACCGCGATGCCGGCGTCACGAGCGCACCGTGGAAGTGGGACTGGGGCAATCTCGCATCGGGCAGTGCCTGGGTGTGGGCCGACGAGTGGCAGGCCAAGGGCTGGCCCACGAGCAGCGAGCCGGTGGTCGGCTCGGTCGCATGGTTCCCGTACAACCACGTGGCCTATGTGCAGTCGGTGAACGGCGACGGCACGGTCACGATCGAGGAGTACAACCAGAACTCCGACCACTCGTACCACGTCCGCACCATCCCGGTGGGCGACGCCCTCTATCTCTACCCGCCGGTCTGACCGGCGCCGACACGACGGCGATCACATCGCATGAGGTTCGACACGGCGGCAGGTAGGCACGATGCGCTCCACGGGCTACCGTGGGCGGACGATCACGCAGGAAGCAGGTGACCGCGATGACGCAGCCATCCGACCAGGGGCGGCCCGATGAGACCGGGTTCGTCGACGAACTCGCCCCGGCGACCTCGGCGATCGTCGTCCTGGGCTACAACTGACCGCCCGGTAGACTCGTCCGGTCAGCCTCTGTAGCTCAATGGAAGAGCAGCTCCGTCCTAAGGAGAGGGTTGGGGGTTCGAGTCCCTCCAGGGGCACCGCGCGGTCACGCAACCCCCTTGCACGCGCTCGGCGTCTCACGGCTACGCTGATGCCGATTGGGTCCTGCCCGGAGGTGGCCTGTGGGAAAGCTCACGTACGATTCGTCGCTCGGCGTCGACTTCGATGATCGCGTGCTCGCGCACCTGCAGCTGGTGATCGGGGCGAAGCTGCGGCGCGGCGAGTCCTTCTACTTCAGCTGGCGCGATGATCCGTCGATCGGCGACGGCCGCAGCACCATCTGGATGCACCCGCGCGTCTCGCTCATCTTCAAGTACGCGGGCGGGCGGCAGCCCGCGATCAACCGGCTCTGGGTCGACGCGCTCATGGCGACGGCGAACTCGCCCGGTGGGCTCGTGCTCGTGCCCGAGCCCGAGGGTCGTGTCGAGGGCGAGAACCATGTCCGTGAGCACGAGTCATGAAGCGCGTCAACATCCTCTACGACGGTCTCCAGTACTCGGTCGGGCACGCCGACCTCGAGGCCATCAAGGCGACGATCGAGCAGGCGCATGCGACCGGCACGGCTCGCTGGATCACGGTGAACTTCGGCGAGGGGCGCCCGCAACCTGCCGACCTGCTCGTGGGCCCCGGCATCCCCATCAGCGTCATCCCGATCCCGCCCGATGACGATCTCGGTGGAACCGACGATGCGTCGGAGTCGGAGCGGGTGGTCGCAGAGGACCTCGGCTGACTCAGCGGATCGGCGGCCACTCGAGGTCGTCGGTGTCGGCGTCGTCGATCTCCTCGTACGGGGCGGCGCCGCCGACGAGCGGGCGCGTCGATGAGAGTCCGGTCGTGGCGCTGCGCAGCCGTTCGACGAGCGCCTCGTCGACGAGCTCCTCGAACTCCGACTCGACCGGTTCGGTCACCAGTTGGCTCGCCGGGCCGACGAGCAGATGGGCACGTCCGACGCCGCCGTCAGCGGTGCGGACGGGTATGTCGACGGATGCCGCGTTGTGGCCGGTGGCGAGGGCCGCCGCGTAGTCGACGATCGCGTCCGCGATGTCGCTCCCGGTGAGCAGCACGCCCCCGGCGTAATGGATCCGCTGCATGGTGCAGGTCTACCGGTTGCACCGGATCGGCTCAAGATCTTGCGCCGGACCGGCATGCCGTGATCTCATGTGCGTCTCTCACCCGGCCAACCGGGTCAGATCCAGTCGACGGCGTGCACCCAGCCGGCGATGTAGGCACGCTCGTTCGGACCGAGACGGACGCCGGAGCGCGGAACCGGCTGGTCCTCGAGGTCGCACAGCTCGAAGATGCGTCGCACGACCAGTCCGCGCAGTGGCGCGGTCGGGTGCTCCAGGATCTCGAGCTGGAGCGGACTCTCGAGCATCGGCCACCAGATGCCGATCGAGGGCAGGGGCCCTTCCGCGGCCGGCGCCTCCTGGCCCGGTTCGTCGAGCAGCGAGGTCATTGCGCACGCTCCTCGGTGATCCCGCCCGTGTCGTCGTCGCGCACGGCGACGCGTTCCTCCGGGTCGGCGTCCTCCTCGGCGCGTGCCTTGCGCTCGGCTTCCTCGAGCGCGGCGTCCATCTCGCGATCCGTCGTGGGATCGTCGCTCTGCGGGTCGGACATGGTCATCCCCCATCTCGTCTGGTCGCGGCGCGCACCCCAGCGTGCACGGTCAGGTCGGCGACCGCTTCCGAAGCTACGCGGTCCGTGGGGGGCGGGGCAGGGACTTGACCGTCCCGCAACCCGGTGCTACCCGGACGGGGGGTGTCTTCGATCGTCGGTGCCAGGGAGCATGATGGTCGCATGGACCTGCCGGTGATGCCGCCCGTCGCTCCCATGCTCGCCAAGTCCGTGAAGGACATCCCCGATGTGGGGCACGTCGAGCCCAAGTGGGACGGATTCCGCACGATCGTCTTCCGCGACGGCGACGAGGTCGAGCTCGGCAGCCGCAACGAACGACCGATGACCCGCTACTTCCCCGAACTCGTCGAGGCGCTCCGGCACAACCTTCCGGAGCGATGCGTCGTCGACGGCGAGATCATCCTCGCCCGCGACGGTCGGCTCGACTTCGACGCGCTGCAGCAGCGCATCCATCCGGCCGCGAGCCGGGTCCGGCTGCTCGCCGAGCAGACACCGGTCTCGTTCGTGGCGTTCGACCTGCTCGCGCTCGGCGACGACGACCTGACGAGCCACCCCTTCGCCGAACGACGCGCGCGGCTCGAGCAGGCGCTCGCGAACGCATCCGACCCGGTCTTCGTGACGCCGGCCACGGCCGACCCGGCCGTGGCGCGGGAGTGGTTCGAGCGGTTCGAGGGCGCCGGGCTCGACGGCGTCGTGGCCAAGCCGCTCGACGGCACGTACCAGCCCGACAAGCGCACCATGTTCAAGATCAAGCACGAGCGCACCGCAGACTGCGTCGTCGCGGGCTACCGATGGCACAAGAGCGGCGACGTGATCGGGTCCCTCCTGCTCGGGCTGTACGACGACGACGGCCGCCTCCAGCACGTGGGCGTCTCGGCGTCCTTCTCGATGGCACGACGTCGGGCATTGGTCGACGAGCTCGCGCCATACGTCGAAGCCGACCTGGCGCGCCATCCGTGGGGGGAGTGGGCGGGCCAGGAGGCCCAACGCACCGGCCGGATGCCCGGGGCGGTCAGCCGATGGAGCGCCGGCAAGGACCTCTCGTTCGTGCCGCTGCGTCCCGAGCTCGTCGTCGAGGTCGCCTACGACCACATGGAGGGCGATCGCTTCCGGCATACCGCGCAGTTCCGGCGTTGGCGCGCCGACCGCACACCCGAGAGCTGCACGTATGCGCAGCTCGAGGCCCCGGCCGGTCTCGACCTCGGCGAGATCCTGCCGGTTCGGGGCTGACGCCCCATCCGCGTCATCCGGGCAGGGTCAGAGCACCGTGCGCAGTCCCGCGGAGTTGGCGGTGTGGTGCTCGAACACGAGGTTGGTCTCGGTGAGCGCCACGGCGGGGTTGGCCGAGAGGTTCTTCAGCACGAACTGCCGCACGTGCTCGCTGTCGCGCACGCGGACGTGGATGAGGAAGTCCTCACTGCCGCCGAGGAAGAACAGCTGCGCCACCTCGGGCTCGCGGCGCAGCTCGTCGGAGATCTGCTCCATGAGGTGCCGCGCGCCGGGCCGGATGCGCACGGAGACGAGCGCCTGGAGGGTGTAGCCGAGCGCCGCAGGATTGATCTCGGCGGTGTACCGCGTGATGACGCCGCGCTCCCGGAGCGAGCGCACGCGCGCGAGGCAGGTGGACGGCGAGACGCCCACTTCGCGTGCGAGCTCGACGTTCGGGATGCGCGCGTTCTCATGCAGTCGGGCGATGATCTGCCGGTCGATCGCGTCGAGGGCCACGCGGGCGGGTTCGCTGAACTGCGGCAGATCGGTCACGGCGACGATTCCCTTCGAACATTCGGAACGGATGCGACCAGTCTACCGAACAGAATGCGGAGCGACTTCCGCTCTGACGAACAACAGGCGACCATGGAGGTACACACCAACACAGCATTCGGAGCGAACACATGCACATCGGCGTGCCCGCTGAGGTCAAGAACAACGAATTCCGCGTCGCCATGACGCCCGCGGGGGCGAACGCGCTCTCGCTGCGCGGCCACCGCGTCGACATCCAGACCGGCGCCGGCGAGGGCGCGGGCTACCACGACGACGAGTACCGCGCCGCCGGCGCGCACATCGTCGCGACCGCCGAGGAGGCCTGGGCGGCCGAGCTCGTGCTCAAGGTCAAGGAGCCCATCGAGCAGGAGTACCGCTTCCTGCGCGAGGACCTCACGCTCTTCACCTACCTGCACCTCGCGGCCGACCTGCCCCTGACGCGCGCCATCCTCGACTCGGGCGTCACCGCCATCGCGTACGAGACGGTCCAGCTCGCCGACCGCTCCCTGCCGCTGCTCACTCCCATGAGCGAGGTCGCGGGCCGACTCGCCCCGCAGGTCGGCGCGGCCGAGCTGCACGCGTCGAAGGGCGGCCGAGGCGTGCTGCTGGCCGGCGTGCCCGGCACGGCACCCGCCAAGGTGCTCGTCATCGGCGGTGGCGTCGCCGGCGAGCAGGCCGCGGCGACCGCGCTCGGCCTCGGCGCCGACGTGACCGTCATGGACATCTCGCTGCCCAAGTTGCGCGAGCTCGACGCGCGCTACGATCACCGCATCAAGACGCTCGCCTCGTCGCCGTACGAGACGGCGCGCCAGGTGCGCGACGCCGACCTCGTGATCGGCGCGGTGCTCGTACCCGGCGCCGCGGCCCCCAAGGTCGTCACCGACGAGATGGTCGCCACCATGAAGCGCGGCGCCGTGCTCGTCGACATCGCGATCGACCAGGGCGGCTGCTTCGAGGGGTCCCGCGCCACGACCCACGCAGAGCCGACCTTCCGCGTGCACGACGCCATCTTCTACTGCGTCGCCAACATGCCGGGCGCCGTGCCCGCGACCTCGACGCCCGCGCTCACGAACGCCACGCTGCCGTACGTGCTGAAGGTCGCCGACCTCGGCTGGCAGGCCGCGCTCGCCGAGGACGCGGCGCTGGCCAAGGGCCTGAACGCCACGGGCGGCAAGCTGACCAACGAGGGCGTCGCGAAGGCCCACGGACTGGAGCTCGCCTCCCTCGCCTGACGCCGGGGCGCCCGAACCGGCGTTCCGTGAGCGGACGACGGCGCCGACCGGTTGCGACCGGTCGGCGCCGTCATGTCGATGCGAACCCGTTCACGGCAGCGGCGTCGGATGCCACGCCAGCCCGGTGAAGAGGCCGCTCCCCATATCGTCGACGAGGACTCCTCGGCTCAGGAGAGCGAGAGGAAGAGCTTCTCGAGTTCGTCGAAGTCGAGTCGATCGCCGTCGGCGGCACCTTCGGGGTCGGTGGCGCAGTCCCGCATCGCGGTCGAGATGACCGCGAACCCGGCACGATCGAGCGCGCTCGACACCGCGGCGAGCTGCGTCACGACGGTGCGGCAGTCGGCTCCCGACTCCACGGCGTCGATCACCGCGTTGAGCTGACCGCGAGCCCGCTTGAGGCGGTTGGCGATGCGCCGCTGCGCGTCGGACTTCGAGGCGGTCGTCGTGGTGCTCATGCCGCGCCTCCGACCGTGACGGGCAGCCCGGCCCGGTGCCACTCGGCGATGCCGCCGTCGATGTTGACCGCGTCGACGCCCTGCTGCTCGAGGTACTGCGTCGCCCTGGCACTGCGCCCGCCGACCGCGCACATCACGTACACGGTGCGATCGCGCGGCACCTCGTCGAGGCGCTCGACCAAGGAGCCGAGGGGGATGTGGTGCGTGCCCTCGACGCGGGCCTGCACGAGCTCCTCGGGCTCGCGCACGTCGAGGATGAAGGCGCCGCTCGTCGCGTGCGCCTCTGCGGGGGTGATCGACTTCATGGGGGCTCCTCGGGGACGGTCATCCGGATACCCCTATGGTATCAATACCCGCGGGGTATCCAAATCTGCGCGCGCGCGGCGATGCTCCGGGCGAACGGCCGAGCGCGCCGTATGGTGTCGGTGTGCAACGGCTCGATCGGGATGACGACGAGGACGATTTCCTCGAGGACGAGCCCGAGACCCGTGCTCCCGCGCCGGCCGGATCCTCGGGCCGACGACGCGACCCCGCAGCGCCCCAGGCCGTCACCGTCGGCGACCCGGGCGTGGTCGCCGCGAATGTCGCGGAGCCCAGCTGGCGCCGCTGGCACGCCGAACTCCGCGAGCTCGGCGGACGCTCGCCGCTCGTCCACTTCGAGGACTCGTCGCGCACACGAATCGAGCTGTCGACCACGCACCCCGGAGGCCTGCCGCAGTTCATCACGGGTCATTCGACGCTGCTGTCCAGCCTCATCCGCGACGAGCTCGCCCTGAGGAATGCGCGACTGGCGGCCGCGGAGATCACGCAGAAGGGCATCGAGCTCCGCTCGGTGCGCGGCATCGACGCCGTGCATCTCGCGATCGGACTGGCATCGTGGCATCAGGGCGGTGAGGAGTTCCTGGCGCCCGTGCTGCTCCGGCCCCTCGCCATCCGCCGCTACGGCCGCGACTTCGAGCTGAAGCTGAAGGGCCAGCCGTACCTCAATCCCGCGCTCGCGCGCGAGCTGCACCAACAGTTCCAGATCACGCTCGACGCCGACGCCTTCGTCGCCCTCGCGATCAGCAACGGCGTGTTCAAGCCGCAGCCCGTGATCGACCGGCTCCGCGGGCTCACGTCCCACCTCCCGTCGTTCCAGGTCGCCCCGCGCCTCGTGGTGTCCTCGTTCGCCGAGGTCGGTCCCGCGATGGGGGCGGATGCCGCGCGCCTCGAGCACCCGGTCATCGACGCCATCGCCGGCAACCCGTCCGCCCGCGCCGCGTACGCGACGCCGCCCGACCCGCCGAGGACCGTGCCCCAGGACGAGCGGCCGCCCTCGACGGACCGGCTGCTGCTCGACGCCGACTCCGAGCAGGAGCAGGTGATCGCGCGGATCGAGCAGGGCGCTTCGGTCGTCGTGAAGACGCTGCCCGGAACCGGTGGTACGCAGACGATCGTGAACGCCATCGGCGCACTCGTCGCGAACGAGAAGCGCGTGCTCGTCGTCGGGGCGCGTCGTTCGAGCCTCGACGGCATCGGCCACCGCCTCGGCCAGGTGGGCCTCGGCGGCCTCGCGGTGACGACCGAGCGCCTCCGCCGCGACCTCATCCAGTCGATCAACCGCAACGAGAAGGCCGAGCAGCCGCGCGTCGCCGACGTCGACGACGCGCTCGTCCGGCTGCGCAAGGTCCTGCTCGACTACCGGCACGCACTCACGCGGCGCGACCCCGAGTTGCAGGCGTCGGTGCTCGACGCGCTCACCGCGCTGGCCGGCCTCGCGGCGATGCCCTCACCCCCCGACACCACGGCGCGACTCGATCGCGGCTCGCTCGTCGGCCTCGCGACGGGCCGCGACGTCGTGGCCGCCGACCTCGTACGGGCGGCCGCCCTCGGCGAGTTCCGGTACGGACCGGGCGACTCGCCGTGGTACGGCGCGGCCTTCGCGACCTCCGAGGAGGCGTCGGCAGCGCACGGGCTCGCCAAGCGCCTGAGCGGCACCGACGTGCCGCGGCTGCTCGAGCGCGCCCGGTCGCTGATCGCGCAGACTCGTCTCCGCCAGTTCGAGTCGATCGCCGAGCTCGGCGTGTTCCTGCGCCTCCTGCACGACGTGCGCGACACGCTCGACAAGTTCCTGCCGGCGGTCTACGACCGTCCGCTCGGCGAACTCATCGCGGCGACCGCGCCGCGCCGCGAGACGGGGATGTCGGGCGCGAACCGGCGACGCCTCAAGCGACTCGCGCTCGAGTACGTGCGGCCGGGCGTGCACGTCGGCGACCTGAATGCGGCGCTCCGCGGCATCCAGCAGCAGCGCACCCTGTGGCATCGGTACTCCGAGGCGGGCGCGGTACCCAGTGTGCCGGTCGGCCTCGACGACGTCCACGTCGGCTACCACACGGTCTCCTCCGACCTGCAGTCGCTCGACGGCCCGCTGGGCATCGAGGGGTCGCCGCGGCGCCTCGCCGCGCGCCCCCTGCGCGAACTCGAGGCCACGCTCACCGGACTCGCCGCCGACTCCGAGGTGCTGCACAACCTGCAGGAGCGCACCGCGCTGCTCCAGAAGCTGCGGGGACTGGGCCTGGACCCGCTGCTGGTCGACCTGGCCGAGCGTCACGTGCCCGAGCAGCAGGTCGCGGCCGAACTCGAGCTCGCGTGGTGGCAGTCGGTGCTGGAGACGATGCTGGCGGGCGATCCGGCGCTGCTCGGGGCCAACACGACGGTGCTCGACCGGCTCGAGGCCGACTTCCGGCTGGTCGATGACGCGCATGCGTCGGCCGCCGGCCCGCTCCTGGCCTGGCGGCTCGCCGAGGCCTGGCGCGTCGCGATCGTCGACCACCACGAAGAGGCCGAACGGCTGAGGCGGATGCTGCGGGGCGACCGCGTGCGTCCCGACCGCCTGCACCGCGAGGCCCCGCACCTCTTCCGGGCCCTCGCGCCGGTCTGGCTGGCGTCGCCCTACGAGGTACCGCTCATCGACGACGCGATCCCGTTCGACACCGTGCTGCTGGTCGACGCGGGTGCGACGACGATCGCCGAGAACCTCGGCGCGATCCGGCGCGCCCGGCAGGTCGTCGCCTTCGGCGACCCCGTCACCCAGACGCCGACGCGGTTCGAGACCGCCGTCCGCGCCGAACCCGACGAGCCGGCCGCCGCCGAGCACAGCGTCGACGCGCTGCACGCGGACTCTGCTCTCGCGCGCCTGTCCGACCTGCTGCCGACCATGACGCTCACCCGCAGCTACCGTGCCGGCGGCGAGGACCTCGCCGAGCTCGTCAACCGCCGGTTCTACGGCGGGCGGATCGTCTCGATGCCCTGGGCGGGCAGCTTCCTCGGTCACGGCAGCCTCGGGTTGCACTACGTGCGCGGCAACGGCCTGCCCGATCCGGTGACCGGCACGGTCGAGAGCCTCGACGCCGAGGTGGCGAAGGTCGTCGAGCTCGTGATGGAGCATGCGGTGAAGCGCCCGCGCGAATCACTCATGGTCATCACCGCGAGCGCCCGGCACTCGGCGCGCGTGCACCAGGCCGTCCTCGCCGCGTTCGCCAAGCGCACCGACCTGTCGGACTTCATCCTGCGAGACCGCGCCGAGCCGTTCACGGTGCTCACGCTCGAGCAGGCCGTCGCGCAGAGCAGGGACCGCGTGATCTTCTCGATCGGCTTCGGGCGCACCCCCCACGGGCGCCTCCTGTCGAACTTCGGCTCGCTCGGCGAGCCGGGCGGTGAACGACTCCTCGCGGTGGCCATGACGCGGGCCCGACGATCGATGGACATCGTGTCGGCGTTCCGGCCCGACGACATCGACGAGGACCGGCAGCGCCACGGCGTGATCGCGCTCGCGAACGTCCTGTCCGAGACCGAGGAGCAGCAGTCCTCGCCACGCGTCGCGCAGGGCGTGGGCGACCCGATGCTCGTCGATCTCGCGCGGCGACTGGAGCGACGCGGCATCCGGACCAGCGTCGGTCATCGCGGCACGCTCTCGCTCGCGGCCGCGCACGCCGGCAAGGCGGTCGTCGTCGAGACCGACCCGGCGCTCGCCGGATGGAGCCTCCGCGAGTCGCTTCGCCTTCGGCCCGACGTGCTGCGGCGACTCGGATGGCACCACCTGCGCGTGCACAGCTTCGAGCTGTTCGGGGATCCGGAATCGGTCGCCGAACGCGTCGCCGCGGTGCTCGGAAAGGGGCAGCCGGGGGAGCCGGCCGAGGAGTCGCCGGCCTCATGACCGACGAGGAGGAGCCCCGTCAGCGGGTCGAGCGGGCGCGCCGCGGGCGGCGGGCGAAGCTGACGCCGGCTCCCGGGTCCGATCCGGCGCCCGAGTCGGCGGTGCCCGGTGCGCACGAGGCCGATGACGAGGGCGCGCCGCAGCCCGCCCGGCCAGACGACGAGCGGATCACGCGCGAGCGCCCGCCGCACTGGTGAGTCGCGGTCGGGCGCCGTAGGCGGCTACTCGGCCCGATGCGCTCCGGATCCGGCGCGCTCGGCCGCGAGCAGGTCGCGGATCTCGCTCAGCAGCGTGAGCTCGGTCTCGGGATCCTCGGGCTTGGGCTCGCCGGCCTTCCGACGCGCTTCGGCATGCTCCTTGAGGACGTTCATCGGCAGGACGAACACGAAGTACACGACGGCCGCCACGATGAGGAACGTGAGGATGGCGCCGATCACCGCGCCGAACTTCACCTCGGCGACGGCCCCATCGGTCGTCGGGATCCGGAGGATCATCGCGGAGTCGAGGCTGTCGGCCCGGAACAGCGCACCGATCAGCGGGTTGAAGACGTTGTCGACGATCGAGTTCACGACGGCGGTGAACGCCGCGCCGATGACGACGGCGACCGCGAGGTCGATGACGTTCCCCCTGAGGATGAACTCCCTGAATCCCTTGAGCACGCGGCGGATCCCTTCCCGTTCGTTCGTTCGTTCGTTCGTTCGTTCGTGTGCGTCGTCCGGAGTCGAGCGCGGGCTACGCGGCGCTGCTCGAACTGCTCGACGAGGAGCCGCCCGAGTTCGTGCCGCTCGACGCACCGGCGGACGTCGCCGAACCCGTCGCGCCCGACGAGGAGGACGTCTCACCGGTCGAACTGCCGGACTTGGCGGAGCCGGCCCGCGAGTCCGTGCGGTAGAACCCGGAGCCGTTGAAGGTGACCCCCACCGCGCTGAAGAGCTTGCGGAGCGCGCCGTGGCAGGCGGGGCACTCGGTCAGGCTGTCGTCGGTGAAGGACTGCTGGATGTCGAAGGCGTGGCCGCACTCGGTGCAGCGGTACGAATAGGTGGGCATCGGCGTGGTGGCTTTCGGGTTTCGGTGCGGATTGAGGGGTGCACGCCCGGGTCAGAACGCCACGATGCGCGTGGGCGTCACGACGCCGTTCACCGGCTGGTCGTGGACCTCGCGCGGAACCTCCTCGACGAACTCGGTGTCGAAGACGATGGCGTACACCGGAGGACATTTTCCCATCGACCCGAGGGTCTTGTCGAAATAGCCTCGCCCCCAGCCGAGGCGCATGCCCGTGGCATCCACCGCCGCGGCCGGCACGAGGATGAGGTCGACGTCGTTGATCGCCATCGGACCGAGGAGCTCGCCGACCGGTTCGGGCATGCCGTGCAGGCCCTTCACCTCGTCCTCCTCCTCGCCGACGGTCCAGTCGAGCAGGCCGTCCTCGCGCGTGACGGGGAAGAGCACCCGGATGCCGTTCGACTCGGCCCAGCGCACGAACGGCCGCGTGTCGGGCTCGGTCGGCATCGAGAGGTAGCAGGAGAGCGACTCGGCGCCGGTCGATCCGACGAGCTCCTGGAGGCGCGACGTGAACCCCTCGCTCGCCTGCTCGCGCTCGTGCGCCGGCATGTTCTGCCGTCGCTCGCGCAGCTCGGCGCGGAGGATCCGCTTCACCACCGTCGGATCGTCGCGCATGCGAGCCATCCTAGGACGCGATGTCGCCGGGGCCGGCGCCGGCGGGGGCACCAGGTACGGCTACGCTGAAGCCCATGACCGAACGGATCACGAAGGCCGTCATCCCTGCCGCCGGCCTGGGAACTCGCTTCCTGCCCGCGACGAAGGCAATGCCGAAGGAGATGCTGCCGGTCGTCGACAAGCCTGCCATCCAGTACGTCGTCGAGGAGGCGGTCGACGCCGGCCTCACCGACGTGCTCATGATCACCGGCCGCAACAAGAACGCGCTCGAGAACCACTTCGACCGGGTGGCCGAGCTCGAGGCCACGCTCGAGGCGAAGGGCGACACCGCCAAGCTCGAGAAGGTGAACCAGTCGACCGACCTCGCGCAGATGCACTACGTCCGCCAGGGCGATCCCAAGGGCCTGGGCCACGCGGTGCTGCGGGCCGAGATGCACGTCGGCGACGAGCCGTTCGCCGTGCTGCTCGGCGACGACATCATCGATGCGCGCGACGTCCTGCTGACCCGCATGCTCGACGAGCAGGTGCGACGGGATGCCTCGATCGTCGCCCTCCTCGAGGTCGACCCCGACAGCATCCACCTCTACGGCGCTGCCCAGATCGAGACCACCGACGACGCCGACGTCGTGCGCATCACCGGCCTCGTCGAGAAGCCGGCGAAGGAGGTCGCGCCGTCCAACTACGCCGTGATCGGCCGGTACGTGCTCAAGCCCGAGGTGTTCGAGGTGCTGCACCGCACCGAGCCGGGCAAGGGCGGCGAGATCCAGCTGACCGACGCGCTCATGGAGATGGCGAACGACGTCGAGGCCACCGGCGGCGTGTACGGTGTCGTGTTCCGGGGCCGCCGCTACGACACGGGCGACAAGCTCGACTACATCAAGGCGGTCGTGCAGCTGGCCGCCGAACGCGACGACCTCGGCCCCGAGCTGCGTCCGTGGCTGGTCGAGTACTCGGCCGGGCTCGAGCGAGGCTGAGGTGCCTGCGGCATCCGTTCCGACCCTCACCGACGGGTCGCTGACGCTCCGGCCGGTTCGCGCTCGCGACGCCAGGCCGTTGGAACGGGTGCTTCTCGACAACCGCGGCTGGCTGCGGCGGTGGGAGGCGACGTACCCGGGCGGCGGTTCCGTCATCGACACGCGGGCCACGATCCGCAACCTGACCGCGCACGCGAGGGCCGGCACGGCGCTGCCCTTCGTGATGGAGTGGGACGGCGAGCTCGTCGGCCAGCTCAACGTGTCGTCCATCACGCACGGCTCGCTGTCGTCGGCGACGATCGGCTACTGGGTCGCGAAGGACATGGCCGGCCGAGGCCTCACCCCGACGGCCGTCGCGCTCGCGACCGACCACTGCTTCCTCGCGCTGCGGCTGCACCGCATGGAGATCTGCATCCGCCCCGAGAACGGCCCGTCACTGCGCGTGGTCGAGAAGCTCGGATTCCGCTACGAGGGGCTCCGGCGCCGCTTCATCCACATCGACGGCGACTGGCGCGACCACTTCGCGTTCGCGCTCGTCGCCGAGGAAGTGCCGGGCGGCGTGCTGCGTCGTTGGCGCGAGGGGCGTGCGCCGACCGACGCCGCGACCATCCCCGCGGCCGACCGCGAGGCGGCGCTCACCCCCCTTCGGGTGCGGGATCGCTGACACGCCCGCGGTGAGCGGATCGGGCGCTGGCGCGTGACCTAGCGTTGACCCATGGACGCGCTCGGCGGTGGGGTGCTCGTGGCTGTGGCCGCGACGCTCTGGATCGCGTACCTCCTGCCGAGCTGGCTTCGCCGGCGCCAGTACCTCGCGACGGAGCGCAACGCCGTCCGCCTCCAGCAGACGCTGCGCATCCTCGCCGAGACGGCCGAGACGCCCGATGAGGTGCGCGTCGAGATGACGACCCGCGACGTCGCCGCACAGGAGCGCATCCTCCACGAGCATGAACTCGCGGCCCGCCTCGAGGCCCAGGCGGCCGAGAACCTCGCGATCGCCGAGCGGATCGCCGCCGAGGAGGCGGCGGCCGCGGCCGAGCGCGAACTCGCCGAGCGCGCCGAGCACGCGCAGCAGGCCGCCCGATCCGCGGTGACCGCGCCGGTTCCGGTGGTGCCGTCGATGGCGGATGCCGCGGTGCGGGTGCCCGCTCGCGCGAGCGGTACGCGCCGCGGCCTGCGGCGGCGCCGCGCGACGTGCTCCCTTCTGCTGCTGGCGTCCCTCCTCACCGTCGTCGGCGGGCTGGTCGCGCTGCCCTTCGGCGCCACGCCGCTCATCGCCCTCGGCGGTGCCGCCGGGATCCTGGTCGCCCTCACCGGATTGGTGATACTCGCACGCCGCCGCGCGACCCCGACCGCCGCCCCGGCGACGGTGGTCGCCCCACCCGTCGCCGAGCCGTTCGAGCCCATCGACGTCGAAGCCGAGCCCGAGGCATCCAGCGGCTGGACGCCCCAGCCGTTGCCCAAGCCGCTGCACCTCTCGCGCGGCACGATCGCGGCGAGCGTCATGGCCTCGATCGAGGAGGCCGAGCAGCTCAAGCGCGCCGCCGCCGAGGCCGAGATGGTCGAGCGCGCCGAACGCCGCGAACCGAAGCTGCCCGTGCTGCGGCCGTCCGCAGCGGCCTCCCCGTCACCCGCACCCGGGCGCCCCGCGGCGCCGGAGTCGCCGGACCCCGAGCCGGCGAACCCGTACGCGAGCATGGGCATCGTCGACGCGACCGAGCCGGGCATCGGCGACCTCGACCTCGTGCTCCGTCGTCGGCGCACCGCCGTCTGATCCGCCACCGAGGGTGGTCAGGACCACCCGCACGGGGATGATAGAGTCGTTCACGGCTCGGGCCCATGGCGCAGTTGGTAGCGCGTCTCGTTCGCAATGAGAAGGTCGGGGGTTCGAATCCCCCTGGGTCCACCATTGTGATGTCTCAGGACATTGTGAACGGCTGAACCCGCGGAAACGCGGGTTCAGCCGTTTTTCGTTTGTGGCTGGTAGGTCCGTTCCGGGTCGATTTCGTGTTCGCTGAGCACGGTCCCGTCGGCGTCGATCACGGTCGCGTCGGTGTTGTGGATCAGGACGATGACGTCGGTGCCGGCGTGGGGTCGTCCGATGCCCAGGTGCATCATCCGGTTGGCGTAGCGGAGTGAGATCTTCCCGCCGGGGTCGACGCGGTCGTAGCGGACCCGCCACAGGTTCGGGTCGTCCGGCGCGGTCGGGGATGCTTTGGGGATGAGCTCGTACGCGAACGCGGGGGTGCGCCGGTTGATCGACCGGTGCGGGCGCTGGGTGTTGTAGTAGTCGCGGAACCCGTCGAGCACGACCTGCAGCTCCTCGATCGTCGTGGCGGGGTGGGCGTGCAGGTGTTTCTTCAACGTCTGCCAGAGCCGCTCGATCTTGCCCTGGGTGGTGGGCTTGTATGGCAGCCCGTTCTTCTGCGCGATGCCGTACAGCGCCAGCAGGGTCTCGAACGCGTTCGGGTTCCCGGTCCCGGTGATCGTGCCGGCGTACCGGGTGGTGTAGACCATTCCGTTGTCCGTCAGCGTCGACGCCGGATACCCGTGCTTGTCCGCGGCGGCGGTGAAGGTGTCGGTCACCGTCCGCCCCGACACGCGGCGGTGCGCGCTCAGGTGCAGCAGGTAGCGGGAGTGGTCGTCGAGCCAGCCGATGATCTCCACCCCGGCCCCGGTGCTGAGGGTCCAGTGCGTGAAGTCGGACTGCCACATCTGGTTCGGCCGGTCCGCCGCGAACCGCAGCAGCGAGCTCTTGGGCCGTTTCTGGCGTTGCGGGGTGACCTTTCCGGCCCGGGTCAGGATCCGCCACACCGTCGTCCGGCCGATCCGGTGCCCCTCACCGAGCAGGTGGGTGTGGATCGTGTCCGGCCCCGCGTCCAGGCCGTCCGCAGTGAGCTGGTCGCGCAACTCGAGCACTCGCGCCTGAAGCGGTCCCGGCACGCGGTTCGGGTTCGAGTGCGGCGCTGACGATCGCGGCCGGAACGCGGCATCGCCCTCCTCGAGCCAGCGGTGATGCAGCCGATGCACCAGCGTCTTGGACACCCCGTACCGGCGGGCGACCTGCCCGTAGGAGAGCTTCTGCACGGTCACGGCCTTGATCAGCACCTCGGGCTTGCTCACCCTCCGACCGTGCCGCGAAGCCGTTCACAATGTCGCGGGACATCCCAGCCCCGATGCGGCGACCGTTCACAATGTCGCGGGACACCCGTTCACAAGGTCGTGGAACCAGACACCCCTGGGTCCACCATCGTCGCGACGCCCCCGGTTTCCTCGGAATCCGGGGGCGTCGCTGCATTGCGGGGAAGTCCGGCTCGTACGCTGGAGCCATGAGCGATGCCGTCGACGCCGAGCGACTGGACCGCGGGATCGAGCACGCACTGCACCGGCACAGCGACTACGGCGCCGAGGTGCTCGACGAGGAGCACGTGGCATCCGACCCGCTCGTGCAGTTCGACCGATGGCTCGCCGAGGCCGACGCGCGCGGCGTGTACGAGGCGAACGCCATGGTGCTCGCCACGGTCGATCCCGACGGCACGCCGTCGAGCCGCACGGTGCTGCTGCGCGGCGTCGACGACCGCGGGTTCGTGTTCTACACCGATCGCGAGTCGCGCAAGGGGCGGGCGCTCGCCGCGCATCCGACGGCCACGCTCCTCTTCCCCTGGTACGCGTTGCATCGGCAGGTGATCGTCACGGGCGACGTCGACCTGGTCGACGACGAGGAGTCCGACGCGTACTGGGCGGGTCGGCCGTACGGCTCCCGGATCTCGGCGAGCGCGAGTCGGCAGTCGCAGCCGATCGGCTCCCGCGCCGAGCTCGAGGCCGCCGTCGCGGCGCTCGAGGAGCAGTACGCCGGCGTCGACGAGGTCGGCCGGCCCGAACGCTGGGGCGGGTACCGCCTTCGCCCGTGGCGCGTCGAGTTCTGGCAGGGGCGCACGTCGAGGCTGCACGATCGGCTGGTGTTCGCGCGCGAGCCGGGGGCGGATGCCGCGGGCTGGCGCCTCGAGCGACTGCAGCCCTAGCCTGCGAGAGCGGCGGCGACCCCGGGCGTAGGGTGGAACGGATGCCGCAGCAGCCTGGTTCCGCCGCCCCGATCGCGAACGACAAGCGCTGGCGCGCATACTGGGTCTGCGTCGGCGTCGCGGCGATCACGATCGTCGACCTCACCAAGGTGAACGTCGCCCTCCCGTCCATCGAGGAGGCGCTGGGCGCGGGCTCGACCGAGCTGCAGCTCCTCGTCGCGGGCTTCGTGCTCACCTTCGGGCTCACGCTCGTTCCGGCTGGGCGACTCGGCGACCAGGGCTCGCGCAAGGTGATGTTCCTGATCGGCCTGTCGCTGTTCACGCTCACCAGCCTGGTGTGCGCGCTCGCGCCGACCACCGGGGTCCTGCTCGTGGGCCGCCTCCTGCAGGGTGTCGCCGCCGGCATCCAGATGCCGCAGGTGCTCGGCCTGGTGCAGCAGCTCTTCCAGGGCGCCGAGCGCGGTGCCGCGTTCGGCCTGTTCGGGGCGACGATCGGGATCGCGACCGCGTTCGGGCCGACGCTCGGAGGGCTGGCGATCGCGATCGGCGGTCCGGTCGACGGATGGCGCGGCATCTTCTGGATGAACGTGCCGCTCGCGCTGGTCGCCATCGTCTTCGCGGCCTGGCTGCTGCCCGGTCGACCGCCGGGCGATCGAGCCCGCATCTCGCTGGACCCCGTCGGCGTCCTCATCTTCGGCGTGGTCGTCGTGGCGCTCATGTGGCCGTTCCTGTTCACGACCGGTTCGCCCGACGACGACCCTGCGCGTTGGTGGACGCTCGTCGCGTTCGTCGTCGCGACCGTGGCGTTCATCTGGTGGGAACGGCGCTACGCGGCATCCGGTCATGCGCCCCTCGTGCCGCTCGGTCTCTTCTCACTTCGCTCGTACCGGAACGGCACGCTGCTGTCGACCGCGTACTTCGCCGCGACGCCGGCGTCGTTCCTGCTGACGAACCTGTTCCTGCAGCAGGGCCTCGGCCTCGCCCCCGTCTATGCGGGCATGGTCACGATCGGCTTCGCGCTCACGAGCGCGGTCACGTCGTGGATCGGCGGGCGCCTGGTCAACCGGATCGGACGCCCGCTGGTCGTCCTGGGCGTTGCGCTGCTGCTCGTGGGCCAGGGGCTGCTCGTGCTCGTCGCGGTCGGGACCCCGCCCGAGCTGACACCGTGGATCATGGCGGCCGTGATGCTGATCGGCGGCACCGGCGGCGGGTTCGTCATCGCGCCGAACCAGGTGCTCGCACTCGCCGACGTCCCCGTCGTACAGGGCGGCCTCGCCGGATCGGTCGGCCAGCTCGGACAACGCATCGGCACCGCGATCGGCACGGCCGTCGCGCTCTCGCTCTTCTACTCGACGATCTACGGCGAGGAGGGCCAGGCGGCGCGCATCGACGTGTTCCACGCGGCGTACGCGGCGGGCATGGCGGCGGTGGGCGGACTCCTCGTCGTGGCGCTGGTCGTCGGCCTCGTCGACCTTCGGCAGCGTCTCGCCGACCGGCGGGGGACCTGACCGACCCGAGCCGGCGCACGTGCGAGCCGATCAGGCGGCGAGCACGCGCTCCGCGTCGAGGAGCGCCGCGAGTTCGGACGCCGAATGCTCGCGGCCGAACGCAGGGTGGCCCGGCTCGAGCGCGCGTCCGTTCGCGAGTCCGCCCCCGTCGACCGGATCGAAGCCGAGGTCGTCGATGAGGCGCGCCACGACCTCGCGAGCGCCCTCGTCGTCGCCGACGACCGCGAGCGCGCGCCGCAGGGGCGAGCCCGCCGGCATGGCGTCGTCCTCCATGTCGTGGTAGCCGAGGTGATTGAGCGACTTCACCACCCGGGCGCGCGGATTCAGCGCCGCGTGGATCTCGCTGGTCGAGCGCTCGTCGGCGTCGATCTCGGCGATGTGCCCGTCGACCGGCGGCCAGTAGTTGGTGGCGTCGACGACGACCTTGCCGTCGAAGGCCTCCCACGGCACGGTGGCGGCCTTGCCGAACGGAACCGCGACGATGATGACGTCGGATCGCTCGACCAGCTCGGCCGGCGTCGCGACCCGGGCCCCCGGTGCCACGACCGAGACGAGCAGGTCGAGCGCGGTCTGGCGCGGCGAACCCGTGAGCGCGACCTCGTAGCCGCCGTCGACCAGCAGCCGGGCCAGCGCAGTGCCCACCTTGCCGGCTCCGAAGATGCCGATCACCGGTCGGTCCGCCACGTGTCCCTCCTCGTCTGCGGGCAGCCGGAAGGCGCAACCCGCCGCAGCGCCTCGCGACGCCGTCACCCGTGGCAACGCCCCACCGCATGCGGGCATTCCCGGAGGGACCGGCCCGGAATAGTCTCGGGGTGGACGGGGTTCCGTCCGATGCCGGCAGGCGCATCGACCACGGACGGGGAGCAGGCGGATGACGCGACACCACGAATTCGGGCTGGACACGTTCGGCGACGTCACGGTCGGGCCCGACGGCGACCTGCTCTCCCAGGCGCAGGTGCTGCGCAACGTCGTGGCCGAGGCCGAGCTCGCGGATCGTCTCGGCCTGGACTTCTTCGGCGTCGGCGAGCATCACCGTCACGAATTCGCGATCTCGGCGCCCGAGGTCGTGCTCGCCGCGATCGCGGGCCGCACCGAGCGCATCCACCTCGGATCGGCCGTCACCGTCCTGAGCTCGGACGATCCCATCCGCGTGTACCAGCGCTTCGCCTCCCTCGACGCGCTCTCGAACGGTCGCGCCGAGGTGATCCTCGGCCGCGGATCGTTCATCGAGTCGTTCCCGTTGTTCGGCTACGAGCTCAGCCAGTACCAGGACCTGTTCGAGGAGAAGCTCAACCTCTTCGCGGCACTCCTGCCGCAGGAGCCGGTCACCTGGGAGGGCAAGCTGCGACCGCCGCTGACCGACCAGCTCGTCTACCCGCGGATCGAGCAGCGCACGCTGAAGACGTGGGTCGGCGTGGGCGGCAGTCCCGAATCGGTCGTCCGCGCCGCGAACTACGGGCTGCCGCTCGTGCTCGCGATCATCGGGGGGAGCCCGGTTCGCTTCGCGCCGCTCGCCGAGCTGTATCGCAAGGCGCTCACGCAGTTCGGCCACGACCCGCAGCCCATCGCCGTGCACTCGCCCGGCATCATCGCCGACTCCGACCAGGAGGCGCTCGACATCCTCTGGCCGCACTACGAGACGATCATGAATCGCATCGGTCGCGAGCGCGGTTGGGGCGCGGTGACCCGCGAGCACTTCGAGGGCGAGTCGAGCCCGCACGGGGCCCTGTACGCCGGATCGCCCGAGACCGTCGCGCAGAAGATCGCCGCGGCGCTCCGCACGCTCGGCGCCGACCGGTTCGACCTGAAGTACTCCAACGGCACGCTGCCGCACGAGGTCATGATGCGCAGCATCGAGCTGTACGCGACGAAGGTCGTGCCGCGCGTGCGCGAGCTTCTCGCCGAAACCGACGGCGCGGACGGCGCTGCGGCGGCCGACGAGCCGGCCGACACCCCGACGAAGGCCTGATCCCGACGCGCGCGGTCGGGCGCGGACTCAGGGCGCGGCGCTGGCCGTGCCGGCCTGACCGGACGCCGCGCGGCGCCGGCGCACCGCGGCGCGGAACCACGCGGCATCCGGCAGCCTCGACAGGAACGTGCCGGCCAGGATCGTGACGAGCACGTACCCCGTGGCGAGGGGCGCGAGCGCCGGCTCGACGCCCGCGCCGACCGCGAGTCCTGCGATGACGATCGAGAACTCGCCGCGCGGCGCGAGCACGAGCCCGGCGCGCCATTGGCCGAGCGTGCCGACGCCCGCCTGGCGTGCCGCGTAGGAGCCCGACACGAGCTTGGTCAGGATCGTGATCGCCGCGAGCAGCGTCGCCGGCAGCAGCATCGTGAGCAAGGCCGCCGAATCGGTCGTGAGCCCGAAGAAGACGAAGAACGTGGCCGCGAACAGGTCGCGCAGCGGCGTGAGCACCGCGCTCGCGTTCGCGGCGACGCGACCCGAGAGGGCGATGCCCACGAGGAACGCCCCGACGGCCGCCGAGACGCTGACCTCCTGCGCGATGCCGGCGACGAGCATGACGAGTCCGAGGACGCCGAGGAGGAGCGGCTCGGCGTGCTCGGCCGGGAACAGCCGCGAGATCACGTGGCCGTGCCGGAGCGCCACGAACAGGATGAGGGCCACCACGCCCACCGCGACGGCGACGGCGATCGCGCCCTGCACGAGGCTCACGCCGACGACGATCGCCGAGAGCACGGGCAGGTAGAAGGCCATCGCGAGGTCTTCGATCACGAGCACCGCGAGCACCGACGGCGTCTCGCGGTTGGACAGGCGCCCGAGGTCGCGCAGGAGCTTGGCGATCACGCCCGAGGAGGACACCCACGTCACGCCCGCGAGGGCGACCGCGGCGACCGGACCCCAGCCGAGCAGGAGCGCGAGCGCGGCACCCGGCAGCGCGTTGAGGACGGCATCGACGATGCCGGCCCGCCGCGAGGTCAGGAGGCTCGAGAAGAGCTCGGGCGCGGTGTACTCGAGTCCGAGCAGCGCGAGCAGCAGGATGATGCCGATCTCGGACGCGGTCGCGAGGAACTCCTCGCTCGCCTGCAACGGCAGGAGGCCGCCCTCGCCGAACGCGAGGCCGAGTACGAGGTAGAACGGGATGGGGGAGATGCCGAGGCGGAGGGCGAGTCGACCGAGCAGGCTCATCGCGAGGAGCAGCGCGCCGACCTCGACGAGGAGCAGCGTGGTCTCGTGCATCGCGGGCCCCGGATCAGTCGGGGCCGTGTGCGAGCAGGTTGGCCACTCCGTCGAGGCCGTGCCGGGTTCCGACGGCCACGATCACGTCGCCGGCGCGCAGTACGTCGGCGGGCGTGGGCGACGGGATCACCTGGCCGTCGCGCACGATCGCGACGATCGACGCGTGCGTGCGCGTGCGGGCCTTGGTGTCGCCGAGCGGCCGGTTGAGGTAGGGCGAATCCGTCGGCAGCGCGAGCTGCTCGGTGAAGAGCCCCGCGGTCTCGTCGGAGAGGCTGGTGAGCCGGGACATCATCACCGAGGCGCCGAGCACGTCGGCGAGCGCTGCGGCCTCGTCGTCGCTGAGCGGGATGGAATCGCGGCAGGCGTCGGGGTCGTCGTCGTCGAAGACGCCGAGATCGCGCTCGCCGTCTCGGTGCGACACGACGCTGATGCGCCGCCCGCCCTCGGTCACGAGGTCGTGGCGGAAGCCGATCCCGGGCAGATCGACCTTCTCGATGCGAATACCCACGCCCGACATGCTAACCCCGCCGGGCGACGTCGGTGCTGAGCGGCGCTCAGTCGCGGGCGGGGGCCGCGGTCGTCGTCATCTCGAGCACGGGCGTCCCGCCGTCGTCGACGAGCTCGAAGGCGACGCGCACGGTGCCGAGCTCGCCGAGCGAGCCCGCATGGGTCCCTCCGCAGGGGATCCGAGCCGACCCCTCGGGCAGCTCGCAGACCCAGGTGCGCCGGTCGGTGAGGTGCTCGCCCACGCGCTCCACCCGGACGACCGCGTCGGCGGCGACCCACTCGGCGAGGGTGGCGTCGACGGACGCCGCGAGCGCGTCGAGCCCGTCGGCGAGCCCGCTCGGGTCGAAGCCGGCCCGGCGCAGCGACTTGTTGAGCCGGTAGCGGTCGACCGACCCCTCGGGGTGGATGCGCGAGGACGCGATCGCGATTCCGTCGAAGTCGGGCGAGCCGAGCGCGTCCTCGCGTGCGGCTTTGCTCCAGCGGCCGGCGAGCGCGCGATTCAGGGCGAGGGATGCCGCGTGGCAGGCCGTGTGGCCGATCGAGAGCGAGCGGCGCGTCGCGGCATCGGCCTCGACCTCGACCTCGTCGCCCTCGGCGATCGCCGCGTCGGCGTCGATCAGGTGCGCCACGAGGAAGGCCCAGCCGTCGGTGCCCGTGCGCACGGGGAGGTCGCCGATATGCAGTTCGGTCCCGTCGGTCGCGGCCACGACCGCATCGCGGACGGCGAACTCGCGGTCGCCCCTGCGCAGCACGCCGCGGTCGGCGGGCTGGTCGGGCCACGCGTGGTCGACGGGGTGGATGCTCGTGCGCTCGGTGATGACCGCGAGCCGCTCACCGTGCGGGGCGACGTGGACGACGCTCGCGGTGGCCCGCAGGTCGCCGGTCGGGAACGTGACGACGGTATCGATGCCCGGCAGGGCCATCAGATGCCGGACTCGCGGCGCCCGAGCACGTTGATCGGGATCGCGAGGGCGGCCGAAGCGCACAGGATGCCGCCGAAGAAGACGATCGCCTCGAAGCCGGCCACCACGTCGGCGACGCTCATCAGCCAGAGGCCGAAGACGAAGAGGGCCATGGCGATGAGGAAGGGGAACAGGCTCACGACGGACTCCTTTGCACGGGCGGCACGCGCCGCGGCGCCAGTCTATCGAGGGGCCGTGCCGCCGTCAGTCCGTCACCGGTCCGAGCCATGCGTTCGCGATGGTCGTGAGCGCGGCGTCCTCGCTCGAGGGATGGAACACGCCCGCGAGGACGTCGCGCTGGAGCCGCCCCAGCTCGTCGCCCGCGAAGTACGTGCCTCCGCCGGAGACCTGCACGGCGCGCTCGACGACCTCGCGCGCGGTCTGGACGGTGCGCACCTTCACGCCCGAGAGCTTCGCGAACCAGAACGGACCATGGTCGACGCCGTCGCGGACGTCGCGTGCCAGGGACAGGAGCTGGGGCGGGACGGCGTCGAGCGCGAGCGCGGCCGACGCGATCCGGCGCCGCGCGTCGGGATCCTCCGAGCGCGGCTTGCCCGTCTTCTTCGAGACACGTGCCCTCGCCGACTCGATCGCGAGGTCGAGCGCCCGCGCAGCCAGCCCCGCGTAGACCGAGCTGAGGAAGAGCTCGAAGCACGCGAAGATCGCGAACACGAACGGGTCGGGGTTCGGGCCCGGGTCGAGCCGGCGCACGACGCGGTCGGGTGCGGCGACCGCGCCGTCGAGCACGGTCGTGCGGCTCTGCGTCGCGCGCATCCCGATCGTGTCCCAGTCGTCGAGCACTCGGACGTCGGGGTCCTCGCGGTCGATGAACCCGTACACGAGCTTGGGCGCGTCGTCGGACCGCGTGTCGAGCCCGTGGACCCCGAGTCGCGTCCATGCGGGCGAGAGCGACGTGAAGATCTTGCGGCCCGTGTAGCGCACGCTCCCATCGCGCTGGGGATCGGCGACCGTGCCGGAGCCGAAGAGCATGAGGTCGTTGCCGGCCTCGCTGATGCCGAATGCGAACACCTCGCCGTCGGCCGCCTCGCGCAGCACGAAGTCGAGCGAGTCGTCGCCCCGGTCGTGCAGCACCCGAGCGACACCGGTCCAGACGAGGTGCATGTTCACGCCGAGCGCGGTCGCGGGCGCCGCGCCGGCCAGGCGCATCTGCGCGCGCACGACCTCGTCGAGGTTCCATCCGAGCCCACCGAAGTCGACGGGCACGAGGGCGCGGAGGTAGCCGCGCTCGCCGAGGTCGGCGAGGTCCTCGGTGAAGAACGCGTTGCGCCGGTCGTACTCGGCGGCCCGGGCGCGCAGGCGCTCGAGCAGGTCGTCGTCGAGCAGGGAGTCCGGGGTGGGCGCGCTCACGTCGACAGCCTACGCCGGGCGATCGCCGTCGGTCCGGGCCGCCTCCTGGCCGCCGTCGGGATGGTGGCGGCGGCGGGTCGCGAGGATCACGACGGCGGCGATGATCGCCGCGACGACGAGGAGCACGGCGAGCCAGGGCAGGAGCACGCCCGCGACCACGAGCAGCCCGGAGGCGAAGGCGACGAGCGCCTCCCACCCCGTCACGAGTCCGCTCCAGAAGTCGTCGGGTCCGGCGTCGGGGGCGATGCCCTCCGACAGCAGCTCGACCGTGAGCGTCGAGTAGTCGACCTGGTCTGCGAGGTAGTCGCGCTGCGCGACGAGGCTGTCGAGCTCGGCCTGCCGCGACGAGAGCTCGGATTCGATCGCGATGAGGTCGGCCGTGGTGTCGGCATCGGCGAGCAATGCGAGCAGTCGGTCGACGGAGGCCTCGAGCGCTTCGATGCGGGCGTCCAGGTCCTGTCGCTGCTGCGTCACGTCGGACGCCTCGAGCTGCACCGAATCCACCTCGCCGAGTTCGCGGAGGTCCGCGAGCACGCGCTCGAACTCGTCCGCGGGGATCCGCACCACGAGTGTGGCGCGCGCCTGCTGGCTGTCGGTTCCGGGCGTCTCGCTGCGGCTCTCGATACGACCGTCCGCGGCGTCGACGAGGTCGGTCACCTGCGCCGCGGCATCCGTCGGGTCGTCGACCGTCATCGCCAGCCGGCCCGTCGTGATGACGCTGCGATCGTCGTCGACCGGCTGCTCGGGCGCGAACTCCTCGCCGCTCGCGTCGCCGCCGTCGGCCGGTTCCTCGACCCCGACATCGGGCTGAGGTGCCACGCCGGAGTCGCCGCCGCTCTCGGAGCTGCCCTGGCCCATGCTGCAGCCGGAGAGGAGGAGTGCGGCGATCGCGGCGATGGCCGCGGCATGATGAGCGCGTCGGCGGGTCATGCCGTCAAGGTACTGCCGGGGCGCGAGTCCATGTCTGGAGGCCCGCTGGGAGTCGGGTCACGATCGGGTTGCGGTCGGCTGGGAGCGCGTCAGTCGTGGTCGGGGTCGCGCCCGGTGCGGACGCCGCTCTCGAGCGTCGCGATCACCGCGACATCCGCGTCGTCGAGGTCGAACGAGAACACGTCGAGGTTCTCGGCGATGCGTTCGGGGCTCGATGCCTTGGGGATCACGATCGTGCCCTGCCGCACATGCCACGCCAGAACGATCTGGGCGACCGATCGCCCGTGCTTCGCGGCGATCGGCTCGAGCACCGGATCGCCGAGCAGGCGCCCGCGGGCGAGCGGCGACCACGCCTCGGTGCGGATGCCGAGGCGCTCGTGCTCGGCGCGCAGCTCGTGCTGCGGCAACCACGGGTGCAGCTCGACCTGGTTGACCACAGGCGCGACACCGGTCGCGTCGATGATGCGCTCGAGGTGGTGCGCGTGGAAGTTCGAGACGCCGATCGAGCTCACCCGCCCCTCCTCGCGGAGGCGCACGAGCGCGCGCCACGTGTCGACGTAGCGGTCGCGCGACGGCACGGGCCAGTGGATGAGGTAGAGATCGAGCCGGTCGAGGCCGAAGGCCCGCATCGCCGCGTCGAACGCGCGGAGCGTCCGGTCGTACCCGTGGTCGTCGTTCCAGACCTTGCTCGTGACGAAGACCTCATCGCGCGGCAGCCCGCACTCGCGCACCGCCGCACCGGCCTCGGCCTCGTTGCCGTACAGCGCCGCGGTGTCCAGGTGGCGGTACCCGAGCTCGATCGCGGTGCGCGCGAGCCGGGTGGCGTCGGTGCGGGGCACCTTGTACATGCCGTATCCCACCTGCGGGATGGCGCGGCCGTCGGCGAGCGGGATCATGGGAGCCAGTGGGGGATGTGCCATCCGTACGCCTCTCTCGAAGGGGAGTCGGTCGGGGTCAGCTGGGAGTGACCGGGACCGGCTCGGTGTCGGGGATGGGGCTCGCGTCGCGCCCGCGGAGGTCGGGATGCCAGCGCCGCGCGAGCGCCGGCACGACGACGCCGAGGAATGCGAGCACCGAGGCGGCCCAGAACGCGCCGACCGCCTCGTACCCGTCGATGAGGAAGCCGGCCGCCGCCGAGCCGAGTGCCGCGCCGATGAGCTGCCCCGTGCCGACCCAGCCGTACGCCTCGGCCGTGTCCGAGAACTTGACGCTCACCGAGACGATCGAGAAGAGCACGGCGAGTGCCGGTGCGATGCCGATGCCGGCGATGAAGAGCGTGACGGCGAGCCACCAGAACTCCATCGCGAACGCCGCGAGCGAGACGCCCACGAACACGATGAGCATGCGACGTGCGGTTGACCAGGGGCTGATCGGGACGTGCCCGAGCGTGAGTCCGCCCGCGAGGCTTCCGATCGAGAAGATCGCGAGCACGATGCCGGCTTCGGCGCCGTCGTGCCCGAACGCCGCGACGACCCCGGCCTCGACCGCGGCGCACGCGCCGATGAGGAGGAAGCCGACGACCGTCGCGAGGAGCACCGCGGGTCGTGCGAGCACCGTGCCGAACCTCCGCTTGGACCGCGGGATGCGGACGCGCCCGAGCTCGGGCGACGCGATGAACCAGGTCGTGCCGCCGATCATCATCACGGCGGCGAGCAGGATGCCCCAGACCGTGCCGATCTGCGTCGAGACGAACGTCGTGACCACCGGTCCGACGACCCAGATGATCTCCTGCGCGGAGGCATCGAGGGAGAACAGCGGCGTGAGCTGGCGCGAGTTGACCATCTTGGGGTAGATGGTCCGCACCGCGGGCTGCACGGGCGGGGTCGCGAGCCCGCACAGCAGGCCGACCGCCATGTAGAGCGGCACGGTGAGCGGCAGCACGCCGATCGCGATGACCGAGCTCGCGCACACGACGAGCGTCGCGGTGAGTACGGGGCGCATGCCGAGCCGGCCCATGAGGCGGCTGGTGAGCGGGCCGGCGATCGCCTGCCCGATCGAGGTCGCGGCGAGCACGAGTCCGGCCGCGCCGTACGAACCGGTCTGCTGTTCGACGTGCAGCAGGAACGCCAGCGAGAGCATGCCCGACGGGAACCGTGCCGTGAGCTGGGCGGCGATGATGCGAGCGACGCCCGAGGTCTTGAGCAGTTCGGTGTAGCTTCCCACGGTGGCTCGATCCTATCGGCGGGGTTCCGGCGGCCCAGGGCGCCCGGGTGGCGAAGAGCGGACGGTCGCTCGACACGGCGGCGAGCGCCATCCGTCTCCGGCTGTATTAGGGTCTCCCGTGTCGACGACGACCGGCTGGGCCGTCGTGCCGACCATTCACCCGAACCCAGAGGACATGAAATGCGCACTCGACTCGTCGCCGTTCCCGCCGCGTTCGCGGCCGCGGCCCTGCTGCTGACCGGCTGCGTCGACAACTCGTCGACCGGCGGCACCGGCTCCACTTCTGCACCCGAGGCCTCCATCGCCGCCGACGACGCGGCCGTCGCGCTCCTGCCCGACGACGTCGCCGAGTCCGGCACGCTCATCGTCGGCATCGACCCGACGTACCCGCCGAACGAGTTCAAGGACGCCGACGGCAACCCCACCGGCTGGGGCGCCGAGCTCGCCGAGGCCGTCGCCGCCAAGCTCGGCCTCGAGGCCGAGTTCCAGGTCGCGAAGTTCGACAACATCATCCCGAGCATCAAGGGCGGCAAGGCCGACATCGGCGTCTCGTCGTTCACCGACACGGTCGAGCGCGAGGAGCAGGTCGACTTCGTCAACTACTACGAGGCCGGCATCATGTGGGCCTCGGCCAAGGGCAACGAGGTCGACCCCGACAACGCGTGCGGCCTCAAGGTCGCCGTCCAGGCCACGACCTACGAGGACACCGACGAGGTCCCCGCCAAGTCCGACGCGTGCGTCGCCGCCGGCAAGGACCCGATCGAGAAGGTGCCGTTCGACACGCAGGACGCCGCGACCAACGCCGTGGCGCTCGGCCAGGCCGACGCGCTCAGCGCCGACTCGCCCGTGACCCTGTACGCGATCCAGCAGACCGGCGACAAGCTGCAGGCCGCCGGCGAGTCGTTCGACGTCGCGCCCTACGGCATCGCCGTCGGCAAGGACCGCGGCCTGACCGAGGCGATCCAGGCGGCGATGCAGTCGCTCGTCGACGACGGCACCTACGGCGACATCCTCGAGGAGTGGGGCGTCGCCGACGGCGGCATCGACGAGATCACGATCAACGCGGCCGGGCAGGGCTGATCATGTCCGCAACCGGATCGGGCCGGCCGGCGAGCGGGGACACCCGCGCGCCGGCCGGCGCCGCCGCCGGGCGCGCGCCGATCAAGGCGGTCAAGCTGCGGCACCCCTGGCGGAACGTCTTCGCCGTGGTGCTCGTGCTGCTCTTCGCGCTGTTCGTCATCGACGCCGCGCAGCGCCCCGCGTACGACTGGCCCGTCGTCGGCCAATACCTCTTCGACCGTCGCGTCTCGGCAGCGGCCCTCGTCACCCTCGAACTGACCGTGCTGTCGATGATCATCGCGATCATCCTCGGCGTCGTGCTCGCGGTGATGCGGCTCTCGCCGAACCCGGTCGTGAAGTCGGTGGCGTGGTTCTACCTCTGGATCTTCCGCGGGACCCCGGTGTACGTGCAGCTCGTGTTCTGGGGCCTCATCGCGATCATCTACCAGACGATCGACATCGGCCTCCCGTTCACCGAGCCGTGGGCGTCCTTCGAGACCAAGGAGGTGCTCGGCCCGTTCTGGCTCGCGGTCATCGGGCTCGCGCTCAACGAGGCCGCGTACATGGCCGAGATCGTGCGCGCCGGCCTCCTGTCGGTCGACAAGGGCCAGGACGAGGCCGCGACGGCGCTCGGCATGGGCTGGTTCCAGACCATGCGCCGCGTCATCCTGCCGCAGGCGATGCGGGTGATCATCCCGCCGACCGGCAACGAGGTCATCTCGATGCTGAAGACCACGTCGCTCGTGACGGCGGTGCCGTTCACGCTCGAGCTCTACACGCGTACGCGCGACATCTCGGCCGAGACGTTCAACCCGATCCCGCTGCTCATCGTGGCGTCGATCTGGTACCTCTTCTTCACGTCCGTGCTCATGGTCGGCCAGTACTTCCTCGAGAAGCGGTTCGCGCGCGGCATCGGCGCGCGCCCGAACACGGTCGCGGGCACGGTGCCGACCGGCGTGGTGCCCGCGGTCGCGGGCGACGAGTCGTCGCCGGAGCTGCCGCCCATCGCAGACAAGCACGGAGGTGACGCGCGATGAGCGACGTCCACGAGAGCGGCACGTCCGCGGCCACCGGAAGCACCGGCACGACGCCCATGGTGCTCGCCGAGGGCGTCTCGAAGAGCTACGGCTCGCACGAGGTGCTCAAGGACATCACGCTCGAGGTCAAGCGAGGCGAGGTGCTCTGCCTCGTCGGGCCGAGCGGGTCGGGCAAGTCGACGTTCCTCCGCTGCATCAACCACCTCGAGAACGTCTCGGCCGGACGGCTGTCGGTCGACGGCCACCTGGTCGGCTATCGCGAGGCGGGCGGCAAGCTCTACGAGCTCAACCCGAAGGAGGCCGCGAAGCAGCGACGCGACATCGGCATGGTCTTCCAGCGGTTCAACCTGTTCCCGCACATGACGGCGATCGAGAACGTCATGGAGGCACCGGTCACCGTCAAGGGCGTGCCCAAGGCGAAGGCGAAGGCGCGCGCGCTCGAACTGCTCGCCCGCGTCGGCCTCGCCGAGCGCGCCGACTACTATCCGGCGCACCTGTCGGGCGGGCAGCAGCAGCGCGTCGCGATCGCGCGAGCGCTCGCGATGGACCCGAAGCTCATGCTGTTCGACGAGCCGACGTCCGCGCTCGACCCCGAGCTGGTCGGCGAGGTGCTCGACGTCATGAAGGGCCTCGCGAAGAGCGGCATGACCATGATCGTCGTGACGCACGAGATGGGCTTCGCCCGCGAGGTGGCCGACACGCTCGTGTTCATGGACGAGGGCATCGTGATGGAGTCGGGCGATCCGCGCGAGGTGCTCGCGAACCCGCGGCACGAGCGCACGCAGGCGTTCCTATCGAAGGTGCTGTGACCGAGGCGGATGGCGCGGCCGCGGTCGCGTCATCCGCTGCTCCGGCCCGCGCGAATCAGGCTGTGCATATATAACGCGAGACTGATAGGATGTCGTCGTGCACGCGTTCGACGTCCTCGGCGACCCGGTGCGCCGCCGCATCCTCGACCTGCTCGCCGACGGCGAGCGGCCCGCCGGCGCGGTGGTCGACGTCGTGGCGAGCGAGTTCGGCATCACGCAGCCCGCGGTCTCGCGGCAGCTTCGGATCCTGCGCGAGCACGGGTTCGCGAGCGTCCGCGCCGACGGCGCGCGCCGCATCTACGCGCTCGAGCGCGCGGGCGTCGACGAGGCGGCCGCCGAACTCGACCGCTACCGGCGCTTCTGGCGACAGCGGCTCGATGCGCTGCACACCGAGGTCGCGCGCGGCACGCGCGCCCGACGGAAGGACGCATGATGAGCGTGACCGGCGAGATCCTGCCCGATGACCCGGGTGTCGTGCTCGAATTCGAGGAGGTGTACGACACCGACCCCGACGACCTGTGGGAGGCACTCACGACGCCCGAGCGGCTCGCGCGATGGATGGCGACCTATCAGGGCGAGTTCCGCCTGGGCGGGCACTGGCAGGCGATGCAGCGCGACGGCGGCGTCTACTGCGACGGCGAGGTCACCTCGTGCGAACGGCCCGTCGGGTTCACGACGACCTGGACCGTGGTCGGCGAGCAGCCCACGCTCGTGACCGTGCAGCTCGAACCCGAGGGGGCGCGCACGCGGCTGCGGTTGCGGCACGAGCACGTGACCCGCCTCGAGTACGGGCCGGGATGGCATTCGCACCTCGAGGGACTGACGCGCCACGTCGCCGATCCCGCCGCCGAACGCGACCGCGACGAGTGGGTCCGGCGGATCGCCGAGCTCGAGCCGTCGTACGCCGAGCGGTTCGCGGCGCTCAGTCGGCCAGCGCCTTGACGATCCGCTTGACCGACACCGTCTCGGCGGTGCGCAACTCCTGCGCGAACAGGCCGACCCGCAGCTCCTCGAGCAGCCAGCGCACGCGGACGAGCCGCGGCTCGGCTTCCGGATCGATCGGCACGGTACCGCCGGCCTTCTCGTACGCGGCGCGCGCCTGGTCGAACTCCGTCGTGAGCTGCCGGTCGCGGCCCGGATTGTCCTGCATGCGGCGCACGCGCACGACGATCGCCTCGAGGTAGCGCGGCAGGTGCCGCAGCTGTTCGAGACCCGTGGCCGACACGAACCCGGATGGCACGAGCGCCTCGAGCTGCGCGCGCGCGTCCGCGAGCGCCGCCATGAGCTGCAGGCTGGACGCCTTCGCGATCGCACGATCGGCCTCGCGTGCTGCGACGAGGATGCGCGAGACGAGCGCCACCGTCTCGAACATGCGGTCCATCACGCTCGCCGAGACGGCGTCGCGCACCGACTCGAACTCGGCGCGGCTGCGCACGAGGCCGTCGGGATGCCGCGACCGGAGCTCGGCGTCGACGACGGCGGCGAGGCAGTCCTCGAGCAGGGCGCGCGGCCCGGCGTACGCGCTCGTCGCGAGCGCGAGCTTCTCCTGGTTCGACAGGTGCTCCTGCACGTACGCGACGGGCGACGGCGTGGCGAGCACGAGCAGGCGACGGATGCCGCGACGCGACGCGCGATCGCGTTCCTCGGCGGTCGCGACCAGGCGCAGCGCCACCGAGGCACCCTCGTCGACGATCGCGGGATAGGCGCGCACGACGTTCCCCGCCTGGCGCGTGTCGACGTGCGCCGGGAGCTCGTCCCACGGCCATGTCGTGAGGCCGGCCTGCTCGGCGAAGGCCGGCGCCGCACTGCGCGCGTCGCCGCGGGAGGGTGTGGTGTCGTGAGTGGGGCCGGGGGCGCCCTCGCGGCCGGCGCGGTCCGCGCCATCCGATCGACCACCGCGCCGACCCGGTCGGCCGCCGCCGTCGCCGGCGAACGTCGAGGCGACCGCCCGCCCGGCCCGCTCGGCGAGGCGCCGCTGCAGCGCAGCGAGGTCCTTGTCATCGCCGACGGCCCGACCGCGCTCGTCGACCGCGCGGAACGTCACGCGCAGGTGGGGCGGCAGTCGATCGAGCTCGAAGTCGTCGGCCGACACGGGCGCGTACGTCAGTCGCTTGATCACGCCCGCGACCGCCTCGGCGAAGGGCGGACGGGCCTCACCGGATTCCGGACCGTCCGGGAGCTCCGCCCCGATCTTCGCGGCCCATTCGGCCGCCGGCACGACCTGACGGCGCAGGACTTTCGGCAGCGTGCGCAGCATCGCGGTGACGAGCTCGTCGCGGAGCCCGGGCACCTGCCAATCGAAGCCCGACGGCTCGAGGCGGGGGAGCAGCACGAGCGGCACCAGCACGCTCACCCCGTCGTCGGACGCGCCCGGCTCGAACCGGTAGCGGAGCGTGAGCGTCTGGTCGCCCTGGCGCCACCGGTCGGGGAACCCGCGGTCGGCGCTCACGTCCTCGTCGCCGACGAGGTCGGCCGCGGTCATCGTCAGGAGCTCCGGGGAGCGGCGGTGCGCGCCGCGCCACCAGCGCTCGAACGCGCGCGCGTCCGTGGCATCCGCCGGCAGTCGCTGCTCGTAGAACGCGACCACGGCCTCGTCGCCGGCGAGCACGTCGCGTCGGCGCGTGCGCTCCTCGAGCTCGCCGAGTTCGCGACGCAGCTCGCGGTTCCTCCGGACGAACGCGTAGACGCGCTGGTCGAGCCGCGACCAGTCCCAGTCCTCCTCGACCAGGGCGTGCCGGATGAAGAGCTCGCGCGCGAGCGCGGCGTCGACACGGGCGAGCTGGATGCGCCGTTTCGCGACGATCGGCACGCCGAACAGGGTGACCTTCTCGTCGGCGACCGCTGAGCCCTGACGCCGCTCCCAGCGCGGTTCGGAGTAGGTGCGCTTGGCGAGCGGACCGGCCAGCTGCTCGGCCCACGCCGGGTCGATCGCAGCCCCGGTGCGGGCGAACAGCCGGCTCGTCTCGACGAGCTCGGCCGCCATGAGCGCGGGCGGCGGCTTCTTCGCGAGCGCCGAACCCGGGAACACCACGAACCGCGCGTTGCGTGCGCCGACGAACTCGGCCTGCGGGCGGCGACCGCGACGCTCGGCCTCGCGCTGCCCGCCCGCGCCGCCGCGACCGCTCGAGGTCCTGGCGTCGTCGCGCAGCCCGATCTGCGAGAGCAGCCCCGCCAACAGCGAACGATGGACGCCGTCGGGGTTCGGCGCGCCCGCCGCATTCGCCACATGGAGGCCCAGCGGCTTCGAGAGGCGGACGAGCTGCCGGTAGAGGTCCTGCCACTCGCGCACGCGCAGGTAGTTCAGGAACTCGCCGCGGCACATCCGACGGAACGCGTTGCCCGACAGCTCGCGCTGCTGCTCCTCGAGGTGGTTCCAGAGGTTCAGCAGCGTCAGGAAGTCGCTCGTCGGATCGACGAAGCGCGCGTGCATCGCGTCGGCCTGCTCGCGACGCTCGAGCGGGCGCTCGCGGGGGTCCTGGATGGTCAGGCCCGCCACGATCACGAGCACCTCGCGGCTCACGCCCTGCGTCTTCGACTCGAGGACCATGCGCGCGAATCGCGGCTCGATCGGCAGGCGGGCCAGCTGCCGCCCGATCCGGGTGAGCTGCGGGCCCTCCGTGCCATCCGAGTCGTCGATCGCCCCGAGTTCGCGCAGCAGCTCGATGCCGTCGCGGATGCCACGGCGATCGGGCGGCGTGAGGAACGGGAAGTCCTCGACCGCGCCGAGTCCGAGCGAGGCCATCTGCAGGATGACGGCCGCGAGGTTCGTGCGCAGGATCTCGGGATCCGTGAACTCGGGCCGCTTGCCGTAGTCGTCCTCGGAGTAGAGGCGGATGGCGATGCCGTCGCTCGTGCGGCCGGAGCGCCCCGAGCGCTGGTTCGCGGACGCCTGCGAGATGGGCTCGATCGGGAGCCGCTGGACCTTCGAGCGCGCCGAGTACCGGCTGATGCGCGCGGTGCCCGCGTCGATGACGTACCGGATGCCGGGCACGGTCAGGCTCGTCTCGGCCACGTTCGTGGCGAGCACGACCCTTCGCCGCAGCCCCGGAACCTTCGACGCCTCGAAGACGCGGTGCTGGTCGGCCGACGAGAGCCGGCCGTACAGCGGCAGCACCTCGGTCACGTCGGCCGCCCCTCGCCGGGTGGCGTGCGTCCGCACGGCCGCCTCGGCGTCGCGGATCTCGCTCTCGCCGGAGAGGAACACCAGCACGTCGCCCGGCGCCTCCCGCCCGAGCTCGTCGAGCGCATCGAGGATGCCCCGCTGGATGTCGCGGTCCTCCGCCGCCGCGCCCTCGTCGTCCTCGTCGGCCTCCGATCCCGCCGACTCGGCCACGAGCGGGCGGTATCGGACCTCGACCGGATACGTGCGGCCCGAGACCTCGATGATGGGAGCCGGCGTGCCGGCGGCGTCCGCGAAGTGCCTCGCGAAGCTCTCGGGGTCGATCGTGGCGCTCGTGATGATCACGCGCAGGTCGGGCCGGCGGGGGAGCAGGCGCGTCAGGTAGCCGAGCAGGAAGTCGATGTTGAGGCTGCGCTCGTGGGCCTCGTCGATGATGATCGTGTCGTAGCGGCGCAGGTCGCGGTCGCGGTGGATCTCGTTGAGGAGGATCCCGTCGGTCATGACCTTGATGCGCGTGGACTCGCTCACGCGATCGGTGAATCGCACCTGGTAGCCCACGAGGCCGCCGAGCTCGGTGTCGAGCTCCTCGGCCACGCGCTCGGCGATCGTGCGCGCCGCGATGCGTCGCGGCTGGGTGTGCGCGATGGACTCGCGGCCGAGCTCGAGGCAGATCTTCGGCAGCTGCGTCGTCTTGCCCGAGCCGGTCGCGCCGGCGACGATGACGACCTGGTGGTCTCGGACCGCGCGCGCGATGTCGTCGCGTCGACCGCTGACCGGCAGCTCGGCCGGGTACGTGATCGTCGCGGGGATGGGCGCAGGCATAGCCATCCATCCTACGACGCGCCCGGGGCTCGGTCCGAGGCGCCGACGGGCCGGACGATCAGCTTTCGCGACCGGCGAACAGGGGATGGAACTTCGGGCGGCCTGCGGTTGCATGACGGTATGACGCAGACCTCAGCGACATCCGTTCCCCTGATCCAACTCAACGACGGCCACTCCATCCCCCAACTCGGCTTCGGGGTGTTCAAGGTCGATCCGACCGAGACCGAGCGCGTCGTCACCGATGCGCTCGAGGTCGGCTATCGGCACCTCGACACCGCGCGCATCTACGGCAACGAGGAGGGCGTGGGCCGAGCGCTCGCCGCCTCGGGCATCGCCCGCGACGAGCTGTACGTCACGACCAAGCTCTGGAACGACGACCACGGCACCGGATCGGCGCTCGACGCGTTCGATGCGAGTCTCGAGCGGCTCGGCCTCGACTACGTGGACCTCTACCTGATCCACTGGCCGGTGCCGTCCCAGGACCGGTACGTCGAGGCGTGGCAGGCGCTCGCGCAGATCCGCGAGTCGGGTCGCGCCCGGTCGATCGGCGTCTCGAACTTCATGGTGCCGCACCTCGAGCGCATCATCAGCGAGACCGGCGTGACGCCTGCCGTCGACCAGATCGAACTGCATCCCGCGCACCAGCAGCCGGCCGTCGTGGACTTCGCCGCGCGGCACGGCATCGCGATCGAGTCGTGGGGACCGCTCGGGCAGGGCAAGTACCCGCTGCTCGAGAGCCCGGCCGTGACGGATGCTGCGGCGGCCCACGGCGCGACGCCGGCGCAGGTCGTCATCCGCTGGCACCTCCAGCGCGGGTTCATCGTGTTCCCGAAGTCGAACCGGCGCGAGCGCATGGCCGAGAACTTCGACGTGTTCGGCTTCGAGCTCACGCACGACGAGGTCGACGCCATCACGGCGCTCGAGGGCGCCTACGACGGCCGGCTGGGGCCGGATCCCGCGCACTTCGGCTGATCGATTCGCTGCGCGACCGGGGGTTCGGCGCAGGTCGCCGGCTCCCGGTCGCCAGCTCGCGGTCGCGCGACACGCCCGGGATGCACGCTCGATTTGTCGCCGCGGCCGGGGCCACGTAGATTTCTTCTTGTCGCCGCGGCGGCCGGGAGCGAGAAGCCCTGGCAGACCGGGCGAAGATCTTAGCCAAACAGCCTCGAAGGCGCACATTGCGACTCGGTTGCTTCAAGCCTAAGATTATCTAGTTGCACTCCAACACGAACCGCACCTCTCGAGGTGCATCCGGCCGCGGATCCCGCTGTCGGAGGATGGCTCGCGGGGTGCTACAGTAGAGAGGTTGCCCTGGGGGCAGGCCGCGAGGCTGCAACCCGGGTGCGTCCGTTTCTTGAGAACTCAACAGCGTGCACTATGTTCAATGCCAATTTTTTGAACCCCGTGTTTCTTGCCTCGTTTTTGGGGTGGGGGATGGGTTTCCTTTGATTGATGGACAATTTGATTTTCGAGTCAGTTGTTTCTCTGTCAGTGATTGAACTTGACCTTCCTTTCGGGGTTGGTTGAACCATTTTTTTTGGAGAGTTTGATCCTGGCTCAGGACGAACGCTGGCGGCGTGCTTAACACATGCAAGTCGAACGATGAACCGGGTGCTTGCACCTGGGGATTAGTGGCGAACGGGTGAGTAACACGTGAGTAACCTGCCCTGGACTCTGGGATAACCCCGAGAAATCGGAGCTAATACCGGATAGGACCTTTCCTCGCATGAGGTTGGGTGGAAAGTTTTTTCGGTTTGGGATGGACTCGCGGCCTATCAGCTTGTTGGTGAGGTAATGGCTCACCAAGGCGTCGACGGGTAGCCGGCCTGAGAGGGTGACCGGCCACACTGGGACTGAGACACGGCCCAGACTCCTACGGGAGGCAGCAGTGGGGAATATTGCACAATGGGCGCAAGCCTGATGCAGCAACGCCGCGTGCGGGATGACGGCCTTCGGGTTGTAAACCGCTTTTAGTAGGGAAGAAGCCTTTCGGGGTGACGGTACCTGCAGAAAAAGGACCGGCTAACTACGTGCCAGCAGCCGCGGTAATACGTAGGGTCCGAGCGTTGTCCGGAATTATTGGGCGTAAAGAGCTCGTAGGCGGTTTGTCGCGTCTGCTGTGAAATCCCGGGGCTCAACTCCGGGCCTGCAGTGGGTACGGGCAGACTTGAGTGGTGTAGGGGAGACTGGAATTCCTGGTGTAGCGGTGGAATGCGCAGATATCAGGAGGAACACCGATGGCGAAGGCAGGTCTCTGGGCACTTACTGACGCTGAGGAGCGAAAGCGTGGGGAGCGAACAGGATTAGATACCCTGGTAGTCCACGCCGTAAACGTTGGGCGCTAGATGTGGGGACCTTTCCACGGTTTCCGTGTCGTAGCTAACGCATTAAGCGCCCCGCCTGGGGAGTACGGCCGCAAGGCTAAAACTCAAAGGAATTGACGGGGGCCCGCACAAGCGGCGGAGCATGCGGATTAATTCGATGCAACGCGAAGAACCTTACCAAGGCTTGACATATACGAGAACACCGTAGAGATACGGGACTCTTTGGACACTCGTATACAGGTGGTGCATGGTTGTCGTCAGCTCGTGTCGTGAGATGTTGGGTTAAGTCCCGCAACGAGCGCAACCCTCGTCGCATGTTGCCAGCACGTTATGGTGGGGACTCATGTGAGACTGCCGGGGTCAACTCGGAGGAAGGTGGGGATGACGTCAAATCATCATGCCCCTTATGTCTTGGGCTTCACGCATGCTACAATGGCCGGTACAAAGGGCTGCGATGTCGTAAGGCGGAGCGAATCCCAAAAAGCCGGTCTCAGTTCGGATTGAGGTCTGCAACTCGACCTCATGAAGTCGGAGTCGCTAGTAATCGCAGATCAGCAACGCTGCGGTGAATACGTTCCCGGGCCTTGTACACACCGCCCGTCAAGTCATGAAAGTCGGTAACACCCGAAGCCGGTGGCCTAACCCTTGTGGAGGGAGCCGTCGAAGGTGGGATCGGTGATTAGGACTAAGTCGTAACAAGGTAGCCGTACCGGAAGGTGCGGCTGGATCACCTCCTTTCTAAGGAGCATCTGGAGGTTTCGGCCTTCCAGGCATGCCAGATCAGCGGCATACGTTCGCTGCTGGCAGCTCATGGGTGGAACATTGACATAGGCATCAGCTGAGTCGTCCTGGTTTCAGTACGCCGGTCCTTCGGGGCTGGTTGGAACGGGTCGGGGCGAGGGGGTTGGTGCGTGCACGCTGTTGGGTCCTGAGGGACCGGGCGCAGTCCTGCTGCGGGTCGCATCTTCGGGTGCGGGTTCGTGGTGGGGCGGTTTGGACTCTTCAGGCCTTCACCGAGGTCGGCGGTTGCCGGCGGGGGTGGGGGTTCTGGCCGTCTGTTGAGAACTACATAGTGGACGCGAGCATCTTAGAAGCAGCCTTCGGGCTGTTTCACAATAGGTGAGTCGCCAGGTGGGTGCCTTTCGGGGTGCCTGTGCTGGCGTCTTCACTGGTCAATTTCGCATCCGGGCCTTCGGGTTCGGGTGTGCGATTCGAACTCATGTGATTTCAAGTTTCTAAGAGCAAACGGTGGATGCCTTGGCATCTGGAGCCGAAGAAGGACGTCGTAATCTGCGATAAGCCTCGGGGAGCTGATAAACGAGCTGTGATCCGAGGATTTCCGAATGGGGAAACCCCGCCGGGCCCCTTGTGGTGACCTGGTGACTCCCGCCTGAATATATAGGGCGGGTAGAGGGAACGTGGGGAAGTGAAACATCTCAGTACCCACAGGAAGAGAAAACAACCGTGATTCCGTGAGTAGTGGCGAGCGAAAGCGGATGAGGCTAAACCGGTCATGTGTGATACCCGGCAGGGGTTGCATGGTCGGGGTTGTGGGACCTTTCGCGCTGTTCTGCCGGGCAGCGGCGGTGACGTGTCGTGTATAGACGAACCGGATTGAAAGCCGGACCAGAGTGGGTGTGAGTCCCGTAGTCGAAATGCGCGGCCGGCCGGAGAGGTATCCCAAGTAGCACGGGGCCCGAGAAATCCCGTGTGAATCTGTCAGGACCACCTGATAAGCCTAAATACTCCCAGATGACCGATAGCGGACAAGTACCGTGAGGGAAAGGTGAAAAGTACCCCGGGAGGGGAGTGAAATAGTACCTGAAACCGTTTGCTTACAAACCGTCGGAGCGCCCGTGTTGGTGTGACGGCGTGCCTTTTGAAGAATGAGCCTGCGAGTTAGTGATCTGTGGCGAGGTTAACCCGTGTGGGGCAGCCGTAGCGAAAGCGAGTCTGAATAGGGCGATTCAGTCGCAGGTCCTAGACCCGAAGCGAAGTGATCTATCCATGGCCAGGTTGAAGCGACGGTAAGACGTCGTGGAGGACCGAACCCACTTAGGTTGAAAACTGAGGGGATGAGCTGTGGATAGGGGTGAAAGGCCAATCAAACTTCGTGATAGCTGGTTCTCTCCGAAATGCATTTAGGTGCAGCGTTGCGTGTTTCTTGCCGGAGGTAGAGCTACTGGATGGCCGATGGGCCCCAACAGGTTACTGACGTCAGCCAAACTCCGAATGCCGGTAAGTGAGAGCGCAGCAGTGAGACGGTGGGGGATAAGCTTCATCGTCGAGAGGGAAACAACCCAGACCACCGACTAAGGTCCCTAAGCGCGTGCTAAGTGGGAAAGGATGTGGAGTTGCACAGACAACCAGGAGGTTGGCTTAGAAGCAGCCACCCTTGAAAGAGTGCGTAATAGCTCACTGGTCAAGTGATTCCGCGCCGACAATGTAACGGGGCTCAAGCACGCCACCGAAGTCGTGGCATTACCGCATATCGATAGGCCTTCGTGGTCCAGTCGTGGTGATGGGTAGGAGAGCGTCGTGTGCCGGGTGAAGCGGCGGTGGAAACCAGCCGTGGACGGCACACGAGTGAGAATGCAGGCATGAGTAGCGAAAGACGGGTGAGAAACCCGTCCTCCGGAAGACCAAGGGTTCCAGGGTCAAGCTAATCTGCCCTGGGTAAGTCGGGACCTAAGGCGAGGCCGACAGGCGTAGTCGATGGACAACGGGTTGATATTCCCGTACCGGCGAAGAACCGCCCACACGAAACCAGGAGTGCTAAGCATCCCAAGCCGTGACCGACCCTTCGGGGAACGTCGCGGGGCGGCATGCGACCCCATCTGGTGGAGTGAGCGTGATAACAGGTGTGACGCAGGAAGGTAGCCCAGCCCGGGCGATGGTTGTCCCGGGGCAAGCGTGTAGGCCGAGCGATAGGCAAATCCGTCGCTCATCCAGGCTGAGACGTGACGCGGATGAAAAGTGGGTGATCCTATGCTGCCGAGAAAAGCATCGACGCGAGGTTCCAGCCGCCCGTACCCCAAACCGACTCAGGTGGTCAGGTAGAGAATACCGAGGAGATCGAGAGAATCGTGGTTAAGGAACTCGGCAAAATGCCCCCGTAACTTCGGGAGAAGGGGGGCCGGATTCGTGAAGGGACTTGCTCCCGGAGCGTTGAAGGCCGCAGAGACCAGTGGGAAGCGACTGTTTACTAAAAACACAGGTCCGTGCCAAGTCGCAAGACGATGTATACGGACTGACGCCTGCCCGGTGCTGGAAGGTTAAGAGGACCGGTTAGCCTCACGGCGAAGCTGAGAATTTAAGCCCCAGTAAACGGCGGTGGTAACTATAACCATCCTAAGGTAGCGAAATTCCTTGTCGGGTAAGTTCCGACCTGCACGAATGGCGTAACGACTTCCCAGCTGTCTCAACCGCGAACTCGGCGAAATTGCATTACGAGTAAAGATGCTCGTTACGCGCAGAAGGACGGAAAGACCCCGTGACCTTTACTACAGCTTGGTATTGGTGTTCGGTGTGGCTTGTGTAGGATAGGTGGGAGACTGTGAAGCGGGCACGCCAGTGTTCGTGGAGTCATTGTTGAAATACCACTCTGGTCACTCTGGATATCTAACTTCGAACCGTGATCCGGTTCAGGGACAGTGCCTGGTGGGTAGTTTAACTGGGGCGGTTGCCTCCCAAAGAGTAACGGAGGCGCCCAAAGGTTCCCTCAACCTGGTTGGCAATCAGGTGGCGAGTGTAAGTGCACAAGGGAGCTTGACTGTGAGACTGACAGGTCGAGCAGGGACGAAAGTCGGGACTAGTGATCCGGCAGTGGCTTGTGGAAGCGCTGTCGCTCAACGGATAAAAGGTACCTCGGGGATAACAGGCTGATCTTGCCCAAGAGTCCATATCGACGGCATGGTTTGGCACCTCGATGTCGGCTCGTCGCATCCTGGGGCTGGAGTAGGTCCCAAGGGTTGGGCTGTTCGCCCATTAAAGCGGTACGCGAGCTGGGTTTAGAACGTCGTGAGACAGTTCGGTCCCTATCCTCTGCGCGCGCAGGAAATTTGAGAGGATCTGACCCTAGTACGAGAGGACCGGGTTGGACGAACCTCTGGTGTGCCAGTTGTTCCGCCAGGAGCACCGCTGGTTAGCTACGTTCGGGATGGATAACCGCTGAAAGCATCTAAGCGGGAAGCCGGCCTCAAGATGAGATTTCCATCCCTTCGGGGGAGAGGCTCCCAGCCAGACGACTGGGTTGATAGGCCAGATGTGGAAGCACCGCAAGGTGTGCAGCTGACTGGTACTAATACGCCGACAACTTGACAATCACTATCCACACCATCGTTGTAAGGCAGCGGTGTGGAGCCTGATGTACTCGCGTCCACTCTGTGGTTCCCAACAGACGGAAACACACTCAACAGAACAGAGCACCCCACCACCCCACCACACACGTGGGGCGTGGTGGGCACCGAAACCACCAACCCCCGCACCCCCCCGGGTGCGGGACACGTTGGTCCTAGAGTTTCGGCGGCCATAGCGCGAGGGAAACGCCCGGACACATTCCGAACCCGGAAGCTAAGACTCGCAGCGCCGATGGTACTGCAGGGGCGACCCTGTGGGAGAGTAGGACACCGCCGGACATTCTTCACTGAAGAGCCGCCCAATGCTGGGCGGCTCTTCTGCATTTAAGCCGCTTCCCGTGCCGCTCCGGACGCGCGGGCCTAGGCTTGGGCGATGGGCAACCGCCTCGCCGACGCGCTCAGTCCGTACCTGCGCGCACACGCCGACAACCCCGTGGACTGGTATCCGTGGGGCGAGGAGGCGTTCGCGGAGGCGGCACGTCGTGACATCCCCGTGCTCGTCTCGATCGGCTACGCCACGTGCCACTGGTGCCACGTCATGGCGCGCGAGAGTTTCAGCGATCCCGAGGTCGCCGCGATCCTCAGCGAGGGATACGTGGCGATCAAGGTCGACCGCGAGGAGCACCCCGACGTGGACGCCAGCTACCTCGCCGCCGCGTCCGCCTTCACTCGCGAGCTCGGCTGGCCGCTCACCGTGTTCACCCGGCCCGATGGGCGTGCGTTCTACGCGGGGACCTACTTCCCGCCGCGACCCGTGCGTGGCGTGCCGTCCTTCCGCGAGGTGCTCGCGGCGGTCGGCGAGGCCTGGCGTGACGGACGGGACGACCTCGACCGCACCGCCGACGCGATCGGCGAGGCCATCGCCGCAGCATCCGCATCGCGTACCGAAGGCGAACTTCCGACCTCGTCCCGGCTGCAGGATGCCGTAACCGAGCTCGCCGCCCAGGAGGACCCGGTGCACGGCGGCTTCGGCACCGCGCCGAAGTTCCCCGTCGCGCCGGTCCTCGCCTTCCTCGCGCGATCCGGAACGGCCGGCCGCGAACTCGCCGCGCGCACGTTCCTCGCCATGGCCGCGTCACCGCTCCGCGACCCCGTCGAGGGTGGCTTCTTCCGGTACGCGACACGGGCCGACTGGAGCGAGCCGCACTACGAGCGGATGCTCACCGACAATGCGCTCCTGCTCTCCGTCGCCGCCGACCTGGCGAGCGAGCCTGCACGATCCGACGCGGTCGTCCCGGTCGCGCGCGGGCTCATCGCCTTCCTCACCGGGCGCATGCGCGTGCCCTCTGGCGGCTTCGCGAGCGCGCAGGACTCGGAGAGCGTCATCGACGGCATGCGCAGCGAGGGCGGGTACTACCTGCGCGACGCCGCCGGCCGAGCCGACCTCGAGCCGCCCGCGCTCGACGCCAAGGTGCTCACCGGATGGAACGGCCTCGCGATCGGGGCACTGGCGCACGCGGGCCAGGTGCTCGCCGACGAGGCCGCACAGCGCACTGCGCGCGGCGCGGCCGACCTGCTGCTCGAACAGCACGTTCGCGCGGACGGCACGCTCGTCCGCGCGTCGCTCGACGGCGTCGCGTCGCCGGCACGCGCCACGCTCGAGGACACCGGCATGTTCGCCGGCGGACTCGTGCAGCTCGCGACGGCGACCGGCGAGGTGTCCTACGCGGTCGCCGCGCGCGCGCTCATCGACGCCGCGGCATCCGACGACGACGGCGTCCCCACCGGCGAGGGCCAGTCGTCGCCGTTCCGCGCTCCGGGCGGCGCGGATCCCGTGCTCGTCGCCCGCGGCCTCGCGATGCCCGAGGACCCCGCCGAGGGCGCGACGCCGGCAGGAGCCACCGCGTGTGCGGACGCGGCCTGGCGGCTGTACGCCCTCGGGGCCGGCGACCGGTACCGCGAGCTGGCCGAGCGCGCCATGCGTGCGGTCGCGGGCATCGCGGTCGAGCGGCCGATCGCGTTCGGCGGTGCCCTCGAGCTCATGGCGCGCATGGCCGCACCGCTCGTGCAGCTCGTGACGGTCGTGCCCGACGGTGAACGCGGCGGCGGGGGCGGTGCCGACGAGGATCCACTCGTCCACGCGACGCGCGGCCACGCGGCATCCGTCTCGACCGTCGTCACCGAGGGTGAGGCCCGAGCGTTCGCCGCCGCGGGATTCGAGCTCTTCGAGGGCCGGACGGCACGAGGCGCGCGCCCTGCCGCATACCGCTGCCATGAGTTCGTGTGCGCGCTTCCCGTCGGAACCGCCGACGAGCTCGCGGCGCTCGTCACGGACGCCTGACGGGCCGCCCTACGATGGACGCATGACCCGTGCGCGCCCCCGCAGCCTCGGCGCGATCGTCGGTGCCGCCGCAGCCGACGCCATCCTGATCGCCGCGTTCGCCGTGACCGGACGCGGCAGCCACGACGAGCGGCTCGACCTCCTGGGCGTCGTCGGCACGGCGTGGCCGTTCCTGGCCGGGGCCGCGATCGGATGGGTCGCCATCCGCGCATGGCGGCGGCCGCTGGCGGTGTGGCCGACGGGCGTCGTCGTCTGGGCGTGCGCGCTGGTCGGAGGAATGCTGCTGCGCGTCCTGACCGGGCAGGGCACGGCGACGGCGTTCATCATCGTGGCGGCCCTCACGCTCGCGCTGTTCCTCATCGGATGGCGCGCTGCCGTCGCCGCCGCGCTCGAGTTCCGTACGCGCCGACGCACCGGGGCGGCCGCGCGGTGAACCCGATCGAGTGGCTGTTCGACGCGCAACTGGTGATCGGCGACCAGGTGATCCTGTGGCGCGAGATCGTCGGCAACGCGTTCGGCCTCGCGTCGGCGGTGGGCGGCATGCGGCGCAAGGTGTGGGCGTGGCCGGTCGGCATCGTCGGCAACGTGCTGCTGTTCACGGTCTTCCTCGGCGCCGTGTTCGACACCCCCAACCCGGTGAACCTGCTCGGCCAGGCCGGCCGGCAGCTCATGTTCATCGCCGTGTCGATCTACGGCTGGGTGCAGTGGTCGCGCAACCGCCGCCTGGGTCGCGAGCACGCCGCCGTCACGCCGCGCTGGGCGTCGGGGCGCGAGCGCCTGCTGCTCGTGGTCGTGCTCATCGGGGGCACGCTCGTGCTCACCCCGATCTTCCGCATGCTGGGCTCGTTCGAGCCGGTCTGGGCGGACGCGTGGATCTTCGTCGGCTCGCTGCTGGCGACGTGGGGCATGGCCCGCGGCTGGACCGAGTTCTGGCTGATCTGGGTGGCCGTCGACATCGTCGGCGTGCCGCTGCTCGTGAGCGCCGGCTACTACGCGTCGGCGCTGTTGTACCTGTTCTACGGCGTCTTCACGATCATCGGCTTCATCACCTGGGTGCGCGTGCAGCGACGAGCGGATGCCGCGACCGCACCGGCCGTGGGCTGACCCGCCGGATCGATGCGATCGCCCGGGGCCTCACCAGGTCGACGGGACGCGCCCGAGCACGCTCCACACCGCGGTGCTGAGCTCGGGATGGTCGAGCGCGATCTCGCGCAGCACCTCGAACTCGAAGCGGGCCGCCTCGCCCCGGCGCGCGGTCGGATGGTACGCGCGGGCCCGAGCCGGGCTCCAGCGGTCGGAGTGCAGCCGCTCCTCGCGAAGCGTCGCGACGACCTGCTCGTCGACCGAGGGCAGCTCGGGCAGGAAGGACCACGGGTCCTCGCCGAGGCGGCAGCGCAGCTCGATGAGCGCGGCGAGCTCGTCGCGGGCATCCTGACGCAGGCGTTCCAGTGTGGACGACTCAGCCATGTCGCGACCTCCCCTCGCTCGTCCGATGGTAACCGACGCTACGCGGCGCATGTGTCGGCGGGGTTACGCCTCGAGTCGGGGAATGGACACGAGATGTCCCCGCGGTGACGATCGCGGGACGGATGCCGCGGTGCCGGGCCTGCTTGAATGGTCGCGTGCATTCCGTGACCGACGATCGCCTCGTCGACGCGCTCGCGGCCGACCTCGGCGCTGCCCGGTTCACGGTCGCGGCGATCGAGCGCCTCTGGGAGCGGTCGGCAGAGGCGGAGTCGACGCATCCCGGTGCCGCATTGCGACGCGGGCACCGGGTCCCGGCGATGCGCGCGCTCGAACGAGTGGATGCCGCGGACCGGCCGCTGGCCGCGCTCGTGCGCTGCTTCGTGCTCGGCGCGCCCGTGGCATCCGTCGACCTCGAGGCGGCGCTGCCGTCGCTCGGGATCGAGGGGGCGGCAGGCCTCGGCCTCATCGAGCCGATCGGCGACGCCGGCGGGGCGGTCCGGCCCCGCGTCGACCTCAGGCCGTACGCCTTCGCGGACGCGGCCGGCGAGGGGGAGTGGTGGCTCGCGTCCGACCTCGGCGAGCTGGCAACCGGCGGCCCGCTGCCCGAGGGGCACGTCCTCGGCGTAGGCGGCGCCTCGACGACGCTGAGCGGCCTGCTCATGCAATCGCACGCGGGCACCACGCTCGATCTCGGCACGGGCTGCGGCATCCAGGCGATGCACGCGGCGAGGTTCAGCAACCGCGTGATCGCGACCGACATCTCCGGGCGGGCGCTCGACTTCGCGCGGTTCAACGCGAGGCTCAACCGGATGGATCGGATCGAGTTCCGGCTCGGCAGCCTGTACGACCCGGTGGCCGCCGAGCGCGTCGACCGGATCGTCTCGAACCCGCCGTTCGTCATCACGCCGCGCCGCGCGGGCGTGCCCGCGTACGAGTACCGCGACGGCGGAATGGTCGGCGACGGCATCGTCGAGGCCGTGGTCCGCGGCGCGGCCGAGCACCTCACCCCGGGTGGCACCGCGCAGTTGCTGGGCAACTGGGAGTACCGGCGGGCCGGCGGCACGAGCGAGTCCGGCGAGCTCGAGGACGGCCTGGAACGCGCGGCCGGGTGGGCCGCGGCATCCGGCCTGGAGTACTGGATCGTCGAACGCGAGCGCCAGGACCCGAGCGAGTACGCCGAGACATGGATCCGCGACGGCGGCACGCGACCGGGCACCCCGGAGTTCGAGGCGCTGCACGCCGCCTGGCTCGACGACTTCGCGGAGCGCGGCGTCGAGTCGGTGGGCTTCGGCTACGTGCTGCTCCGACGTCCGGTGGACGACACCGGGCCGCGGCTCGCGCGCGCCGAACGGCAGCACGGCCCACTCGGCGAGACGCCCGGCCGCCTCGGCGCGCACCTGGCCGAATGCCTCGAGGCCGTCGACCGGGTCGCTCCCCTCGACGACGCCGGAATGCGCGCGCTGCGCGTGGCAGTGGCCGGCGACGTCACCGAGGAGCGCCATCACTGGCCCGGCGATGAGCGGCCGACCGTCATCCTGCTCCGGCAGGGCGGCGGCTTCGGTCGGGTCGTGGACGCGGGCACGGGACTCGCGGCCCTGGTCGGCGCCGCCGACGGAGAACTGCCGCTCGGCGTGCTCTCGGATGCGATCGCGCAACTGCTCGAGGTCGAGCCGGCCGACCTCTGGGACGAGTTCGCTGCAGCCGTGCGCGAACTCGTCGCGGGCGGCCTGCTGCGCCCGGTCGTCCGATAGCGCGCGGCGTTCGCGGCGCCCTCGCGGCGCGCGGCGGTATCCTCATGCTCGCCACCGAAAGCGAGCCCATGCCCGACAGCCCACTCTCCCAGTCGCCCTACGAGGTCCTGGGCGTTCCGTCCGACGCGGATGCCGCGGCCCTCCGCCGCGCGTACCGGCGCGCGCTGCGTCACGCCCACCCCGACACGGGCGGCGACGCGGTGCGGTTCCACGCCGTGCAGGCGGCGTGGGAGCTCGTCGGCACACCCGAGGCGCGGGCCGCCTTCGACCGGGGGGTTCGCACGGTGGCTCCGTCGGACGCCCCGCACGCCCCATGGGCGCCCGCCGCGCCGAAGCCTCGCCGCGACTCGCGGCCGCTCGCGCGATCCTACGGCCACCCCGGGGGATGGACGCGCGAACGCTACCTCGCGCTCATCCGCGAATGGGCGGGGCGCGGAGTCACCCTCGACGACCCGTACGACCCGGCGCTCGTGCGGAGCGCGCCGCGCGACATCCGCCATGTGCTCGCCGACGCGCTCGCCGAGGAGGACACGGCCCGCGCGCTCGCCACGCTGGGCATCGCGTACACGGTGTGGCACGATCTCGCGACGGACGCCGCGGGGCCGGGCATGCCGCCCAAGCTCGACCATCTCGTGCTGGGGCCGACCGGCCTGATCGCCATCCAGTCCGAGGACTGGGGCGGCCCGGTCGCGTTCAAGCGCGGCGAGCTGATCGGCGAGGCGCTCGCCGGTGAGCGGCCGATCCGTGCGCTCGCGGCGCGCGCGAAGGCCGTGACGCGGCCCGCGAGGGTCAAGCCGACGGCGCTCGTGATCGTGGTGCCCGACGAGGACGCCGCCGCGCCGCTGGAGATCGGCGGCACGAACCGGGGCGCGGTCGTCGCGCTGGTGCGCCGGTCGAGGCTGGCGAGCGCGATCCGCGACGGGCTCCCCGGCGCGCCGCACCTCGGCGGGGCCGACTCGATGGAGGTGCGGGCCCGCCTCCAGGCGACCCTGCGCTTCGCCTGACCGGCGGCACCGCGTCCGGCGGGTCGCTCGTCGTACGCGAAGATGGAGGGATGGGCATCCCTGCGGTCGACGCGTACATCGAGGACTTCACCGCATTCGTCACGGCATCGCCGTCGTCGTACCACGCGGCCGAGGAGGTGGCCCGGCGGCTCGAGGCGGCCGGATTCGACCGCCTCGACGAGGCCGAGGCGTGGCCCTCCGGCGCAGGGCGCCGGGTGGTCGTGCGCGACGGCGCCGTGATCGCGTGGGTGCAGCCCGAGTCGGCCGGTCCGGTCACGCCGTTCCGTATCCTCGGCGCGCACACCGACTCGCCGTCGTTCAAGCTCAAGCCGAACCCGTCGAGCGCCGCGGCCGGGCTCTCGCAGGCGAACGTCGAGGTGTACGGCGGCCCGCTGCTGAACTCCTGGCTCGATCGCGAGCTCCGGCTGGCCGGTCGGCTCGTCACGGCGGATGGCACGACGCACCTCGTGGCGACCGGTCCGCTCCTTCGCATCCCGCAGCTCGCGATCCACCTCGACCGGGGCGTCAACGCCGACGGGCTCACGCTTGACAAGCAGCGGCACGTGCAGCCGATCTGGGGCGTCGAGGCCGGGATCGAGCCGGCCGACGTCGTCGGCCACCTCGCCGGGCTGGCGGGCGTCGACCCCGACGAGGTCGTGGGGCATGACGTGCACGTCGCCGACGCCGCCGCACCGGCCCGCTTCGGACGCGGCGACGTCTTCCTCGCATCCGGCCGCATGGACAACCTGACGTCGGTGCACGCCGGACTCACCGCGCTCCTCGAGGCGCCCGACGATGCCGGCCACATCAGCGTGCTCGCCGCGTTCGACCACGAGGAGCTCGGCTCCGAGTCGCGCTCGGGAGCGAGCGGTCCATTCCTCGACGACGTCCTCACGCGGATCGGCGCCGGGCTCGGGGCCGGTGTCGAGGAGCGTCGTCGCGCGTTCGCCGCGTCGTGGCACGTCTCGAGCGATGCCGGCCACGCGGTGCACCCGAACTACCCCGAGCGGCACGACCCCGTGAACCGGCCCGTGCTCGGCGGCGGCCCGCTCCTCAAGCTCAACGCGAACCAGCGATATGCGACGGATGCCGCCGGCTCGGCGCGCTGGGCGGCGGCGTGCCGTGCGGCCGGCGTGCCGACCCAGCCGTTCGTCTCGAACAACGCGATCCCGTGCGGCTCGACCATCGGACCGCTCACGGCCACGCGCCTCGGCATCCGCACCGTCGACGTCGGCCCGCCGCTGCTGTCGATGCACTCGGCGCGCGAGCTCGCGCACGTCGACGACCTGCGCGCGCTCGGCGCGGCCCTTGCCGCGTTCTTCGCGGGCGCCTGAGGCGGGTCGGTACCCGCACGCCGGCTTGCCGCCGTCGCCTGAACGGCAGGATGTCGCGCACGTCCGACGGGATCCGCACCGCGGCGCGCGCCTCACGGGTGCGAGCATCGTGACATGACGACGACGACCCCCGCACCCGCTCCCGCGACTTCCTCGCTCTTCGACCACGTTGCCGTCCCCTCGGAGGCGGTGCGCCACTTCCGGGCCCGGCTCGACTTCGAGACCGACGTCTCCGACGTGGCCGCCGCGCTCGCCGCTTCCGAACCGGGCTTCGTGCTCGTCGACACGCGCAGCGAGGCGGCGTGGCTCGCCGGCCGGATCCCCGGCGCCGTGCACCTGCCCGGGCGGAGGATCGCCGATGAGGCGGAGGCGCGGTTCCCGGCCGGGACGCGCGTCGTGGTCTACTGCTGGGGGCCGGGATGCAACGGCGCGACGCGCGCCGCGCTCGCGTTCGCGACCCTCGGGTACCCGGTCAAGGAGATGCTCGGCGGCTTCGAGTACTGGGCGCGCGAGGGCTTCGAGGTCGAGCGCGACGCGGGCCGTGAACGGCGACCGGTCGACACCCTCACGAACGTCGCCGCCGACGCGCCCCCGATCGAGTGCGCCTGCTGAGCGCCGGAATGGGGGACACGGGCCGCTGCGGCGGACGCGTGCCGCGACATCCGCTCAGCGCAGCGGGCCGCGTCGCGACTCGAGCCACAGCGTGTGATCCCGCAGCCCGTTGCGTACGGCGGTCTTGATGATCAGGTAGCCGATCCACAGGCTGAGCGCGAGCAGGGCGAAGTAGATGAGCGAGCCGATGATGAGCGCGGCGGCGCTCATGCCGCCGATGACGTCGGGGGAGATGTTCGGGTCCACCCGGCTACCTTGCCAGAGTGGTGCGGTCGGGCAGTAGCGACCCGATCGGGGGACACGGCCCCTCGCGACCGGCCGTGCGCCGGACGGTCAGCACTCGATGACGTTGACGGCGAGGCCGCCCTCGCTGGTCTCCTTGTACTTCGTCATCATGTCGAGGCCCGTCTGCCGCATGGTCTCGATCACGGTGTCGAGCGAGACCACGTGCGTGCCGTCGCCGTGGAGAGCGAGCCGCGCGGCCGACACCGCGGTGGACGCGGCGATCGCATTGCGCTCGATGCAGGGCACCTGCACGAGTCCGGCGACCGGATCGCACGTGAGGCCGAGGTGGTGCTCCATGGCGATCTCGGCGGCGTTCTCGATCTGGCGCGGCGTGCCGCCGAGCACGGCGCACAGGGCGCCCGCCGCCATCGCGCACGCGGAGCCGACCTCGGCCTGGCAGCCGCCCTCGGCGCCCGAGATCGACGCGTTCTTCTTCACGAGGCTCGCGATCGCTGCGGCGGTGAGGAGGAATCGTCGGATGCCCGCCTGGTCGGCACCCGGCACGAACCGCAGGTAGTAGTGGCCCACCGCGGGGAGGATCCCGGCGGCGCCGTTGGTCGGCGCGGTGACGACGCGGCCGCCCGACGCATTCTCTTCGTTCACGGCGAGCGCGAATGCGTGGAGCCACTCGGTCGACGTGTCGCGCCCCAGCGGCGTGCGCGCGGCGTCGTCGCGGTCGTACTCCTCGAGCCGGCGGCGCACCTCGGAGGCACGGCGCTTGACGCCGAGCCGGCCGGGCAGCATGCCCTCGGTGCGCAGGCCGTGCTCGACGCACTCGGCCATCGCGGCCCAGATCGCGTCGAGGCCGGCGACGATGCCCTCCTCGCCGTGCACGGCGACCTCGTTGCGCCAGGCGACGTCGCAGAAGTTGACGCCGTGGGCGTCGCAGAGGTCGAGCAGCTCGGCGGCCGTCGAGTAAGGGAGCGGATGGCGCAGCGCCTCGGCCTGCTCGGGGGTGTCGCCCTCGCGGCGGATGAACCCGCCGCCGACCGAGTAGTAGGTCTCCTCGGCGATCGGAAGGGCGTCGTCGTCGCCCCAGGCCTGCAGCGTCATCGCGTTGGGGTGGCCGGGCAGCCGGGTCCGCGGCTCGAGGCTGACGTCGGACTGGGTCATCATGATGGCGTGACGGCCGGCGAGCCGGATCTCGGCGCCCGCCGTGCCGAGCCGCGTCCACGCCCCGCGGACGTCGTCGGGGTCGCAGTCGTGGGGCACCAGGCCCCCGAGGCCCGCGACGACGGCGTCGGGCGTGCCGTGGCCGAGGCCGGTGGCGCCCAGCGAGCCGTAGAGCGAGCAGGTGACGCGGCGGACCGCGTCGAGCCGTCCGTCGTCGGCCAGCTCCTCGACGAACGCTCGGGCTGCCCGCATCGGCCCCACCGTGTGGGAACTGGAGGGCCCGATCCCGATCGAGAAGAGATCGAGGGCTGAGACGAACGCTGTCACGAACCTAGGGTACGTCGCAGCACGCGCACGGATTCGCCGGTCGGTCGAAGAATCGTGCGCGAAGCCGGGCGCGTGCTGCGACATCCGCTGGCCCCTAGGAGATCTTGCGGCGGTAGGCGAGCATCGCGAAGGCGTACGCGATGACCAGGATGCCGACCAACCATGCCATGGCGATCCAGATGTCGGCGCCGACCGGCTGGCCGGTGAACAGCGCGCGGATCGCGTCGACGATGGCGGTGACGGGCTGGTACTCGGCGAAGACGCGGACCGGGCCCGGCATGCTCTCGGTCGGCACGAAGGCCGAGCTGATGAACGGCAGGAAGATGAGCGGATACGAGAACGCGCTCGCGCCGTCCACCGACTTCGCGGTGAGGCCCGGGATGACGGCGAGCCACGTCAGCGCCAGCGTGAACAGCACCATGATCCCCGCGACGGCGAGCCAGGCCAGCACGTCGGCGCCGGTGCGGAAGCCCATGATGAACGCGACCCCGACGACGATCGCGAGCGACACGAGGTTCGCGACGAGCGAGGTCAGCACGTGCGCCCACAGCACGCTCGAGCGGGCGATCGGCATCGACTGGAACCGCTCGAAGATGCCGCCCTGCATGTCCAGGAACAGCCGGTAGGCCGTGTAGGACACGCCCGAGGCGACCGTGATGAGCAGGATGCCGGGCAGCAGGTAGTCCACGTACTGCGTGTCCGAGCCGGTGTCGATCGCCCCGCCGAAGACGAACACGAACAGCAGCATGAAGGCGATCGGCATGATCGCGGTCGTGATGATCGTGTCGAGGCTGCGGGTGATGTGCCGCAGGGATCGGCCCGTGAGCACGGCGGTGTCGCCGAAGAAATGCGTGGTCGTGGCCATCGGTGCGGTTGCGGTGGTCATCATCGGTCCTTCCGGGTCGTGGCGGTCGTGGCCGCGTCGGCGTCGGCGTCCGCGGTGGCGGTGTCGTCGCCGACGAGGGTGAGGAAGATCTCCTCGAGGGTGGGCTGCTTCTCGACGTACTCGACCTTCGCGGGCGGCAGCAGCTGCTTCAGCTCGTCGAGGGTGCCGTTCACGAGGATCCGGCCCTGGTGCAGGATCGCGATCCGGTCGGCGAGGTGCTCGGCCTCGTCGAGGTACTGCGTCGTGAGCAGCACCGTGGTGCCGTTGGCGGCGAGCTCCGTGACGGACTGCCACACCTCGATCCGCGCCTGCGGGTCGAGGCCGGTCGTCGGCTCGTCGAGGAAGATGATCGGCGGGTCGCCGATCAGGCTCATCGCGATGTCGAGGCGTCGGCGCATGCCGCCCGAGTACTCGGCCACCTTGCGGTTGCCGGCATCGGTCAGCGAGAAGCGGGCGAGCAGGTCGTCGGCGATGCGGCCCGGGCCGGGGAGGTGCCGCAGCCGGGCGACGAGCACCAGGTTCTCGCGACCGGTGAGGACCTCGTCGACCGCGGCGAACTGCCCGGTCAGGCTGATCGACGCGCGGACCTCGGCCCCCTTCGCGGTGACGTCGAAGCCGTTCACGACGGCCGAGCCGGCATCTGCCCGGAGCAGTGTGGACAGGATCTTCACGACGGTGGTCTTGCCGGCTCCGTTGGAGCCGAGGAGGGCGAAGATGCTGCCGCGGGCGACGTCGAAGTCGACGCCGCGGAGCACCTGCAGGTCCTTCGCGTAGGACTTCTCCAGGCCCTGCACGCTGATGGCGGGCGCCTGGGTCTGATCGGTGGTCATCTGGATCTCCGTTTCTCGGTGTGCGTGTTCGGGTGTTTCCGGGCGCACTCGACCACCCCGACGTCGGGCGCGATTCGTCCGGCGGGTCGTGCGTGGCGGTGCGGGTCGGTCTAGCGGGCGGGCGTCGAGCTCGGCCGGCGGATCAGGATGTCGCCCCAGCTCGTGCGGGCGTGCAGCTCGACGGTGTTCTCGTCGGCGCCGGGCGCGTCGGACGGCGTGAGCTTGTTGCGGACGGCGCCGTGCTGGCTCGAGACGTCGAGCCAGGCGGCCGTGCCCTCGGCCACGCCGACCTCGATGCCGCCGTAGCCGGCCTCGAGCTGCACGCGGCCGCCGTCGATGCGCTCGACGAGGAGGTTGCCGTAGCTGGTCTTCGCGGTGACGTCACCTCTCGCGTTGGCGACGTTGACATCGCCGTGCGCGCCCTGCACGACCAGCGTGCCGGTGACCTCGCCGATGGTCGTCGACCCGTTCGGGTTCTTGATCGTCGCCTCGCCCGCGAGCTCGCGGATGCGGACGCTGCCCGACGACGAATGGAGCTCGACGGCCCCGGTCGCGCGACCGATGATGATCGCGCCCGATGCGGTGCGCGCCGTGACGCGCTCGGCTTCGTCGACCCGCACGTCGCCGGCGCCGGTGCGATAGGCGATCGCACCGATTGCGCCCTCGACCAGGAGACGACCGGCTCCGGTGGCGCCGCGGACCTCGGACCCCTCGGGGACCTCGATCGTGACGTCGACCTGGCCGGCGTTGCCGAACGGGGTGTAGTGGAGCCATCCCTTCGTCGTGCGCACGGCGAGCACATCGCCGACGAGTTCGACCTTGGCCTCGGAGGCGGTCCTGACATCCCCCGACTTGTCTGGGTTGGCGGGCCGGATCTCGACGACGGTGTCGGCGCGGTCGGATGCGACGACGTGGACGTCGCCCCACCCGAGATCGACGTCGATCACGACGGGGTGCGGGGTCTGGAAGGTGGTCATGATGACTCCTCGGTGGTGTGGGTTTCAGCGGACCCAGCCGGTGACGCGGTTCGCGTCACCGTCGGCCGGGCGGGTCTCGGTGGGCCGTGTCGGGGCGGGCTCGATAGCGGCGGCGATCGCGCGCACGAGCCAGGTGTTGACGGAGACGCCGTCGCGGGCGGCGGCGAGTTCGACCTGGGCCTTGAGCTGGTCGGGGATGCGGAGCGTGGTGCGGCTCGTCGACGTGTCGTCGGCGACGGGCATGGCAGCGGATGCCACTGAGGCGGGAGCCTCGGACGCCGTCGCAGATCGATCGGCCGCGGGCTCGAACGAGGCCGTGGGTGGAACAGTGACGACGAACTCGGGATCGCGTCCGCGGAGTCGCACGTCGACGGCGCCGGGAGCGAGTTCGGCCGTGATCTCCGCCGCGGCGGCGGCGAGCGCCTCGAGCAGGACGAGGCGCGCGGAGGCGTCGAGCGGCGCGGTCAGGCGTTGTGCCAGCCCGAGCGCCTCGTCGCCGCCGGCCTCGGCCGCGACGGCCAACTGCCGCTGGAGTTCGTTGACGTATCCCGTGAGGTCCATGACACCAATATGACACCAATATGGTGTCATGTCAACGTTTCTGGTGTCAGTGTTGATGCGACATGGTGTCATCACGGTGTCACGCGCTCAGCCGACTCGCATGGGACCACATCTAGGCTTGATCGGATGCCTCCCATGCCGCCCGTTTCCGAAGTCAGGCTCGTGCGCGAGCACGAGATCGGCGCCGTTCGCGAGCTCGTGCGTGATGCCTACGCCGGCGACTTCGAGCTGAACCCCGCCTACCTGGCCGAGATCGAGCGCGTCGCCGAGCGGGCGCTCACCGCCGAGGTGTGGGTCGCCGCGGACGCGTCGACGGGAACGCTGCTCGGAAGCGTCACCACGCCGCGCGCCGGAGCGAGGCTCTCACCGGTCGCCCGCCACGATGACGAGCTCGACTTCCGGTTCCTCGGCGTCGCGGCCGACGCGCGCGGCCGCGGGGTCGGCGAGACGCTGGTGCGGCACGTGCTCGCGCTGGCGGCGAGTCGCGGCATCCGTCGCGTCGTGCTCAACACCGGACCCGAGATGAGGTCGGCGCAGCGACTCTACGAGCGGCTGGGGTTCGCGCGCCTGCCCGAGCGCGAGTATCGCTTCGAGCGAGCCGACGGGACGAGCTTCCTGATGATGGCGTACGGCCGCGAGGTGGTTCGCCGTGCGCCCGACGCGTCGGCTTCCGCTTCCGTTGCGTGACGGCGGGCTTGCTCCGGCAGCCTTATAGCAACGAAGCGGCAAAAGCAGCGCAGTGGCCGTTCATCTAACGTCGGCGAGCCGTTGACATCCCCCCGAACGGGGCAATAGTCTCATGCCCGGGAGCCATTTGTCGCCTGAGGCAACATATTGTTCCCGCGCGCCTGCACAGGCGGTTGGCACGGTCCACGCTCGAAGAGGAGAAACGACTGATGAAGCAACACGTCCGACATGCGATCACCGGCGCCTGCGCCGTCGCGATCACACTCAGCCTGGGTCTCATCGCCACCCCGGCCAACGCCGAAGGCGACGAGTACGAGGTGCTCGTCGTCGGCGAGACGCTCGGCTTCCGGCACTCGCACATCGACGACACCACGAACGCGATCATCGAGCTCGGCGAGGAGCACGGGTTCAGCGTCGACGTCTGGGACCCGCCGCAGGGCACGTCACCCGGTCAGCCCGCCCTCACGCTGCCGAGTTCCCCGTTCACGACCGCCGAGGACCTGTCGAAGTACGCGACGATCATCTTCGCCTCACCGGTCGACGCGACGAACAACCTCGACCCCAACCGACCGCGCCTGCTCAACGACGCCGAGCTCGCCGCGTTCCAGGGCTACATCCGCGGCGGCGGAGGGTACGTCGGCCTGCACGCCGCGACCGACTCCATGCACACGGTGCCGTGGTACAGCGAGCTGACCGGTGGCAGCGCACGGTTCCGCAACCACCCCGCGCAGCAGACCGCGACCATGCGCGTCGAGAGCCCGGGCCACCCGTCGACCGAGATGCTGCCGACCGAGTGGGTGCGGTTCGACGAGTGGTACAACTTCACGGCGAACCCCCGCGAGGACGTGCACGTGCTCATCACGCTCGACGAGTCCACGTACAACCCGGGCAACGGCGCCATGGGCGAGGACCACCCGCTCGCGTGGTGCCACAACTTCGAGGGCGGCCGCTCGTGGTACGAGGGCGCCGGCCACGTGGACTCGTCATGGACGGACCCGCTGTTCCTCGACCACATCCTCGGCGGCATCGAGTGGACCGCCGGCAAGGTCACCGGTGGCGGCGACTGCGTGACGTTCAAGGAGGTCGACGGCATCGTCAGCGGCCTCGAGGACGGATCGCAGCGCATCGGGCAGCTCGGCGGTGATGTCGAGGCGTACCTCGACGCGGCCGAGCTCGCCGCCGACTCGGGCGATCACGCCGGCGCGATCGCGGTGCTCGTGCAGGCGAAGGGCAAGGCGCACGGCCTGCAGGACGACGCGCTCGTCGCCAAGATCGACGACCTGATCGAGTGGCAGCAGGCGTTGGTGTCTTGATTCCGGATGCGACGGGCCCCGCGACCTCGGTCGCGGGGCCTATTCGCGTCGTGCCCGGTGCGGGTCAGCGTCCGCCGCGCCGGCTCGTGATCTGGCCGGTGTCGAAGCCCAGCAGGTGCAGCCCGCCGTGGAAGCGCGCGTGCTCGACCTTGATGCAGCGATCCATGACCACCGTGAGGCCCCGCTCCTCGCCGTAGTAGGCCGCCTGCTCGTTCCAGATGCCGAGCTGCACCCAGATGGTCTTCGCGCCGGCGGCGACCACCTCGTCGACGACGGCCGGGATGTCGCTGCCGCGCCGGAACACCACGACGATGTCGGGCACTTCGGGCAGGTCGGCCAGACTCGCATACGCCGGCTCGCCGAGGATCTCGGTCTCGTTCGGGTTCACGAAGTACAGGCGGTAGTCGCTCGACTGCTGCAGGTACGTGCCGACGAAGTAGCTCGAGCGCTGCGGCTTGGGGGAGGCGCCGACGATCGCCACGGACTTCGCCGCGTTCAGGATGCGCAACCGCTGCTTCGCGTCGGGCCCGTTCCACGTGCGTTGCGACTTCAGCAGTTTCGCGAGCGGCGAATCGGCGGGCAGGTCGCAGGACAGGCCGTTGACGAGGCGCACGGTCTCGACGTCGCCGTCGGTCGCGGCATCCGTCGTCTGGGTCGCCGGCTCGGCCGTGGGGTCGATCGCGGTGCTCATCGGTCTGCTCCGATCGTCGCGCCGGCCAGCGATCGGCCGTGCGTCGCCACGGCGAGCGCCTGGTCGAGGTCGGCGATGATGTCCTCCACATCCTCGATGCCGACCGAGAGGCGCACCACGCCGGGCAGGACGCCCGCGTCGACGAGCTGCTGGTCGGTGAGCTGCGCGTGCGTGGTCGACGCGGGGTGGATGATCAGGGTCTTGGCGTCGCCGATGTTGGCGAGGTGGCTCGCGAGGTTCACCGATTCGATGAGCGCCTGGCCGACCTCGCGGCCGCCCTTCACCTCGAAGCTGAACACCGACCCCGGTCCCTTCGGCAGGTACTTCGCGGCCCGCTCGAAGTGCGGGTGGTCGGGCAGCCCGGCCCAGAACACGCGCTCGATGCGCGGGTCGTCGGCGAGCCACTCGGCCACGGTGCGCGCGTTGTCGATGTGCGCCTGGATGCGGTACGGCAGCGTCTCGACGCCCTGCGCCAGCAGGAACGCCGAATGCGGCGCGAGCGCCGGCCCGATGTCGCGCAGCTGCTCGGCGCGCAGGCGCGTGAGGAACGCGTACTCGCCGAAGTTGCCCGACCACTGCAGGCCGCCGTAGCTCGGAACGGGCTCGCCGAACAGCGGGAACTTCTCGGAGTGCCAGTCGAATCGGCCCGACTCGACGACGACCCCGCCGAGGGTGGTGCCGTGCCCGCCGAGGAACTTGGTCGCCGAGTGCGTGACGAGGTCGGCTCCCCACTCGATCGGGCGGTTCAGGTATGGCGTGGCGATCGTCGAGTCGACGATGAGCGGGATGCCGTGGGCGTGCGCGACATCCGCCAGGCCCTCGAGGTCGGCGATCTCACCCGACGGGTTCGCGATCGTCTCGACGAAGATGGCCTTGGTGCGCTCGGTGATCGCCGGCGCGTAGTCGGCCGGGTCCGAGGAACGCACGAACGTCGTCTCGACGCCGAAGCGGCGGAGCGTGACATCCAGCTGCGTGATCGAGCCGCCGTAGAGGTTCGCCGACGCGACGATGTGGTCGCCCGCGCCCGCGAGGCTCGCGAACGTGATGTACTGCGCCGCCAGGCCGCTCGCGGTCGCGACCGCGCCGAGCCCGCCTTCGAGGCTCGCCACGCGCTCCTCGAACGCGGCGACGGTCGGGTTCGCGAGGCGCGAGTAGATGTTGCCGTACTTCTGCAACGCGAAGCGCGCCGCGGCGTCGGCGGTGTCGTCGAAGACGAACGCGCTGGACTGGTAGATCGGCAGCGCTCGGGCGCCCGTCTCGGCGTCGGGGATGTTGCCCGCGTGGATGGCGCGGGTCTTGAAGCCGTATTCGCGGTCTGCCATGGCCTCACGCTACCTCGGGTCGTCGAGCCATCCCCCCGGCCGCCGTAACGAACGGCAACGGGATGCTGCGGGTCACGCGCCTCACGCGCCGAGCACCTCGTCGGTCGACACGACGCGCGCGAAGCCGCCGCCGTCGAGGTTCACGGCCGTCGCGCGAGCGAGCTCCGCGGCGGTGAGGCGCATGCCTCCGGGCCCGGCCATGTCGAACGTGTGCGTCGCGTCGATCGGCAGCGTCACGTCGTAGCCCAGGTTGCCCGCCATCCGGGCAGTGGTCTCGACGCACTGGTTCGTCTGGATGCCGCACACGACGACTTGGCGGATGCCGCGCTCGTCGAGCCATCCGCGCAGGTCGGGCTCGCCGTAGAACGCCGAGTTGACCTGCTTCGTCACGAAGAGGTCATGGGGTGCCTCGGCAACGACGGGCTTCAGCGCGTTGCCCGGGGTGCCCGGCGCGAGCGGGGAGCCGGACTCGCGCGAGTCGTGCCGGACGAGCACGATCGGCCGCCCGGCATCCGCCCACGCCTGTACCAACCGGCCGATGTTCGCCTCGGCCTCGGGATTGTCGCGCTCACCCCAGGCGGGGTCGTCGAACCCCTGCTGCACGTCGATCACGAGGAGGGCGGCGGTGTCGTCGAAGTCCATGCGTCCATCGTCGCGCGGCGGGGTGGCCGGGCCGCCGGCACCGGCTGCCATTCCTCCGCGTCGGGCTGCCAACGGGGGCGGGTACGGTGGTGCGGGTGATCCTCGAGCACGCCGTCCTCCCCGTCGTCGCCGGCCGCGAAGCCGAGTTCGAGCGCGCCTTCGCCGAGGCGAAGGCGATCATCGCGTCGATGCCCGGCTTCGTCGACCTCTCGCTGTCCCGATCGGCGGAGACGCCGAACACCTACCTGCTGCTCGTGCACTGGGAGCGGATCGAGGACCACGACCCCGGCTTCCGCGGGTCGGCGGAGTACGCGCGATGGCGTGAGCTGCTGCACGGGTTCTACGAGCCGTTCCCGGTGGTGGAGCACTTCCGCGAGGTCCTTGCGGTCGCTGGAGGCGCACGATGAGCCCGGTGACGCAGGTCGAGACGGTCGTCATCGGCGGGGGCGCCATGGGCGCCGCGACGGCGTGGCAGCTCGCCCGCCGCGGGCGCGAGGTCGCGCTGCTCGAGCGGTACGAGCCCGGTCACCGCAACGGCGCCTCGCACGGCGCCTCGCGCAACTTCAACGTCGCCTACGCCGACCCGGTCTACGTGCGGATGCTCGTCGAGGCGCTGCCGCTCTGGCGCGAACTCGAGGCGGAGTCGGCCACGTCGCTGCTCGACCTCGTCGGCGTCGCCAACCACGGTCGGGCGGCGCAGTTCGACGCGGTCCACGCGGCGCTCGCGGCGGCCGGCATCCCGGCCGAGTTCCTGCCCGTCGACGAGGCCGCGCGGAGGTGGCCCGGCATCCGCTGGGACACTCGCGTGCTGTTCAACGCGCAGGCCGGCCGGGTGAATGCGGATGCCACGATCGCCGCGTTGCACGAGACGGCGGCGTCCGCCGGCGCCGACGTACGGCATCGCACGCGGGCCACGCGCATCGAGCCGCTCGGCGATCAGCGGGTGCGCGTGGCATCCGTCACCGACGACGGAGTCGAGGAGGTGTTCGAGGCGCGCACCGCGGTGGTCACCCTCGGCGCCTGGACCACCAAGCTGGTCGGCGGGCTCGCGTTGCCGCGGCTCGTCGTCACGCAGGAGCAGCCCGCGCACTTCGCCGTGCGCGACGACGCGATCGAGTGGCCGAGCTACAACCACTTCCCCGGTCCGGCCGACGCCGGGTACGAATACTGGCGCTCGCCGGTGTACGGCATGCTGACGCCGGGCGAGGGCGTCAAGGCCGGATGGCACGGCGTCGGCCCCGTCGTCGACCCCGACGCGCGCGACTTCCTGCCTAGGCCCGACCAGCTCGCCGACCTGCAGCGGTACGCCCGCGACTGGTTGCCCGGGGTCGATGCCGACGCGGTGACGCCGATCAGCTGCACGTACACGACGACGCCCGACGAGCACTTCGTCCTCGACCGCGTCGGGCCCATCGTCGTCGGTGCGGGGTTCTCGGGGCACGGGTTCAAGTTCACGCCCGTCGTCGGGCGGATCCTCGCGGACCTCGCCGACGGCAGGGGCCCGGCGCCCGAGCGCTTCGCGGCCGACCGGGTGATCGCGGCCGCGGGCGGATCGCCCACAGGCCTCGCCGGGCGCTGATCGGCGCGTTCGCGACATCCGCTCGGCGAACTTCGTTTCAGGAGAATGGAGGCTGATCAGGATGAATCCGGCGATCCGGTCCTGAACCGCTTCCGTTCTCCTGAAACCGGTGCGTGGTGCGGATGTCGCGGCGGCGCGACATCCGCTCGGCTGCACAGGGCGTGATCAGGCCCGCTTGCTAGCCTGAGGGCAGGTCGCCGGAGGGCGGCCCCGGACGAGGGAACCCAGTACCCGGAAGGCGACAAGACTGGCCGAAGGAGTGCCGTCATGTCGTGGGTCGTCCTCATCCTCTCCGGTGTGCTCGAGGCCGTGTGGGCTACCGCACTCGGCAAGTCCGAGGGCTTCACCAAGCTGTGGCCGTCGGTCGTGTTCGGCGTCGCGCTCGTCGTGTCGATGGGCGGACTCGCGTGGGCGATGCGCGACATCCCCGTCGGCACCGCCTACGCGGTGTGGGTCGGCATCGGCGCGGCGCTCACGGTGATCTGGGCCATGGTCATGGGCGACACGGATGTCTCGTGGGCGCGCCTCGCGCTCATCGCCGGGCTCGTGGGCTGCGTCGTCGGGCTCAAGCTCGTGGACGGCGGCGCCGGCCACTGACGCGGCCGCCCCCCCGCGCCGCACATCCTCCGGTGACGAGTACGTGTCATCTGCACCGCTCGGTGCCCCTTGCGGTGCGGATGGCATGCACTCGTCCGCCGTGCGGCCGCGGGCCGCGCCATCCGCCCCGCCCCTGCCCGGCGAGGGTATGCGGAATGTCGTCGGACGCCGCTCGCCGGCGTCGTTCGGCATACCCTCGCCGCGGATCGAGGAAGCATCGGTGTAAAGAATGCTTGACACGATGTGCAGAATGATTGACACTGGGCATGTCAAACATTCTTCACATCGGAGGTCGGGATGTCGTACGAGGAGAAGGGGACGTGGCTGTACCTGGTCGTCGCCGTCGTCGGCTACGCCGTGTACCTCTCGCTGGTGCTGCCCCAGGTGACCGGAGGCACTCCGGTCGGCGACGTCGACTACGTGCCGATCATGCTCTGGACCATCGGCGGGGCGATCGTCGCGACGATCGTGCTGCGCATCCTGGTCGAGATCGTGTTCCCGAGCGAGAGCACCAAGGGCGACGTGCGCGACAGGGAGATCGACCGGCTCGGCACCCGCGTCGGAAGCTCCTTCGTCGTGATCGGCGCGCTCGGGGCGCTGGTGCTCGCCATGCTCGAGGCCGAGTGGTTCTGGATCGCCAACGTGATCTACCTGTGCTTCGTGCTCTCGGCTCTGCTCGAGAGCATCACGCGGCTCGTCGCCTACCGCAGGGGGGTGCCGGCGTGGTGAAGCCGACGCGCGTGACGAACGACATCCGTGCGCTGCGCTTCCGCCACGGCGAGATGACCCAGGCCGAGCTCGCGCAGCGACTCGGAGTCACGCGCCAGACCGTCATCGCGATCGAGCAGGGGCGCTACTCGCCGTCGCTCGAGGTGGCCTTCCAGATCGCGCGGGTGTTCGGGGTCCCGCTCGACGACGTCTTCCAGTACCCCGAGACGGAGGCATCATGAGGGTCGCACTCGCGGAGCGGTACGGACCGCCCGAGGTCGCCGCGGTCGCGACCCGGCCGCTGCCGGAACCGGGCCCGGGGGAGCTTCGCGTCCGCGTGCTCGCCGCGTCGGTCGGAGCTGCCGACGGCGCCTGGCGCTCGGGCCGGCCCTGGTTCGCGCGACTCGCGTTCGGGTTGCGCCGCCCGCGGAATCCGGTCATGGGATCCGACTTCGCGGGCCTCGTCGACGCCGTCGGCCCGGGTGCGACGCGCTTCGCGATCGGTGACCGCGTCTTCGGCGCGACGGGCGCCGCGGGTGGAGCGCACGCCGAGTTCGTCGTGGTGGGCGAGAACGGCGCGATCGCCCGGCTGCCCCAGGGCGTGTCGTGGTCGGATGCCGCGGCCCTCTGCGACGGCGCCATGACCGCGCTCCCCTTCCTCCGTGACGGCGGGCACGTCGGGCCGGGCATGCGCGTGCTGGTCAACGGGGCGGCGGGAAGCGTCGGGGGTGCTGCGGTGCAGCTCGGCCGTCACCTGGGCGCCGAGGTCACCGGCGTGTGCTCGACCGCGCACCTCGAGCACGTGCGTGCACTGGGCGCCCGGCATGTCGTGGATCGCACGCAGGTCGACCCGATGCGCACCGGCGAGCGCTACGACGTCGTCTTCGACGCGGCCGGCAAGAGCACGTACCGTCGCGCTCGCCGGGCTCTGGTCGACGGCGGCGTGTACCTCACCACCGTCCCGTCGTGGGCGGTCATGCTGCAGCAGCTCACCTCCCGCCTCGGCCGCACACGGGCCGTGATCATGTTCACGGGCCTCCGCAGCGACGACGCGAAGCGGCCCGATCTCGACGAGCTCGCCGCGCTCGCCGCGGCCGGCGTGATCCGGCCCGCGATCGATCGCGTGCTGCCGATCGACCGCATCGCCGAGGCCTACGAGATCGTCGACACCGGACACAAGCGCGGCAGCGTCGTCGTGACGCCCTCCGCGGAGGCAGGAGGGGAACGATGAGAGCCGTCGTCCAGGAGGGATACGGCGGACCCGAGGTGATCCGTGTGGCCGAGGTGCCCGAGCCGGTGCCGGGCCCGCGCGATGCCGCCATCCGCGTCCACGCGGCCGGCGTGCACGCGGGCGACGTGCGCATCATGCGCGGCGAGCCGCTCATGATCCGTGCGGTGTTCGGACGTCGGAGGCCGCGCAAGCCCGTGATCGGCCGCGACGTGGTCGGCACGGTGGTCGCCGTCGGGTCCGAGGTGGACGGGTTCGCGGTCGGCGATCGGGTGTTCACCGAGGCCGACCAGGGCGGGTTCGCCGAGGTCGTCGTGGTCGACGCGCCGCACGTCCGGCGCGCGCCTGCGAACCTCGACGACGAGCATGCCGCGGTCATCCCGGTCTCGGGAACCACGGCGCTGCAGGGCCTCCGGCTCGCGAAGGCCGCCGCGGGCGACCGCGTGCTCGTCATCGGTGCGTCCGGCGGGGTCGGCACATACACCGTGCAGCTCGCCGCGGGCCTCGGCGCCGAGGTGACGGGGGTCGCGAGCGCTGCGAAGGCCGACCATGTCCGCGCGGCCGGCGCGACCCACGTCATCGACTACCGGACGACCGATGTCACCGAGCAGGGCGAGCGCTACGACGTCGTGTTCGACCTGGTGGGCGACCACCCGCTGCGGGCGATGCGCCGCATCCTCGCCCCGCACGGCACACTCGTGCTCTCGTCGGGCGGCGGCACACGCGTGCTCGGCCCGCTCGGGCGCATCGTCCGGGCCTCGCTGCTCGACCTGTTCACACGACAGCGGCTCCGGCCGCTCGCGGCGCGACGCGACGGCGACGACCTCGACGAACTCCGCCGGCTGGCCGAGGAGGGCACGCTGCGCCCGGTCGTCGATCGGGTCATGCCCATCGACCGGGCGGCCGACGCGCTCGCCCTGCTCGAGTCGGGCGCCGTGCGCGGCAAAATCGCCCTGCGGGGATTCGATCACCCCGGGCCCGCCGCGGCCGCGGACCATGCCGTTCAGCCGAGCAGCACGGCCCCGTAGGCCAGCGCGGCGACCAGCACCCACGACACGAGACCGACGGCGGCCGCTCGCCAGCCGGTGTGCAGCAGCGCGGCAACGCGCACCGACGTGCCGAGCGCGAACAGTGCCATGGCGAGCAGCGTCGTCTGCGCGACATCGGCCGCGACCAGCACGGACTCGGGTACGGCGACGAACGTGCGGACGAGCACCGCAGCGAGGAAGCCCGCGATGAAGAGCGGCACGATCGCCGGACGCGGCCCCGCGCCATCCGTCGACCGCCGTCGTTCGAGGCCCGCCGCGATGGCGACCATGGGCGCCAGCAGGAGCACGCGCGTGAGCTTCACGACGACGGCCACCGCGAGCGCGGCCGTGCCGGCGACCTGCGCGGTCGCCACCACCTGGCCGACGTCGTGCACTCCGGCACCGACCCAGTGGCCGAACCCCGTGGCGGTGAGCCCGAGCGGATGCCACAACGCAGGCAGGACGGCGATGGCGAGCGTGCCACACAGCGTGACGAGCGCCACCGGGTGCGCCTGCTCCTCGTCGCGGGCGCGCGTCGCCGCGGCCATCGCGCCGATGGCCGACGCCCCGCAGATCGCGAATCCGCTCGCGACGAGCAGCGGCTCGCGCCCGGGCAGGCCGACGGCGCGACCGAGCGCCCAGGTGCCCGCGAAGGCGAGCACCACGACCGCGACCGTGGTCGCGATCGTCACCCAGCCGAGCCCGGCGATGTCGGCGAGGCTGAGCTTGAGCCCGAGCAGCACGATGCCGGTCCGGAGCAGCGTGCGTGCGGAGAACGCGAGTCCGGGCCGCAGCGGACCGTCCAAGGCCACCCTCGCGCGCGGTACCTGGGCCGTGGCGATCCCCACCGCGACGGCGACCGTGAGCAGGGGGACGGCCGGGACGAGCAGGTGCACGCCCCATGCGAGCGCCGCGGCCGTCGCGGTGACGGCGAGTCCCGGCATCCGCTCGGCCCATCGCTCGCGGAACGCGCTCATCCCCACCCCGGCAGCCAGAAGTGCAGCTGCCGGAACTCCGGCGTGACCGGGATCCCGGTCCAGAGCGGGTAGAAGAACGCCGACACCGCGACGGCGACGACGAGGTAGACGCCGACGGTCGCCAGCCCTCGGACCCGGCGCCACTCCGGGTCGTCGGCACGCCCGACGATCAGCGCGGCGACCGCGCCGAGCGCGAGCAGAACGAAGGGCTCGTACGCGATCGTGTAGAAGTGGAACACCGTGCGCTCGAGGTACATCAGCCACGGCAGGTATCCGGCCGCCACGCCGATGAGGATCGCGCCGTTCACCCACTCGCGGTACCTCGCGAAGCGGTAGACGAGGTACGCGGTGGCGAGCGTCGCTCCCCACCAGATCAGCGGGTTCGGGATGCCGATGATCGAGGACCAGCACTCCGAGGCGCCGCAGCCTTCGGCGGTGCTCGAGAAGTACATGTTCGTCGGCCGCAGCGCGAACGGCCAGGTCAGCGCGTTCGCCTCCCAGGGATGCGTCGCGTGCACCCCGACGTGGTAGCGGTACGCGGCCTCGTGGTAGTGCCAGAGACCCTGCAGCGCCCGCGGCATCCACGCCCACGCGCCGGTCGCGGCGTTGTCGGGCTCGTCGGCCCAGTGACGGTAGTAGCCGCCGTCGGTCGCGAGCCAGCCGGTCCAGGAGGTGAGGTACACCACGGCGGCGACCGGCACGAAGAGCAGGAAGGTCGCCGGCCCCTGCTTCAGCACCGCACCGGTCATCCAGAACGGGAGGCCGATGCGCCGTCGTGCGAGCGCGTCGACGAGCACGAGGTAGATGCCGAACGCCGCGATGAAGTACAGCCCCGACCACTTGACTGCGGTGGCGGCGCCGAACGCCGCCCCGGCCGCGACGACCCACGGCCGGGCCCAGATCACCGGGCCCGCGTACGGGTCGCGCCCCGCTTCGCGCGCCTCCGCGAGTCGCTCCGCAAGTCGGTCGGCGCTCCTCCGACGGTCGAGCAGCACGAACCAGAAGCCGAGGAGGCAGAACAGCATGACCCAGTTGTCGAGCAGCGCGACGCGGCTCATGACGATGGCGCTGCCCTCGATCGCGAACAGGAGCCCCACGATCACCGCGATGAGCGTCGAGCGGAAGAGCAGGCGCCCGACCATCGTCAGCACGAACACGGCCGCCGTGCCGGCGAGCGCCGTCGACGCGCGCCACCACACCGCGCTGTCGGCGCCGAACAGCGCCATGCCGAGCCCGATCATCCACTTGCCGAGCGGCGGATGGACGACGTAGGACGGATCGGTGGAGTAGAGGTCGGTGTCGCCCTGCGCGAACTCCTCGTCGGCGCCCTCGGGCCACGTGGACTCGTACCCGTGGTGGAGCAGCGTCCACGCGTCCTTCACGTAATAGGTCTCGTCGAAGACGATGGCGTGCGGGTGGCCCAGATTCCAGAAGCGGAGGACGGCGGCGAGCAGCGTCACCGCGATCGGGCCGCCCCAGTACCACAGCGCGCGGCGGCGCGGCGTCGACATGAGGTCGGACCACCAGCGGTCGAGGCGGCTGCCGCGCGGCTCGGACGGCGCTACGGGGGCAGCGCGCTGCTCCGCGTCGGCGTCGATCCCGGCGGCGCGATCGTCGGTCGCGTCGCCCTCGGCGCTCGCCCCGGCGTCGGACGGCGGATCCGTGCGGACGGCGGGCGCGTCCGCACCCGTGCCGTTCACACCCATGCGCCCACTGTAGCCGCGCGCCCCGCGGCATCCGTGCGCCAGACTGGACCGGTGATCATCCTCGCGGCGACGCCCATCGGCAACCTCGGCGACGCCTCGACGCGGCTCCGCCAGGCGCTCGAGGACGCCGCGGTCGTCGCGTCCGAGGACACCCGAGTCACGCAGCGACTGCTCGCCGCGCTCGGCATCGCCAACCGGCCGCGCCTCATCGCGCTGCACGAGCACAACGAGCGCGCCCGCGCGGGCGAACTCGTCGAGCTCGCGCGCGACGGCGACGTGCTCGTGCTGAGCGATGCGGGCATGCCGACGGTCTCCGACCCCGGCTTCCCGCTCGTGCAGGCCGCGGTCGAGGCGGGCGTCGACGTCACCGCGATCCCCGGACCGAGCGCGGCGATCACCGCGCTCGCGGTGTCGGGCCTGCCGACCGACCGGTTCGCCTTCGAGGGCTTCCTCCCGCGCAAGCAGGGCGAGCGGATGCGTCGGCTCGCCGAGCTCGCGGGCGACCGTCGCACGCTCGTCTTCTTCGAGGCGCCGTCCCGCCTCGCCGCGAGCCTCGCTGCGCTCGCCGAGGCGTTCGGCGCCGACCGCTCCGCGGCGGTGTGCCGTGAGCTCACGAAGCTGCACGAGGAGGTGCGTCGAGGACCCCTCGGCGAGCTCGCGGAGTGGGCGGCCGGCGGCGTGCGCGGTGAGATCTGCGTCGTGGTCGGCGGGGCGGGCGAGCCCCCGGCGGCCGACGCCGACGCCGGCGTGGCGCGCGTGCTCGAGCTCGCGGCATCCGGCACCCGCCTGAAGGACGCGGCCGGCATCGTCGCCGCCGAGACCGGCCTCGGCAAGCGCGACCTCTACGAGGCGGCACTCGCCCGGCGCGCAGCCGGCTCACAGTGAATTCGCACGCCTCGCGAGGATCATGACCCCTGGGGGGAACGAGTCGGGGGTGTGACATGGCGCAAGCGGTTCGATTCTCGGAGTACGGCGGTCCCGACGTGCTGGAGGTGGTCGAGATCCCCGTCCCGGAGCCGGGTCAGGGTGAGGTCCTCGTCGAAGTGGTCGCCACGGGCATCTCGCCGGTGGAGTCGGCGGTCCGGCTCGGCGGACATCCCGAGCGCTGGCCAGTGGAGTTCCCCTCCGGCCAGGGGCGCGAGTTCGCGGGAATCGTCGCGGGCACCGGGCCCGGCGTGACGCGGTTCCGGCGCGGCGAGGAGGTCATGGGCTACGTCGCGCGCGGGGCGCAGGCCACGCACGTCGTCGTGCCGGAGGCACAACTCCTGCCCAAGCCGACGTCGCTGCCGTGGGAGGTCGCCGGATCGCTGTACGTCGCCGGAACCACCGCGCTCGGCGCCGTCGAGGGCCTCAACATCGGCGCCGGCGACGTCGTCGTGATCACCGCGGCGGCGGGCGGTGTGGGATGCCTCGCGGCGCAGCTGGCCAAGGCGCGCGGCGCCGTCGTCATCGGCACCACCGCCCCGGCGCGCTTCGACTTCCTCCGCCAGTTCGGCATCATCCCGCTCGAGTACGGCGCCGACCTGGCTGCGAACGTGCGCTCCGTGACCGACCAGCCCGTCACGGCGTTCCTCGACTTCCTCGGCGGGCAGGCCGCCGCCGCGGCGGAGCTCGGCGTTCCGACGTTCCGGGTGTTCACCACGACCGACTGGGCGGCCGTCGAGGACAACTTCGCGGTCAAGCTGTACGCCGGCGACACCATCGCGCTCGGGCGCATCGCCCAGCTCGCCGCCGAACGGCAGATCCGGCTGCCCATCGCCGATGTGTTCGCGCTCGCCGATGTCGGCGACGCCTACCGCCAGCTCGACCAGCGCGACTCCGCCGGCAAGATCGTGATCGGCATGAAGCTCGTCGGCTACGACCGGCAGAAGGTCAAGCCGGCGCGACTCAAGGAGCAGGACGTGACGATCGGCGTGCCCACGCCGCACACGCCCCTGAGCGTCGAGGACATGCTGCCGCCGGTCATCGGCGACGGCCGCGCTCGCCAGTTGCGCCACGGCGAGGAGCCCCATCCGCGAGGCACCCCAGAGCCGCCCGAGCAGTGACGGCGCCCGGCGTCTCGGTCATGCGGGCGCCCGTAGGATTGTCCGCATGGCCGACGCCTCCTCGTTCTACATCACCACGCCCATCTTCTACGTGAACGACGTGCCCCACATCGGGCACGCCTACACCGAGGTCGCGACCGACGTGCTCGCGCGGTGGAACCGGCAGGCGGGGCGCGACACGTGGATGCTGACGGGCACCGACGAGCACGGCCAGAAGATCCTCCGCACCGCGACCGCCAACGGCGTGAGCCCGAAGGAGTGGGCCGACAAGCTCGTCGCCGAGGCGTGGAAGCCGCTGCTCGACACGATCGACGTCGCCAACGACGACTTCATCCGCACCACCGACGAGCGGCACGAGGCCAACGTCCAGAAGTTCCTGCAGAAGCTCCACGACGACGGCCACATCTACACGGGCGAGTACGAGGGCTACTACTGCGTCGGCTGCGAGGAGTACAAGCAGCCGTCCGAGCTCGTCGACGGCACGGGGGAGTACGAGGGGCAGCTCGTCTGCGCCATCCATTCGAAGCCGGTCGAACTGCTGCACGAGAAGAACTACTTCTTCCGGATGTCGGCCTTCCAGGACAAGCTGCTCGAGCTCTACGAGTCGCGCCCCGACTTCGTGCAGCCCGAGTCGGCGCGCAACGAGGTGGTGAGCTTCGTGCGTCGCGGCCTCGAAGACCTCTCGATCTCGCGTTCGACGTTCGACTGGGGCGTGAAGGTGCCGTGGGACGAGACGCACGTCGTGTACGTGTGGTTCGACGCCCTGCTGAACTACGTGACCGCGACCGGCTACGGGCAGGATGAGGCCGAGTTCGCCCGCCGCTGGCCCGCGCAGCACATCGTGGGCAAGGACATCCTGCGGTTCCACGCCGTCATCTGGCCGGCCATGCTCATGGCGGCCGGCCTCGACGTGCCTCGGGGCGTCTTCGGCCACGGCTGGCTGCTCGTCGGCGGCGAGAAGATGTCGAAGTCGAAGCTCACCGGCATCGCGCCCGAGCAGATCACCGACACGTTCGGCTCCGACGCGTTCCGCTACTACTTCCTCTCGGCGATCCACTTCGGCCAGGACGGCTCGTTCTCGTGGGAGGACCTCGCGGCGCGCTACCAGGCCGAGCTCGCCAACGGCTTCGGCAACCTGGCCTCGCGCGTGATCGCGATGATCGGCCGGTACTGCGACGGCGAGGTGCCGACCGGCGGTGAGCAGAGTGCGGCCGACCTCGAGATCGTGAGCATCGAGCGCGAGGCGACGGATGCCGCGTGGGCCGCGATCGAGCGCCTGCAGATCCACGACGCCATCGCGTCGGTGTGGACGCTCGTCGACGCGCTCAACGGGTACCTGACCGCCGAGGAGCCGTGGGCCCTCGCGAAGGACCCGCACCAGCGCGAGCGGCTCGAGACGGTGCTCGCGACGGCGTACCACGGGCTCGGCACGCTCGCCGTGCTGCTCTCGCCGGTGCTGCCGAAGGCGACCGCGAAGCTGTGGTCTGCGCTCGGCGCCGACGGCGCCGTCGACGCCCAGCGCATCGACCGGGCGCACGAGTGGGGAATCGGGTCGCGCGTGTCGGCGCTCGAGCCGCTGTTCCCGCGCGTCGAGGTCGCCGAGTGACGTCTGGCGCGGATGGCGCGGCCCACCTCCGAACGCGCTCCGACGGCGGACGCGCGGCCGAGTACCCGCCGGCGCCCGAGCCCCTGGCCGTCGCCGTGTACGACAACCACACGCACCTCGAGATCGCCGATGGGGCGCTGCCGCTGACGGCGCACGAGCACCTCGAGCGCGCGGCATCCGTCGGTGTCGCCGGCGCCGTGCAGGTCGGCACGGATGTCGCGACGAGCCGCTGGTCGGCCGAACTCGCCGCACGTGAACCGCGCCTGCTGGCCGCCGTGGCGCTGCACCCCAACGAAGCGCCCGAGCTCGACGCGCGCGGCGAGCTCGACGCGGCGCTCGCCGTGATCGACGAGCTGGCCGCGCAGCCGCGCGTGCGCGCCGTCGGCGAGACCGGCCTCGACTTCTACCGCACCGGCGACGACGGCCGCGACGCGCAGTACCGCTCGTTCGAGGCGCACATCGAGATCGCCAAGCGGCACGGCGTCGCGCTGCAGATCCACGACCGCGACGCGCACGACGAGGTCGTCGCGACGCTGCGACGCGTCGGCGCGCCCGAGACCACGATCTTCCACTGCTTCTCGGGCGGCGAGGAGCTCGCGCGCCTCGCCGGCGACGCCGGCTGGTACTGCTCGTTCGCCGGCAACGTGACGTTCAAGAACGCCGAGAACCTGCGCGAGGCGCTCAAGGCGGTGCCGCGCGAGCTCATCCTGGTCGAGACGGATGCCCCGTACCTGACGCCCGTCCCGCTGCGCGGTCGCCCCAACGCGCCCTACCTCGTGCCGCACACCATGCGGTTCATGGCCGAGGTGCTCGACGCCGACCTCGACGAGTTCTGCGCGCAGGTGGCCGGCAACACCGTGCGCGCGTACGGGTCGTGGAGCGATGGGCTCGGGCCATCCGATACCGGCGCGGAAGACGCGGCGCCGTCGGGCACGGGATCGGCGTGAATCGGCGCGCCGCGACGACGGCGGTCCCGACCTGCCGGACGATCGAGACCGTGCGGGGGAAGCGGACGTGAACGCGCATCGGCACGAGGCCGACGGCGCCGACCGCACGCCGCGCCTGCTCGGACCCGCCGAGATCCGCGACCTGGCCGACGTGCTCGGCGTCTCGCCGACCAAGAAGCTCGGCCAGAACTTCGTGCACGACGGCAACACCGTGCGGCGCATCGTCCAGGCCGCGGGCGTCGAGCGCGGCGAGACCGTGCTCGAGATCGGGCCCGGGCTCGGCTCGCTCACGCTCGGCCTGCTCGAAGCGGGCGCCGACGTGATCGCGGTCGAGATCGACCGCCGGCTCGCCGAGCAGCTGCCCCACACCGTTTCGGTCATGCAACCCGGCACCAGGCTCACGGTCGTGCACGACGACGCGCTGCGCGTCACCGAACTGCCGGGCGAACCCGTGCGGCTCGTCGCGAACCTGCCGTACAACGTCTCGGTCCCGGTGCTCCTGCACCTGCTCGAGCGGTTCCCGTCGCTGCGCTCGGGCATCGTCATGGTGCAGGCCGAGGTCGGCCACCGGCTCGCGGCCGAGCCCGGGTCCAAGGTGTACGGCGCGCCGAGCGCGAAGGCGGCCTGGTACGGCCGATGGCGCCTCGCGGGCCAGGTCTCGCGCATGGTGTTCTGGCCCGTGCCGAACGTCGACTCGGTCCTCGTCGGATTCGAGCGCGGCGAGGCGCCGGGCGACCCGTCCGGCACCGAGGACGAGCGAGTGGCGGTGTTCGAGCTCGTGGACGCCGCGTTCCAGCAGCGGCGCAAGATGCTGCGCCAGTCCCTCTCGGGGCGCCTCGGCGGTTCCGCCGCCGCGGCGAGCGACGTGCTGCAGCGCGCGGGTGTCGACCCGCAGGCGCGCGGCGAGCAGCTCTCCGTCGACGACTTCCTGCGGATCGCGCGCTCCGCGGCATCCGGCGCCGACGAGTCGGCAGGGTCGACCGCGTAGGCGCGTCGGGCCGCGCCGTGCCGGCGTCGCGCGACGCCCCGGCCCGCGCGCGCCGACCCGTGCGCGCCGGCCGGCCGCCCGGGCGCATACCGTCGCCCGCGGTCGCGTGGCGACCCCTTGCGACCGCGCCCCGGTGCGGGAGTACCGTGGCGGCATGAGCGAGGGCAGCATCGGATCCTCCCGCGACGGCGTCGGCGACCAGTCGGTGCGCGAAGCCACGGGGCGCACGCACGACGAGTGGTTCGCGATGCTTGACGACGCGGGAGCGGCGGAGTGGCGGCACGCCGAGATCGCCGCGTGGCTCGCCGGCGACCAGGGCGTGGACGCCTGGTGGTCGCAGCACGTGACGGTCGCGTACGAGCAGGCGCGCGGCCTCCGCGATCCCGGGCAGCGCGAGGACGGCCGGTTCGAGGCGAGCGTGTCGCGCACGGTGTCGCTCGAACCCGTCGCCGCGCTCGAGGCGCTGGCCGACGTCGTGACCGCCGGGACCGGGGTCGAGGCGCTCTCGCGCAACACCGGCGCGCGCCATCCCACCGCCCGCTTCCACCTCGACGGCGGTGAGTTCGTGCTCGCCGGTTCGAGCCCGCGTGGCGAGGGGCGTTCCTCGATCTCGCTCACCTGGGGCCGGATGCCCGACGGTTCGCGCGTCGCCGAGATCAAGGCCACGTTGCGCGAGTGGCTCGCGCGCGTCGGCTGACGCGTCGCCCCTCGGCCATGGCCTAGCGTGGACCGCATGACGATGCCGGCGACCGACGAGGCGGTGCACGTCCGGGCGCCGGGCAAGATCAACGTCTTCATGCGCGTCGGCGCGCTCGACGCCGACGGGTACCACGATGTCGCCACCGCCTACCAGGCGGTGTCGCTCTACGAGGACGTGCGCGCGTGGCCCGACGACCAGTTCTCGGTCTCGTTCGCGGGCACCATCGACACGGCCCTGCTGCCGACGGATGCCTCGAACCTCGCGATCCGCGCGGCGAAGCTGCTCGCCCGGCACGCGGGGGTCCCCGGCGGCGTCCGGCTCGAGATCGAGAAGCACGTGCCGATCGCGGGCGGCATGGGGGGCGGGTCGGCGGATGCCGCGGGCACCCTCGTCGCGTGCGACGCCCTCTGGGGGACCGCCCTCCCCAAGGAGGAGCTGCACGCGCTCGCCGCGTCTCTCGGGGCCGACGTGCCGTTCTCGCTCTCGGGCGGCACGGCGATCGGCACCGGCCGCGGCGACCGGCTGAGCCCCGCGCTCGCCACCGGGTCGTTCCACTGGGTGCTCGCCGTCGCCGAGTTCGGGCTCTCCACGCCCGCCGTGTACCGCGAACTCGACCGCCGGCGCGACGCGGGACTCGAGCCGTCATGGCGCGACCACGCGCACGGCGCGGCCGTCGGGCTCGACTCGCCCACGGTCGACGCGGCGGTGCTCCAGGCGCTGCGCGCGGGCGACGCCCGCCGCCTGGCCCCCGCGCTGCACAACGACCTGCAGTCCGCCGCGCTGGCGCTCGCGCCCGGCCTCGGCGGGATCCTCGAGCTCGGCACCGAGAACGGCGCGCTCGCCGGGCTGGTCTCCGGATCGGGCCCGACGGTCGCGTTCCTCGTCGACGACGCCGACTCGGCCATCGAGCTGCAGGTCGCCCTCTCGGCGGCGCGCCTCACCGCGGTGCGCGTGCACGGCCCCGTCCACGGCGCGCGCGTCCTCACCCACTGAATCTCTCTTCGCTCTCCCCTCTCCCTCCCTCCACCACCCGCGCCGCGAGTGCATGACGCACCAGGCGGCGAGAGTATGCCGAACGTCGCCGAAACCGTTCCGATCCCGACGTTCGGCATACTCTCGGCCGGGGCTGAGGCGTGGATGTGGAGAACTGCGGGCTGCGAAACGGCTCTGGCGGCAGGGTGGGGGCGTGCGACATCCTCGAGCACTGCCGCCCGACCTCCTTTCGCGGCCGGCATTCACCGTGCAGCGCGCCGGACTCGTCGGCGTCCACCCCAGCCGCCTCTCCGCGCCCGACTTGAGGCGCCCGTTCCACGGCATTCGACAGCACGCGAGCATCGCGGAAGACGCGCGCTCGCGGGCGATGGCGTATGCGGTCGGGATGCCCGCCCGACAGGTCTTCTCGCATGTCACGGCCGCACTGCTCTGGGGAATGCCGCTTCCACATCACCTCGAGCGGGACCAGCGGATCCACGTCGGAGTGCCGAGCGGGTCGACGCGATCGCTCGCCGCAGGAGTGGTCGGCCACGTGATCCAGCCCGAGCGGCTCGGGGTGACCTCGCTCGCAGGCGTACGGGTGAGTTCACCGGCTGATACATGGTGCCAGCTCGGATCTCTTCTCGGAGAGGACGATCTCGTGGCCGTCGCCGACTTCCTGATCACGGGCGGCGAGCCGAGCGGCCGACATCCGGCGCTGTGCAGTCGGACGGAATTGGAGGCCGCGCTGAAGCGGCACAAAGGATGTCGCGGTGCGACGCGGCTCCGCGGCGCACTCGAGCTCGTCAGGTACGGCTCGCTGTCGCGCCGCGAGACGCTCATGCGCTTGGATCTGGGGCGCGCGGGATTGCCCGAGCCGTCACCGAACCACTCGGTCGCGGACGCACTGGGCGCGTTCGTCGCCATGATCGACCTCGCATTTCCGGAGTACCGCGTGGGCATCGAATACCAGAGCGATCTCCACCGCGGTCCCGAGCGCTTCAAAGCGGACGTGCGGCGACTCGAACGACTCCTGGACGAGGGGTGGCTCATCGTGCAGGCGACGTCGGAGGACGTCAGTGCAGACGGACGGCTCCGCGACTCCGCCGCCTTCGCAGCGCGCGTCGCGCGCCGCCTGGAGAGCCGCGGCTGGCACCCGATCGCACTGCCGTGACACCGTGCCATCCTCAGGGAGCGTCGAGAGTATGCCGAACCACGTTGAACGGTCGCCATTCGCGACGATCGGCATACTCTCGACGGTAGACGGAGGTGCGGGCCGGTGGGGGAGCCGCCGGCGGCGGGGAAGTAGGGTGGGCAGGACATGGCACACCTCCTGGGCGCCGAGCGCCTGCACCTCGAGTTCCCCACGCGCGTCGTCTTCGACGAGGTCACGCTCGGCATCGACGAGGGCGACCGCATCGGCATCGTGGGCCGCAACGGCGACGGCAAGTCGACGCTCATGAAGCTGCTGGCGGGCCGGCTCGAACCCGATGGCGGGCGGGTCACGGTGCGCCGCGGCATCCGGATCGGCATGCTCGACCAGGCCGACGCGCTCGACCCGGCGACGACCGTCGCCGACGCCGTGGTCGGCGGCATCGAGGAGCACGTGTGGGCGGGCGACGCCAAGGTGCGCGACGTGATCGCGGGCCTGCTGGCGGATGTGCCGTGGCAGGGGCGCGTGGGCGACCTCTCGGGTGGGCAGCGACGGCGCGTGGGGCTCGCGGCGCTGCTGGTGGGCGACTGGGACGTGCTGTTCCTCGACGAGCCGACGAACCACCTCGACGTCGAGGGCATCGCGTGGCTCGCACGGCACGTGAAGGGCCGCTGGGCGGCGAGCGACGGCGCGCTCGTCGTCGTCACGCACGACCGCTGGTTCCTCGACGAGGTGTGCACGGCCACCTGGGAGGTGCACGACCGTGTGGTCGAGCCCTTCGAGGGCGGATACGCCGCTTACGTGCTGCAGCGCGTCGAGCGCGACCGGATGGCCGCGGCATCCGAGGCCAAGCGCCAGAACCTCATGCGCAAGGAGCTCGCGTGGCTCCGCCGCGGCGCACCGGCGCGCACGAGCAAGCCGAAGTTCCGCATCGAGGCGGCCAACCAGCTCATCGAGAACGAGCCCCCCGTGCGCAATCCGGTCGAGCTGAACCGCCTCGCGGTGTCGCGGCTCGGGAAGGACGTGGTCGACCTGCTCGACGTCTCGGTCGAGTACCCCATGCCGGATGTCGCGCCCGGCGGACCGGCGATGCGCACCGTGCTGCACGAACTCGAGTGGCGCATCGCGCCGGGGGAGCGCACGGGCATCCTCGGCGTCAACGGCGCGGGCAAGTCGACGCTGCTCAAGCTCGTGACGGGCGAGGTGCAGCCCACGACCGGGCGCGTCAAGCGCGGCAAGACCGTCAAGATCGCGGTGCTCAGCCAAGAGCTCGCCGAGCTCGCGGAATGGACGGACGAACGCGTGAGCGCGGTGGTCGCGGCGCAGCGCACGAGTTACACGATCGGCTCGGGCTCGAAGGCGGTCGAGCTCACGCCCGGGCAGCTGCTCGAGCGGCTCGGGTTCACGAACCAGCAGCTCGCGACGCCCGTGCGCGACCTCTCCGGCGGGCAGAAGCGCCGGCTGCAACTCCTGCTGATCCTGTTGCAGGAGCCGAACGTGCTGATCCTCGACGAGCCCACGAACGACCTCGACACCGACATGCTGGCCGCCATCGAGGACCTCCTCGACGCGTGGCCGGGCACGCTGCTCGTGGTGAGCCACGACCGGTACCTCGTCGAACGCGTCACCGACCGCCAGGTCGCAATCCTCGACGGACACCTGCGCGACCTCCCGCGCGGCGTCGACCAGTATCTCGAGCTGCGCCGGCAGCAGGCCGCGGATGTCGAAGCGCGCCCAGCCCCGCCGACGGCGACCCGATCGCCTGGCCCGGCGGCTCCCGCACAGCTCGCGGGCGCCGACCGGCGCGCCGCCGAGAAGGAGATCGCCTCGATCGACCGGCGCCTCGAGAAGCTGCAGGCGCAGATCGCCGCGCAGCACGAGCGGCTCGCGCGGCACGACCAGTCCGACTACGTCGGACTCGGCGTGCTCGGCGACGAACTGGCGGAGCTCGAGGGTGCGGTGGCCGACCTCGAGACGCGCTGGCTCGAAGTTTCCGAGCAGTTGGAAGGGTGACGCCGAAGGATCTGTGACGCCCGATGACCATGTGGTCAATAGGGCGCAGGAACTTCACCTAGCGTGGAAGTGCGCCCGCGATCGCGGCATCGACGCCCCCACCGCATCCTCGGATGGCGGAGCCATGCCGTCTCCACCATGCCCACACCAGGGCAGCCGATCGCGCGCGCCCACGTGAAAGGAACCGCACCGCCATGCCCAGCACCCGCACCAAGATCCTCGCCGCGCTCGCCGCCGCCCCGCTCGTCATCGGCCTCTCGGCCTGCGCCTCGGGCGCCGGCGCCGACGGCGGCGACGACGTCGTCCGCATCGGCGTCGTCGGCAAGTCCGACCCGCAGTGGCCCGCCTTCGAGGAGGCCGCCGCCGAGGCCGGCATCGAGATCGAGCTCGTCGACTTCGCCGACTACGCGCAGCCGAACCCTGCGCTCACCGAGGGCGAGCTCGACCTCAACCAGTTCCAGCACATCGTCTACCTGGCCGACTACAACGTCTCGGCCGACGAGGACCTCACGCCGATCGGCTCGACGCAGATCTACCCGCTGGGCCTGTACTCCACGAAGTACGAGTCGGTCGATGACATCGAGGAGGGCGAGACCGTCGCGATCCCCGACGACCCCTCGAACCTCGCGCGCGCGCTGCTCGTGCTGCAGTCGGCCGGCCTGATCGAGCTCGAGGACGGCGGCTCGATCTTCTCGACCGTCGCCGACATCGACGAGGCGAAGTCCAAGGTGAAGGTGACGCCGCTCGAGGCGTCGCTGACCGCGACGAGCCTGCCGGATGTCGCGGCCGCCGTCATCAACAACGACTTCGTCGAGGACGCCGGCCTCTCCTTCGAGGACGCGATCGCGAAGGACGACCCGACCGACCCGAACGCGCTGCCGTACGTGAACATCTTCGCCGCGCGCGCCGACGACGCCGACGACGAGACCTACCTGAAGCTGGTCGAGATCTTCCAGACCGACCCCGAGGTGCAGGCCGGCCTCGACGAGGCGTCGGCGGGCACGGGCGTCTCGGTCGAGATCCCCGTCGCCGACCTCGAGGCGTCGCTCGCCGACGTCGAGGACGACACGCGGGCCCAGGGCTGAACCACCCGGCCCGGACCCGACCCACGAATCGACCGCACGCGAGCGGGCGGGGGCGCCACGAACGGCCCCGCCCGCTCGGGCGTGCGCGGAGGAGGAATCCCATGGCGCTCGTGACCCTCGAGCACGTCTCCAAGTCCTACCCGGCCGCCGACCGGCGCGCCGACGTCGTGACCGCCGTCGACGACGTGTCGCTCGAGATCGAAGCCGGCGACGTGTACGGCATCATCGGGTACTCCGGTGCCGGGAAGTCCACGCTCGTGCGGCTCGTCAACGCGCTCGAGCCTGCGACGAGCGGGTCGATCCGCATCGACGGCCGCGAGATCACCGGCCTGCGCGAGCGGGAGTTGCGCGGCATCCGCCTCGGCATCGGGATGATCTTCCAGCAATTCAACCTGTTCGACGCGAAGACCGTTCGCGCCAACGTCGCGTACCCCCTCAAGGTCGCGGGCTGGAAGTCGGCCGACATCCGGGCGCGCGTCGACGAACTGCTCGAGTTCGTCGGCCTGACCGACAAGGCCGGCGCCCACCCCGACCAGCTCTCGGGCGGCCAGAAGCAGCGCGTGGGCATCGCGCGGGCGCTCGCGACGCGCCCGCGCATCCTCCTCGCCGACGAGGCCACGAGCGCGCTCGACCCCGAGACGACGCACGAGGTGCTCGCGCTCCTCAAGCGCGTCAACGAGGAGCAGGGCGTCACGATCATCGTCATCACGCACGAGATGGACGTGATCCAATCGATCGCGACCAAGGTTGCGGTCATGGACGGCGGCCGGGTGATCGAGCACGGCGACGTGTTCGACGTCTTCTCGAGCCCGAGCCATCCGTCGTCGCAGAAGTTCGTCGGCACGGTCATCAAGGGCGTGCCCTCGCCGGCCGAGCTCGCCGTGCTGCGCGAGCGCCACGAGGGACGCATCGTCACGTGCTCGTTCCGCGACGGCGATGCGTCGCAGGCACAGGTCTTCCTCGACCTGGCCGCGGCCGGGCTCGAGTTCGAGCTGGTCTACGGCGGCATCAACGACATCCGCGGCCGCGCGTTCGGCCACCTCACCCTGGCGATCCGGGGCGCGGATGCCGCGATCGACCGGGCCATCGCCGCGATCTCGCGGCACGCCGACGTGACGGAGGCGCCCTGATGGAGAAGCTCATCGAACTGGCCCCCGAGTTCTGGACCGCGGCGGCCGAGACCTTCTACATGGTGGCGCTCACCATGCTGTTCGGCGGCGCGGGCGGATTCCTGCTGGGTGTCGGGCTCTACGTCACGCGTCGGGGCGGGCTGCTGCCGAACGCGGCAGTGAACAACGTGCTCAACGTCGTCATCAACTTCTTCCGGCCCATCCCGTTCATCATCTTCATCGCCGCGGTGCAGCCGGTCACGCGAGCCGTCATCGGCACGGGCATCGGCACGGATGCCGCGATCTTCGCCCTCTCGCTCGCCGCGTCGTTCGCCATCGGCCGCATCGTCGAGCAGAACCTCATCACCGTGCGTCCGGGCGTGATCGAGGCGGCGCGCTCGATGGGCGCGGGGCCGTGGCGCATCCTCGGCACCGTCGTCGTGCCCGAAGCGCTCGGCCCGCTGATCCTCGGCTACACGTTCATCGTCATCGCGGTGATCGACATGTCGGCCATGGCGGGCCTGATCGGCGGCGGCGGCCTCGGCTACTTCGCGCAGCTGTACGGCTACCGGCAATTCGAGCCGGTCGTCACGTGGGCCGCGGTGCTGCTCATCGTGGTGTTCGTGCAGGTCGTGCAATACCTGGGCAACTGGCTGGCGCGACGGGTGCTGCGCCGGTAGCGGACGGGCTCCGCGTCAGGCGAATCCGAGCGACAGCTTGCGCAGCAGCGCGGCCAGGCGGCGCTGCTCCGCCGCCGGCAGGCCCGCGAGCAGCTCGGCCTCGGCGTCGACGAGCCGCGTGATCGCCGCGTCGACGCGCGTCAGGCCGCCCGGCGTCATCTCGACGAGGATGCCGCGGCCGTCGTGCGGGTCGGTCTGGCGCGTCACGAGCCCGCGGGAGACGAGCCGATCGATCCGGTTGGTCATGGTGCCGCTCGAGACGAGCGTCTGCGCGAGCAGCGCCTTCGGCGGGAGGCGGTAGGGAGCGCCCGCGCGGCGCAGCGCCGAGAGCACGTCGAACTCCCACGACTCCAGCTCGGACCGCTCGAACGCCTGCTTGCGCGCGCGATCGAGCAGCTTGGCGAGCCGCCCGACGCGTGAGAACACCTGCAGCGGCGCGAAGTCGAGGTCTGGTCGCTCGCGCTCCCAGTCGTCGACGATCCGGTCCACTTCGTCGCTGTCGGTCACCCGCCCATTGTGGCAGGAGGGCCGCCAGGGGCCCGGAGGGACGAAGGTCCTCGCCGCGCCCGGCGCCCGGTGCGACCGTGGGCCGCATGGCCAAGGTCCTCGTCGCATACGCGACCAAGCACCATTCCACCGCCGAGATCGCCCAGGCGGTGGCCGAGGAACTGCGTGCGCGGGGGCACGACGCCGAGGCCGTCGAGGCGGGCTCCGCCACCGCCGAGGGGTACGACGCGGTCGTGCTCGGCAGCGCGACCTACATGGGCCGGTGGCGTCGCGAGGCGCGCCACTTCCTGTCGCACGAACGCGACCGGCTGGCCCGCATTCCGTTCTGGGTGTTCAGCTCGGGACCGGTCGGCGAGCCGAAGGACGACGCATCGCCCGAGGACGACAAGTGGCTGGAGCCGCGCAAGGTCATCGCCCAGGCCGAGGACGCCGGAGTGCGCGAGCACGTGGTGTTCGGCGGCCGGCTGCCGGAGGAACCCAGCGGCTACATCGAGAAGGGCATGGTCAGCGGCACGCCCGAGGAGTTCCGCGACCGTCGCGACTGGGACGAGATCCGCGCCTGGGCCGACCGGATCGCCGACGAGCTCACCGGGTGAGCGACACGGGGCGACCCTGCATCGGGCGTCCCGGACCTCCGCCGTCCGTGCACGCCCGGGCGGCCATGGCAGACTTGACGGCGGCGCCTGCAGGCCCCGTCGCCTGCGCCAGCGCGCGGTCCGCCATGGTGTAACGGCAGCACGACAGCCTTTGGAGCTGTGAGGACCAGGTTCGAATCCTGGTGGCGGAGCATGGACAACAACCTCGCGATCATCGTGCTCGCCGCGGGCCAGGGCACGCGCATGAAGTCGGCCACGCCCAAGATCCTGCACCCGCTCGCCGGCGCGCCCATCATCGCGCACGTGCTCGCCACGGCGCGTGCGCTCGACGCGGCGCACGTCGTCGCCGTCGTGCGTCACGAGCGCGACCTCGTCGCGCAGGCGATCGAGAGCGAGCTGCCCGGCACGGTCATCGTCGACCAGGACGAGATCCCCGGCACGGGCCGTGCCGTCGAGCAGGCCGTCGACGCGCTGCCGGCCGACTTCGCGGGCGACGTGCTCGTGCTGAACGGCGACGTGCCGCTGCTGAACGCCTCGACGCTCAGCGAGCTGCTCGAGCGCCACCGCGCCGACGGGCTCGCGGCATCCGTGCTCTCGGCGCGCTACGACGACCCCAGCGGGTACGGCCGCATCGTCCGTGCCGCCGACGGCGCGTTCGACCGCATCGTCGAGCAGAAGGACGCCACCGAGGACGAGCTCGCGATCGACGAGGTCAACGCGGGCGTGTACGCCTTCGGCGCGAACGCGCTGCGCGACCAGCTCGCCAACCTCACGACCGAGAATGCCCAGGGCGAGAAGTACCTGACCGACGTCATCGAGCACCTCCGCGCCGCCGGGTCCGAGGTGAAGGCCCGTCCGGTGTCGAAGTCGTGGCTCGTGGCGGGGATCAACGACCGTGCACAGCTCTCGGAGACCGCCGCGCGGCTGAACGCGCTCATCGTGCGCGGCTGGCAGCTCAACGGCGTCACGATCGAGGACCCCGCGACGACCTGGATCGACCTCGCCGTCCGAATCGAGCCCGATGTCACCATCCGGCCCGGCACGCAGCTGAAGGGCGCGACGGCGATCGCGACCGGGGCGGTCGTCGGCCCCGACACGACGCTCGTCGACTGCGAGATCGGCGCGAACGCCGAGGTCAAGCGCACCGACGGCACGCTCGCCGTGATCGGTCCTGGCGCGTCGGTCGGCCCGTTCGCCTACCTCCGGCCCGGCACGGTGCTCGACGCCGCGGGCAAGATCGGCACGTTCGTCGAGACCAAGAACGCGCACATCGGCGAGGGCAGCAAGGTGCCGCACCTCTCGTACGTCGGAGACACCGAGATCGGCGTCGGCTCGAACATCGGCGCGGGATCGATCACCGCGAACTACGACGGCGTGAACAAGCACCGCACGACGATCGGCTCGCACGTGCGCACGGGCTCGCACGGCGTGTTCGTCGCGCCCGTTACGATTGGGGACGGCGCCTACACGGGGGCCGGCACGGTCGTCCGCAAGGACGTCCCGGCCGGTGCGCTGGCCGTGAACGTCGCGCCGCAGCGCAACCTCGACGGCTGGGTGCTCACGCATCGCGAAGGCACGAAGGCGGCCGAGGCGGCCGAGGCGGCGAAGACGGCCGAGACATCCGCCGAGGCGGAGGGCGACCGGCAGGGCGACGAGCAGGGCCAGGACTAGGGCGACTCCGGTGGGAAGGACAGCACACATGTCGGGAATCGAGACCACCGGATCGAAGCGCCTCGTGCTCGTCTCCGGGCGCGCGCATCCGGAGCTCGCCGAGCAGATCGCAGTCGAGCTCGGCACCGAGCTCATGCCCACCGACGCGCGCACCTTCGCGAACGGCGAGCTGTACGCGCGCTACGACGAGAGCGTTCGCGGCACCGACGCGTTCGTGATCCAGTCGCACGCGGCGCCGATCAACGAATGGCTCATGGAGCAGCTGATCATGGTCGACGCCCTCAAGCGCGCCTCGGCCAAGCGCATCACCGTCGTCTCGCCGTTCTACCCCTACGCGCGCCAGGACAAGAAGGGTCGTGGCCGCGAGCCGATCTCCGCCCGCCTGGTCGCCGATCTCTACAAGGCCGCCGGCGCCGACCGCATCATGTCGGTCGACCTCCATGCGGCGCAGATCCAGGGCTTCTTCGACGGCCCGGTCGACCACCTCTTCGCGATGCCGGTGCTGCTCGAGCACTTCCGCGCACTGCTCGACCCGCAGACCCTCACCGTCGTCTCGCCCGACATGGGCCGCGTGCGCGTCGCCGACATCTGGTCCGACAAGCTCGGCGCGCCGCTCGCCATCATCCACAAGCGCCGCGACCCGCTCGTGCCCAACCAGGTCTCGGTGCACGAGATCGTCGGCGACGTCGAGGGCCGCGTCTGCCTGCTCGTCGACGACCTCATCGACACGGGCCGCACGATCGCCAAGGCGGCCGAGGCGCTGAAGAAGAACGGCGCGATCGGCGTCGTCGTCGCCGCGACCCACGCGGTGTTCTCCAATCCGGCGGTCGAGATCCTGCAGTCCGACGCGATCGACCGCGTCGTCGTGACCGACACGCTCCCGATCCCTGCCGAGAAGCGCTGGGACCGCCTGACCGTGCTGCCCATCGCCCCGCTGCTCGCGCGCGCCATCCACGAGGTCTTCGACGACGGCTCGGTGACGAGCATGTTCGACGGGGCGGCCTGAGCATGTCGGATGCCGCGGCGCGACCCTGGCTCGCCAGCTACGCTCCCGGCGTACCGCACGAGCTCCCCGCGCCGAGCGGCTCGCTCGTCGACCTGATCGAGGCGTCCGCCGAGGCCTACCCCGACCGGCCCGCGCTGGAGTTCTTCGGGCGCGTCACGACCTACGCCGAACTGCTCGAGCAGGTCGAGCGCGCGGCCGAGGGCCTGCGCCTCATGGGAGTGCAGCAGGGCGACCCGGTGGGCATCGTGCTGCCGAACTGCCCGCAGCACGTGGTCGCGTTCTACGCGGTGCTCCGACTCGGCGCGATCGTCGTCGAGCACAATCCGCTCTACACGCCGCGCGAGCTGCGGCACCAGTTCGAGGACCACGGCGCCCGGGTGGTCATCGCGTGGGACAAGGTCGTGGCGTCCATCCAGGACTTCCCCGACGACCTCGCGATGCGCCACGTCATCTCGGTCGACCTGACGCGCGCCATGCCGTTCACGACCCGCGCCGCCCTCCGCCTGCCGATCGCGAAGGCGCGCGAGGCCCGCGCCGCGCTCACCACTCGCGTCGATGGCGCCGTGCCGTGGCACGAACTCGTCGCCTCCGACCGCATCGCCCGGCACATCCACGGCCCCGACGTCGGCGACGTGGCGCTCATCCAGTACACGAGCGGCACGACCGGCAGCCCGAAGGGCGCGACCCTCACGCACGCGAACCTGCTCGCGAACGCCGCACAGGCGCGCGCCTGGGTGCCCGACATCGAGCGCGGCACGTCGGTGGTCTACGCCGTGCTGCCGATGTTCCACGCGTACGGCCTGACGCTGTGCCTCACGTTCGCGATGAGCATGGGGGCGCGGCTCGTGCTGTTCCCGCGCTTCGACCCCGAGATGGTGCTGAAGGTCGCGCGCAAGCGGCCGCCGACGTTCCTGCCGGCGGTGCCGCCCATCTACGAGCGCCTGGCGAAGGCGGCCGTCGACGAGGGCGTCTCGCTCCGCGGCATCCCGATCGCGATCTCGGGGGCGATGCCGCTGTCGGCCGACGTCGTCGAGCCGTGGGAGGCGCTGACCGGCGGCTACCTCGTCGAAGGCTACGGCCTGTCGGAGTGCTCGCCGGTGCTCATGGCCAACCCGGTGGCGCCCACCCGCAAGGCCGGCACGGTCGGCCTGCCGCTGCCCGGCACCGAGGTTCGCGTGGTCGATCCCGACCAGCCCACGCGCGACGTGCCGGCCGGCGAACGCGGCGAGCTCGTCGTTCGCGGTCCGCAGGTGTTCCAGGGGTACTGGCACAAGCCCGAGGAGACCGCCGCGGTGTTCGTCGAGGACCCCGCGGGCGGTGCGCCGTGGTTCCGCACGGGCGACATCGTCACGATCGACGACGGCGGGTTCGTCCGCATCGTCGACCGCATCAAGGAGCTGATCATCACGGGCGGCTTCAACGTCGCGCCGAGCGAGGTCGAGGATGCGATCCGGCACCACCCCGACGTCGAGGACTGCGCCGTGGTCGGGCTCCCCGACGACCGCTCCGGCGAGCAGGTCGTCGTCGCGGTGGTCCTGCGCGCGGGCGCCTCGCTCGACGCCGAGTCGATCCGATCGCTGGCTCGCGAGCGCCTGACGCCGTACAAGGTGCCGCGGCGCGTGGTCCAGGTCGACGACCTGCCGCGCTCGCTCATCGGCAAGGTCATCCGCCGTCAGGTCAAGGAGCAGCTGCTCTCCGGCGAGGCGGGAGCGGACGCCGGCTCGACCTCGTCCTAGGTCTCGCGGCCCGGCTCGACGAGCCGCGGCGCACCGGGCATGAGCCCGAGGTTTCCGAGCAGCATGCCCCGGTCGCCGGCGCCCACCTCGGCGTAGCAGAGCCAGCCCGGCCCGCCCTCGGCGAGGAGATCGAGGACGACCCGCGACGATGCGGTCGAGTGGTAGGCGGTCGCGTAGACCGCGCACGCGCGCTCGGCCGCCGAGCGCGCCACGCCATACGCCGAGAGCACGAGCGGGAGCAGCATTCCGGCGAGCGCGACCAGCACGACGACCCGCAGTACGCGGCGACGTCGGTCGGTGCGTACCGGCCGGTCGTCGTCGTCGAATTCGGGATGCCAATCGCTCATCCGCTCTCCTTCCCGACGACTCGACGAGCACCGGGACGTTCCCCGTCGGCTCGCGCGACCGCGGCGGCCGCAGCGGCCGACGGCAGTGGCCGGCGCGGTGACGTGATGGTCAGGATAACCCCGGTCGCCGGAACCGCCGCCGCCACGACCTCAGTGCGAGGAGGGCGTCGTCTCGATCTCCGAGCGGTCGCCCGACCAGAGCGTGTGGAACACGCCCGGCTTGTCGACCCGCTTGTAGGTGTGCGCGCCGAAGAAGTCGCGCTGGCCCTGCACGAGCGCCGCGGGCAGGCGATCGGCCCGCAGGCCGTCGTAGTACGCGAGCGAAGACGAGAACGCCGGGGTCGGGATGCCGGCGCCCGCCGCGACCTGCACGACGCGCCGCCAGCTGTCCTGCGCGCCCGCGACCGCGTCGCGGAAGTACGGGGCGGTCACGAGGGCGACCAGTCCCGGGTCGGCGTCGTAGGCCTCGGCGATGCGGTTGAGGAACCGGGCACGGATGATGCAGCCCGCCCGCCAGATCTTGGCGATGTCGCCCTTCTTGATGTCCCAGCCGAACTGCTCGGCGCCCGCGACGATCTCGTCGAAGCCCTGCGAGTAGGCGATGATCTTCGACGCGTACAGCGCGCGGCGGACGTCCTCGACGAACGCGTCGGAGTCATCAGGGGCGACGGTCCACTTCGACGAGGGGCCGGGCAGGTCAGCGGCGGCGTCGCGCTGGGCGCGCTTCGACGACAGGCTGCGGGCGAACACGGCCTCGGCGATGCCGGACTCGGGCACGCCGAGCTCGAGCGCGTTCTGCACGGTCCACGCGCCGGTGCCCTTGGCGCCGGCCTCGTCGAGGATGACGTCGACGAGCGGCTGCCCGGTCGCGGCATCCACCTGGCGCAGCACCTCGGCCGTGATCTCGATGAGGTAGCTCTCGAGTTCGCCGGTGTTCCACTCGGCGAAGACGTCGGCGATCTCGGCGGGCGACTTGCCGGTGCCCTGGCGGATGAGGTCGTAGGCCTCCGCGATGAGCTGCATGTCGGCGTACTCGATGCCGTTGTGCACCATCTTGACGAAGTGGCCGGCGCCGTCGGTGCCGACGTGCGTCACGCACGGCTCGCCCTCGGCCACCGCGGCGATCGACGCCAGGATCGGGCCGAGCGTCTCGTACGACTCCGCCGAGCCGCCGGGCATGATCGACGGGCCGTGCAGCGCGCCCTCCTCGCCGCCCGAGATGCCCGCGCCCACGAAGTGGATGCCGGTCGGTGCGATCTCGGCCTCGCGGCGGATGGTGTCGTGGAAGTTCGCGTTGCCGCCGTCGACGATGATGTCGCCCGGCTCGAAGCGCTTGACGAGCTCGGAGATGACCGCGTCGGTGCCCTTGCCGGCCTGCACCATGATGATCGCCGTGCGGGGCTTGGCGAGCGTGGCGACGAACTCGTCGTAGCCCTCGGACGCGACGAAGCCGGCCTCGGGGTGCTCGGTGGTGAGCGTGCGCGTGCGCTCGGGCGAGCGGTTGAACACGGCGACGGTGTTGCCCTCGCGGCTGGCGAGGTTGCGGGCCAGGTTCGAGCCCATCACGGCGAGTCCGACGACTCCGATGTTGGCGCTGGCGGGTGTGGTGCTCTCGGGCATGCTCGTGCTCCTGCGTCGGTGCGGTTTCCGGCACCACGCTAGCAGTCGGGTGCCACTGGAGAATCAGACGTCAATCAGTATGACATCGATTAAATATGATTTGAAATCGGATGGCGCGACCGCCCTCATGCCGTGGCCGCGTCCGCGCGCGGCACGTCGCGCCACGTGCGCTCGACGTCGTCGGCGGTGCGCCCGAGCACGCGCTGCATCGCCTCGCGGGCGGCGTCGGGACGACCCGCGAGGATCGCGTCGGCCACGTCGACGTGCCACTGCATCGCATCCTCGTTCGGATGGGTCGGCATGAGCCCGCTCGACGTGCGCCCGCGCAGCACCTCGCCGACCGCATCGCCGAGCGCCGCGAACATCTCGTTGCCCGACGCACGCAGCACCATCCGGTGGAAGTCGACGTCGAGCTCGAGGAATGCGTCGGCGTCGCCCGCGCGCCCCGCCGTGCGCATGGATGCGGCGATGCCCATGAGCTCGCCGGCGAGGGCAGGCGGGGCGAACCGTGCCGCGAGCTCGGCCGCCACCGGCTCGATCGCCGTCCGCAGCTCGGTGAGCGAACGGAGCTGCGCGCCGTTCTGCGCCGACTCGAGTCGCCACCGGATGACCGACGGGTCGAACAGGTTCCACGAGCGCATCGGCAGCACGCGGATGCCGACCCGCTTCACGGTCTCGACGAGGCCGAGCGACTGGGCGACGCGCACGGCCTCGCGGACGACCGACCGCGAGACGCGCAGGTCGTCCTCGAGCGCGTCGGTCCTGAGCACCGCGCCCGGCGCGAGCTCGCCCGACACGATGCGCGTGCCCAGGTGCTCGACGGCCAGGTCGTGCAGACGGGAGCTCATGCGTCGAGGATATCGGCGGCGTCTCCGCGGCGAGGCGGCCGGCCGCGGCATCCGGTAGACTGGGCGATTGAACTTCGGCGAGGGATGCCGCCGAAGGCCGGGTCAGCCCGGTCGCGGCATCCGTGATCGACGCGGTGGAAGCGAGCTTGACGGCTGTTCCTCACGCGCATGCGTTCGAGTTGAAGACAGACACCCACTCTGGGCCCGAGAGCCCGCAAGGAGCAATCATCATGGACGAAGACAACAAGGTCGTCGCCGAAGCGCGCGAGACGTTCGGCAAGGGCGCGGCGCGCAAGATCCGTGCCGCCGGCAAGATCCCCGCCGTGCTGTACGGCCACGGCACCGACCCCCGCCACCTCACGCTGCCGGGTCACCAGATCCTGCTGCTGGTCCGCAAGGCCAACGCCGTGCTCGAGCTCCAGATCGGCAGCAAGACCGAGCTCGCGCTGGTGAAGGACGTCCAGAAGGACCCGGTGCACCAGATCATCGAGCACCTCGACCTCATCGTCGTCAAGCGCGGCGAGAAGGTCCAGGTCGAGGTCCCGGTGCACGTCGAGGGCGAGCCCGAGTCCGGCACCATCGCCGACCTCGACGCGACCACCCTGTCGCTCGAGGTCGAGGCGACCCACATCCCCGAGAACGTCGTCGTCAGCGTCGAGGGCCTCGAGGACGGCACCAAGCTCTTCGCGAGCGACGTCGAGCTGCCCAAGGGCGCCACGCTGCTCAGCGACCCCGAGACGCTCGTCATCAACGTGCACGTGCCGCAGAAGGTCGACCTGGGCGAGGAGGCCGAGGCCGCCGAGGGCGAAGAGGCCGCCGAGGGCGCCGAGGAGGCCGAGGAGGCCGCTTCGGAGGAGTCGGCCGAGTAGCCGACCGCGCTCCGTCGCCACCGTCGCGAGGGCTCGCGGCGCCGCATCCGGGTACGCTCGGATCGCGGGGCCGCGGGCCCTTCGCCGTTCCCACCCACCAGCCCGGAGGCATCGTGAACCTGCTCGACCGCCTCCTGCACCGCCGGAAGGACGAGGTCGTGTCCGACAACACCTGGCTCGTGGTCGGCCTCGGCAACCCCGGCGCCCAGTACGCCGGCAACCGGCACAACGTCGGCCAGATGGTCGCCGACGAGCTCGCCGCGCGCATCGGCGCGGCCTTCAAGAGCCACAAGACGCCCTCGCGCGTCGCCGAGGGGTTCCTCGGCCCGGGTCGGCCCAAGCTCGTGATCGCGAAGCCGAACGGGTACATGAACACCTCCGGCGGCCCCGTCTCGGCGCTGCTCAAGTTCTACTCCCTGAGCGTCGACCGGCTCATCGTCGTGCACGACGAGCTCGACATCCCCTTCGACACCGTGCGGCTCAAGCGCGGCGGCGGACACGGCGGGCACAACGGCCTGCGCGACATCCAGAAGGCGACGGCATCGCCCGACTTCACTCGCGTGCGGGTCGGCATCGGCCGGCCACCCGGCCGCATGGACGCCGCGGACTTCGTGCTGCGCGACTTCGCCGGACCCGAGCGCGCAGCACTGCCCAACCTGCTGTCGGATGCGGCGGACGCCGTCGAAGCGGTCGTCGAGGACGGCCTCGTCGCCGCGCAGCAGCGGTTCCACTCGCCGGCCTGACGACGGAGCCGAGCGCGGGTCAGATCAGGCCGCGGAGGAACTCCTCGGGCGAGGTGCCGGCCGCGCGGGCGCGCTCGACGAGCCGAGTGTGCTCCTCGGTCGTGAGTTCGAGGGCGAGCGTGGTCCAGTCGGCCGTCGGGTCGTCGAAGTCGAAGAGCGCCGCGTCGCCGAGGTCGAGAGCGGCCGCGTCGGCGTCGTGAGGGGAGACCTGGTCGACCTCGGCGTCGACGTCGGCCGGCGCCGGTGAGACGAGTGCGTCGACCGCGGGCTCGCACGCGCCGCTCCACCCGGGCCCGGCCGGGATGTCGCCGCCCCGCTGGTATGCGGTCGCCACCGCGCGCGCCCGCTCGTCGGCCGCCTCGTTCATGGGATGCCCCGCATGGCCGCGCACCCACTCGAAGCGGTAGCGGCGACCGCGAAGCGCCTCGTCGAGCGACTGCATGAGCTCGAGGTTGAGCACGGGGGAGCCGTCGGCCTTGCGCCAGCCCTTGCGCTTCCAGTTCGGCATCCACTTCGTGAGGGCGTTGATGACGTACTGGCTGTCGCACTGGACGAGCAGTTCCTCGTCGAGGTGCGCCGTGGCGCGGAACAGCTCGAGCACGGCCGTGAGCTCGCCCTGGTTGTTGGTGCCGCGCGGCCAGCCGCCCGCAGCCCAGCAGGCGTCGTCGACGTACCAGGCCCAGCCGGCGGGCCCAGGATTGCCGAGCGCGGAACCGTCTGCGGCGGCGATGATCATGCGGGTCCTTCCGTTCGGGGCGGGCGGCGACCATGCTATCGGCGGCGACCCTCCTCGGCGGCGTGTCAGGGGCCGCGCGTAGACTGCTCCGGTGATCCTGCAGGGCTTGAACACGGCGCTTTCGCGCGCCTCCACGATCGACCGAGCCCTCGCCGAGGCCGAGCGCAACGCCGACTTCTCGGCCCCCGCGGGGCTCGATGCGCCGCTCATCGCCGCCCTGCTCGAGCGCCGCGCCGCCGCGGGCCACCCGCCCGCCCTCTTCGTCGTGACGGCGACCAGCCGCGAGGGCGAGGCCCTGCGCGCGTCGCTCGAGCCGTACCTCGACGGCGCCGAGCTCCTCGAGTTCCCCGCGTGGGAGACGCTGCCGCACGAGCGGCTGAGCCCCAGCGCCGAGACGGTGGGCCGACGCCTGCACGCCCTGCGGCGCCTGCGGGCGTGGGCGGGCGAGGGGGCGCGCCATCCGCTCGTCGTCGTCGCCTCGGTGCGGGCGGCCCTGCAGCCCGTCGCCGACAACCTCGGCGACCTCGAGCCGATCGAGCTCGTCGCGGGCGGTCGCGGGTACGACCTGCCCGAGATCGCCGAGCGCCTCGTCGACCTCGCGTACGCGCGCGTCGACATGGTGGCGCGCCGAGGCGAGTTCGCGATGCGCGGCGGAATCCTCGACGTCTTCCCGCCGACCGCCGACCATCCCGTGCGCGTCGACTTCTTCGGAGACGAGGTCGAAGAGGTGCGGGCGTTCTCGGTGGCCGACCAGCGTTCGCTGCCCGACCGCGTCGAGCGCGTCGCCCTGGCGCCCAGTCGCGAGCTGCTGCTGACCGAGCCCGTGCGGCAGCGAGCGCGCGAGATGGTGCACGAGTTCCCCAACCTCTCGGGCATGCTCGAGAAGATCGCCGAGGGCATCCCGGTCGAGGGCATGGAGTCGCTCGCCCCGGCCCTGCTCGAGCGGCTCGTACCGGTCACCACCTACCTCCCGCCCGGGGCGGCCGTCGCCGTGGTCGCGCCCGAGCGCGTCGCGTCGCGCGCCGTCAACCTCGCCGAGACGAACCGCGAATTCCTCGCCGCGGCGTGGAACGCCGCCACCGCCGGCGCTGCCGCGCCCATCGACCTCGAGGCCGGCGACTTCCTGACGCTGCGCGAACTCCGCGCTTCCGCGCTGCTCACCGCACCCGGCGAGCCCGACCCGCAGCGCGCGTGGTGGACCTTCTCGAGCTTCGACCAGGGCGACGCCGCCGAGGAGATCGGCGAGACCGCGGGCGACGCCGACGGCGCGTACGTCCGCATCGCGGCGTCGGCCGTGCCGAGCTTCCAGGGCAACGTCGAGGGGGCCGTCGCGCACGTCGGCGAGCGCCTTCGCGACGGGTGGAGCCTCGTGGTCGCGGCCGCCGGACACGGGCTCGTCGAGCGCGCCCGCGACGTGCTCGCCGAGCACGGGCTCGCGGGCCGCCTCGTCGACGCCGTGCCTGCCGAGCTCGAACCGGGCGTCGCCTACCTCGTCCAGGCGCAGGCCGCCGCCGGCTTCGAGGTGCCCGAGGCCAAGCTCGGGTTGCTCGCCGAGGCCGAGTTCTACGGCCGTTCGGCCGGCTACGACACCCGGCAGGTGAAGAAGCTCGCGAGCCGGCGGCGGAACGTCGTCGACCCGCTGCAGCTGAAGCCCGGCGACCACGTCGTGCATTCCACGCACGGCATCGGCCGCTTCGTCGAACTCGTGCAGCGCGAGGTGGCGACCGGTACGCGCCCGACCGGCCCGAGCCGCACGGCGGGCATCAAGCAGGCGCCGACCGCGGTCCGCGAGTACGTGGTGCTCGAGTACGCGCCGTCGAAGCGCGGCCAGGCGGGAGACCGGCTCTACGTGCCGATGGACCAACTCGACCTGCTGTCGCGCTACGTCGGCGGCGAGGCGCCGAGCCTGTCGAAGATGGGCGGAAGCGACTGGGCTCAGGCCAAGAGCCGAGCGCGCAAGGCGGTGCGCGACATCGCCGTCGAGCTCGTCAAGCTCTACTCGGCGCGCATGGCCGCGAAGGGCCATGCCTTCGGCCCCGACACCCCATGGCAGCACGAGCTCGAGGAGGCGTTCCCCTACGCCGAGACGCCCGACCAGCTGCAGACCATCGACGAGGTCAAGGCCGACATGCAGCGGCCCATCCCCATGGATCGCCTGCTCGCCGGCGACGTCGGATTCGGCAAGACCGAGGTGGCCGTGCGCGCGGCGTTCAAGGCCATCCAAGACGGCAAGCAGGTCGCGATGCTCGTCCCGACGACCCTGCTCGTCAAGCAGCACCTCGAGACCTTCTCCGAGCGATTCGCCGGATTCCCCGTGCACGTGCGCGCGCTCAGCCGGTTCCAAACCGACAAGGAGGTGCGCGAGACGGTGGCAGGCCTGGCCGACGGCACGGTCGACATGGTCATCGGCACGCATCGCATCCTCACCGAGAAGGTGTCGTTCAAAGACCTCGGGCTCCTCATCGTCGACGAGGAGCAGCGATTCGGCGTCGAGCACAAGGACCAGCTGAAGAAGCTGAAGACCAACGTCGACATCCTCGCGATGAGCGCGACGCCGATCCCGCGCACCCTCGAGATGGCCGTCACCGGCATCCGCGAGATGTCGACGCTCGCGACGCCGCCCGAGGACCGTCACCCGATCCTCACGTTCGTCGGACCGTACTCCGAGCAGCAGGTCGGCGCCGCCATCCGCCGCGAGATGCTCCGCGAGGGCCAGGTGTTCTTCGTGCACAACCGCGTCTCGTCGATCAACCGGGTCGCGGCGCAGCTCGCCGAGCTCGTGCCCGAGGCGCGCATCGCGGTCGCGCACGGCCAGCTCAACGAGCACGTGCTCGAGCAGATCGTGGTCGACTTCTGGGAGCGCAAGTTCGACGTGCTCGTCTCGACGACCATCATCGAGACCGGACTCGACATCTCGAACGCGAACACGATCATCATCGACCGCGCCGACAAGTACGGCCTCTCGCAGCTGCACCAGCTGCGCGGCCGCGTCGGCCGCGGCCGCGAGCGGGCGTACGCGTACTTCCTCTACGACCCCGCCAAGCCGCTCAGCGAGACGGCGCACGACCGGCTCGAGACGATCGCGGCCAACAACGAGCTCGGCAGCGGCATGCAGGTCGCCCTCAAGGACCTCGAGATCCGCGGTGCGGGCAACCTGCTCGGGGCCGAGCAGGCCGGCCACATCGCCGGCGTCGGGTTCGACCTGTACCTGCGGATGATCGGCGAGGCCGTCAACGCGTTCCGAGGCGAGGTCGCCGAGGGCCAGACCGAGCTCCGGCTCGAGCTGCCCGTCGACGCGCACATCCCCGAGGAGTACGTCGACTCCGAGCGCCTCCGGCTCGAGGCGTACCAGAAGCTGTCGGCCGCGAGCGGCCCAGCGGCGAAGGACGGCCAGATCGACCTCGTCGTCGAGGAGCTCGTCGACCGTTACGGCGAGCCTCCCGAAGCCGTCGAGCACCTCGTCGCGATCTCGCGCCTGCGTCGGAGGGCGCAGCTCGCCGGGCTCTCCGACGTCATCGCGACCGGGTCGAAGCTGCGCATCGCCCCCGCCAGGCTGCCCGACTCCCGTCGTGTGCGGCTCGAGCGCATGTATCCGGGCGCAAAGCTGTTCCCGCAGAACGACGTCATCCTCGTGCCGTTCCCCACGCCCGGCGGCGAGGCGCCCGGCGACGCCGACCTCATCGAATGGGTGTCGAACCTGATCGGCGTCATCTTCCCGGCCGAGCCGGCGGCCGCCGAAGGCGCCGGAGCGGGAGCGGGCGCGGCGGCCACCGCGGGATGAGCCGCCGCGGCGACGGTCCGACTCGTCGCCCTCGGCGACCCAGGTCAGTGCGAGAACGGTCCGCCCTGCCCGGCGTGCTCCCCCAGGCGACGGTAGTGCCTCGACCGTGCGGTCACGACGACGGCCGACAGCAGGATGGCGACGGCTGACCCCAGCAGGACCGCGAGGGTTCCCTCGTCCCGCACCCCCGGATCGGCGGGGAAGGCGAGCTCGTTCATGAGGAGCGAGACGGTGAAGCCGATCCCGCCGAGTGCCCCGACGACCCCCAGGTCGGCGAAGGTCAGGTGCGTTCCCGCCCGGCGTCGCGTCACGAAAACACCCAGCAGTCCGGCGAGGACGATCCCCACCAGCTTCCCGACGGGAAGGCCGACCAGGATGCCCCAGAACGCCGCATTCAGCTCGGCCGGCGACACCTGGGGTACCACGACCATGGCCGCCGAGAACGCGAAGAGCGGCAGGATGACGCCGTTCGACCAGGGCTCGAGCGCGTGCGCCGCGCGGCCGGCCGGACGCCGCGACATGGCCAGGCCGAGCGCCACCCCCGCGATGGTCGCGTGCACGCCCGAGCGGTAGACGAAGTACCACGCGAGCACGGCGAGGACGATCAGCACGAGGACGATCGGCCACTGCGCTCGCCGCGAGAGGATCCACGCCGAGCGCGGCCTCATGATTCGGCTGACGGCACCGAACAGGGCGATGGTCACGATCGCCAGCCCGAGGTACGACGGCTCGGCGTTGTCGGTGAAGAAGAACGCGATGATGAGGATCGCGATGAGGTCGTCGAGCACCGCGAGCGCGAGCAGGAACACCCGGATGCGGGTCGGGATCCACCGGCCGAACACCGCGAGCACGCCGAGCGCGAACGCGATGTCGGTCGCGGTCGGGATGGGCCATCCGTCGACCGTGTCGCCGCCCACCGTGAAGGCCACGTAGATCGCCCCGGGCACGACGACGCCACCGACCGCCGCGATCGCCGGGAGCAGCGCCTTCGACAGGGAGTTGAGCTCGCCGATGACGAGTTCGCGCTTGAGCTCGACCGCCACGATGAAGAAGAAGATCGCCAGCAGGCCGTCGGTGATCCAGTGCCCGGCCGACAGGTCCACGCGCGCCCACGGGATCTCGAGGTGCGCATCCTTCACGCCGATGACGGACTCGCCGAACGGCAGGTTCGCGATCACGAGGCCGAGCACGGCGGCGATCAGCAGCAGCACGGCGGCCAGACGCTCGGAGCGGAGGATTCTCATGGGGCTCCCGTCCCTGTGGATGCTCATGCCAGGAAGATGATGGCGAGCAGCGCTGTCGTGGTGAGCGTGATCGTGTACGGCAGCGCCATCCAGAGCATGCGCACGTAGCCGAGGCGGATGAGCGGCGCGAGCGCCGACGTGAGCAGGAACAGGAACGCCGCCTGACCGTTCGGCGTGGCGACGCTCGGCACGTTCGTGCCCGCGTTGACCGTGATCGCGAGCGCCTCGTACTGCTCACGCGTGATCGCGCCTGCGTCGAAGGCGTTCGCGATCTCGGTGATGTAGATCGTCGCCACGAACACGTTGTCGCTGATCGCCGAGAGGGCACCCGTGACGAGGAACAGCACGGTCAACTGCCGCTGTCCGTCCTGGGCGAGCACCGCGTCGATGATCGGGGCGAACAGGCCTTGCGTGTTGATCATCGCGACGACGGCGAAGAACGTGACGAGCAGGGCCGCGAACGGCATCGAGTCCTGGAACGCGCGCCCGAGTGCATGCTCGTCGATGACGCCGTTGAGGGCGGTCGCCATGATGATGACCAGGAGTCCGACCAGCCCGACTTCGGCGAGGTGGAAGGCGAGCGCCAGCACCAGCACCACGGCCGTGAGCGCCTGGACCATCAGCCGGGCGCGACGCCGGGGATCCTGGCGCGCCGACTCCCGGCGTTCCCAGCGCTCCATCACCTCGCGAACGGATTCCGGAAGCTGCGCGCCGTATCCGAACCAGCCGGTCTTCTCGAGCACGACCGTCGTGAGCAGGCCGACGACCAGTACCGGGATCGAGACGGGGAGCATCCGGACGAAGAACTCGGTGAATCCCCATCCGACCGCCTCGCCGATGAGGAGGTTCTGCGGCTCGCCCACCAGGGTGGCGAGCCCGCCCAGCGCCGTGCCGACGGCAGCGTGCATCATCAGGTTGCGGAGGAAATCGCGGAAACGGTCGAGGTCGCCGCGGAGGGGGTCGTTGACGAGCTCGTCGTCATCGTGATCGTGTTCGTCGTCGAATCCCCGGTCGGAGGCGAAGCGGTGGTAGACCGAGTACAGGCCCGTGCCGACGGCGATGACGACCGCGATGACGGTGAGCGCGTCGAGGAAGGCCGAGAGCAGCGCAGCGACGCCCGTGAAGGCGAGCGAGAGCAGGAGCTTCGAGCGCACCGCGACCAGCAGCTTGGTGAACACCAGCAGCAGGAGTTCGCGGATGAAGTAGATGCCCGTGACCATGAACATCACCAGGAGGATCACGGAGAAGTTCTCGGTGGTCTCGTGGTAGACGCTCTCGGCGCTCGTCATCCCGATGACGACGGCTTCGATGGCGAGCAGTCCGCCGGGCTGCAGCGGATAGCACTTCAGCGCCATGACCAGCGTGAAGATGAACTCGGCCACGAAGAGCCACCCGGTCACGAACGGACCGAGGACGAGCAACGCGACCGGGTTCAGCACGAGGAAGGCGACGATCGTCAGCTTGTACCAGCGCGGTGCCGCGCTCAGGAAGTTCCTGCCCAGTGCCGCCGGGAAGACGCGCAGGGACGTGCGGCCGTCCATAGCCCCCCTGTCTGGCGGCGGGCGCCGCCGGGTCGCGATCTCTTCGACGGTTGCGACGCGCTCGCACCGGCCGACCAGACTTCCCGGCTCTCCTGCCCCCACCCTATCGGGGCCACCGGTTAGGCTCGCATCGAGGACGCGCGAGCGCCCCCGAAGGGCGGTGGAGATGACGCGGACAACCGGCGGACGCCCGATCGACGAGCGGGTCGATGCGCTCGAGGCGGCGAGGGCGGCAGCGACGGATGGCGCAGCGCATGGGACCGCGGCAACCGGCGACGGCCTGCTCGAGCTCGTCGCCATGGTCGGCCGCCTCCGTGGTCCGGGCGGATGCCCGTGGGATGCCGACCAGACGCACGAATCGCTCGTGCAGTACCTCGTCGAGGAGTGCTGGGAACTCATCGACGCGATCGAGTCGGGCAGCCGCGAGGAGATGATCGAGGAACTCGGTGACGTGCTCTACCAGGTCCTCTTCCACGCCGACCTCGCGGCGCACACCCCCGGCGAGGACTACGACATCGACGACGTGGCCCGGCACATGACCGCGAAGATGGTGGCGCGCCATCCGCACGTCTTCGGCGACCGCGAGGCAGAGACGGCCGCCGACGTGGTCGCGTTCTGGGACGACCTCAAGGCTTCGGAGAAGCCGCACCGCACGAGCGTGCTCGACGGGGTGCCGCAGGGCATGCCTGCCCTCGCGCTCGCGCAGAAGCTGCTGGGTAAGGCCGAGAAGGTCGGCGTGACCCGCGAGGCGACGGATGCCGCGTCCGCGCCGACCACGGAGGCCGAACTCGGCGACACGCTCATCGCGCTGGTCGCCTCGGCCCGTGCTCAGGGGCTCGACGCCGAGCGCGCGCTGCGGGGCGCCATCCGCTCGCTGCAGGAGGACGTTCGCGACGCGGAGGCCTGAGGTCGCGGGTCGCAAGGCCCCCGATCGCACCGCGGGCACGGCGTAGCCTGCGGGCATGGCCATCGAATCCAACGCACTGCACGAGTTCTTCGGCCGATACGGCGCCGCGCTCGAGAACTTCGATGCGCGAACGTCGGCGGCACTCTGGGGCGCGCCGCGCGCGATGCTGTCCGACGCGTTCGCCGGCGCGCTCGGAAGCGACGACGAGGTGGAGGCCGCCCTCGAGCAGTCGTACCCGCTCTACCGGCAGCTCGGGCTGGCCGGCGTCGAGTTCGACGTGCTCGAGGAGGTGCCGATCACCGAGCACATCACGCGCGCACGCATTCGATGGCACTTCCTCGATGCCGACGGCGAGCGCATGAGCCGCAGCGACTACGAGTACTACGTGCAGCGCGGCGACGACGGCGAGCTGACCGTGCGGTTCGCGCTCGGCATCGACGACGCCGAGCAGCTCGCGGCGCTCATGCACCGCAAGGGCCTCGACGTCCCGAGCTGACCGGGCGCGGTCGCGCCCGGTTCGGGACGCGCCATCCGCTGCTGGAAGAATGGGCGGCATGGCCCAGACCGTGACGCCCCCGCGCGGCATGCGCGACTTCCTGCCCGCCGAGAAGGCCCGCCGCGAGCACGCGCTCTCGGTGATCCGCGGGGTGTACGCGACGCACGGCTTCGACGAGATCGAGACGCCGGTCATGGAGGACTCGTCGCGCCTGCACGCGGGGCTCGGCGGCGACAACGAGAAGCTCGCGTTCGCCGTCATGAAGCGCGGCATCACGCACGACGACCTGCGCGCCGCGGCGGAGTCCGGGGATGCGCTCGCGCTCGCCGACCTCGGGCTGCGCTACGACCTCACGGTGCCGCTGGCCCGGTTCTACGCCACGCACCGGGCCGCGCTGCCGCCGGTGTTCCGAGCCATCCAGATCGGCCCGGTGTGGCGTGCCGAGCGCCCGCAGAAGGGGCGTTACCGGCAGTTCGTGCAGTGCGACATCGACATCATCGGCGAGGCGGGTCCGCTCGCCGAGCTCGAGCTGCTCACCGCGACGGTCGCGGCGCTCGACGCCCTCGGGCTCGCCGGGTGCCGCATCCGGCTGAACGACCGGCGCATCCTGTCGGGCATCCTCGCGTCGTGGGGCGTCGCCGACGAGCTGCGCGAGCGCGCGCTCATCACGATCGACAAGCTCGACAAGATCGGCCCCGACGGCGTGGCCGCCGAGCTCGCGACCCTCGGCGTCGAGAAGGCGGATGTCGCGGACGAGCTCCGCCAGCTCGCGACCGCCGACTGGTCGCTCGCCGACCGCCAGCCGTCGCAGACCGGGCACGGTGTTCCCGCGCCCGCGTGGCTCGACGTCGACGCCTACCGCGACCTCATCGCGCTGCGCGACGCGGTGCCCGGCACGGGCATCGACTTCGACCCGACCCTCGTGCGCGGCATGGGCTACTACACGGGCACGATCTTCGAGATCGCGCACCCCGACTTCGGCTACTCGCTCGGCGGCGGCGGCCGCTACGACCACATGATCGGGCGGTTCCTCGGCCAGGAGGTCCCCGCGTGCGGGTTCTCCATCGGATTCGAGCGCATCGTCGACCTGCTCGCCGTGCGCGACGAGGGCCGCCCGCGCTCGGTCGTGCTCGTGTACGACGCCGAGGTCGAGCCCGCCGAGCTGCTCGGGCTCAAGCACGAGCTGGTGGCATCCGGCATGCGCGTGCGCTTCGAGCGACGCGCCAAGAACCTGCGCGGGCTGCTCGACCGCGTGAGCGCCGACGGCTTCGACGCGTGGGCCTCCGTGACGTCCGACACGACGGATGCCGCGTCGCTCGAGTTCCGCGACCTCGGCGCGTAGCGCCCGCTCGCTCTTCCTCGGCCGCAGCCCCGCCCGCCCCTTGGCGAGAAGTCGCGGATGGCTGGTGCGGCGCGCCATCCGTGCCCTCTCGATCGGAGCCGCGCGACCCTGTACCCGGTCGCGCCGTCAGCCTTCATCGAGAAGTCGCGGATGGCGGGTGCGACGCGCCATCCGGGACTTCTCGGGGAAACGACTCGACGCTCTAGGCCGGTCGAGCCGCCACGCTCATCGAGTGGTCGCGGATGGCGGGTGGGACGCGGCATCCGCGACGTTTCGATCGCCCAAGCTCGCCCGACGAACCGCGGGCTGTGGAGAGCGGCGGCGGCGGCGCCGAGAACGCGGGCAAGGTGGGCGGATGACTCGACGCGCGCCGCTCGCTCCGCACCTGTCCGGAGCGGCGTTCCGTGTCGGGGATGTCCCGTTCCACGGCGCGACACGCGGTCGGCTGCGCGCGTCCGACCTGCAGCATCCGTTCACCGCCGTCCGTTCGATCGGACTCGACCTCGACGACGCACTCGGCCGCTGCCTCGCGTACGAGCCGCTCCTCCGGCAGGGCGAGGCGTTCAGCCACGAGACGGCCGCCGCACTGCTGCGGCTTCCGCTTCCGCACGACTCGAGCACGGTGCACGTGCTCGCGCCGCCCGGCGCGACCCGGGCACGAGGGCGTGGAGTGGTCGGTCACGCCGCATCCGTCGCCCCGCCCGTCGTGCTGCACGACGGCCTGCCCGTCGTCGCCCCCGCGTACGTCTGGTGCCAGCTCGCGAACGGATCCTCGATGTACGACCTCGTCGCACTCGGCGACGCCGTCGTCACCGGGCTGCGCCGTGGCGAGATGCGCCTTCCCGCGCTCGCGTCGCTCGACGAACTGCGCGATGCCGCGAGGGGCTGGGGCAGCCGGCGAGGAGCGGTGACCATCGCTGAGGCGCTGCCGCGCATCCGCGTCGGGGCGGAGTCGCCCAAGGAGACCCACCTGCGACTGATGCTGGTCGATGCAGGGCTGCCCGAGCCGATGCCGAATCCGCCCGTTCGACTGCCGTCCGGCGCGACGGTGCACCCCGATCTAGCCGACCGCCGACGACGCATCGCCTTCGAGTACCTCGGCGATATCCACCGCACCGATCGGCGACGGTGGCAGGACGACCTGCGTCGGCGCCGTGAGCTCACGGCCGCCGGCTGGCACGTCGTGGAGGTCACGGCCGACGACCTCACCTGGAATCGAGAGGCCTTCATCGCGGGGGTTCGCGCGCTGCTCGGCGTCTCGGCGCAACCCTGAGGCCATGCGTCGATCGAGAGGTCCCGAATGGCGAGCCGAACCCGCCATCCGCGCCGCCTCGGGCCGGGCGGATGGCGCCGAACCTCGGACGGACGATTCGAGAAGTCGCGAATGCGCGGTGCGCCGCGCCATCCGCGACTTCTCGCGACGCAGCGGCGGCGACGAGGGGTGAGCCGAGCGCGCGCGACGACAGGTGAGCCGCGCGCGCGACGAGTGGTGAGGCGCGCGCGCGACGACATACGTGAGACGGGCTCGGAAGCCGAGTCCTAGACTGTCCTGCGGGCCACGACGGAGTCGTCCAGCACACCCCCATCACAGAGGAGTTCACTGTGGCATTCATCGAAGCTGTCGGCGCACGGGAGATCCTGGATTCGCGCGGCAATCCCACGGTCGAGGTCGAGGTCCTGCTCGACGACGGCACCGTCTCGCGGGCCGCGGTGCCCTCGGGTGCGTCGACCGGCGCGTTCGAGGCGTACGAGCTGCGCGACGGCGACAACGACCGCTACCTCGGCAAGGGCGTGCAGAAGGCCGTCGACGCCGTGCTCGACGAGCTCGGCCCGGCCATCGAGGACCTCGACGCGAGCGACCAGCGCGTCGTCGACGCGGCCCTGAAGGAGGCCGACGGCACCGACAACAAGGGCCGCCTCGGCGCCAACGCGATCCTCGGCGTGAGCCTCGCGGTCGCGAAGGCCGCCGCCGACTCGGCCGACCTGCCGCTGTTCCGCTACCTCGGCGGTCCGAACGCCCACGTCCTGCCCGTGCCGATGATGAACATCATCAACGGCGGCGCGCACGCCGACACCGGCGTCGACATCCAGGAGTTCATGGTGCTGCCGATCGGCGCCGAGACGTACTCCGAGGGCCTCCGCTGGGGCGTCGAGACCTACCACGCGCTGAAGAGCCTGCTGAAGTCGAAGGGGCTCTCGACCGGCCTCGGTGACGAGGGCGGCTTCGCACCCGACTTCGAGCACAACCGCGCGGCGCTCGACTTCATCGCCGAGGCGATCGGCAAGGCCGGCTTCACGCTCGGCACCGACATCGCCCTCGGCCTGGATGTCGCGGCTACCGAGTTCTTCGAGAACGGCGTCTACCGCTTCGAGGGCCAGGACCGCAGCGCGGCCGAGATGAACGCGTACTACGCCGAGCTCGCCGACGCGTACCCGCTCATCTCGATCGAGGACCCGCTGGCCGAGGACGACTGGGACGGCTGGGCCGAGCTCACCTCCACGCTCGGCTCCAAGCTGCAGCTCGTCGGCGACGACCTGTTCGTGACCAACCCGACTCGTCTCGCCGACGGCATCGGCCGCAAGGTGGGCAACTCGATCCTCGTGAAGGTCAACCAGATCGGCACGCTCACCGAGACGCTCGACGCCGTCAGCCTCGCGCAGCGCGCCGGCTACACCGCGGTGCTCTCCCACCGCTCGGGCGAGACCGAGGACACGACGATCGCCGACCTCGCGGTGGCGACCGACTGCGGCCAGATCAAGACGGGCGCGCCCGCCCGTTCCGAGCGGGTCGCCAAGTACAATCAGCTCCTGAGGATCGAAGAAGAGCTCGGTGAGGCCGCGGTGTACGCGGGTCGCACGGCGTTCCCGCGCTTCACGGCGTAACGAGTCCGAGAGACGCTCGACGGGGGCGGCCGACGGCCGCCCCCGTCGGTCATTCCCGGTGAGGTCGAGGAGGGGCGAAGGCGATGAACGCGGCACGTCGTCCCGCGCGCGGCAGCGCGAGCCCGACCGCGCCCGCCACCGCTTCCGCGCCCGCGCCGGCACGTCGGTCACGCCAGTCCGTCCGCCAGGTCGCCTCAGCCTGGCTCACCGGCATCCGCTTCTCGGGGTTCTCGATCATCATGATGGGCGTGCTCGTGCTCGCCGTGGTGGTGCTCGCGCCGAGCATCGCCGAGTACGCGGAGCAGCGGCAGCAGATCGCCGAGCTCAAGGCCGACGTCGCGCGTCAGGAGGCCGCGGTCGCCGAGCTCGCCGAGGAGCGCGAGCGCTGGAACGACGAGACCTTCATCGTCACGCAGGCGCGTGAGCGCCTCTACTACGTCCGCCCGGGCGAGGTGAGCTACCTCGTGATCGACGACCGCGCGCCGTCCGGCTCCAGCAGCGCCGACCGAGCCGTCTCCGCCGAGGTCACCGAGCTGCGCGGCGACTGGATGCAGACCCTCCTGCGATCGATGATGACGGCCGGGCTCGCCCCCGCCGCCGGCTCCGATCCATCGCCCGCACCGGCGCCCGAGCCCACCGACCAGTCCGCCGACGAGGGGAACTGATGACCCGCCCGCCGTTCCCCCCGGTCTCCGAGCGCGACCTCCGCATCGTCTCGGCGCAGCTCGGCCGTCCCGCGCGCGATGTCGTCGGCATCGCGGCGCGGTGCGTGTGCGGCGCCCCGACCGTGGTGTCGACTGCGCCGCGGCTGTCCGACGGCACACCGTTCCCGACCTTCTACTACCTCACCCACCCGGTGGCGACGGCGTCGATGTCGTTCCTCGAAGCCGCGCAGCTCATGGTCGAGTACACCGAGCTGCTCGAGCAGGACGCCGAGGTCGCCGCGGCGTATCGCGCCGCGCACGAGCAGTACCTCGCCGACCGCGAGCAGTACGGCACCGTCCCCGAGATCGCGGGGGTCTCCGCGGGAGGCATGCCCACGCGAGTGAAGTGCCTGCACGCCTTGGCGGGGCACGCCCTGGCGGCCGGCCCCGGCGTGAACCCGATCGGCGACCTCGCGCTCGAGCGGTCCAACTGGTCGCCCGACGTCTGCCGGTGCCCGGACTACGGCGTCGACGATCTCGACACCGCGGGGTCCGCGTGAGTCGAGGGCCCGATCGCGCGCGAGCGCGCCGTCGGCGAGTCGGATGGCGCGCGGGCCTCAGCGTCGTGCTCGCGACCGTGCTCGCCGTGTCGGGCACGGCGCCCGCACGCGCCGACACGGTGCGCGACCTCGAGTACTGGCTGAACGACTACGGCTTCACGACCGCGTGGAACACCTCGCGCGGCGAGGGCGTGACCGTCGCCATCATCGACACCGGCGTGAACGGCGAGGTCGCCGAGCTGGCGGGCGTCGTGATCGGCGGCACGGATGTCTCGGGCCTCGGCTCCGACGACGGCCAGACCCCCGTCGGCGAGGAGAGCGAGCACGGCACCATGGTGGCGTCCCTGCTCGCCGGGCGCGGCACGGGTGAGGGCAACGGCGTGATCGGCGTCGCTCCGGATGCCGAGCTGCTGACGGCATCCGTCGCGTTCGGACAGGACACGGGCTCCGACAAGACGAACGACGAGCAGATCGCCGAGGCCGTGCGCTGGGCGGTCGACAACGGCGCCGATGTCATCAACATGTCGCTGACCCGCAACACGCGCGACTGGCCCGAGAGCTGGGACGACGCCTTCACCTACGCGTTCGAGAACGACGTCGTGGTGGTGGCCGCGGCCGGCAACCGCGGGTCCGGGACGAGCGAGGTCGGCGCGCCCGCGACCATCCCCGGCGTGCTCGCCGTGGCCGGCGTCGACCGCGAACAGAACGCGAGCTTCGACGCCTCGGCGCAGGGCATCACGCTCGCGGTCTCCGCGCCGAGCGAGGATCTCGTCGGCGTGCTCCCCGACGGGAGCTATGTGCAGTGGTCGGGCACGAGTGCAGCGGCACCGCTCGTGTCGGGCCTCGTCGCGCTGGTGCGGTCGGCCTACCCGGAGCTGGACGCCGCGAACGTCATCAATCGCGTCATCCGCACCGCCGACCCCAAGGGCGAGGAGGTGCCGAGCCCGCTCTACGGCTACGGCATCATCGACCCCGTGGCGGCGCTGACCGCCGAGGTGGAGCTCGTCGAGGCGAACCCGCTCGGCAGCCTCGCCGACTGGATCCGCGTGCACCGGCGCGCGGACCTGCCCGCCGAGGACGGCGGCGGCGACGACGCGCAGGAGATCGTGCCGATCGCCGACCCGCCGCCGCCACGGTCCGACAGCGCCAAGACCCTGCTGCCGACGGCGTGGACGCTCGCGTATATCACGGTCCCGCTCTCGCTGGTCGCGGGATTTGGTACGCTAGCAGCGCTGTTGGGCATCGGCGCCACTCGGCACATCAGGCGGACTTCGCGCACCGGCACGCGCTGACCGCAGTCATCCCAGAACCAAGGAGTGCATTCACCGTGCCCAAGATCCTCATCGTCGGTGGCGGCTACGCAGGCTTCTACACGGCGTGGAAGCTCGAGAAGTGGCTGCGCCCCGGCGAGGCCGAGGTGACGGTCGTCGACCCGCTGCCGTACATGACGTACCAGCCCTTCCTCCCCGAGGTCGCCGCCGGCTCCATCGAGCCGCGTCACTCGGTCGTCGCGCTGCGTCGCCACCTGAAGAAGACCACGGTCGTGACCGCCAAGGTCACCGGCATCGACCACGCCTCCAAGACCGCCACCATCACGCCCGAGATCGGCGAGCCGTGGCAGTTCGACTACGACGTGATCGTCGTCACCGGCGGCGCCGTCTCGCGCACGTTCCCGATCCCGGGCGTGGCCGACCAGGCCATCGGCCTCAAGTCGATCGAAGAGGCCGTCGCGATCCGCGATCGCGTGCTCACCAACTTCGACAAGGCCGCGAACCTCCCGGCCGGTCCCGAGCGCGACCGCCTGCTCACCTTCGTCGTGGTCGGCGGCGGCTTCGCGGGAATCGAGGTGTTCGCCGAGCTCCGTTCGTTCGCGAGCGCGCTGCTCGAGTACTACCCGCAGCTCAGCTTCGACGACACGCACTTCCACCTCATCGAGGCGATGGGCCGCATCATGCCCGAGGTCTCGCTGCCCACGAGCCACTGGGTCATCAAGCACCTCGCCCAGCGCGGCGCCGAGATCCACCTCGACACCCAGCTCACGAGCGCGGTCGACGGCCGCATCGAGCTCTCGACCGGCGAGACGTTCGAGACCGACCTGATCGTCTGGACGGCGGGCGTCATGGCCAACCCGGCGATCGTCCGCACGAGCGACCTGCCCGTCGAGGAGCGCGGCCGCATCAAGGCCCGCGCCGACCTCCGCGTCGGCGACGAGGACGACATCGTGCCCGACGCCTGGGCCGCGGGCGACATCGCCGCGGTGCCCGACCTCTCGGGCGGCGGCGTCGGCGGCTATTGCGTCCCGAACGCGCAGCACGCAGTCCGCCAGGGCAAGCTCCTGGCGAAGAACATCGTCGCCGTCCTCCGTGGCGAGGAGCCGCGCGAGTACTTCCACAAGAACCTCGGCGCGGTCGCCGGCCTCGGTGTCGGCTCCGGTGCCTTCCAGTCGGGCAAGATCGCGATCACCGGTCTCCTGGCCTGGTTCGCCCACCGCGGGTACCACGGCCTCGCGATGCCCACGTGGGAGCGCAAGTTCCGCGTGTTCTGGGGCTGGTGGAACAACTTCTGGCTCCGTCGCGACATCGTCTCGCTCGCCGCGGTGCAGCAGCCGCGCGCCGTGTTCGAGCAGTTCGCCGCGCGGCCGAAGCCCCCGGCCGAGGTCGCCGCACCCGCCGCGCCGGCGAAGGCCGACGCGAAGGCGCTGCCCGCGAAGAAGACGCCTGCGAAGGCCGTCGCGGCCAAGTAGTCGCCCTATGCTGTGACGCGGCGCCGGCCTTCGGGCCGGCCCCGCGGCTCCCGTAGCCCAATCGGCAGAGGCAGGCGGCTTAAACCCGCCAGAGTCTGGGTTCGAATCCCAGCGGGAGCACCTCGCTCGATGCCCTGAGGTCCGACCGGACTCCCGGCTCTCACCTCGATCGCATCCGCCCGGTCGTCGACCAGGTTCCCGCTTCGAAACGGAGACCGCCATCAGCCGACGCCGATGAGCTCCTCGAGATGCTCGATCGGATCGTAGAGTCCAGCGTCGAGGATCCAGGTCTGCAACTGCTTGTCGAAGCCGGTGATGACGGTGATGCCGACGAGCACGAAGAGCACGCCGATGGCACGTCGGAACCACCCGTCGGGGTCGGCGAGCCACCCGAGTCGTCGCACGAGCCCACGTCCGAGGAGCGCGATGAGCAGCAGCATCCCGGCGAGCCCGGCCGCATAGACGATGATGTAGAGCAGGCCCTCCGCGAACGACACGGGGAGCACGGCCGCGATGATCAGCGCATAGGTGGGGCTGCAGCTCGAGAACACCGGGCCGAGCGCTGCGCCGGTCAGGATGTCGCCGGCGACGCTCTGGCGCCTGACCGAGCGGTCGAGCATCACGCCGCTGCGAGCCTGCAGGCGAAGCGCGCCGGAGAGCCGGTCCCACAGGGCAGGGAACAGCAGGTTGGCGCCGAGCAGGATGACGATGCCGCCGGCGACGAGCTGCCACACCTGTGGAGAAATCCCCAGCAGCGCGGTGGTCGCCTTCAGCAGGAGGGTGAACACGATGACGCTCACCGCCAGGGATGCCGCGATCAGGTACGGTCGCGAGCGCGCGCGGCGCTCATCGGCTCCGCGCACGATGGCGCCGCCGACGACCACGGGCAGCAACGGAAGCACGCAGGGCGCCGCGACGGTGAGGACGCCTGCGGCGAAGCTGAGCAGGAGGGACGGCGTCACCGGTGGGCCCCGGTCAGGGAACCGCCGCGACGAGCGACGCGACCGAAGGGTCGTCGTAGAGCACGCTGCTCGAGATGAGCTCGCCGCGATCGTCGACGAACACGACCGTGGTCTGCAGCGTCACTCCGTACTTCTGGCGCAGGTCGGTGCGGCTGTCGTAGTCGACCTTGAACACCGTGAGTCCGTCGGGAGCGCCCAGTGCGCGCAGCTCTTCGTCGAGCGTGCGGCACTGCGGGCACCAGCTCGCGTGGAAGAAGAGCACCTTCTGGCCGGCCGTCGCCTCGATCGCACCATCGGTGTATTCGACGTAGGCGCCCGGTGCCGGAGCGGAAGGTGTTTCCGGGATCGGGGTATCGGCGGCGGGAGGGGTCGAGGCATCCGCGGTCGGCGTCGGCGTGGGCGTTCGCGCGCCCGCCATGCCCGTGCCCGCGGCGTCGGTCGTCGGGGCGGCGCAGCCGGTGAGCGCAAGTACGCCGATGAGCACCGTGACGGCGCTCGTGGATCGTGGGTTCATCGTGGACCGTCCTGCACGAGGGCGGGGTGCCCGTCTCGTCAGCCACGCTAGCCTGCGCCGTGCCTGGGCACCGGCACGCGGGTGGAGACGTCATGGGATCGTAAGGACTTCGACGGCTGGCAGGAACGGCCGCGGCAGGGTGGGACTCGTTGCCGGGCTCGCCGAGTTCGCGGCCGCCGTGTCGGGTCGGGTCGGCTCGGCGACCCTCGGCTCAGGCCTTCACTGACGCGTCGCTGGGGAGCAGCAGGTCGAACCGGCATCCGCCCGGTACGTTGCGAACCGCGACCTCGCCGCGGTGCGCGCTCATGATCCCCTTCACGATGGCGAGTCCGAGTCCTGCCCCGCTCGAGGCGGCGGATTCCAGGGATGGCGTGCGCGCCTTGGATCCGCGCCAGGCGGGCTCGAACACCCGGTCGAGGTCGGCGTCATCGATGCCGCCACCCGCGTCGATGACCGACACCATCGCTCGGTCGTCGACGAGGTCGACCGCGACGGTGATGGGTGAGCCCTCTGGGGTGTGCTGGATCGCGTTCATGAGCAGGTTGCCGACCGCGCGCGACAGCTCGCGCGGATCCGCCATGACGACGAGATCCTGGGCGAGGGGCGCATCCACGCGGATGTCGCGTCCGCGCGACGCCGGTCGAAGGTCGGCGACCGTGTCGCTGACGATATCGGACAGGGACACCTCCTTGAGCGACAGGTGCAGCGCGTCGGAGTCGATCCTGGACAGCTCGAAGAGGTCGTCGACCATGCTCGAGAGCTGGTCGACCTGGATCCGCATCTGCCGGTGGTAGCGCGCGGGGTCGGGCGCAATGCCGTCCTCGAGCGCTTCGGCCATCGCACGGATGCCGGCGAGCGGCGTGCGCAGGTCGTGCGAGATCCATGCGACGAGCTCGCGTCGCGACGCCTCGATGCGGCGTTCGCGTTCGCGCGACTCCGCGAGCCGTGCGCTCGTGGCCACGAGTTCGTCGGCCAGCGCGTTCAACTCGCTGTTCGTGGAGCGGCCGGCGGATTCGATCCGCTCGCCGGCGCCGATCCGGCGCGCCGCGTCCGAGAGGGCGCGGGAGTTCCGTGCGACGACCCAGCCGAGCCCTGCCACGAGCGCGAGCGAGACCACGCCGGAGATCGCCGCGACGGCGACCGCGACGGTCAGGTCGTGCTCCGACAGGTACATCTCGTTGGCGACGCCCACCATGCTCGCGACCACGGAGATCATCGCGGCGAGCACGAGCACGCAGACCTGCACGACGAGCGAGGCGCGCCGCAGCAACACGAGTGCGAGGACGCCGAGTCCGCCGACGACGGCGGACGTGACGATCGCGATCGTGGCGACGGCGAGGAGATCAGGCCATGGCATCGGGGGCACCGCCCATCGTGAACTTGTAGCCGACGCCCCAGACGGTCGTCAGCATGGTGGGGGAGCGCGGGTCGCGCTCGATCTTCTCCCTGAGGCGCCGCACGTGCACGGTCACGGTGGAGAGGTCGCCGTACGTCCAGCCCCATACCGTGCGGAGCAGGTCCTCGCGGCTGAAGACCTGGTTCGGGTGCTTGAGGAGGAACTCGAACAGGTCGAACTCGCGCACGGTGAGGGCGAGCCGCTCGCCGTCGCGGGTCGCGATACGAGCGGACGGGTCGAGCCGGAACTCGCCGTACTCGAGCGGCGACTCGGGCGTGAACTCGTCGAGCGAGCGACGAAGCACCGATTGGACGCGAAGCACGAGCTCGCGCGGCGAGAACGGCTTCGCAAGGTAGTCGTCGGCGCCGGCCTCGAGTCCCGCGATGCGATCCTCCTCGGATCCGAGAGCCGTGAGCATGATCACCGGGGTGGAGGTCCGTTCGCGCAGTCGCCGAAACACCTCGAGCCCGTCGATGCCCGGCAGCATGCGATCGAGCACGATGAGGTCGGGGTCGCTCCGCTCGGCGGCGTCGAGCGCCGAGAACCCGTCGCCGGCCTCCTCGACCACGAAGCCCGAGGCCCGCAGGTAACTGGACGCGACCTCCGCGACCGTGGGGTCGTCGTCGACGAGCAGGACCCGCCGGCCCACGAGATCCTCGTTGCCGACCGGAGGCGGGAGCGCGGTGGACACAACCTCAGGGTACGTCCATCCCCAGGCATGGGCTCGTGGCCTTCGGATCCGTCCGCGTTCCGTAAGACTTGGCCGCCGACCACGACCTGCACATGTCACCCCGCCCGGGATGGGAGACGCCACTCGCTCCTCCCCGGCTGAACGCGTAAGGGAACGGTAAGGGCTCGCCGTGGAGACCCGCGTTCGGCTGAGTTTGACTGCTGGAAGGCCGCCGGAACCGGCGGCGAAGGAGATGAGCAGAAATGGAATCCACCCGAATCCGACCGGGGATCGGCGTCATGACCGTCGCGCTGTTCGCCGCCGGCGCCGTGCTCCTCGGGACGTCGTCGGCGCAGGCCGCAGGCGTCAGCGGCCCCGGCTTCTACGTCGACGGAGTGCAGTACCGCACGGTGGGCACGCCCACAGACCTCACTGGTACAGGCGCACCCGCGAGCTCCTACCAGCCGATCTATGCGTTCCCAGCGGGCACTCAGGTCAATGTCGCCACGGCAGCGCCGGGCGACACGGGCTACCGCGGTGGACGGTGGCAGGTGTACCCGGTGAGCCTGCCGAACGGCTACGACGCGGCGCTCAGCTCTGGTGACCTCGATCACGACGGCGTGCTCGACTCCGATGACGAGGTCCGGGCGGCGGCGACCGCCGGCGACCTGGTCATCGGCGATGCCACGGCATCCTTCGAGTGCCCCGTGATTCCCGTGCCGGCGTCGCATTGACGACACCACGCGCTGACGGCGCACGACATGCTGAGGGCGTGGGCGCCGTCAGCGTGGGCGCCGCGGTCGCTTCGCCCGCTGCTTCGCGGGGACGGTCACGGAACGTGAACGCACCACACCCTCTTGAGCGCACGTGGGTTAGTGACTAACATTATGGGATGGTCTCGCGATACGAGCGGACGCACGCAGCGCTCCAGGCTGCCGCGCTGCGGTTGATGACGCAGCGCGGCTTCGACGACGTGACGGTCGCGGAGATCGCCGCGGCGGCGGGAGTGACGGAGATGACGGCGTTCCGACACTTCGCGGTGAAGGAGGACCTGATCGTCGGTGATCCGTACGACCCGTTGATCGCGGGTGCGATCGCACAGCAGCCGGCCGAGCTGCCGGCCCTCACGCGAGCCGCGCGCGGGCTCGCGGCGGCGTGGGATTCGCTCGATGAGCCCGACATGACCGAGACCCGGCTGCGTGTGCGGCTCGCGGCGACGACCCCTCGGCTCAAGGCCCGGACCGCGGTGGCCAACGAGGTCACCGAGCGGGCGGTGGCCGATGCCCTCGTCGAGGACGGCACCGACTCGACCGTGGCGCGCATCGCCGCCGCGGCGTGCCTCGCCGCCATCACGGCCGCGCTCTTCGACTGGGGGCTCGACGACTCGGCCGGGCCGCTCGGTGCTCGCGTGCGACTGGCGCTCGGCGTGCTCGAGGGGGCATCGTGAGCGGTGGGCGGGCACTGGCACTGCGCGGCGTGTCGAAGCGGTTCGGCACCATCACGGCGGTCGACGGCGTGCACCTCGACGTGGCGGCCGGGGAGATCCACGCGATCGTCGGACTCAACGGTGCGGGCAAGTCGACGCTGATGCGGATCGCGCTCGGCATGCAGGCGCCCGACACGGGCGAGGTCGAGGTCCTCGGCGACCCGTTGCGACATGGCGAGTGCGACGCCTGGGCGCGAGTGGGCCATCTCGTGGAGGCGCCGGTCCCGTACCCCGAGCCCACGGCGAGGGAGAACGTGCTCGTCACCGCACGGCTGCGGGGCTTCAGCCGCGCCGATGCGGCGATCGCGGCATCCGACGCGGTCTCCTTGCTCCGTCTCGACGCCTGGGCGGATCGCCGGACTCACACGCTCTCGTCGGGCAACCGGCAGCGGGTCGCCCTCGCCGGCGCACTGCTCGGCCATCCAGAACTGCTCGTGCTCGATGAGCCGGCGAACACGCTCGACCCCTCGGGCATGGTGCTCGTTCGGTCGATGCTGCAGGATGCCGCCGGCCGCGGGTGCGGCATCCTCGTCTCGAGCCACCACTTCGACGAGGTGGCTCGGGTGGCCGACCGCATCACCGTGGTGCACGCCGGACGCGTCGTGGGTTCGCTGCAGCCCGGGAGCGCCGACCTCGAGCACGCGTTCTTCGAGCTCGTGCTCGCCGCCGATGAGGCGTCCGATGCCGACGACGGGGGTGCGCCCGTATCCGTCCATTCCCGTCGGAGCGGCGACGTCGCTCGCGAGGAGCGTGGAGCATGAGCGCGGCGCTGTGGATCGCGTGGGTGATGTTCCGCCGCGCGATGGTCGTCCGAGTCAGCGGCGGCATCGCTGCCTTCGGCCCACCGGCGGTCGTGCTCCTGCTGCTGCTCGCACCCTCGACCGGAGCCGACGGGCTGAGCGGTGCGAAGATCGAGGCGATCGGCGTCGAGCGCACGTGGTCCTCGTTCATCGAGGCATCCGTCCAGATCTCTTCGGTCGCGCTGCCGCTCGCGGGCGGCATCCTCGTGGCCTGGTGGTTCGGTCGCGAACTCGACGACGGCATGTTCCCGATGCTCTTCGCGAGGGCCGTGCCGCGCCGCTCGATCGCCGCCGCGCGACTCGTGATGGTATTCGCTTGGGGTGCGGTGGTGACGGTGCTCAGCCTTGCCGCGACGCTCGCCGCAGGTGCGCTCCTGGGGCTCGAGGATGCCGCCGGGCTCGTCCCCGCCGCGTGGACCTTCACGGTCGCCGCGCTGCTCACGCTCGCGATCCTGCCCGTCGTCGCGCTCGCGACCAGCGTGTTCCGGAGCACGACGGCGGGATTCGGCGTGTTGATCGGCATCGTCGTGGTCACGCAGCTCGGGATCGCATTCGGCCTCGACGCCTGGATGCCGCTCGCCGTGCCCTCCCTGCTGGCAGGCATCGCCGGTGCGGATGCCGCTGCGATCGTCGCCTGGCCGCACGTCCTGCTGCTCCTCACCCTCGGCACCGCCTGCGCCGCCGGCACCATCTGGTGGTGGGCGCGCGCACGAGTGCGCTGAGCTGATCGGCGCATCGACCCGAAGCGAGTGCCGACCTCGAACCGCAACGAGGCACGGTCGATCCTGGGTCAGTCCATGCGGTCGAGGCGTCGCAGGATCAGGCCCTCGCGCAGGGCCCACGGCGACACCTCGAGCACCTTCGCCTTGAAGGCCCGCATCGTCTCGCTGAGCACGATGCCGCCCGCGACGATCTGGAACGTGCGGTCGGCCGTGATGCCGGGCAGGTTGGGCCGCGCGTCGGCCGGGATGCGCGCGAGTCGGGGGAGCCAGCCGTCGAGTTGCGAGAGCTTGAGGATGCTGCGCTCCTCGGCGCCCACGCCGTCCTCGGTGCTGCCGGCGAGCCGGGCCAGCGATCGGATCGTCTTCGACGAGCCGACGACGTGGTCGGTCTCGGGGATGCCGCCGATGGTCCGCACCGTCTCCTCGAGGACGCCGCGCGCGTGCTCGCGGAGCTTCGCGACCTGCGCGTCGGTGGGCGGGTCGTCGGGCAGGAACTCGACGGTCGAGCGGCCGGCACCGAGCGGAACGGAGTGCGCGACATCCGGCACCTCGTCGGCGCCGTGCGCGATCTCGAGCGAGCCGCCGCCGATGTCGAAGAGGAGCACGCGCCCGGCGGACCAGCCGTACCAGCGGCGCACGGCGAGGAACGTGAGGCGCGCCTCGTCGGGTCCGCTCAGCACGTCGAGCCGGATGTCCGCGGCCTCCTCGGCGCGATTGAGCACCAACTGTCCGTTGGGAGCCTCCCGGATCGCGGAAGTGGCGAAGGCGAGCAGCTCGTCGATGCCCGACCTCCGGGCGACCTTCGCGGCCTCGGTGATCGCGGTGATGATCGCCTCGACGCCCACGTCGCTGATCGACCCGTCGTCCTCGAGGTACCGCATCAATCGCAGCACCGATTTCTCGGAGGCCATCGGGATGGGGTGCGCGCCGGGGTGCGCATCGACCACGAGCAGGTGCACGGTATTGGATCCGACGTCGAGAACCCCGAGGCGCATGTGGGAAGCGTAGTGCGCCCGGCTGGCGTCGGGAGGGTGCGACGTGCATACTGGTCCGAGTGGGACGCTCGTCCCACTTCGGCGACGAGGTCGAGAGGAGCGCCGTTGCCCCGCATCCCCGCCGCCGAACGCCGGGTCGCCCTCATCGAGGCGGGCCTGCGCGTCGTCGCACGCGAAGGCCTCGCGGCCGCGAGCACCCGCGCGATCGTGGCCGAGGCCGGCATGTCGCTCGCGAGCTTCCACTACGCGTTCGAGTCGCGCGACGCGTTCGTCGACGAACTGATCGCCGCGGTCGTGGCCCGTGAACAGGCCGCGGTGCTGCCCGAGCCCGAGATCGACGGCGACGGCTCGCTGCGCGACATCCTCGAGGCGGGCATGCTGCGCTACCTCGACCACCTCGGCGCCGATCCCGAGCACGAGCAGGCGATGCTCGAGCTCACCCAGTACGCGCTGCGCTCGCCCGAGCGCCATCCGCTGGCCGCAGCCCAGTACCGCCGATACGCCGAGCTCGCCGCGCATGCGCTCGACACCGCCGCCGAGCAGGTGGGTGCCAGCTGGCGCGTCCCCGTCGACGAGGCGGCCGGCGTGCTCGTCGCATTCACCGACGGGCTCACGCTGACCTGGCTGGTCAACCGCGACGACGCGGCGGCGCGTGCGGTCGTGCGCGCGGCGGCCGACGCGCTCTCGAGAATGGCGGACGTCCCGTGACCGAGCTCGACGCGGCATCCGCTTCGAACGTCGCCCCGGCGCACGACGCGTTCGCCGAACCCGTGCGCCGTGTCCGCGCCGGCTGGATCGCCGCGTTCGCGAGCGCCTGGCTCGGCATCTGGATGGCGCAGCTCACCCCCGTGCAACTGCTGCTGCCCGCGCAGATCGACGCCGAGCTGCATCCCGAGGACTGGATCGAGAGCGTCGTCGCGTTCGGCGTGGTCTCCGGCATCGCCGCGGTCTTCGTCGTCGTGGCGTACCCCCTGACCGGCGCGCTCTCCGACCGCACGGCGTCGCGCTTCGGTCGCCGGCGGCCGTGGATCGCGGGCGGCGCCCTGCTCTTCGCGGCCGCCCTGGTGCTGCTCGGCCTGCAGACGCAGCTGTGGGCGATCGCGATCGCGTGGGTGCTCGCGACGATCGGCTTCTGCGTGATGACCGCGGCGCTCACCGCGACGATCTCCGATCAGGTCCCGGTCGGGCAGCGCGGCTTCGTGTCGGGCTGGATGTCGGCGCCGCAGGCGGTGGGCATCATCGCCGGGCTCCTGCTCGTGACCACCGTCGTGACCGGCGCGGCCGCGGGCTATGCGGTGGTCGCGGGCGCGCTCGTCCTGCTCGCGGTGCCCTTCCTCTTCGTGCCCGACGCCCGCCTCGACGCGCGCGAACGCGCCCGGGTCACCGCGCGGAACGTCGTCGCGAGCCTCTGGATCAGCCCGCGCCGATACCCCGACTTCGGCTGGACGCTCCTCAGTCGCGTGCTCGTGTCGATCGGCAACGCGCTCGGCACGGGCCTGTTGCTGTACTTCCTGATGTTCGGACTCGGCGACCCGAACGCCGAGGACGACCTGATCGTGCTCACGCTCGTCTACATGGTGTTCGTGATCGTCGCCTCGCTCGCCCTCGGCAGGCTCTCCGACCGGCTCGGCCGGCGCCGGCTGTTCGTCTTCCTCGCCGCGACATTGCAGGCCGCCGCCGCACTCCTGCTCGCGATCGCGCCGAGCCTGCCCACCGCCATGGTCGCCGCCGGGCTGCTCGGGCTCGGGTACGGCTGCTTCCTCTCGGTCGACCAGGCGCTCGCGACCCAGGTGCTGCCCGACCCGGCGGCGCGCGGCAAGGACCTCGGCATCATGAACATCGCGACCGCCGTGCCGCAGTCGATCGGACCGCTCCTCGGCGCGCTCGCCGTGGCCGCGACCGGCTCGTTCACGCCGGTGTTCCTGCTGTGCGCCGCGTTCACGTTCGCCGGCGCGCTCGCGGTCTCCCGCGTCCGGAGCGTGCGCTGATGGGCGCCGGCGTCCTCGACCTCCGGCGGGGTGCCGTGCCGGCGGCGGATGCCGCGACATGGCACGATCCGGCCGAGCACTGGCGCGCGCTCACCCAGGCCACGCGGCACCTCGACGCACCGGTGGGGGCGCTGCACCTCGGCGCGCTGCGGCACAACGCGTCCGACATGGCGCGCCGCGCGGGCGGCACGCCCATCCGCATCGCGACGAAGTCGATCCGCGTGCGCGAGGTGATCGACGCGCTGCTCTGCCTTCCCGGCTACCGGGGCGTGCTCGCCTACACGCTGACCGAGGCGATCTGGCTCGCCGAGCGGATCGACACGCTCGACGACCTCGTCGTCGGGTACCCCACGGCGGAGGCCGGAGCCATCCGTCGTCTCGTCACCGACGCCGACCTGGCCCGCCGCATCACCGTCATGGTCGACTCGCCGGCCCAGCTCGACCTGATCGACGCGGTGCTCCCGCCCGACCGGCGCGAAGAGGTCCGGGTGTGCCTCGAGCTCGACGCGTCGTGGCAGGCGCCCGTGCTCGGCCACCTCGGCGTCCGGCGTTCGCCGGTGCACCACCCCGACGAGGCCGGCGCGCTCGCCGCGTACGTCGCCGATCGCGCCGGGTTCCGGCTGGTGGGCGTCATGTCGTACGAGGCCCAGGTCGCGGGCGTCGCGGACCGTCCGCCGGGCCGACCGGTCGACGGGGCCGTCAACCGCTGGATGCAGGCGCGATCGATGTCCGAGCTCGTCGAGCGGCGCCGGGCTGCGGTCGTCGAGGTGCGCCGGCACGCCGACCTGGAGTTCGTCAACGGAGGCGGCACCGGCTCGCTCGAGCTCACCGCGGCCGACCGGACCGTCACCGAGATCGCGGCGGGGTCGGGCATCTTCGCCGGGCACATCTTCGACGGATACTCGCGGTTCACGCCGGCACCGGCCGCGGCGTTCGCGCTCGACGTGGTGCGCTCGCCCAGCGAGCGCCACGCCACCATCCTCGGCGGGGGATGGATCGCGTCCGGACCGCCCGGCTCGGATCGGGCGCCGCGCATCGTCTGGCCCGAGGGGCTCAGGATGCTGCCGCGCGAGGCGGCCGGCGAGGTGCAGACGCCCGTCGAGGGTCCCGCCGCCGCGCGGCTGCGGCCCGGCGACCGGGTGTGGCTCCGGCATGCCAAGTCGGGCGAGCTCGCCGAGCACCTCAACGAGTTCGCCGTCGTCGACGGCGGAGAGGTCGTGGCGACCGTGCCCACCTACCGAGGCGAGGGGAAGGCGTTCCTATGACGGCGACGGGCGCGACATGGCGCAACTGGGCGAGGACGGAGTCGGCGCGCCCCTACCGGGTCGAGCGCCCGGCCGACGCGTGGGCGGTGCAGCGAGCCGTCCGTGCCGCGGCGGACTCCGGCCTGCGCATCAAGCCCGTCGGTGCGGGCCACAGCTTCACCGGCATCGCGGTCGCGCCCGACGTGCAGCTCGACCTCGCCGACCTCTCCGGCGTGATCGATGCGGATGCCGCGACCGGGCGCGTCACGCTCGGTGCGGGCACGCACCTCCACCGCCTGCCTCGCCTGCTCGAGCCGTACGGGCTCGCACTGCCCAACATGGGCGACATCGACGCCCAGACCATCGCGGGGGCGACCTCGACCGGCACGCACGGCTCCGGACTCGGTTTCGGGGGCCTCGCCACGCAGATCGTCGCCGCCAAGCTCGTGACCGGCACGGGCGAGCTGCTCACCGTGAGCGAGACCGAGCGTCCCGAGCTGCTGCCTGCGGTGCGCCTGGGGCTCGGTGCGCTCGGCGTGCTGGTCGAGGTGACCCTGCAGCTGGTTCCCCGGTTCGTGCTGCGCGCGGTCGAGCGCAACGCGCCGTTCGACGAGGTGTGGGACGGATGGCTGGACCGCGTCCGCGCCGAGGACCACCTCGACGTCTACTGGTTCCCGCACACGTCCACGGCGTTCACGAAGACCAACACCCGACTCCCGGGCGACGCGACGCGTCACCCCGTCGGCTCGATCCGCGGCTGGGTCGACGACGAGCTGCTCGCGAACGGGACCCTCTGGGCGATCTGCGCCCTCGGCTACGTCGCCCCGTCGGCGACGCCGCCGCTTGCTCGCGTGGTCGAGCGGCTCACGCCCGATCGCGAGTTCAGTGACTTCTCACCGCGGGTGTTCACGGCCAACCGTTCGGTGCGGTTCCGCGAGATGGAGTACGCCCTGCCGCTCGAGGCGATCCCCGACGCCGTGCGCGAGGTGCGCTCGCTCATCGAACGCCAGGGGTGGCGCATCAGCCTCCCCATCGAGGTCCGTGCCGCGGCATCCGATGACAACTGGCTCTCGACCGCCTACGGCCGTGAGAGCGGCTACATCGCCGTGCACCGGTACTACCACGAGGACCACACCGAGTACTTCGCGGGCGTCGAGGCGATCATGCGCTCATTCGCGGGCCGCCCGCACTGGGGCAAGATGCACACCCAGACGGCGGAGACCCTGCGCGAGGTCTACCCGCGGTTCGACGACTTCGTCCGCGTCCGCGACGAGCTCGATCCCGAGGGGCGCTTCGCGAACCCCTACCTCGACCGTGTGCTCGGCGGCGTCCGGGTGGAGGCCCCGGCTACGGGGTCCGCCGGCGGAGCGTGATCGAACCGACGACGATGGAGCCGACGATCCAGGCGCCGATGGCCAGGATCCGCGCCCAGATCCACGCCGCATCCTCGGAGTCGGCGGCGACGGCCGTGAGCGCGTCGATCGCGTAGCTGAGCGGCAGCCAGTCGCTGATCGCCTCGAGCCCCTCGGGGAGCTGGTCGCGCGGGATGAAGATGCCGCCGAGCAGGATCTGCGGGAACACGAGGAGCGGCATGAACTGCACCACCTGGAACTCGGTGCGGGCGAATGCGCTCGCGAGCAGGCCGAGCGCGGTCCCGAGCAGGGCGTCGGCCACCGCCACGGCGAACAGCAGCCAGATCGAGCCCTCGATCTCGAGCCCGCACACGAACACCGCGTACGACACCGCGATCGCCGTCTGGAAGACCGCGAGCAAGCCGAACGCGAGCGCGTAGCCGAGGATGAAGTCGCCCTTGCCCATGGGCATCGAGAAGAGCCGCTCGAGCGTGCCGCTGCGCCGCTCCCGGAGCGTCGCGATGCTCGTGACGAGGAACATCACGATGAACGGGAACAGCGCGATCATGGCCGGGCCGATCGTCGTGAACACGTCGGTGTCGGTGAAGATCCACGCCACCAGGCCGATCAGCAGGCTCGGCACGACGAGGAGGAGCCCGATCGTTCGCGGGTCGTGTCGGATCTGGCCGAGCACGCGACCGGTCGTCGCGAGCGTGCGGACGAGGTTCACGGCGCTGCCTCCGTTCCCGACTCGGGGAGCACGTGGCGTCCGTGCGGCTGGAGATCGGGTTCGCCGCGTGCGATGAGCTCGAGGAACGCCGCCTCGACGTCGTCGGTGCCGGTGAACGCGAGCACGCCGTCGACCGTGTCGTCAGCCAGCAGCTCGCCGTCCCGCATGAGCAGCAGGCGGTCGCATCGCTTCGCCTCGTCCATCACGTGGCTCGACACGAGCAGCGTCGCGCCGGCGGCGGCGAGCTCGTGGAAGAGCTGCCAGAGCTGCACCCGGAGCACCGGGTCGAGCCCGACCGTGGGCTCGTCGAGTACGAGCACCTCGGGCCTGCCGAGCAGCGCGGCGGCGAGCGAGACGCGCCCCCGCTGCCCGCCCGAGAGCGAACCGGCGAGGCGCTGCTCGTAGGGACCCAGCTCGGTGCGTTCGATGGCCTCGTCGACGTCGGATGCCGGAGCACCGAGGATCCGCGCGAAGTACCGGATGTTCTGCCGGACCGTCAGGTCGTCGTACACGCTCGCCTGCTGCGTCACGTAGGCCACGCGCGTGCGGAGCTCGCGGGATCCCGCGGGGTGTCCGAGCACCTCGATCGTGCCCGAGTCGACGACCTGCACGCCGACGATGGATCGCATCAACGTCGTCTTGCCGCTCCCGCTCGGGCCGAGCAGGCCGACGATGCGGCCCCGCGGCACCGCGACCGAGAGGCCGTGCAGCACCGGCGTGCGCATGCGTCGCACGTGCAGGTCGTGGACGACGACGGCCGGGGCAGCGGCATCCGCATGGGTCACCATGGTCGTTCTCTCCCTCCCGGGCCGACAGCCCGAGCCTACGCCCGGACGAGGTCGCCGGCTGGCTCGGAGTCCGGTGGGAACTCGGAGCGCACGCCCATCCGGCGGATAGGATTCGAGGTGACACCCGATCGTCGCGAAACCCAGGAGTCCGCGCCATGGAATGGCTGATCCCGCTCATCATCGTCATCGTGCTCGTCCTGGGGATCGGCATCTACCTGTGGGCCACCTACAACTCCCTCGTCACGCTCAACGTGCGCGTCGACGAGGCGTGGAGCGACATCACGGTGCAGCTCAAGCGCCGTGCCGACCTGATCCCGAACCTCATCGAGGCGGTCAAGGGCTACGCCGCGCACGAGAAGGCCGTGTTCGAGAACGTCACACGCGCGCGCGCCGAGACGCTGCAGGCGCACGGCCCCGCCGAGGCGGGTGCCGCCGAGAACCACATGCAGCAGGCGCTGAAGTCGATCTTCGCGGTCGCCGAGGCCTACCCGCAGCTGCAGGCGAGCCAGAACTTCCTGCAACTGCAGGCCGAGCTGGTCGACACCGAAGACAAGATCCAGGCGTCGCGCCGCTTCTACAACGGCGGCGTGCGCGAGTTGAACACCAAGATCAAGGTGTTCCCGAACACGCTGTTCGTGCGCGGACTCGGCTTCCACGAGCGCGAGTTCTTCGAGGTCACCGAGGCGGCGGCGATCGCCGAACCGCCGCGCGTGCAGTTCTAGCCGATGTACCGAGCGATCGCCCGGAACAAGCGCAACACCGTCTTCACGATCCTGTTCTTCCTCGTCATCGTCGGCGGGCTGGGCTACCTCGCCGCGCTGATCTACGGCGACCTCACGATCGTGGTGGTGACCGTCGTCATCGCCACGGGGTATGCGCTCTTCCAGTACTTCACGGCCGACCGGCAGGCCCTGTCGATGTCGGGCGCGGTCGAGATCCGCAGCGTCGCCGAGCACCCGCGGCTGTGGCGCACGGTCGAGAACCTGTCGATCGCCACCGGCACCCCCATGCCGCGCGTGTTCGTCATCTCGGACCCCGCGCCGAACGCCTTCGCGACGGGCCGCGACCCCGAGCACGCGGTGGTCGCCGCGACGACGGGGCTGCTCGAGATCATGGACGACTCCGAGCTCGAGGGCGTCATGGCGCACGAGCTGGGGCACGTCCGCAACTACGACATCCGCCTCTCGATGGTCGTGTTCGGCCTCGTCGTGGCCATAGGCTTCATCTCGGACCTCTTCCTGCGGATGGCCTTCTTCGGCAGGAACAGCAACGGCAACCCGATCGTCATGGTCTTCGGGCTCGTCGCCATGCTCGTCGCACCCCTCGTCGCGAGCATGGTCCAGCTCGCCGTCTCGCGGCAGCGCGAGTACCTGGCGGATGCCACGAGCGCGATGACCACGCGTCACCCCGATGCGCTCGCTCGGGCGCTGCTGAAGCTCGAGGCCTACGGCCGCCCGATGCAGCGGCAGAACACCTCGATGGCGCACCTCTGGATCGCCGATCCGCTGAAGCCCGGCGTCATCGACCGGCTCTTCGCCACGCACCCGCCGATCCGCGAGCGCGTGCAGCGCCTGCACGAGATGGGCCGCAGCTTCTAGCCCGACTCACGCGGCCGCGAGCTCGGCGCGGAGCGCCGGGGCGAGGTCGCCCCGACCGACCACCTCGATGTCGTCGAGGCCCTGCCACCGCGCCGCCTCGGCGAGCACCGGCAGCAGCCGCGCCGCCGTCTCGTCGGGCGCACCGTGCTCGATCCACGCCGACTGGACGCGGAGCACCTTGGCCTTGCGGTCGCTCTTGAGGTCGACGCGCCCCACGACGTCGTCGTCGATGAGCACGGGCAGCGAGTAGTAGCCGAACTTGCGCTCGGGCTCGGGCGTGTAGATCTCGATGCGGTAGTGGAAGTCGAAGAGCCGCTCGGTACGCGGACGGAACCACACCACCGGGTCGAAGGGCGACAGCACCGCCGTGGCGTCGATCCGCCGCGGCCGCCTGGCGTCGCGATGGAGCCATGCCGGCGTGGCGCGGGAACCCGTGGTCCAGCCGGGCACCTCGACGGGCAGCAGTTCGCCGGCTTCTTCGAGGTCGCGGATCGCCGCGCGCACCGGGGCGCGCTTCATGCGCCAGTAGTCGGCGAGGTCTGCCTCGGTCGCGATGCCGAGAGCCATCGATGCGCGCCGCACGAGCTCGCGCACGGCGTCGGCCTCGGGGACCGGAGCCTCGAGCAGCTCGGGCGCGAGCGCCTGATCGGGGAGGGCGTAGACGCGCTCGAACCGGACGCGCTCGACGCAGACGACCTCGCCGACGAGGAACATCCACTCGAGCGTGCGCTTCACGTCGGACCAGCCCCACCACGACCCGCGGCGTTCGTTGGCGTCGTGCTCGATCTCGCTCGCCCGCATCGGGCCGTTCGCGGCGAGCTCGGCGCGCAGCCAATCGCCGAGCGGGCGGTTCTCGACGAGCCATCCGCCCCATTGGCTGCCCTTGCGCCGGAACTCCTCGCGACGGAACTCGAAGAGGGGCCAGAGCTCGCGGGGGATGAACGCGGCCTGGTGCGCCCACGACTCGACCATGCGCCCGCGCCGCCCGGTGGTGATCCGGTCGAGCCGGTCGCGGTCGTATGCGCCCAGACGACTGAACGCGGGCAGGTAGTGGCTGCGCTCGAAGACGTTGACCGAATCGATCTGCAGCACCCCGAGGCGGTCGACGAGTGCGGCGAGCTGGCGCGTGCCCGGCGCCGCGACCGTCGCACGGCCGAAGCCCTGGGCGGCGAGCGCGATGCGGCGCGCGAGGGCGGGACTGACGCGGTCGACCATGATCCTCCGACCCTAACGGGGGGTGCCGACATCCGGCGGAACGCGAGGATGCCCGCGCCTAGACTGGGACGGTGACCGAGGGGAACGGAGCCTCGCGCGTGCGTCGTCAGCGTGCGCGCCGGCCCGTTCGCGCGCCCGAGACCGCCGTCGAGCCGGTCCGCGACGCCGCGGCATCCGTGCCCTACCCGATGCGCGTCGCCGCCGCTTGGTCGTGGCGACTGCTCCTGGTGGGCGGGGTCCTCGCGGTCGTGGTGTTCCTGATCATCCAGCTGCGGTACGTCATCGTGCCGGTGCTCGTCGCGGTCCTCCTGGCCGCGTTGCTCGTGCCGTTCTCGCAGTTCCTGCAGCGCCACCGCTGGCCCAAGTGGCTCGCGGTCACCGTGGCCATGCTCGCGACGATCGTCGGCGTGGCCGGCCTCCTCACCCTCGGGATCTCGCAGATCGTGCGCGGTTCCGGCGACCTCGCGGCGCAGACGGTGGTGGCGTGGGAGGACTTCCGCGCGTGGCTCTTGGATGGCCCGCTCCACGTGACGCCCGAGCAGATCGACGACGTCGTGCAGCAGGTGTACACCTCGATCCAGCAGGACAGCGGGGTGCTCGTGACGGGGGCGCTCTCGGTGAGCTCGTCCATCGGCCACTTCCTCGCCGGCCTCCTGCTCGCGCTCTTCGCGACGCTGTTCATCCTCATCGACGGCCGCCACATCTGGAACTGGATCGTCGGCATCTTCCCGCGGCGGGCTCGCGCGGCCATCGACGGCGCGGGCCGGTCGGGCTGGGCGACGCTCGAGAACTTCGTGAAGGTGCAGATCCTCGTCGCGTCGATCGACGCGGTCGGCATCGGGCTCGGTGCGCTGCTGCTCGGCGTGCCGCTCGCGATCCCCATCGCGATCCTCGTCTTCCTCGGCTCCTTCGTCCCGATCGTGGGTGCGGTCGTCACCGGGGCACTTGCGGTGTTCGTCGCGCTCGTCTACAACGGCTGGGGCATCGCGCTCGCGATGCTCGGCGTCGTCCTGCTCGTGCAGCAGGTCGAGGGTCACATCCTGCAGCCGCTCATCATGGGCACCGCGGTGAAGGTGCATCCGCTCGGCGTCGTCATCGCGGTGACGACCGGGTCGCTCCTGGCGGGCATCCCCGGCGCGCTGTTCGCGGTGCCCATCGCCGCGGTCGGCAACGTGATGATCCTCTACATCTCCGGCGGCACGTGGAAGCAGGCCGCTCCACCCCTGCCCGCCGAGACCCATTCCCCCCTCTGGCGCACGGTACCCCAGCGCCCCGGATACGGACGGTGACATGAACCACGCCCTCGACGCCCGGGCGGACGCGATCGCCCCGGGCTCCGACGCGCCGGCCTGGCCCGGCCCCGACCTCGCCGCGTTCCGGCGCGCGCAGCAGACCGTCGCGCCCGTCGCGCGCCGCACGCCCATGGAGACCTCCCGGTTCCTCGGCCGGCTCGAGGGCGTGCCGGTGCACCTGAAGTGCGAGAACCTGCAACGCACCGGATCGTACAAGCTGCGCGGGGCCTACAACCGGCTCTCGGCGCTCTCGCCCGACGAGCGGGTTCGTGGCGTCGTCGCCGCCTCGGCGGGCAACCACGCGCAGGGCGTGGCGTTCGCGGCGCGCGAGCTCGGGATCCGCGCCACGATCTTCATGCCGGTGGGCGTCGCCCTGCCCAAGCTCGAGGCGACCCGGGCGTACGGCGCCGACGTGCTGCTGCGCGGCGACTCCATCGGCGAGACGCTCGAGGCGGCCGCCGAGTTCGCGGCCGAGACGGGCGCGACGATCATCCCACCCTTCGACCACCCCGACGTGGTCGCCGGGCAGGGCACGCTGGGGCTCGAGATCCTCGAGCAGGCGCCGGATGTCGCGACCATCGTCGTCCCCATCGGCGGCGGCGGGCTCGCAGCCGGCGTCGCCAGCGCGGCGAAGCTCGAGGCGGCGCGGCTCGGCCGCACGATCCGGGTCATCGGCGTGCAGGCCGAGAACGCCGCGCCGTACCCGCCGTCGATCGCGGCCGGAGCGCCGACGTCGGTGCCCGTCGTGCCGACGATCGCCGACGGCATCGCGGTGTACCGGCCCGGCGAGCTCAACTTCGCGATCATCCGCGAGACCATCGACGAGATCGTCACCGTCACGGAAGACGACATCGCCCGCGCGCTGCTGGTCCTGCTCGAGCGCGCGAAGCTCGTCGTCGAACCCGCCGGCGCCGTCGGCGTCGCCGCGCTCATGACCGGCAAGGTGCGCTCCGACGGACCGATCGTGGCGCTGCTGTCGGGCGGCAACATCGACCCGCTGCTCATGCAGCGCGTGATCGCGCACGGCCTCGCGGCATCCGACCGGTACCTCACCCTCCGGATCGGCCTGCCCGACCGGCCGGGCCAGCTCGCGCGCATCGCCGAGCTCGTCGCCGAGGCGAACGCGAACGTCGTCGAGGTGCTGCACACGCGGCATGGCGCGGGCATGCAGATCTCCGAGGTCGCGCTGCAGCTCTCGGTCGAGACGCGAGGCCCTCGGCATGCCGACCAGCTGATCGAGCTGCTGCGGCGCGCGGGCTACGAACCCCAGATCATCGAGGAATGACGAACGGCCCCTCCGAGGAGGGGCCGTTCGCACGTCGAGGGGTCAGCGGGTCACTGGCCGCTCCAGGTCTCGACGCCCGTGACCTCGACCGCGATCTCGCGGCCGTTGGGCGCGGTGTAGCTGGTCTTCTCGCCGACCTTGAGCCCGAGGATGGCGGCACCGAGCGGCGACTGCTCGCTGAACACGTCGAGCTCGGAGTCGCCCGCGATCTCGCGGCTGCCGATCAGGAATCGCTCCTCGTCGCCGGCGACGATCGCGGTGATGACGGTGCCGGACTCGACCACGCCGTTCGACGCCGGAGCCTCGCCCACCTCGGCGACGCGCAGCAGGTCGGTCAGCTGGCGAATGCGGGCCTCCTGCTTGCCCTGCTCGTCCTTCGCGGCGTGGTAGCCGCCGTTCTCCTTGAGGTCGCCCTCCTCACGCGCGGCCTCGATGCGCTTCGCGATCTCTTCCCGGCCGGTGGTGGAGAGGTGCTCGAGCTCGGCGGCGAGCCGGTCGTAGGCCTCCTGGGTGAGCCAGGTGGTCGCGGTGGCGTCCTGCGCCATGGTGCACACTCCCGTGAATATACGTGACGCCCCAGCGGCTGCCGGGGCGAATTTCCCATTCTAGAGCAGCCAGCAGTGGTCCACCAAACCCGTGTTGGCCTGCTGTGCAGTACGCACGCGCTCGGTGAAGGAGCGGAGGGGCCGGTCGGACGCGGGGATCTCGACGACCTTCCAGCCCACGACCGTGAAGTCCTCGTTCAGCGCCTTCACGATGCAGGCGGCGTCGGTGTCGACCGGAGCGGAGAGGCGCCAGGTGACCTCGACCGCGCGATCGTCGAGCAGGCGGTGACCCAGGTCGGTCGCCTGCACCTGCGGGCGGCTGCCGTCGAGGCCGGCCCACACGACCCACGCGACGAGCACCACCGCGAACGCTGCGGCGGCACCGGCGAGCAGGAGCCGCTCGCGACGACGTCGGCCGGTGGTGCGACCGTAGCGGTCGGCGAGGGCGGATGCCGCGGGTCGGCCGTCGGCCCGTGCCGGGGTGCCGTCGAGCACGGCGTCCTCGGCCGCCGCGTCGGCGGACTCGCGTTGGGGCACCGCCCGGCTCCTTCCCGGCTCGATCGTCTAGGCTTGGCATCCAGCCTAACCCCGCCCCCTGAAGGGAATCCGATGCTCGTCGTGCCCGCCTTCGCGCCGCTCCTCGCCGTCGCGGCCGAGGAGGAGTTCGATCCGAACGACGTCACGCCCGGCGTCGAGGGATTCGTGATCACGTTCCTCGTGATGGCGGTCGTGCTGCTGCTCGTGCTCGACATGGTGCGCCGCATCCGCCGGGTCAACTACCGCGCCGAGGCGCGCGAGCGGCTCGACGCCGAGGAGCGCGCGGCCGCCGGGATCGGTTCGGGCGACGAACTCGGCGACGGCGCCGGGCCGACGGATGGCGCGGCATCCGACACCCCGCCCTCGAAGCCCGAGTAGCCCGGCTCGGCGGCCGGCCGCGCGTCAGCCGTGGTAGGCCGGTTCGAGCGCGATCAGCAGCGTGGCCGTCCAGTGGCACATGAACGCGAGCACCGTGCACACGTGGAAGATCTCGTGGAACCCGAAGTGGCCGGGCCACGGGTTCGGTCGCTTGAGGCCGTAGACGACCGCGCCGATCGTGTAGAGCACGCCGCCGACGATGACGAGCACCATCATCGCGACGCTCGCGGCCAGCAGGTCGCCGAGGTACATGACGGCCGCCCAGCCCAGCAGCAGGTAGATCGGCACGTACAGCCAGCGCGGCGCGGTGATCCAGAACACGCGGAAGCCGATGCCGAGCAACGCCCCGCCCCAGACGATCGCGAGCAGCACGAAGCCCTTGTCGGGCGGGAGGGCGAGGATCGACAGCGGGGTGTAGGTACCCGCGATGAGCAGGAAGATGTTCGCGTGGTCGATCCGCTTGAGGATCACCTTCGTGCGCGGCTTCCAGTCGAACCGGTGGTACAGCGCCGAGTTGCCGAACAGCAGCATCGACGTGAGCGTGAACACCGCCGACGCCCACTTCGCCCAGGGTCCCTCGGCCAGCGCGATGAGCACGACGCCCGCCGCGATCGTCAGGGGGAAGGTGCCGGCGTGGATCCATCCGCGCCACGTCGGCTTGAGGTCCTCGGGATGCTCCGGCGAGGCGTCGATGAGCGGCAGGTTGGGCAGGTCGGGCCCGCGCCGCTCGTCGACCGCGACGGCCGCATCGGATGCATCGAGCTCCGACGCCGGCCTGGTCAGGTGCTCGGCCACGTCCTCGGGCTCATGCGCGCTCATGGGCCAAGCGTAGGACGGCCAGCATCACGGCTTGCTGTGAGCCGTCGGGCCGCGGAGGGGTAGCGTAGTCGGGTGCAGACGAGCGATCATCACTCCGGTCGCGGCTTCCTCTACCGGCTCTACCAGAACCGGCTCCGGCGCGAACTCGACGAGGCCGAGATCCCGCACCACGTCGCGATGATCATCGACGGCAATCGCCGCTGGGCCAGGCAGCTCGGCTACGAGTCGGCCGCGCACGGCCACCGTGCCGGAGCCGCGAAGATGCGCGAGTTCCTCGAATGGTGCGACGACCTCGGCATCAAGGTCGTCACGCTCTACCTGCTCTCCAGCGACAACCTCGTCAACCGCACGAACGACGAGCTCTCCGACCTCATCGAGATCATCGCCGACCTCGCCGAGGAGCTCAGCCACTACCGCGACTGGCGCGTGCAGCATGTCGGCTCCGACGCCGGGCTGCCCGAACCGCTGGTGGCGGCGCTGGATGCCGCCGAACAGCGCACGGCGGGCAAGCGCGGGCTCCACGTGAACCTGGCGGTCGGCTACGGCGGACGCAAGGAGATCACCGACGCCATGCGCTCGATCGTCGCCGCGCATCACGCCGAGGGACGCAGCCTCGAGGACCTCGCCGAACGGCTCACGCCCGAGCTCATCGGCGAGCACCTCTACACCGGCGGCCAGCCCGACCCCGATCTCGTGATCCGCACCTCGGGCGAGCAGCGCCTCAGCGACTTCATGCTGTGGCAGGCCGCGCACAGCGAGTTCTACTTCGTCGAGGCGCTCGGGCCCGACCTGCGCGAGGTCGACTTCCTCCGCGCCATCCGCGACTACACCATGCGGCATCGGCGGTTCGGCGGCTGATCCACGCGCGGCCGTCCGCCGTTCTGCCATGATGGCGACCGTGACCATCGACGAGTACGCGGCCGGCTTCGGCGAGGAACCGGGCTACCTCGACTACGCCCGCGTCGGACCGCTCGCGCGCGTCGCCGCCGAGGAGACCCTGGCGTTCACGCAGGTCCTCGAGCGTGCGCGATACGGCAGCATGGAGGCGTTCCGCGAGCAGGACGTGCGCGTGCGGGCCGCGGCATCCGCCCTCACCGGCACGCCCGCCGAGCGGATCGTGTCGATCCCCAACACCTCCACCGGGCTCATGCACGCCATGTTCGGGCTCACGGGCGCGGTGCTGCTCTCGCCGGGCGAGTTCCCGAGCGTGCCCATCGCGGCCGTGCGGGCCAACGAGGCGCTGCACTCGGTGCAGCCCGCGTGGCTCGAGACCGATCACGGCAAGGTGACACCGGGCCAGATCCGCGAGCAACTCGAGGCCAACGTCGCCGCCGTCGCGGTGAGCCTCGTGGACTCCCGCACGGGCTACCTCTGCGACCTCGAGGGGATCCGGCAGGTCATCGGCGATCGGCTGCTGATCGTCGACGCGATCCAGGGCTTCGGCATCGTCGACGCCCCGTGGGACCTCGCCGACGTCGTCGTGACGGGCGGCCAGAAGTGGTGCCGCGCCGGATGGGGCACCGGTGTGATGGTCCTCTCCGAGCGCGCGCTCGAGCGGCTCACGCCCGTGTTCTCGGGCTATACCGGTACCGAGGACGACGAGGTGTGGGACGAGGTGCCGCCCCCCGCGGCCGGCGCTCGGGCGTATCGCGTGTCCAACCCCGACCCGATCGCGCAGGCGCGCTTCGCCGCAGCGCTCGAGGAGCTCGCCGGAGTCGGCGTCCCCGAGGTGAACGCCCGCGTCGCAGAGAACGTCAGCCGGGTCATCGAACTCGCCGACGAGTTCGCGATCCCGGTGGCGTCCTCGCGCGACGAGCGCGAGCGCGCCGGCATCGTGGTGCTCGAGCCCGAGCCCGAGCACGTCACCGTGCTCACCGCGTCGCTGCACAACCACGGCGTCACCGCGACGACGCGGCTCGGCACCGTGCGGCTCAGCGTGCACGCCGTGCTCTCCGAGGACACCGTCGAGATGCTGCGCGGCGCGTTCGTCTCGTTCAACACGGCCGCGACGTACTGACCTCCCGCGCGGTGTCGCGTCGACTTCATGAACGGCGGATGTCGCGCCGCGTGTCGCGCTTCCGATGTCGCCCGTCGGACGTACCGTCGAGGCATCGGGCAAGGCGCCCGGTCGAGTCGGCTCGTGAACCGCTCGTGGAGGGATCGCCCGCCGGCGCGAGAGCCGAGCGAGAGCTCGGGGCAGGAGCGGTCGTGACCTCTGTCGAACCCACCAAGCCCCTCGGTCCGGTCGAGTCGAAGGAGCGCCGCACGCGGCCCTCCGACGCGACCCCGGGGGCTGCCGCGCAGGCCGAGCGCACCTACGTGCTCGACACGTCGGTGCTGCTGTCCGACCCGCGTGCGCTGTTCCGATTCGCCGAGCACCCCGTGGTCCTGCCGGTCGTCGTGATCACCGAGCTGGAGGCCAAGCGAAACGATCCCGAGATCGGGTACTTCGCGCGCGCCGCGCTCCGTCTGCTCGACGACCTCCGCGTCGAGCACGAGCGGCTCGACTTCCCGATCCCCGTCGGCGAGGGCGGATCGCTCCGGGTCGAGCTCAACCACTCGAGCCTGTCGGTCCTGCCCAGCGGGCTGCAGTTGGCCGACAACGATTCGCGGATCCTCGCCTGCGCCCTCAACCTGGCCAATGACGGCCTCGAGGTCACCGTCGTCTCGAAGGACCTTCCGCTGCGGATCAAGGCGGCCTCGGTCGGCCTCGACGCCCAGGAGTACCGCGCCGAACTGGCCGTCGACTCCGGCTGGACGGGCATGGCCGAGCTCGCGCTCGGCTCCAACGACATGGCCAAGCTGTACGAGCACGATTCGCTCATGACCGACGGGGTCCAGGGCATGCCGGTCAACACCGGGCTCGTGATCCACTCCGAGCGCGGCTCGGCACTCGGACGCGTCGTGGGCGAGCGCGAGGTGCGGCTCGTGCGCGGCGATCGCGAGGTCTTCGGCGTGCACGGTCGCTCGGCCGAGCAGCGGCTCGCGATCGACCTGCTGCTCGACCCCGAGATCGGGATCCTCTCGCTCGGCGGCCGCGCCGGCACCGGCAAGTCGGCGCTCGCGCTCTGCGCCGGACTCGAGGCCGTGCTCGAGCGCCAGCAGCACAAGAAGATCATGGTGTTCCGGCCGCTCTACGCGGTGGGCGGGCAGGAGCTCGGGTTCCTCCCCGGCGACCAGGGCGAGAAGATGAACCCCTGGGCGCAGGCGGTCTTCGACACGCTCGGCGCGCTCGTGTCCGACAACGTGCTCGACGAGGTCATCGATCGCGGCATCCTCGAGGTGCTGCCGCTCACGCACATCCGCGGCCGGTCGCTCCACGACGCGTTCGTGATCGTCGACGAGGCGCAGTCGCTCGAACGCAACGTGCTGCTCACGGTGCTCAGCCGCGTCGGGCAGAACTCGCGCGTCGTGCTGACGCACGACGTCGCACAGCGCGACAACCTGCGCGTCGGCCGGCACGACGGCGTCGCGAGCGTGATCGAGACGCTGAAGGGGCACCCCCTCTTCGCACACGTCACGCTGACCCGCTCCGAGCGCTCGGCGATCGCCGCGCTCGTCTCCGAGATGCTCGACGGCAACGAGCTGGCGTAGTCCGTACGCGACGACGGCCCCGCAGCGCGAGCTCCGGGGCCGTCGTACGTCGGACTACTTCGCCTGCGGCGGACGCGTCATCGACAGCAGGTGAAGCGCCTCGTCGAGCTGCTCCTCGGTGAGGTCGCCGCGCTCGACGTGGCCGAGGTCGATCACGGCCTCGCGCACCGTGATGCCCTTGGCCACCGAGTGCTTGGCGATCTTCGCGGCGGCCTCGTAGCCGATGATCTTGTTCAGCGGCGTCACGATCGACGGCGACATGCCGGCGAGGGCGGACGTGCGCTCCTCGTTGGCCTCGAGGCCCTCGACGGTCTTGTCGGCGAGGACGCGGACCGAGTTGGCGAGCAGGCGGATCGACTCGAGCAGCGCGGTGCCCATCACGGGGATCTGCACGTTGAGCTCGAACGAGCCGGACGCGCCCGCCCAGGCGATCGTCGCGTCGTTGCCGACGACGCGCGCGGCGACCATGAGCACGGCCTCGGGGACGACGGGGTTGACCTTGCCGGGCATGATCGAGGATCCGGGCTGGAGGTCGGGGATGTACAGCTCGCCGAGGCCGGTGTTGGGGCCCGAGCCCATCCAGCGCAGGTCGTTGCAGATCTTCGTCAGGCTGACCGCGATGGTGCGCAGGGCGCCGGACGCCTCGACGAGGCCGTCGCGGTTGGCCTGCGCCTCGAAGTGGTCGGCCGCCTCGGTGATGGGCAGCTCGGTCTCCTGCTGGAGGAGCTCGATGACGAGCTGAGGGAAGCCGGCGGGCGTGTTGATGCCCGTGCCGACGGCCGTGCCGCCGAGGGGCACCTCGGCGACGCGCGGGAGCGCCGACTGCACGCGGTCGATGCCGAGGCGGATCTGCCGGGCGTAGCCGCCGAACTCCTGGCCGAGCGTGACCGGCGTGGCATCCATGAGGTGGGTGCGGCCCGCCTTGACCACGTCGGACCACGCCTCGGCCTTCGCCTCGAGCGCGACCGCGAGGTGGTCGAGCGCCGGGATCAGTTCGTCGATGAGGGCGGCGGTGACCGCGATGTGCACCGAGGTCGGGAACACGTCGTTGGACGACTGCGACGCGTTGACGTGGTCGTTGGGATGCACCGGGCTGCCGAGCTGCTCGGTGGCGAGCGAGGCCAGCACCTCGTTCATGTTCATGTTCGAGGAGGTGCCCGAACCGGTCTGGTAGACGTCGATCGGGAAGTGCGCGGCGATGTCGACCCGGCCGTCGATGACCTGGTCGGCCGCGTCGGCGATCGCCTGGGCGATCTTCTCGTCGAGCACGCCGAGCCGGGCGTTGGCGAGCGCGGCGGACTTCTTGATGCGCGCGAGCGCGGCGACCTGCGCCGGCTCGAGCCCCTTGCCGGAGATCGGGAAGTTCTCGACGGCTCGCTGCGTCTGCGCGCGGTACAGGGCCGACGCGGGGACCCGCACCTCGCCCATCGTGTCGTGTTCGATCCGGTAGTCGGCGGCGTTGTCCACCACGGTATGTTCCCCTTCGATTGCGATGCGCGCGCAGCGGGCGGATGCCGCCGTCGGCTTCAGATGCGACCGACTGCGATGTCGGTCTCGGCGCGACCCTCGAGCAGTCGGTAGTTCGCGCCGACGACAGCCAGCGTACCCGCTGCGATCGCATCGCTGATCAGCTCGGAGCGCTCGACGAGCTCGGCCACGGTGTCGCGCAGGTGCTCGCGTCCGACGTAGCCGGCGTCGATCGACTCGGTGTCGATCGGGCCTTCGGCGGTGCCCGCGACGCGCCGCACGGCGGGAACGATCCGGTCGACGAGCGAGGAGATGTGCGCGGGCAGCGGGTCGGGCTCGGCGCCTTGGGAGTCGATCGCGGCGCGCACGGCGCCGCAGTGGTCGTGCCCGAGCACCAGGATGAGGGGGACGCCGAGCACGCCCACCGCGTACTCGAGCGAACCGAGCACCGAGTCGGAGATCACCTGGCCGGCGTTCCGCACGACGAACGCGTCGCCCAGCCCCACGTCGAAGATGATCTCGGCGGCGAGGCGCGAGTCGCTGCAGCCGAAGATCGCCACGAGGGGGCGCTGGTGGTTCGCCAGCTCGGTGCGGCGGTCGACATCCTGCCGCGGATGCTGCGGGGTGCCGGCGGTGAATCGGGCGTTGCCGGCGCGCAACTCGCGCCAGGTCTCTGCGGGCGTGGTCGGTCGTGCGGGGGCGGACTGGCTCACGGCCGTCTCCTCTCAGCGCTGCGCGTCGATGGCGGGGACGATCGCCCGCGCCAGGGTGTCGAACTCGTCGGGGTCGGCGGTGCCAAGCAGCACGAACGTGCTCTCGCCCGCCTCGGTCACGAGACCGTATCGCGCATTGCCGACGTCGGCGTCGGTGTCGCGGTTGTCGTAGACGGTCCACTCGACGCCGTCGATCGTGACGACTCCGGTGGCGATCGTGTTCGCGAGCAGCTCGGCGGTCCACGTGGGGTTCGCGGCGAAGCCCTGGTACATGCCGACGTACTCGTCGCCCGGGGTGAGGTAGCCCGCGTACCAGGCGGTGACGCCGTCGGCCTCGCGCTGGCGCAGCGAGGCGTCGTTGGATCGCCAGCCCTCGGGCAGCTCGGGAACCGCGAGCTCCTCCTCGACGCCGACCTGGGCCTGCGCGGCGACGGCGGCCACGTCGACGTCGCGCTCGATCGGGGTGTCGCTGCGCGGCACGATGAGCACGATCACGGCGACGACGGCGAGGCTCGCCACGAGCGCCCCGACCAGGTTGCGCACGTTCTGCCGCTGCCGGTGATTGCGGGAGTCCTGGGCCTTGCGGGCCGCCGTCTCTTCTGGCGTCTCCGGGCGACCGAGCTCGGCGACCACGCGCCCCTCGCGGCGGGCCATCAAGCGTCGCCGCCGTCGGTCGCGGCGGCGCGCGCCGCGCCGGCACGTGCGGCGTCGAGCCGGGCCTTCGCCCCGAGCAGCCACTCCTCGCAGCGCTGGGCCAGCGCCTCGCCGCGTTCCCACAGCGCGAGGGACTGCTCGAGCGTGGCCGAACCCTGCTCGAGCTCGGCGACGACGCGCACGAGCTCGTCGCGCGCCTGCTCGTAGCTGAGCTCGGCGACATCCGGGGGAGTGGTGGGCATGGAGGGCATTCTATTCGGCGTCGCCGACAGCACCCCGTGAGGTCGCCGCCAGGCGGCCCTCTGCCAGTGTGATGCGCAGCGCCGTGCCGTCGGGCGCCTGGTCGGGGCGCGTGAGCACGCCGTCGTGCTCGCGCTGCACGATCGCGTAACCCCGCTCGAGCGTGGCGAGCGGGGACAGGGCCCGGAGCTGCGAGCGCAGCTCGGCGGTGCGGGTCGCCGCGCGCTCGATCGCGCGGTCGGCGAGCTCGGCGCCGCGGGCGACCCAGCGCGTCACGTCCTCGGCGCGGCGGTCGACGATCCACGTCGGGTCGGCGAGCGCCGGGCGCGTGCGCAGGTGGCCGATCCGGTCGATCTCGTGGGTGACCAGTGTCGTCACGCGCATGCGGACGCGGGCCCGCGCCTGCTCGACGCGGACGAGTTCCTCGGCGACGTCGGGCACCACGCGCTTCGCGGCATCCGTCGGCGTCGAGGCACGCAGGTCGGCGACCTCGTCGAGCAGGGGGCGATCGGCCTCGTGCCCGATCGCGCTCACGATGGGGGTGGATGCCGCGGACGCGGCCCGCACGACGCGCTCGTCGCTGAAGCCCAGCAGGTTCTGGAAGTCCCCGCCACCGCGCGCCACGATGATGACCTCGACCTGCGGGTCGGCGTCGAGCCGCCGCATGGCGGCGACCACCTCGGGAGCGCAGCGATCGCCCTGCACGGCCGCGTACGCCATCCGGAACTCGACCGCAGGCCAGCGCAGTCGCGCATTGCGCACCACGTCCTTCTCGGCGTCGCTATCGCGCCCGGTGACCAGGCCGATCACCTGCGGCAGGAACGGCAGCGCCTTCTTGCGTGCGGAGTCGAACAGGCCCTCGGCGGCGAGCTGCACGCGCAGGCGCTCGACGCGCTCGAGGAGGTCGCCGATGCCGACGTGGCGCACGTCGAACACCTGCATCGTGAGCGAGCCGCCCTTGACCCACCAGTTGGGCTTGACGAGTGCGACGACGTGGTCGCCCGCCTTGAACTGCTCGGTGAGCTTCGCGCGCGTCGACGACCAGATCGAGAACGACACCGTGGCATCCGCCTCGAGGTCCTTCAGCTTGCCGTAGACGTTGCCGGCCGACACGCCCCACTGCGTGATCTCGCCCTCGATCCACACCGTGCCGAGGCGGTCGAGGTACTCCTTGAGCTTGCCCGAGAGCATCGAGACCGACCACGGGGTCTCTCGGGTGGTGGGGCCCTGAGCCATGCGCCTCCCAGCTGATCGTCGTTCGCGCCCGCGTAGGATGGCACCCGTGACGAGCTTGACGGATGCCCCGCGGATCGACCTCGGCATGCCTCGGATCCCGAGCGTGCGAGGCCGGCTCAAGGATATCCCCGTCCCCGGACGCAAGAGGGTCCTGCTGGCCGCCCCGCGCGGGTACTGCGCGGGCGTCGACCGTGCCGTCATCGCCGTCGAGAAGGCGCTCGAGCACTACGGCGCGCCCGTCTACGTGCGAAAGCAGATCGTGCACAACATCCACGTCGTGACCGAGCTCGAGAAGCAGGGCGCCGTGTTCGTCGAGGAGGTCGACGAGGTCCCCGAGGGAGCGCACGTCGTCTTCAGCGCGCACGGCGTCTCACCCGCGGTCGTCAACTCCGCGGCCGACCGCGGCCTGCACGCGATCGACGCGACCTGCCCCCTCGTGACCAAGGTGCACCGCGAGGCCGTGCGGTTCGCGCGCGACGACTTCGAGATCCTGCTCATCGGCCACGAGGGCCACGAAGAGGTCGAGGGCACGGCCGGCGAGGCGCCCGACCACGTCACGCTCGTCAACAGTCCCGACGACGTGCCGAACATCGAGGTGCGCGATCCCGACAAGGTCGTCTGGCTCTCGCAGACCACCCTCTCGGTCGACGAGACGATGGAGACCGTCCGCCGGCTCCGCGAGCGGTTCCCGAACCTGCAGGATCCGCCGTCCGACGACATCTGCTACGCCACGCAGAACCGCCAGGTCGCGATCAAGAAGGTCGCCCGCGAGGCCGACGTCGTGATCGTCGTCGGCTCGGCGAACTCGTCGAACAGCGTGCGGCTCGTCGAGGTCGCGCTCGAGAACGGCGCGAAACGCGCCTACCGCGTCGACTACTCGACCGAGATCCAGCAGGAATGGCTCGAGGGCGCCGCGACCGTCGGCGTCACGAGCGGCGCGTCCGTGCCCGAGGGGCTGGTCAAGGAGGTGCTCCTCGAGCTCGAGGACGCCGGCTACGGCGAGGTCGCCGAGGTGAAGACCGCCGAGGAGGACCTGATGTTCTCGCTGCCGAAGGAACTCCGCAAGGACCTCTCGGGCAACCGCGACGCACGGGCCCTCGGCGGGCGCAGCCGCGCCGCCTCGGCCTCCTGACGGTCGATGGCCGCCGAGCCGGTGGGTGACGGTCCCGAACCGAGCGCGGGCATCGGCGGAGCCGGATGGGGCTTCGATGCGCGCCCGCTGATCGAGCCGGTCGACCGCGCCGCCGTGCGCGAGTTCGCCGGCGAGCTCCGAGCGAGCGGCCGCGTTCCGGGCCTCTTCGGAGGAGCGGACGGATTCCGGATCATCCCGATCGCGTTCGCGGTCGTGGTCGGGCTCGTCGTGCTGGGCGTCTTCGGGTCGATCCTGACGTCGATCGCGAGCCTGGCGTCCCAGGCCGGCGGCGGCGCGCTGGTCACCTTCGTGCCGGTGGGGATCGTGGTCGGCGTGGTCGCGCTCGGAATCGTCGGCCTGGCCCGCGGCGGCCTCGGCACGTCCACGCGCTGGTACCGCCTCGACCGCTTCGCGCGGGCGAACGCCATGTCGTACGAGCCGCATCGGCGCGATCCCGTGCTGCCCGGCATGATCTTCCAGGTGGGAACGGATCGCGTCGCGACCGATCTCGTGCGCGGCGAGCGACCACGGCCGGTCGAGTTCGGCAACTACCGGTTCACGACCGGCTCGGGCAAGAATCGGTCGACGCACCGCTGGGGCTACGTGGCCGTGAAGCTGGATGCGCCGCTGCCGCACATCGTGCTCGATGCGACGAACAACAACGGCCTGTTCGGCATCTCCAACCTGCCCGCGACGTTCGATCGCGACCAGCGCCTGAGCCTCGAGGGCGACTTCGACGACTACTTCGCACTGCACGTGCCGGTCGGCTACGAGAGCGACGCGCTCTACCTCTTCACGCCCGACATCATGGCGCGGTTCATCGACCATGCGGCCGCGGTCGACGTCGAGATCGTCGACGACTGGCTGTTCCTGTACACCCGGCGCGAGGTGTCGACGCTCGATCCTGCGACCTGGGCCTGGCTCTTCTCGGTCGTCGGGGCGCTGCTCGACAAGGTCGCCCGGTGGGCGCGATGGCGCGACGATCGGCTCGCGAGCACCGAGCCGATGCTCGCCGCCGCCACCCCGACACCCGCGGCATCCCCCGACGCATCGCAGAACGCGCTCGCGTTCGTCCCGCCGCTCCCGCCGCTCCGACCTCCACCCGGCGTCGCGGAACCCGGTCGCCGGCTCACGCGCAGCGTCTCGCGCGCCGCCGTGGTCGCGTTCGTCGTGATCGTCGTGTTCTGGGCGTGGCGCTTCCTCAGCGGCGCGCTGACGTCGTTCTCGCCCTGAGGCACGCGCGAGGTCGCGTCAGACGCCCGACATGCCCTCGAGGTACGACTGGAACGTGGGATCCGTGATGAACACGATCGAGGTCAGGACGATGGTCGCGACCAGCGCGACCACGCCGCCGGCGATCGGCACCCAGAACGCGACCTTCCGCGCGCGAAACCGGACGATGGACCATCCGAGCACCGCGGCATACAGCGCGAGCATGAACACCGTTCCGACGAGCGCGAGCGTCGGCAGCCACTCCTGCGGCGTGTAGGTGCCGACCCCCTGCTGCGTGTAGACCGTCTGGATGGCGGCGGGCAGCTGCTGCAGGCTCACCGACGTGTTCCAGGCGCCCAGGGCGCCGAGCGCGAGCAGCAGGATCGTGAAGAACCGGTCGGCGCTGCGCGTCTGCGCAGCGGGCGCCACCGGGACGGGCGGGGCGGGCGCGTTCGGCGCGGGCGCCGCGGGCGGCGGCGGTGCCGGGTGCGGGGCGGATGCCGCGGCATCCGCCCGCTCGTCGGCCGGCGGCTGCCACGACCAGCCCTCGGGCGCGTACTCGCCGTAGCGCGGACGCGGCCGCTCGTCACGCGGTGGCGCGACACCGTCGGCCGGCTGCGCGTGGGTCTCGTTCCGAGCGGCCTCGTCCTGCGACATCCGGTGCCCTACGCCGAGATCGACTTGCCGGCCGAGCCGAGCTGCCGGGTCGACTCGCCGACGCGTGCGGCCATCGCGGTCTCGGCGACCTTGCCCCAGGCCCGCGGGTCGTACTGCTTCTTGTTGCCGACGGATCCGTCGACCTTGAGCACGCCCTCGTAGTTCTGGAACATGTAGCCGGCGATCGAGCGCGTGAACGCGTACTGCGTGTCGGTGTCGATGTTCATCTTCACGACGCCGTTCGAGACCGCCTCGGCGATCTCGGCGTCGGTCGAGCCCGAGCCGCCGTGGAAGACCAGGTCGAGCGGCTTCTCGCCGGTGCCGTACTTGGCGGCGAGGCCGTCCTGGATCTCCTTGAGCAGCGACGGGCGGAGCTTGACGTTGCCGGGGGCGTAGACGCCGTGCACGTTGCCGAACGTGAGCGCGGCCATGTAGCGGCCGTTCTCCCCGAGGCCGAGCGCCTCGACGGCCGCGATCGCGTCGTTCAGCGTGGTGTAGAGCGCCTCGTTCGAGCCCTCGTGCTGGACGCCGTCCTCCTCGCCGCCGACGACGCCGATCTCGACCTCGAGGATGGCGTTGATGTTCTTGATCTTCGGGAGGATGTCCTTCGCGATCTCGAGGTTCTCGTCGAGCGGTACGGCCGAGCCGTCCCACATGTGCGACTGGAAGATCGGGTTGCGGCCGGCCTTGACCTCCTCTTCGGAGGCGGCGATGAGCGGGTAGACGAAGCCGTCGAGCGCGTCCTTCGGGCAGTGGTCGGTGTGCAGCGCGACCGTGATCGGGTACGCCTTCGCGACCTCGTGCGCGAACTTGGCGAACGCGAGCGCACCGGCGGCGCGCGCCTTCACCGTGTGGCCGGCGAAGTAGTCGGCGCCGCCCGTGGTGACCTGGATGATGCCGTCGGAACCGGCCTCGGCGAGACCCTGCAGCACCGCGTTGAGGGTCTGCGAGCTCGAGACGTTGAAGGCCGGGAACGCGAAGCCCTGGGCCTTGGCGGTGTCGAGCATCTGCGCGTACTGCTCGGGGGTTGCGATGGGCATGCCGTGCTCCTTCGAAGTTCGTGGATTGGCATGAGTCTACCGACGTGTCGAGCGGCCCTCAGGTGCGGGCTGCGCTGGTGCGGGCGGATGGCGCGGCCCGATCGGGCACGATGGACGCGTGACCCATCGACCCGCCGCTCCCGCGCTCGCCGCGGCCCTCGCAGAGGCGACGCGCCTGGCCGCGGTCGCGGCGCTGCCGTTCGTGGGCAGCGGCGACTGGGAGGCCGTCGACGCCGCGGCGGTCGCCGCGATGCGCGCGGCGCTTGCCGACGCCCCCGCCGACGGACGCGTCGTCGTCGGCGAGGGCGAGAAGGACGAGGCGCCCATGCTGCACCTCGGCGAGCGGTTCGGCAACGGGCGCGGGCCGGCGATCGACCTGGCCGTCGACCCCGTCGACGGAACGAGCCTCGCCGCGGCCGGCCTGCCGGGCTCGATGGCGATCATGGCGGTCGCGCCTCGGGGCGCGTTCCTCGACATCGGGCCGGCGCACTACATGCGCAAGCTCGTCAGCCGGGTGCCGGGTCTGCGCGTCGGCGCGCCGGTCGGCGAGACCGTCGCGGCGATCGCCGCCGCGCGCGGCGTGCCCGTGTCCGAGGTGCGCGTGGCCGTGCAGGATCGGCCGCGCAATGCGGCGCTCGCGCGCGCCGCGGAGGACGCGGGCGCTGCCGTCGAGGGGTTCGTGCACGGCGATGTCGAGCGCTGCCTGCGAGCGGCACGGGCCGACGGCGGCCTCGACCTCGTCGTCGGCATCGGCGGTGCTCCCGAGGGGATCCTGACCGCCGCGGCGGTCCGTGCGCTCGGCGGATGGATGCAGGCGCGCCTCGAACCCCAGTCGGCCCGCGAGGCCGAACGCCTGGCGGAGGCGGGGATCCCCGTCGACCGGGTCGTCGGGCTCGACGAGCTGTGCGCCGCTCCGGCGGCCGTGTTCCTCACCGCGGTGACGCCGTGCGACCTCGGACCGGGGTCGCGGCTCGCGCCCGGGGACTCGTGGCGAGCGGGCTCGGTCGACGCGACGTGATGCGGGGCGAGCGCGATGCGCCCGCTCCGCGACATCCGTTAAGAACCGGGGAACTTTCGCCGAGGAATGCCGCCATCGCCGAACCGCGCGCCGACCCGCTCAGTAGGCTCGTAGGCGATCCCACGACTGCCTGGAGGACCCCTCGATGGTGAGCACCGATACCGAAAGCCTCTACCTGCACCCCGATCGCAACATCGCGCTCGAGCTGGTGCGCGCGACGGAGGCGGCCGCCATCCGCTCGTACCCGTGGATCGGTCGCGGCGAGAAGCTCGCCGCCGACGGCGCGGCCGTCGACGCCATGCGGGCGTTCCTCGGCACGGTGAACTTCGACGGCGTCGTGGTCATCGGCGAGGGCGAGAAGGACGAGGCGCCCATGCTGTTCAACGGTGAGAAGGTCGGCAACGGACGCGGTCCGGCGTGCGACATCGCCGTCGACCCCATCGACGGCACCTCGCTGACCGCCGCCGGCCGCCAGAACGCGCTGTCGGTGATCGCGGTCGCCGACCGGGGCACGATGCTCGACGCGTCATCCGTGTTCTACATGGACAAGATCGTGACGGATGCCGCGGGCATCGGCGTCGTCGACATCCGCAAGCCCATCGGCGAGAATCTGCGCGCGCTGGCCGCGGCCAAGGGCAAGGACGTCGGGGAGCTGCGGGTCGCGGTGCTGAACCGCCCGCGGCACGAGCAACTCATCGCCGACATCCGCGCTGCGGGCGCCGGCACGCGCCTGATCAGCGACGGGGACGTCGCGGGCGGCATCAACGCGGCTCGCTACGAGTCGCGCATCGACATGTGCGTGGGCATCGGCGGAAGCCCCGAGGGCATCACGACGGCGTGTGCGATCAAGGCGCTGGGCGGCTTCATGCAGGGGCGGCTCGCCCCGAAGGACGACGAGGAGCGCGCGCGCGGCGAGGCCGCCGGGCTCGACTGCGACAAGGTGTACGAGCTCGACGACCTCGTGCGCAGCGACAACACGTTCTTCGTCGCGACCGGCGTGACCGACGGCGAACTCGTCGACGGCGTCCGCAAGAAGGGACCGATCATCCGCACCGAGAGCATCGTGCTGCGCGGCAAGTCGGGAACCATCCGTCGCATCATCGCCGACCACCTCGTCGAGAAGTGGCTCGACGAGGGCGACCGCTGAGCTGAGTCGCTCCCGGAACGCGGCCCACCCCGCCGAGGTTGCGGGAGAATGATCTCGGAGGACTGATGAGCGTCGATGTCGTGACCGAGATCGTCATCGATCGTCCGGTGGCGGACGTGGCCGCCTACGCGGCGGACCCCTCGAACGCGCCCGAATGGTACGAGAACATCGAACGGGTCGACTGGCGGACCGAGGCCCCTATCCGCATCGGATCGAAGCTGGCGTTCGTCGCGCGCTTCCTCGGCCGTCGCCTCGAGTACACCTACGAGATCGTGGAGCTCGAGCCGGGATCGCGGCTGGTGATGCGCACCGCGCAGGGGCCGTTCCCGATGGAGACGACGTACACGTGGGAGCGGGTCGGCGAGGACGCGACCAGGATGACCCTTGCGCAACCGCGGCGAGCCGGCCGGCTTCTCCCGTGCGGCGGCTCCGTTCATGGCGACGGCGATGCGAAGCGCCAATCGGAAGGACCTCGCTGCGCTGAAGCGCATCCTCGAACGCTGAGACAACGGCCACCCGGTCGCGGGACGGCACCGATTCCCCCAGACTGGGCGAGTGACCACCGCGACGAGGATGCCGCGGGCGCTGCGCCCGTTCGGTTCCGGGCAGTACCGGCTGCTCGTCGTCGCGCTCTCGGCGTCGCTCCTGTCGGCGGGCGCGTGGATCGTCGCCGCGGCATGGCAGGTGATCGAGCTCGGCGGATCGCCCATCGACCTGTCGATCGTCGCCGTGGGCGCGAGTCTGGGGCTCGTCGCGGCGGTGCTCGTCGGCGGGGTGATCGCCGACCGGGTGCCCCAGCGTCGCATCCTCCTCGTGGTCGAGGCGGTGCGCTCCGTCGTGTTCGGCATCGCGGGCGCGCTCGCGCTGGCCGGCCTCATCGAGGTCTGGCATCTCGCGGTCCTCTCGTTCGTGCTGGGCGTCGCCGACGGGTTCTTCTACCCGGCGTACTCGGCGTGGCTGCCGGCGCTGCTCCCGGCCGACCAGCTCCTGGCGGCGAACGGCGTGGAGGGCGTGCTGCGGCCGGTGGCGCAGAACGCCGCCGGACCCGCGCTCGCCAGTGTGCTGATCGCCGTGCAGGCGCCCTGGCTCGCATTCCTCGTCGTCGCGGTGCTGCAGGTCGTGGCGATCGCAGGCCTCGGCCTGATGCACACCACGGCGGTCCGCCGCGATCTCGAGGCGTCCGAGCTGCATCCGGTTCGCCAGATGTTCGTCGACCTGCGTGACGGCTTCTCGTACCTGCTGCGGACCCGATGGCTGTTCGCGACGCTCGCCTTCTCGATCCTGCTCGTGCTCGTGGTGATCGGCCCGATCGAGGTCCTGATCCCGTTCGCCGTGCGCGACCAGACGGGCGGCGGTGCCGGCGAGTTCGCCCTCGTGCTCGCGTCCTTCGGCATCGGCGGCGCGGTCGGTTCGCTGCTGGTGGCGAGCTTCCGGTTGCCGCGCCGCTACCTCACGCTCATGATCCTCGCGTGGGGCTTCGGCTGCATTCCGCTCGCCGTGATCGGCGTGACGTCATGGCTCTGGGTCATGGTCGTCGCGACGTTCATCGTGGGGTTCCTGTTCGATGCCGCGTCGGTCGTCTGGGGGACGCTGCTGCAGCGCCGCGTGCCGCCCGCCATGCTGGGTCGCGTCTCGAGCCTGGACTTCTTCGTCTCGCTCGCCCTGATGCCGCTCTCGATGGCGATCGCCGGACCGGTCGGCGAATGGTTGGGCTTGGCGCCGGCGTTCCTGCTCGCGGGCCTGGTGCCGCCGCTGCTCGCGGTGATCACGCTGGCGGCGGCGCGGCTCGGCCAGGACGAGCTCGCCCACCCGCTCGATGGCATGCTCGACGCGACGCAGGTGACCGGGAGCGAGGCGGCCGCGGGCTTCGCTCCGCCGGTGGACGAGCCGCATCCGCGCTCTCCAGCCGTGCGTCCGGCCGACCCGCGACCGGAGTGACCGTGCTCGACCGTCGGGGGGCTGGACGATCGCTGCGCTCGCGTGCGAGTGTGGGCCCGAGCGAAGGAGGACCGGATGGTGGCCATTCGGGATGCATTCCCCGGATTCAGCGTCGATGACATCGCGGCGGCACGCGAGTTCTACGGATCGAAGCTCGGGCTCGCGGTCGCCGATGAGGCGATGGGAGGGCTACGCCTGACGCTGCCGTCCGGCCAGCCGGTCTTCGTGTATCCGAAACCCGATCACGAGCCGGCCGGATTCACCATCCTGAACTTCGTCGTCGCGGACATCGAGCAGGCCGTCGACGAGCTGAACGCCGCCGGGGTCGAGACCAAGATCTATACGGAAGGATGGGCGTACGGCACCGACGAGCGCGGGATCGCCCACGGCTCGGAGGAGAACCCCGGCCCGAACATCGCCTGGTTCCGCGATCCTTCCGGCAACGTGCTGAGCGTCATCGAGATGTGATGCGCGGTCGCCGTCGCCAGGTCATCGCCGCCTGAGACGAGACGACCGGGGCGACGCCCACCGTTCAGGACGAGGCGGAGCGGATGTGCGGGTCGAGGTCGGCGCCATCGAACTCGCTGTCGATCGCGAGCTCGACCGGGGCATCGACGCCGCCTGCGGCCGCCGATTCGGCAGTGGCGCCGTCGGCGGGAGCGGTCGGCGCGCCGCCCGCTTCGAGGGCGATGCCGCTCTCGGTGAGCTCGGGCGCGGACAGCCGGCGCGGCGACTCGTGGATCGGTGTCGGCTCGGCCACGAGTGAGAGCTTGGTCTCGTTGATGCCCGGGAACTGCCGCGCCGTGACCAGCACGCGGGACTCGAGCGAGCTGGCGAACTTGTTGTAGCTGTCGACGGTGCGCTCGATCGCCTTGCGCAGCGAGTCGGCGTGGCCGGCCAGCACGCCGATGCGCTGGTAGAGCTGGTTGCCGAGGTCGAACAGCTTCTTTGCCTCGTCGGAGACGGCCTGCTGCTGCCAGGCGTAGTCGATGGTCTTCAGCACCGCGAACAGGTTGACGGGCGACGCCAGCGCCACGCGACGCTCGAACGCGTAGTTGAGCAGGACCGCGTCGGCCTCGAGCGCGGCCGAGAGCAGCGACTCGTTCGGGATGAACGCGATGACGAACTCGGGCGACTCCAAGCCCTGCCAGTACCCCTTCTTGCCGAGCGCGTCGATGTGCGAGCGCATCGCCTTGACGTGCTTCTCGATGAGCGCCTTCCGACGGGCTCCCTGCTCGCCGATCGCCGTCTCGGGGATGGCGGAGGCCTCGAGGTAGTGCTCGAGCGGCACCTTCGAGTCGAGGGGGATGTACTTGCCGCCGGGGAGGTAGACGACGAGGTCGGGCCGGCCGCGGCCCTGCTCGGTCGCGACCTGGTGCTGTTCGCCGAAGTCGACGTGCTTGACGAGGCCGGCCGCCTCGACCACGCGCCGCAGCTGCGTCTCGCCCCAGACACCGCGCGTGCTGTTGTTGCGCAGTGCACTCGCGAGCGACTCGGTCGTGGCCCGCAGTTCGGCGTCGGAGAGCTGCGCGCGCTTGAGCTGCTCGGCGAGCGAGCCGTACTGCTCGCTGCGCTGCTGCTCGAGCTCGGAGACCTTGCGCTGCATCGTGGCCAGGGTCTCGCGCACGGGGCTGAGCGCCTGCAGCACCGCACTCTCGCGGCGCTCGCGCTCACTGCGCTCGGCCTGGTCGCGCCGCTGCTGGTCGAGCGCCTCGCGGTACTGCTGCACCTGCTGCTCGAGTTGCTCGCGCAGCCCCGCCGCCGCGGCCTCGGCCGCGGCGAGCTCGGCACGAAGCATCGCCTGCCCCTGCTGCTGCTCGGCGAGGAGCGCTGCGCGTTCGGCGTCGGCGGCGGCGCGGAGCTCGAGCAGCGCGCGCTCATGGCGCGCTTCGACGAGGGCCGGGTCCTCTGCGACCGCACCGCCGTCGGCGGGCCTGCGCGAGGCGACGACGTGCATGACGAGTGCGCCGATCACGCCGCCGACGAGGAGGCCGATGAGCAGGAGGAGGAGGTCCATGCCGTCAGTGTGTCAGCGGCCCCCGACATCTCCGCGGCAGCCGCGCCGATCGCGTCAACCCCGGCGCCACTCGTCGTCGGTGAGGTGCGAGCCGGCCTGCGGTCCCATCTGCAGCATCCCGCCGTCGACCACCCACGAGGCACCGGTCACGTACGCCGCCTCGGGCGAGGCGAGGAACGCGATGACGGCCGCGATCTCGCGTGCGTCCCCCGGACGACCGAGCGGCACGCCCGGGCGACGCTTGGTGCTCGGGTCCTCGTCCTCCTGGTCCGTCATCGGCGTGGCGATCTCCCCGGGGGCGACGCAGTTCGCCGTGATGCCGTGTTCTCCGAGCTCCAGAGCGATCGTCTTCATTAGGCCGCCGAGCCCGTGCTTCGCGGCGTCGTAGGCGCTCGAGCCGACGCGCGGCTGATGCTCGTGCACGCTCGTCACGGCGATGAGGCGCCCGCCCCCGCCCGCGGCCACCATCCGCCGCGCGGCGCGCTGCAGGCACACGAACGGTCCGTCGAGGTCGGTCGCCACGACGTGCCGCCACTCGTCCCACGACTGGTCCGCGAACGGCGTGGACGACCCGGTGCCGGCGTTGTTCACGAAGACGTCGATGCCGCCGAGGCGCTCGCACAGCTCGTCCACAACGTCGCCGCACGCCGGTGCGTCGGCTGCGTCGAGGCGGGCGACCTCGGCGCGTCGGCCGTGCGCGCGCACCTCGTCGGCCGTCTCCTCGGCGCCCGCGGCATCCGAGTGGTACGTGATGCCGACGTCCATGCCGGCGGCGGCGAGCGCGACGGCGGTGGCCCGTCCGATGCCGGAGTCGGCTCCGGTCACGATCGCGCGTCGCGGCGGCGCCTCATCCGGCCAGCGGTCCGTCGCGGCATCCTTCGTCGCCTCGGTCATGCCTGCTCCCTTCGACAGGAACGAGCCAAGCCGACCCGCGTGGACCGCGGGAGGGGGTTGACCGCTACTGCAGCGCCATCGGGCCGTCGGCCGCGGCCGCGGCGGCCGACGCGACGGTGCCGATCGCACCCACCCGCACGCGCGTGACGTGCGCGAGGCGCGCGAGGTCGTCGGCCTCGTGGCGCTTCGCCGCGTGCACGACGATCGCCGCGCAGGCCTCGGCGTCGGCGAGTGCGTCGTGGTGCGAGAAGTCCTCGAAACCGGCGGCCATCGCGGCCGACGGGAGCCGGTACGACTCGAGGTGATAGGTCCGCCGGGCCACCTGCAGGCTGCAGAGGTAGCGGAAGTCGGGCACGGGAAGCCCGTGCACCTCGGTCGTCTTCACGATCACGCCCATGTCGAACCCGGCGTTGTGCGCGACGAGCCAGTCGTCGCCCGCGAACTCCCGTAGGAACGGCAGGTGCACCTCCCATCCGCCGGCGTCGGCGACCATGTCGCGCGTGATCCCGTGGATGCGCACGTTCCAGTACGCGAAGTCGTCGTGCGGGAACGGCGGACGGATGTACCGGTGCTCACGCTCGACCACCCGCCCGTCGACGACCTTCACGAGTCCGACGGAGCACGCCGACGCGGGGGAGGAGTTGGCGGTCTCGAAGTCGATCGCGGTGAAGCTCACGGGCACGTGGGGATCGTCGCACGCGGGCACGACACCGCCGGGCGCGTCGTCCCGCGCGTCGTCGAACGGTTGACGGATGTCGCGGTGCGGGCGTGGAATGGCACCGTGGAGCAGCGCGCCGGCGATGACGGCGGCCTCGTGCGGGATCCCGCAGACCCCGAGACCGTTCGCTCGGCGCGCTCGTTCGGCGCCGCGGCATCCGTGTACGGCGCGGCACGGCCGGGGTACCCGATCGAGGCCGTCGCGTGGTTGGTGGGCGACGCGACGCGCGTGCTCGACCTGGGGGCCGGAACCGGGAAGCTCACCGAGGCGCTCATCGAGCTCGATCGCGACGTGATCGCGGTCGACCCGGTCGAGGAGATGCTCGAGGAACTCGAGGTGCGGGTTCCCGGCGTGCCGCGCATCCTCGGCACGGCCGAGGACATCCCGGTCGAGGATGCATCGGTCGACGCCGTCGTCGCCGGCCAGGCGTGGCACTGGTTCCAGCCCGAGCGCGCGGTGCCCGAGATCGCGCGCGTGCTGCGCCCGGGCGGCACGCTCGGCATCGTGTGGAACAGCCGGGACACGTCGGTCGAGTGGCTCCGGCAGGCCGGCGAGATCATGCATGAGCGGCACGACGCCTCGGCGAGCTTCCAGGACTACGTCCGCGTCGGCCGGCCGTTCGGCCCCATCGAGGAGCACTCGGTCGAGTGGGTCGAGCGGATGTCGCGCGCGAGGTTCCTCGACCTCGTGCGGTCGCGCAGCTACTACCTGACCGCGCCGCCGTCCGAGCAGCGCTCGGTGATCGCCGCGCTCGAGACGCTGCTCACGACCCATCCCGACGTGGCCGGCGCCGAGGAGCTCGCGATCCCGTACGTCACCCGCTGCTTCCGCGCGCGACTCGGCTGAGCGGGCGCCGCGGAGCGGTCACTCGATGCGCAGCCGCGCCTCGGGGTGCGCGTAGACCGCGAATGCGAGTCCCGACGGGTCGCCGGCTTCCCTGGCCGCGGTACGGCCGGCCTTCGCGGCCTCCTCGATCGTGGACCCCTCGACGAACGCGTCGTAGAACGCCTCGACGAACGGGCTCGCCGGGTCGTCGTCGAGCGACCAGCCCCGCCACACGAAGGCGCCCGCACCAGCGCGGAGGAACGCCTCGGCGAACCCCGTGCGACAGGTCCGACCCGCGGGCAGTCGACCGAGGTCGGTGGCGTTGAGCACGACGAGCGGCGAGGTCTCGGACTCGGGCCGCTTCCGCAGGTCGCGGCGCGCGTCGGCGTCGCTGTACCGGGCGGCCAGTCCGGTGTCGTCCGGGCGGAATCCGCCGAGGAGCACCTCCTGCCGGTGCTCCGGTCGCGGACTCCATCGCGCGTGCCCGGCGAAGTGGAGCAGGTCGAAGCCACCTGACATGAGGGCCGCGAGCCCGGAGGCCGCGTCGGGTTCGACGGCGATCGCGCCGAAGCGGCGCGCGACCGCTTCGCCCTCGGCCGACGTGCGCGAGAGTGCGAGGTCGGGCTCGGCGTACTGCGGGCACAGGTACCGCGCTCGGGTGCGCCGCACGCGGATCGAGGTCGGATGGGGCGCACCGACGACCCAGCGCGTCACGCCGTAGTCGGCGAGGAATCGGTCGTCGGGGTCGCCCTTCGTGCCGGGCGCGCGCACGAGCAGCAGCTCCCAGGGCAGGTCGAGTGCGGCGGTCGTCTGCACGACGATCCCGTCGAGCTCGTCGCGGTGCGCCCACAGCAGTTCGCGCGCCTGCCGGTCGAGCACGCGGTCGGCGAGCTCGGCGCCGAGCGCGCGCAGCCCGCGGTCGATCGACTCGGCGCGTTCGGACGGCGACATCCCGGCGAGCCTGGCGCGGAAGCCGGCGAACGCCGCCTGCACGTCGCCGGCGATACGGAGCGCATCGCCGAGCTTCACGCGGAAGTGGTGCGTGTCTCCGCCCACCGAGACGGCCGCGTGCAAGGTCGATCGGGTGCCGACGAGCTCCTCGTCGATGCGGATGGTGGGACGCGACGCGACCGCCGGGTCGGGTCGGGTGACGGATGCCACGACGCGGGCGACGCCCGTCTGGTCGTGGTCGTCGGAGTCCACGACCTCGGTCGTGAGCCGCAGGGTGGCGAGCGGCAGCTCGACGTCCTGCCGCACGATCACCATGACCTCCGCAGGACCGCGATCCGCGGCGATGAGCTTGAAGCGGGCCTCGACGGTGCCGGAGGCCGGCAACCGGAGCGTGCGGGTGCGTGCGGTCCCGAGCGGGAACCGCAGCCCACGGGGGACCACCGTCACGGTCACGGGACGGCTCCCGACCGCCGCGACGGCATCGGTCGCGGGGTCGACCGCGCCGGCCGCGTCGGTCGCGCCGGATGCGCCGGCCGCTCCCGGCGCATCCGGGGTCAACCGGACGACCAGCGTGGTCGCAGACCGCGCCGCCACGATGGGCTTCATCTCGGCCTGCACGGCCACCATCGCGGGCGGCGCGACCTCGCCGATCACGCGTCCTGCCTGCAGCATCCGTTCACCTTCCGGGTCCACTGAGCGGAGCCACGGGGCGGCTCGCGATGTGGACGCTACGCGGCGACGGCAGCGGCCGCATCAGGGCGGACACCGATGCGGCGGGGGACACGGTGTGCCGGTCAGCCGGTCAGTCGGCCGGCTCGTCGGCGACCCGGTCGAGCCAGTCGCGCATGAGCGCGCCGAACAGCGCCGGACGCTCGAACTGCAGGTTGTGCCCGGCCACGTCGAGGACGGCGAACGTCGCCGTCGGGTAGTGCTCGACGAGCCGCCACTGGTCGCGGTAGCCGACGACGGAGTCCTGGCGGCCGGCGACGATCAGGGTCGGTGCGGTGAACGGCGTGCCGCGCTCGATCGGCTCGTCGAGCGCGTAGTCGGCACGGATGCGGGCGATCGCGGCCGGATCGCCCGCCGCGAGGCCGGGCGCGACATCGGCCCGGAACCGCTCGAGCACGACCTGCGACTCGATGACGGCGAGGTCGGTGAAGTCGGCGGCCTCGGCCGGGTCGAGACGAGCGATGAGACCCGCATCCGGTCGGCGGACCGCGCGCTCGGGCAGCGTGCGCGCCGCCGCGTCGGCCACGACCGACGGGCAGACGAGCGCGAGTCCGATGACCTGATCGCGCCGGCGCTGCGCGAGCGCGCGCGACAGGTACCCGCCGTACGACTCGCCCACGAGCAGGAACGGTTCGTCGCCCACGACCTCGTCGAGGAACGCGTCGACGCGCTCGAGCACGTCGCGCGTGCTGGAGACGCCGTCGCCCGACGAGGCGCCGAGGCCGGGCAGGTCGGCATAGATGCGACGGATCGGCTCGTGCGCCTCGAAGAGCGGCTCGAGGCATCCGCTCATCAGGCGATGGTCGACGGGGAAGCCGTGCAAGGCGACGAGCGGCACGCCGGAGCCGTGCTCGACGACGTTGAGCGGGGGAGCGGTCACCCTCCGAAAGTAGGCGAGGGCGCCGACATCCGTCGCCCAGCGGACGCCCGGTACGATGGACGCCCGTGGCACTCACCATCGGAATCGTCGGCCTCCCCAACGTCGGCAAGTCGACCCTCTTCAACGCCCTCACCAAGAACACGGTGCTCGCGGCGAACTACCCCTTCGCGACGATCGAGCCCAACATCGGCGTGGTGAACCTGCCCGACCCTCGGCTCGAGACGCTCGCCGGCATCTTCGGCTCCGAGCGGATCCTGCCCGCGACCGTGTCGTTCGTCGACATCGCCGGCATCGTGAAGGGCGCATCCGAGGGCGAGGGGCTCGGCAACAAGTTCCTCGCCAACATCCGCGAGGCCGATGCGATCGCCCAGGTCGTGCGCGGCTTCGAGGACTCCGACGTCGTGCACGTCGAGGGCGTCGTCGACCCGAAGAACGACATGGAGACGATCAACGCCGAGCTGATCCTCGCCGACCTCGAGACGCTCGAGCGCGCCATCACGCGCTACGAGAAGGAGGTCAGGGGCAAGAAGCTCGACCCCTCGGTCCTCGCCGCCGCGAAGGAGGCGCAGGAGGAGCTGCAGAGGGGCACGCCCCTCTCGGCGTCGAAGGTCGACATCGCGCCCATCGCCGAGCTCGGGCTGCTCACCGCGAAGCCCTTCATCTACGTCTTCAACGTCGACGAGGCGGTGCTGACGGATGCCGCGAAGAAGGCCGAGCTCGCCGCGCTGGTCGCCCCCGCCGAGGCCGTGTTCCTCGACGCGAAGATCGAGTCCGAGCTCATCGACCTCGACCCCGACGACGCGGCCGAGCTGCTCGCGTCGACCGGGCAGGACGAGTCGGGCCTCGACCAGCTCGCGCGCGTCGGCTTCGACACGCTCGGCCTGCAGACCTACCTCACGGCCGGCCCCAAGGAGTCGCGCGCCTGGACCATCCGGAAGGGCTGGAAGGCGCCGCAGGCCGCCGGGGTCATCCACACCGACTTCGAGAAGGGCTTCATCAAGGCCGAGGTCATCTCGTTCGACGACCTCGTCGAGACGGGCTCGGTCGTCGAGGCCCGCGCGAAGGGCAAGGCCCGCATGGAGGGCAAGGACTACGTCATGCAGGACGGCGACGTGGTGGAGTTCCGCTTCAACGTGTAGTCGTTGGCGGACGGCACCGCGAGATGACGCGGATCGTCGTTCGCGCAACGGGGAACAGCGTTTCGCGGCATCTCGCCGGCTCGATCTCCGGCCATGCGTTCACGCTTCTCCGGTCGCCCCGTGCAAGACTCGCCCCAGTCGCGACACAAGCAGGACGTGAGCAACGCGAGCACGGACGTCGCCGACGCCGAGACGACCCGAGGGGTGCCGATGCCCGATCGCGCCGAGCCGCCCGCCGCGAGCGACGACCTCGCGTGGTTCACGGGCCTCGTGCGCGAGCACTCGACGGCGCTCGTCAAGTACTTCGCGCGCCGCGGCCCGCGTCAGGACGCGGAGGACCTGGCCGCCGACGTGTTCGCGACCGCGTGGCGCCGCCGCCACGACGTGCCGCGCGACGCCGTGCTGCCATGGCTGTACCGCACCGCGGGCTTCACGCTCGCGAACCATCGGCGCAAGCTCATCGACCTCCCGGTCGAGCACGTGCCCGAAGCGGGATCCGACCGCGTCGCCGACGACCCCGAGCTCAGCGCGATGTTCGACGCCGAGCTGCGCGGCGCGCTCATGAGCGTGGGGGAGCGGGACCGACGCATCCTGCTGCTGCACGCCTGGGAGGGCCTCGACGGCGAGGAGCTCGCGCAGGTGCTCGAGATCTCGCGGTCCGGTGCGGATGCCGCGCTGTCGCGGGCGCGCAAGCGCCTCCGCGAGGCGTGGGGCGAACGGATGTCGTTCTAGAACCGTTCCACGTGCAAGGTCGCGGCTGCCCGGCACACATGCATGGGTGGGACGGACCTCACGGAGGGTGATCGAGATGAATGACGACGACCGGCGCGACCCGCTGGAGCGGCTGCGCGCCGCCGACCCCGCCGCAGGTCTCGAGCCCCGTGACGGGTTCGCCGACGACGTGGTCGCCCGCGCGACCGCGGATGCGCCGGCCGGCACTGCGCCGGTGACCGACCTGGGGTCGGAACGGGCGCGCCGGCGGCCGCGCTGGATCCCCATCGCGGCGGTCGCGGCATCCCTCGCCGTCGTCGGTGCGGTGGGCTACGGCATCGGCGCGACGACCGGCGGCGCGACGAACCTCGCCGGCGGCGCCGCACCGCCCATCTCGCTCTCGGCGCCCGACGGCGCGGGTTCGACCGAGCAGGGCGCCGCCGAGCCGATGCCGGCGACGCCCGGCGGGGCCGGCGCCGCCGACGGGCGCATGTCGGCAGGCGGCACCGAGTCGATGATCGCGCCGTGGGGGTGGGGTCGGAACAGCTTCCACGCCTCGGGGCTGTCCGACGCGGACGGCACGGCCGGCGCCTATGCGTACGACGCCCGCGCCGTGTCCACGTCCGAGACCGTCGCCGCGCTCGCCGCGGCCCTCGGCGTGCCGGGAACGCCCGAGCTGAAGGATGGCGCCTGGATCGTCGGGCCGCAGGACGGCACCGCCCCCGCGATCTGGGTCTCGCTCGACGGCAGCCTGGGCTTCTCGTACAACAACCCCCTCCTCAGCCCATGGAAGTGCGAGGACGGCACCGACGCATGCGAGCCCACGGGTGCGGTCCCCGGTGAACAGGCGGCGATCGACGCGGCCCGTTCGTTCGTGATCGCCGCCGGTCGCGACCCGGCCGACTTCGAGTTCACGACCGAGACGTGGGAGGGGGCGGTCACCCGGTCGGCTCAGGCGTGGCCGGTCGTCGACGGCCAGCGCCTCGACCAGGCGTGGACCGTCGAGGTCGGCGACCAGGGCCTGATCAGCGGCTACGGCCTGCTGGCCGAGATCGTGGAACTCGGCGACTACCCCGTCGTCAGCGAACAGGAGGCGTTCGAGCGGCTCTCCGATCCGCGGTTCAGCGCCCAGATGACGGCGATGCCGGCGGCGGTTCGCGAGGGAGACGTGGCCGTCGCGTCGCCGGAGTGGGTGGCGCCGACCGAGCCGCCCGCGCCGCCGGCCTCCGGTGAGAGCGTGTCGTGGCCCGTGAACGACGTGGAGATCGTGGACGCCCGCCTCGGGCTCGCGACGCAGTGGCAGGCCGACGGCAGCGTGGTGATCGTCCCGGCCTACGCCTTCACCGACGCCGACGGCGGGACGTGGTCGGTGATCGCCGTCGCCGAGGAGAAGCTCGACTTCTCGACCGAGTGAGTCCCGCGACGCGATCGCACTGAGGCGAGGGCCTGTCGATCGCGTCGTCGCGCCGCTAGGGTCGAGGCATCCCGCGATGGCGCGGGAGTGGGGAGAACGGGCCATGACCGATCACGTCTACCGCGTCACCGAGATCGTCGGGAGTTCGCCCGACAGCACGGACACCGCCATCCGCAATGCGATCTCGCGGGCCACCGCGACGCTACGCCACGTCGAGTGGTTCGAGGTGCTCTCGACGCGCGGCGTGGTCGCCGACGGCGACGTCGCGCACTTCCAGGTGACGCTGAAGGTCGGCTTCCGACTCGAGGAGTGAGCCAGGGCGTCAGGCCGGCGCCGCGCCGCTTCCAGTCTCGTCGCGCAGTCGCGGCTCCGTCCGGAACTGCGGGCGGAGCCCCGCCTTGTCGGCGTAGAAGGCGCGGATGCGGTCCATGTCGGCGGCGACGTCGCCGCTGAGTTCGAACGTCGGGCCGAGGCCGGTCGTCATCGTGGTGCGGTCCACGAAGCCGAGCGTGACGGGAAGCCCGGTCTCGCGGGCGATCCGGTAGAACCCCGACTTCCAGTACTCGTGCGCACCGCGCGTGCCGTCGGGGGTCACGACGAGGCCGAACACCTCGCCGTCTCGGATGCGGCGGACGACCTCGGCGACCACGCGGCTGGGGTCGGCGCGGTCGACGGGGATGCCGCCGAGCCCGCGCATGATCGGCCCGCGCCATCCGCGGAACAGGCTGGCCTTGCCGAGCCAGCGGATGTCGATCCCGTAGCGCCACGCGATGCCGAGCATGAGCACGAAGTCCCAATTCGACGTGTGCGGTGCGCCGATCAGGACGGAGGGCCGGCCCGGCGCCGGCTCGCCCGCGAGGGTCCACCTGCTGCAGGCCCAGTAGACGCGCGAGACGAGTCGTCGGAGCATCCGGCCACACTATGCGGGTGAGCATGCCGTGAACGGCATGGATCGGACGAGCGCGGCGAGGTGGTGTGGCCTCGAGGTGTCCGAAGCCTGCTCGAGGCGACTCAGTTCCCCGGTTCCCGGGGGCGGTCGGTGCCGGATGTCGCATCGACGGCGCTCCTCCGACGGTCGCCGGTCGGCGCGTCGCGGTGGCGCCTCCGCTCGGCCTCGCTCGAGACGGCGCGGAACAGGCGGGCGTCGACCGGCGGCCGGAGGCCTCGACGGCGGCGTTCCTCGCTCATCCACTCGCGTCGGCGAACCGAGCGTCGATGCCCGAGGATCCCCCCGACGGCGAGCAGCGCAGCGCCCAGGAGGTACCACGCCCAGAACCACCACTGGTAGCCCGGCGCGAGGATGAGCGAGACGGCGCTCACGAGGAGCACGCCGAGGCCGCCGTAGTACGCGGCCTGCGCCGCCGCGCGCAGGCGCGGGTGGGTCGGGGCCGCCGCACGAAGCGCCCACGAGGAGGCGTGGTCGTCCCGGACCTCACGGACGAGGTCGCGGTCGGGCGAGTCCGGCATGCCCGCGAGGATCGCGGTCAGCTGCTCGGCCCGCTTGAGGTCGTCCGAGGCCGCATTCAGGCGCGGCACGAGGATGGCGCCGGCCACGGTCACGAGTGCGACGACGATCGGCACGATGACTTCGCCGACGGTGGCGACTCCGGCTTCCAGGGCGAGCGGCATGGGCCTGCACCTCCCACTCGGGCTCAGGCTAGCAGCGCGCCGAGGTCGGCTCGCCGCCGAGGCGACGGGTCACTTGCTCGTGCAGCGCACGTCCTCGATCCATCCGTAGTCGAAGTCGTCGTCGCCGAACACGACCGGGACGGTATCGAACGCGACCACGTCGCTCTCGGTCACCGTGCTCGACCGCTCGGGCGACAGCGCCTTCGGGTTGTTCGCGAAGCCGAGCTCGATCTCCAGTTCGGCGCAATCGGCCTCGGTGAACAGCGCGGATTCCCAGCACCCTTCGGCGTACTGCACGCCGCAGAGGTGGCCGTAGCGACCGTCGGAGTAGAACTCGAGGGCCGCGGGGAAGGTGAAGGCGGTCTCCCATGCCTCGACGCGGTCGACATCGGGATCGGAGGGAGCGGCGGTCGCGCCCTCGGACTCCTGCGGCTGGCCCGCGGTCGGCGCCGGCCCGTTCGAAGCGGTCAAATCCGAGACCAGGCCGACGGCGAAGACGCCGCCCACCACGAGCATGGCGATGAGGGCGAGGCCGCCGGCGACGATGCCGATGATGGCCCCGGCCGGGAGACTCCGGCGCGGGGCGGGTGCGAAGGGGCCGTCCGCCGGTGCGGCGGAGATCGTGCCGAGCAGGCTCGAGCGCGCCTCGGCGAGGGTGCCCGCCCAGGTCTCGGCGGCCTGCCGCGCCTCACCCTCGGGATATCGGGACGGATGGCGTTCCCACGCCTCGTGCGCGTACGCCTGCTCGATCATCTCGGCGGTGAGGGGGAGTGCGGCATCGAGTCGCAGCACGCTGCGGGCGAGACGGAGGTCCACATCGCGATCCTACGGCCGGTCCGCCTTTTCTCATGCAGTGCTCGCTCGTGTCAAGTCCCTGCCTCGAAATTCGTTCCCCCTTGACACTGGGAGCGCGGGTCCCCGAAGCCCGCGACGGGCCGTCGGCAGTGCGCGGCGTTCGACCGTGCCATCCCCCAGGGGAGCTGCCGACGGCCTGACCCGACGACGCATGCACGTTCACCCCGCTGGTCGAACGGCCACCCCGCCCTGCCCTTCGCCATGCCCTTCACCCCTGCTCGAAAGGACCCGGAACGTGGGATCGCTCCACCTCGGCCGCCTCGTGCGAGTCGAACTCCCCGACGACGTGCTGGCCCACGTGCACGCCGTCATCCTCGCGAAGCTCCGCGTACACGAGCCCATCCTCCTCGGGTGGACCCAGCCGGACGGCCGGCACGAGGAGGTGCTCGTCAACCCCTCCATGCCCATCGTCATCACCTACGACAACGACGAGGAGCGACGCCTGGACCGTCGTTGGCTGGAGCGACTCATGGCGTCGGCCAATTCGGTCCGGGGCCTGCAGTTGCGGCCGGAAGTGGTCGACGCCCTGCGCTCGATCACCGAGGAGGCCGCGGACGCCGGGGGCGCTGCAACCGGAGGCGCGTGATCCGCTGGTGCGGATGTCGGCGCCGGATGCGACGATGGGCGCGTGCCGGAGATGCCCGAGGTCGAGGCGCTCGCCGAGTTCCTGCGTGAGCGCGCCGTCGGTCGTGCCATCGTCGCGGCCCGCGTGGCTGCGATCGCGGCACTGAAGACCTTCGATCCGCCGCTGCATGCGATCGAGGCGCGCCCCATCGCATCGGTCGCGCGGCACGGCAAGTTCATCGACCTCGAGATGGGTCCGTCGACGGATGCCGCGCCCGGCGAGCCGTCGCTGCACCTGGTCTTCCACCTCGCTCGTGCCGGCTGGCTCCGCTGGTACGACGAGATCCCCGCCACCGTGCTGCGCCCGGGCAAGTCGCCGATCGCGCTGCGCGTGCGACTCGACGACGGCGCCGGATTCGACCTCACCGAGGCGGGCACCAAGAAGTCCCTCGCGGTGTACGTCGTGCGCGACCCGGCCGAGGTGCCCGGCATCGCCCGACTCGGACCCGACCCGATGGCCGACACGTTCACCGAAAGCGACTTCGCCGGCATCCTCGCCGCCCGCCGCACCCAGGTGAAGGGCCTGTTGCGCGACCAGTCGGTGCTCGCCGGGATCGGCAACGCGTACTCCGACGAGATCCTGCACGCCGCGAAGATGTCGCCGTACAAGCTCGCCGCGACGCTCGACGACGACGAGGTGTCGCGACTCTTCGCCGCGATGCGGGGCACCCTCAGCGAGGCGCTCGACGAGGCATCCGGTAAGCCCGCCGCCGAACTGAAGGACGCCAAGCGCCGGCGCCTCCGCGTGCACGGCCGAACGGGCGAACCGTGTCCGGTCTGCGGCGACACCATCCGCCAGGTCGAGTTCCACGACTCGACCTTCCAGTACTGCCCGACCTGCCAGACCGGCGGCAAGCCGCTCGCCGACCGCGTGCGCTCCCGGCTGCTGAAGTAGCGGGCGGCCGACCGGCTCCCGCTGCCTCAGCGACCGGAGGGCGACTCAGACGCCCCGGGAGTGGCGCGGTGCGTCGCCGTTCGAGGTGTCGACGGGGTTGCCGTGCTCATCCACCGGGCCGCGCGCCGGTGCCGCCGGCCGCTGTTCGGACGAGGAGTGGGTGAGCGGGTTGCCGTGCTCGTCCGTCGCGGGCGCCGCGACCGGTCGGCCGTGGTCCTCGACGGTCGTCGGACGGGGTGCGGCCTGGGTGTCACGCGCCTCGGCATCACGAGCGGCCTCGGCAGTACGGGCGTCGTTCACGGCATCCGGATCGACCGCGGCAGCGCGCTGCTCGTGTTCGGCCTGCTCGGCGCGGAGGCGCTCGGCATCGCTCCGGTGCTCCTGGCTCGTGCTCGCCAGCCGATCCGCCTCCAGCTTCGCGCGCTCGGCGTCGGCCTGCGCCTGGCGGGCGGCCGCGTCGGCCTGCATCGCCTTCACCTCGCGCTCGCGTGCGGCAGCATCGGTCTCCGCGGCCTTCTCGCGGAGCTCCTCGGCGTCGCGCCGGCGCGATTCGAGCTGGGCCTCCTTGCGCTGCCGCGACGTGGCGAACCACGCGATGACGGCGACCACCGCGATGAGGACGATCACGCCCACGATGATCCAGATGATGGTGCTCGTGTCCACGTTCCACCGCCTTTCCGCGCGCCGGACCTCCGGAGCGCGATTCCACGGCCACTCAACCGCACACGGGCGAGGGGTGGTACGGGGTTGCATGGAAGGTCGCGGCTGTGCTTAGCGCTCGATGCGACGCTGCGCCTCATCGAGGATCGCGGTCACCTCGGCGTCGTCGGTCTGCCGGAAGTCGACGTAGTGCATCCCGACCGCCATGAAGGACGAGGGCGTGCTCACGGCGACGATCTCGTCGGCCTCGGGGATCGTCGCGAGCGTGTCCGGCGGCCCCACCGGCACGGCGAGGATGATGCGCGCCGCCCCCCGCTCGCGCGCCACACGGCAGGCCACGCGGGCCGTGGCACCCGTCGCGATGCCGTCGTCGACGATCACGACGGTCCGCCCGTCGAGCGGCTGCGGGGGCCGGTCGTGCCGGAACCTCCGGACGCGGGCGTCGAGTTCGGCGCGCTCGCGACGTTCGACCGCGGCGAATTCCTCGCGCGAGACGCGGCCGAGTCCCACGACGTCGTCGTTGACGACCTCGGCCCCCTCTTCGCCGATGGCGCCCATCGCGACCTCGGGCTGTCTCGGGAGCCCCAGCTTCCGCACCACGAGGACGTCGAGCGGGGCGTCGAGGGCACGGGCGACCTCATCGGCGACCGGAACCCCGCCGCGGGGTAGGCCGAGGACCAGGGGATCGGCCGAGCGGCGATCGCCGAGCGCCTCCGCGAGTCGGCGACCGGCCTCGCGGCGATCCGCGAACCGGCTCACCGTCGCACCTCCGATACCGGAGGATCGTGACCGGTTCGGCCGGGACGGAGGACCGGGTCGGGCTCCATGTTCCGACCCTAATCCCCGTCCCCACCGGCCCGGAACGGTCGTTTCGCTGTCAGGTCGGAGTTCGCTGATCGCTCACGTTCTGCGTACACTGTCAGCACCTTCCCCCTGAACGGGGGAACCCGTTCAGACTGGGATTGACAACGCCGTGGCGCTGTCGGTCGACTTGGAGTGTCCGTGGGACGTCACAGCGTCGCGGCTCCGGCGAGGACGCCGAGCCGCCGATTCATCCTGTCCGTCGCGGCCGGCGTGGCCGTCATCGGGCTCGTCGCCTCCGGCGTGTACCTGTGGGTCGGCGGGCACCTGAATCCGCTGTTCGCGTCGGCCGACGAGGCGGCATGCGAGACGGTCGAGCCCGTCGTGGTGATCGCCGACCCGTCGATCGCCACCGCGGTCATCGAGCTCGCCGACGACTTCAGTGCGAGCCCCAAGCAATGCGCCGATGTCGAGGTCCGCGCGCAGGACGCCGCCGACACCACGGCCGCACTCGCCGCAGGTACGCTCGAGGCCGACGCGTGGATCCCCGACTCGTCGGTGTGGATCGAGCGAACCAACACGACGGCCACGTCCCTCGGACTCGGCGAGCCCGAGCTCGAGGTCGGGCCGTCCATCGCCAGCTCGCCGGTCGTCTTCGCGGCGTCGGCGTCGGACGCGCAGGAGATCGCCCAGGAACCGGTGAGCTGGGCGCGCGTGCTCGGCGGGCAGCTTCCGGCCCTGCTCCCCGACCCCGAGGCATCCGCAGCCAGCCTTGCGAGCCTGCTCGCGCTCAAGGGCCAGTCCTCGACCGAGGATCCGCGGCAGTTCGCCGGCGCGATGATCGCCCTCAGCAAGTCGATCCCGGCGTCGGCGGATGCCGCGATGGCCACCCTCTCCTCGGCGCAGCAGCCGACCGTCGTGCTCACGAGCGAGTCGCGCGTCGTCGAGCACAACCGCGACAGCTCGGCTCAGGCGCTCGTCGCGGCCTACCCCGAGGAGGGCACGGTCGCGCTCGACTACCCGTTCGTCCGCATCGGCGACGGCGCCGTCGAGCAGCTCGACGCGTTCGAGGCCGCCCTCCAGAAGGCCGGCGATCACTTCGCCGAGGCCGGCTTCCGCGCGGCCGACGGCACCGGCGAGGTCGACGCGCCCGGTGTCGCCGGCAACGCTCCCCGCGCGCAGACCGAGCTCGACCACGCGGCCGAGATCGAGATCCTCCGCGCCTGGTCGGTGCTCACGCTGCGATCGCGCATGCTCGCGGTCATCGACGTCTCGGGCTCGATGGAGGAGCCGGCGGCCAACGGACTGCGTCGCATCGACATCTTCCAGCAGGCCGCCGTCGGCGCCATGTCGAAGTTCTCGGGCGAGGCCGAGCTCGGCGTCTGGATCTTCTCCACCGCCCGCAACGGCGAACTCGACTACGAGGACCTCGCGCCGATCGCGCCGCTCGCCGACTCGGGTCACACGCAGCGCATCCAGCAGATCATCGGCTCGCTGCCTTCGCGCCTCGGCGGCGCCACCGGCCTCTACGACTCCACGCTCGCCGCCGTGAAGAAGGTGCGCGAGGACTACGACCCCGACAAGGTCAATTCGGTCCTCGTCATCACCGACGGCAAGAACGAGGACGAGGACGGCATCAGCCTCGATCAGCTCCTCGGCGAGCTGAAGAAGATGGACGATCCGTCCAAGCCGGTCGCAGTGATCATGATCGGCTTCGGACCCGACACCGACCTCCAGGCGATGCAGAAGATCGCTGAGGCGACCAAGGGTGGCGCGTACTCGGCCTCCAAGCCCGAGGACCTCGGCACCGTGCTGGTCGACGCGCTCTCGCAGCGCACCTGCCGCCCGAACTGCGGCTGAGCCGACACCCGAACTGCGGCTGAGCCGACACCAGACGACACGACCACGGAGGGCCGGTCGACGCGATCGCGTCGGCCGGCCCTCCGAGGCGCGTGGTTCAGTGGGCGGGGACGCCCTCGGCCGCTCCCTTCGCCATGTCGGCGGGCCGACGCACGAGCGTCGAACCGACGATGGCGAACAGCGAGAGGATCGCGCCGACCAGGAACGCGTTCCGGACGCCGGCGGCCTGTGCGGCGATCTCGGCGGTCCCGGCGGCCTGCGCCGAGGCGGCCGTCGCCGTCATGACGGTGATGAACAGCGCGGTGCCCGCGGCGCCGGCGACCTGCTGCAGCGTACCCACGGTCGCCGAGGCGTGCGAGTACAGGTGCGGCTCGACCGACCCGAGCGCGCTCGTGAACAGCGGCGTGAACATGAACGCGAGCGCGGTCGACAGTGCGACGTGGGCGATCAGGATCATCCACGGCGGCGTCGACTCGGTCACCAGCGTGAGCGACCACAGCACCGCGCTCACCACGATGCTGCCCGGCACGAGCAGCGGCGTGGGACCGACTCGGTCGTACAACCGGCCGACGGTCGGGCCGAGCAGGCCCATCACCAAGCCGCCGGGCAGGACGAGCAGGCCGGTGGCGAGCGGCTCGAGGCCCGCGACATCCTGCAGGTAGATCGGCAGCAGGATGATCGTGCCGAACAGCGCGGCCATCATCACGGCCATGAGTGCGATCGAGACGGCGAAGTTGCGGGTGCGGAACGTGCGCAGGTCGAGCAGCGCGCGGTCGGACCGCTGGAGCAGGACCTGCCGCACGATGAACGCGGTGATGCCGAGCGCGCCCGCGGCCAGGGAGATCCACATGGCCGTCGCGTCGCCCGGCGACCTGCCGCTGACCACGCCGCCGACGAGGCTCAGCCCGTAGACGAGCCCGCCGAACCCGATCGCGGAGATCACGACCGACACTGCGTCGATCGGGAACACGCGCGTCTCACCGATGTTCCGGACGCGTCGCAGGCCGATGACGAGCATCGTCACGGCGAACGGCAGCACGAACCAGAACATGTAGCGCCAGCCGAAGTAGTTGAGGATCAGGCCGGACATTGCCGGGCCGATGGCGGGTGCGACCGACATCACGATCGACACGCGCCCCATGAAGCGACCGCGGTCGGACGGCGCGACGAGCGTCATGAGCGAGGTCATGAGCAGCGGCATCATGATGGCCGTGCCCGTCGCCTGCACGATGCGCGCGCCGAGGAGCACCTCGAAGCCCGGGGCGAGCGCCGCGAGGAGCGTGCCGGCCGAGAACAGCGTCATCGCGGTGCCGAAGATGGGCCGCGTCGGGAAGCGCTGCAGCAGGAAGCCCGTGATCGGGATGACGACGGCCATGGTCAGCATGAAGGCCGTGGTCAGCCACTGCGCCGCCGAGAGCGTGATGTCGAGGTCGACGACGAGGTGCGGGATGGCGACGCTCATGATCGTCTCGTTGAGGAACACGACGAAGGTGGCTCCGAGGAGGAGCCAGATCACGCGGGTGTCGCGTGCGCCGTGCTCGGGGCGGGCGGAGACGACCTGCTCGTCGAAGGCCTGGTCGGCGGTATCGGGGATTCGGATGGAGTCGGTGCCTGGTGCGGTGCGTTCGGTCACGTGCGCGTCCTTGCTCGGTCGTCGTTCGTCGTCTTCGTCGTCGTGTCGGTGTCGTGGCGGATCGCGTCGGGGTGCCGACGGATGGGCGCTCGTCGCCGCATGGCGCGATCGGCGACGAGTACGGGAAACCGGGCTCGCGATCGAGCTATTCCCGTTTCGGTCGACGCATAGCGATGCATCGATTTCGGCGAGCCGCAAACTCCCGGGTGCGATCAGCCGACGATATCGCGGACGGCCGACACCGCGTGGGCGAGCGCCGCCGCTGCCGGTTCGAGGTCGGCTGCGGCCGTGTCGGGGCCGAACGAGAACCGAACGGCGGTCTGTGCGACCTCGGCCGGCACGCCCATCGCGGTGAGCACGTGCGACGGCTCGTCGCTGCCCGCCGCGCAGGCCGATCCGCTCGAGACGACGACGTCCCTCCGCTCCAGCTCGAGCAGCACGGCCTCGCCGCTCGTCCCTGGGAAGATGTACGACACCGTGCCGGGCAGCCGCTCGACGGGGTGACCCGTGGGAACGGCGTCCGGCACGGCCGCCGCGACGAGCTCGCGGAAGCGGGTCGTCAGTGCGGCGACGCGCGCCGCGACATCCGCTCGCTCGCCATCGGCCAGTCGAAGTGCCGTCGCGAAGGCCACGGCGCCCGCCACGTTCTCGGTGCCCGACCGCCGTCCGCGTTCCTGGCCGCCGCCGTGCAGCACGGGCTCGATCGGGAGCCGGCCGCGCACGACCAGCGCGCCGGTGCCCTTCGGCGCGCCGACCTTGTGGCCGGCGAGCGACATCGCGTCGACGCTGAGCGCGTCGAGCGACAGCGGCAGCCAGCCCGCGGCCTGCACCGCGTCAGTGTGCACGAGCGTGCCGTCGTCGTGCGCGAGGCGCGCGAGGTCGGCGAGCGGGTTCACGGTGCCCACCTCGTTGTTCGCCAACTGCACCGAGACCAGCGTCGTGTCGGGCCGGATGACCCGGGCGAGCGCCTCGGGCACGACCATGCCGGTCGCGTCGACCGCGACCTCGTCCACCTCGAAGCCGTGCAGGCGCCGCAGCGCGTCGGCAGCCTCGAGCACGGCCTCGTGCTCGACCGGCGACACCACCACGTGCCGTCCGCGCGGGCTCGCGAGCGCGAGCCCCTTCACGGCGAGGTTGTCGGCCTCGGTGCCCCCGGACGTGAACACCACGTCGCCCGGGCGAGCGCCGACGACCGCGGCGACCTGCTCGCGCGCCCACGCGAGCGCGCGCGCCGCCTCCTCGCCGATGCCGTGCCGGCTCGAGGGGTTGCCGAACGATCCCGTGAGGTACGGCCACATCGCCTCGAGCGCCTCGCGGCGGACGGGCGTGGTGGCGGCGTGGTCGGCGAAGATCACGCCGAACCCCGCGTCGCGTCATCGGGCGCCTCGATCACGACGTCGAGCCCGAGGTCGAGCGCGCGCGCCGAGTGCGTGAGCGCGCCGACCGAGATGACGTCGACCCCTGTGGCGGCGATCGCGGCGACGCTGTCGAGGTTCACGCCGCCCGACGCCTCGACGATCGCGCGGCCCGCGATGAGCTCGACGCCCGCCCGCAGGTCGTCGATCCTGAAGTTGTCGAGCATGATCGTGTCGGCGCCGCCGGCGAGGACGGGCTCGACCTGGTCGAGACGGTCGACCTCGACCTCGAGGTGCGCGGTGTGCGGCATCCGCTCGCGGGCCTCGCGGAGCGCCGTCGCGAGGTCGGTCCCGCCGGCCGTGAGCACTGCGAGGTGGTTGTCCTTCGCCATGACCGCGTCGGAGAGGCTGCGGCGGTGGTTGCGACCGCCGCCGTCGCGCACCGCCTGGCGCTCGAGGCTGCGCAGGCCGGGTGTGGTCTTGCGCGTGTCGACGATGCGCGCCCCGGTGCCCGCGACCGCGTCGACGTACCGAGCCGTGAGCGTCGCGACGCCCGACATCCGCTGCACGAGGTTCAATGCGACCCGCTCCGCGCGAAGGATGCCGCGCGCCGGGCCATGGACGCGCGCGAGCACGTCGCCCGCGGCGAATCGGTCGCCGTCGGCCGCGAGCACCTCGACCGCGATCGCGGGGTCGACCAGGCGGAACGCCGTGTCGACGACGCGCGCGCCGCTGAAGACGCCCGGTTCGCGCGCGACGAGGTCGGCCGTCGCCGTCGCCGCCGCGGGGATGAGCGTCTCGCCGGTGAGGTCGCCCCACGGGGCGTCCTCATCGAGCGCCATGAGCACGATGCGCTCGATCTCGCGGGGTTCGGTCATCAGGCGGCCTCTCGTTCGGGTGCAGCGGCGGATGTCGCGTCGCGCCGCGTGTGCGCCCCGATGCTCTCGGTGCGGGCGAGCGCGGCCGCCACGGTCAGCCGCGCGAGGTCGAGGAGGTTGCGGTCCTCGGCCGTGCGACGATCGACGGGTTCGGGAGCGCGCCATCCGTCCAGGCGGGCGGATGCCGCGGCCAGCCCGCTGGCGTCGCGCTCGAGTCCGACGTGGTCCCACATCAGCCGCTGCAGCTCGGCGCGGTCGACGACCCCAGTCTCTCGGCCGTCCACTTCGGCGGAGATCCGATCCGCCACTCCGTGAATCGAGGCGTCGTGATCGGCGCGCCGGATCGTCCCTCCGCCGGCCTGAACGGGTGCAGCAACAGGTGCAGGTGCCGGGGCGGAGGCTGGGGCGGATATCGCGGCGACGAGGTCGCGCGCGGCGCGCTCGCCGAAGATGGCACCCTCGAGCAGCGAGTTCGAGGCGAGGCGGTTGGCGCCGTGCACGCCCGTGCGGGCGACCTCGCCGACGGCCCACAGGCCCGGCAGGCTCGTGCGACCCGTGAGATCGGTGACCACGCCGCCCATCGCGTAGTGCGCGGCGGGAACGACCGGAACCGGTTCGCGCGACCAGTCGAAGCCCGCGCCGCGGCACGCGGCATCGATGCCGGGGAACCGGGTGGCCAGGCGCTCGGCGCCGAGGTGCGTCGCATCGAGCACGACGGGTGCACCGTCCTGCTGGGCCATCCGCCGCCAGACGGCGCGCGCGACGACGTCGCGCGGAGCGAGTTCGGCGCGAGGGTCGACCTCGAGAAGGAACCGCCGTCCGTCGGCGTCGCGCAGCACGGCGCCCTCGCCGCGCACGGCCTCGGAGATGAGCGGCGTGCCCGGCACCGCCAGCGCGGTCGGATGGAACTGCACGAACTCGAGGTCGGCGACGGCGGCACCCGCGCGGGCCGCGACCGCGACGCCGTCGCCGGTCGCGACATCCGGATTCGTCGTATGCCGGTAGAGGCACCCGGTCCCGCCCGTGGCGAGGACGACCGCGTCGGCGCGGAACTCGCGCGCTCCATCCGCCTCGCCGTCGGCGTCGGCCTCGGCGATCGCGCGGATGCCGACCACGCGGCCCTGCTCGACCACGAGGTCGACGAGGGTCGTGTGCTCGAGAACGCGCAGGCCGCGCCGGCGCACGGTCGCGATGAGCGCGGACCGGATCGCCGCGCCCGTGCGGTCGCCCCCGGCGTGGAGGATGCGCGCACGCGAATGCGCCGCCTCGAGTCCGCGCGCGAGGCCCGACTCGTCTCGGTCGAACGCGACGCCGAAGCGGATGAGGTCGCGGATCCGCGCCGGTCCGTCGTCGGTCAGCATCCGCACCGCCTCGGGATCGCCCAGGCCGGCACCCGCCGCGAGCGTGTCGGCGGCGTGCCGGGATGGCGCGTCGCCCGCGAAGATCGCGGCCGCGATGCCGCCCTGCGCCCACCCCGTGGCGCCGTCGCCGAGCGCGGACTTCGTCACGATCGTGACGTCGGCGCCGTGCTCGGCCGCGCGGATCGCCGCCCACAGCCCGGCGATGCCGGAGCCGACGACGAGCACGCGGGTCATGTCAGGCTCCGACGGCGGAGGCCGCGACATCTGCGGCGGCCGCCGCCGCATCGCCCGCCGCGGCGATCGTCGATCCCGCGGGCACCGGCACCGAGGCCGGCGGCTTCGCCGCGAGCATGCGCTCGAGCGCGACGCGCGCGGGCTCGGCCACGTCCTCGGCGACCTCGATGCGATTGACCACGCGGCCGGCGACGAGCTCCTCGAGCACCCACGCGAGGTAGCCCGGGTGGATGCGGTACATCGTCGAGCACGGGCACACGACGGGGTCGAGGCAGAAGATCTCGTGCTCGGGATGCTCGGCGGCGAGCCGCTGCACGAGGTTGATCTCGGTGCCGATCGCGAAGGTCGAGCCGGCCGGAGCGGCCTGGATCGCCTTCACGATGAAGTCAGTCGACCCCGAGGCATCCGCCGCGTCGACGACCGGCATCGGGCACTCGGGGTGCACGATGACCTGCACGCCGGGGTGGTCGGCCCGCGCCCGCTCGATCTGGTCGACCGTGAAGCGCTTGTGCACCGAGCAGAAGCCGTGCCAGAGGATGACGCGGGCGTCCTCGAGCTCTGCGGTGGTGCTGCCGCCGAGCGGCTTGCGCGGATTCCACATCGGCATGGCCTCGAGCGGCACGCCCATGGCCTTGGCGGTGTTGCGGCCGAGGTGCTGGTCGGGGAAGAACAGCACGCGCTGCCCGCGCTCGAACGCCCACTCGAGCACGGTGGTGGCGTTCGACGACGTGCAGACGATGCCGCCGTTGCGACCCACGAAGCCCTTCAGCGCCGCCGACGAGTTCATGTACGTGACCGGGATGACGGGCACACGGCCGTCGGCGTCGGTCGCGGTGAGGTCGCCGTAGACCTCCTCGAGCTGCTCCCAGCACTCCTCGACGCTCGAGGTGTCGGCCATGTCGGCCATCGAGCAGCCCGCGGCGAGGTTGGGCAGGATGACGGCCTGGTCGGGCCGCGAGAGCATGTCGGCCGTCTCGGCCATGAAGTGCACGCCGCAGAACACGATCGCCTCGGCGTCGGGCCGGGTCTTCGCCGCGTTCGCGAGCTGGAAGGAGTCGCCCGTGAAGTCGGCGTGCTGCACGACCTCGTCGCGCTGGTAGAAGTGCCCGAGCACGACGACGCGGTCGCCGAGCGTCGCCTTCGCGGCGCGGATGCGCTCGTCGAGCTCGGCGTCGGACGCGCGGCGGTACTCCTCGGGCAGCGCGCCCTGGCGCGGCGACCCGGTCGGGATGACGTCGCCCATCGACGAGCCGGGGCCGTAGCCCGCGGGGCCGCGATCGAACTCCCACGGCCCCTTCGCGAGGTCGGGCGTGCAGGTCTCACCGCGCGTCGCGCCGGCCGTGATCAGCCGGATGCTGCGGTCGACGGATGCCGCGGCGCGCGTCGCGTCGTCGCTGCGGGGCGTGGTGACGGGCAGGGTGGTGCTCATTCCGGGGTGTCCTTGCTGTCGGTGCCGGGTCGAGGGCCTTCGAGGGCGGATGCCGCGTGGTGCGGCGCCGCGGGCGCCGGCGAGGGCGGCGCCGCGGGGGAGTGGGCGGGGTCGAAGCGGTACAGGGCGGGCGGGCGGTGGCGCGTGCCGGCCAGTCGCCGGCCGGTGTCGACGAGCGTGCCCGTGGCCTCCATCGTGCGGCGGAAGTTCGCCGGGTCGAGGCGGCGTCGCAGCACGGCCTCGTGCACGCCGCGGAGCTCGGCCATGGTGAACGTCTCGGGCAGGAGGGCGTGCGCGATCCGGGAGTACTCGAGCTTGGTGCGCAGCCTCGTGAGGGCGTACACGACGATCGCGGCGTGGTCGAACGCGAGCTCGGGCAGGTCGTCCTCGTCGAACCAGCGCACGTTGTCGTCGGACACCGCGCGCTGGACCTCGTCGGAATGGACGAGCGCCCAGTACACGACCGACACCACGCGCTCGCCGGGCGAGCGGTCGGGCTCGCCGAACGTGTACAGCTGCTCGAGGTAGCGCGGCGAGAGGCCCGTCGTCTCGTTGAGCGTGCGGCCCGCGGCCGCCTCGAGGGATTCGTGGACGGGGAGCCATCCGCCAGGCAGGGCCCAGCGCCCGAGACCCGGTTCACGCAGGCGGCGGACGAGCGGGATGCGCAGGCTCGGCCGGACCGCGCCGTCGTCGTCGGGCTCGGGGGAGATCGCGAAGATGACCGTCGAGACGGCCAGGCGCGCCTGCGCGTCGTGCTGCGACATCCGCTCGCCTCCTCTGCCCAGCTTAGAGTCACGATGACGCTAAGTACCTCGACGCCCAGCTTACAGTCATCCTGACCCGAACCCAAATCGCATGACGCCCGCTGGCGGGCGCTCGAATACTCCGCAGTCCACCACCGCCATCCCACGCTGAGGCGTGGCGGACTGCGGAGCGGGATCTCGGATCGGCCTCAGGGACGCCAGCCGCGTCGGCGGAGGCGGTCTTCGATCCGATCGAGCATCCGCGTGGAGGCGGCAGTCGGGACGTCCGCGATGTCATCGCCCGTGACGCGGATCACGATCCACCCGACATCCTGCAGCCGCTCGTAACGGGCGACATCGCGACGGAACTGGAAGGGATCCCGATGGTGATCGCCCTCGTACTCCATCGCGATCCGGTACTCGGGGTACGCGAGATCGACCGTCGGCGTGTACGCGCCGAGCCCGGGTTCGACGACGCGGTACGCGACGACCGGCTCGGGAAGTCCGGCGCAGACGATGCGCAGACGCAGCATCGACTCGCGTCGCGAGAGCGGCCCCGGTCGCAGCAACGGCAGCGCCACGCGCAGCAGTGCCGCGCCGGTGGAACCGCGGTGTGCGTCCGCAGCGCGGGTCAGGGCGGGCACGTTCGCGTACGCCCCGCGCCGAGCCCCGAGATCGCGAACGGTCAGCAGGTGGTCGCCGGCGGCGACGAGGTCCTCGATCCCGAGGTATCGGGCGAGCTGGCACCAGGTCGTGGCGGCATCCGTCATGCGCACGCCTCCCGACGACGCGACGCAGGTCCTGGTTCGTTCGACCTGGTGGCCGATTACGCCGCGGACCCGGGGCTGCGCGTCGCCGGCCAGCACGGAGACATGGAGCCTCCGGTCGGCCTCGACGGCGGTCGGCAGCGGTATGCCGTTGATCAGCGCGGCGGTCGTGTGGCTGAAGAACTGGGTCGGCGGCATCCGGGCGGCGTAGGCCGCCGCCAGTGCAAGTGCACCGCCGGGATCGTCGGCCCGGAGGCGCGATCCGCGGAAGGGAATCGTCAGGTCGGACGCCTCGAGCCGACGGCGCGTGGCGCCGAGCTCGATGGCCTGGCGGACTGAGAACGCTCCCCTGCGCGCGACCTGGGCAGGCAATGGTGCGGGGCTCGGCATGAGCCCAGCGTGCCCGCACGCGCGGTTCGACCGCGGAATCTCTCCACATGCGGCGTGCGACGGTGAGCACTCCGCAGTCCACCACGCCAGGGCGCACTCGGGCGTGGTGGACGGCGGAGTATTCCGGAGGGGACGGGACGGGAGGGTGAGGAGGGGGAAGAGGGAGAGGGGGCGACGGGCGGGTCGAGGGGCGCGCGGGCCTGTAGACTGCCCACACAACCGCATACCGGGCCATCGACGCATCGCGGGAGAGCCGACCGTTCCGTCCGACGGAGCAGGCCGGCACCGAAGGAGCAAGCCTCCCCGCCAATCTCTCAGGTCGCATCACCGCGATGACGAGGCCGACTCTGAAAAGCGGATGTCGCGGGCTCGCGACATCCCGCCGAAGGTGAAAGCACAGCTCCCCTAGGGCGCGGCGCGAAGCTCTCAGGCCCATGACAGAGGGGGAGTTCTCGAGCGGCGTCCGCCGCGCGATCCGCGCGATCCTGGAGAACTCGTGACCGACGCAGGCACCACCACCGACCCCGGCACCACCGAACGACGCAGCCCCCTCGACGAGGTGCACCGCGCCGAGGGCGCGTCCTTCACCGACTTCGCCGGCTGGCAGATGCCGGTCCGCTACTCCAGCGACCTCGCCGAGCACCACGCGGTGCGCCAGCACGCCGGCCTGTTCGACCTGTCGCACATGGGCGAGATCGTGGTCGTCGGCCCCGAGGCATCCGATGCCCTCGACTACGCGCTCGCGGGCAAGCTCTCGGCCATCGTCGAGGGGCAGGCGAAGTACTCGCTGCTGCTCGCCCGCGACGGCGGTGTGATCGACGACCTCGTCGTGTACCGCACCGGCGAGGACCGCTACATGGTCGTGGCGAACGCCGCGAACCGCGAGGTCGTCGCCGAGGAGCTCCGCAACCGCACCGCGCCGTTCGAGGCCGACGTCTTCGACGAGTCCGACGACGTGGCGCTCATCGCGCTGCAGGGGCCCGACGCGCTCGAGGTGCTGCAGCAGACCGAGGGCTTCGGCATCCAGGGCCCGGGCAACGACGGCGAGGACTTCGTCGCCGCGGTCGCCGCCCTCAAGTACTACCGCGCGATCGCCGCCGAGTTCGAGGGCACCCCCGTGCTGATCGCGCGCACCGGATACACGGGTGAGGACGGCTTCGAGCTCTACGTCGCGCCCGACCGCGCGAAGCAACTCTGGGACGCCCTGCGCGAGACGGGCGGCCCGCGCGTCGTGCCGTGCGGGCTCGCGAGCCGCGACACGCTGCGCCTCGAGGCGGGCATGCCGCTCTACGGGCACGAGTTGAGCCGCGACATCCTGCCGGTGCAGGCCGGCCTGGGCCGCGTCGTCGCGCTGACCAAGGACGGCGACTTCGTCGGCCGTTCCGCGGTCGAGGAGGGTCCCGCCGACGGCGCCCGCGTGCTCGTCGGCCTGACCGCAGAGGGGCGTCGCGCGCCGCGCGCCGGCTACGCCGTGTTCGACGGCGAGGGCGACGACGCCCGCGAGGTCGGCGAGATCACCTCCGGCGCGCTCTCGCCCACGCTCGGCCACCCGGTCGCGATGGCGTTCGTGTCGCCGGATGTCTCGGAGCCGGGCTCGAAGCTGTACGTCGACGTCCGCGGCTCGCGCGTCCCGGCATCCGTCGCCGCCCTGCCGTTCTACAAGCGCGGCGCCTGAGCGCCGACGCGAGCCCCGCCCGCCCGCCCGCCCGCGACCGGCCGACGACCCGGCCAACCACCACGACACCGAGGAGCACCCGATGACCGACCAGAGCGAACTGAAGTACACCGCCGAGCACGAGTGGGTGAAGGTCGACGGCGAGACCGTCACCATCGGCATCACCGACTACGCCGCCGAGAAGCTCGGCGACGTCGTGTACGTCGACCTGCCGTCCGCGGGCACGGCGATCACCGCCGGCACGGTCGTCGGCGAGATCGAGTCGACGAAGTCGGTCGGCGAGCTGTTCGCCCCGGTCGACGGCGAGGTCGTCGAGTCGAACCAGGCCGTCGTCGATTCGCCCGAGCTGGTCAACAGCGACCCCTTCGGCGACGGATGGCTCCTCAAGGTGTCCGCCGCGTCCCTCCCGACGCTCCTCAGCCACGACGAGTACCGCGCCCTCACGGGCGAGTAGGCCTCGAGCGGCGGGCCCGCCCGCCCTTCGACCAGCGAACGAACCAGGAAGACGATGACGACCAGCACCTCCACGGCCTTCGACATCGACGCCTTCGGGCGCCGTCACATCGGCACGACCCCGCGCGACCACGAGTGGATGCTCGCCGCGCTCGGCTACGACTCGCTCGACGCCCTCATGGGCGCCGCAGTCCCGACCGCGATCCGCATGCACGAGGTCGTCGACTCGGTGATCCCGCCCGCCGCGACGGAGCGCGAGGCGATCGCCGAGCTTCGCGAGCTCGCCGACCGCAACGCGGTGCGCACGTCGATGATCGGGCTGGGCTACTCGGGAACGATCACCCCCGCGGTGATCCAGCGGAACGTGCTCGAGAACCCGAGCTGGTACACGGCGTACACGCCCTACCAGCCCGAGATCTCGCAGGGCCGCCTCGAGGCGCTCATCAACTTCCAGACGATGGTGTCCGACCTCACCGGGCTCGACACCGCCAACGCGTCGATGCTCGACGAGGGCACCGCGGTCGTCGAGGGCATGCTGCTCGCCCGCCGCGGATCGAAGAACCGCTCGGACCGGTTCGTGGTCGACGCCGACGCGCTGCCGCAGACGCTCGCGCTCCTGCGCTCGCGCGCCGAGGCGGTCGGCATCGAGCTCGTCGTGGCCGACCTCGACGAGACGACGGATGTCGCGGCGCTCGGCGAGCACTTCGGCCTCTTCGTGCAGTACCCGGGCGCCTCGGGCCGGGTGTGGAACCCGTCATCCGTCATCGCCGCGTCCAAGGAGCAGGGCGCGCTCGCCGTCGTCGCGGCCGACCTGCTCGCGATGTCGCTGCTCACGAGCCCCGGCGGGCTCGGCGCCGACGTCGCGGTCGGCACGTCGCAGCGCTTCGGCGTGCCAATGGGCTTCGGCGGTCCCCACGCCGGGTACATGGCGGTGCGCAAGGGCCTCGAGCGGCAGCTCCCGGGCCGCCTCGTGGGCGTGTCGCAGGATGCTGCGGGCCACCCCGCCTACCGGCTGAGCCTCCAGGCGCGCGAGCAGCACATCCGTCGCGAGAAGGCGACGTCGAACATCTGCACCGCTCAGGTGCTGCTCGCCGTCATGGCGTCGATGTACGCGGTCTACCACGGGCCGCGCGGCATCCGGCACATCGCGGTGACGACCGCCGCGAAGGCCAAGGCGCTCGCCGACGTGCTCGCGGGCTACGGCCTGACCCTCGCGCACGAGGCGTACTTCGACACGCTGCGCGTGCACGTGCCCGGCCTCGCGAAGAACACCGTGGAGCGGGCCCGCGAGCTCGGCCTCAACCTCTGGGAGGCCGACGAGGCGACCGTGCACATCGCCGTCGACGAGACCACCACGGCCGACGAGCTCTCGCGCGTCGTCGAGGCGTTCGGGTTCGACCCGCGCGTCGAGGTGCCGGTCTCGCTCCGCGAGCTGCCGGCGAGCCTGCCCGAGTCGCTGCGCCGCACGTCGTCGTACCTCGAGCACCCGGTGTTCAACACGCACCAGTCCGAGACGCAGATGATGCGCTACCTCAAGTCGCTGGCCGATCGCGACTACGCGCTCGACCGGGGCATGATCCCCCTGGGCTCGTGCACCATGAAGCTCAACGCGGCGACCGAGATGCAGGCGGTCACGTGGCCCGAGTTCGCCAACCTGCACCCGTTCGCGCCCGAGGCCGACGTGGTGGGCACGCTCGGCCTCATCGAGCAGCTCGAGAGCTGGCTCGCCGAGGTCACCGGTTACGACACGGTGTCGCTGCAGCCGAACGCGGGCAGCCAGGGCGAGCTCGCGGGCCTGCTGGCGATCCGCGGCTACCACCTCGCGAACGGCGACGCCGAGCGCGACGTCTGCCTCATCCCGTCGAGCGCGCACGGCACGAACGCCGCCTCGGCGGTGCTCGCCGGCATGAAGGTCGTGGTCGTCGCGACCGACGACCTCGGCAACGTCGACCTCGACGACCTCCGCGCGAAGATCGCCGACCACGCCGAGCGCATCGCGGCGCTCATGATCACCTATCCCTCCACGCACGGCGTGTACGAGCACGAGGTCAAGTCGATCACCCAGGCCGTGCACGACGCCGGCGGGCAGGTGTACATCGACGGCGCGAACCTCAACGCGCTGCTCGGCTTCGCCCGGTTCGGCGACGTCGGCGGCGACGTCTCGCACCTCAACCTGCACAAGACGTTCTGCATCCCGCACGGTGGCGGCGGCCCCGGTGTCGGCCCGGTCGCCGCGAAGGCGCACCTCGCGCCGCACCTGCCCGGCCACCCGATGGCGCAGCGCGCCGACCACGCCGGCGGCGTCACGCACGACGGCGGCCCGGTGTCGGCCGCGCCCTACGGCAGCCCGTCGATCCTGCCGATCTCGTGGGCGTACGTGCGCATGATGGGCGCCGAGGGCCTCAAGCAGGCGACCGCGACCGCGGTGCTCGCGGCCAACTACGTCGCCGCGCGCCTGCGCGACCACTTCCCGGTGCTCTACACGGGCGAGAACCACCTCGTCGCGCACGAGTGCATCCTCGACCTGCGCCCGCTCACGGCCGAGACCGGCGTCACGGTCGACGACGTCGCCAAGCGACTCATCGACTACGGCTTCCACGCACCCACCATGTCGTTCCCCGTCGCGGGCACGCTCATGGTCGAGCCGACCGAGTCCGAGGACCTCGCCGAGCTCGACCGCTTCATCGAGGCGATGATCGCGATCAAGGCCGAGGCCGACGCGGTCGGCCGCGGCGAGTGGCCGGTCGACGACAACCCGCTGCGCAATGCACCGCACACCGCCGAGTCGGTGATCGCGGGGGAGTGGACGCATCCGTACACGCGCGAGCAGGCGGTCTATCCGGTGCATGCGCTCGTGCGCACCAAGTACTGGGCGCCCGTGCGTCGCATCGACCAGGCCTACGGTGACCGCAACCTCGTGTGCGCCTGCCCGCCGATCGAGGCGTTCGCGTAGCGGGGCGATGAACCCCGGCGGGCCCGGCATCGTTTGTGAATGCAGGAGGTGACGGATGCCGCCCGAGGACGATCGCCGGCTCGTCGCGCTGTACGACGCGCACGCGCCGTCCCTGTGGCGCTACGTCGTCCACCTGACGGGCGACCCGTCCGGGGCGGACGACATCGTGCAGGAGACCCTGCTCAGGGCGTGGCGGAGCCCGCGCATCCTCGAGCAGGCGCCCGAGTCGACGCGGTCGTGGATGTTCACGGTCGCGAGGAACCTGGTCATCGACGAAGCGCGCAGTGCGCGTCGTCGGCATGAGATCGGCATGGCCGAGCTGCCCGACCCGGGGCGCAGCGACGGCACCGACGCGCTGTTCGAGGGCCTGCTCATCGAGGAGGCGCTCGCGGGCCTCGACATGGAGCACCGTGCCGTGATCGTCCATGCATACTACGGCGGATGCAGCGTCGCCGAGGTCGCCCGCCGGGTCGGCATCCCCGAGGGCACGGTCAAGTCGCGCCTGCACTACGGCCTGCGAGCCCTGCGGCTGGCGCTCCAGGAGAAGGGGGTGACGCGATGAAACCGGATCACTCGCGCTACGCCGACTGGGACTCGGCCTACGTGCTCGGCGCGCTCGCTCCCGGGGAGCGTCGCGACTACGAGGCGCACCTCGAGACGTGCGAGGCGTGCCGCCGCTCGGTGGGCGAGCTCGCGCCGATGCCCGGGCTGCTGGCCCGGCTCGCGGCGGACCGCGCCGAAGCGCTGCTCGATGAGACCGCCGTGGGCGCCCCCGCGCCCAGGCCCGAGCTGCTCGACGCCGTCCGACGGGAGGGAGGGCGGCGCCGCCGCAGGACGCGCGTGCGGTTCGCGCTGGCGGCTGCGGCGGCGGTCGTCGTGATCGCGGCGGTGGCCATCCCGCTCGCGCTCATGCGACCCGCGGCTGCGGGGGAGACGGTCGCGTTCCGATCGCTCTCCGACCGACCGGTGTCGGCCTCGGCCGTCCTGAGCCCGGTCGACTGGGGCACCAGGATCGAGCTGGACTGCACGTACGACGCCGAGCCCGGCGACGAGGGTGACGGGGCCGGCTGGCCGTACTCCCTCGTCGTGGTCGGCAAGGACGGCGAGCGCAGCGAGGTGTCGAGCTGGCGGGCGTCGCCGGGTGCGACGGCGCGACTCGAGGCGGGTACGGCTCTTGCGGTCGATGAGATCGTGTCGCTCGAGATCCGTGCGGTCGGAAGCGGCGACGTCCTGCTCCGGGCGGACGTCGGCTGAGCCGCTCGCCGAGCCCGCGGGGGTTCGGTGCTGAAGCTCAGGCGCCGGCCGGCCGCGGCCGCACCGGGACGGGCGCGGCGTGCCGACCTCGTTCCGCGTAGACGACGCGCGGTGTCGTGTCGATGGCGGCAGCCCGGCGGGCGATCGCCCGGTCGCGAGCGTCGGCGATCTCGGATTCGTCGGGCCGGGTGCGGCGGGTCGTGGCGCGCGCGGCGAGTCCGCCTGCCGCGATGGCGTGTGCGAGGTGCATGGTCGTCCCGTCTCCCTGCGTGCGGCGTCGTGGACCGTGGTTCGCCACGGCCGGGACCATGCTCGTGGACACGACCTCGGACGGGATCCGGGCCGTCCCCATGTGCCCGCCCGGGAGTACACTGAGGTTCTCTCGCACTAGGGGGTGCGCGCATGATCCCGATGGACCTCGTCGCGGCCATCGCGACGGTCGCCTTCGTCGGCGTGATGGTGGGCTGTACGCTCGCCGGATCGGCCTCGCACGGACTGCAGCAGCGGGCCGGGCTGGTCGAACGCCGCAATCCCGGCCTCGCCGAGGCACTGCGCCGCGCCGATGCGCTGAGCGACATGGCCCGCGGCGGCGGCTTCATCGGGATGGAGTCGATGTCGACCGTCTGCACGCCCAGCCGACGGAGCTGGATCGACGGCGCACGCGTCCGGGCGGCGGATTCCGACCTCCGGGTCGAGCCGCCCGAGGAGGCGCTGCCGCCGATGCCGGCCACCGTCGTCGCGCTCGCACGGGGCCGGCACGTCGTCGAGTCGCCGCGCCCGCGGCATCCGTCGACCCGGCCGGTCGAGCCCGCCGCGCCTCAGCTCTCGGGCGGCGCGAACAGCCCGGGCCAGAGCCCGACCGCGAGCGGATAGCCGACGAACGACACGATGTCGAGGAGCCAGTGCGCGATGACGAGCGGCATCGTGCGACCCCATCGCGTGTAGGCCCATCCGAACACGACGCCCATCACGGCGTTGCCCACGAAGGCGCCGAAGCCCTGGTACAGGTGATAGGTGCCGCGGAGCAGCGCGCTCGACAGGATCGTCGCCCACGGGCCCACGCCGAGCTCGCGCAGGCGCGTGAACAGGTAGCCCACCGCGATGACCTCCTCGGTCAGCGCGGCCTTGAGCGCGGCGAGGACCAGGATCGGCACCGTCCACCAGTGCGCGTCCAGCGGCTGCGGCACGACGGCGACCGTGAAGCCGAGCGCGCGTCCGGCCGCGTAGAGCGCGAGGCCGGGCACCCCGATCACCGCGGCCAGAAGCACGCCGGATGCCGCGTCGCGCCCGGGGCGCGTGAAGTCCAGGCCGATCCTGCGGAAGGGACTGCGGCCGGGCTGCCAGAGCAGGTAGAGGACGAGCGCGACCACCGCGAGGCCGAACACCACGTCGAGGAACTGGTACGTGAAGTCCAGCCACTCGCGCGCGGAGCGCGACTGGTTCAGCGCGGCGCTCTGCTGCCCGAGCGGGCGCTCGTCGGTGACGCGGGCGATGATCGACACGATCGAATAGACCGCCGACGCGCCGAGTGAGAGGGCGAGCACGATCGCGACCTCGATGCGCAGACGTCTCGCCGAGGCCATGCGGCAATCCTCGCACGGGGCGCGCCGACGCAAGATTCGTGCGTCACCGCCTGCTCATCTGAGCAGGATCCCTGTCGTAGGTTGCGCCTCGGTAACGGTTCCGGGATCGGGTTTGACCGGCTCGAACCCGCTTATAGTCTCGATTCACCTACAAGCGCCCCCTCGCTCGATCACGAACTTGCGCGAGCGTGCGCTCATCTCACAGGAGGAACATTGAAGATCAAGAGATTCGGCGTTGCCGCCGTGGCTCTTGCGGCGGCCGGCGTCCTGACGCTGGCCGGATGCTCGACCAGCAACGAGCCCGCGGCACCCGAGGGTGACTCGACCGCGATCATCACGGTCAACAACACCGAGCCCCAGAACCCGCTCATCCCGACCAACACCAACGAGGTCGGCGGCGGTCTGGTCCTGCAGAACATCTTCGCGGGCCTGGTGTACTACAAGGCCGACGGTTCCGTCGAGAACGACGTCGCCGAGTCGATCGAGTCCGACGACGCGCAGACCTGGACCATCAAGATCCGCGACGGCCTGACCTTCACGAACGGCGACCCGGTCAACGCCGAGTCGTTCGTCAAGGCGTGGAACTACGGCGCCGCGCTCGACAACGCGCAGCTCTCGAGCTACTTCTTCGAGTCGATCGAGGGCTTCAGCTACGACGAGAACGTCGCGGAGCTGCCGGGTCTCGAGGTCGTGGACGACCTGACCTTCACGGTCAAGCTCAAGCAGCCCGAGTCCGACTTCCCGCTGCGCCTCGGCTACACCGCGTACTTCCCGGTGCCCGAGTCGGCGTGGGAGGACATCGAGGCCTTCGGCGAGAACCCGATCGGCAACGGCCCGTACATGCTCGACGGCGAGGGTGCGTGGGCTCACAACGAGCGCATCGACCTCGTCAAGAACGAGGACTACGACGGCCCGCGCGCCGCGGCGAACGGCGGGATCGACATGATCCTGTACGCGACCACCGACGCTGCGTACGCCGACCTGCAGGGCGGCAACCTCGACGTCATCCAGGAGATCCCCGACAGCGCGATCCAGACCTTCGAGACCGAGTTCGAGGGCCGTTCGGTCAACCAGCCGGCCGCCGCGAACGCGACGCTCACCATCCCCGACCGCCTCGCGCACTTCTCGGGCGAAGAGGGCCACCTGCGTCGTCAGGCCATCTCGCACGCGATCAACCGCGAGGAGATCACCGACGTGATCTTCAACGGCACCCGCACCCCGGCGACCGACTTCACCTCGCCGGTCATCGACGGCTACTCCGACGAGCTCGAGGGCGCTGACGTGCTCGACTTCGACGCCGAGCTGGCCGCCGACCTGTGGGCGCAGGCCGACGCGATCGCTCCGTGGAGCGGTTCGTTCGAGATCCAGTACAACGCCGACGGCCCCAACCAGGGCTGGGTCGACGCGGTCGCCAACCAGCTGAAGAACAACCTCGGCATCGAGGCGGCCGGCAAGCCGATCCCGACCTTCGCCGAGCACCGCACGCTCATCACCGAGCGTCAGGCCGACACCGCCTTCCGCAACGGCTGGCAGTTCGACTACCCGTCGATGTTCAACGGCCTGGGCCCGATCTACGGCACGGGCGCCGGCTCGAACGACGGCGACTACTCGAACCCCGAGTTCGACAAGCTGCTCGACGAGGGCGCCAGCGCTTCCGATGTCGAGGAGGGCATCGAGAAGTTCCAGCAGGCCCAGGAGATCCTCTTCGAGGACCTCCCCTCGATCCCGCTCTGGTACACGAACGCCACGGGTGCCTGGGGCGAGCAGGTCGACAACGTGGAATTCGGCTGGGACAGCTGGCCGATCCTCCACCAGATCACCAAGAGCGAGTAATTCTCGTTCCAAGGCGACTCGGGGTTAGACTCTGAGGCGCCCGTGGGGCGGCGGTCGGATCGACCGCCGCCCCACTCCCACGTAACCACGCGGTGCGCGGCCGATCGGCGTAGCATCGTGTGGACGAACTCGCAAACGGTGAGGTTTCTTCAACATGTCAACGACCACGACAAGCGAGGCCTGATCTCATGGCCGGCTACATCGTGCGCCGACTGCTCCAGGCGATCCCTGTGCTGCTCGGCACCACCTTCCTGATCTACTTCATGGTCTTCGCCATGCCCGGCGACCCGATCGTCGCGCTCTTCGGCGAGAAGACCCCCCCGCCCCAGGTCCTCGAGCAGGTGCGCGAACGGTACAACCTGGACCAGCCGTTCATCGTGCAGTACCTGCTCTTCCTCGGCGGCATCTTCCGCGGCGACTTCGGCATCTCGTTCTCGGGGCAGCCGGTCTCGAACATCCTCGCGGCGACGTTCCCCGTGACGTTGCGGCTGGCGCTGTTGGCGATCTTCATCGAGATGGTCGCGGGCATCACGATCGGCCTCATCTCGGGCCTGCGAAAGGGCGGCATCTTCGACGCATCGGCGCTCGTGGTCAGCCTCATCCTGATCTCGCTGCCCGTCTTCGTCGTGGCGTTCGTCGCGCAGTTCATCTTCGGCATCCAGCTCGGCTGGTTCCGGACGACCGTGGGCACCGGCGCCCCGATGCAGGACCTGATACTTCCAGCGATCGTGCTGGCGACCATCAGCTTCGCGCAGATCACCCGACTGACGAGGGCGTCGGTCATCGAGACGGACACCCAGGACTTCGTTCGCACCGCCGCGAGCAAGGGCCTGTCGCGCCGCCGCATCGTCCCGGTGCACATCCTGCGCAACTCGCTCATCCCCGTCGTCACCTACCTCGCCGTGGACTTCGGCGTGCTCATGGTCGGCGCGACGGTCACCGAGGGCATCTTCAACGTGCCCGGAGTCGGCCGCACCCTGTACCAGGCGATCATCCGAGGCGAGGGACCGACCGTCGTCTCGTTCGTGACCGTCATGGTGCTGATCTACCTGGTCATCAACCTGCTGGTGGATCTGCTCTACGCCGTGCTCGACCCGAGGATCCGCTATGCCAAGTAACACCACTCGACCAGATCAGCAGCACTTCGTCGCTCCCATCGAAGAGACGCCGCTCGTCGCGATCGATTCGGTCAAGACCGAGGGCAAGCCGTCGAACCTCTGGCGCGACGCCTGGCTCGACGTCCGGAAGCGTCCGATGTTCTGGATCTCGGCGGCGCTCATCGTGTTCGTCGTGATCGTCGCCCTGTTCCCGGGCTGGTTCACCCAGGTCCCGCCGAACAACGACTGCCAGCTCGCCAACAGCAACGGCGGCCCGCAGCCCGGGCACCCGTTCGGCTTCACCCGCCAGGGCTGCGACGTCTACTCGCGCGTCATCCACGGCACGTCGACCTCGCTCTCGGTCGGCATCATCGTGACCGTCCTCGTCGCGTTCCTCGGCCTGGTCTTCGGCGGTCTCGCGGGCTTCTACGGCGGATGGATCGACTCGGTGCTCTCGCGCCTGGGCGACATCTTCTTCTCGATCCCCTACATCCTCGCGGCCGTGGTCATCATGTCGGTGCTCTCGCAGTATGCGAACGTCTGGGTGATCTCCCTCGCGATCGGCATATTCGCGTGGCCGGCGACCGCACGTGTGCTGAGAGCCGAGATCCTGAGAGTGAAGAACGCCGACTTCGTGATGGCGGCCACCGCGCTCGGCGTCTCGCCGTTCAAGATCCTCCTCCGTCACGTCCTGCCGAACTCGATCGCGCCCGTCATCGTCATCACGACGATCTCGCTCGCGTCGGCCATCGTCGCCGAGGCGACGCTGTCGTTCCTCGGCGTCGGCCTGCCGTCGTCGACGATGTCCTGGGGCAATGACATCAGCCAGGCGCAGACCGACCTCCGGACGGCTCCGCACACGCTGATCATCCCCTCCATCGCGCTCTCGATCACCGTGCTGAGCTTCATCATGCTCGGCGAGGTCATCCGCGACGCGCTCGACCCGAAGGCGAGGGCGCAGCGATGACCACCGCAGTGAACGGAACCGACGTACAGCAGTCCACTACCGGCACCGGGGAGCGACCGCTCCTCGAGATCAAGGACCTCAAGGTCGCCTTCAACACCCAGGATGGCAAGGTCACCGCCGTCGACGGCGTGAACATCACCCTCTACCGCGGCCAGAGCCTGGCCATCGTGGGCGAGTCCGGCTCGGGCAAGTCCACCACCGCGCACGCGATCATCAACCTCCTTCCGGGCACCGGGCACATCGCCGGCGGCCAGATCCTCCTCGACGGCCAGGACATCTCCAAGGCATCGAAGAAGGACATGGAGGCGATCCGCGGGCGCAAGATCGGCTTCGTGCCGCAGGATCCGATGTCGAACCTCAACCCGGTCTGGTCGATCGGCTTCCAGGTCGAGGAGGGCATCCGGGCCAACGGCATCGCCAGCGGGCGCAAGGAGGTCCGTGCGCGCGCGATCGAGGTGCTGAAGCAGGCCGGCCTGAAGGATGCCGACCGTCGACTCAAGCAGTTCCCGCACCAGTTCTCGGGCGGCATGCGTCAGCGCGTGCTGATCGGCATGGGCCTCGCGGCCGACCCGCAGCTGCTCATCGCCGACGAGCCCACCTCGGCGCTCGACGTGACGGTGCAGCGGGTCATCCTCGACCACCTCGAGTCGCTCACGCGCGAGCTCGGCACCACGCTGCTCTTCATCACGCACGACCTCGGCCTGGCGGCCGAGCGGGCCGAGCAGCTCGTGGTCATGTACAAGGGCAAGATCGTGGAGTCGGGCCCGTCGCTCGAGATCCTGCAGAACCCGCAGCACCCGTACACGCAGCGGCTGGTCGCCGCGGCGCCGAGCCTCGCCTCGCGCCGCATCCAGGCCTCCGGCAGCGTCGCGGCGGCCGAGGCCTCGATCTCCGAGGATGCCGGCCACGTCGCGGGCGACACCATCGACCTCATCGCGACGGCCGAAGCCCGGCAGGAGGTGGTCGAGGCGGCCGCCGCGCTGCCTCCGGCCATCGTCGTCGAGGACCTGACCAAGGTGTTCAAGATCCGGGGTTCGGGCGACTTCACCGCGGTCGACCAGGTCTCGTTCCAGATCCCCAAGGGCACCACGATGGCGCTCGTGGGCGAGTCGGGATCGGGCAAGTCCACCGTGGCGAAGATGCTCCTCAAGCTCGAGGATGCGACGAGCGGCAAGATCATGGTCGGCGGCAAGGACCTGGCCAAGCTCACCGGCAAGGAGCTCTTCGACCTCCGCAGCCGGATGCAGCCGGTGTTCCAGGACCCGTACGGCTCGCTGAACCCGCTCCGCAACATCGGCAACACGATCGCCGAGCCGCTGTTCACGCACAGGGTGGGCGACCGCGCGTCGCGCCGCGAGCGCGTGTACGAACTGCTCGACCAGGTGTCGCTGCCGCGCACCCTCGTCGGCCGCTACCCCAACGAGCTCTCGGGCGGCCAGCGCCAGCGCATCGCGATCGCGCGGGCGCTCGCGCTCAAGCCCGAGATCGTGGTGCTCGACGAGGCCGTGTCGGCGCTCGACGTGCTCGTGCAGGCGCAGATCCTGCGCCTGCTCGCCGACCTGCAGGCCGAGCTCAACCTCACGTACCTCTTCATCACGCACGACCTCGCCGTCGTGCGCGTCATCGCCGACCACGTCAGCGTGATGCAGAAGGGGCGCATCGTCGAGGCCGCGGCGACCGACGAGGTCTTCGACACCCCCACGCAGCAGTACACCAAGGACCTGCTCGCGGCCATCCCGGGCGCGAACCTCAAGCTCGGCGCGTAACGCGCCCTGCGGTCCTGCGACCGGACGCCCGGCATCCGCTTCGGATGCCGGGCGTCCGGCGTCTCGGCACGAGAAGGTAGGCTGGTCGGGCGCGAACCGTCGTCACGGCCCGTCGCGCTCCCACCGACTCCTTCCCAGCGCCTCCCGCGCTGCCCGATCCGCGCCCCGGTGCCCGTACGGCCACCGGAGCCCACGCGAGGACCCATCATGGCCAAGGCCACCCGTCACGACCTGCGCAACGTCGCGATCGTCGCCCACGTCGACCACGGCAAGACGACGCTCGTCGACGCGATGCTCAAGCAGACCCATTCGTTCGCCGACCACGCCCACGTCGACGAGCGCGCGATGGACTCGAACGAGCTCGAGCGCGAGAAGGGCATCACGATCCTCGCGAAGAACACCGCGGTCGAATACGACGGTCGCCACGCGACCGACGGCCCGGTGACGATCAACGTGATCGACACCCCCGGGCACGCCGACTTCGGCGGCGAGGTCGAGCGAGGCCTGTCGATGGTCGACGGTGTCGTGCTGCTGGTCGATGCCTCCGAGGGGCCGCTGCCGCAGACCCGATTCGTCCTCCGAAAGGCGCTCGAGGCGCGCCTGCCGGTCATCCTGCTCGTGAACAAGACGGACCGGCCCGACGCGCGCATCGACGAGGTCGTCGCCGAGAGCCAGGACCTGCTCCTCGGACTCGCGTCCGACCTCGCCGACGACGTGCCCGACCTCGACCTCGACGCGATCCTCGATGTCCCGGTGGTGTACGCGTCGGGCAAGGCCGGCCGGGCCTCGCACCAGAAGCCCGCGAACGGGAGCCTGCCCGACTCCGACGACCTCGAGCCGCTCTTCGAGGCGATCCTCCAGCACGTCCCGGCGCCGACGTACGACGACGAGGCTCCGCTGCAGGCGTGGGTCACCAACCTCGACGCGTCGCCGTTCCTCGGTCGCCTCGCCCTGCTCCGCGTCTTCAACGGCCGCATCCGCAAGGGGCAGACGGTCGCGTGGGTGCGTCACGACGGCTCGCACTCGAACGTCCGCATCACCGAGCTGCTCAAGACCAAGGCGCTCGAGCGCTTCCCGGCCGAGGAGGCCGGCCCCGGCGACATCATCGCGGTCGCCGGCATCGAGGACATCACGATCGGCGAGACGCTCGCCGACCCCGACGACGTGCAGCCGCTTCCCGCGATCCACGTCGACGACCCGGCGATCTCGATGACGATCGGCACCAACACGTCGCCCATCGTCGGCAAGGTCAAGGGGCACAAGCTCACGGCGCGGATGGTCAAGGACCGCCTCGACCGCGAACTCGTGGGCAACGTCTCGCTCAAGGTGCTCGAGATCGGGCGACCCGACGCGTGGGAGGTGCAGGGCCGTGGCGAGCTCGCGCTCGCGATCCTCGTCGAGCAGATGCGACGTGAGGGCTTCGAGCTCACGGTCGGCAAGCCGCAGGTGGTCACGAAGACCGTCGACGGCAAGGTGCACGAGCCGTACGAGCACCTCACGATCGATGCGCCCGAGGAGTACCTCGGCGCGATCACGCAGCTCCTCGCGGCGCGCAAGGGCCGGATGGACAACATGGCGAACCACGGCACGGGCTGGGTCCGCATGGAGTTCATCGTCCCGAGCCGCGGCCTCATCGGCTTCCGCACCGAGTTCCTGACGATCACGCGCGGCACCGGCATCGCGAACGCGATCTCCCACGGCTACGACGAGTGGGCCGGCGCCATCACGACCCGGAACAACGGCTCGATCGTCGCCGACCGCGCCGGGGTCGTCACTCCCTTCGCGATCATCGCGCTCCAGGAGCGCATGACCTTCTTCGTGAACCCGACCGAGGAGGTGTACGAGGGCATGGTCATCGGCGAGAACTCGCGCACCGACGACATGGACGTGAACATCACCAAGGAGAAGAAGCTCACGAACATGCGGTCCTCGACCGCCGACACGTTCGAGTCGATGACGCCGTCCCGGCAGCTGACGCTCGAGGAGTGCCTCGAATTCGCCCGCGAGGACGAGTGCGTCGAGGTGACTCCCGAGAAGGTCCGGATCCGCAAGGTGATCCTCGACCAGACCGAGCGGGCGCGCGCGGCGTCGCGCCTGAAGAAGCAGGCGTAGCGCGATTCGGCGGGGGCGGATGGCGCCGCCCTCGCCGCGGCGGCGTCGAGGGTCCGCCGCATGCGAATGGATGAAGTTCCCAGACTACGCGTCGTAGGGTGTTCGGGTTCGTTCGAAACGTATTCAGTTGTTACGAAACCGTTACCCCCGGAAACGCCCCCTTTATGACCTTCCCCCAGCACGGCCGCCGCGCGGCCGCACGTACCTCCCTGCGCTCCGCCGGTCCCCGCACGCGGCGCTCGAGCCCGACCGGCTCGACCCCGATCGATTCCGCGCGTCGCGCGGCCCGAGCCGCTGATCCGGCTCCCCAGCGTCGAACCCGCTCGGCCCTTCCCAGCCGCTCCGCGATGTCGATCGGCGCGATGTCGGTCGTCGGCGGACTGCTCCTCGCGACGAGCGTCCCCGCCCTCGCCGTCACGGCGACGGACACCGAGGTCCGCGCATCCGTCTACGCGCCCGCCGAGGACACGCTCTCGGTGCGGCCGCAGTCGCTGGACGTCGGCTCCGAGGTCGCCCTCGCCCCCATCGACACCGAGGCGTGGGAGGTCGAGGCGGCACCGCCGCCCATCGAGTCGAGCGTGGCCGGCGTGGGCTCGGTGTCGCTCATCGAGACGCCGCGCGTCGTGTGGCCGGTCGACCCGTCCCGCATCAGCGGTGGCTTCGGCGGCCGTGACGCGCCCTGCGCAGGCTGCTCGACGTTCCACGACGGCATCGACTTCACCCCGGGCGTCGGCTCGCCGATCGTCTCCCTCGCCGACGGCGTCGTGATCACGGCGACCGAGTCGGGCGGTGGCCTCGGTGTCTACGTCGAGGTCCAGCACAACATCGGCGGCCAGCTCATCACCTCCCTCTACGCGCACCAGCAGTACGGTTCGCTCCAGGTGTCGGTGGGCCAGCGGGTCACGGCCGGCCAGGTCATCGGCGCGGTCGGCACGACCGGGCAGTCCACCGGGCCGCACCTCCACCTCGAGATGTACGGCGCCGACGGCGTCCGCTTCGACGGGCTCGCCTGGCTCCAGTCGCACGTCACCGGCTGAGCCGGGCGCGGCGGGCGACGTCAGCGGCCGCTGAAGCGAGGTTCGCGCTTCTCGAGGAACGCGGCGACGCCCTCGCGCATGTCGGTGGTCCGGAACGCGTCCTCGAAGCCGGCGACCTCGAGCTCGCTCGCGCGCTCGGTCGGCGTGCCCGCCGCCTCGACCAGCACGCGCTTCGCCAGCGCGACCGCGGTCCACGCGTTCTCGGCGACCTCGGCGATGGTCGCGCGCGCGCCCTCGAGGAGCGCCTCGCGGTCGGTGAAGCGTCGTGCCACGAGGCCCGCCCGTTCGGCGGTCTCGGCGTCGATCCGTCGGCCGGTGAAGATGAGCTCCTTGGCGAGCGGGAGTCCGACCGCACGCGGGAGCCGCACCGTTCCGCCGAAGCCGGGGATGAGCCCCAGCCGCACCTCGGGCTGGCCGAACCCCGACGCATCCGTCGCGTAGATGAGGTCGCACGCGAGCGCGAGTTCGAGGCCGCCGCCGAGCGCGAATCCGTCGACGCACGCGATCACCGGGGCGGGGAACGCCTCGATCGCCGCGGCGACGCGGTGGCCGAGTCGCGCGGCCTCGGCACCCTCCTCGGGCGTGAGCTCCGCGAGCGAGCGGATGTCGGCTCCCGCGACGAACGCGCGGCCCCCCTCGCCGACCACGAGGACGCCCCGGACGGCGTCGCCCTCGGATGCGAGCCGGTCGAACGCGTCGGCCAGTGCGCGCAGCACCTCGGGGGAGAGCGCGTTGAGCGCCTTCGGCCGATCGATGACCACCGTCGCCACGACGCCGTCGCGTTCGATGCGCACGGGGGGCGCGGCGGGGGCGGTCACGGGCTGCTCGGTCATCTGGCTCGTCCTTCCCGCGGCGCGGCGCCGCGCTCGCGACCACGCTACGCCATGCCCGTCACCGGAGCCGCCGGTAGACTCGCGGTCATGCCTGCCCCCCGCCTTCGCGGCCGCCTCGCCGCGCTGTCCGCCGTCGCCCTGGCGACGCTCGTGCTCACCGGTTGCGTCGGCAACCCGGTGCAGGACCTCGTCGACCGCACCGTGGAAGACACGGTCGAGGGCGCGACGGGCGGCGACGTCGAACTCGGCGGCGACCTCCCCGCCGACTTCCCGGCCTCCGTCCCCGTGATCGACGGCACGATCGAGGTCGCCGGCGGCGCGGGCGGGAACGGCGACGGCTGGATGGTCGTGCTCACGCCCGAGGGCGCCGATCCGGTCGCCGATGCGACCTCGGCGCTGACCGCGTCGGGCTTCACCGAGGATGCGTCGCTCTCTGGCGATGCCGCCGGTGGCTCCGTCTACACCGATGGGCAGTACGTCGTCGTGCTCGCCGGCGACGCGACCACCGTGACGTACACGGTCTTCCCTGCGCCGTGATGAGCGCCGTGACCCCCGCGCCCCGCGTACGGGACGATGAGCCCGGTCGTTCCCTCGCCTCCCGGCTCGGCACGCTGGCGGTCGCGTTCCTCGTCGGGCTGGTCTACGGCACGATCACGACGGTCGGCCATCGGCACGCCTGGCAGCTGGGCGAGGTCACGATCCCGTGGGGGCTCGTCCTCGGGCTGATCGGCGTGGCGGCGCTGCTCGTCGGGATCCGCCTGGTCGCCGGGGGTCGAGCCGCGGCGATCGCCGCCGCAGTCGGCGTCGTGGGCGCCGTCGCGCTGCTGTCCCTGCCCGGACCCGGCGGTTCCGTCCTCATGCCCAGCGGTGTCGCGGGCACCGTGTGGGCCGTCGGGCCTGCGCTCATCGCGGTGCTCGTCGTGGCCTGGCCCTCGCTGCCGTCACGCGACACCCGTCGCGCGTAGACTGGCACTCCAGCCTCTTCGAAGGGACCGCGACCCACCGTGACCTACGTCATCGCCCTGCCGTGCGTCGATGTGAAAGACCGTGCCTGCATCGACGAGTGTCCCGTCGACTGCATCTACGAGGGTGAACGCTCGCTCTACATCCACCCTGACGAATGCGTCGACTGCGGTGCCTGCGAGCCGGTGTGCCCCGTCGAGGCCATCTACTACGAAGACGACCTGCCCGACGAGTGGGCCGACTACTACAAGGCGAACGTCGAGTTCTTCGACGACATCGGCTCGCCGGGCGGCGCCGCGAAGGTCGGCGTGATCCCGAAGGACCACCCGCTCGTCGCCGCCCTGCCGCCCCAGGGCCACTGAGCATGGCGCTCGGAGCGCTGCCCGAGTACCCGTGGGATCTCATGGTCCCGTATCGCGATCGCGCCATCTCGCATCGCGACGGCATCGTCGACCTCTCGATCGGCTCGCCGATCGACCCGACGCCCGAGGTCGTGCGCGAGGCGCTCGCGGCGGCGACCGACGCGCATTCCTATCCGGCGACGATCGGGACGACCGCGCTGCGACGCGCGATCCTCGACTGGTTCGCGCGCCGGCGCGGGGTCGTCGGCCTCGATCTCGACGCGGTGCTGCCGACGATCGGATCAAAGGAACTCGTCGCACTGCTGCCGTTCTTCCTCGGCGTCGGGGCCGGAGACCGCGTCGTGCACCCGCGGGCGGCCTACCCGACCTACGAGATGGGCGCGGTGTTCGCGGGCGCGACGGCCGTGGCATCCGACGACCCCGACGAATGGCCCGAGCACACCCGCCTCGTCTGGGTGAACTCGCCCGGCAACCCCGACGGCCGCGTGCTCGGCGTCGAGGAACTGCGCCGCGCGGTCGCCCGGGCGCGCGAGCTCGGCGCCGTGATCGTCGGCGACGAGTGCTATGCCGAGCTCGGCTGGGAGACACCGTGGGATGCCACACCCGTGCCGAGCATCCTCGACCCGAGGGTGACCGACGGCGACACCACGCATGTGCTGGCGATCTACTCGCTCTCGAAGCAGTCCAACATGGCCGGGTACCGCGCGGCCTTCGTGGCCGGATGCCGCGACTCGATCGCGCGACTGACGACGGCGCGCAAGCATGCCGGTCTGATGGTCCCCGCACCGCTGCAGTCCGCGATGACCGTCGCCCTCGGCGACGAAGCGCATGTGGCCGAGCAGAAGGAGCGGTACCGCGCGCGGCGTGCGCTCCTCAAGCCCGCCCTCGAGGACGCCGGATTCCGCATCGATCACAGCGACGCCGGACTCTACCTCTGGGCCACCGAGGGGCGCGACGCGTGGGAGTCGATCGGCCGCCTGGCCGACCTCGGGATCCTGGGCGGACCCGGTCATTTCTACGGGACCCACTTCCCGCAGCACATCCGTCTCTCGCTCACGGCACCCGACGAACGCATCGCCTCAGCCGCCGCGCGCCTCCGCGCCACCGCCGTGCTGTGACATCCGCCAATCGCTTCCGCCATCTGTTGGCGGATGCGACAGTGTGCCGTCGGCACGTCTAGGCTGTATTCGGGCCGCGCGCGCCGACCGACGCCCGGCCGGAGAGCAGGGGACCAAGTGACGATCACAGGAGACGCCGTGAGCAACGTCGTGAACGAAGCGGCCGGGGCCGACCGCCCCGACACCGCGACGCTGGCCTTCCCGGGCGGCTCGGCCGAGTTCCCGATCCATGCGGCATCGCAGGGCAACGGCAGCATCGACCTCTCCACGCTGACCCGCCAGACCGGCCTCACGGCACTCGACTACGGCTTCGTCAACACCGCGTCCACGCGCTCCGCGATCACCTACATCGACGGCGAGCAGGGCATCCTGCGCTACCGCGGGTATCCGATCGAGCAGCTCGCCGAGCACTCGACCTACCTCGAGGTGGCCTGGCTGCTCATGTACGGCGAGTTGCCGACACCCGACCAGCTCGGCGAGTTCGACGAGAAGATCCGCCGCCACACGCTGCTCCACGAAGACCTCAAGCGCTTCTTCTCGGCCCTGCCGCACACGGCGCACCCGATGGCCGTCCTCTCGAGTGCCGTCGCCGCGCTCTCGACCTACTACGAGGACTCGTCCGACCCGCACGATCTCGACCACGTCGAGCTCACGACCATCCGCCTGCTGGCGAAGCTGCCGGTCATCGCGGCGTACGCGCACAAGAAGAGCATCGGCCAGGCGTTCCTGTACCCCGACAACTCGCTGAACTTCGTCGAGAACTTCCTGCGGCTCAACTTCGGCAACATGGCCGAGCGGTATTCGATCGACCCGACGCTCGCGCAGGCGCTCGACCGGTTGCTCATCCTGCACGAGGACCACGAGCAGAACGCGTCGACGTCGACCGTGCGCCTCGTGGGATCGACCGGGGCGAACCTCTACGCGTCGATCTCCGCCGGCATCCAGGCGCTCTCGGGTCCGCTGCACGGCGGAGCCAACGAGGCCGTGCTGCAGATGCTCGGGCGCATCCGCGACTCGGGCGAGGGCGTCGCGAAGTTCGTCGAGCGCGTCAAGCGCAAGGAGGACGGCGTCAAGCTCATGGGCTTCGGCCACCGGGTCTACAAGAACTACGACCCGCGCGCGAAGATCGTCAAGGAGAGCGCCGACGCCGTGCTCGAGAGCCTCGGCGTCGACGACCCGCTGCTCGACATCGCCAAGGAACTCGAGCAGTTCGCCCTCGAGGACGACTACTTCCGCCAGCGCCGGCTGTACCCGAACGTCGACTTCTACACCGGTGTCATCTACAAGGCGATGGGCTTCCCCACTCGCATGTTCACGGTGCTCTTCGCGATCGGCCGCCTGCCCGGCTGGATCGCGCACTGGCGTGAGATGAACCTCGACCCGCAGACGAAGATCGGCCGACCGCAGCAGCTCTACACCGGGTCGATCGAGCGCCGGTACCCGACGAACCGCTGACTCGCGGCGCCCGGCGCCCGGCTACTCGACGACCGAGACGACCGCGGCGTCGTCGACGAGCGCGGCGCGCGGTTCGACGAGACCGGGGCGAGGATCGAGGTGGACGCCGGCGAGCATGCACCGCACGGATCCACCCGCCAGCTCGATCGTCGGGACGTCGAGCGGCAGCAGCCGCGCGCTGCGCTCGATCCGGTCGCGTTGCTCGGTCGTGAGCGCGTCGAAGGCGCGTCGCGACAGCGCGAGTACGCGTCCCTGCGATCCCCACAGCTCGAGCGCATTGCCCGCGAACTCGTCGATCTGCGCGTTCGAGAGCGCGATGACGTCGCGCCGTCCGCGCGCCGAGAGCCGGTCGAGGACCTCCTGCCGCCGGGCGGGGGAGACGAGCATGTCGGCCGCGACGAGGGCGAACTCGGTCGCGATGCTGAGGATCACGTTCGTGTGGTACACCGCGATCCCGCGACCGTCGACGGCATCGAAGACCATGGGCTCGTAGCCGAAGTTGGTGCAGAAGCGCTCGAGCGCGATCGGGTCGGCGCGGTTCGAGCGCGCCGCGTAGGCGATGCGCAGCTCGTGGTCGAGCACCATCGCGCCGGTGCCCTCGAGGAACACCTCGTCGTACTCGAGGCCCGAGTAGTCGATCACGTCCTGGACCCGATACGTGGTCTTCAGCAGCTCGACGATGTCGCTGCGGCGTTCCGTGCGCCGATTCGGCGTGTACATCGGGAAGAGCGCGATGTGCCCGCCCGAGTGGGTCGAGATCCAGTTGTTCGGGAACACGCTGTCGGGCCGGTGCTCCGTCTCGTCCTCGAAGAGGTGCACGGTCACGCCGGCCGCCTCGAGCGCGGCGCCCGCCCGGGTCACCTCGTCGTACGCGGCCGCGGCGAGCCGCTCGGGATCGTGGCCGTCGGCGTTCGGCTGGAAGCCGTTGTCGGCGAGCGTCTGCGGGTTCGGTGCGAAGCGGTGCGGCCGGACCATGACGACCGCGGACGGGGACTGCACGGACATGCTCAGCCGACCGGGGAGAACGCGCCGACGAGCCCGAAGAGGTCCTTCGGGTCGTCGGGATCGGCCACGAGGTCGATGCGCTGCTCGAAGTGCGTGCCGGCCACCTGGTCGCGCACGTAGCGGAGCGCGGAGAAGTCCTCGATCGCGAACCCGACCGAGTCGAACAGCGTGATCTGCTCGGCGCTCGAGCGGCCGGCGGCGCGGCCGCCGACCACCTCCCAGAGCTCGGTCACCGGGAAGTCGGCGGCCTTGGCCTGGATCTCGCCCTCGATGCGGGTCTGCGGCGTGTACTCGACGAACACGTCCGCGCGGTCGAGGATCGCGGGGTCGAGCTCGGTCTTGCCGGGGCAGTCGCCGCCGATCGCGTTGAGGTGCATGCCCGGCCGGACCCATTCGTCGGCGACGACGGTGTTGCGCGCCTTGTCGGCCGTGCAGGTCGTCACGACGTCGGCGCCGTCGAGCGCCTCGGCGGCGCTGCCGGCGACCTCGATCTCGAACCCGAGGGGCAGCATGTTGCGGACGAACTTCGCGATCGCGTCGGGGTCGACGTCGAAGACCCGCAGTCGGGTGATGCCGAGCGCGTGGCGGAAGGCGAGCGCCTGGAACTCGGCCTGGCTGCCGGTACCGATCATGGCCATGACCTCGGAGTCGGGCCGGGCAAGCAGCTTGGCCGCGAAGGCGCTGGTCGCGGCCGTGCGCAGGGCGGTGAGCACGGTCATCTCGGCGAGGAACGTGGGGTAGCCGTTGTGCACGTCGGCGAGCACGCCGAACGCGGTGACGGTCTGGTACCCGCGGGCGGGGTTGGACGGGTGCCCGTTGACGTACTTGAACGCGTAGGACTCGTGATCGCTCGTCGGCATGAGCTCGATGACGCCGAACGGCGTGTGGCTCGCCACGCGAGGAGTCTTGTCGAACGCCTCCCAGCGTGCGAAGTCCTGCTCGAGGTACTCGAGGATGCCGGCGATGATGCGCTCAGGCCCGGTGCTGGCGACCCAGCGGACCATGTTGCGGACGTCGACGAAGCTCGTCATTCCGTTCCCTTTCCGAATCGTCCCCCTCGAACGAGCCTAGGACTGGTCGATATGCAACGGCAACGACCGCTCTGCCCTCGGAACGAGCGCGGGATGCGCACTCTGTCAAGCACCGGGATACACTCTGCGCATGGACCAGCTCGACGACCTCGACCGCCGCCTGCTCGCCCTGCTCCGGGAGGACGGCCGGGCTCCCGTGGCCGAGCTCGCGCGACGGCTCGGGGTCGCGCGCGCGACCGTCACGGGCCGCATCGATCGGCTCGTGGCATCCGGCACCATCGTCGGGTTCTCGGTGCGCGTGCGCGACGAGCTCGATCCGCTCGCGATCCACGCGATCTCCTTCATCGAGGTCGAAGGGCGCAGCACCGACCACGTGATCCGGCGGCTCCGCGGCTTCCCCGAGATCATCGCGCTGCACACCACGAACGGCGGATGGGACCTGGTCGCCGAGCTGCGCACCGAGACGCTCGGCGAGTTCGACCGCGTGCTCGGCCGCATCCGCTCGATCGACGGCGTCGTGAACAGCGAGACCAGCCTGCTGCTCAGCTCGGTGCTGAGGTGAGCCCGCTCACCCGCCCGCCGGACGCAGCACGAGCGCGTCCTCGGCGGCGTCGCGCACGGCCTCGGTCGTGAACGGCCACGGGCGGCTCTCGCCCCGCTGCCATAGCGGCGTCTGGTCGGCGTAGTTCGGATGGAACGCATGCCCGGACGCGCCCGTGAGGTTCACCCACGTGGACGCGTCGAGGTCGTCGAGGTCGACGACCATGCGCATCGACGGCACCCAGTCGGCCTCGTACCCGACCCGCGCATCCCAGCCGATCGCATTGACGATCGCCGACCCGCCGCCGGTCTCGTACGGTCCGCGGTTGAACAGCCATTCGATCGGGCCGATGCCCGAGCGGCCGAAGCTCGCGTTCTCGAGCGTGAGGGTGTGCAGCAGGCCCCAGCGCCAGTCGGCGGGGTCGCCGCCGAGACGATCGGATGCCTCGCCCCACGCGGCCTCGAGCGAGGCGGCGATCACCGCGTCGCGTCCGGTCACGCCGGCCTCGTCGTCGGACCACCACTCGTCGTCGGGCTCGTCGAGCAGGGAGCCGACCACCGCGAACCAGCGGTCGCCGCCCTCGGGCCGGGTCGACTCGGGCAGTCCGCCGAACATGCGGTCGAGGAGCGTGCGCCAGAACACGGCGAAGTAGGCCGCCTCGGCGCTGTCGGGTCCGGTCTCGGCATCCCAGCCGTCGAGCAGCTCGGCGCCGCGCTTCGCGTCGCCGTCGAGCTCGAGGCTCGCGATGACCGGCAGGAAGGCCTGCGCGTTCGCATCGTGCGTGTCGAGCTGGAGGTCGGTCATGTCGTCGGCCGTGAGGGTGCCGCCGTCGGCGGTGAGCTCGAGGATCCCGCGTTCGAGGGTGTTCGCGCGGAACCCGAGGTCCCAGTCGCGCGTGAGTGTGGGCCCGGTGTCGTCGACGGCGTTGTTGGCAGTCACGATGTACCCGCGAGCGGGGTTGAGGACGGACGGAAGCTCCTCGAAGGGCACCATGCCGCTCCATCCGGTCTCGCTCGTCCAGCCGGGCATCGGCAGCGTGCCGTCGCCGGCCTTGCGGATCGGGATCGCGCCCGGCGCCTGGTAGCCGATGTTGCCGGCGACGTCGGCGTACACGAGGTTCTGCGCGGGCACGTCGAAGAGGTCGGCCGCCCGCTGGAACGACGCCCAGTCCGTGGCGCGGTTCATCGCGAAGATCGCGCTCGGCGTGGTGCCCGGGGTCAGCGCCGTCCACTGCAGCGAGACCTCGAGTTGCGCGCCATCGGGCGCGGTGTCGCCGGCCGCGGTGATGTCGGCGCCTTCCGCCGCAGGGTCGGGATCGTAGCCCTGCGCGATGCGGCCGAAGTCGGACTCGGGATCGAGGCTCACGATCGGGCCGCGATCCGTGGAGCGCACCTGCACGGTCACGGGATCGCCGCCGGCCACGTCGATCACCTCCTCGCGGACGGTGAGCGGTCGGAGCGTGCCGTCGAGCTCGTACGAGTCGTCCACGATGCGCTCGAGGTAGAGGTCCGCGACATCCGGCCCCAGGTTCGTGAAGCCCCACGCGATGTCGGCATTGTGCCCGATGACGATGCCGGGGAGCCCCGAGAAGCCGTAGCCCGCCACGTCGTACGTGCATTCCGGCGTGGGCTCCGCGCAGTGCAGGCCCATCTGCACCCAGATGGAGGGCATCGCCGGGCCCAGGTGGGGGTCGTTGGCGAGCAGCGGCTTGCCGGATTCGGTGAGCGCGCCCGAGATCACCCACGAGTTGGAGCCGAGGTCACCGCCCTCGGGCCCGAGCAGCTCGGGGAGGGCGTCGACGCGGTCGGCGAGCGCGGCGATGGCGTCGAGGTGGCCGGGCTCGATCGGCGACGCCTGGGCGGCCAGCGGCGTCACCTCGCTCGATGCCGGCGCCGCGCCGGCGGCGAGCCCGTCGACGATGGTCGGCATCGCCGAGAACGGGAAGTCGGGATGCAGCTGCGCGACCTCGTCCGGCGGCAGCTCGGCGCTCAGCAGGGCGCGGTCGATCTCGTCGCCGAGGTTCGAGCGGAGGTCCCACGCCATCGCCTTCAGCCACGCGATCGAGTCGACCGGCGTCCACGGCTCGGGCACGTAGCCGGGGTTCTGCAGGGCGAGCACCGCGTACTCGAGCGACAGCTCGGCGCCGCTGCGCTCGGCGAGGTACGCGTTGACGCCGGCGGCGTACGCCTCGTAGAACGCGCGCGTCGGCTGGTCGAGCAGTTCCCATTCGGCCTCGGCGACGCCGCGCCAGTCGAGCGTGCGGACGAACGTGTCGGTCGCGACCTGCGACGCGCCGAACAGCTCGGCGAGCCGTCCGGCGGTCACGTGCCGCCGGAAGTCCATCTCCCAGAAGCGGTCCTGGGCATGCACGTAGCCCTGCGCGAAGAACAGGTCGTGGTCGGTCTCGGCGACGAGCTGAGGGATCCCGGCGTCGTCGCGGTACACCGTCACCGCGCCGGACAGGCCGGGCACTTCGATCCGTCCGGTGGTCGTCGGGAAGGAGCGGTGGACCGTCCACCAGCCGGCGCCGACCGCGGCGACGCCGAGGACGAGGACGGTGACCAGCAGGCCGACGAGGAACTGGCCCAGGCGATGGCGTCGGGTCCTCGGCGCGTCCGTTCCCACGTCACTCCCTCGTGTCATCGCGGCCGGGCGTCCGCCGTCGGGCGCCCCGGGTGCAGATCACTGTACCTCCCCCGAGGGGCGACGACGGATGCCGCGGCCGGGTCGACTCAGGCGTGCAGCGCGGTGTTCAGCACGACGCCCTCGCCCGACCGCGAGAGCACCTCGACCCGACCGTCGAGCGAGTTGCGGCGGAACAGCAGGTTGGGCTGCCCGGAGAGCTCGACCGCCTTGACGACGCGGTCGGGCTGGCCCCCGACGCCGAGGACGGCGACCTTGGTGCCGGCGGTCACGTAGAGACCCGCCTCGACCACCGAGTCGTCGCCGATCGAGATGCCGATGCCCGAGTTCGCGCCGAGCAGCGCGCGCTCGCCGATCGCCACGCGCTGCGTGCCACCGCCGGAGAGCGTGCCCATGATCGAGGCGCCGCCGCCGATGTCGCTGCCGTCGCCGACGACGACGCCCTGCGAGATGCGCCCCTCGACCATCGACGAGCCGAGCGTGCCGGCGTTGAAGTTCACGAAGCCCTCGTGCATCACCGTGGTGCCCGGTGCGAGATGGGCGCCGAGGCGCACGCGCGAGGCGTCCGCCACGCGCACGCGCTCGGGGATCACGTAGTCGAGCAGCCGCGGGAACTTGTCGAGACCGATGACGTGGATGCCCGCGCGCTGGAGCACCGGCCGGAGCCGGTCGAGGTCGTCGGGGTGCACCGGGCCGGCGTTGGTCCACGCGACGTTGGGCAGGTGGCCGAAGATGCCGTCGAGGTTCAGCGAGTTCGGCCGTGCCAGCAGGTGCGAGAGCAGGTGGAGTCGCAGGTAGGCGTCGCTCGTGCCCGTCGGCGGCTCGTCGAGCCGGATGGCGACGCGCACCGCCTCGACCGTGACGCCGCGCCGCTCGTCGCGTCCCACCGTGCCGGCCGGCGGCTCCCACGCGGCCGGCGCTGGTTCGGGGAGCTCGCCGAGCTGCGGTGCGGGGTACCACGTGTCGAGCACCGTGCCGTCGGCGGAGATCGTGGCGAGTCCGTCGCCCCAGGCGGCGGTGGGCGCGGTCGGGTTCGGCGAGTCTGCGGGCATGCCTCAAGGGTACCGAGGCCGGATGGCGCGGGGTCGGCGCGTGACGCGGGCGACGCCCGGTGGCGACATCCGCCCGCCCGTAGACTTGCAGGATGGCTGATCCCGTCCGGCCCGCGGCCGCGCTCGACCTGTCCGCCGACGTCGTCGCCATCACGCAGGCGATCTGCGACATCCCGACCGTCTCGGGAGACGAGGGACCGCTCGCCGACCTCATCGTGGACGCGCTGTCGGGCGCCGCGCACCTCGAGGTGATCCGCGAGGGCGACACGGTCGTCGCGCGCACGAACCTCGACCGCGAGCGTCGCGTAGTAATTGCGGGTCATCTCGACACGGTGCCGATCAACGGCAACGTGCCGACCCGCTTCGAGCAGGTGGACGGTCGGCGCACCCTGTGGGGTCGCGGGACCGTCGACATGAAGGCCGGCGTCGCGGTGCAGCTCAAGCTCGCGCACGAGCTCAGCGACCCATCCGTCGACGTGACCTGGATGTGGTACGACCACGAGGAGGTCGCCGCCGACTTCAACGGCCTGGGCCGCCTGCTGAAGGTGCGGCCCGAGCTCTTCGAGGCCGACTTCGCGATCCTGGGCGAGCCGACCCGGGCCGAGGTCGAGGGCGGCTGCAACGGCACGCTGCGCGTCGAACTGCGGACCCGCGGGCGTCGTGCCCACTCGGCGCGCAGTTGGGTCGGCGAGAACGCGATCCACAAGCTCGCCCCCGCGCTCGAGCGACTCGCGGCGTACGAGGCCGAGACGGTGACGGTCGACGGGCTCGACTACCGCGAGGGCCTGAGTGCCGTGCTCGTGCAGGGCGGGGTCGCCGGCAACGTGATCCCCGACGAGGCCGTGCTCACGCTGAACTACCGGTTCGCGCCGAGTCGCACGATCGACGAGGCGGTCTCGAAGGTGCGCGCGCTCTTCCCGGAATACGAGCTCGTGGTCACCGACGCGTCCGACGGTGCGCGTCCGGGCCTCGACGATCCGCTCGCGCAGCAGTTCGTGAAAGCGGTCGGCGCCGAGGCCAAGCCCAAGTACGGGTGGACGGATGTCGCGCGCTTCAGTGCGCTCGGCGTGCCCGCCGTGAACTTCGGTCCGGGAGACCCGCTCCTGGCCCACGCCGACGACGAACGCGTCGACTGCGACGAGATCGTCGCGTGCGAGCGCGCGCTGCGGAGCTGGCTCACGAGCGCGACGAGCTGAGGCGCGCCGGGTGAGCGTCGACGAGACGGCGGCCGTCCGGGAGCCCGACCCGTTCCGCCGCACCCGGTGGTCTCCGCGCGTGCGCTGGCGGCTCCTGCCGTGGTGGGCGCGGGTCGTGCTCGTCTACCTCGCGGCGCGAGCGGTGACGACGGCGTTCGTGCTGGAGCTCGCGGGCCGGCAGGGGCCGAACGCCTGGACCGGCGCGTATCCCGGCTACTTCGAATTCGCGAACCTCTGGGACGCCCGCTGGTACGCGTTCATCGCGTCATCCGGGTACCCCGACGAGCTGCCGCGCACCGATGACGGCCACGTCGCCGAGAACCAGTGGGCGTTCCTGCCGGTCTACCCCGGAGTCGTGCGCGTGCTCACGGCGGTCGGCGTGCCGTGGGATGTCGCATCGGTCCTCATCGCGCTGATCGCGGGCCTCGGCGCGGCGCTCGTGTTCCATCGACTCATGTCGAGGTTCCTCGACCCCGACCAGGCGATGTTCGCCGTCGTGCTGTTCTGCGTCGCGCCGGTCGCGCCCATCATGCAGTTCGGCTACGCCGAGTCGCTCGGATTCCTGTGGCTCGCGGTCGCGCTGCTCCTCCTCGTCGACCGGCGGTACGGATGGCTCGTGCCGGTCGTCGTGATCTGGGCGTTCACGCGTCCGGGCGCGCTCGCATTCGCGCTCACGCTCGGGCTGCACTGGATCGTGCGTTGGGTCTCGCGGGAGCGGGAGCCGTTCCCGGTTCGCGAGCGCGTCGCCGCGGCATCCGTCGCCGTCGTGGCGGGCGTCGCCGGACTCGCATGGCCGGCGATCGCCTGGGCGGTCACGGGCGAGATGGGCGCCTACACCGAGACCGAGCTCGCGTGGCGATCCTCGTACATCGGCTACGTCGAGCTCGTGCCGCTCACGCCGTGGTTCCAGGGCGGGGACTGGTGGCTCGGCCAGCCCATGGGCACGATCGCGCCCATCGCGCTGGTCGTCGCGTTCGGGCTCGTGCTCGTGTCGCCGTGGGTGCGACGGCTCGGCATCGACCTCAGGCTCTGGCTCGCCAGCTACGCGCTGTACCTCTTCGCGGTGTTCTTCCCGCAGTCGAGCACGTTCCGGATCCTCGCGCCCATGTTCCCGCTCGCGGGAGCGCTGGCGGTGCCGCGCTCGCCGTGGTGGCGGGGCGGACTCGTCGCCGTCTCGCTCGCGTTGCAGTTCGGGTGGCTCGTCATCGCCTGGCGGATCGACGGCTACGACTGGACGCCGCCGTGACGCGCGAACGCACGGCAGCGCGGCGGTGAACGCGTCCCCGCGCCATCCACAAGGGCGGCCGCGTCGCACCGGGGTGTCGGCCGGATACGGGATAATGGAGATTCAGCCACGAAAGGGGTAGCTCAATGGCGGCCATGAAGCCACGCACTGGAGACGGACCGATGGAGGCTGTGAAGGAGGGTCGGCTCATCATCGTGCGCGTGCCCCTCGAGGGCGGCGGCCGCCTCGTCGTCTCGGTGAACGACGCTGAGGCCAAGGAGCTCTACGACGTCCTCGGCGGCGTCGTGAACGCGGCCTGAGCCGGGGGTCGCGCGCCGCGCGACCTTCAGGCGCCCAGCTTCACGATCTGGAGCAGGCCGTCCCCGGCCGGCGAGATGGCGGTCACCACGGCGGAGGATGCCGCGAGTTCCGAGATGAGCTCGCGGAACGCCGTCGCCGCGTCATCCCGCCGCGCCGGGTCGGCCACGCGCCCCTTCCACAGGGCGCGCGCCACGAGCACGCTGCCGCCCGGCTTGGCGAGTCGCAGCCCGTGCTCGACGTACTCGATGACCGACGGCGCGTCGGCGTCGACGAAGACGACGTCGTACGACCGCTCGTTCATGCGCGGCAGCACCTCGCTCGCGCGGCCCGCGATCAGGCGCACGCGAGCCGGTGCGATCCCGGCATCGGCGAAGTGCTCGCGCGCGTGCTGCTGATATTCGGTCTCGGTGTCGATCGAGGTCAGGTGCGCGCCGCGCGCGGCCTGCAGCATCCACAGCCCCGACACGCCGACGCCGGTTCCGACCTCGATGATCGCGCGCGCGTCGCAGGCCGCCGCGATCACCGCGAGCTGTGCGCCGACCGCGGGCGACACCGGCTCGACGCCGAGCTCGAGGGACTGCTGGCGGGCCTTCGCGATCGACTCGGATTCCACGACGCTCTCGTCGACGTACTTCCAGTTCAGGTCGTGTTCGGACACGTGGCGGCTCCCGGGGTCTTCCGACCCCCAAGCCTAGGGGTCCGGCTCGCGGCACTCGGCACGCCTCGCCGCCGCTATCCTTGTCGCATGGGCGGCCTCACCTTCGACAAACTCCTCATCGTCGGGGTGATCGCCGTGTTCCTCCTCGGACCCGAGCGACTCCCGCACTACGCGGCGCAGCTGGGCAAGTTCGTGCGCTCGATGCGCGACATGGCCAACGGCGCGAAGTCGCGCGTGCGCGACGAGATGGGGCCCGACTTCGACGAGGTCGACTGGCGCAAGCTCGACCCGCGCCAGTACGACCCGCGCCGCATCATCCGCGAGGCGCTGACCGAGGTCGACCCGTTCGCCGAGCCCGCTCGACCCGTCGTCGCGCGCGCCGGCGTGAACGAGAACTCCGCGTACCTGCAGCGCAAGCGCAAGCGCGAAGCGCTCGCAGCGGGCGAGGGTGCGCCGTTCGACTCCGAGGCGACCTAGGCGGCGCCGTCCCGGCCTTCGTCGGCCGCGCCGCTCAGGCGCGCCGGATGCCCCGGAGCACGCGCGCGAGCAGGATGAAGAGCGGGATCATCCGGGCGAAGTCGCGCCCGGAGTGGGGGAGTCCGACGATCCGGCGGTTGACCGACATGGTCACCGGATCGACGAACCGCAGGAGCCCCTCGCGGCCGTTCCGCCGTCCGATGCCTGACTGCTTGAGGCCTCCCATCGGTGCATCGACCGAGCCGAACGACCCGCGGTACCCCTCGTTGACGTTCACGCTGCCCGCGTCGATCTGCGTCGCGAGGCGCGACCCTCGGCGCGTCGAGCCCGAGAGCACGGTCGCGTTCAGGCCGTACTCGGATTCGTTCGCGACGAGGACGGCCTCGGTCTCGCCGTCGACCACCGAGAGGCTCACCACGGCGCCGAAGGTCTCCTCGGTGCTCACGCGCATGTCTGGTGTGACGTCGGTGAGCACCGTGGGCTCGAACGCCCACGGTCCGAGGTCGGGGCGGTGCCGCCCGCCGACCAGGACGCGTGCGCCCTTGGCGAGGGCGTCGTCGAGGTGCGCGCGGACGCGCTCGAGCTGCGATGCGGTCGCGAGGCTGCCGTAGTCGGCGTCGTGGTCGAACCCGGACCCGATCCGAGGGTCGCTCAGGCGCGCGACCAGTGCCTGCGTGAACGGTTCGGCGACGCGGCGGTCGACGTAGATGCGCTCGGCCGAGACGCACAGCTGGCCCATCGACGAGAAGCACGCGTACGCGGCATCCGCCGCCGCCTGCTCGGCGTCGACGTCGTCGAGCACGAGGAGCGCGTTCTTGCCGCCGAGCTCGAGCGACGCGCCGACGAGGCGCCGGGCGGCCTTCTCGGCGATCCGGCGGCCGGTCGCGGTCGACCCCGTGAAGCAGATGTAGTCGACCTCGTCGGTGACCGCCTCGCCGACCTCGCCGGGTTCGCCGGCCACCACGGCCCACAGGGCCTCGGGCACGCCCGCGTCGATGTACGCCCGACGCAGCGCCAGGATCGAGAGCGCACCCTGGTCGTCGGCCTTCTGCACGACCGCGCACCCTGCCGCGAGGGCGGGCACCACGTCCATCGCGGCGAGTGCCACCGCGTAGTTCCAGGGCGTGATGACGCCGACCACGCCCTTGGGGCGGTAGCGGACCCGGGTCGAGACGGCGACCGGGACGACGCCGCGCCGACGTCCGCCTCCGAGCACGCTCCGGGCCTTGAGGGCGTTCCAGCGCGTCACGCTGAGCGCGGCGAACACCTCCTCGAAGGCCTGGCCGCGGGTCTTGCCGCTCTCGAGCTGGGCGAGGTCGAGCAGCTGCTCGCGCCGTTCCAGCAGGAGGTCGTGCGCTCGGAGCAGCACGTCACGGCGCCGCGCGAATCCGGCCCGGGCCCAGGCCAGCTGCGCGAGTCGCGCGCGCGACACCGCGCCGCGCACGTCGTCGGCGCTGGAGCGGGGCAGTTCGACGAGGGTCTCGCCGGTGGAGGGCGTGGGCACCGGCACCGTGCGACCCGTGGACGCCACGAGGTCGTCGAGCAGCGCGTCGTACGTGGAGGGGACGGGCGTTCGGGCGGGGGCGTTCAGCACGTCGTCAGTCTAGGCGCGGGCGCGGGCGCGCGAGCGGGCGGCCTCGCCGGTCCGGCTATGCTTCCCGCATGACCGCACCGGAGCGACGTCTCGCCCGCGGCGTCGTGACCCGGTATGCGATCGGCTCGGTCGGCACCGGCGGCTTCGCGACGCTGCCCGGACTCGTGCTCGTCTTCTACCTCACCGACACGCTCGGAGTGACCGCCCTCGCCGCAGGCCTCGTCGTGACCGCCGCCAAGGTGTGGGACGTCGTGGTGGATCCGTGGATCGGCGAACGGAGCGACCGCGCGCTCGCGTCCAGCGGCACGCGGCGCACCTGGATGCGGGTCGGCGCGATCGCCCTGCCGTTCGCGTTCGCGGCGACCTTCGCCGTCCCGCTCGGGCTGCCGCCCGTGGCATCCGGCACCTGGGTCTTCATCGCGTTCCTCGCCGCGGCCACCGCGTTCAGCCTGTTCCAGGTGCCCTACATCGCGCTGCCTGCCGAGCTCACCGACGACTACGACGGCCGGACCCGACTGCTCACGTGGCGCGTGGTGGTGCTGAGCGTGGCGATCCTGCTCTTCGGTGCGGGCGGGCCGCTGCTGCGACGTGCCGGCGGAAGCGACGAGGCGCTCGGCTACCTCGTGATGGCGGTCGTGGCCGGCGTGCTCGTCGGCGCCGGCATGCTCATCGCGACCACCACGGCCCCACGCGGGGCGCCCTCGGCCGTTCCGCCGCCGCGCCGGCTGCGCGACGGGTATGCGGAGGGGCTGGCGGCGCTGCGGCGCAGCCGGCCGTTCCGCGACCTGCTCACGGCCTTCGTCCTGCAGGGGCTCGCGACGGGCCTCATGCTCGCCGCCGCGAACTACGTCGCCGCGCGCGTGCTCGAGTCGGAGGATGCCCTGACGTTCCTGTTCGTCGCGCTCATCGCGCCGGCCGTCGTCTGCGCGCCGTTGTGGGGGCGGCTCGCGCGTCGGGTCGGCAAGGAGCGCGGCTTCGCACTCGCGAGCCTGCTCTTCGCCGTGGCCGCGGCCGCCCTCGTCGGAATGCTGTGGGCGCCCGGGCCTTGGGTCTACGCGCCCGTCGCGCTCGCCGGCGCCGCGTACGCCGGCATGCAGTCGCTGCCCATGGCGATGCTGCCCGACGTGATCACGCACGATGCCCGCCGCAACGGCGATGGGCGGGCTGGAAGCTTCGGCGGCGTGTGGACCGCAGGGGAGACCGCAGGGATGGCGCTCGGCGCCACGCTCCTCACGGTGGTGCTCGCGGTGACGGGCTACGTCGAGTCGGTCGGCTCGACGGTCGTCGACCAGCCGCCCGCGGCCGTCGCCGGCATCGTCGTGGCGTTCAGCCTGCTGCCCGCCGGCCTCGTGCTGCTCAGCCTGGTGCCGCTCGCGCGCTATCCGCTGCGACGAGGCGACATCGATGCGGATGCCGCGGTGGCGGTGCCGCGATGAACCTGCTGCGGCGTGAGGCTGCCGACATCCTCGCCGAGATCGCGGCACTGCGGGCCGCCGATGCCCCCACGCACGGTGGACGCGTGCTCTCGTACGTGTACGACTCCGGCGTCGCCGAGCTCGACGAGCTCGCCGCCGGGGCGGCCCGGCTCATGCAGCCGGTCAACGGGCTCGACCCGACGACATTCACATCCGTCGCGGCGATGGAGGCCGGCGTGGTCGGGTTCGCACGCCGCATCCTCCACGGCGAGTCCGACGGCTCGGACGGCGCCGAGGTCGTCGTCGGCTCGGTGACGTCCGGTGGCACCGAGAGCTGCATGCTGGCGGTCAAGGCGGCGCGCGACGTCTGGCGCGCGGCGAACCGCGCGGGCGGAGCCGGCGACACGCGCGCGCCACGCCTCGTCGCCCCGACCACGGCGCACGCCGCGTTCCACAAGGCGGCCGAGTACTTCGGACTGCGACTCGACCTCGTCCCGGTCGACCCGGCCGGCGGCGCACCCGAGGCGGCCGCGGTCGTCGACCGCCTCGACGACGACGTGGCCCTCGTGGTGCTCAGCGCGCCGTCCTACCCCTTCGCCGCACTCGATCCGATCGAGGAGATCGCCGCGAACTGCGCCGAGCGAGGCATCGCACTGCACGTCGACGCCTGCATCGGCGGCTTCGCACTGCCCTTCTGGCCCCAGCGGCTCCGCACGTGGGATCTCCGCCTGCCCGGCGTCACGAGCCTCTCGGCCGACCTGCACAAGTACGGATACGCGCCGAAGGGCGTGTCGGTGCTGCTCACCCGTGGGCGCGACCGGCAGCGACACCAGTACTTCGCGACCACGGGGTGGCCCGGCTACCCGGTCGTGAACCCGACGATGGCGGGGTCCAAGCCCGCGGGGCCGCTCGCCGCGGCCTGGGCCATCATCCACGCGCTCGGCGACTCCGGCTTCACCGAGCTCACCGGGCGATCGGCCCGCGCGACGTCGGTCCTTCGACGGGCGATCGACGGTATCGACGGCCTTCGGATCGTGGGCGAACCGGTCGGGCCACTCCTCGCGGTCGCCGCCGACGAGGGCGTCGCGCAGGAGCTCCGTGTCGATCCGCACCACTGGGCCGATGCGCTCCGGACCGCCGGTTGGCAGCTGCAACTTCAGCCCGGAATGGTGCAGGCGGACGGCACGACTCTGCCGCCCACGACACATCTGACCGTGACACCGGTCACGGAGTCGGTCGCCGGCGAACTGTCGGGCGCGCTCGTCGCCGCCGCGGATGCCGTGCGCGGGGTTCCGCCGGTGGATGGCGCGGTGCTCGTCGCCGAGCTCGCGGCGGGACTGCCCGGGGGGCCCGCGGCGCTCGCCGCGGCGTCCGCCGACCTCGACTCGGACGCCGCGGCCGACCTGCTCGCCGCGTTCGGCCTGCTCGGCGGTCACGCCGGCACCGTGGCGCTGCCCGCGCGGCTCGCCCCCGTGCTCGCGCTCGTGGAGACCCTGCCCGCGCCGCTCACCGAGCGCCTGCTCGTCGAGTTGCTCGCGCGCGTGGTCGAACCCGGGGGCTCTCAGGCCTCCCGGCCGTCCAGGTAGGCGAGGATCGCGCGCACCCGGCGATTCTCATCCCGGGACTCGCCGAGTCCGAGCTTCGCGAAGATGTTGCTGATGTGGGTCTCGATCGTGCGCTCGGAGAGGAAGAGATGCTGGCCGACCGCCGCGTTCGACCAGCCCTCGGCCATGAGAGCGAGCACCTCGATCTCGCGCTCGGTGAGGGTGTCGAGCACGTTCGTCGCGCGCGCGGCACCCAGGAGCCGCGTGACGACGTCGGGATCGAGCGACGTGCCGCCGCAGGCCACGCGATCCAGCGCGGTGAGGAACTCGTCGACGTCGAGCACGCGGTCCTTCAGGAGATAGCCGATGCCGCCTGCGGTGACGAGTTCGAGCGTCCGTCGTGTCTCGATGTGCTGCGACAGCAACATCACGGGTGTCCGCGGCGCATCCGCCCGAATCTCGAGCGCCGCATCGATGCCCTCGGCATCGGAGGGCATCCGGATGTCGAGGACGACCACGTCGGGTCGGTGCGCCCGCGTCTGCGCCACGGCGACCGGACCCGTCGCGGCGCGCCCGACGATCTCGTGACCCGCGGACTCGAGGAGGGCTGACAGCCCTTCCCGGAACAGCGCGGAATCCTCGCCGATCACGATCCGCACGGCAGGTTCGCTTCCACGGTCGTGCCGCCGCCGGCGGGCGACGAGATGCATACACGACCGCCGAGGGCCGCGACTCGATCCGACAGGCCCGTGAGGCCTCCCGTCGCGCGCGGTGCGGCGCCACCGCGCCCGTCATCCGACACGCGGACCACCAGCACATCATCGCGCTCGCGCGCGACGACGCGGATCCAGGATGCCTCGGCGTGGCGCAACGAGTTCGCCACGGCTTCGCTCACCACGAAGTACGCGGTCGTCGCCACGGGATCGGGGAGATCCCCCACGCGGACGTCGAGCTCGATCGAATCCGGTGCCACCTGCGCGAGCGCCGTGAGCGCCGGACCGAGGCCGTCGTCGAGAGCGCTCGGACGCACCCCGTGTGCGAGTTGGCGCAGCTCCGCGACCGCGGTGCCGAGCTGGGTCACTGCCGCATCGATGGCGGCGTCGGCGTCGGCGTCGAGTGCAGAGGTGCGCTGCAGCAGCCGCAGCTGCATCCCGAGGGCGATGAGCCGCTGCTGGGCACCGTCGTGGAGGTCGCGCTCGAGACGCCGCCGCTCTTCGTACCCGGCTCGCAGCAGGCGCCCTCGCGACGCCTCGACCTCGGCCGCCGCGTGTGCCAACTCGGATCGCACGCGCACCGCGTCCACGAGTGGAGCCGCCGCCCGTGCGATCGCCGGCCTCGGACGCCTGGTGCGCGAGGCCGAGGGCACGATGGCGCCGATCTCCTCGCCGCGCACGCGGATCGGGGCGGCGGTCGCACCGGTGGCGACGGCGCCGCCGTCGAGCCCGACGAGGTCACCCTCGCCTGGGCGCCGGTATCCCACCACGAGCCCGGGATCATTCAGGGCGCCGCGCAGGATCGCCTGGACGTCCTCGGGCGGTTCGGCGCCCGAGTCGACCCGAGCGGAGAGCCGGCGTAGTGCCGACACTGCTCGTGCGCGTTCGGGGGAGAAGATGCGATCGAACCCGCGATGGACGATCGGGAAGGCCGCGGCCGCGATGAGCGTGACCATGGCGGTCGTGACGGCGGCCGACAACGGCGGCCAGTTTGCGAGGGGAGCCCCAGCGACAGCGCTTGCGATGGAGAGGACGGCCAACCCGCCGCCCAGGAGGGTCAACGCCGCGACGGCTGCAGCCACTGCGCGGTCGACATCGAAGAGTTCGGGTCGGCTCAACGCGATCGTAACTCCCGCGGGGATTGCGAGCAGCATCACCACGAGTCCGAGGCCGGCCAGGTCCGGGCCGAGGCCGAGGAAGCTCATCCAGTTGAGCAGGAGCGTGAGTGGGAGCGACAGGCCGGCCAGGAGCACCCACCGCAGCTGCACCCGTTCCGCTTCCTGCGCGTGCCGGTAGCGGGCGAACGGTGCGGCTGCGGACGCGAAGAGGAGTGCGAAGAAGGCGGCGAGAAGCACGTAGGCGAAGGGAAGTATGAAGCCGGATGTCGCGGGCCACAACCACTCCACCGCCCCCGCGATCATGAACGACGCGACGACGGCGCACAGCGCCAGCGCGATCGCACCCGAGCGCCGTGATGCGGGACGGCCGGTCGGCACGACGACGAGCACGAGGGCGAGCGGCAGGTACAACAGCATCCACCCACCGATCCACGCGCCGTGCAGGTCCTCGTCGACGCTGTTCGACAGGACCACGACGAGGCCGAGGGCGGCCAGAAGCGGTGCGGTCACATCTCCTGGCACCGCACGTGCGACGATCGCGCCCAGCACGATGTCTGCGCCTCCGATCGCGACCGCGGCGGCGACATGCCAGGGCTCGGTGAGCATCGGGCGGGCGAAGGCCAGGAGGAGCACCGAGCAGGCGATCGTCGCCGCACCGATGAGGGCGACCGCAACGGTCGTCCACGGGATGCGCACGCGTGCCGTCTGGATCCCACGCGATGGGCCCATGACCACAGCTTACGGCTGCAGGTGCGAGCGCGGCATCCGTGTCAGCACGGGCGGGATTCGGGTGCCGGCTCCGATCAGTGAGCGCCCCATGGGGGCATCGTCGGGAATGAGACATCCATCGACCGAGGAGCCATGATGACCCGGGTACTCGAACCGACGCAGACCGACGCGACCATCCCCGCGGATCCGACCATCGGGTTCCGTCGCCGCGTCGCCGCGATCGCGCTGCCGACGGCATTCGCGGTCCATCTCGCGACCAACAGCATGTACGCGTGGATCTCGACTTCGAGCGGGTTGAGCGACAGCGCGAGCACCGCCGAGATGCTGAAGATGTTCGCGCTGTTCCCGACGCAGACCCTCGTCGGCACCCTGCTCGCACAGATCGGATGCCTCCTGGCGATCCTGGGACTGCCCGCTGCGCTGCGCGTGCTGCGACCGGCGAAGCCGCGCCTCGCGCTCTGGGCGGTCTCGCTCACGTTGCTCGCGTACGTCTGCTATTTCGGCATCCTGTTCACGAACTACGACATCGTCGCGCTGGCGACCTCACAGGTCGATGCCGCGGCCGCGTTGGCCGCATCACCTGCTCAGGCGTGGAGTGCACCGTTCTACCTGCTGTTCGCGGTCGGCAACCTCGCCGGCACCCTGCTGCTCGGTCTTGCGATCATCCTCGGCGGGCGCCGGGTCGGCGTGCCGTGGTGGGCGGGTCTTCTCGTCATCGGCTGGACCTTCGGCCACGTCGTCAACATCGTCGGCGGCGGCGAGTGGTTCGCTGTCGCAGGCGGAGCACTCGAGGTCGCGGGTCTCGTCCTGGTCGCGTCTGCCGTGCTCCGGCTGTCGAACGCCGGCTGGCGCAGTCGCGGCTGACCAGCTGATCGGCCGTCACATCGCGACTACGAGCCGGGCGCCTGCAGGCCGCAGCGCTCGGCGATGTAGGCGTAGAGGTCGGCCTTGAGCGCGTCGCCCGAGGGCACGTCGAACCGGCCCTCGCGGCCGTCGCCGGTCGAGACGGTGAACGGCAGGATGGTGCCGCGCTTGTCGTCGGCGAGCGCGTGGGCATCGCAGCGGGCCGGTCGCGCGGCCAGCTCGATCGTGAACGGCGCGTCGCCGGGGGCGACGTCGAAGCCGAGCGGCCAGTCCTGGCCGGCCTCGTTGCCGAGCAGTGTCGTGGAGGAGACGCCTTCCAGGCTCAGCGTGCCGTCGCCTTCCGCGGCGGGGTCGATGCGCACGTCGATCCAGGCGCGCCGGTCCGCACCCGTCCCCTCGCTGCGCAGCCGCTCGGGCATGGTGATCTTGGCGACCGCGGCCACCGATTCCGCGAGGCAGGCGGCGTCGGCGATACGCGTCATGGTGCCGAACGGGTCGTCGGGCACCAGGACGCCGGAGTGCGTCACTCCGTCGGCCGTCCGCACGTCGAGGGCGATCTCCACCGCGGTCGGATCGCCGTCGCACACGGTCGGCGTGAGGTCGAGCCGGATGTCGATCGCGTCGTCGGCGCTGAGCTCGAACGGCTCGTCGCGGTCCATGCCGGGCTCGAGTGCGGGGGATCGGACCTCGAGCGCGGTGACGGTGATCGGATCGCCCGAGTTCTCGAAGTGCACGACGAGGCGCCCCTTGGGCACGTCGAGCCGACCCTGCTGGACGGACACGGCCAGTCCTTCGGGCAGCGCCGAGTCGCCGGCGTCCGCGCCGGCGTCGACCGGCGCGCATGCGGCGAGCGCGGTACCGGCGGCGATCGCGAGGGTGGCGAGAGCAGCCGCGAGCCGTGTGCGTGACCGGATGGCGCGCGGCATCCGACTCACCGCACCGAGACGTCGAGACGACGGCCCGAGAGCGAGCGCGGGCGGGTCGCGAGGGCGGCGGCGGCCTGCTCGATCGCGCGCGCGGCCGGATCGTCGGGCTCGGCGAGGACCACCGGAACCCCCTCGTCGCCGCCGCGCCGCAGGGCGACGCTGAGCGGCACGCTGGCGAGCAGCGGCACGACCTCGTCGACGCCCTCGGAGAGCCGACGCGCGACCTCGGCGCCGCCGCCGGAGCCGAACAGGTCGAGCAGCGACCCGTCGGGTTGCGCGAGTCCGGCCATGTTCTCGATCACGCCGACCACGCGCTGGCCGGTCTGCCGGGCGACGAGACCCGAACGCTCGGCGACGTCGGCGGCCGCGGGCTGCGGCGTCGTGACGACGACGACCTCGGCGTTGGGCAGCAATTGCCCCAGCGAGATCGCCACGTCGCCGGTGCCCGGCGGGAGGTCGACGAGCAGGACGTCGAGGTCTCCGAACCAGACGTCGGTGAGGAACTGCTGGAGCGTGCGATGCAGCATCGGACCGCGCCAGGCCACGGCGACCGAGGAGCCCCGGCCGCCCGGTTCCGTCGGCTCGACGAACATGCCGATCGAGATCACCTTCACCCCGTGCGCGACGGGGGGCAGGATCATGTCGTCGACGCGTGTCGGGCGCGCCGCGGTTCCGTGCTCGTCGACGAGGCCGAGCAGGCCGGGGATGGAGAAGCCGTGCACGTCGGCGTCGACGAGGCCGACCGAGAGCCCACGGGCCGCGAGCGCGACCGCGAGGTTCGCCGTGAGCGTGGACTTGCCCACGCCGCCCTTGCCGCTCGTCACCGCGATCACGCGCGTGAGCGTGCCGGGGCCGAAGGGGTTGCCACGCGCGGCGCGGCCGCCGCGGAGTCGCTCGGTCAACGCGGCGCGCTGCTCGGGCGTCATGACGCCGAGCTCGACGGCGGCATTGCCCGGTCCGACGACCCCCTCGGCAGCGGCGCGCACATCCCGTTCGATGCGATCGGAGGCCGGACACCCGACGATCGTGAGGCGGATGCCGACGTCGACTCCGGTCGCGGTGGCGACGACGCGCTCGACCATGTCGAGCTCGGTGATCGGCCTTCGGATCTCGGGGTCGATGACGCCAGCGAGCGCCGCGCGGACGGCCTGCTCGACCTCGGCCTCATCAGGACGCGGCATGCGTCGACTCCTCCTCGTCGCGCCGGTCGAGCTCGTCGAGCACCTGGCGGAGCTCCTGGCGGATGAACTCCTTCGACGCGAGGTCGCGCACCGCGAGCCGAAGGGCGACGACCTCGCGCGCGAGGTACTCGGTGTCGGCGAGGTTGCGCTCGGCCCGCTGGCGGTCCTGCTCGATCTGCACGCGGTCGCGGTCGTCCTGCCGGTTCTGCGCGAGCAGGATGAGGGGGGCGGCGTACGACGCCTGGAGCGACAGCACGAGCGTCAGCGCGGTGAACCCGATCGCGATGGAGTCGAACCGCCACGGTTCGGGCGCGAACGTGTTCCACGCCATCCACCCGAGCGCGAACACCGTGAGCCCGACCAGGAAGCCAGGGGTGCCCATCGCGCGCGCGACCCACTCGGTGAACCGGCCGAACCGGTCGCGGTCGCCCGAGAGGCGGAGGGGCGACGGAGATCGCCGCAGTCCCTTCGGGGTGTCGAACCGACGGTCGTCGGCGTCAGCGCGTGCCATCTCCTGCCCTCCTTCCGGGTGCGATCGGGATGCTGCCGGTGGCGAGCTGGGCGCGGGCGGTCGCGCGTCTGGTCACCTCCGACTCGTCGTCGGGATGACTTCGCCAGTCATCGGGCAGCAGGTAGTCGAGGACGTCGTCGATCGTCACGACGCCGACGAGCCGTTGCTTCTCGTCGACGACGGGCACCGACACGAGGTCGTAGCTCGCCAGGATACGGCTCACCTCGGCGGCCGACGTGTCGGCCCTGACGGGCTCGAGGCCCTGGTCGATGAGCGAGCCCAAGCGCTCGTGCGGCGGGTAGCGCAGCATCCGCTGGAAGTGCACGATGCCGAGGAAGCGCCCGGTGGGCGGTTCGTACGGCGGCAGGGTCACGCACACCGCGGCGCCGAGTGCGGGCGGCAGGTCGTGGCGGCGGATCAGGGCGAGGCCCTCGGCCACCGTGGCATCGGCCGACACGATGATCGGCTCGGTGGTCATGAGCCCGCCCGCGGTGTCGGGACCGTACGAGAGCAGGAAGCGCACGTCCTCGGCCTCCTCGGGCTCCATGAGCTCGAGCAGGTGCTCGCCACGGTCTTCCGGCAGCTGCGCGATGAGGTCGGCCGCGTCGTCGGGCTGCATGTGATCGAGCACGTCGGCCGCGCGGTCGTCGCCGAGGTGCGCCAGGATCTCGACCTGGTCGGACTCGGGCATCTCCTCGAGCACGTCGGCGAGCCGGTCGTCGGGCAGTTCCTCGGCGACCTCCTGCCGGCGCTGCGGCGTCAGGTCGAGCAGCGTGTTGGCGAGGTCGGCGGGCTTGAGCTCGGAGTACGTCGCGATGAGCTGCTCGGCCGACTGCGCCTCGCCGGCCGCGATGGTCTCGCGCACCTCGCGCCAGGTCACGTACGCCGAGGGACCCTTGGCGAACGGCGATGCGCTCGTCTTGGGTCGCCGCACGAACAGCTGGTCGACCTCCCACTCGCCGGGATCGCGCTCCTCGATGGCGACATCCTCGATGGTGGCGGTGCCCGAGCCGTCGTTGAACGCGACCTTGCGACCGAGCATCTCGGCGATCACGCGCACCTCGCCGCCGCGCTGCTCGAACCGGCGCAGGTTGATCAGGCCGGTCGTGATGATCTGGCCGCCGCCGATCGAGGTGACCCGGCCGATGGAGACGAAGACGCGGCGCTTCCCGGGGATCTCGACGATGAGTCCCACGACGCGCGGTGGATCGGACTTGCGATACACCACGAGGACGTCGCGGACCTTGCCCACGCGATCGCCCGCAGGGTCGAAGACGGGGCACCCGGCGAGTCGGGCGACGAAGACTCTCGTGGCGCTCACGCCTCCAACTTACCCCCGAGGCCTCGGCTCCCGGCCGGGGCACGGGCGCCCATGGGAGAATGGGCCCGTGAGCACGCAGAGCCCGTTCGGCGGTCGCATCGGCCGCGCCTTCCCGACGCTGCCCAAGGGCGAGACGGTCGCGAGCTACGAGACCTACCAGGAGGCCCAGGCCGCGGTCGACCGCCTGGCGAAGGCCGAGTTCCCGGTCAAGGAGCTCTCGATCGTCGGCCACGACCTCACGAGCGTCGAGCGCATCACCGGCACGCTGAGCTGGGGCCGGGCTGCCGGCGCGGGCGCCTTGTCGGGCGCCTGGTTCGGCACGTTCCTCGGCCTGCTGCTGTTCATCTTCTCGCCGTCGGGCACGTCGCTCGGCATCCTCGGCGCCGCGATCCTCATCGGCGCGGGCTTCGGCATGATCTTCAGCGTCGTCTCGTACTCGATCAATCGCCGACGTCGCGACTTCACGTCGGTCATGCAGGTGCTCGCCACGCGGTACGCCGTCATCGCCGAGCCGGCGCACGTGATCAGGGCCCGCCAGGTGCTGGGGGTCGCGGATGCCGCGGCGCCGCCGTCGCCCTCTGCGGTCCCAGTGGTGACTCCGCCCCCGGTCGAGCCCGTGGCAGAGCCGGGCCGTGGCGTGCCGGGCGGTGACGAACCCGGCCGTGTCGAGCCCGGCGGGGTCGAGGACGGCTCGAACCGGCCGCCGCTCGACGCCGAGGGCGCGCCAGGGCAACGCCCTGCCGACGACGCGCGTCCGCTCACCTACGGCGAGGCGCAGGATGCCGCGCGCCGCGCCGCACGCGAGCGCCGCGAGGCCGACGGGGTCTGAACCCGCCGGCCCGCTCGGGCCGCGATGATCAGCGGGCCGCGCCGCGCACCCAGGCCTCGACCTCGTCGGCCGTGCGCGGGATGCCCGCCGAGAGGTTCTCGGCGCCGTCGGCCGTGACGAGGATGTCGTCCTCGATCCGCACGCCGATGCCCCGGAACTCCTCGGGCACCGTGAGGTCGTCGGGCTGGAAGTACAGCCCCGGCTCGATCGTGAAGACCATGCCCGGCTCGAGCACGCCGTCCATGTACATCGAGCGTCGCGCCTGCGCGCAGTCGTGCACGTCGAGTCCCAGGTGGTGGCTCGTGCCGTGGACCATGTACCGGCGGTGGAACTGGTTCTCGGGCTCCAGCGACTCCTGGGCCGAGACGGGGAGGAAGCCCCACTCGGCGGTCTTCCGTGCGATGACCGCCATCGCGGCCGCGTGGATCTCGCGGAAGACGACTCCCGGGCGTGCGACGCGGAACGCGGCATCCGCCGCCTCGAGGACGGCCTCGTAGACCTGGCGCTGCACGGCCGAGAACGCGCCGTTGACCGGGAACGTGCGCGTGATGTCGGCCGTGTAGTAGCTGTCGCGCTCGACGCCGGCGTCGAGCAGCACGAGATCACCCGGCACGACGGGACCGTCGTTGCGGGTCCAGTGCAGGATGGTGGCGTGCGGGCCCGCCGCCGCGATCGAGGCGTAGCCGACGTCGTTGCCGTCGAGCCGCGCGCGCGTGGCGAACACGCCCTCGATGACGCGCTCGCCGCGGACCTCGCTCGTGATGCGGGGCAGCTCGGCGAGCACCTCGGCGAAACCGCGCTCGGTGGCGTCGACGGCAGCGCGCATCTCGGCGATCTCGTACTCGTCCTTCACGAGGCGCAGCTCGGAGAGCACGCGGGCGAAGTCGGCATCAGGTTCGTGCTCGGCGTTGACCTCGAGGCTGAACGGCGTGTCGGCGGCGTTCGTCGAGAGCGCGGCCTCGGCCGCGAAGCGCAGGCGCGCGTGGTCGACGCGCTCGGTGATCGCAACGTCGGCTTCGCGCAGGACGAGCGTGGCGGTGTCGACGGCATCGATCACGCGATCGAAGTCGGCGATGCCCCGCGCCTCGACCTGGAGGTCGGCGGCGACGTGTGCGAGCGACGGACGCGGGCCGATCCAGAACTCGCCGATCGCGGCGTTGGCGTAGAACTCCTCGGAGTCGCGACCGGCGCGCTCGCGGAAGTACACCGTCGCGGCGTGCGCCGCCTGTCCGGTCGGCTCCATGACGAGGATCGCGCCGGGCTCGGAGTCGGAGCCCCACCCGGTGAGGTGGGCGAACGCGGAGTGCGCGCGGAAGGGGTAGTCGGTGTCGTTGGCGCGCTGCTTCATGTCGCCGGCGGGGATGACCAGGCGCTGGCCGGGGAACTCGGCCGAGACGCGGGCCCGACGTGCGGCGGCGTACGCCGCCTGCGCGCGCGGCTCGGGGAGCGGCTCGTCGCGATCGGCCCAACCGCCGAAGATGAACGCCTTGAAGCCCTCGGATGCGGGCGTCGTGGAGCGGTTCGCGTTGCGGCCGGTCTCCTCGGCGGTGGTCTCGTCGATGGGGCGGGCCTCGTGGGCCGTCGCGGTGGCGTCGCCGGAATTGGTCATGCGACCCATTCTCGCACCGAGCGGATGGCGGGGGCGGCGCCTTCAGTCCCGTGCGAGCGTCGCCACGATCGGGCGATGGTCACTGCCCGCGTCGTCGAGGCCCTCGATCACGCGGAACGCCTGGACGCGCCATCCGGGAGTCGCGAGCACGTGGTCGATGGGGCTGCCCAGCAGCGCCGGCACGCGGGTCGGCCAGGTGCCGACCGCGGCCGAGCGGGCCTGCGCCGCGGCATCCGAGCACCGCCCCAGGTCGCCGCCGTCGACGCCCCGTCCGGCGAAGTGGTCGAGCGTGGCATTGAAGTCGCCGGCCATGACGACGTTCTCACCTGCGCACTGCTCGGCGAGCCAGTCGAGGTCGCTGCGCCAGTTGCGCAGCTCCCAGCGGATCGGCGCGACCGCGTGGACCGCGACGATCCTCGGGCCGTCGCCGTCCACCGGCTCGGCCACGACGCTCGGCAGCGTGTTGGTGTTCTCGGGCGGGCCCGGCCAGGGCTCGTTCACCACCTGGTAGTCGCCGAGTTCGGGCGAGATCAGGATGGTCGTCGAACGCGCCTTGGCGACCTGGTCGAAGAACTGCGTGTGCACCCACATGGGGCGGCCGCCGTCGCGCATCGCGATCGCGATCTCCTCGCCGAGCGGCTCGGTCGTCTCGGGGAGGACGATGACGTCGGCCTCCTCGTCGAGCGCGAGGCCCGCGATGGTCGCGGCGTCGGGGACCTCGCCGAGCGTGTTCCACGAGAGCACCGTGAGCGAATCCGCCGTCGCGGCCGCCGCCCCGTCGCCGGAACCCCCGAACCCGCGCACCGCGAGGATGCCGGCGTTGCCGATCGAGAAGGCCAGGAGGACCGCCGTCATCGCGAGCGCGAACCGACGTGCGGGTTCGACGAGGGCCAGCAGCGCGAAGACGACGGCCGTGGCGCCCGCCACGACGGCCGCTGCGCCGCGCAGCGCGACCACGTGCGCGGCGATCCACTGGTTCTGCAGGCCGAAGCCCTGCGGCCACAGCAGCACGGCCGCGACGACGGCGGTGCCGAGCACGATCGCCCAGCCGAGGATGCGGGGGAGCATTCGTCCCAGCGTAGGGGAACCGCGCGTGCGGCCGCCGCGCGTGCGCCGCATGTCCGCTGCGAGTCCGCGACGAGCCCGCGCCTACGATGGGGGGATGGTCGAAGCCCCGGTCCACGTCGCGGCCGACCTGCACGCCCACTCGACCGTGTCCGACGGCACGGACGCTCCGGCCGAGCTGGTCGAGGCGGCCGTCCGGGCCGGGCTCGAGGGGCTCGCGATCACCGACCACGACTCGACGGCAGGGTGGGCCGAGGCGTCCGCCGCCGCCCATCGCCACGGAGTCGTCCTGATCCCGGGGATGGAGCTCTCCACTCGCGTGCAGTTCGCGAGCGTGCATGTGCTCGCCTACCTCGTCGACCCCGACGACGAGGGACTCCTCGCCGAGACCGAGCGGATCCGCGAGTCGCGCCTGACGCGCGCGGAGAAGATCGTGCGCCGCATCTCGGCCGACTACGACCTCACCTGGGACGACGTCCTCGCGCAGACCACCGACGGAGCAACGATCGGCCGCCCGCACATCGCCGACGCCCTCGTCGCGCGCGGCCACGCGGCCACGCGTTCCGAGGCGTTCGCCGGCATCCTGCACTGGCGCTCGGGGTACGCGCAGCCGCACTACGCGCCCGACCCGCTCACCGGCATCCGGCTCATCCGCGCCGCGGGCGGGGTGCCCGTGCTGGCGCACCCCGGCACGCGCGGAGCCGAGGGCGTCCTGACCGACGACCGGCTGCGCCGCTTCGCCGACGCCGGCCTCTTCGGCCTCGAGGTCGACCACCCCGAGAACACCGAGGCGTCGAAGCCCCGCCTGCGCGCGCTCGCGGCGAGGTACGGGCTCGCGGTCACGGGCTCGAGCGACTACCACGGGCTCGGCAAGGCGAACCGCATCGGCGAGCACACCACGCCCGCCGACGTCGTGGCGCGCATCGTCGCCGAGGCGACCGGCGCGCGACCGATCGTGCCCGCGCCGGCGGCCTGACCGCGGTTCGGGTCGGCTAGGCCTGCGCGGTCGGCGCGGCGTTGCCGGCACCGCCCGAGCGGCCCCCGCGGCGACGCCGACGGCGGCGCGGTGCGGCGTTGCCGTCGTGGTGCTCGCGGCCCTTGCCGTCGTGCGTGCCGGCGCCCGGCTCCTTCGCCTCGGCCGGCGCGGCCGACCCCTCGGTCGCGCCCGACGCCTCGACCGCGGCCTCGCCCTCGGAACGGCCGCCGCGCGTGCGACGACGCGAACGCGACCGTGCCGGGCGCGACGCGTCATCGGCCGCTGCTTCGCCCTCGCGACGACCCGCCGTCGCCGACCGCGTCGGCGGAGCGCTCGCCGCGGGCTTCAGGCGGCCCTTGGTGCCCTCGGGGATGTCGAGATCGCTGTAGAGGTGCGGGCTCGACGAGTAGGTCTCGGTCGGCTCGGGCTGGCCGAACTCGAGGGCGCGGTTGATGAGCGCCCACTTGTGCAGGTCGTCCCAGTCGACGAACGTCACGGCGATGCCGGTCTTGCCCGCACGGCCCGTGCGGCCGGCGCGGTGCAGGTAGGCCTTGTCGTCGTCGGGGATCGTGTGGTTGATCACGTGCGTGACGTCGTCGACGTCGATGCCGCGTGCTGCGACATCCGTCGCGATGAGGATGTCCTTCTTGCCGGCCTTGAAGGCGGCCATGGCGCGCTCGCGCTGGTCCTGGTTGAGGTCGCCGTGCACGGCGGCGGCGTTGAACCCGCGATCGTTGAGCTCCTCGACGAGCTTCGCGGCCGCGCGCTTGGTGCGCGTGAAGATGACGGTCTTGCCGCGGCCCTCGGCCTGGAGGATGCGCGAGATCACCTCGTCCTTGTCGAGCGAGTGGGCGCGGTAGACGAGGTGCTTGATGTTCGCCTGCGTGAGGCCCTCGTCTGGGTCGGTCGCGCGGATGTGGATGGGCTTCGACATGAAGCGTCGAGCCAGCGCCACGATCGGGCCGGGCATGGTCGCCGAGAACAGCATGGTGTGCCGGACCGCGGGGATCTTCGAGAAGATCTTCTCGATGTCGGGCAGGAAGCCGAGGTCGAGCATCTTGTCGGCCTCGTCGAGCACGACCTCGCGCACGCCCGCGAGCGACAGCACGCGCTGGTTCGCCAGGTCGATGAGGCGGCCGGGCGTGCCGACCACGATCTGCGCGCCGGCCTTCAGCTGCTCGATCTGGCCCTCGTAGGCCTTGCCGCCGTAGATCGACACGATCTTGGCGGGGCGGTTGGATGTCGCGAGCTCCAGGTCTTCGGTGACCTGCACGCACAGCTCGCGCGTGGGCACCACGACGAGCGCCTGTACGCCGGGCTCGGGGTCGTCGCCCAGGCGCTGGATGAGCGGCAGGCCGAACCCGAAGGTCTTGCCCGTGCCGGTCTTGGCCTGGCCGATGATGTCCTGGCCCGTGAGGGCCAGCGGGATGGTCTGCTCCTGGATGGGGAAGGCATCGACGATGCCCTTGCCGGCGAGGGCCTCGACGATGTCGGGCGCGATGCCGAGTTCGGTGAACGTGGTCACGTGATCTGCCTGTCGGTGATGCGGAATGAGAGGTGCGCCCTGTTCCGATCCCAGGCGCACGGCCGCGGTTCCATCGCCCGCGTGCCCCACCAGCCTATCCGAGCGGGCTGGGAGGCCCCGGAAGGGGGATCGCGCCATGTCTCGGCGGGGCCTCTATGCTGTGGTCCGTGGTGAACTGGTCGAAGCCGCGCCTGCCGCGGCCCGAGGCGCCGCGGCTGCGCCCCCGCATCGCGCCGACCGAGCTCACCCGCATCGACTTCACCGAGGTCGTGCCCGACCCCGTCGCGTTCCTCGGCCAGGCGGCCTACATCCAGCTCGAGTTCTTCGAGAGCCTCGCCAAGGCCGTCGCGACCGCGCCCGACCTCGCGTCCAAGGAGGGACTGAGCGCCGCAGCCGGCGTCGCGCTGCGCCAGCACCACGACCTCATCGCCGAGCTGCGGCGACTCGAGGCCGAGCCGGCCGAGGTCATGGCGCCGTTCGCGCCCGCGACCGACCGCTTCCGGCACGCGACGTCGGGTGCCGACTGGACCGAGCTGCTGCTCGGCATCCACATCACCTCGGGCATGCTCGACGACTACTTCGCGCGGCTCTCCGAGGGCCTGCCGCCCGACCTCGGAACGCGGGTGCGCGGCATCCTCGCGCCGCAGGCGGCCGCCGAGGTGGTCGTGCAGGAGCTGCAGCGCGCGATCGCCGCCGACCCGACGCTCGCGGACCGGCTCGCGCTGTGGGGCCGGAGCCTCGTGGGCGACACGCTGCTCATCGCGCACTCCGCGCTCCGCGCCTCGGAGTCGAGCGGAGCGCTCGGCGCCGACGTCGAGCCCGTGTTCACCGAGTTGATCGCCGCGCACACGCGACGCATGGACGCGCTCGGGCTCACCGCCTAGCGGCGCCGGCCGTGGCGCCGCGCCGGGTCAGCGGTGCGCCAAGCCGAACTTCGAGAGCCGGGCGAACGTCTCGGCGTCCTGCCGCTCGCGGCGCGGGCCGACGAACAGCGCGGTCCCGGCCGATGCGGCGGCGGCGGCCGCGAGGGAGATCACCCAGATCCATCCGCCGTCCCACGCGAATCCGAGCCAGGTCAGGGCGACCCACACGACCGCGGCCGCAGCCGCGCCGACGGCGGGCACGAGCACGACGCCGTGCGTGCGGCGACGGGGGAGCGCGTAGCGGGCGGCCAGCCCGAGGATGGCGCCGCCGAGCGTGACGAAGAGGAGCTCCATCAGCCGACGAACCCGATCCGACGGGCCTCCTCGGTGCCGATCTCGACGTACGCGAGCGCTGCGGCGGGGACCACGTAGACCGTGCCCTTGCTGTCGGACAGTCGCAGCACCGGGCTCTGGCCCGAAAGTGCCGCGGCGACGGCCTGCTCGACCTCCGCCGCCGTCTGCGAGGTCTCGAACGAGAGCTCGCGGGGGGAGTTCTGGATGCCGATGCGAAGGTCCACTGTGCGCCTTTCTGTCGTTGACAGCACCCTACGACACGCGCGGGTCGGGCCCTGTCGCGTTCACTGTCGGCGGACACGGATACCGTGGGCGGCATGCAGCTCGAGGCATCCCCCCTCCCGCCCGTCCTCGACCTCGTGGGCGCCGGGCACGCGGCGGTGTTCGGGGCACCCGGCTCGGGCAAGACTCGGCTCGCGATCGAGCTCGTGGCCGCGCGCGTCGCCGGCGGTCTCGACCCGTCCGAGGTCCTCGTGCTCGCGGCCACGCGGCGCACGGCCGCGAGCCTTCGCGATGCGCTGGCCGTCCGGCTCGGCATCACGACCCGCGGCGCACTCGCGCGCACCGCGAGCGCGGTCGCCTACGACCTCGTTCGCGCGCGCACGGGCCGCGCGGTCACGCTGCTCACCGGCGCCGAGCACGACCAGGTCATCGGCGAACTGCTCGATGCGCAGGCGCTCGACGGCGACGGTCCCGACTGGCCCGACGGGCTCTCGGCCGAGGTGCGAGCCCTGCGCGGGTTCCGCGCCGAGCTGCGCGAGCTGATGATGCGCGCGGTCGAACTGGGCGTCGGTCCCGACGAGCTCGCGGCGACCGGTCGCCGCGCCGACCGGCCCGAGTGGATCGCCGCCGCGCGGTTCCTCGCCGAGTACGCCGAGGTCAAGGAGCAGCTGCGACCGACCCAGTTCGACTCCGCCGAGCTCGGCGCATACGCGGCGGCCGTGGTGCGGGGCAGCCTCGACGATCCGGCCGACGAGTCGGCGCTGGGCTCCCTCTCCGGGTTGCGCCTCATCGTCGTCGACGACGCCCAGGAGGCGACCGAGGCGAGCGCGTCGCTGCTCGCCGCCTTCGCGGCGCGCGGCGTCGAGGTGGTCGCGTTCGGCGACCCCGATGTCGCGAGCAACGGCTTCCGCGGTGGGCGCGCCGACCTGCTCGGCTCGCTCGAGTCGGTGCTCGGCGGCCCGGTGCGACGTGTCGAGCTTCCCGTGGTCCACCGTGGCCGCGCTGCGCACCGACGTCTCGTCTCGCAGGTCGTCGCCCACGTGGGCACGGCGCTCGGCGGTGCTCACCGCGCCGCCACCGTCGCGGTCGAGGCGCACGACGACGAGCTCGAGCCCGTGATCGGCATCGACGCCACGTCAGCGGCCGCCGAGGGCGCCCAGGTCGCCGCCGTCCTGCGCGAGCGGCACCTCCTCGACGGCGTCCCGTGGTCCGCGATGGCGGTGGTGCTGCGGTCCGGCGCCGAGATCCCGGCGTTCGCACGAGCGCTCGCCGCGGCTGATGTGCCCGTCACGGGCGGCGCCTCGCGCACGGCGCTGCGTGACGCGCCGGGTTCGGCGGCCCTGCTCGAGGCTGCCGCGCACGTCGTGGGGATCGAGTCGCTCTCCGCCGAATCGGCGACCGGCCTGCTCACGGGCCCTCTCGGCCATCTCGACCGCGTGGGCCTGCGTCGACTCCGTCTCGGGCTGCGCCACGAGGAGCTCGCCGCGGGCGGCACACGCACCGCCGACGAACTGCTCGTCGACGCGCTCGGCGCCCCCGGCGGGTTCGCCACGCTCGACTCGTCGTCCGGTCGTCGTGCGGGCCGTCTCGCCGCTCTGCTCGACGCGGCTCGACGGGCGGCCTCGCGCGGCGCGACCGTCGAGGAGCTGCTGTGGCTGCTCTGGCACGACAGCGGGCTCGAGGCCGAGTGGGCGGCGCAGGCCGGCGGCAGCGGCGTCCTCGCCGATGAGGCCAACCGCTCGCTCGACGAGGTGGTGGCCCTGTTCGCCGCCGCGCGTCGCTTCGTCGAACGCGAACCGGATGCGCCGGCGCGCCGCTTCGTCGACGAGATGCGGCAGAACGCCCTGCCCGAGGATTCCCTCGCCCCGAGCGCGGGGCCGACGTGGTCGTGCTCGCCACGCCGCCGGCGCTGATCGGCCGCGAGTTCGACGTCGTGGTCGTCGCCGGCCTCCAAGACGGGGTGTGGCCCAACCTCCGCCCGCGCGGCACGCTCCTGCACGCGGGCGCCCTCGGTCGCGCGGTCGCGGCGATCCGCACCGGCGCACCGCTGCCCGAGCCCGAGAGCGCGTCGTCGATTCGGGCGTCGACACGGGCCGACGAGCTGCGCCTCTTCGCGCTCGCGGTCTCGCGCGCCCGTCGGCAGGTCGTGCTCGCCTGCACCTCCACCGACGACGAGCAGCCGTCGGTCCTGATGGGCTTCGCGCCCGCGCGGCCCGTGCCGCGGCGGCGCCGACCGCTCCACCTGCGCGGCATGGTCGGCGCCCTCCGCCGCGACGCCGCGATCGGCGACCGCGAAGCCGCGGCCGCCCTCGCCCTGCTCGCCGAGCACGGCGTGGCCGGCGCCCATCCCGACGAGTGGTACGGGCTCGCCGCGTCGACGACGACGGCACCACTCGTCGACCTCGAGGGCGATCCCGAGGCGCTCGTCGCCGTCTCGCCGTCGCAGATCGACCGGGTCGAGGAATCGCCGCTCGGATGGTTCGTCGATCACGTCGCGCAGCCGCCGTCGGGTCTTGCGGCGTCGATCGGCACCATCGTGCACGCCGTCGTCGAGGAGGCGGCTGCGAGCGACGGCGAGTTCGACGTCGAGACGCTCTGGGCCTCGGTCGAGCGTCGCTGGCGCGACCTGCGTTTCGAGGCCGGATGGGTCGCCGAGCGCGAGCGACGCGGGGCGCGCCGGATGACCGAGGGGGCGGCCGACTACCTGCGCAACGCCGCCGACGACCGCGTGGTCGTGCTCGGCGCCGAGGGCCGGTTCACGCTCGTGAGCGGCCGCACGCGGATCACGGGGACCATCGACCGCGTCGAGGCGTCGCCCGACGGCACGACCGTCATCGTCGACCTCAAGACCGGCCGCACGCCGCCGACCGCGGCGCAGACCGCCTCGCACCCCCAGCTCGCGGCCTATCAACTCGCGGCGCGGGCCGGCGAACTCCCCAACGCGGGCCGGCTCGGTGGCGCGAAGCTCGTCTACGTCGCCCGGCCCGTCGGCGGTCGCCTCTACACCGAGCGCGCCCAGCAGCCGTTCGACGACGAGGCCGATGAGCTCTTCCGCGAGCGCCTCGAGCGGGTCGGCCGCACCATGGCGGCGGCGACGTTCGATGCTCCGGTCGAGCTGCCTCACGGCTCGCGATTCGGGGACTGGGCCTACCGCGTGCATCTCGTGCCGGCGGTGTCGGCATGACCGTGAGCACTCGCGCGCTCGCCGCCGTCCGCATCGGCGCCGACGAGATCGCGCACCGGCTCGGGCTGCACGCGCCCACGCCCGAGCAGCGCGCGGTCATCGAGGCCGACCCGGGCGGGCAGAGCCTGGTCGTCGCGGGTGCCGGCAGCGGCAAGACCGAGACGATGGCCAACCGCGTGGTGTGGCTGCTCGCCAACGGGTACGTCGACGTTCCCGAGGTGCTCGGCCTCACGTTCACCCGCAAGGCGGCCGGCGAGCTCGCCGAGCGCGTCCGCGAGCGCGTCGGGCAGCTGGTCGCCGAAGGCGTCGCCGAAGTGGTGCTCGATCCGCTGGAGTCGGCGACCGTCTCGACGTACAACGCCTTCGCCGGCGCGATCTATCGCGAGCACGCGCTCCGGATCGGACGCGAGCCCGACGCCGCGATCCTCGGCGAGGCGGCAGCCTGGCAGCTCGCGCGCAGCATCGTCGCGGCCTCCGCCGACGAGCGGCTCGTCGAACTCGACGCCTCGCTCGATCGGGTCACCGGCGCGGTGCTCGGCCTCAGTCGCGCGCTGGCCGAGAACGTGACCGACAGCCGCGACGTGCGCGCGTTCGCCCGGCAGTTCCTCGCGATGGCCGACCTGCCGATCGAGGCGCCCCGCAAGCGCACGCCGTTCGACAGCTTCGTGTCGGCGCTCGGCATCGTCGACGCCCTTCCGCCGCTGCTCGACCTCGCGGATGCGTACGCCGCCGCGAAGCAGCAGCGCGGGCTCGTCGAGTTCTCCGACCAGGTCGCGCTCGCGCTGCAGATCTGCACGGCGCATCCCGAGGTCCTCGACGAGCACCGCGAGCGGTTCGCGACGGTGCTGCTCGACGAGTACCAGGACACGAGCGTCGTGCAGACCCGGCTGCTGGCTGCCCTCTTCGCCGGGCATCCCGTCATGGCCGTCGGTGATCCCGATCAGTCCATCTACGGGTGGCGCGGCGCGAGCGCCGCGAACCTGGCACGATTCTCGGCCGACTTCGCACCCGGCTCGTCCGCGGTGGCGTACGACCTGTCGACGAGCTGGCGCAATCCCGTCGTGGTGCTCGACGCCGCCAACACCCTGATCGCCCCACTCGACGCCGGGATCCCGAAGGCCCCGCTGCGTCCGTCGCCCTTCGCGGGGCCGGGTCGACTCGACGTGCACTGGCACGAGACGATCGACGACGAGGCGACCGCGGTGGCGGGGTGGTTCGCCGACAGGATGCGGCCCGGCGGGCCGACCGGCGCACTGCTGTGCCGCACGTTCGCCCACGTCGACCTGTTCGCAGCCGCACTGCGCGAACGCGGCATCCCGGTGCACGTGCTCGGCGTGGCCGGGCTGCTCGACCAGCCGGTCATCGCCGATCTCGTCTGCGCCCTCCGCGTGGTGCACGACCCGACCGCGGGCTCCGAACTGCTCCGGCTCCTCGGCGGCGCCCGATGGAGCATCGGTCCCGCCGATCTCGCGGCGCTGGGCGGGCTCGCTCGCTGGCTCGCCGAGCGCGACCTCGCGACCCGCCGGCTCGCCGACGAGGTCAGGCAGGGCATCCGCGGCTCGATCGCTCCCGATGAATCGCCGTCGATCGTCGACGCGCTCGACTTCGTGCTCACCGCTCCCGACGAGCACCGCGCACTGGCGCGATTCACGACCGAGGGCCTCGCGCGGTTGCGCCGAGCGGGCGCGCAGTTGCAGTCGCTGCGGCGACGCGCAGGCCTGGGCCTGGTCGACTTCGTGACGCTCGTGCAGCAGGAGCTCCTGCTCGACATCGAGGTCGCCGCCAACCCGGCGCAACCACTGGGCCCGGCGAGCCTCGAGACGTTCGGCGATCTCGTCGCCGGATTCGCCGACACGGCCGAGCACGCCACGCTCGGCGCGTTCCTCGGGTGGCTCACCGAGGCCGAGCAGCGCGATCGCCTGAGCCCCCGACAGGACGACCCCGAACCGGGTGCCGTGCAGGTCCTCTCGATCCACGGGGCCAAGGGCCTGGAGTGGGACGCCGTCGCGATCCCGCGGATGGTCGAGGGCGAGCTGCCCGCGACGCCGCGCAGCGCCAAGGGCTGGCTCGCCTTCGGCATGCTCCCCGACGAATTCCGGGGCGACCGCGACGAGATCCCCGAGCTCGCATGGCGCGGAGCGCAGAGCCAGGCCGAGTTCGATGAGGCCGTGCGCGCCTATGCCGCCGAGAATCGCGAACGGCACGCCGACGAGGAACGGCGGCTCGCCTACGTCGGCGTCACGCGTGCGCGGTCCGAACTCCTGCTGACCGGATCGTGGTGGGCGACGCAGAAGGCGCCCCGAGGGCCGAGCACCTTCCTCCGCGAGCTCGTGCCGATCGGCCTCATCGATCCCGCCGTGCTGCCGGCCCTCCCCGAGCACGACGAGAACCCTCGCGCGGCGGAGGCATCCCGCGTGACCTGGCCGCTCGACCCCCTCGGGGCACGCCGGCCGGCTGTGGTGCGCGCGGCCGACGCCGTCCGACAGGCGGCATCGGGCCCGAGCGGCGCCGACATCGGACCGGCGCTGGCGGACGATCTCCGGATGCTGCTCGAGGAGCGCCGCCGCCGCGCCGAAGGCGGTGTCGCCCCCGGAGTGCCGACCCGCGTGCCCGCGTCGCGCTTCAAGGACTACGTCGACGATCCCGGGGCGGTCGCCGCCGAGATCGCCCGGCCCATGCCGCAGCGTCCGTACCGGGCGACCCGCATCGGCACCCTGTTCCACGCGTGGGTCGAGCAGCGCTCGACCGGCGGCGCCGGCGCGGGTGGAGCGGTGCCGGTCGACGGCACCTCGCCCGACCTCGACGAGCTCGACCTCGCGTTCGACCTGCCGGCCGACGAACTCGTCGACGACCCCGTGGAATCGCGGCTGGAACGACTGCGCGCCACGTTCGCCGCATCCGAGTGGGCCGACCGCCGGCCCATCGCAGTCGAGCTCGAGCTGCACCTGCCCCTCGACGAGCACGTGTTCGTGTGCAAGCTCGATGCGGTGTACGAGGTCGACCCGGCGTCCGAGGCGGGCGGGCGCGGCATCCGCTACCAGGTCGTGGACTGGAAGACGGGAGCGGCCCCGCGCGATGCGCGCGAGCTCGAGCTGCGCCAGACGCAGCTGGCGCTCTACCGGCTCGCCTACGCCCGCTGGGCCGGGGTGCCCGCGAGCGCGATCGACGCCGTGTTCTACTACGTCGAAGACGATCGGGTGCTCCGCCCCGACGTGCTCTACGACGAGGGGGCGATCCGGCGCGCATGGGCCACCGTCGCGTCACGGGCCGGTGCGGATGCGGCCGCGTCGACCGGCGGCACTGCCGCTCCCGAGGTGCCCGACGCCGTACGCAGCGCGGTCGCCGGCGGGAGCTGACGATCCCCCGCGCGGGTTCGGGGTAGGCGCGGGCGCCGTCGCGCTGCGCCGACGGCCGAAGTCAGGCCGTGCGGTCGCGAGCGCCGTTCGCCGGGGGCGACGCGTCGCCCCAGTCGCTCAGGTCGAGCGGGATCGGCGCGGTCGCATCCATCGGCGGTGAGCCGGTCGGCGCATCCACGTCATCCGCCCGGTCGGCGTCGAGGTGTCGCCGCAGTTCCTCGACGTCGTAGCTGTCGGTGAGCATGGTCGACCCGGCGTCCCGGGCGACGACGTCGCGCGGGGTCTCGTCGAGCAGGCGCTCGACCTCGGCGACCGCGAGGATCGGCCCCGTATCGCTCGTGAGGGGCTCGGACGACTGCTCGTGCACGCTCGCGACGAGTCCGTCGAGCAGGCCGACGGCGTCGTCGATCACCGCGTCGTCGCGCGTGTCGATGCCGTGCAGCAGCCAGCGCGCGAGTTCGAGTTCCGCGTGCAGCAGCGCCCGGCGGGCGAGCTCGGCGTCGGCACCGCCCGATCGCGCGGACACGTAGGCGGCCAGCGCCTCCTCGGCGGCAGCCCCGGTGGAGGTGAGGATCCAGTGCAGGTCGCGTGCGGGATCGTCCTGCGCGAGCGCGGCCCAGCCCACGATGCCCGTGACGTGGTCGCCCTCGACGAGCAGGGACTCCGCGCCGAGCTGGCCGTTGACGACGGTCGGCGCGAACCGCCACAGCGTGTCGTCATCGGTCGCCTCCTCCCAGCGGCGCACGAGCGCGGCCGGGAGCCGGTTGGTGTCGGCTGCGCGATCGATCACTGCCACCGCGGACTCGCGCACCTCGGCGGCGGTGCGTCGCGGCAGACCGGCATCGCCGATGAAGCCCGGGGGCAGGGAGTGGATGGCGGCGATCGCGCGGCCGATGTCGGCGGCCAGCGCGGGGTTCGCGGTCAACTCGTCGGCCGAGCGCACCGCGCCCGGGATGAACTCGGTCACCACGGCGCGGGTGGGACCGATCGGCGCCTGCCCGAGGAACTCGGGCACGGCGAACGGCAGCCGGGATCGGATGCCGAGCGTGAGCGCCCGCAGGGCCACGAGGTCGGCCGACTGCTCCGACTCGGCGGTCTGGGTGCGCGGGGCGCGGATGAGCAGGCGTCGCCCGTCGGTGGAGTGGAGCTCGACGGCGTCGAACGCGCCGCCCGCATCGCGGGTGTGCGCCCGGGCCGCCCGTACCTCGAGTCCGGCCACCGCGGCCGTGGCCAACGCGGCTAGAGTGAGTAGGGGTCTGGCCATGGCACACAGCCTAAGCAGGTGTCCCCGCCTGCCCGGCGACCGCCACGCCTTCCCGACGACTCCGGCCGCAAGCGAGAGGTGCCCCGTGCTCGAACCCGACGCGCCGCCCCTCGCGCGCGAGCACCTCGACCGCGATGCGATCAGCCGTTCGGGGGTCGGTCGCGAAGCCGCCTTCGATGCCGACCCGAACGCGCGCGTCCTCGTCGTGCGCGACGGCAAGGTGCTCCTCGGCGACGCAGCAGGTTCGCGCGTGCTCGGCCTGCGCCATCCGTCGTCGCTGCCGGCGCCGGCCCTGCGCTGCTACCTCGGCCGCACGCTGGGCGACAGCGTGGACGGCGCGGGCGACCCGTTGTCGACCGGAAGCCCGATCGAGGCGTGGGTGCTCGACGATGACCCGGCCGCCGGCCTCGCCGACGACGACGGCTGGGCCGGCCTGCGCACGGTCGCGACGCAGCTCGACGATCGCGACGCGGGGCTCGCCATCCAGGCGGTCGCCCTCGCGAACTGGCACGGCACGCATGCGTTCTGCGCACGGTGCGGGAGTCCGACCGAGGTGGTCGCCTCGGGGTGGGCGCGACGGTGCCTCGCCGAGGATGCGCTGCGGTTCCCGCGCACCGATCCGGCGGTCATCGTCCTCGTCACCGACGACGACGACCGGGTGCTGCTCGGCTCCAACGCGATGTGGCAGCAGGACCGGTTCTCGGTGCTCGCCGGCTTCGTCGAGCCGGGGGAGTCGCTCGAGGCGGCCGTCGTCCGCGAGATCGCGGAGGAGACGGGGCTCATCGTGGATCGCGTCGAGTACCTCGGTTCACAGCCGTGGCCGTTCCCGGCCAGCCTCATGTGCGCGTTCCGCGCCCGCGTGGCCGACGGGGCCTCGGTCACCGCCGTGCCCGACGGCGAGGAGATCCTCGAGCTCCGCTGGTTCGACCGCGACGAGCTGACGGCAGCGCTCGGGCGCGTGGGGTTGCCCGGCGAGACGTCGATCGCGAGGTGGATGCTCGAGCGCTGGTACGGCGGTCCGCTGTCGTCGTCGCTGCCGTGGTCGACCTCATGACCGATGCCGATCCGCTGCTCGCCGCGCTCGACGACGAGCAGCGCATCGTCGCCGAGGCGCTGAACGGCCCGGTGTGCGTGCTGGCCGGCGCCGGCACCGGCAAGACGCGCGCGATCACGCACCGCATCGCGTACGGCGTGGCCTCGGGATCGTACGACCCGGCGCGCGTGATGGCGCTCACCTTCACGACGCGCGCCGCGGCCGAGCTCCGTGCCCGACTCCGCGCACTCGGTGCGGGCGGCGTCCAGGCGCGCACCTTCCACGCGGCCGCGCTCGCCCAGCTCAACCACTTCTGGCCGATCGTCGCGGGCGGTCCGGCACCGCGCGTGCTCGAGTTCAAGGGCCGGCTGCTGGGCCTCGCGGCCGAGCGCTGCAGGCTGAAGGTCGACACGGCGACGCTGCGGGATGTCGCGGCCGAGATCGAGGTGCGCAAGGTCACCGGCCTCTCGATGGACGAGTACCGTGCGCGCCTCGCGAGTCGCGGCGCCCCGGGCACGCTCGACGCCGAGCAGCTGCTCTCGCTGGTCGACGCGTACGAGACGCTCAAGGACGAGCGCCGCATGATCGACTTCGAGGACGTCCTGCTCGCCACCGCGGGCATGATCGAGTCCGAACCCGCGGTCGCCATGCAGGTGCGCGAGGGGTACCGGCACTTCGTCGTCGACGAGTACCAGGACGTCTCGCCGGCGCAGCAGCAGCTGCTCGACCTGTGGCTCGGCGACCGCGACGAGGTGTGCGTGGTCGGCGACGCGAGCCAGACCATCTACTCGTTCGCGGGTGCGTCGGCCGAGTATCTCCTCGGCTTCGAGCGCCGCCACCCCGAGGCCACGCTCGTGCGCCTCGAGCGCAATTACCGGTCGACGCCCGAGATCGTCGAGGTCGCGAATCGCCTCATGCGCGGGCGACCGGGCGCGCTGCGACTCGTCGCGGCGCCGGCCGACGGCGGCGATCCGGCGGTGGCGGATGGCGCGGCCGCGCCGCCCGCGCGACCGGCCGCCGCCGCCGCGGCGCACGGCGTTGCGCCCGTGGTCGTCGCCTTCCCCGACGAGCTGACCGAGGCCCGCGGCGTCGCCACGCGCATCCGCGCCCGCATCGACGCGGGCGTCCCGGCCGAGGCGATCGCGGTGCTGCTCCGGGTGAACTCGCAGTCCGCGCTCCTCGAGCAGGCGCTCGGCGAGGTGGGCGTTCCCGCGCGCGTGCGCGGGGCGCAGCGGTTCTTCGATCGCGCAGAGGTGCGCCAGGCCGTGCACGCGATCCGGGCGCAGGCGCTCGCCGCCACCGACGAGCCCGTGTTCAAGGCCGTGAGCGACGTGCTGCGCTCGCTCGACTGGTCGGTCGAACCGCCGCCGGGCCCGGGTGCGGTCCGCGACCGGTGGGAGTCGCTCAACGCCATCGCGCGACTGGTCGACGACCTGCCGCCGGGCACGACCCTGCGGGCGTTCGCCGACGACCTCCGAGCGCGCGCGGAGGCGCAGCACGAGCCGGCGATCGCCGCGGTCACGCTCGCGACCCTGCACTCCGCGAAGGGGCTCGAGTGGGACGAGGTGCATCTCGTCGGTCTCACCGAGGGCATGCTCCCGATCGCCTACGCGACCGGCCTCGAGGCCATCGACGAGGAGCGGCGTCTGTTGTACGTGGGCCTCACGCGGGCACGGCGGCGGCTGACGCTGAGCTGGGCGGCGCGGGCCGCCGCGCATCGAGGCGAGCGGGAGCCGTCGCGGTTCCTGCGGGAGCTCGACATCCGCACTCCGGATGCGCGCCGATCGGCCGGAGTGCCGGTGGGTGCGAACCGGCCGCGCCGCTGACTCGCACGACCGCGGCGTCGAGGGCCGTGCGGCGCGTGCGTGCGAGGTCGTCGACGACGGATGCCGCGAGCGCGAGGGCCTCGTGCTCGGCGCGGGCCGATCGCGGAGGCGGAGGAGCCACCGAGAGCTGCGCCGCGATCGCCGGCCACGAGGCATCCGCGTCGCGCCGCCAGAGATGCAGGCAGCGGAGGCAGGGGCCGTGGCCGGGCCGGACGAGCGGGCCGATTTCGACCCCGCCCTCGTCGAGGACGACGGCGAGGTGCGGCAGGTCGGCGGAGAGCCACGGCAGGTGCGCCGCCGGCGCGATGACCCACGCCCCGACGAGCACGGCGACGTCGATCTCGGCGGGGTCCGCGGGCGCCGCGTGGGCCGGGCGGTGCCCGAGGCGGACGAGGAGCGAGGCGAGCGGATCGACGACGTCCCGGTCGCCTGCGAGCGCGACCCGGGCACTCGTCGACCGGGCCGGTTCGGTCGCGAACGCCGGTGCGAGGCGGTCGAGCAGGGCATCCACCTCGGTCTCCGAGGCACCGAGCGCGGTGCCGATCGTGCGCAGCGTCGAGACGGAGGCCCCCGAGATGAGCGCGCGGAGCACACCGAGCTCGGCGGGGCCCGGATCCGGCAGCACCGCGACGGGGCGAGCGCCGCCGAGCTGCAGTTCGCGCGGCGAGCGCCAGACGTGGGGGAGTGCGGGATCCAGTCGCGGCGTCATGCCGGAAGCATGCCGCAGGCGGACGGAGCGCGTCGGGCTCCGTCCACAGGCCCGACGATCGGATCAGGAGGGGCGGTCGCCGGGCGTCTCGGCGTCGGGCGTCGCATCGGGTGCGTCGCCGCCGTCGCCGTCTTCGCCTTCGTCGCCGGCATCGGCGCTCGGCGTGTCGCCGCGAAGCAGCGCCTCGAGCGCCTCGTCGAACTCGGCGTCGGCCTCGCCGGCCGCCTGCCCGCCGGCGGCGAGCCGTGCCGCGAGCGGCGCGGGGTCGTCGAGGTCGACCGCGGTCGGAAGCAGGTCGGGATGCGCCCAGAGCGCATCGCGCGCGGCGACGCCCACCGCGTCGGTGACCGCCCGCCACATCGCCGCGGCGTCGCGAAGGCGGCGGGGACGCAGCTCGAGTCCGACGAGCGTCGCGAGCGCGGACTCGGCGGGACCGCCCGTGGCGCGCCGGCGACGGATGGTCTCGGCGACGGCGTCGGACGTCGGCAGGCGCGACGTGGCATCCGCGGTGACGACGTCGACCCAGCCCTCGACGAGCGCGAGCATCGTCTCGAGCCGCGCCAGTGCGGCCTCCTGCTCGGCGCTCTTCGGGCGCAGCAGCGCGCCGTTCGCGACCGCGTCGCGGAGCTCGTCGGTGTTCGACGGGTCGAATCCCTCGGCGAGTTCCTCGAGTCGCTCGACGTCGACGTCGATGCCGCGCGCGAAGGCCGTGATCGCGGTGATCAGGTGCAGCCGCAACCACCGAGCGTGCCGGAAGAGCCGGGCGTGCGCGAGCTCGCGCACCGCGAGGTAGAGCTCGACCTGGTCGGCCGGGATGTCGAGCCCGTCGCCGAACTCGGCGACGTTCTGCGGCAGCAGCGCGGCTCGGCCGTCTTCGAGCAGCGGGATGCCGACATCGCCGCCCGACACGACCTCGGTCGAGAGCTGGCCCACGACCTGCCCGAGCTGCATGGCGAACATCGCGCCGCCGATGCCCCGCATCATCCGGCTGGCACCCTGCACCATCGAGCGCAGCTCTTCGGGCGCCTGCTCGCTCATGACGCGCGTGAGCGAGTCGGCGATGCTGAGCGCGACGGGCTCGGCGAGCTGCGACCAGATGGGCATCGTGGCCGCGGCCCACGACCGGCGGGTCAGCAGCTCGGGCGTGCCCGGCAGCGCGGAGACATCCACGACCTCGTCGAGCCACAGCGCGGCGAGGTCGAATGCCGTGTCGAGCCGGTCGGACTCGGCGGGTGCGAGCTGGCGCTGCCCCGACGAGGCGCGCTGCTCGGCCTGCCGGAGCGCGAGCGACCAGTCGATGCCCTCGTCGGCGGAGCGCTGCATGGCCTGCTGCAGCTGGCTGAAGATGGCCGCGAGGCTCGCCGGATCGCTGGGCAGCCCGGCCGCATCGGCGAGCTTCGACGCGTCGATGCCGCCTGATCCGGACAGCAGCTCGCGGAGCATGTCGCGGAACTCGTCCTCGGGGTTCCGGTCGCGTTCCTCGTCGCCTTCGGCCACTCGGGCCACCTCCCTCGTTCGGCATTCCACGCTACCGCCGCCGCCCCGCTTCCTCGCCGGGAAATGGCCTAGGCTGACCTTCCGGGTGTCCGCCCGTCGCGAACAGCGCCGGCCCCGGCAGGGGCCGCCATCCGGCACCCGGAGAGGATGTCGCGGCATGTCGCTGTTCGGGCCCGAGACCGATGGCGCCTCCGCGAGCTTCAGCACGGCCGACTCCGTCTCCGACCGCCGGCGTTCGCGTCGCGAGCGCCTCGGTTGGATCGCGGTCGCGGTCGCCGTCGCGACCGCGCTGGTCTTCGCGCTGCTGCCCTCGCCGTACGTGATCCAGCAGCCCGGTCCGATCTACGACACGCTCGGCACGTCCGAGATCGACGGCGAGGATGTCCCGCTGATCGACATCCCCGACGAGGAGACGTACCCGACCGACGGCTCGCTCGACCTGCTGACCGTGGCGGCGGTCGGACAGCCCGGCCGCACGCCGGGATGGCTCGACGTCGCCGCGGCCTGGTTCGACCCGCGCCGCGCAGTGGTCCCCGTCGAGACCCTGTTCCCGCCAGGCCTCAGCGAGGAGGACCGCAACGCGCAGAACACCGCGCAGATGGTCGACTCGCAGCAGGATGCGATCGCGGCCGCCCTCGTCGAGCTCGGCTACGACTTCCCGCGCGACGTGACGGTGGTCGGCATCGGCGACGGCACGCCCGCCGAGGGCGTGCTCGAGCCCGACGACGTGATCCTGTCGGTCGACGGCGAGGCTGTGCACTCGGTCGACGAACTGCGCTCGGCCCTGGGCGAGCACGGCACCGACACGCCCGCGCAGTTCGAGGTGCGCCGGGGTGATGAGACGCTGACGCTCGAGGCGACGCCCGAGGACGTCGACGGGCAGGCGGTGCTGGGCGTCGGAGTGCGGATGGAGTACGAATTCCCCATCGACGTCGAGATCCGCCTCGACGACGTCGGCGGCCCGAGCGCCGGCATGATGTTCGCCCTCGGCATCGTCGACAAGCTGACCCCGGGTGCGATGACCGGTGGCGACCAGGTGGCCGGCACCGGGACGATCGACTCGGATGGCGCGGTCGGCGGCATCGGCGGCATCCGCCAGAAGCTCTGGGCCGCTCACGACGACGGGGCCGACCTGTTCATCGCACCCGAGGCGAACTGCGACGAGGTCGTCGGCCACGTGCCCGACGGACTCGACGTCTACGCGGTGACCACGCTCGAGGAGGCGCGCACCATCGTGGAGACCGCCGCCGAGGACGGCGACATGGCCTCCTTCGCCCGCTGCGAGGCGTGACCGGAGCGTTATCGGCTGCCCAGCCGGCCCGCAGCCGTTTCCAAGTTCGGCGACCCTAGGATGGGAAGTCGATCCCGCCCCGACCCCGAATGAGGCCGAGAGTGTCCACAGCCCAGCCCCAGGAACCGAGGATGCCGCGCCGCCGAGCGCCGATCGCGATCACGATCGGCATCGTGGGTGCGCTCGTCGTGGCCTTCTTCGTGTTCGCCGGCATCTACGCCGACGTGCTGTGGTACCAGCAGCTCGGGTTCGTCGAGGTGCTCGCGACCGAGTGGATCGCGCGCATCGTGCTGTTCGTGATCGGCTTCCTCGCGATGGCGCTGCCGGTGTGGATCTCGATCCAGATCGCGTACCGCACGCGTCCCGTGTACGCCAAGCTCAACTCCCAGCTCGATCGGTACAAGGAGATCTTCGAGCCGCTGCGTCGCCTCGCGATGTACGGCATCCCGATCGTGCTCGGCGTGTTCGCGGGCGTCTCGACGGCCAGCCGTTGGGATTCGGTGCTCGTGTGGCTGAACCGCACGCCGTTCGGATCGACTGACGAGCAGTTCGGCCTGGACGTGGGCTTCTACGTCTTCGAGCTGCCGTTCTACCGCTCGATCGTCGGGTTCGCCTCGGCCGTCGTGCTGCTGTCGGGCCTGCTCGTCATCGCGACCAACTACCTCTACGGCGCCATCCGGATCAGCGGCCGCGAGGTCGTGATCTCGAAGGCCGCGCGGATCCAGATCGCGATCACCGCGGGTCTCTACCTGCTGCTGCAGGCCGTGAGCATCTGGCTCGACCAGTACGCCACCGTGACCGAGGCCGGATCGCTCATCACCGGTGCCTCGTACACCGACGTCAACGCGACCATCCCCGGCCGGCAGATCCTGTCGGTCATCGCGGCGGTCGTCGCGGTGCTGTTCCTCATCACCGCGATCCTCGGCCGCTGGCGGCTGCCGCTCATCGGCGCCGTGCTGCTCATCGTGTCGAGCCTGCTCATCGGCTCGCTGTACCCGTGGGTCGTCCAGCGCTTCCAGGTCGACCCGAGCGCTCGTGCGCTCGAGGCTCCGTACATCCAACGGAACATCGAGGCGACGCGCGACGCGTTCGGCGTCTCCGACATCGAAGAGGTGCAGTACGAGGCCGTGACCGACGCTGAGCCGGGGGCGCTCCGTGCCGATGCCGAGACCACCGCGAGCATCCGCCTCATGGACCCGGCGGTCATCAGCCCCGCCTTCCGGCAGCTCGAGCAGTTCCGGCAGTACTACCAGTTCCCCGAGACGCTCGACGTCGACCGGTACGAGATCGACGGCACGACGCAGGACACCGTCGTCGCCATCCGCGACCTGAACCTCGAGGGCCTCGGCGACGCCCAGACCTGGTTCAACAGCCACCTCGTGTACACGCACGGCTACGGCCTGGTCGCGGCGGCGGGAAACCAGCGCTCGAGCGACGGCCAGCCCGTGTTCATCCAGTCGGGCATCCCCTCGACCGGCAACCTGCCCGAGTTCGAGCCGCGCGTGTACTTCGGCGAGAACTCGCCCGACTACTCGATCGTGGGCGCGCCCGAGGGCGAGCAGGCGATCGAGCTCGACTTCCCCGCCGGCGGCGAGGGCGAGCCGCAGCAGACCACGTTCGAGGGCGACGGCGGCCCGAAGCTCGACAACCTCTTCACCAAGCTCGTCTACGCGCTGAAGTTCCAGTCCGAGCAGATCTTCCTGTCCGACCAGGTCAACGACGAGTCGCAGATCCTCTACGACCGCTCACCCATCGAGCGCGTCCAGAAGGTCGCGCCCTTCCTCACGCTCGACAGCGACACCTACCCGTCCGTGGTCGACGGTCGCGTCGTCTGGATCGTGGACGGCTACACCCTCTCCGACCAGTACCCCTACTCCAACAAGGTGAGCTACAGCGAGGCGATCTCCGACAGCGAGGGCGTCCAGCAGCCGCTCGCGTTCGACGAGGTCAACTACGTCCGCAACTCGGTGAAGGCGACGGTCGACGCGTACGACGGCAGCGTCACCCTCTACGCGTGGGACACCGAGGACCCGATCCTGCAGACGTGGGCGAAGATCTTCCCCGACGCCATCCAGGACATGAGCGAGATGTCCGGCGAGCTCATGAGCCACGTGCGCTACCCGGCCGACCTCTTCAAGATGCAGCGCGCGGTGCTGGGGCGCTACCACGTGACCGAGTCCGACGCGTTCTACTCGCGCGAGGACGCGTGGACGACGCCCAAGGACCCCACCCAGGGCTCGGCGAGCACGCTCCTGCAGCCGCCGTACTACCTGACGATGCAGATGCCGGGCCAGGAGGCGCCGACCTACTCGATCTACTCGACCTTCATCCCCGAGGCGCGAGGCACGCAGAGCCGCAACGTGCTCCGCGGCTACCTCGCGGTCGACTCCAACGCGGGAGCGGAGGACGGTGAGCGGGCTGAGGGCTACGGCAAGCTGAGGTTGCTCTCCCTGCCTGAGGACGATAACGTGCCCGGTCCCGGCCAGGTGCAGAACACCTTCAACTCCGATCCGACGGTGTCGCAGTCGCTGAACCTGCTGAAGCAGGGGCAGTCCGACGTGATCAACGGCAACCTGCTCACGGTGCCCGTCGGCGGCGGCCTCCTGTACGTCCAGCCCGTGTACGTCCGGTCGACCGGTGAGACGAGCTATCCGGTGCTGCAGAAGGTGCTCGTGGCCTTCGGCGACCAGATCGCCTTCCAGGACACCCTCGACGAAGCGCTGAACGTGCTGTTCGGCGGCGACTCGGGTGCTGCCGCTGGCGACGAGGAGGTCGAGCCGACCGAACCCGGCCAGACGCCCGACGAGGGCGGCGAGCAGCCGGCCACCGAGGACACCGAGCTCCAGGCCCTGCTCAATCGGGCCCGCCAGGTGATCGAGGACAAGCAGCAGGCGCTGCAGGACGGCGACTGGGCAGCCTACGGCCAGGCCGACGCCGAGCTCGCCGAGATCATCTCCGAGCTCATCGTGCTCGCCGACGAGGGCAGTGCGGAGGCGCCGGCGACCGAGCCGCCCGCCACCGAGGCGCCGTCCGGGAACTGACGGTCGGCCGGCCGTGGAACGCGACCGCGACCTCGACCTGACGAGCGGCGACTGGCTCGACGCGAACCGGGCGAACTGGGACGAGCGCGTGCCCGTGCACGTCGCGTCGCCGTTCTACGACCGTGCCGACCTGCGCGCGGGCGGCAGCCAGCTCGACCCGATCGCGGCCGCCGGCATCGCACGATTGTTCCCCGACGGCCTCGACGGCGTGCGCGTGCTGCACCTGCAGTGCCATTTCGGCTCCGACACGCTCTCCCTCGTGAACGCCGGCGCCACGGCCGTCGGCCTCGACTTCTCCCGACCTGCGGTCGAGGAGGCCCGGCGGATGGCGGCCGAGCTCGGTGTGGCCGACCGCGCCCGCTTCATCGAGGCGAACGTGTACGACGCTCGGCACCGGCTGCCCGAGCCCGAGTCGTTCGACCTCGTCTTCACGACGTGGGGCACGATCGGCTGGCTTCCGGATGTCGCGGAGTGGGCGCGCATCATCGCCTGGTTCCTCAAGCCCGGCGGTGGCCTGTACTTCGCCGACGGGCACCCCGCGGCGTTCGTGTTCGACGGCGACGGCGGACCGGGCGGCCTCCCGGTCTTCTCGTACCCGTACACCTCGACCGACGTGATCGAGTTCGACGACCCGAGCGACTACGCCGACCCCGAGGCGAGGCTCGCCAGTTCGCGGACGGTGGAGTGGATCCATCCGCTCGGCGAAGTGCTCGGCGCGATGCGCGATGCGGGCCTCGCCATCGAGCGGTTCGCCGAGCACCATGAGGTGCCCTGGCAGATCTTCCCGATCGCCGTGCCGAAGGGCGACGGCATGTACGGCTGGCCCGCCGAGCCGTGGCTTCCGCTGTCGTACGAGGTCGTCGCCTCGCGCGCGTCCGCGGTCGTCGAGTAGCCGCGAAGCGGCGTACCGAGACCCCGACACCGCCGACGCGCCCGGCCTGCACCCCCGATTCGACCGCCCTCGGAAGCCGTGCTAGTGTTATCTCTTGTGCCGCGGGGTGGAGCAGTTCGGTAGCTCGCTGGGCTCATAACCCAGAGGTCGTAGGTTCAAATCCTGCCCCCGCAACCATGTGATGTGTCGGGACATCGTTTACAGATGTTCCGGGACATCGTTGACATGAAGCCCCTCCTTCGGGAGGGGCTTCTGTCGTTTCCGGGGTTGGTAGTCGCGGCCGGGATCGATGATGTGTTCGGCGAGGAGTTCGCCGGTGTGCCTGGCGGTGACGAGGGTTTGCGGTCCGTTCATGAGCAGGATGACGGGGGTGCCGGCGTGGGCGCGGCCGATGCCGAGGTGTCGGAGTCGGCCGGCGTAGCGGATGGTGATCGTGCCGACGTTGTCGACGGTGTCGTAGCGGACCCGCCAGTGCTCGTCGCCGTGGCGGAGTCGGGGTTCGGCTTTCGGGAGCGACCGGTACGCCTCGCCGGGGGTGCTTCGGTTGATCGCGCGATGCGGGCGGTGCTCGTTGTACAGCTCCTGGAAGTGCTCGAGCTGCTGGTTCAGGGCTTGGATCGTGTCGGCGGGCGGTTGCCGTCGGAGCCACTGCTTGAGGGTCTGGTGGAAGCGTTCGATTTTGCCCTGGGTTTGCGGGTGCGCGGGTGAGCCGTTCTTCTGGGTGATCCCGAGCCGGCCGAGCAGGGTCTCGAACCCGTTCGGTCCGCTGCCGCCGCGGGCGAACCGGGTGGTGTAGACCATGCCGTTGTCGGTCAGGGTGGACGCGGGCAGCCCGTGCGTATCCGCGGCGCTGGTGAAGGTGGCGACCACGATCGGGCCGGTCACGCGGGCGTGCGCGCTGATGCGCACAAGGTATCGGGAGTGATCGTCCAGCCAGGAGATGATCTCCACGTCGGTGCCGTCGGCGAGGGGCCAGTGGGTGAAGTCGGACTGCCAGGTCTCGTTCGGCTGGACGGCTTCGAACCGGATGATCGAGGACCGCGGCCGTTTCTGCGGTTGCGGGATCACGACGCCCTCAGCGCGCAGGATCCGCCAGATCGTGGACACGCTCGGGGCCTTCTCACCGGCGCGGGTCAGCCGATCGCGGATCGACTCGGCGCCGTCATCGAGCCCGGCGCCGGCCAGTTCGGTTCGAAGCGTCAGGATCCGCTGCCGCATGCCTTCGGTGGTGCGCGTCGGTGATCGCCGTGGCTTGCGGGAGCGTGGCTCGAGCGCGTCGTCGCCGCCTTCCCGGTACCGGTTCGCCAGCGTGCTCGCCCATTGCCGGCTGATCCCGAACCGTGCGGCGGCGTCCGCGGCGGTCAAGCCGCCGTCGACGATGGCGTGGGCGATGACACGATTCCGGTTCCCTCTCGACATGCCCCATCGTCGAGCCCGTCAACGATGTCCCGACACATCCACGCTGTCGTCGATGTCCCGACACACCCGTCAACGATGTCCTGAAACCACACACTGCCCCGCAACCAATCAGAGGCCGGTATCGGAGACATCCGATACCGGCCTCTGGCTTTCCGGCGGATGGCGCGCAGGCGAGAAGCCATCCCCTGTCGCGGGGTCTAGCCTCGTTCCATGGACGGCAGACTGACGGCCGACGAGCCCATCTCCGAGTGGCTGCGGTCGCTCGCCTCGACCGGACCGGGTCCGGGCGGTGGTGCCGCCGCCGCGCTGATGGCGGGCATGGCGGCCGCGCTCGCGGAGATGGTCGTCGCGCACCGCACCCGGCGGAACTCGCCCGACGAAGAGGTGCACCGGCGGTCGCTGGAGGCGTTCTCCGCCGCGATCCGCGACGCCGCGCCCGCGATGGCGGACCAGGACGCCGACGCCTCGGCGGGTTTCGCCGCGGCGAACCAGCCGGACGATCCGCACGACCGGTCGACGGCGCGGCGCGATGCGAGTCTCGTGGCCGCCGAGTCGGCGGCGTCGCTCGGCCGGTTCGCCTCGAAGCTGGTGCCGGTACTGCAGGAGCTGGGAGACGATTCGAGCACGCTGCTCCTCGCCGACGTCGGCGTGGCCGCGGCGACCCTGGCGGCGAGCACCCGGGCTGCCGCGCTCAACGTCTGCACCGACCTGCTCCTCGCCGCTGAGGCAGGCACCGGCAGGTCGGACCTGCTGGACGCGTTCGATGAGCTCGAGGCCACGACCGCCGACCTCCTCGCCATCGTCGACCGGGTGCGAGCGAGACTCCACCCGTCCCGGGTCTGAGCAGGCCCGCTCACCCACCCGACCCGCAGGCGGCGCGTCGCCGTCAGTCGCGCGAGAGGACCACCAGCCGGCCGGTGGCCCTCGTCATGGCGACGTAGCGGTCTACGGCGCCCTCGACGCCCGAGCCGAACGAGTCGGGATCGACGAGCACGACGAGGTCGAACTCGAGTCCCTTGGCGAGTCGGGGGGTGAGCGATCGGATCCGGGCCGAGCCGGTGAACGTCAGGTCGCCGATCACGCACGCGATCCCCTCGCCCTGCTCGTGCTCGGCGAGCCAGGCGTCGAGGATCGCGTCGCGCTCGTCGAGTGAGGCGTACGACACGGGCACCCCCGTTCGGCGGATCGAGGTCGGCACGTTGGCGTCGGGCAGTGCGGCGCGGATGATGGGCTCGGCGGCGAGCATGACCTCCTCGGGAGTGCGGTAATTGATGCCGAGCGTCGCGATCGTGACGCGATCGATGCCGACACATGCGAGTCGCTCGGACCACGATTCGGCGAAGCCGCGTCGAGCCTGAGCCCGATCGCCGACGATCGTGAGGCTGCGCGACGGACTCCGCCGGAGCAGCATGAGCCACTCGGCATCCGTCAGCTCCTGCGCCTCGTCGACGACGACGTGTCCGAACGGGCCCGCGAGGAGGTCGACCTCCGTGCGAACGTCCTCGTCCGCGCTGGTGAGTGCGGCCCGCACGTCCTGCCCTCGGAGCATGGACATCACCGCCATCTCCGAATCGTCGGCCGCGATGAGGTGCTCGAGCACCATCTCACGCTGCTCGCGCTCGTCGGCCAGGGCCGCCTCGCGCCGGCGCCGCCGGGCCGCGGCATCGGGATCGCCGATCCGCGCCCGAGCCGCATCGAGCAGCGGCAGGTCGGACACCGTCCACGCGCGCGCATGCGAGCGCTGAAGGAGGTCGACCTCACCCGGCGCGAGGTGCGGCGCACAACGACGCAGGTACTCGGGGACCGACCACAGATCGGCGACCACACCCGCCGGATCGAGCAACGGCCACGCCCGCCGGAAGGCGCCCGTGAGTTCGACGCTCTGTGCGAGCGCCCGTTGGAGCAGGTGTGGTGACACGTCATCGTGCCGGTCGCAGATCAGTCGCAGCAGTTCCTGCCAGACCTCTGCGCGGGCCTCATCGTGCGGCGTCCCGTGCTCAGGCGCTGCGAAGGCCTCCGCCCAGTCCTCCGGTTCCACGTCGACCCCGCCCCATTCGGTCTCGACCGTGATGGGCTCCGTGGGCGGCTGCTCGTGATAGGCGACGGCCGCGTCGATCGTCGCCACCATGGCCACCGTCGACTTCAGTCGTGCGACCACCGGGTCGGTCTCGTGCACGGCGCCGGCGCCTTCGGGCACGAGGTCGGCCAACGTGCAGCTGCGCACGCCCTCCTCGCCGAGCCCGGGCAGCACGTCGGCGACGTAGTCGAGGTACGGCACGCTCGGACCGACGACGAGGACGCCTCCGCGCCGGTGCGCGAGCCGTGGGTCCGCGTAGAGCAGGTACGCGGCGCGGTGCAGGGCCACGACGGTCTTGCCGGTTCCCGGGCCGCCGTCCACCACCAGCGCGCCGCGCGAACCGGCGCGGATGATCGCGTCCTGGTCGGCCTGGATGGTGCCCAGCACGTCGCGCATCCGTGCCGATCGGCTCTCGCCGAGGCTCGCGATGAACGCCGACTGGTCGTCGAGCGCCGCGGCGTGCCCGCGCAGCTCGTCCTCGGTGAACGCCTCGTCCCAGTAGTCCGTCACGCGCCCGCGCGTCCAGCGGTAGCGGCGGCGATGGACGAGGCCCCTCGGGTCGGCGTGCGTGGCCGCGAAGAAGGGCTCGGCGGCAGGGGAACGCCAGTCCACGAGCAGTCGCCGGCCCGAGTCATCCGTCAGCCCGAACCGCCCGATGTAGATCGGCTCGTGGTGCTGCGCGTCGACGATGTGGCCGAGGCACAGGTCCAGTCCGAACCGGCGCAGGGTGCGCAGGCGGGCGGTCAGCCGGTGCACCTCGAGATCGCGGTCGAGCGCGGACTGCCCGCCTCCAGTGCGCTGTCGGCGGGCATCGTCGAGGCGACCGGACACGTCGGCGGCGAGTTCGTCGAGCCGCCCGGCGATGGCGGCGAAGTGCCGCTCGTCGTCGGCGATCAGGGCGGGGTCGGCCTTGTGGGCGAGGCGGTCGGGAAGGGCGAAGGCGGTGACGGTCAGGAGAACTCCTCGAGCAGGGAATCGCAGGTCGGCCGCCCATTCTGCGCCCTCACCGGGTGCTTGCGGCAAGCCCCCGGTCCGCCGGTAGACTGGAAATGCAGACGGGAAGGCCCCGGTCCGATCGGACCGGGGCCTTCCGTCGTGCGGGCGGGTCAGCCCTTCTTGCCGTTGCCGGTGTTCGTGTTGGTGACGGTCAGCGTGTATCCCGCATCGAGCGTGTCCAGGTCGCCCGTGGGCAGGTTGGACACGAGCACCGCGAAGTCGCGCTTCGAGCCGTTCGCGCATCGCGTGTCGAGGGCGAGCGTGATCTCGTCCTGCTCGAGGCGGTACACGTAGTTCCCGGCCTCGTCGACGATCTCGAAGTCGCTCTCCACGCCCGGCGTGAGGTCGCAGCTCGAGATGATCTGCACGGTCCAGTTGTTGTCCTGGAGGCCGGTCGTCTCGAACCACTCACCCTCGTCGGACGACAGCGTCGCGGCCGCACCGTCGACCATCACGTCGTCGACGAACCATCCGGTGTCGAGGTACGCCGCGTCGGTCGAGTAGCGGAACTGCACGTCGGTCGTGCCCTCAGGCAGCTGCGCGGTGAGGTGGACGTACTCGGGCTCGTCGACGAAGTACTCGCCGCCCGAGGTGCCGGTCAGGCCGTTCCCCTCCTCGTTGTTCGCGTGGGGGTCGTCGTCGGTCGTGACCGTCGCGCCCGAGTCGTCGACGAGCGGCACGGTGACCCACTCGCCGTCGACGAGCGCCTCGACGAAGCCGTAGTCCCAGCCCTCCTCGATGAAGTACCAGGTCCAGAAGTCGAGCGTCTCGACGTCGCCGTCGGTCTCCACGTCGAGGACGTGGTCGGACTGGCTCTCGTACCCGGCGTACCAGTGCGTGTCGCCGCTGTGCGGGGCGACCTGCGTGGTCGGCTCGCCGGCGAACGACAGCTCGACCGTCGGTCCGGGGTTGCGGAACCGCTCGACCTGGATGCCGTAGGGGACTGCCACGCCGCTCTGCCCGTTCGTGCGGCGGTCCCACTTGGCGGCGGGCTGCGCGCCTCGGTTGTCGCCGCGGCCGCCCCAGAACTGGTCGTCGGCGATGTCCATCGTCCAGCTCGTGTCCTTCGGGTCGCCGAAGTTCACGGCCTTGATGTCGAAGACGTCGGAGTCTTCATCGTCGAGGTAGACCGCCACGGCCCAGTCGCGGTAGAGCTCCTCGACCGAGCGAAGGTCGGCGCCCGTCTCGGCGTTGAATGCGTCGATCGCCGCCTGCACGCCCTCCATGCCGTTCAGCTCGTTCTCGAAGATGAGCTTGATCAGCAGGTCGCCGCCGGCGCCGTCGTACTCCTTGTCGGGGGTGTACGTCCCGTCGCCGTTGCCGCCGGCCTGCTCCCAGAGGTACTGGAAGAAGGTGTAGGCCGCGCCGTAGTTCTGCAAGCCGCCACCCCATCGGGTGAGCGAGGTGTCGGCGTAGAACACCTGATGGTAGGTCAGGTGCGATCCGCCGACGTCGTAGCCGTTGAGGAACACCGCGAAGTCGGCGAGACCCTCGTCGACCCAGCTGAGCTCGCCCGGGTCGCTGTAGTTGTGCAGCAGGTGCTCGAGCTCGTGCGCGATCACGCCTTCGTAGAGGGTGGGCGCATCGTTGGACGGGTCGTCGTCGTTCCACTCCGAGTCCGCGGGTCCGACCCGGTTCGCCCAGTCGAACGCGTCGATGACGATCACGTTCATGCTCGAGGAGTCGATGAACTCCGGCGCGAAGTAGCCGGCCGTGTAGGTGGTCTCGGCGCAGTCGTAGTAGTTGGCGTCCTGCACGTTGTAGACGACCATGACGAGCGAGTCGCTCTCGGGGTGCTCAGGATCGGCCGCATCCATGGGGCCGAAGTGCTCCTCGTCGACCGCGACGATCTGGTTCGCGAGCTGGTCGCCCATGTAGTCGATCTGTTCCTGCGTGATGGTGAAGTCCGCGACATCGCGGTCTTCGCAGGGCACGAACTCATCGTCGGGGTTGTGGTCGAACGCCGGGTCGAGGCTGTCGACGCCCTCGGGCGCGCTGCCGTCGAGCGGCGTGTCCTCGGGCACGTAGATATAGACCGGCGTACCGTCCGGCGTCTCGCCGGCGTACACCCGGGTGAAGTCCTGCTCGTACGTGCCGCCGGCCTCGCTGTCGTTGATCGGCAGCGTGATCGTTTCTTCGCCGGGCAGGTCACCTCCGTGACTGGCCGCGGCCGGTGTGGCGGATGCAACGGCGATCGTGATCGCGGCGGCGCCCACGGCGACGGCGCCCATGACGCCGCGTGGTGTTCGGAGCACAGCGTGTTCCCCTCTGTCGAGGCCCCCGCCGCCCCGAGACGGTCCGTCCGTCGGCGTAGGGGCCGATCGAGCGTGCGGTCTCGTGTCGATCGCGCGCGTTGATCGGGCCAGTACACCATCCGACTATGAGCCGCGACAGGTCTTGCCAACGCCATCCGGATCGTGTTTGATATGCGCCCCGGGCGAACCGATGGTCACGCCAGCCCGGCGAGGGGACCGTCCCGTCCCGCGCGAGGGAGGTCCGGTTCGTCGACCTGGTTGCCCGAGCGTTGCGAGACCGCATCGAGTTCGCCAGTCAGGGCGACGGCACTCGCCCGAAGCGACGCGGTCAGGCGTGAGCCGAGGAGCTTCATGACGAGACGCTCCCGGATGGTCCGGGGCGATCCGATGCGATGGCGGATGAGCGTCCCACCATCCGGCGTCGGCTCGAACTCGGTGGTGGACAGCACCGTGACCGATCCGAGCGGGGTGGTGAACGTGGTCCGATGCGTCACGTCGTCGTACGGCCGCCAGTCGAGCACCTCCTCGACGATGGTCTCGTCACCGTGGAGGCAGTGATTCGTCGTCCCGACGCCACGTCGATTTCCCACCGCCAGCACCTCGAGCCCGGTGAGTCCCTCTTCCCACTCCAGTCGACGACCCGGCGCCGTGAGGAACTCCCACGCCACCTGCGGGGGCGCCGAGGTCCTGGTCTCGAGCCCGATCAGCACATCCGAGGCGTCGACGACCACGTGCGACCTCGACTCCTCCTCGCGCCACCGACGCTCCAGGTCGAGGACCCAGATCGGAACCGTCCCGATCCGGTCGTACGTCTCGTTCGCGGACTTCAGCCCGAGCGCGGCCAGGTCGACATCCATCGCATCGGCGCACGCGCCGCTGAACAACGCGTACGCGTCGATTCCCGTCGCGGCGATCACGTGGTTCTTGAGCAGGCGGTGGACGAGGATCACGTCGGAACCGAGGACCTCGTCCTGCCCGGCCACGCGCTGCTCGAGGATCGCGCCGTGGTGGACCACGAACTTGAGGTCGAGATCCGGGATCCGGGCGCACGCGTTGCAGGGGCACGACGTCGCCTGGCGGACGTCGCGCCGCCGCCGTCTGAACCGGAAGTAGCACCGTTCGACGGTGTCGAGGAGCAGCGAGCCGTCGATGCGCTCGCCGGATGCGATCACGAAGGCGGCGTCACCCTCGAGCTTGACGAGCCGGAACGCGGGACGCAGACCGTCGACGATGGTTCCGATGAGGTCCGCCAGGATGTCGCGTGCGTGATCGGGTTCGACGCCGGTCAGGTAGCCCGTGTAGCCGGAGAGGTCGGCGATGAGCAGACATGCCGGCTCGCTCGACCCGACGTCGGCGGCCCGACGTCCGTGCCGCGATCGCGGATCAGGCGTGGTCCGATGATCCATACGCCTCCTCGACCTCGATGAGGTCTCCGGGCTCCTTCGAACTTACTCCGAACGCATGGTCGGCGCACCAGTGGTCAGCCCTCGCGCCCGCCGTAGGCTGAGGGCCATGCAGACGGATGGCACGGAGTTCGCGGTCGCTGCGGCGCAGTTCGCACCCGGTGACGACGCCGCTGCGAACCTGGCCTCGATCGAGCGCCTGGCCGAACGCGCGGCCGCGCGCGGGGCTCGCCTGGTCGTCTTCCCCGAGTACTCGAGCTGGTTCACGCCCACGCCGGGGACGGACTGGCTGGATGCCGCGCAGCCGGTCGACGGACCGTTCACCCGCGAACTGCGCGCGATCGCCGACCGGCTCGGGCTGCACGTCGTCGCCGGGATGATCGAGCAGCTCGACGGACAGCGGCGGGTGGCCAACACGGTCGTGGCGATCGCGCCCGGCGACGGGATCGTCGCGCGATACCGCAAGCTGCACCTCTACGACGCGTTCGGCCAGCGCGAGTCCGAGTGGGTCGCCCCGGGCGACATCGCCGATCCCGAGACCTTCGCGGTCGGCGACATCCGCTTCGGCCTCCAGACCTGCTATGACGTGCGGTTCCCGGAGGTCTCGCGTCGTATCGTCGACGCCGGCGCCGACGTGATCTGCATGCCCGCCGAGTGGGTGCGCGGGCCGCTGAAGGAGGCGCACTGGCGCACGCTCACGACCGCGCGGGCGCTCGAGAACACCGCCTTCGTCGTCGCGGCCGACCACGCGCCGCCGGTCGGCGCGGGCAACAGCATGATCGTCGATCCCATGGGCGTCGAGGTCGCGACGATCGGCGAGCAGGAGGACGTCGCGGTCGCATGGATCTCCACCGAACGGATCGCTGCGGTGCGGCGGCTGAACCCGGCGCTCGCGCTGCGGCGCTTCGCCGTCACCGAGCGGCCGGCGCCCCTTCGCGAGGAGTGAGCGCGGCGAGTCGCGCCGACGCCTCCTCGAGCACCTCGCGGCGCTTGCAGAATGCGAACCGGACGAGGCTTCGCACCGAGTCGCGTCGGTCGGGGTGCACGAACGCGGTCACGGGTACGCCCACCACTCCCGCGCGGTGCGGCAGATCGCGGCAGAACTCCGGCCCGTCGGGCTCGCCGAGGGCCGCGGCATCCGCCACCACGAAGTAGCCGGACGACGGGACCGATGTCGCGAAGCCGGCCGCCTCGAGACCCGCGAGGAGCACATCGCGCTTCGCGGCGAGCGAGGCGGATGCCTCGGCGAAGAAGCGATCGGGGAGGTCGAGCCCCGCGGCGATCGCCGGCTGGAACGGCGCGCCGTTGACGAACGTGAGGTACTGCTTCACCGCGAGCACGGCCGTCACGAGGGCGGCGGGACCCGTGACCCAGCCGATCTTCCACCCCGTCGTGTTGAACGTCTTGCCGCCCGAAGAGATCGACAGCGTGCGCTCCCATCCGCCCGGCAGCGTGGCGACGGGCACGTGCTCGCCGTCGAACACGAGGTGCTCGTACACCTCGTCGGTGACGATGAGGGCGTCGTGCTCGTGGGCGAGCTCGACGACCAGCTCGAGCGTGGCGCGGTCGAGCACGGCGCCGGTGGGATTGTGCGGCGAGTTGACGAGGATGATCCGGGTGCGATCGGTCACGGCGGCGCGCAGTTCGTCGTGGTCGGGCCGCCAGTCGGGGAACCGCAATGGAACGGTGCGATGGATGCCGCCGGCACGCGCGATGAGGGCGCCGTACGCGTCGTACGACGGCTCGAACGTGAGCACCTCGTCGCCGTCATCGACGAACGCGAGGAGCGTCGCCGCGAGCGCCTCGGTGGCGCCGGCCGTCACGAGCACCTCGCGCATCGGATCCACCGAGAGGCCGTACCAGTGGTGCTGGTGGCGGGAGATCGCCTCGCGCAGCGCGGGCATGCCCGGACCGGGCGGGTACTGGTTGACGCCGTGCGCGATCGCCTCGCGCGCGGCCTCCAGCACCTCGCGCGGGCCGTCCTCGTCGGGGAAGCCCTGGCCCAGGTTGATCGCGCCGGTCGACACGGCCAGTGCGCTCATCTCGGCGAAGACGGTCGCGGCGACGGTGCCGTCGGCGGCGAGCAGGCCGGCGCCCTCCGCGGTGCGCTGCCACGGGGCGAGACGAGGGGAGCGGGCGGGTTCCACGCTCACACCGTACGTCACGGTGGGTTCGTTACGCTTGCGTGGGCGCCCGGTCGGTTCCCGGCACCGGCATAGGTCCGTCATAGAAACCGCCGACGCGCCGCACAGCTTGCAGGGCGATGCTGGCTTCGCTGGAAGGGAGCGACCATGACCGACACCACCACCGGCGGGCACGACCAGGAGTCCGAAGCCCGCCCTGAGACCACCATCCCCGAGCCCGCGGAGACGCGCACCGAAGCGCCGCAGCCCGCCGCTTCGGAGCCCGCCGCGGCCGAGAGCGCGCCGCGTGCGACCGGCACCGTCTACACGCCGGGCCAGGCGCCGCAGCCGTACGTGGCACCGGAGTACCGCCACGAGCCCGCAGCCGCCCCGGCCCCGGGTCAGGCGGCTCAGACCGCGCCGACCGCTCCGGTCCCCGGCGCCACCTCGCCTGCGGAGTCCGCCGCGCCGGCCGCGTCGGGCGGCTCGGGCATCGTCCCGCCGGCGTTCGGCGGTCCCGCCGCGCCATCCGCCGCCCCCGCACCGGCAAAGCCGCGTCGCGTCGGCCTCGGCGTCGCTGCGGCGATCGTCGCGGCGGCCCTCATCGGCGGCGCCTCGGGCGCCGGCGTCACGGCCCTGGTCGTCGGCGGCGACGACGCGACCACCACGCAGACCTCGTCGGGCGCCGAGCGCATCGTCGTGAACGACACCGACTCGGTGAACCAGGTCAGCGCGGTCGCCGCGTCGGCGAGCCCGAGCGTCGTGACCATCGAGGTCGCGGGCGCCCAGGGCGAGGGCCAGGGCACCGGCTCGGGCATCATCCTGTCCGACGACGGCTACGTGCTCACGAACACGCACGTGGTCACGCTCGACGGCGCGACGGGCACGCCCACGATCCAGGTGAAGACCGACGACGGCCGGCTCTACCAGGCCGAGCTGATCGGCACCGACCCGCTCAGCGACCTCGCCGTGATCAAGCTCGTCGACGCGTCGGGCCTCACGCCCATCGAGTTCGCCGACTCCGACGAGCTCAACGTGGGCGACACGGCGATCGCCATCGGCGCACCGCTCGGCCTGTCGGGCACCGTCACCGACGGCATCATCAGCGCGCTGAACCGCAGCATCGACGTCGAGTCGTCGGCCGCGCCCACGACCCCCGACGACGGCCAGGACGGCGGCGACGAGTCGCAGCAGAGCCCGTTCGACTTCTGGAACTTCGACGGACAGGAGGGCGGTGGCCAGCAGCAGCAGTCCCAGAGCGGCGGCCTCATCTCCATCCCGGTCATCCAGACGGATGCCGCGATCAACCCGGGCAACTCCGGTGGTGCGCTGCTCGACTCCGACGGCAAGCTCATCGGGGTGAACGTCGCGATCCTCTCGACCGGCGACTCGGGCCAGGCCGGCAACATCGGCGTCGGCTTCGCGGTGCCCGCGAACCTCGCGGAGCGCGTGGCCAACGAGATCATCGAGAACGGTGCGGCGACGCACGGCCTCCTCGGCGCGACCGTCACGTCGGCGCAGGCCAGTGGCGAGAGCGACACGGTCGGCGCGCTGATCTCCGAGGTGTCGGCCGGTGGCGCGGCCGAGGCGGCGGGACTGCAGTCCGGCGACGTCGTGACGGCGCTGAACGGCGTGCCGATCAGCGACCAGACCGACCTGACGGCGCAGGTGCGTGCGCTGGCCGGTGGGGCCGACGCAGAGGTCACGTTCACGCGCGACGGCGACTCGCAGACGGTCACCGTCACGCTCGGCACCTTCGAGGGCTGAGCCCCGGGTCGCCTCCGCTTCCACCGGACGGGACCGGGCCCTGCGGGGTCCGGTCCCGTCCGTCTGCCCGGCCGCGACGCCCGTTCCCTGCGGCGGGGTGGACGGCGGCGCGGGGGAGCCCGGCTGCTAGGCTCGATCGACCCCGTGCACGAGTGAGGACCATGCCCGAGCAGCACCATCCGGCGGACCTGTCGCCGCCGATCGGCGTCTCCTATGTCATGCCCGTGCTGAACGATGCGTCGCACGTGCGTGCGGCGGTCGCGTCCATCCTCGAGCAGCACTACGACGGTCCCGTCGAGGTGCTCATCGCACTCGGACCCTCGATCGACGGGACGGCGGAACTCGTGGCCGACCTGGCGGCGCGCGACGCCCGCGTCCGCGTGCTCGACAACGAGGTCGGATCGACGCCCGCGGGCCTGAACCTCGGCATCCGCGCGGCCACGCATCCGGTCGTCGTCCGCGTCGATTCGCACTCGATGCTCCCGCCCGACTACACCCGGATCGCGGTCGAGGCCCTCGTCCGCACCGGTGCCGACAACGTGGGCGGCATCATGGACGCGCGCGGCGAGACGCCGTTCGAGCGGGCGGTCGCGCTGGCCTACACGACGCCGGTCGGCCTCGGCGGCTCGGCCTTCCACGTCGGCGGCGACGAGGGTCCGGCCGACACGGTGTACCTCGGCGTGTTCCGGCGCAGCGCGCTCGAGCGCGTGGGTCTGTTCGACGAGCGCATCAAGCGCGGCCAGGACTGGGAGCTCAACCGCCGCCTGCGCGACACCGGCGGCCTCGTGTGGTTCACGCCGAGGCTCGCGGTGACCTACCGTCCACGCTCGAGCGTCGAGCGGCTCGCACGCCAGATGTTCTCCACGGGCCTGTGGCGCGGCGAGCTCGCGCGGCGCTTCCCCGCCGACAACGGCATCCGGTACTTCATCCCCCCGGCCATGGTCGTGGGCGTCGTGCTCGGCCTCCTGCTCGGCATCGGCGGGCTCGTGCAGCTCGCGGTCGGCGCGCTGCCGTGGATGCTCGCGGGATTCATCGTCCCGCTCGTGTACCTGCTCTTCGTCGTCCTCGCCACGCTCGTGTACGCTCGCGGGCGTGGTGCGGCCACGGCGGCGTGGTTCCTCGTGGTGCTGCCCTGCATCCACGTGGCATGGGGCACGGGCTTCGTGCTCGGCTACCTCTCGCTCACGAGCAACATCGCGAGCCACACGGGAAGGTGAGCATGACCTGGACCGAGCCCGAACGCGGCAGGCCGTCGTCGATCGCCGAGCTGCGGGCGGTCACGCAGCCGCCCGAGGTGCGCGGCCGACGCAACGCCGAGCACTGGACCGCGTCGCTGTACCTGCGGAACCTGTCGCCGTATCTCACATGGCTGCTGCTGCGCACCCGCATCTCGGCGAACGGCGTCACCGGCCTCATGATCCTCGTCGGCTGGTCGACCGCCGCGGCGCTGCTCATCCCGGGCATCTGGGGCGCGCTGCTCGCGGTCGTGCTCGGCCAGCTGCAGATGCTCGTCGACTGCTGCGACGGCGAGGTCGCACGGTGGCGGCGCACGTCGAGCCCGGCGGGCGTCTTCCTCGACAAGGTGGGGCACTACTCGACCGAGGCCCTCATTCCGCTCGCGCTCGGCATCCGCGCCGCGGCCTACCCGCTGGAGTTCCCCGAGGACTTCCTGTGGACCACGATCGGTGCGATGCTCGCGCTCGTCATCGTGCTGAACAAGGCGCTGAACGACATGGTGCACGTCGCCCGCGCGAACGCCGGCCTGCCGAAGCTCGCCGATACGCACGGTGAGACGGCGCCGCGCGGCGGCCTCATCGCGAAGCTGCGCCGAGCGGCCCGCTTCGTGCCGTTCCACCGGCTCTACCACTCGGTCGAGCTGACCCTGATCGCGTTCGCGGCGGCCGTCATCGGCCTGTTCGCGGGTCAGCCCCTCGTCGACCGCGTCGTCGTCGCGGTGCTGCTGCCGCTCGCGGTGCTCGCGCTCCTGGGCCACTTCGTCGCGATCATGGCGTCTCGCCGTGTCCGGGCCTGACACGTCGACCGATGCGGTGACGCCGACGCGGGTCGGCGTGGTCGTCCTGACCATGGGGCGACGTCCCGAGGACCTGGCCCGCGGCATCCGGAGTGTGCTCGACCAGGTCGACGTGGAGGTCGACGTCGTCTGCGTCGGAAACGGCTGGGATCCCACCACCGCCGACCCGCCCCTGCCGCCCGACGTGCGCACGGTGCACCTGCCCGAGAACCTCGGCATCCCGGCCGGCCGCAACCGCGGCGTGCCGCACGTGGTCGGCGACGTGCTCTTCTTCCTCGACGACGACGCGTTCCTCCCCAGCGCGACCTTCCTGGCCGACGGATGCCGGCTGCTCGCCGAGCATCCCGATCTCGGGCTCGTCCAGCCCCGCGTGGTCGACCCGACGGGGCTCACCGCTCCGCGCCGGTGGATCCCGCGCATCCGCAAGGGCGACCCCGCCCACTCGAGCGACGTCTTCTCATGCTGGGAGGGTGCCGTGCTCATGCCGCGGCCGGCGTTCGACGCGACGGGCGGCTGGGCCGACCCGTTCTTCTACGCGCACGAGGGCATCGAGCTCGCGTGGCGCGTGTGGGACGTCGGTCATCGAGCGTGGTACGCGGGCGACCTCGAGGCCGCGCATCCCGTCATCGACCCCGCCCGCCACGAGTATTACTACCGCCTCAACGCACGCAACCGCGTCTGGCTCGCGCGGCGCAACCTCCCTGCCGTGTTCGTGCCGATCTACGTCGGCTCCTGGACGGCGATCCAGGTGCTGCGGTGGTACCGCGACCCGGCCGCCCTGCGGGCCTGGTTCGGGGGATGGCGGGCAGGATGGCGTGAGGACCCGGGGCCGCGTCGCCCGCTGCACTGGCGCACGGTCTGGAGGATGACGCGCGCCGGCCGGCCGCCCGTGATCTGACCCCCGCGCCGCGCCCCGGCGACGGCTACCCTTGGACGGTGGGTTTGAGGACAGACGCGCGCCGCGCCGTGAAGCTGGTCAGGAACGTCGTCAGGTCGCGCACCGATCAGCGCCGGTTGGCCGGGGTCCGGCCGCCCGAGCCGCACCGATACCGGATCGGGGTCTACTTCGCCGACGGCAAGGTCAACCTCTACCAGCTGCGCCAGTGGTACAAGCCGCTCGCCACCCTCGCCGAGCGGCACCCCGTGCTGATCCTCAGTCGGGCGTCGGGCGCCGCGCTCGCGCTGCGCGACGAGTCGCCGATCCCGGTCGCGTACGTCCGCCGCGTCGCCGACCTCGAGCAGGTGATCCACGAGCAGGACCTGCACCTCATCTTCTACGTGAACCAGAACGCGAAGAACTTCCAGATGATGAGGTACGGCCGCCGTTGGCACGTGTTCATCAACCACGGCGAGTCCGACAAGATGTACATGACCACCAACCAGTTCAAGGCGTACGACTACGCGCTCATCGCCGGCGATGCCGCGCGCGCCCGGCTCGAGAAGGTGCTCTGGGACTACGACTTCGACAAGCGCGCCATCCCGATCGGTCGTCCCCAGGCCGACCACTACCTCGACGGGCGACCACTGCCGTACCCCCAGGACGATCGCGAGGTCGTTCTGTACGCGCCGACGTGGGAGGGCGATCGCGGCGCCGCGGCGTACGGCTCGATCGCCTCGCACGGCGTCGAGCTGGTTCGTTCGCTCATCGCGTCCGGACGCCACCGGGTGATCTACCGGCCGCACCCGCGTTCCGGTGTGGTCGACCACGAGTACGGCGCCGCCAACCGTGAAATCATGCGCATGCTCGAACAGGCCAACGCGGCTGACGCGGCTGCGCACCATGTCGTCGACACCGGGCCCGACCTGGGCTGGCAGCTCGCGGCCGCCGACGTCGCCGTCGTCGACATCTCCGCGATGGTCTACGACCGGCTCGCCGCGGGCAGACCGCTCCTCGTCACCCGCCCCGCACATCGCGAGGCGCAGATCGATACGGGCGGCTACCTGTCGGCGTGCGAATGGCTCGACGCCGCCGACGGCGAGGCGATGGCGGCGCGCGTCAGCGAGGTCGCACACGACGCCGACGCCCTCGAACGGCTGGGCTACTGGGTCGAGCGCTACTTCGGCGACACCACTTCCGGCGTGACGACCGCGCGCTTCCACGCGGCGGTCGACGGCCTCATGGCCGAGTGGGAGCGCTTCGCGGCGCTGCACGCGACGGATCCCGAGATCGACGAGCACGACGCCGAGGGCGAGGCGGCCGAGCAGTCCGACGACGTCGACGTCGACTGAGTCAGCCGGCGCGCTCGTCGGTCGTGCGCGCGGATCCGTCGTCGACCGCCGCGGTGCGGTCGTGCTCGGCCGCGCCGCGGCGACGCCCGAGCGCGCGCCCGGCGGTGCGGATGCTGCGCCCCGGCAGCGAGAGCAGTGCCTCGCCGAAGGCGCCGCCACGTCGGATCGCCCGGGACGCGGCCGGCTCGCCCGGCCCGCGCGGTTCGAGCTCGGCCGGCAGGAACCTGGGCGCGCCGCCGAAGGCCAGCCGCGACTGCTGCAGCACCCGGCGACCGAGCACGTGGTTGCCGATGCCGCCGATCGCGGCGCCGATGCCGAACGGGATGGCGCGCCCGATGATGCCCGCGCCGCCGCGCACCGCGAACTGGCGCACGAACAGGTGCCGGAGCCGATCGACGACCGTCCCCATGACGGCCTTGGGCAGCCCGCTCGTGATGACCTCGCCCCAGTAGGCGTTCCGTGCCACGCCGACGCCGGTCGCCTGCGCGGCGAATTGGCGCACGAGGTCGACGCCCTCCCGGCCCATCATGAGCGTCATCACCAGGGCCCGGGCGCGTTCGGGATTGTCGATGTGGAGCCCGTGCACCTCGGCGACGGACTGGGCGAACAGCGCCGTGGCCTCGAGGAAGCCCGCGGTCTCGACGCCCGAGAGGGCGAGCGTCACGCCCGTGCCGATGCCGGGCACCACGGCGGTCGCGCCGACGGCGGCGCCGCCGGTGGTGACTGCGGTCAGGTACCGGCGCTCGAGGATCCGGATGAGCTCGTCGGGCGTGGCCGTCGGGTGATGGCGCCGGATGCTCCGCAGGTGCGCGACGACGATCGGGCGCTGGATCGACAGGAGGCGGTCGAACGTGCGCTCCAGGCCGACGGCCCGCTCCGTGGCATCCGTGGCATCGGTGGCGGCCTCGTCGCCCTCCTGCGGCGTGCTCGGCCCCATCGACGTGATGCGGTGGACGCGATCGGACATGCCGTCGATCCTAGGCGGACCGGGTGGCAAGGACCGCCGGACGCCGCATCCGGCCAGGGGGCTTGACGCGCGGGACGGACCTACCCCGTGCCGTACTCGGCGTTGTAGCGCTCGAGGACCTCGTCGATCGGGCCGTCGAGCAGGAGCCGACCCTTGTCGAGGTAGAGGCCGCGCGTGCAGAACCGGCGGAGGTCGCGTTCGTTGTGCGACACGAAGAACAGGGTGCGACCGCCCGCGAGCATCTCCTCGATGCGCCGGTAGCACTTCTCGCGGAACGCCTTGTCGCCGACGGCGAGCACCTCGTCGACGAGGAGGATCGACTCCTCGAGCTGCGAGATGACGGCGAATGCGATGCGCACCTTCATGCCGCTCGAGAGGTGCTTGTACGGGGTGTCGAGGAAGTCGCCGATCTCGGCGAACTCGATGATCTCGTCGAACTTGGCGTCGATCTGCGGCCGCGTCATGCCGTGCAGGCCCGCCGTCAGGTACACGTTGTCGCGCACGGTCAGGTCGTCGACGAAACCGCCGGTGATCTCGATCAGCGGCGCCACGCCGCCGTTGACGACCACCCTGCCCTCGTCGGGCAGCATCACCCCGGCGACGAGCTTCAGCAGCGTCGACTTGCCCTGGCCGTTGCGGCCGACGACGCCGATCGCCTCGCCCGGGCTCACGTCGATCGAGACGTCGCGGAGCGCCCAGAACTCGTCGGGGCGGATGCGACGCCGGCGGCGCGACAGCAGGTCCTTGAACGAGCGTCGGCCCCGGCGATTGCGCCGGAACCGGATGCCGAGCCCGTCGGTTCGGATGGCGGCCTCTGGCATCAGATCTCCTTCAGCACCTGGCGTTCGGCGCTGCGGAACACCCAGAGCCCGACAGCGAGGAATGCGAGCGACATCGCGGCCGCGACGCCCACCGCGAACCAGTCGAGCTCGTCGGGGAAGAAGGCCGAGCGGTAGAGGCCGAAGATGCCCGTGAGCGGGTTGAATGCCGCCCAGAAGTGCAGCCCCTCGGGCAGGTTGCTGGTGCCGTACACGATCGGCGATGCGTAGAACAGGAACCGGAGGACCAGCTTGGTGGCGCGCTCGAGGTCGCGGAAGAACACCACGAGCGGCGCGATGATCAGGCCGACGCCCGCCGTGAGCGTCGCCTGCAGCGCGATCGCCAAAGGGAAGAGCACGAGCTCCCATCCGACGCCGGCGCCGAAGAGCGCGGCGAACAGGGCGAGCACGGGCAGCGAGAGGAGGAACTCGATGCCCTTCGACAGCACGATCCGGTTGACCCAGATCGTGCGCGGGAGCTTGGTCGAGCGGACGAGCTTGGCATCCTTCAGGAACGCGCGCGTCGAGTCGGAGACCGAGCCGTTGAACCACATCCAGGGCATCAGCGCCGAGAGCAGGAACACGATGTACGGCTCGGTCCCGACAGGCCGCTGGAACACCTGCGTGAACACGAACCAGTAGATGCCCGCCATGACGAGCGGATCGAGGATCGACCAGAGGTAGCCGAGCGCCGACGTCGAGTACCGGACCTTGAGGTCGCGCGTCGTGAGGAGCCACAGCGAATGCCGGTACCCGGCCCACGGCGTCCGCGAGAACGGATGCGAGTCCGCGTAGCTCATCACGTTCATCATCGTAGAGGCCCGCCGTGCAGGGCCCGGACATGCGAGGAGCGGATGCCTCGCGGCATCCGCTCCTCGTGCTGTGGTACTCCGCAGATCAGACGAAGTGGTTCGCGCGCTCCAGGTCTTCGGCGAAGTCGATCTCGACCGCGTAGAGGTCGGAGACGTCCATCGGCTCGACGAGGAGGCCGTTCTGCTCGATCGCCAGCTCGAGGCCGCGCTCGAAGTAGTCCTGCGCGCCGACCCGCTGCAGGTGCGCGAGGAAGACGGCCTTGTCGCGGCTCGAGATGTAGTTGATGCCCACGGCCTCGCCGAGGCCGCCCTTGACGGTCTTGGAGAGCTCCTTGATGTAGCCCTCGGCGCTCGTGGTGTACTTCACCTCTTCGTCGGACACCTTGGCGGTGTTGACCGTCACGAACGACTGGTCGCGCGCGATGAAGGGCAGGGCGCGGTCGAGGATGCGCGGGTCGAACACGACGTCGCCGTTCATCCAGAGCACGCCGCCCGGCTGCGACGCCTGCAGGGCGCGCATGAGCGACTTCGACGTGTTGGTCTGGTCGTACTCCTCGTTGTAGACGAAGGACGCCTGCGGGAACGCCTCGATGATGTGCTCGAGCTTGTAGCCCACGACGATCGTCACGCCCGCGTTGCGGCCGAAGGCGTGCTCGATGTTGTCGAACTGCTGGCGCATGATGGTGCGGCCATCGCTGAGTTCGGTCAACGGCTTGGGGAGGGAACGCCCGAGCCGGCTCCCCATGCCGGCTGCGAGGATCACGATCTGCGTGGTCACTGCATCTCCTTCGTCGATCGGATGCCGCGACGCACTCGTTTCACACGAGTTCGCCGGGGATTCATCCGCAAGTTCTCTTCTGGACACGCCGTTATGCCGGTTCTCAGGATACCCGAGGGGCTTCGCCGACACCGAACCCGTTGACAAGCCGTAGCCCGATCGTGATGCGATGCCCAGTACTTGCTCAGGCCTCGAACGGGTACCACGAGCCCGGCGGCGCGCGGATCACGGCGTTCTCCAGCGTCCGGCACGGGCTGGTTGGTAGGTTGTCCGGGTGACTTCCGTTTCGCCATCGCGTCCTGACGACGAGACTCCCGAAGGCACCGGCACGGGGGTGCCTTCCGATCGGGGGGATGCGGACGCGCCTGCGGCCGCTCGTTCGTCCGGTGAGCGAGCCCCGCGCGCACGGTCGCCCCGCACGCCGTCGAAGCCGGCGAAGACCAGGTCGACGGGCACCACGTCGACCGAAGCCGGCTCGACCGGTTCGAAGCCGGCGAGGTCGGCATCGGCTTCGGCGTCGGCGACATCCACGTCGCAGTCCGAACCGAAGAAGCCGTCCGCGAGGAAGTCCGGCTCCCGGCGATCGCAGGCCGCCGCGTCGAGTGCGGCCGCCGAGACGACCGACGCGACCGTGCCCGACGGCATCGAGGCCGGTGCCGCCGAGTCGCGCCCGGCCTCCAAGCGCAGCACCGCCTCGCGGGCCGCGTCGTCGTCGGCCGCCGCCGCGCGCGGCGAGGCGGCGAAGTCCGCACGGACGCCGTCCGCATCCGCCGCGAAGTCGCGCGCGCGCAGCGCCGATGCACGCAAGAAGGCCACGCCCTCGCGCCAGCGCGTCGCCGCGGCGATCACGACCGACACGACGGCCGCCGAGCGCACCCCGCGCCGGCCCGAGGGGGAGTCGGGCACCGGAACGGCTGCGGCTCCGGCGCCGGCCACCGCGGCTGCGACGACGGCGCCGGCCTCGATCGACGAGCCGACCGACACCGCCGTGCTCGAGCCGACTGCGCCTGCGCAGCCGGGGGAGCCCGAGGCCGCCACCATCGTCGAGCCGGTCGCCGAGCCGGCGACCGCATCCGTGGTCGCTCCGGAATCGAAGCCCGAATCCGTTCCCGAGGCGGCTCCCGCGCCCGAGGCCGCTCCGGAGCGTGCGCCGGTCGCGGTGCCCGTGCCCGAATCGGCGCCCGAGCCTGAATCGGCGCCCGAGCCTGAATCGGCGCCCGAGCCGGCCGAAGCGGCCGAGCCCGCGCCCCGAGGCGAAGACGGCTCGAATCCGGCCGTGGCCCGCGTCGTCACTGCGGCGGTCGCCGGCGCCGCAGCGTCGGCAGCGCAGCCGCCCGCCGCCGAGCGCGCCGTCGCCGAACCCGTGACTCCCGATCCGGTCCTCGCCGCGCCCCTTCCCGCCCCGGCCGCACCCGCGGCCGCCGACGATGACCGGCCCGCCGATGAAGACCGCGTCGTCGCCGACGACCGTGCCGTCGGCGCCGAGCGCGGGGTCGCCGTGATCCCGGTCACATCGCCGAAGACCGCGCCGCGCAAGAAGCGCACGCTGCGCGTCGCACGCCCGGCACCGCCCGCCGACGCGCCCCGCGTGCTGACGATCGAAGGTCTCGTCAAGCGCTACGGCGACACCACGGCCGTCGACGGCATCACGCTCGACGTGCGCGCCGGCTCGTTCTACGGCATCGTCGGCCCCAACGGCGCGGGCAAGACGACGACGCTCTCGATGGTGACCGGCCTGCTCCGCCCCGACGGCGGCGCGGTGCACATCCACGGCGTGGACGTCTGGAAGCAGCCGCACGCGGCGAAGCGGATCACGGGCGTGCTGCCCGACCGGCTGCGCCTGTTCGACCGCCTCACGGGTTCCGAACTGCTCTACTACTCGGGTTCGCTGCGCGGCCTCGACCACGCGACCGTGCTCGAGCGGAGCGCCGACCTCGCCGCCGCGTTCGGCCTCGAGGACGCGCTCGACCGCCTCGTCGCCGACTACTCCGCCGGCATGACGAAGAAGATCGCGCTCGCGTGCGCGATGATCCACTCGCCGCGCGTGCTCGTCCTCGACGAGCCGTTCGAGTCGGTCGACCCCGTCTCGGCGGCCAACCTCACCGACATCCTCGAGCGGTACGTCGGCGGCGGCGGCACCGTCCTGCTCTCCAGCCACGGGATGGATCTCATCGAGCGCGTCTGCGACTCGGCAGCGATCATCGTCGGCGGTCGCGTGCTCGCCGCGGGCACGCTCGACGAGGTGCGCGGCGGGCAGACCCTGGAGGACCGATTCGTCGAGCTCGCCGGCGGACGCAAGGCGGCGGAGGGCATGGAATGGTTGCACAGCTTCTCCGACTGAAGCTGCGGCTGCTCGGGAACATCTTCCGGCGCAGCACGTGGCAGGTCGTGGGGATCGTCGTGGGCCTGATCTACGGGCTCGGCTTCGCAATCCTCGTGTTCGCCCTCCTCGTCGGCCTCCGCGGGGCGGAGGACGTCGAGCTGATCCGCGACGGCATCGTCGTGGCCGGTGCCGCCACGGTGCTCGGGTTCCTCCTCGTCCCGCTGGTCTTCGGCGTCGACGACACCATGGACCCGAGGCGGTTCGCGCTGTTCGGCATGCCGAACCGCACGCTCGCGCTGGGCCTCGCGCTCGCCGCGGCGATCGGCGTGCCGGCGCTCGCGCTCGTGATCGCGCTCAGCGGCACGGTGGTCACGTGGTCGCGGGGCGCGGGGGAGACCCTGCTCGCACTCCTGGCCGCACCCCTCGCGTTCGCGACCTGCCTGCTCGGTGCACGGCTCACCGCCGGGCTCGCCGGCATGCTCCTCGAAACCCGGCGCTCGCGCGATGTCGCGGGCGTCATCGGCGTGCTGCTCGTGGTCATGGCCGCGCCCGTGATCGTCGCGCTGACGACCGTCGACTGGGCAAACTCGGGTCGGCGGGCCATCGGTGCGATCGCGGGCGCCCTGTCGTGGACCCCGCTCGGCGCGGCCTTCGCCGTCCCGGGCGACGCCGCCTCCGGCGCGTGGGGCGCCGCCATCCTGAAGCTGATCATCGCCGCCGCGACGGTGTGGTTCGCGTGGGTGGCATGGCGGGCGCTCGTCTCCCGGATGCTCGTGACGCCCGGACGTGAGGCGGCCGCGCGCAGCTACCACGGCCTCGGATGGTTCGGGCGGATGCCGCACGGCGCGACCGGCGCCATCGCCGCGCGCAGCATCACCTACTGGTTCCGCGACGCGCGCTACTGGGTGGCGCTGCTGATGGTGCCGATCACGCCGATCCTCGTGGCGGTGCCGCTGGGCATCGCGGGCGTCCCGCCGTTGTACCTCGGGCTCATCCCCGTGCCGCTCGTGTGCCTCCTGCTCGGCTGGAGCCTGCACAACGACACGGCATACGACAGCACCGCCGTGTGGCTGCATGTCGCGTCCGGCGTGCGCGGCGCCGCCGATCGCATCGGGCGCCTCGTTCCCGTGCTCATCTCGGGCATCCTCGTCATCGGACTCGGCAGCGCGATCACGGTGTTCGTGCTCGACGACTGGCGCCTGCTGCCCTCGCTGCTCGGGGTGAGCACGGCCCTCCTGCTCGGCGGCCTCGGGCTCGGCTCGATCACCTCGGCGGCCATGCCGTACCCGGTGGTCAAGCCGGGCGACAGCCCGTTCCAGGCACCGCAGTCGACGGGCGCGGTGACGGCGCTCGTGCAGTCCTTCACGATGTTCGGCTCGATCCTGGTCGCAGGGCCTGCGATCGCGTTCGCGGCGCTCGGGATCTTCCGCGATCCGGCGTGGCACGCGGCATCGCTCGCCGCCGGCGTCGGGTTCGGCCTGGTGGTGCTCGCACTCGGAATCTGGGGCGGCGGGCGCGTGTTCGAGCGCCGCGGACCCGAGATCCTCGCGGCGGCCGTGCGCGCCTGATCGCGGCGTAGACTCGTCCGCATGATCCGACCCGTGCAGGCGAGCATCGCCGACCCCGATGCGCCCGGCGGCGGCACGTCCGTGCTCGACCGCGAACTCGAGAAGCTCCTCGAAGAGGAGAACATCGAGCCCGGAGACCACGAGCGGTTCTCGCACTACGTCAAGAAGGAGCAGATCCTCGAGTCGGCCATCACCGGCAAGCCGGTGCGGGCGTTGTGCGGAAAGAAGTGGACCCCTGGGCGCGACCCGGAGAAGTTCCCGGTGTGCCCGACGTGCAAGGAGATCTACGAGCGGCTGAAGCAGGGCTGACGCGCACGCGATCGCTCAACGGTAGGTCGTCGGGATCACCGGCTCCCCGCGTCCGAGCCGGAACGCCTCGACCGGGAGCTCCTGCATGACCTCGGCCCGGTGGGTGCGTGCGGCCTCGACACCCGCCTGGCCCGTGTACGCGGCATCCGCCCGGCCCTCGCGCACGAGTCGCACCATGAGCGGTCGCAGCTCGTCGCCCGGCTCGAACTCGGCCTCACCCTCGGGCCCGTCGCCGACGAACACGATCTCCTCGCGCGCGGTCCGCGTCGAGTCGAGCCGCCTGGCCGCGTTCTTGCGCCCGCCGACGCTCAGCTTGTTCGACGACGCCTTGGCGACGTTCACCCATTCGCCGTCCTCGCCGCGTCGCGCGACGAGCTTGAAGACCATGCCGGCGGCGGGCGAACCCGACCCCGTGACCACCGACGTTCCCACGCCGTACGCGTCGACCGGCGCGCCGGACAGCGCGGCGATGGTGTACTCGTCGAGGTCGCTCGTGACGGTGATGCGCGTGTTCACGGCACCGAGGTCGTCGAGCTGGGCGCGCACGTCGGCCACGACGGTCGGCAGGTCGCCGGAGTCGATGCGCACGGCTCCGAGCTCGGTGCCGGCCACGCGCACCGCCGTCTCGACGCCCTGCGCGATGTCGTAGGTGTCGACGAGCAGCGTCGTGCCGGGGCCCATGGCCTTCACCTGGGCGCGGAAGGCGGCCTCCTCGCTGTCGTGCAGGAGCGTGTACGCGTGGGCCGCGGTGCCCATCGTCGGGATGCCCCAGGTGCGCCCGGCCTCGAGGTTGCTGGTCGCGTCGAACCCGGCGATGTACGCCGCGCGTGCGGCGGCGATCGCCGAGCGCTCGTTGGTGCGCCGCGACCCCATCTCGGCGATGGGTCGGCCGAGTGCGACCGAGACCATTCGCGCCGCCGCACTGGCGACCGACGAGTCGGCGTTGAGCACCGAGAGCACGACCGTCTCGAGCATGACGGCCTCGGCGAAGGACGCCTGGATGGTGAGCAGCGGCGAGCCCGGGAAGTACGCCTCGCCCTCGCGGTAGCCCCACACGTCGCCGTGGAAGCGGTAGTCGGCGAGCCAGTCGAGGGTCGCGTCACGCACCACGTGCTGCTCGCGCAGGAACTCGAGCTCGGCGTCCTCGAACCGGAACTGCTCGATGAGCTCGAGCAGCCGGCCGGTGCCCGCGACGACCCCGTAGCGCCGGCCCGCGGGCAGGCGGCGGGCGAACGCCTCGAACAGGCTCTCGCGGTGGGCGGTGCCGTCCAGCAGGGCGGCGTCCACCATCGTGAGCTCGTATCGGTCGGTGAGGAGCGCAGCTGAGCCGGTCACGCCGCTCAGCCTAGTGCGCGGGCTCCGGATGGCGCGGGGCCTGCGTGACCTCGGGGCGGGCGGCCTGCGGTGCCGGCGGCCGGCCGGGCGCCACACCGACGGCGACCGCGTTCGCGAGCGTGACGAGCACGAGCCCGGCGACTTGCCAGAGAGACAGGGTCTCGCCGAGCACGACCAGCCCGGCGATCGCCGCGGCGGCCGGATGCACGCTCTGCAGGACCCCGAACCGCTGTCGCGGCATCCGGCGCAGCACCACCAGGTCGATCGAGTAGGGGAGTGCGGACGACAGCACGGCCGCCGCGGCGCCGATCGCGAGGACCAGGGCGACCTCGTGCGGCGCGAGTGAGACCAGCGTCAGCACGAGGATCGGCGAGGTGAGCACGGCCGCGACGAGGCTCGCGATCGCGGTGCCCTGGAGGCCGGGCAGCGTGCGCCCGGCCCGCTGGCTCAGCAGGATGTAGCCCGCCCACGCGGCCGCCGCGGTCAGGCCGAGCAGGATGCCGAGCGGATCGATGCCCGGCACGCTGCCCGTCAGCAGCACGACGCCCGCCCCGGCCACCACCGCGCAGGCGAGGTCGAGCCGGCGACGCGAGGCGAGGAGCGCGAGCGCGAGCGGGCCGAGGAACTCGAGGGTGACCGCCGGGCCGAGGCCGATGCGCTCGACGGCCGCGTACACGGAGAGGTTCATCACGACGAGCACGCCGCCGAGGGCGATCGCCGGGCGCACCGACGCCCAGCCGAGACGCCGCAGTCGCGGTCGGGTGACGCCGAGCAGGATGAGCGCGGTGAAGGCCTGGCGCAGGGCCACGACGCCCGCCGGTCCGACGAACGGGAAGATCGTGGCGCCGAGCGCCGCGCCGACGGGCACCGACGCGGCACCGACCACGACGGCGGCGGCGTCGAGCCCGTTTCGCTGGCGGATCATGCATCCAAGCTAGATCGAGACCGTTGCGATGAGAAATGCAATCCGGGCAGATCGATACGCTGGACGCATGGATGTCGAACTCCGCCATCTCCGCGTCCTCGTCGCCGTCGACGAGGAACGCTCGTTCACGGCGGCGGCCGACCGACTGCGCATGTCGCAGGCCGCCGTGTCACGCTCGCTCGCGGCACTCGAGCACGAGGTCGGCACCGCGCTCATGCACCGCACGACGCGGCGCGTCGAACCGACGGAGGCGGGGGCCGCGCTCACCGGGACGGCGCGCCGGGTGCTCGCGGAGCTCGACCGCGCGCTCGCCGACCTGCGCGGCGAGCCGAGCGTCATCCGCGTCGGGTACGCGTGGGCGGCCCTCGGCGCGCACACCACGCCGGTGCTGCGTGCGTGGAACCGTGCACACCCCGACAGCCCGATGCGGCTCGTGCGGATCAACTCGCGCGACGCCGGGCTCGTCGAGGGACGCGTCGACCTCGCGGTGCTGCGCCATCCGCTCGATCGCACCGACCTCGAGGGCGAGGTGGTCGGCCGGGAGCGTCGGGTCGTCGCGATGCCCGTCGATCATCCGCTCGCCGAGCGCGAAGCGGTCGACCTCGCCGAGCTCGTGCCGTTCGTCGTCGCCGTCGACCCGCGCGCGGGCACCACGACGCCGACGCTGTGGCAGGCGGTCGGCGCCGACGTGCCGCCGATGACGGACACCGCCGATGTCGAGGAATGGCTCGACCTCATCGCCGCGGGCGATGCGATCGGCGTCACCTCCGAGGCGACGGCGCATCACTATCCGCGGCCGGGCGTCGTCTTCGTGCCGCTCGCCGATGCGCCGCCGATGGAGGTGCGGCTCGCGTGGCACCGGACGCACCGCCATCCCGCGGCGGGGCGCGTCGCGCGCGCCATCCGGGAGGCCCTTGCCGAGCCATCCGCCCCGGCGCGCTGATCTAGGCTGGGTGACCGTGACGGATGCACCGATCGGGATCTTCGACTCCGGCGTCGGCGGACTCACCGTCGCCCGCGCGGTGCGCGACCAGCTCCCGAACGAGGCCATCCTCTACGTCGGGGACCTCGAGCACTCGCCCTACGGGCCGAAGCCCATCGCCGACGTGCGGCGCTACGCCCTCGCCGTGCTCGACGACCTCGTCGCGCAGGGCGTGAAGATGCTCGTCATCGCGTGCAACACGGCGTCGTCGGCCATGCTGCGCGATGCGCGCGAGCGCTACGACGTACCCGTGGTCGAGGTCATCCAGCCGGCGGTGCGCCGCGCCGTCGCCACCACGCGCAGCGGAAGGGTCGGCGTGATCGGCACGGCCGGCACCATCCAGTCGCGCGCCTACGACGACGCCTTCGCCGCCGCGCCGCACCTGGCGCTGTTCTCGGCGGCGTGCCCGCGGTTCGTCGAGTTCGTCGAGTCCGGCGTCACGATCGGACCCGAGGTGCTCGCCGTCGCCGAGGAGTACCTCGCGCCGCTGCGCTCGGCGGGCGTCGACACGCTCGTGCTGGGCTGCACGCACTACCCGTTCCTCAAGGGCGCGATCTCGTACGTCATGGGCGAGGGCGTCGGGCTCGTGTCGAGCGACGTCGAGACGGCGAACGACGTCTATCGGGTGCTCGTCTCGCAGGGACTCGAGCGCCGGAGCACCCGGCCCCCGACCCACCGCTTCGAGGCGACGGGCGACTCGACCGACGCGTTCCTCGACCTCGCGAACCGCCTCATCGGTCCCGACATCGACCGCGTCGAGCTCGTGCAGACCGGCGCCCTCACCCTGCCCCACCGCCTCGCGGACCGATCGCATCGACAGGAGACCGCATGACCGACCACCCCGCCCCCGACCTCGTGCGCGCCGACGGCCGCACGCCCCGCGACCTGCGCGACGTCGTGATCGAACGCGGGTGGAGCGCGCACGCCGAGGGCAGCGCGCTCATCTCCTTCGGCCGGACGAAGGTGCTCTGCACCGCGAGCTTCACGAACGGCGTGCCGCGGTGGATGACCGGGAAGGGCACGGGCTGGATCACCGCCGAGTACGCGATGCTGCCGCGCTCGACGAACACGCGCAACGACCGCGAGTCGGTCAAGGGACGCATCGGCGGTCGCACGCACGAGATCAGCCGCCTGATCGGTCGAAGCCTGCGCGCCGTCGTCGACATGAAGTCCCTCGGCGAGAACACGATCCAGATCGACTGCGACGTGCTGCAGGCCGACGGCGGCACCCGCACCGCCGCGATCACGGGCGCCTACGTCGCGCTCGCCGACGCGATCGAATGGGCGCGCGGCAAGAAGTTCATCGGCCAGAAGTCGACCCCGCTCATCGACACCGTCGCCGCGGTCTCGGTCGGCATCATCGACGGCACGCCGATGCTCGACCTCGCCTACGTCGAGGACGTACGCGCCGAGACCGACATGAACGTCGTCGCCACCGGCCGCGGACTCTTCGTCGAGGTGCAGGGCACCGCCGAGGGCGCGCCGTTCGACCGTCGCGAGCTCGACCAGCTGCTCGACCTCGCGCTCGCCGGCACGAACGAGCTCGCCGGCGTGCAGCGGGCGGCGCTCGAGGCCTCGCTCGCGGGCGAGTGAGGGCCGAGCCGGTGTCGCGCCCCGCGCTCGAGGTCGTCCTCGCCACGCACAACGCGCACAAGGTCGCCGAGTTCCAGCACATCCTCGGCGAGCACGTGCCGGGCATCACGGTGCTGCCGTACGACGGACCCGAGCCGATCGAGGACGGCACGTCATTCGACGAGAACGCCTTCATCAAGGCGCGCGCCGCGGCATCCCACACCGGGTGCATCGCGCTCGCCGACGACTCGGGGATCGCCGTCGACGTGATGGGCGGCGCGCCGGGCATCTTCTCGGCACGCTGGGCCGGACCCGGCCGCGGCGCCGAGGCGAACCTCGAGCTGCTGCTCGCGCAGCTGGCCGACATCGCCGACCCGCACCGCACGGCCCACTTCCACTGCACGATCGCGCTCGTCGTGCCGGATGCCGCGGGCGCGGCGCCGTACGAGTTCGCCGCCGTCGGCACATGGCCGGGGCGTATCGCGACGCGTCGGGCGGGCGTGAACGGCTTCGGGTACGACCCGATCTTCCTTCCCGACGACTTCGACGTCTCGGCGGCCGAGCTGGCGCCCGAGGTGAAGAACGCGCACAGCCACCGAGCGCGGGCGTTCGGAGCGCTCCTGCCCGAGCTCGAGCGGATCGCGGCGGAGCGCGCCCGGGGCTAGCGCGGCGGCGCCCCCGTCCAGTCCCGACTGGTGATGCTCGGCTACGAGACCGGCGTGGTGGTGCCCGGCGGCTGAGCCCCGTCGGACCCGCCCGCCTCCGAACCTCGATCCGGCGGACGGGCACCCTGTGCCATCAGCGCCTCCAGGTCGCCGACCGGGCCGAGATGGCGGAGCTTGTCGGGATTGAGCTGGTTGCCGACCGCGGCGATCCGACCACCTGCCGCGTGGACCATGAGCACGCTGAGCGTCGCACCGCCGGTGGAGATCCGCAGTGCTGCCTCCCCGTTGGCCTGCACCCGCTCCATCGTGATCGGCAGGGGCTCGCCGCGTCGCACGAGGCCAGCGAGGAATCGCGCGACGGCGACCCGCCCCTCGATCGGCCGGCGGATGGCCGGGGCCTTTCCACCGCCGTCGCCGTAGAACACGACGTCGTCTGCGAGCGTGCGCGCGAGCGCGTCGACGTCACCGGCCGAGAGGGCGTCGAAGAAGCGCTCGATGAGCACCGCGTCGCGGCGGACGTCGGGGTCGAACCGCGGACGACCGTCGGCGATGCGCGACCGCGCGCGATGCAGCACCTGACGGCAGCTCGCCTCGGACCGCTCGACGATGCCGGCGATCGTCGAGTAGTCGACGTCGAACACCTCGCGCAGGAGGAAGACCGCCCGCTCGACGGGGCCGAGCCGTTCGAGGACGGCGAGGAAGGCGAACGAGAGCGTCTCGTCGTGCTCGACGCGGTGCGCCGGGTCGGCGTTCGCATCGGGGAGCGGTTCGGGCAGCCACGAACCCACGTACAGCTCGCGGTTCCGCCGCGCGGATCGGAGCGCGTCGATCGCGAGACGTGTCGTGACGGTGGTCGCGAACGCCTCGGGACGGCGGATCTCCTCGCCCGCACGCGTGCGTTCATGCAGTCGCAGGTACGCGTCCTGCACGACGTCCTCCGCCTCGGTCACGCTGCCGAGCATCCGGTAGGCGATGGAGAACATCAGCGGGCGGAGGTCCGCCAGGGCGTCGCCGGGCTCCGTCATCCTCCAACGATGGCACAGCGTGTCACACGGCGCCGCGCTCATCCGTCGGAGGAGGTGAGACGAGAGGAAGGACGGACATGCGAGTCTTCGTCGCCGGCGCCACCGGAGCGGTCGGATCACGGTTGGTACCACTCCTGGTCGCGGCCGGCCATCGGGTGGCGGGAACCTCGCGAAGCGAGACGCGACTCGGTGCGATCGAACGGGCCGGCGCCACGGGAGTGGTGATGGATCCGGGCGACGCGGATTCGGTCCGCAGGGCCGTCCTCGAATCCGCACCGGAGGTCGTCGTGCACGAACTGACCGCGCTCGGCGGCCCCATGCCGGACTTCCGGCGCTTCGACGAGGGTTTCGCCGCCACGAACGAACTCCGGACCCGCGGCACGGACCACCTGCTCGCCGCCGCGGCCGAGGTCGGCGGGGTGCGGTTCATCGCGCAGAGCTTCACCGGTTGGCCGAACGAGCGCACGGGCGGCCCCGTCAAGACGGAGGAGGACCCGCTCGATCCGACGCCGACCGGTCCGTCGCGGCAGACGCTGGCGGCCATCCGGTACCTCGAGTCCGTCACCACCGAGGTCGGCGGCCTCGCCGTGCGCTACGGGGGCCTGTACGGCCCCGGCCAGCTGCTCGGTCGCGGCGGCCAGATCGTCGAGATGGTCCGCGCCCGTCGCCTCCCGGTCGTCGGAGGCGGCGCCGGTGTGTGGTCGTTCTGCCACATCGAGGATGCGGCATCGGCCACGGCGGCCGCGGTCACGCGAGGCGCGCCCGGTGCCTACAACATCGTCGACGACGAACCGGCACCCGTCTCGGAGTGGCTTCCCGATCTGACCGGGGTGCTGGGCGCGAAGCCGCCGCTGCGGATCCCGGCCTGGGTTGCGCGGCCGCTGCTCGGAGAACACGGCATCGCGATGATGACCACCGTCCGCGGGTCCTCGAACGCGAAGGCGAAGCGGGAGCTCGGCTGGCAGCCGCGATACGAGACATGGCGGCGCGGATTCCGCGAGGGTCTCGGCTGAGAACGGGACTCATTCCCGTCAGGAGCCTCGCCGCGACATCCGGCCTACGCTGGAATGGACATGGCACACGCACACGACCACGGCTCCGCGTCGACCGATCGCAGGCGGCTCGTGATCGCGATCGCGATCATCGGCGCATTCCTCGTCGTGCAGGTGGTCGGCGGGGTGCTGAGCGGGTCGCTCGCACTGCTCGCCGATGCCGGCCACATGACGAGCGACCTCCTCGGCCTGGTCATCGCACTCGGTGCGGCGGTCGTGGCCGCTCGCCCCGCGAACGACCGGCAGACCTACGGCTTCCGGCGCTTCGAGGTGTTCGGTGCGCTCGCCAACGGCGTGATCCTCATCGTCGTGGCCGTGACGGTGTCGGCGGGCGCGATCGATCGACTCGTCTCGGGCACCGAGGGCGAGGCGCACGAGGTCGCGGGCGGTCTCATGCTTGCGGTCGCGCTCGCCGGGCTCGCCGCGAACGTCGCCGCGATGCTCGTGCTGCGAAGCGGCGCGAAAGGGTCCATGAATGTTCGCGGCGTCTACCTCGAGGTGCTCGGCGACACGATCGGCTCGGTGCTCGTCATCGGGGCGGCACTCGTGATCGTCGCCACCGGATGGAACGCCGCCGACGCCATCGCGTCGCTCGCGATCGCGGTGCTCATCGTGCCGCGCGCGCTGCTGCTGCTGCGCGACGTGATGCGCGTGCTCAGCCAGTCGACGCCCGCCGAGACGGATGTCGCGGAGATCCGCGACCACATCCTGCGCACGCGCGGCGTGGTCGCCGTGCACGACGTGCACGTGTGGGCGATCACGACCGGGGCGCACGTGTTCAGCGCCCACGTCGAGGTCGAGCCCGCGGTCTTCGCCGACGATCGGGTCGGCGCGCTGCTCGACGAGCTCGGCGGATGCCTCAGCGAGCACTTCGACGTCGATCACTCCACGTTCCAGCTCGAGCCCTCGGGTCGCGGGCAGCACGAGCACGCGACGCACGCGTAGCGCGCGGTCGAGTCAGGCGGCGAGCAGCCCCGCGAAGTACCTGCGGAGGTCGCCGACGAGTTGCTCCGGTGCCTCCATCGCCGGGAAGTGACCGCCGCGCGGATGCTCGCTCCAGAACGCGAGGCGCCCGTCGGGATCGAGGATGCGCCGCATGAGCGGCTCCTCGCCGAACGCCGCCATCCCCTGCGGTCGATCGTGGTGGCGTCCCCACGCTGCCTGGGCGTGCGCCGCCTCGTAGAGCAGGTTGACCTCGCCGTCTCCGTTCCGGCCGAACCACGCCACGGTGACGAGCGTGAGCAGCGCGTCGAGATCGACCGCGTCCTCGGGCAGCTCGCGCTCGGGGTCGGTCCACTCCCGGAACTTCTCCACGATCCACATCGCCTGGGCGATCGGCGAGTCCGTGAGGCCGTAGGCGACGCTGAGCGGCCTCGTCGTCTGCAGCGCGAGGTAGCCGAAGTCCTCGGTCCGCGCATCCTTCAGCCGTTCGTGCCGCTCGTGCTCGTCGGCGGTGAGGTGGTCGGTGGGCGGCGTGTACTGGGTCGCGATCGCACCCGGGTCGGTCGCCGAGATCGAACCCAGCACACGGTCGCCGGCGTCGAGGCAGAGCTGCTCGATGACGCCGGCGCCGACGTCTTCGCCGAACACCGCGTAGCGGTCGTAGCCCAGCGCCTGCATGAGCTCGTCGAACGCGTGCGCGGTACGGACGATGTCCCACCCGTGGCTCATGAGCGGGATCGAGAATCCGCAGCCCGGGATGGAGGGCGCGACGACGTGGAACTCCGGAGCCGCGCCATCCGCCCGCATGCCGTCGATCGTGCCCCGACCAGCGTCGGCGAGCATCGGCAGCACGGCGGCGAACTCGACCGCCGACGACGGGTAGCCGTGCACGAGCAGAAGTGGCACAGCGGCATCATCCGCGGCGCGGACGTGGAAGCAGTGGATCGGTTGGCCCTCGATGATCGCCGTCACCTGCGGCAGCCGGTTGAGCTTCGCCTCCTCCTCGCGCCAGTCGTACTGCGTGCGCCAGTACCGGGCGAGTCGCTTCGCGTAGGACACCGGTGTCCCACGCTCCCATGACCCGGTGAGGTCGCTCGGCCACCGTGTCCGTTCGAGCCGATCGTTCAAGTCGGCGAGGTCGGCGTCGGGGATGGCGATCGTGGTCGGTCGGATGTCCATGTCTCTCAGTCCTCTCGGAGCGCATCCGCGGTTCGGCGCTCCGTTCGGTCACCGGAGTGCCCGACCCAGAAGTGAAGCCGATCGACCGCCGTGCGTCTTGAACGCGAGCGACATCCGACCGCGTCAGACCGGCTCGCCGCGGTGCTGCGACTGGCCCGGCGTGCATCCGGTGAGCCGTTTGACCTCACGCGTGAGGTGCGACTGGTCGGCGTAACCGAGGTCGTAGGCGACGTCGGCGATCGCCTCGCCCGTCTGGAGTCGGTTCACCGCCGCCCGCGCGCGTGAGATCTGCCGGACGTGGTGAGGACTGAGTCCGGTGACCTTGGCGAAATGCCGCTGCACCGATCGGACGGAGACCCCCGGGGGTCGCCCGACGAGGATCGACTCGACGATCTGATCGTGTGCGAGGAGCCCGTGGGCGGCGAACGCCTCCACGAGGTCGTCGACCGTCTCGTAGTCCGGGAACGGCCACCGGACGTCCGCCAGGTCGAAGGCCGTCGCCTGCGGCATCCTGAGCGCGATCGTGCGATCGCACATGTCGGCGGCCGCGCAGTGCGTGAAGTAGCAGCCCTGGACGAATCGGACTCCGATGTTCCGGTTCCCGGCGGTGTACGGCACCGGCGTCGGCTGCGACGACGGCCCGCTCAGGAGCACGCGGCGGCCGCCTGCGGCCAGATCGGAGAAGATCATGTCCCAGCAGGCATCGGCGGCGGCGAGATAGGTGCCGTCGCTCGTATCGACGGTCCTCCAGACGACGTCGACGAGTGCGGAGCGTGAGGCTTTCTCTTCGTAGAGGAAGCTCATGCGGCCGAGTGTAGGCCCGGGGCGCGGGCGCCGCACCCCGCGTGCGGGATCAGCGATCGGCGGGCGGACCCTCGTCGCCGTGACCCCGGCTGCGGCCGTGACCGTCGTGCCCGTGGTCTCCTTCGAGGTGCGGAGGGCGGTCGAAGACGTCGGGGTCGAGCACGAGCTCCTCGGCCTCGTGCTCGTCGGTGATGACGTCGGCTCCGGCCTCCTCGGCCTTCCGGGCCTTGCGGCGCTCGCTGAAGTAGTGCCATGCGGTGATGAGCGCAGTCCCGCCGACGGCGATCAGGAGGATGATGTCGATGTAGTCGCGGACCAGGTCGGCGACCGGCGGGATGAAGCTGACGAGATAGCCGAACATGGTGAGGCCGAAGCCCCAGATGACGGCGCCGATGAAGTTGTAGAGCGAGTACCGCGCGCGGTGCATGTGGCCGACGCCGGCCGCGACGGGTGCGAAGGTGCGCACGACCGGCACGAACCGCGCGAGGATGATCGTCAGGCCGCCGAAGCGCTCGAAGAAGGCATTGGTGCGTTCGACGTTCTTGACGCTGAAGAGGCCGCTCTCCTTGCGTTCGAACACCTTCGGGCCGCCGCGGTGCCCGATCTCGTAGCCCACCTCGCCTCCGACGAACGCCGACAACCCGATGAGCAGCGCGACGAGCCAGACCGAGACGCCGAACACGCCGTTGGGCGGCACGACGTCGGGGTTCGACAGCAGGCCCGAGATGATCAGCAGGGTGTCTCCGGGCAGCAGGAAGCCCACGAGCAGGCCCGTCTCGGCGAACACGATGAAGCACACGACGAGCAGCGCCCATGGACCGGCCGCCTGGATGATCGACTCGGGGTCGAGCCAGGGGATGAGCGCGGTATGGATCACGTCGTGGTGCTCCTGTCGTCGGGCACGGCCGTGGCCGGGTCGCGGGCGGCGTGGTGTCCGTGCAGTCTACCGAGCGGAGTCCGCACGGGGGTGGGGCCCGCCCCCGAATCCGCCGAGCGGATGACTCGGGGCCGCGTCGCCCGGGCGGCTCAGCGCCTCCGGTACTCCACCTCGGGGCGGCCGGGCGTGCCGTAGCGGTTGGCGCGTTCCACCGCACCGGTGTCGGCGAGGTGCTCGAGGTACCGGCGCGCAGTGACGCGCGAGAGGTCGAGACGGCCCGCGAGCTCGGCCGCCGAGACGCCGCCCGCGGGGGCATCGCGGACTGCGGTGCGCACCCGGTCGAGCGTCTCGCGCGTGAGTCCCTTCGGCAGGTCGGCGCCCGACGTCGTTCGCAGCGCCGCGAACGACGCGTCGACCTCCTGCTGGTCGGTGACCTCCGCTCGCCCCACACGCGAGCGGTAGTCCCGGTAGGCGTTGAGCTTCTCGGCGAACGCGGCGAAGGCGAAGGGCTTGATGAGGTACTGCACGATGCCGAGGGCGACCGCCGAGCGCACGACGGCCGCGTCGCGCACGGCCGTGACCGCGATGACGTCGATCTCGATGCCGGCCGCGCGAAGTGAGCGGCACAGCTCGATGCCGGTCGTGTCGGGCAGGTTGACGTCGAGGAGGATCAGGTCGATGCCGGCGATGGACCCGTCGGGTCGACGGGCGTCCCGCAGCCGGCGCACGGCCTCGGCCCCGGTGTGCGCGACGCCGGCGACCTCGAATCCCGAGACGCGGCCCACGTATGCGGCGTGCGCCTCGGCGGTGAGGCGCTCATCCTCGACGACGAGGACGCGGATGTCGTCAGGCATCGCGAGCCCCCGGCACCGGAGCGGTCGACGCCGTCGGCAGCGGCAGGGCGACCTCGAAGCGCGAGCCCTCCACCCGGATGTCGCCGCCCAGGCGCGCGACGGACTGGCGCACGAGCGCGAGCCCGATGCCATGGCCGTGCGAGGAGGCCCCCGCGCCATCCGACGCCTCGCGAGGCTTCGTGGAGACGCCGAGGTCGAAGACCCGCGCCCCGGTACGCGGCCCCGGCCCGCTGTCGGCGATGGCGACGACCAGCCGTCCGTCGCGCGTGGCGATCGAGACCTCGACGGCCGGCGAAGGCGTCGAGGCGGCCGCGTCGAGCGCGTTGTCGATGAGGTTGCCGACGATCGTGATGGTCTCGCGGGGGTCGATCCCGGTGGTCGCGAGCCGCTCGGGCAGGTCGACCTCGAAGCGGATGCCGCGCTCGCCGGCCTGCGCGGCCTTGCCGAGCAGCAGGGCCAGCAGCACCGGTTCCTCCACGGCCGAGAGCAGCCGGTCGGCGAGCGCCTGGCTGAGCGCGAGCTCGCTCGAGGCGAGCTCGACGGCTTCGTCGGATCGTCCGAGCTCGATGAGCGCGATGATGGTGTGCAGGCGGTTCGCGAACTCGTGCGCCTGCGAGCGCAGCGCGTCGGAGAGCGTGGTCATGTTCGCGAGCTCGCCCGTGAGCTCCTGCAGTCGGGTGTGGTCGCGCAGCGTCGTGACCGTTCCCACCCGGCGCGCGTGCGGGTCGCCGGGTCGGAGCCGCGAGACGATCACGTCGCGGTCGACCACGAGCACGTGCGTCGGTGTGACGACGATCTCGTCGATGACGGCGTCGGTGCGCGCCAGCACCTCGGCGACAGACGGCGCGAGCCCGAGCGCGTCGAGGGGCGCCGGTGCGGCATGCCGACCCGTGGGCTTCGGCAGTCCGAGCAGCTCGGCGGCACGGTCGTTGGCGAGCACGACCCGGTTGCGGTCGTCCTGCAGCACCAGCCCTTCGCCGATGGAGTGCAGCACGCCCTCGTAGTACGCGAACATGCGGCTCATCTCCTCGGCGCCGCGACCCCACGTGACGCGCCGCAGGTAGCGACTGAGCAACCATGATCCGAGCGCACCGAGCGCGATCATCACGGCGGCCGCGACGATCACCGTCGCGATCCGCCCGCCGAGCGCGACCTGGGTGTTCGACACCGTGATACCCGCCGCGACCAGCGCGACGACCTCGCCCGAGGCATCCTCGATCGGCACCACCGACCGCACCGACGGCCCGAGCGTGCCCGTGTAGGTCTCGCTGAACGGCTCGCCCGCGAGCGCCCGGTCGATGTTGCCGAGGAACTGCTGCCCGATCTGCGTCGGATCGGGGTGCGTGAAGCGCGTGCGGTCGGGCGCCATGATCGTGATGAAGTCGACCTCGGCCTCGCGCATGACGTCGACGGCGTAGGGCTGCAGCTCGGCGGTCGGGTCGTCGGACTGCACACCGTCGACCACGAAGGGATCGTTCGCGATGGTCTGCGCGACCGCCATCGACTTCGCGGCCGCATCCCGTTCGACGTCGGCGCGCGCGTCGGCCCAGATGAGCGCCACGGCGATCACGGCGAGCACGACGATCACGGCGAGCTGCAGCGCGAACAGCTTGGCGGCGATGCTCCAGCCGCGCACCCATCGCACCATGTCCACCTCGCAACGTCGCTGTCCGCTCTCACGATACGTCCCGGGTCGGTCACCGCAGCCGGTCCTGCCGCGAACAGTATGAACACAAGCGGATGGCGCGCCATCCGCCCGCGCATGCTGGCCCGACACCCCGAATCGTCGCCACCGGCGATGACCGACCAAGGAAGACAGGGACGGCAATGGCGCTCCAGTCTCGCGTCGACGGCTCGAAGGCCCGACGGAGGATCGACTCCTCGCACTACCTCTACATCGCGGTGATCGCGGCGGTCGTCGCCGGCATCGCCGTGGGCCTCTCGGCCCCCGAGTTCGCGGTCGGCCTCAAGCCGATCGGCGACGCATTCGTCCTGCTCATCAAGATGATGATCGCCCCGATCATCTTCTGCACGATCGTGCTCGGCGTCGGCTCGATCGCCAAGGCCGCGACGGTCGGCAAGGTCGGCGGACTGGCGCTGCTGTACTTCATGGTCATGTCGACGTTCGCGCTCGGCATCGGCCTCGTGGTCGGCAACCTCATCCACCCCGGCGAGGGCCTGAACATCGCGGGCGCCTCCTACGACGCCGGATCCGGCGAGGCGAAGACGACCGAGGAGTTCATCCTCGGCATCATCCCGACGTCGCTGCTCGCGGCGCTCACCGACGGCAACATCCTCCAGGTGCTGTTCGTCGCGCTGCTCGTCGGCTTCGCGCTGCAGAAGATGGGCGCGAAGGGCGCACCGATCCTCGGGGCCATCCGGCAGATCCAGGCGCTCGTGTTCCGGATCCTCGCGATGATCATGTGGGTCGCCCCGATCGGCGCGTTCGGCGCGATCGCCGCGGTCGTCGGCAACACCGGCGTCGCCGCCATCATCTCGCTCGGCACGCTCATGGTCGCGTTCTACATCACGTGCGTGCTGTTCATCGTGGTCGTGCTCGGGTCGCTGCTCTGGGCCGTCGCGCGGGTCAACATCTTCTCGATGATGCGCTACCTCGGCCGCGAGTACCTGCTCATCGTCTCGACCTCATCGAGCGAGGTCGCGCTGCCGCGCCTCATCGCGAAGATGGAGCACGCCGGCGTGTCCAAGCCGGTCGCCGGCGTCACGATTCCGACGGGGTACTCGTTCAACCTCGACGGCACCGCGATCTACCTCACGATGGCGTCGCTGTTCATCGCCTCGGCCATGGGGACGCCGCTCGCGATCGGCGAGCAGATCGGCCTGCTGCTGTTCATGATGGTCGCCTCGAAGGGCGCGGCGGGCGTGACCGGTGCCGGCCTCGCGACGCTCGCCGGCGGCCTGCAGGCGCACCGCCCCGACCTCGTCGACGGCGTCGGCGTGATCGTCGGCATCGACCGGTTCATGTCGGAGGCTCGCGCGCTCACCAACTTCACCGGCAACGCCGTCGCGACCCTGCTGGTGGGCACCTGGACCAAGGAGCTCGACCGCGACCAGCTGCGGTCGGTGCTCTCGGGTGAGCGGCCGTTCGACGAGACCACGATGAGCGTCGACGACCACCTGTCGACCGATGAGCGCGCCGAGGTCGAACGCGAGCAGCGGCCGTCGACCGAGGCGATCGCCGCGATCGTCGGCGAGTTGGACCACGAGAAGGAGGGCGCGCGCCGGTGACCCGGGTCGCCTCCACGCCGTCGACGCGGGTCGCTCCGCGTCGGCGGCGCGGTCCGTGGCGGCCGCGGTGTCGGACGACCCACGACCCGGCGGACTACGCCTCCGTCACGGCCGCGTCAACGGGTCGCGGCCGCGCCGTCCGCCGCATAGCGTGACCCGGGCTGCACCCGCAGCTCGAGTTCGTGGAGGCGAGACGGATGATCCATCACCGCGTCGTGGTCGTCGGAGGCGGGAACGCGGGACTGTCGGTGGCGGGCCGGCTGCATCGCAAAGGGGTCGACGACGTCGTCGTGATCGAACCCCGCGAGGAGCACCGCTTCCAGCCGCTGTTCTCCCACGTCGCGGGCGGGAGGGCGCGTCTCAGCATGACCGTGCGGCCCCAGGCCGAGGCGATGCCGAGCGGCGTGGGGTGGATCCGCGACGCGGTCGACGACATCGATCCGGAGCGGGCCACGGTCACGCTCGCCTCGGGTCGGTCCGTCGCCTACGACCACCTGGTCGTGTGTCCCGGCATCCAGCTGGACTGGGACCGGATCCCGGGCCTCGCCGCCGCCATCCGCACCCCCGAAGTGGCCTCGCACTACGAGTACGAGCTGGTCTCGAAGGCCTCCAGACTCCTCCGGGAGCTGCGCCGCGGCACGGTCGTGTTCACCCAGCCGCCCGGTCCGGCCAAGTGCGCGGGTGCGGCGCAGAAGCCCATGTACCTGGCGTGCGACTACTGGCGCGCGACCGGGGTGCTCGGCGACATCCGCGTCGTGATGATCGTGCCGGACCCGACGGTGTTCGGCATCCCCGAGATCGATCGCGAGCTCGAGCGGAAGATCGCCGAGTACGGCATCGAGCTGCGATGCGAGACCGAGGTGCGATCGGTCGACGGTGAACACCGCACCGTCGAGATCGGATCGACGCGCGGCGGTCCGGCCGAAACGCTGCGGTACGACGTGCTCAACGTCGTGCCGCCGCAGTCGGCTCCCGACTGGCTGAAGTCGACGAGCCTTCCGGCGCCCGGAGATGCCGGCGGATTCGTCGAGGTGGACCCGGAGACCCTCCGTCACGTGCGGTTCCCGAACGTCTGGTCGCTCGGCGACGCGGCGGCGACCCGGAACTCGAAGTCGGGCGGAGCGCTGCGGAAGCAGACGAAGGTGCTCGCCGAGAACCTCCTCGCCGTGCTCCACGGCCGCGAGCCCGCCACGCGCTACAACGGGTACTCCGTGTGCCCGTTCACGGTGTCGCGATCCACCGTCGTGTTCGCCGAGTTCGACGACCGGTACCGGCTGAAGCCCACGATCCCGTTCTGGAAGACGCTGTCGCGGGAGCGGCGCCTCTCCTGGGTGTTCGACCGGCACATCCTGCCGTGGGTGTACTGGCACATGATCCTCAAGGGCCGCGCCTGACATCGCCTGACCTCCACCGGACGGTCCGCACCGCCCGCCCGTCAACCCCTCGCGGGCAGGTGGCGTTCCACGGACACTGAAGCCATGTGGGCGGCCCTGCTGTTCGGGATCGTGGCTTCCGGTTCGCTGGTCATCGGCGCGGTGATCGGCGTGCGGTGGCAGTTGCCGAAGCGCCTGCTCGCGATCATGCTCTCGTTCGCGGCGGGCGCGCTCATCACGGCCCTCACGTTCGAGCTGTTCGAGGACGCGTACGAACGCGGCGGCATCGTGCGTGCGGCAGGCGGGCTGCTCCTGGGCGCGCTGGTCTTCACCGTGCTCAGCGCGCTGCTCGATCGCTGGGCGCAGGCGGGCTCGCGTCCGCAGCCGAGCGCCGAGGTTCCCGGCAGCGTCAAGCTCGACACGGATGCCGCGGCCGCCGACCGCGCACCGACCTCGGCCTCGACGCGTGGCACCGCGGGGCTCGCACTGCTGGCCGCGGTCACGCTCGACGGGGCGCCCGAGAACCTCGCGCTCGGCGTCTCGCTCGGCGAGGCGGCCGGCGGCCTCGCGCTGCTCGCCGCGATCTTCGTCTCGAACCTGCCCGAAGCGCTGGTGGGCGCCTCGTCGATGAAGGCGCAGGGGCGCTCGTCGGCGTCCATCGTCGGCATGTGGGCGATCGCGGCCGCGCTCACGGCCGTCGCCGTGCCCCTCGGCGCGGGGCCGCTCGCGAACACCGATGCCGAGACCATCTCGCTGCCCCTGGCGTTCGCCGCGGGCGCGGTGATCGCCTCGCTCGCCGACACGCTCATGCCCGAGGCCTTCGAGCACGGTGGTCCGGCCGTCGCGCTGAGCACGGCGGCCGGCTTCGTGCTGTCGTTCGTGCTGTCGCTCGCGTGAGCGGCTCCCCGTCCGGGGGCTGGTCGCCCCGTCCGGGGGCTGGTCGGCGCGGCCGGGCGCGCGCAAGACTCGACGGGTGAACGATCGCGATGAGGCGGTCCGCCTCGCCGTCTACCGAGCGCTCGCTGCAACCGGACGCCTGCCCGGGATCGACGAGCTCGCCGTCACGACCTCGCTCGAGCCATCCGAGGTCGAGGAATCGCTCGAGGCGCTCGCCACCGCCCGGCACGTCGTGTTCGACGGCGACCACCGCATCGTGCTCGCGCATCCGTTCGCGACGCGCAACTTCGCGTTCTCGGTCATGGGCGAGCGGACGCTGTGGTGGGGCGGGTGCGCGTGGGACGCCTTCGCGATCCCGCACCTCGTGCCCGACGAACCGTCCGCACTCATCGCGACGACGTGCCCGGCCTGCGGCGCGGCGCACTCGTGGACGGTCACGCGCGAGGCAGCGCCGGACGGCCCGCAGGTGGCGCACTTCCTCACCCCGGTGGCGCACATCTGGGACGACGTGGTGCACGCGTGCGAGCACCAGCGCGTCTTCTGCTCGTCAGAGCACGTCGACGACTGGCTCGAACGCACCGGCAACGACCACGGGTACGTCATGGACCTCGCGACGCTGTGGCGCCTCGCGGCGCACTGGTACGAGGGACGGCTCGACTCGCCGTATCGCCGGCGCGAGCCCGTCGAGGCGCGCGAGTACTTCGCGAGCGTGGGACTGACCGGGGCCTTCTGGGGGAACTGAGCACTCGGCGGCATGACACGACGGATGCCGCGGGCTCCACCCCCGCGGCATCCGTCGTCTCGCGCTGCGCCCGGCCCGACCGGAGAGGAGGCCGGTCGGGCCGCGCACGTCCTAGCCGCGACCCTGCACGGCGTACGGGTTGAGGATCGCCTCCTCGGTTCCCGGAACGATGCCCTCCTCGGTCGCGGTGGGCTTGCCGGGGTCCGGCGGGAAGGACTCGGTCATCGACATCGGCATGGCGCCGTTGCGGTAGAGGTTGTTCGAGCCGGTGGACGGCTTCCACTCGCCGGGCTCCCAGTCGGGCACGTAGTTGCGATAGCCGCCCGTGTTCCACTCGATGCGCATGCCGCTCGGGTCGCGGAAGTAGAGGAAGCTCTGCTCGCCGACGCCGTGGATCGACGGGCCGTACTCGATGTGGGTGCCGCGCTCCATGAGGACGTCGGCGGCCTGGAGCAGCTCCTCGCGCGAGTCGACCCAGAACGCGAAGTGGTTCACGCGGCCGGGGCGGTCGGAGCTGTCGAGCACGACGCCGAGGTCGTGCGACTTCTCGTTCGTGGTGATCACGCCGAACACGGTGACGGGGTAGTCGTCGAGCGTCGTGTAGGCCATGATGCGGAAGCCGAGCACGTCGCGGTACCACTGCGTGAACGCGCGCACGTCGGATGCCGCGACCGTGACGTGGTCGAGTTGACGCGGACCCACGGCGTGCTGCGTGCGCTTCTCCGGGCGGTCCGGGAAGACCGACTTGAACTCCTCGGGCGCGACGTACTTCTCGACCTCCCAGAAGAGCTCCATCGTGTGGCCCCAGGGGCCGGTGAAGCGGTACGAGCGGCCGTGGCCGTGTCCTGCGTCGATCCATTCGCCGGTCACGCCCGCGTCCTCGACGCGCTTCGCGGCCTCGTCGAGCGCCTCGGGGCTCGACGTGCGCCACGCCATGACGTTGAGGGCCGGCTCGGGACCCTGGGCGATCACGAGCGAGTAGTTGTAGTAGTCGCCCCAGGAGCGCAGGTAGACCTTGCCGTTCGCGCGCGACTGGACCCGAAGACCGACCTGCTCCTCGTAGAAGCGGACGGAGGCCTCGACGTCGGGCGCCGCGATCTCGAGGTAGGAGAGGTGGGAGAGGAGTTTGATCATCGTCGATCCTTCAGTCGGGGTGCGGTGATGACGACCGCGTGGTTCGGGTGCCGACGAGCGGCACGTTTCCACTGTCGGCCGTCGCGGGGTATCAGGGAAGCCGAATCTCTTGATGGCGGTCATCGGTCGGATGGATGAGGTTGCCGTACGATGTGCGCATGTCGGGCGGTGGCGCAGATTCGCGGTCGGTCGCGGAGAAGCTCTTCGCCATCGCCGACGCCTTCGCCGGACGCGAATCGCTCGGCTTGACCGAGATCGCGTCGCGCGCACGCCTGCCCCTCTCGACGGCGCACCGGCTCGTGCGGGAGTGGGTCGCATGGGGCGGCCTCGTGCGCGGTGACGACGGACGGTATCGCGTCGGCATGCGGCTCTGGCGGCTCGGCGTCCGGCAGCCGACGGCGCTGCGCCTGCGTCGGATCGCGATGCCCTACCTCGAGGACCTGCTCGAGGCGACGGGCGAGCACGTGCACCTCGCCGTGCGCGACGGCCTCGGTGCGATCTACCTCGAGCGCCTGTCGGGGCCGGGGGCCGTCCCGGTCATCTCGGACGTCGGCTCGCGATTGCCGCTGCACGCGACCGGTGTCGGCCTGGTCCTGCTCGCGCACGCACCCATCGAGGTGTTCGACGAGGTGCTCGCATCAGGCCCGCGGAAGTACCTGCCGAACACGCTCACCGAGGAGCGCGACCTGCGACGCCGGCTCGCCGAGATCCGGTCGTTCGGGATCTCGACGTCGGTCGAGGAGCTCACCAGCGGCGCATTCTCGGTCGCGGCGCCCGTGCGGGATGCCACGGGGGAGGTCGTCGCGGCGGTGTCGATCATCGCGCACGTCGAACGCGTGGCCGAACCGCAGTTCGCCTTGGGCGTGCGGATGGCAGCGCGCGGCATCTCCTCGGCGCTGGGGTACCGCCCGCAGGGGGAGTGAGCTCGCCGAAACCGCTCCTTCCGCTCAGTGGAAGGGTGGTTCCGGATGCCGCCCAGCGGCGGCATGCTCGTCGGGTCCTTCCCAGTGACGTGAGAGGCGTACACGTGCGACAGTCCACCTCCGTGGCCATCATCGGGGCCGGCCCCGCCGGCCTGATGCTCGGCCACCTCCTCGCGCAGGCCGACGTGCCGTTCGTGATCCTCGAGGCCCAGACCCGCGAGCACGTGCTCGGCCGCATCCGCGCCGGCGTGCTCGAGCAGGGCTCGGTCGACCTGCTCGCCGAGCACGGCCTCGACGCCGACCTGCGCGAGCGCGGCCTCACCCACCACGGCATCTACCTGCAGTACGAGGGGCAGCGCCACCACGTCGACTTCGTCGACCTCGTGGGCCGCACGGTCACGGTCTACGGGCAGCAGGCGCTCGTGAAGCACCTGCTCGCCGAGCACGACCGCCTCGGCTCGCACGTGGTCTTCGAGGCCGAGGATGTCGAGCCGGTGGGAGTCGCCGGCTCGCGGCCCACCGTGATCTACACGAAGGACGGTGCGACCGAGGAGCTCGAGTGCGACTTCGTCGTCGGCGCCGACGGCTACCACGGCGTGTGCCGTCGCACGATCCCCGACGGCGGCATCGAGGTCTTCGAGCGCACCTACCCGTTCGGGTGGCTCGGCATCCTCGCCGACGTGCCGCCCTCGACCGACGACCTCATCTACGCGCTGCACCGCGACGGGTTCGGCATGCACTCGATGCGCTCGCTCGAGGTCTCGCGCCTCTACGTGCAGGTCGACCCCGACGAGTCGATCGACGACTGGAGCGACGCGCGCATCTGGGACGCGCTGCAGACCCGCCTCGGCGTCGACGGGTGGGAGCTGACCGAGGGCCCCATCACCGAGAAGTCGATCACGCCCATGCGAAGCTTCGTCGTCTCGACGATGCAGCACGGCCGCATGTTCCTCGCGGGCGACGCAGGGCACATCGTGCCGCCGACGGGCGCGAAAGGCCTGAACTCCGCGATCGCCGACGTGGCGCTGCTGGCTCGCGCCATCCTCGACCACCGCGCCGGCGACGACAGCGGACTCGCGCGCTACAGCGACCGTGCGCTCGCCCGGCAGTGGAAGGTGCAGCAGTTCTCGCAGTGGATGACCGACATGCTGCACGTGCACCACGAGGTGCCGGATGCCTCGGCGCGCGCGTTCCGCTACCGCAGCCAGGTCGGCCAGCTCGAGTACGTCACCGGCTCGCACGCCGCCATGCAGAGCCTCGCCGAGCAGTACGCCGGCCTTCCCTTCACGACGGAGTGACCATGCACCCGCCCGCATCCCAGCCCGAGACCACGCAGCGGCAGATCAGCGACGAGATCGCCGAGCGCCACCGGCACGAGACGGAGGCCGCGACATCCGCCGGCCGGCCCCTCGCCGCGCACCCCCGACGCGACTTCGCACCGTACCGCTCTGCGACGCTTCGTCACCCCACGCACGAGCTCGTGCGCGCCGACCCCGAGGAGATCGAGCTCGTCTCGCCGGCGTTCGGCCACACCGACGTCGCCGCCGAGGAAGCCGACCTGACGATCCAGCACGCCGGGGAGCCTCTGGGCGAGCGCATCATCCTGACGGGCCGGATCCTCGACGGCGACGGCCGGCCGGTGCGCAACCAGCTCGTCGAGATCTGGCAGGCGAACGCATCGGGACGGTACGTGCACAAGCGCGACCAGCATCCGGCGCCGCTGGACCCGAACTTCACGGGCGTCGGCCGCCTCATCACGGGCGACGACGGCTCGTACCGGCTCACGACGATCAAGCCCGGCGCCTACCCGTGGAAGAACCACCGCAACGCCTGGCGGCCCGCGCACATCCACTTCTCGTTCTTCGGCACGGCCTTCACGCAGCGTCTCGTGACGCAGATGTACTTCCCGGGCGACCCGCTCTTCGCGCTCGACCCGATCTACCAGTCGATCGTCGACCCCGCCGCCCGCGAACGGCTCGTCGCGCAGTACGACCACGACGTGAGCGAACCCGAGTGGGCGATCGGCTACCGATGGGACGTCGTGCTCACCGGCCCGAAGTCGACTTGGATGGAACCGGAGGACGCCGACCATGCCTGAGCAGACCTCCGCGGGCCGCGCCGACGAGACGGGCGCCGGCGAGGCGTTCGACGCCACCGACCTCCCCGGCGCCGACGCGCACGCCGACGAGCACCGCGGCGCGCTCGGCCAGACACCGTCGCAGACCGTCGGTCCGTTCTTCGGCTACGCGCTGCCGTACGCCGGCGGTCCCGACGTGCGTGCGCCGTGGCAGCCCGATGCGATCCGCCTGCACGGGACGGTGCTCGACGGCGCCGGCGACCCGATCCCCGACGCGTTCGTCGAGATCTGGGGGGCGGATGCCGCGGGGCGGGCCTCCACCGAGCGCGGCTCCTTCGCACGCGATCCGCACGGCTTCGCGGGCTTCGGCCGCGCGGCCGTCGACCGCGACGGGCGCTACTCCTTCACGACCCTGAAGCCCGGAGCCATGCGGGACGGATCGGCACCGTACCTGCTCGTCACGGTGTTCGCGCGCGGCGTGCTGCAGCACCTCTTCACGCGTGCGTACTTCGGCGACGAGGCGGAGGCGAACGCGTCGGATCCGCTGCTCGGCCGTGTCGACGAGGCCCGCCGAGGCACCCTCATCGCCGAGCCCGACGCACCGCGCTCCTATCGCTTCGACATCCGCCTGCAGGGCGAGGGCGAAACCGTGTTCCTCGACTACGGCACCGAGGTCTGACGAGGATGGTGGCATGACGGATTGGGGACTCGTGGATCCCGGCGCTGCCGATGCGTCCGGCACCGACGACGACGCGGTGCTCGCCGCGATGGTCGAGGTCGAGCGGGCGTTGCTGCTCGGCTGGGCGAGCGAGCTCGATGAGTTCCTCGAGGCGCAGGCCGACGCGCTCGACCCTGGCGCGCTCGATCGCCACGCGCTGCTCGCCGGGGTGCAGCACGACGGCGTGCCGGTGGTCGCGCTCGTCCCGCTGCTGCGAGCGCAGTTGGAGGCTGCGGGCCTCGCGTCCGAGCGGCTGCACCTCGGCGCGACCAGCCAGGACGTCGTCGACACGGCGCTGATGCTGGTCGCACGCGATGCGCTCGTCGCGTCGCGCGCATCCCTCGTCGAGGCCGGCCGGCGGCTGGCCATGCTCGCGCACGCCGCACGGCAGAGTCCGCGCATCGCGCGGTCGCTCGCGCGGCACGGCGAGGCATCGACGCTGGGCGTGCTCGCCGCGGGCTGGCTCGACGGCGTGAGCTCGGCCATCACGACCATCCACGCGACTGCGTTCCCGGTGCAGTTCGGCGGCGCCGTGGGCACGGGTGCGGCGGCGGATGCCGCGGCCGGCCGCCCCGGCGCGGCCGACGACGTCCGCTCGGCGCTCGCCGCTCGCCTCGGCCTGGCCGATCCCGGACGTGCCTGGCACACCGAGCGCACCCCGGTGATCGCCGTCGCGTCGTCCGCGGCGACCGCCGTCGCCGCCCTCGGCCGCATGGCCGGCGACGCGACCTTCCTCTCACGCGAGGAGATCGGCGAGGTCCGCCTGGCGAGCGCCGGGGGCTCGTCGGCGATGCCGCACAAGCGCAACCCCGTCGACGCCGTCGCGATCACCGCCGCCGCGGTCGAGGCGCCCGTTCTGCTGGAGGTCATCGCGAGTGCCGCGGTGGCCGGCGACGAGCGTTCGGCCGGGCGCTGGCACGCGGAGTGGGCGGCCCTGCGCCGGCTCGTGCGCCTCGCTCGGTCCGCGTCCGGCGCGGCCGCTCGTCTGCTGGACGGACTCGACTTCGACGCGGACCGCGCGGCCGCGATCCTCGACGCTGCCGGGTCCGCGGGTGCGCGGCCCGACGTCGAGGTCCTCGCCGCGGCATCCGACCGCATCGTCGACCGTGCGATCGCGCGCTTCACCCGCCTCACCGATTCGGAGGTCACCCGATGACCGTTCCCCGACTCCTCGGCTCGTTCGCGCCCGGTGCCGCGCCCGCGGCCGTCAACCCGCTGCTCGTGCTGCTGCCCTCGCTCGGCACGACGTCCGTACTGTGGGACGGCGTCGTCACCCGCCTTCGTGCCGACCATCGGACGGCGGGCCTGCGCATCCTCCGCATCGACCTGCCCGGTCACGGTGCCAGCCCGTCGATCGTCGACGCCGTCACCATCGGCGAGCTCGCCGACGCGGTGCTCGCCGTCGTCGACGAGGCCGGCGGCGGCGCGTTCCACCTCGCCGGCGTGTCGCTCGGCGGGGCCATCGCCCTCGAGCTGGCCGCGACGCATCCCGATCGGGTGCGCAGCCTCGTGATGAGCTGCAGCGGCGCGCGCATCGGCACCGCGCAGGGTTGGGCCGAGCGGGCCGCGTCGGTCCGCGCGAGCGGCACCGCCTCGCTCGTGACAGGCAGCGCCTCGCGCTGGTTCGCGCCCGGCTTCCTCGAGCGCGAGGGCAGCGGCGCCGGTGCTCGCTCGCTCGCGACACTCGTCGACGTGGACGACGAGTCGTACGCGCGCTGCGCCGAGACGCTCGCCGACTTCGACCGCACGGCCGACCTCGGCACCCTGCCGATGCCGACGCTCGCGATCAGCGGACAGCACGACGCCGTCACGACCCCGGCCTCGATGGAGGACCTCGCCGATGCCATTCCCGGCGGGCGGCACGTCGCTCTCGACGGGGCGTCGCACCTGGCCGTGCTCGAGGAACCCGCGGCGGCCGCCGAGCTGATCGCGCAGCACATCGAGCGCGCCGAGCGGGACGGCGCGGCATCCGTCGCCCGCGATCGTGGCATGACGGTGCGCCGCAGCGTGCTCGGCGACGCGCACGTCGACCGCGCGATCGCCGCGACGACGCGCGAGACCGCCGCGTTCCAGGACTTCGTCACCCGGTACGCCTGGGGCGACATCTGGGCGCGCCCGGGCCTGACCCGGCGCGAACGGTCCATCGCGACGCTCGCGAGCCTGACGACCGGGGGCCACGAGAACGAGATCGCGATGCACGTGCGCGCCGCCCAGCGGAACGGACTCACTCGCGACGAGATCGCCGAGGTGCTCCTGCATACCGCGCTCTACGCGGGCCTGCCCGCCTCGAACTCGGCGCTCGCGATCATGCGCGCAGTGTTCGCCGAACAGGACGGCGCAACTTCCGCTTCGGACGCCCCGGCCGCCTCGGACACCCCCGGCCAGACCCCCTGACCCTCGGAGAACCATGGACAAGACCTACGTGACGGCCGCCGAGGCCGTCGCCGACATCCCGTCGGGCGCCTCGCTCGCCGTCGGCGGCTTCGGCCTGTCGGGCGTGCCGATCACGCTCATCCGCGCGCTGCTGGAACGCGACGTCGACGATCTCGAGGTCGTCTCGAACAACTGCGGCGTCGACGGATGGGGGCTCGGCCTGCTGCTCGCCGAGGGCCGCATCCGCCGCATCATCGCGTCGTACATCGGCGAGAACCGGGAGTTCGCCCGCCAGTACCTGTCGGGCGAGGTCGAGGTCGAGCTGACCCCGCAGGGCACGCTCGCCGAGCGGCTTCGTGCCGGCGGGGTCGGCATCCCCGCGTTCTACACCGCCACGGGCGCCGGCACGGCGGTCTCCGACGGGGGGATGCCGCTGCGCTACGCGCCCGACGGGTCGGTCGCGCTCACGAGCGAGCCGAAGGAGATGCGGCCGTTCGACTCGTTCGGCAAGAACCGCGAGTACGTGCTCGAGCGTGCCATCCGCACCGACTACGGCCTCGTGCGCGCCGCGGTCGGCGACCGGCACGGCAACCTGCGGTTCGAGAAGTCGACCCGCAACTTCAACCCGCTCGCCGGCATGGCCGGGCGGGTCACGATCGCCGAGGTCGACGAGCTCGTCGAACCGGGGGAGCTCGGGCCCGACGACATCCACCTGCCCGGCATCTACGTCGATCGCGTCGTGCAGCTCACGCCCGAGCAGGCCGCCGACCTGCCCATCGAGAAGGTCACCACCCGCCCCAGGAAGGACACCTGATGCCGCTGACCCGCGACGAGATGGCCGCGCGCGCGGCCCGCGAGCTCGAGGACGGCACGTACGTCAACCTCGGCATCGGCCTGCCGACGCTCATCCCGAACCACCTGCCCGAGGGCGTCGAGGTCGTGCTGCACTCCGAGAACGGGATCCTCGGCGTCGGCCCCTACCCGTGGGAGGGCGAGGAGGACCCCAAGCTCATCAACGCCGGCAAGGAGACCGTCACCGTCCTGCCCGGTGCGGCGTACTTCGACTCGTCGGCGAGCTTCGGGATGATCCGGGGCGGCCGCATCACGACCGCGGTGCTGGGGGCGATGCAGGTCTCGGCGCACGGCGACATCGCCAACTGGGCGGTGCCCGGAAAGATGGTCAAGGGCATGGGCGGCGCCATGGACCTCGTCAACGGCGCCGAGCGCGTGATCGTCGTCATGGAGCACGTCGCGAAGGACGGCTCGGCGAAGCTCGTCCAGGAGTGCACGCTGCCGCTCACCGGGCGCCGGTGCGTCGACCGGATCATCACCGACCTCGCCGTGTTCGACGTGACCGACGACGGCTTCGTGCTCGTCGAGCTCTCGCCCGGCGTCACGGTCGAGCACGTGACGGATGCCACGGGCGCGCCGTTCACGGTCGCCGACTCCATCCCCTCGCCCTGACGTCGGCGAACCCGGCACAGCGGGTCAGCGTGCGCGCTCGGGCCCCCGGGTGGGCTCGATGCTGGTCACGGTCGTGAGCAGGAACACCGAGTCCTCGAGCGCGAGCACCGAGTGCCGGTCGTGGGTCAGCACGTCGAGCCGGCCCTGGTCGATCTCGGCCATGTCCTGCCCGGTCACGCGGACACGCCCCTCCAGGACCTGGATGCTCGCGGCAGCGGGCGCATTGTGCTCGCCGAGCTCCACGCCGTCGCGCAGCGCGATGATGGTCTGGCGCATGGGCCCGTCGCGGAGGATCAGCTCAGCGCTGCGCCCGTGCTCGTCGGCGAGCGCGACATCCAGGTGCTTCCGAGCGAGGGCGACGAGGTCGGCCATGGGAGTCCTCCGTCCGAACGGCGTGCGTCCAGTATGCCAACGCGGCGTCGGTGCCGCCTCAGTCCGCCACGAGCGTGCCGCCGTCGATGACGATGTTCTGGCCGGTGACGAATGCGCCGGCGGATGACGCGAGCCAGACGACCGCGCCGGCGACCTCGTCGACGCGACCGAACCGTCCCAGCGGGGTGCGTTCTCGACGCTCCGTGGCGACACCGGGATCCTCCGTGATCGGCCGGGCGAAGTCGGTCGCGATCACGCCGGGCGAGATGGCGTTGGCGCGGACGCCTGCGTGTCCCCACTGGACTGCGAGGTTCCGGACGAGCTGCGCGTTGGCGGCCTTCGTGATGCCGTACCCCGAGAGGACCCGGTTGCCGCGCAGGCCCGCGAGGCTCGACATGACGAGGAACGCGCCGCCGCCGCCGTCGGCGATGACCGGCACGGCCGCGTTCGCGAGCTCGGCGATCGACCGCACGTGCAGCGCGTACATGCGGTCCAGCGCATCGAGGTCGATCGGGCCGTGCGCGTCGAGGGCGGCCCCCGCGTTCGCCACGACGGTGTCGAGGCGTCCCCACCGGTCGACCGCGGCGTCGACGACGACCTGCGCCGAACCGGGGGCGGCGAGGTCGGTCTCGAGACCCACGACCTCGAGCCCGCGTTCGCGCAGGGCGGCGCCGACGCTCTCCGGATCGGATTCGGGCAGACCGGCGATCAGCACCCGCGCGCCCGCCGCGGCGAGCGCTTCGGCGGCCGCTCGTCCGATTCCCGACGACCCGCCGGTCACGATCGCGACCTGCCCGTGGCACGAGAACAGCCGGGCGGGGTCGAGCGGCGACCGCGGGTCGTCGTCGGGTCCGGTCATGCGTTCCTGCCTCCTGCCTGCACACAGCGTACGGATGGCGCACGCCGACGCGTCATCGCGATCCGTGATGGGACGCATCATGCGGTCGCGTGCACGAGACGATGGAACCTCGGACGTTCGCAGGGAAGGGGCCGCCGATGGGTTCGCACGAGGACCGGACGTACGTGGTCACGGGCGCGGCATCCGGGATCGGCGCGGCGACCGCCGCCGCACTCGCCGACGCGGGCGCGCGCGTGATCGCCGCCGACCTTGCCTGGGATGGCGCGCCGTCGCCCGGCGACGTCGAGCGGGTCCGTCTCGACGTGAGTCAGCCGGGCGAATGGGTCGTCCTGGCCGAGCAGCTCAGGCCGGCGGGCGGCGAGCCGTCCATCGACGGACTCGTCAACGCCGCCGGGATCACCCGACGTGCCCGGTTGCACGACGCCACGGCCGACGACTTCGCCGCGGCGTTCGCCGTGAACGCGACCGGTCCGGCACTCGGCATCCAGGCACTCGCGCCCCTCATGCGCGACGGCGCCTCCATCGTGAACGTCGGCTCGGCCGCCGGCACGATGGCGCACTACGGCATCGCCTACGGCGCGAGCAAATGGGCGCTGCGCGGCATCACCAAGACCGCTGCGATGGAACTCGGGCCGCGCGGCATCCGGGTCAACCTCGTCAGCCCCGGCTTCATCGAGACGCCGATGACCGCGAGCGCACCGGTCGCGTTCCGCGACGCGAACCTCGTGGCGACGCCGCTCGCCCGCACCGGCACGCCCGCCCAGGTCGCGGCGGTGATCGTGCACCTGCTCTCACCGGATGCCGCGTTCGTGACCGCGACGGAGATCGCCGTCGACGGCGGGCTGACCGGACACGGCGGCGGGCTGCCGATCGCGCGCGCGCTCACGGGCGACTGACCAAAGTCACTTCACAGGGCTGCATCCCGTGCTAGCAAGCCTGCATGGGGGATTCGACGAGCGACACGACCACGGCGGCAACGAAGCGGTACGCGCAGGGCGCACTCATCGCGACCTCGGTCTCGGCGTTGGTGGTGAACGCGAACACGTCGGCGGTGTCGATCCTGATCCCGGCGATCTCCGAGGACACGGGCACGCCGACCGACACCCTCCAGTGGGCGGTCACGGGCTACTCGCTCGTCGGCGCCGCGGTGATCGTGACCTCCGGGGCGCTCGGCGACGTGTTCGGACGGCGGAAGATCTTCCTCGGCGGCCTGTTCCTGTTCATCGCGTCGTGCGTGCTCATCGCGCTGTCCCAGGAGGGCATCGGCGTGATCGCGGGCCGGTGCATCCAGGGCGCGTCGGGCGCGACGATCCTCGCCTGCGGCATGAGCCTCCTGTCGGCGTCGAACACCGGCAAGGCGCAGTTGCGAGCCGTGACGCTGTGGGGTGCGGCATCCGCGATCGGCGCGGCGGCCGGGCCGCTCGTCGGCGGTCTGCTCGCCTCGACGCTCGGATGGCAGGGCTTGTTCTGGATCGACGCGGCGATCGCCGCCGCCTGCGTGCCGCTGACCTTCGTGGCCGTGCAGGAGTCGAGCGACCCGAACCGGTCGCGTTCGATCGACTGGACGGGGACCGTGCTCATCGCCGCGATCCTGGCGCCGCTGATCTTCGGACTCACCAACGGCAGCGCGTGGGGCTGGGCATCGCTGCCCACGTTGTCGTGCTTCGCGATCACGATCCTCGCCGCCGTCGGATTCGTGCTGGTGGAGCGGCGGGTGAAGGCGCCGCTGCTCGACCTCAGCCTGCTCCGCAACAAGATCCTCGTCGGGGCGACGCTGTCGATCCTGCTCGGCTCGGGGACGGTGAACGCCATCATGTACGTCGTCAGCCTCTACTTCCAGGACCCGGCGACGCTCGACATGGATGCGTTCCAGGCGGGCCTCGCGACACTGCCGGTGGCGGCGGCCGCGGTCGTCATCGCTCCGCTCATCACGCCGATCGTGGGCAGGATCGGCGCGCGCACGACGATCGCCGTGGGCTTCGTCATCATGACGGTGTCATTCATCGCCCTCGCGTTCGTCCAGGCGAGCTGGACCTACGCGCTGTTCGTGCTCCCGCTCATCGGCGTGGCGGCCGGGATGAGCCTGCAGAACGGCCCGTGCTCGTCGCTCTCGACGGCATGCGTCGAACCGGGCGAGGTGGGCGCCGCCTCGGGCATCTCCAACATGGCGCGGTACGTGGGCGCGGCGGTGATGACCGCCATCGTCGCATCGGTCTACAGCGGCGTGACCGCGCGTCGGGTCGACGCCGGCGAATCCGACGCGGAGGCGCTCGCGGAGGCGTTCTCGTGGTCGTCGATCGCGATGGGCATCTGGTGCGCGCTCGGCATCGCGCTCGCGTTGCTCGTGGCGCGCCACGTGACCCGTCGGCCGACGGAGTTCGAGGCCGCAGCGGCCGCGGCATCGACCTCGCACACGCTCACGCCGCCCGACGCGGTCGAAGCGGGAGCGGGCGCCGCCCCGCGCTGAGCTCATCAGCGGTGATGATGGACTCCATCATCGATCGCCCCTTCACTGATACCGGTCGACGCGTTTGACTGGATCCACGCCGCCCATCGCTGCGCGCGTGATTGGAGACCCACCCGTGACATCGTCGTCCGCCGGCCTGACCGCCCCCTTCGCGATCGTCCGCTTCCGTCCCGACGGGTCGGCGGTCGAGTCGGAGCCCCGGCTCGGGCTCGTCGCGGGGGAGCGCGTGCGCGAGATCGGGCCCGATGAGCTCGGCGCCGGCGACCTCAACGCGTTCCTCGCCGAGGCGCCCGAGTCGTGGGGGCGACTGCGCCGCATCGCCGAGCAGGCGGACGGCACGTGGCATCCGCTCGCCGACGTCACGCTCACGGCGCCCGTCACGCCGCGCCAGGTGCTGCAGACCGGCGCGAACTACCGCACGCACGTCATCGACCTCGTCGCGGCCGGCCGTGCGAAGAACGACCCGCGCCCGATCGAGGAACTGCGCGAGTGGGCGGCCGAGATGATGGACCGCCGCGCGCGAGAGGGCACCCCGTACTTCTTCATCGGCCTGCCCGCGGCCGTGGTCGGCGACGACGTCGACCTCGTGCTGCCGGGCTACAGCGACCAGCACGACTGGGAGCTCGAGCTCGCCGTCGTCATCGGCAAGGCCGCCTACCGCGTCGACCGCGACCACGCCCTCGAGCACGTCGCCGGCTACACCATCGTCAACGACATCACGACGCGCGACCTCGTGTTCCGCGAGGACATGAAGGAGATCGGCACCGACTGGTACCGCGGCAAGAACGCCCCGGGCTTCCTCCCGACGGGCCCGTTCCTCGTGCCGGCCGAGTTCGTCGCGAACCCCGGCGAACTGCACCTCGAGCTCAAACTCAACGGCGACACGATGCAGGATGCCACGACCTCCGACCTGCTCTTCGACCTGCCGGCGCTCATCGCCGGGGCCTCGCAGAACATGCCGCTGCTGCCCGGCGACCTGCTGCTCACGGGCAGCCCGGCGGGCAACGGCATCGTGCACGGCCGGATGCTGCGCGACGGCGACGTCATGGTCGGCGCCATCGAGGGACTCGGCGCGCAGACGGTGCGCGCGGTCGCCGAGGCGGGGTCGCGATGAGCACCCCGGACGCGAGGGTCGAGGAGGCGCCCCGGCGCCGTCTCGAAACCCGTACCACGCCCACCGAGGATCCGGCGCGGCTCGATCGCACGGACCCCGCCCGCCACGTCGCAGAGGCCGCCGAGGCGTACCGCAACTGGGGTCGCTGGGGCGAGGACGACCGCCTCGGCACGCTCAACTTCATCGGCGACGCCGAGCGCGCACGTGCCGCCGGCCTCGTGCGGCGCGGCGCGAGCTTCTCGCTCTCGCAGCCGTTCGACATGAACGGCCCGCAGCAGGGCTGGCGCCGGCGCACGAACCCGGTGCACACCATGCTCGACACCGGCACCGACGCGGCGGCCGGCACGCAGGGCTTCCCGCACGGCCTCGGCGGCGCCGACGACGTCATCGCCATGCCCCTCCAGTGCTCCACGCAGTGGGACGGGCTCGGGCACATCTTCGACCACGGCGTCGCGTGGAACGGCCGGCCTGCGGGGCAGGTGGTCACGAGCGACGGCGACCTCGTCACGGGCATCGAGCACGCGGCATCCGCCCTCGTCGGACGCGGGGTCCTGCTCGACGTCGGCCGGTACCTGCGGCCCGAGGCCTCAGAGGACGGCCCCGCGGGCGAACTGCCCGAGGGGTACGCGATCACGACCGCCGACCTCGAGGCGTGCATCGCCGCTCAGGGCGCGACGAGCGCCGTCGGTCGCGGCGATCTCGTGCTCGTCCGCACGGGCCGCTACGCCCGCGCCCTCCGCGACGGCTGGAACGGCTACGCCGGCGGTCCGAGCGCAGGGCTCTCGTTCACCACAGCCGGATGGCTCCACCGCACCGAGATCGCGGCGATCGCGACCGACACGTGGGGCTTCGAGGTACGGCCGAACGAGTTCGACGACGCGTTCCAGCCCCTGCACCAGGTCGTGATCCCGAACATGGGGCTCACGATCGGCGAGATGTGGGACCTCGAGGCGCTCGCCGCCGACTGCGCCGAGGACGGCGTGTACGAGTTCCTGCTCGTCGCCCCGCCGCTGCCGATCACCGGCGCGGTCGGCTCGCCCGTCAACCCCATCGCCCTGAAGTAAGCCCTGAGAACCCAACGGAGGGATCCCCTGATGTCCGCTGTCTCCCGCGTCGCGATCGTCGGTTCCGGCGTCGCCGGCACCGCCGCCGCCATCCTGCTCGCCGAAGGAGGCGTCGAGGTCGACGTCTTCGAGAAGAAGCCCGACCTGTCGGCCCTCGGCTCGGGCATCACGCTGCAGGGAAACGCGCTGCGCGTGTTCGACCGGCTCGGCGTCTGGGACGAGGTCGAGCGAGCCGGCTACAGCTTCGACCAGACCGGCCTGCGCGCCCCCGGCCCCGACGCGCCCTTCATCGCGCAGATCCCCGACGCTCGGACGGGCGGCCCCGAGTATCCGGCGGTCGCCGGGATGTACCGCCCCGACCTCGCTCGCATCCTCGCCGACCGCGCGACCGAGCTGGGCGCCCGCATCCACTACGGCGCGACCGTGACGAGCTTCACGCAGGACGACGACGGCGTCGACGTGACCGTCTCGGACGGATCGACGGGCCGCTACGACCTGCTCATCGGCGCCGACGGCCTCAATTCCGACATCCGCAAGCAGCTCGGCATCGAGGTCGAGCCCGAGCGCACCGGCATGGGCATCTGGCGCGCCTTCGTGCCGCGCCCGAAGGACGTCACGCAGACCGACCTGTATTACGGCGGCCCCGTCTACATCGCGGGGTACACCCCGACGAGCGACGAGATGATGTACGCCTTCCTCGTCGAGCCCGCACAGGACCGGCACCTGTCGTCGCCCGAGGAGGGCGTCGAGGTGATGAAGGGCCTGTCGCAGGCGTACGGCGGGCCGTGGAACGAGATCCGCGAGTCGCTCGACGATGCGTCGCGCGTGAACTACACGTGGTTCACGAAGCACGTCGTGCCCGACGCGTGGAACCGCGGTCGTGCGGTCATCATCGGCGAGGCGGCGCACAGCTGCCCGCCCACGATTGCGCAGGGCGCGGCGCAGGCGGCCGAGGATGCGCTCGTGCTCTCCGAGCTGCTGCTCGAGCGCGACGAGGTCGACCAGTCCCTGTGGGACGAGTTCCACGCCCGGCGCCTGCCGCGTGCGACGGAGGTCGTCGAGGCGTCCGTGCAGCTCGGTCAGTGGCAGATCGACCACGTGCAGGATGCCGATGTGCCCGGCCTGATGCGGCGCGTCGCGATGCTCGTGAGCCAGCCGGCATGAGCGGCGCCCCGACCCAGCGCGTCGAACCGGTCGTCGACGTGCACGCGCACCTCCTACTGCCCGCGCTGCAGCAGGCTGTCGCCGAGCGCGACCCCGAGGGCTTCGCCGCGGCGCAGGCCCTCGAGGCACGGCGCAACGGTCCGGAGAGCCTCGCGGCCTCAGGGCGAATGATCGGCGAGCGGATGCCGCTGCTCACCTCGCTCGACGCGCGCCTCGCCGAGATGGACCGTCAGGGCGTCGACGTGCAGGTCGTGTCGCCGTCGCCGTCGCACTACTACCCCTGGGCGAGCGAGGAGCTCGCGACCTGGGCGGCGCGGGAGGCGAATCGTGCCATCGCCGAGCACGTCGCGGGCGCGCCCGACCGCCTGGTCGGCCTCGGCCTCGTGCCGTTGCAGCACCCGGACCTGCTCATCGCCGCCCTCGAGGACGCCGTCGTCGGCCATGGGCTCGCCGGCGTCGAGCTCTCGTCGTTCGCGGGCGAGGTCGAGCTCTCCGACGAGCGCCTCGAGCCGTTCTGGGCGCGGGCCGTCGAGCTGGACGCGATCGTGTTCCTCCACCCCTTCGGCTGCAGCCTCGACGAACGCCTCGACCGGTTCTACCTCTCGAACACCGTCGGCCAGCCCGTCGAGAACGCCGTCGCGCTCTCGCACCTCATCTTCTCGGGCGTAATGGACCGGCATCCGGGCCTCAAGCTCGTCGCGGCGCATGGCGGCGGCTACCTGCCGACGTTCCTCGGCCGCTCCGACCACGCGTGGCAGGTGCGGCCCGAGGCCCACGGATGCCGCGACCTCCCGTCGTCGTACCTCCGGCGCCTGCGCTTCGACTCGCTCGTGCACACGCCGGGTGCGCTGCGCGCGCTCGTCGAGGCCGCCGGCGCCGACCGCGTGCTCGTCGGCACCGACTACCCGTTCGACATGGGCGTCGACGATCCCGTCGATCGCGTGCGCGAGGCCGCGCTCGACGCGTCGGCCGAGCGTGCGGTGCTGTCCGGCAACGCCGTCGAGCTTCTGGGCTCGCGGCTGCCGACGGGCCGTGTCCGCGCCGTCGCGGCCGGGGGAGTCGCATGAGGATCGCGCGGTGGACGCACGCTGGCGGGATCGGCGAGGGCTTCGTGATCGGCGACGGCGTCGTCGCCTTCCCGCGAGGGCTGACGGTGGCCGACGTGCTCGCGGCCGGGCTCGCCGAGCTGCCGGCGCTGGCCGCCGAGGTCGAGGCCGACCCCGCGGCATCCGCCCTGCCGCTCATTGAGGTCGAGCTGCTCGCGCCGCTCGTGCCCGCGAGCGTGCGCGACTTCGTCGCCTTCGAGGAGCACGTCGAGGGGGTCACCGCATCGGTCGACGGCGCGAGCCACGTCGCCGACGAGTGGTACACGTACCCGACGTTCTACTTCACGAACCCGCACTCGATCATTGCCACGGGCGAGGAGGTGCGGCCGCCCGCGACCGAGCGGCTCGACTTCGAGCTCGAGGTCGGCGCCGTGATCGGCGGCATCGAGGGATCCGACGGGCGGGACCTCACGCCGGCGGAGGGCGCGGCGCACATCTTCGGCTACACGATCTTCAACGACTGGTCGGCACGCGACGTGCAGGGCCGTGAGATGAAGGTGCGGCTCGGCCCCGCCAAGGGCAAGGACTTCGCGACGACGCTCGGGCCCTGGATCACGACCGCCGACGAGTTCGGCGGCCTGGTCGACGACGAGGGGTTCCTCGCCATCCGGGTCGAGGTGTTCGTCAACGGCGAGCGCGTCGGCCACGACCTGCTGTCGAACATGGGGTGGCCGTTCGGCGAGCTCGTCGCCTACGCGTCGCGCGACTCGCGGGTCGTGCCGGGCGACGTCCTCGGGTCCGGAACGGCCGGCAACGGCGGATGCCTCGCCGAGCTATGGGGACGCGCGGGCGAGCTGACTCCGCCGCCGCTGGCCGCCGGCGACGAGGTCGTCATGCGCGTCGAGGGGATCGGCGAGATCCGGAACACGGTCGGACGGGCGCGACCGGTGCCTGGGATCCCGCCGGCCCGCACCCGGTCGCGCGCCCGCGAACGCCTTTGACGAGCGGACCTCAGGCCGCCTCGCCCAGATCTGCCGACGCCTCGACGAACAAGCCTCGCAGCCATTCGTGCTCGGGGTCGCGTCGGTGCACCGGATGCCACCACATCGCGTTGTGGATCGGCGTCGCGTCGAACGGCGGCTCGAAGACGCGCACACCGCCTGCGTCGCGCGCGTAGTCGGCGAGGCTCGCCTGGATCAGGGCGAGCCGATCGGTGCCGGCGACGAACATCGGCAACAGCAGGAAGCTCTCGACGACGGCCTCGACGCGTGGCTCGATGCCAAGCTGCTGGATCTGCCGGGTGGCCGAGGTGAACGCCGACCGCGACTGGTAGGTGAACACCCAAGGAAGGCGCGCGACATTCTCGAGCGTGACCTCGTCGCGGATGGCGTCGTTCGTCTGGGAGGCGAGGACCACCCAGCGGTCCGCCCACAGGTCGGTGAACGGGAGGTCGGTGAGGAAGCCGTGGGGCATGAGCAGGGCGTCGGCGCCGCGGAGCCGGTTCACGGCATCCTCGACGATCTGCGGGTTGTGCATCATGAAGCGGAACCGCACGCCGGGCGCTCGCTCGGCGGCGAGCGCCGCGACGCGCCGGCCGGTGGTCGCAACGCTGTAGTCCGAGCCGTAGATCGCGAAGTCGCGCGTCGACTGGCTGGGATCCCATTCGGCCGAGCTCTCGAACACGCGGCGCGCGGCATCGAGCGCTGCGGCCGTGTGCTCGGTCAGGCGCGACGCGAGCGGGGTCAGCTCATAGGTGTTCCCCGTACGCGCGAGGATCGGGTCGTTGAAGTGCGTGCGAAGTCGCGCGAGGGACGCGCTCAGCGCGGGCTGGCTGAGATGCAGGCGCTCGGCGGCGCGCGTGACGCTCCGCTCGGTGAGCAGCGCATCGAGCGAGACGAGCAGGTTGAGGTCGAGCCGGGAGAGGGGCGGCTGGGTGTCGGACACGTCGCTGTGATCCTTCGCTGAGGTCGGACTTCCAGTCTATCCACCGCATCAATCCCTACCGTGAGGGCATCGCGACCGGTGATGCGCGATCGTGACCCCTGCGGCCCGACTCGGCCCCCTCCGCGAGCGCGTTCGCCGCGAGCTCGAGGTGCCCCCGCGTCATCTCCGCAGGGTCGGCGTCGAGCCACTCGTGACCGCCCCACTCGCTGCACAGCGTGCCGGCGAAGTCCGAGCCTGAGAGCACGGCGCCGAGGTCGCGAATCGGTCGGGAGACGCGATGCTCGGCGTCCTCGAGGTCCCAGAACTTGAGGTGGAACGCTCCCACGAGCGGCAGGATGTCGCGCAGCGCCGTCGGCTCGGAACGACCGAATCGCACGAGCATGTCCATGAACAGCGCGTGCGCCGAGGGCGGCACTGCACCGGAGCGCAGGGCGGACACGAGCACGTCGACGGTTGCGGGGTCGCGCCATCCGGCCGCGACGCGACCGACGAGCGAACGCTCCACGCCGGCCGCCTCGAGCGCCGAGACGTACGTCACCGGCAGCTCCGGCATGAGCATGCTGATGTCGACGAGCACGCGCACGTGCGGGTCGTCGAGCGCCGCGATGACGTCGAGTGCCCGGGCAGTTTCCGGGTCGGCGGGCGTCTGGCGTCCCTGCGCCTCCTCGAAGAGCACGAGGCCGAGCTCGTGCAGGACGGGGAGGAGCCGAGCGAGCAGGGCCGGTCCGGCCTGGCCGATGGGCAGGCGCACTCCGATCGCCCCGAGGCGATGCGCCGCGTGCAGCTGCGGCAGCACGAACGCGAGACGCTCGTCCTCGTTCCGTCGCCGCCCGTCCGGCGCCCAGTCGTCGAGGCTCCCTCCCGCGATGCTCACCGTGCCGCCGGCCGCGCCGAGGTCGGCACGGAATGCGTCGATCTCGGAGTCCACCGGCTCGGGGAAGCTGCGCCACAGCTGGCCGGGCTCGATCTCGATGACGGAGGCGACGCCGTCGCGCACGATCCCAGCGGTGATCTCGGCGGCTGGCAGCTCGGCGCGTACGACGTCAGGGGTCCAGTTGAAGCCGCTCGCGGCCAGAGTCCACGAGGTGGGGAGGTCTCGGGGGGATTGCGGGTCTCGAGACGCGCTGCGCGTTCCTCGACCAGCGGATCGAGACGCGCTGCGCGCTGCTCGACCGTCAGCGGAAGACGCCACCAGCGTGCGCTCGGCATGGAACGGGAGCGTCAGTGGCGCGTCGGGTCCGGCCGGCAGGTAGGGGATCACCAGGCGGAACGACACCGCCACTTCGTGCTCGCCCTCTTCGAGGGGATCACCGGCCTCGACGAGGAGCCGATCCTGGAGGAACCACCATTCGCCGTCGGGCCGAGCGCGGAGGTCCTCGACCGCCGTGCCGTCGATCGACACCCGGAGTTCGGAGAGGCTCGACACCGGCAGCGACCGGATCCACGGCAGGCTGAGGCGCAGTGCGAACCCGTCGGCGGTCCGCTCCAGCGCGTCGTCGAGCAGGATGGGCAGGCTCATGTGCGGGCGCACTCCTCCGCGTCGTCGGTAAGCCAGAAAGATACGCTCTTATGTCGGAAAAAGGAAGAAGTGGTCAGGATGCCACGGGCATGACCTCGCGGATCAGCGGTCGCCCCGCGGCGAACCAGCGAGGGAACGTAGCCTCGAAGAGCTGTTCACGCACCATCTCGGCGCCGCCGCGGAGCGGCTCCTTCTCGTCGCCGAGCGAGCGCACGATGCTGAGGTCGCGCGTGGCGAGCGGGAGCGAGAGCTCGTAGACGCGCTGCCGCACCTCGGCGAGGAACACCTCGCCCGCCGACGACACCGCCCCGCCGACGACGATCACGGCCGGGTTGAACATGTTGACGAGGGCGGCGATCGACTCGCCGACGAGGCGTGCCGACCGCTGGATGAGCGAGATCGCGAGGGCGTCGCCGTTCATCGCCGCCAGGGCGATGAGTTCCGGCGTGATCGCGGTTCCCTGCTCGGCGTGCCGCGCCAGCGCCCCGGTGGCACCCCCCTCGATGGCGCGCTGCGCGTCCCGGACCAGCGCCCAGCCTCCCGCCTCCGCCTCGAGGCACCCCACCTTGCCGCAACGACACGGCGTGTCGGAGTCGCGCACGCGCACGTGGCCGACGTCGCCCGCGGCGCCATTCGCCCCTCGGTGGATGCGGCCGTGGGAGAGCAGCCCGGCGCCGATGCCCGTGCCCACCTTGAAGAAGATGAGATCGAGTCGCTCGTCGGGGCGTCGCGAGCGTTCGCTGAACGCGAGCAGGTTGGTGTCGTTGTCGACCCAGACCGGGGCGTCGAAGCGTTCCTCGAAGCGCCGCCGCAGGTCGAAGTCGTTCCACCCCGGCATGATCGGGGGAGCGACGGGCCGGCCGCTGTCGAAGTCGACCGGCCCGGGGATGCCGACGGCGACACCCCAGACGGGGATGTCGTCGTGTGCGGACAGGATCTCGTCGAGCATCTCGAGGGCTCGATCGATGGTCTCGGCGGGCCCGCGCGCGATGTCCCACGCGGCGTGGCGGTCGTCGATGACGTCGCCGTCGAGCGAGGCGATGCCGACGCGGAGGTGCAGCGCGCCGAACGCGCACACGATGATGCGCCCCTGCTCCGAGCAGAACCGCAGGGTGCGCGGCGCTCGGCCGCCCGACGACGGCGCGAACTCGCCGTCGGCGAGGAAGCCCATCTCGATCGCCTGGTCGACGCGCTGCGTCACGACGCCGCGCCCCAGTCCGGTGAGGCGGCCGATCTCGGGCCGCGTCGTGGCTTCACCGGTGCGAACCATGTTCACGATGCGAAGCAGGCTCGTGACCTCGTCGGTCTGGGCGCCGAACCGCAGCGTGGACTCGCGTGTCATGCACTGAATTCTGACACAACGGAGGCGCTTGGACACGATTCCGCAGCGCGATAGACCAAAGTCACGCGAACTTTTGTATAGTCGAGGCCAAAGTGGCGACGATGCACGGGAACGGGGATGCGGCATGGCGTGGGGTGTCGGCGTGATCGGCGCAGGGCCGGGGGTCTCGGCGCTGCACCTGCCGACCCTCGACCGGCTCGCCGATCGGTTCGCGGTCGTGCACGTCGCCGACTCGGGCTCTGGCCGCGCGGCCGAGCTCGCGGCCCGCAACGGTGCCGCCGCCTCGAGCGGCACCGACGAGTTGCTCGCCGATCCCGCGGTCGAGGTCGTGGCGATCTGCAGCCCGCCCTCCGAGCATGCGCGGCACGTGCAGGAGAGCCTGGAGGCCGGCGTTCGCGCCATCCTGTGCGAGAAGCCGCTCGCGACGAATGCCGACGACGCGCGTGCCATCGTCGAGGCGTGCCGCACTGCGCGCGTTCCGCTCGTCGTCGCGACGAACCACCTGTACGACCCCGCGTGGAGCCGCGCCAAGCACCACCTCGTCTCGCTGCGGTCCGAAGTCCGTGCGATCTCGGCCACGGTCGCCCTGCCACCGAACGGGCGATTCCATTCCGCCGTGACCGAGCTCTCGCCGGCCGGGGCGCCCGGGCGCGGCGCACCCGACCTCGCCGATCCCGACCTCGCAGCCGGCGTCATCCGGCAGTTGGTGCTCGGGCTCGCGGTGCACGACCTGCCGGTCGTCCGCGACCTGGCTCCCGACCTCGAGGGCGTCGACTTCGCCGTGCCGGTCCCGCCGATCGGGTACGCGATCGGGTTCAGGGCGAGCGGCATTCCCGTCCTCCTGGTGGCCGTGATGGTGCCGGACGGCCCCGATCCCGTGTGGCGGATCGCCATCGACACGTCGACCGACCGCCTCGACGTGGAGTTCCCTCCGGCATTCGTGCACACCGGGAGCGCCGAGGTGCGCGTGCGCACCGGCGAGCTCCGCATGACGTCCTATCCGCGCAGTCCGGAGGACGGCTATCTCCGCGAGTGGGGCGCTCTCGCCGAACTGCTCGACGGTGCCGCGACGATGGAGTACCACGAGATCCTCGACGACGCGCTGTTCGCGATCGAGCTCGCTGAGGCGGCGGCGGCCGCGGTGCGACGAGGAACCGGGGCATGACCACTCGCGTCCACCTCGCCGGGTCGCTGCCCGAGTTCCGCGTCGCCGTGGCCGCGCTTCCGCACCGCGTCGATTCGACAGGCGAACCGCGCAATGCGGTCGTCGTCGTCGACGGCGCGGCCGAATGGTGGGACGTCGCTGCTGACTCGGTCGACGGCGGTGCGCGCGCGGTGCTCGTGGCGGATCCGGTGCGCGTGCCCGTCGAGGCGATCGACATCCTGGCCGCCCGTACCGACGTCCCGGTGCTCATCCACCGGCCTCGGCTTCGACACGACCTCGTGGCGCAGGCGATCGCGGCCCGGGACGGCGAGACACCGCGCGTGGTCGTCGCCGAGTGCCGCGCCGAACCGTCCCACCTCCCCGCACTGGTGCGCGATGCGATCGGGTGGCTGCGCGTCTTCGGCGGGGGGCCGATGGTGGTCGCCGCACGCGGAGGCGCCGCGCTCCTGCGCCGCAGCGACGGAGGTCACCCGGCCGGGTCGTTGATCGCGACCGCGTCGACCGCCGGCGGCCCGGTGCTGCGGATACGGGCCCTCGGCGAGACCACGACCGAACTCGAGATCGACGCGCCGATCGGGCGCTGCGGTCTCTCGACCGGCACCGCGCGCGGGGTCGCGATTTCGCCGGCGCTCCACGAGTCCGCGTCCAGGGCTGCGCTGCGTCGCGCCATCGACGTCGTCGCCGACGGCGCCTCCGTGAAGGACCTGGGCGAGCTGCGCCATGACGCGATGGCGGCCGACGCCCTCGTCTCGACCTGAGCTGGGGTCTTTAGTTGATTTCCAACGAAAGATAGCCTAGAATCGACATGACGTCGGGATCCAGTCGGATCCGATCCTCGCCGCGAGGTCGCGAGCGAGGGCACATCCGGTCGCGTCGACGGCTCGATCGTTCGGGCAATCCACGTATGTCGCTCTCTCCGCTCCGGCTCCGCCTCCTCGTCGCCTCCCTCCTCACCGTCGCCTTCCTCGGCGCCCTCGACCACACGATCGTCGCGACCTCGCTCGCCACCGTCGCGGGCGAGCTCGGCGCACTCGAGCAGATGAGCTGGGTCGTGGTCGGCTACACCCTTGCGGGCACGGCCCTGTTCCCCGTGCTCGGCAAGCTCGGCGACCTCGTCGGGCCGCGCCTCGTATTCCTCACCTCGGTCGCCGTCTTCCTGGTCGCCTCGCTCGCGTGCGGCTTCGCCCAGGACATGACGCAGCTCGTCATCGCCCGCGTCGCGCAGGGCATGAGCTCCGCGGGCGTGCAGCTGATGTCGCAGACGATCGTCGCGTACGTCACCACCCCGCGACAGCGCCCGCGCTACATGAGCATCATCGGCGCCGCCTTCCCCATCGCCATCCTCGTCGGCCCCGTCCTGGGCGGCGTCATCACCGACTACTGGGGCTGGCCGTGGGTGTTCTGGATCAACCTCCCGTTCGGCCTCGCGGCGCTCGTGCTCGCCGCCTTCGCCGTGCCGCACGTCGAGACCGGTGCTCCCCGGCGCTTCGACTACGGCGGCGCCGTGACGTTCACGGTCGCACTCGTCGCGCTCGTGCTCGGCGTCACGTGGATCGGCCACCCGGGGTCGGCGCTCGCCGCGATCGTGGCATTCGCCGTCGCCGGCATCGGACTCGCGGCCTTCTTCGCGATCGAGATGCGCGCACGCGAGCCCATCGTGCCCCTCGGGTTCTTCGCCGACCGGACCGTCGCCGCAGGCGTCGCCCTGTCGGCCATCATCGGCATCGGCCTGTTCTCGGTCACCGCCTACCTGCCCACGTACTTCCAGATGGCGTATCGCACCAGCGCGACGGTGTCCGGGCTCGTGCCGATCGCGACGGTGTTCGGCATGCTGGTGGCGAACCTCGGCACCGGATGGCTCGCCAGCCGCACCGGCCGCTACCGCGGGTACACGATCTTCGGCACGACCCTCGCGTCGTCCGGCCTGCTCGTCATGGCGCTGCTGCCCGTCGGCACGCCGCTGTGGGTGCCGATGATCGTGATGTTCGCCGTCGGCATCGGCACCGGAGCGTTCATGAGCCTCGTCATCGCCGTCGTCCAGGGCGCCGTGCCGCGGAACGAGACCGGCACGATCACCGCGACGACGAACCTCGTCCGGCAGATGGGCTCGACGCTCGGCACCGCGGTCATCGGCGGCGTCATCGGCGCCGGCGTCGCCGCGCAGCTGCCCGCGTCGCTCGATGCCTCCTCGCTCACCCCCACCCTCGTGCACGGCTCAGCGCCCGCCGTGCAGGCCGAGGTCGCGCAGATCTATGGCGACGTCTTCGTGCCCGTGTTCGCCGCGCTCGCGATCACCTACGCGATCGGAATCGTGGCGGCGATCCTGCTCCCGCCGGGCCGGCTGTCCGACGAGCCGGCGCCGTCCGCCACCGAATCCGTCACCGAACCCGCCGCCGCGTGAGACTCGAAGAGGAGACGCACATGTCGCACCACCCCACCATCGCCGTCGTCGGCAGCGGACCGATCGGCTCGGCGTACGCACGCCTCCTGCTCGAAGGACTGCCCGATGCCCGCGTCGTGATGTTCGAGGCCGGCCCCCAGCTGACCGACCGCCCCGGTGAGAGCGTCCGCAACATCGCCGACCCCGACGAGAAGGCCCGCGCCCGCGAGATGTCGCAGGGCCCGCAGGCCGGCGAGCACCGAGAGTCGCTCGGCATCCCGGCCGCGACCGCGGTCGAGGGCATGTTCACGGCGCGCCAGGGCACGCACCTGTTCGACTTCGGCGGCGAAGGTTCGGCGCACGCGCGGACCTTCCCCGCTGCTGCCGGGTCCACGAACGTCGGCGGACAGGGCGCGCACTGGACCTGCGCCATCCCGCGTCCGGCATTCAGCGAGAAGGTCGACTTCATCCCCGACGACGAGTGGGAGGACCTCATCGTCGAAGCGGAGCGCCTCCTGCACAAGCAGAATGCGGCGTTCGCCGACTCCGCCGTCGGACGCGGCATCCGCTCGCTGCTCTCGGAGGAGTTCGACGGCGAGCTGCCCGAGGGCTACGGTCCCAGCACGCTGCCCGTCGCGGGCGACCCGCAGCCCGACGGCAGCATGCGCTGGGCAGGCGCCGACGCGGTGCTCGGCCCGCTCATCGAGCCGGGGAGCCCGCTCGCCGAGCGGTTCGAACTGCGCGACCTGTCGCTCGTGCGCCGCATCGAGCGCGACGGCGACCGCGTCACCGGCGTCACGGTGGAGGACCTGCGCACGAAGCAGACGGCGTTCGTGCCGGCCGACCTGGTCGTCGTCGCCGCCGACGCCTTCCGCTCCCCCCAACTGCTCTGGGCGTCCGGCATCCGTCCGAAGGCGCTCGGGCACTACCTCACCGAGCACCCCGTCGTCATCTCGACCGTCGCACTCGACGGCGAGCGGATGGGCCGTTACGCGACCGAGGACGAGCTCGACGCCGAGCTCGCCCGTCGCTCCGCGAACGCGGCCGACCCGGTCGCGGCCGTGAACCGCATCCCGTTCTCGGAGCCCGGGCACCCGTACGCGCTGCAGGTCATGTACTCCGAGACCACTCCGTTCCCGATGGACCCGGGGCACCCCCTCGCGAACAACCGCTGGGGCTACGTCAACATGGGGTACGGCATGCGCAAGTTCCCCCGCTACGAGGACGCCGTCACCTTCGACGACGACGAGCTCGACTACCGCGGCTTCCCGAACATGACCGTCCAGTACGAGCTCACCGAGCGCGAGCTCACCGAGATCGAGGCGGCGACCGAGCGCCTCCGTCGCGCGGGGGACGCGCTCGGCACCTTCGTCGCCGAACCGCGGCTCCTGCCGAACGGCTCGAGCCTGCACTACCAGGGCACGATGCGCATGGGAGCGACCGACGACGGCACGTCGGTCGCCGATCCGTGGTCGCGCGTCTGGGGCGTCGACGGACTCGTGGTGGGCGGCAACGCCCTGATCCCGACCGCGACGGCCATGAACCCGACGCTCATGAGCGTCGCGATCGCGGTGCGCGGGGCGCGGAAGGCCGTCGAGGAGCTCTCGGCCGACACCGCGGCATCCGTCACCGCCTGAATCCACCCGAAATCCACCCGAACCGACCACGAGAGAGAGCGACGATGCTGCTCGAACGAGACCTCATCCAGTCCACCGGCTTCCGGAACGTCCGCGAGGGCGACCGGGTCACCGGCTTCCAGATCCGCGTGCGGATGCCGTCGTACCGAGGCATGGCGGCGTCGCTCATCGACGGCATCGCGGTGCGCGTCGGCGACCTCGCGGACGTCGCGGCGGACGTGCCGCGCTGGACCTTCGGTGGGCGCACGTACACGCTCGGCGAGTTGTGGGACTCCGATGGCGTGCGGTGGCCGCTCGAGGAGGCCGCCGTCGTGACCGTGCCGCTCGAGGGCGGGCTCCCGCAGGGCACGCACGAGGTGTCGATCGAGCTGCGCCTGCGGATGTCGTACATCCCGGAGGAACACCAGCCGAGCACGTATCGGGTGAGCAGGCACATCACGCTCTCGCCGGATGGCGACGGCGGGCCGTTCAAGTACGGCGTCTCGCTGTACAGCTACATGACCGACTACGGCACGGTGCTCGACCTCGAAACCGCGCTCGCGCACGTCGCCGACGTCGGCGCGACGGGCGTCGAGATCCTCGGCGAGGGCCACGTCGCCGGGTACCCGGAGCCGACGACCGACTGGATCGACCGGTGGTTCGCGTTGCTCGAACGCTACGGCCTCGAGCCGACGAACTACGGTTCGTGGATCGACACGCGCCTGCACTCGAGCGGACCGAACGCGCGCCGGCTCACGGCCGAGGAGGGGGCCGGGATGCTGCAGCGCGACCTGCGGCTCGCGAAGCGCCTCGGCTTCCGGTTCGTGCGGCCGAAGATCGGTGTGGTGTCGAGCGACCTCGTGCCCGACCCGATCTGGACCGAGTCGGTCGAGCGCTCGCTCGACCTGGCCGCCGAGCTCGACGTCGTGATCTGCCCCGAGATCCACTCGCCGACGCCGATCAAGCACCCGGTCGTCGACGACTACATCGACCTCATCGAGCGCACCGGCACGACGCACTTCGGCCTGCTGCTCGACACCGGCATCTTCCAGGACCGCCCCATCCCGCTGCGGCCCGGCGAGCTGCCCGGGCAGCGCCCCGCGTTCCTCGACGGCATCGGCGTCGACCCCGCCGACATCGCCGACATCGCGAAGTACGTCGTCTTCATCCAGGCGAAGTTCCACGACATCGACGAGCACCAGCAGGACCAGCAGATCCCGTGGGAGCCGGTGCTCCGCTCCCTCAAGGACGCCGGGTACACCGGCTACCTCTCGAGCGAGTACGAGGGCGAGCGCGAGCCGTGGCGCGCGATCGAGCAGGTGCGACGCCAGCACTCGCTCATCCGCCGCATCGCCGCGGGGCTCTGAGCCGCGGCATCCGCTTCACGAACCACCCAGGACAGGACATCGACCATGCCGAACGGCCTCATCCAGGCGGACAGCCTGCGAACCCACCCCGAGGGCCTCGCGCTCTCGCTCACGCTGCCGTGGTACCGCAGCCTTTGGCTCTCGTCGGTCTCGACGCTGCGCCTCACGGTCGACGGTGAGGAGGTCGCCGCCGAGGATCTCGCGTTCGAGCTCGGCGGCGTGCGCTACGCGCTCGACGAGCTGCCGCAGCAGAGCGACGTGCTCTGGTACCTGCAGGCGCATCCGCTGCTCATCGCGAAGCGGGGCCAGCCCGTCGCGCTCGGCGAGACCCACGACGTCGAGGTCTTCGGCGAGCTGCGCCTGCCCTACATGCAGATCGCGCCCGGCGCCGAGGGCGGGCCGGGCATGTACGTGCCCAACGTGGTGCGCCAGTCGCTCGCCCTCACGGTCACCGACCACGACGCGCGCGTCCCGGCACTGGCGACGGATGTCGCGCCGCCGCCGACCGCGACGGACGCCGACCCGTTCAAGCTCGGCCTCACGCTCTACTCCGCGAGCGCGGAGTTCCGCGCGGGCTGGTACGACTTCGACGGCCTGCTCGACCGCGTCGCCGAGCTCGGGATCGGCCCGGGCATCGAGATCGTCGCGTCGCAGGTGCTGCCGACCTACCCGGTCGTCTCCGACGGGTTCGTGCGCACCTGGCGCGACGCATTCGACCGGCACGGGTTCGACGCGAGCTCGTTCGGCGCGAACCTCGACATGGGGCGCCGCCGCGACCGCGACATGACGCCCGACGAGGAGTTCGCGTTCAGCGAGACGCTGTTCCGCGGTGCGGCGAAGCTGGGCTTCCCGCTCGTGCGCATCCAGTCTGCCAAGCCCGAGCTGCTGCGTCGGCTGCTGCCCGTGGCCGAGGAACTGAACCTCAAGCTGGGCTACGAGATCCACGCGCCGCTCGGCCCGAACGCCGACCCCATCCTGAAGGTCCGCGAGACCTACGCCGAGCTCGACTCGCCGCTGCTCGGCTTCGTCGCCGACTTCTCATCGACCATGCACGCGATGTCGCCCACGCTGCTGCGTGCGGTGCGCCGCGCGGGCCTCGACGACGAGGCGATCGACCGCCTGCAGGCCATCTGGGCGACCGACGCGCCCATGCGCGAGCGCCAGGAGGAGTTCATCGGCTACCTGCGCGGCCGCGACTTCGACCCGGGCCGCCTCGGCTCGTTCGCGCACCTCGCGTTCAACATGCACGGCCACGTCGACCCGCGCGAGTGGGCCGACATCATGCCGCAGATCCTGCACGTGCACGCGAAGTTCTACGACATCGACGAGCAGGGCCAGGAGCCCGCGATCGACTACCCCGAGCTCGTACGTGTCTTCGTCGAGGGCGGGTATCGCGGCTACTGGTCGAGCGAGTGGGAGGGCCACGCGTTCGCCGAGCTCGGCGAGGTCGACCCGCTGCTGCTCGTGCGCCGCCAGCACGACCTGATCCGCGCCAGCATGCGGGCGGTGCAGCCGGCATGAGCGACGCGGAACTGCGAGAACGCAATCGAGCCGTCGTGGCGGCATTCCTCGCGGCGGACCTCACCAAGCGCGAGGAACGACTCGGATGAAGGGAAGCGTCCATGGCTGATCCGGACGCGACGACCGTGCCGGACTTCCGGCGCATGCCGCTCGCGGAGGCCGTGCGCTGGCTCGCCGAGAACGGCGAGCCCGAGGACCCTCGCCCAGACATCGACACCGCCTCGCTCACGCGCCGCTTCCCGCACCTCGCGTCAGTGGAGACCGCCGACCTCCGCATCGACGGCCCGCACGGACGCCTCATTCCGGCCCGGCGGTATCGGGATGCCGCGGCCGAGGCATCCGGTCGCGCCCTGATATGGGTGCATGGCGGCGCCTTCATCGGCGGGCACCTCGACATGCCGGAGTCGCACTGGGTCGCCCTCGAGCTGGCGTCGCGCGGCATCCCCGTGCTCGCCCTCGACTACGTCAAGTGCCTCGGTGAAACCCACTTCCCCGAGCCGTCGGACGACGTGCTCGTGGGATGGCGCCACGCGGTCGCACACGCCGACGAGCTGTTCGGCGTCCCGGCGAGCGCAGTCCTGCTCGGCGGCGCGAGCGCGGGCGGCAACCTGACGGCAGGGGCGACCGCCAGGCTGCGCGACAGCGGGGAGGGTCTGCCGGCGGGACTCGTGCTCGTCTACCCCGTCGTGCATCCGAACGGTCCCGAGGCGTCCGCCGAGGTCGATGCGGACTCGCCCCACGGTCAACTGTCCCTGAACTTCGTCGGAAGCATCGAGGCGCTCGCCGACCCGCACGCGTTCGCGGCACTCGGAGCCGCCGACCGCTTCCCGCCGTCGCTCGTCGTCGTGTGCGAGAAGGACGGGCTGCGACCGTCGGGTGAGGCGTTCGCGCACCAGCTCGAGGAAGCGGGCGTCGATGTGACGCTGCATCTGGAGGTCGGCGCCGATCATGGCCATATCGACGAGCCCGCCGATCCGACGGCGTTGCCGACGCTCGAAGCGATCGCCCGGTGGACGAAGGAGCGCCGTGAACCAGATGTCAGAGGGGAGATCGACCGATGACTGAGACCACCACCTTCCGCAATCCCGTCCTCGGCGGCGACCGCCCCGACCCCGCCGTCATCAAGGTCGGCGATGAGTACTGGATGACGTACTCCTCGTTCGAATCGGCCCCGGGCCTGCTCCTCTACCGCTCGCGCGATCTCGTGAACTGGACGTACGCGGGATCTGCCCTCGATGAGCCGATCGGCAGCACGTTCGCCGTCGACATCGCCGAGCACGACGGACGCTTCTTCATCTACATCCCCTTCATTCCTGCGCCGTGGTCGACGCTCACGGCGCCGGCGATCTTCGTGATCCACGCCGACTCGATGGAAGGACCGTGGTCGGAGCCGATCGACCTCGGCATCCGCCGCGCGATCGACCCGGGCCACGTCGTGGGAGAGGACGGCAAGCGGTACCTCTTCGTCAACGGCATCCGTCGCATCGGGTTGACCGACGACGGCCTCGCGACCGTCGGGGAGCTCGAGCAGGTGTACGACGGCTGGCGCTACCCCGACGAGTGGATCACCGAGGCGTATGCGCTCGAGGGGCCGAAGCTCTTCTGGAACAACGGGTGGCTCTATCTCGTGAGTGCAGTGGGAGGCACGGCGGGCCCCGCGACCGGCCACATGGTCATCGCCGCTCGCTCCGGGTCGGTGCACGGCCCGTGGGAGAACAGCCCGCACAACCCGGTGACCCGCACGACGGACGCCGCCGAGAGGTGGTGGTCGCGCGGGCACGCGACGCTGGTGCGAGGTACAGGCGAGGGCGATTGGTGGATGGTCTCGCACGGATACGAGAACGGCTACCGATCCCTCGGCCGGCAGATCCTCCTCGAGCCCGTGACGTGGACCGACGACGGGTGGCCCCTCGGCGCGACCGACATCGGCGGCGAGCTCACGGCCCCGATCGGCGCCGCGCCGCAGCGAGCGGCTGCCCCGTTCCACGACGACTTCCAGACCCTCCGGCTGGGGGAGCGGTGGACGTTCCACGCGCCCTCGCCCGGCGAGGTCGAGCGGCTTCGCGTCGACGGTGACGGCCTCGTGCTCGCGGGGAAGGGCACGTCCCCCGGCGACACGTCGCCGCTCGCGGTCATCGCGGATCAGCACGCCTACGAGGTCGAGGTCGACGTGGAACTGTCCGACGGCGATGCCGAGGGCGGTCTGCTCCTCTACTTCAACAACAGGCTGTTCTGCGGCATGGGCATGGACGGCGAGCGGATGCTGAGCTACGCAGGGGGACACGTCACGCACTGGCGGGAGCCCGCCCCCGCGGTCCGCCGGCTGCAGCTGCGGCTGCAGAACGACCGGCACATCGTGACCGCGTGGTACCGGCGGCCGGGCGGTGAGTGGACGCGACACGCCATCCGCTACGAGACCTCGGGCTACCACGTCAACACGATGGGCGACCTGCAGAGCCTGCGGCCGGCCCTCTACGCCGCCGCAGAGGGCTCGGTCCGCTTCCGCGACTTCCGGTACCGCCCGCTCAACGCTCCTGAAGGCTGAGCTCGATCAGCAGCACGGATTGCGGCTCGATCTCGACATCCAGGTCGAGCGATCCGGATTCGGAGACGTGCTCGTGGCGCGCTTCTCCCCGTGGACCATGCAGCGACTGCTCCGTGATCGACACGTCGCAGCCACTCCACGGAAGGTCGACGAGCGCGATGCGCGCCGACTCGACACCCGTGGACGCGAGCACGTCGCGCTGCGGAGGCAGACGGAGTCCCAGCTCGATCCGTTCCGAGCCGATCGGGATGCGGAACACGAACTCATCGCTCTCTCTCCGGGCGAGGGCGGACTCCGGCGCCTCGAAGTTCGAGACGAGGATGCGAACCACGTCGCCGTCACGGCCGGCGAGGGCGGCGAAGCCCGTCTGGTCTCCGCCCGACACCCCGAGCCGCTCACCGGTCATGGCGCGGCCGATCAGCGAGAAGGCCACGGCGCGCTCGTCAGGCGACCCATCTCGTCCGTGGACGCCCGCCGGATCGACGAAGCCGTAGTGAGGATCCTTTCCGCTGTCGGCGCGGAAGAAGATGGCATAGTCGACGGGCGCGTCCTGCAGGTAGATCATGGATGCCGCTTGGAACGCCGCCTTTTCGGCCGCAGGAGCGTCGTTGGCGGGGATCCCCAGATAGTTCCAGTAGGACAGCATCAGCTTGGTGTCCGGGAAGCCGGAGGCATCCAGCAGCGCACGCAACTCCGTCGCGAGGAACCGGAAGTCCATGGGGTCGCGTGTGGCATCGGTGAACCACAGGAACGAGAAGAAATCCAGCGGCAGCTCTCGCTCGTGCACGAACGAGAGAAACCCCTCGCGGTAGTCCGCGTCGGCGTTGAGGGGGAACGCGAGCGAAGGACCCCCGACGATCAGAGTGTCATCGACCCGCTTGACCGCCGCGCAGAACTCCGCATACATGTCGAAGAACTCCTCGGGTCGCCCGACGAAGTGCAGTGGCCCCAGATCGGGTTGGTCCCCGAACTCGAACATGCGGATCGTCTTGACAGGACCGTCCGCCCAGCCTTCGGCGTAGTGGCGCACGACGTGTTCGACGACGATGCCGTACTTCGCCAGGTCCAACGCGGGAAGCTTGTTCTGCGGGATGGAGCTCGCGAAGGTGAAGAGGACGTCGGCGCCGACCGAATGCACGGCCTCCACCCACGCGTCCGTCGCCGCGAAGTTGTAGCTGGCCGGATCGGCAGGGTCGGCATCCCAGTCGGGGAAGAGGCTCGCGGGATTGTTGCGGGTGTCGAGTCGAGACACCCAGTCATACGAGCGCACCAGCGTCACGCCGGCATCACGCCACAGCGGCGTCATGTCGGGGTATCCCGGGTGCCCGGGCGCGGATCCGGGGATTCCGGCCGCGCCCTTGTGCGACTTCCACGCGCGCACATCGCTCGCGTCGACCTCCAGTACGCGCATCTCCTGCTTCGACTTCTGCATTCCGACTCCTCAGTAGGGCTGCGCCAGCAGCCGATTGGCGTACTCGTTCGCGAGGGGCTCTTCGGTCCTCAGGAACTCCAGGCGCCGTTGCAAGGCTTCCGGCGACACGGAATCGAACTCCTGGTACATCGTCTCCTGCGACCGCTCGTGCACGGCCCGCACTCGGGGCAGACGTCGTGCCATGAATGACAGCTGCGCATCCACGAGCGATTGGTCCTTCGCGAGCTCGTGTGCGAGGACGATGCCGTCCTCGATGCTCATCGCCGCACCCGAGCCCAGATACGGCGTCATGGCGTGTGTCGCGTCGCCCATGATCATGATGCGCCCGCGGAACCAGGGGTAGGGCACCCAGGTGATCGAGTAGGGCGTGTAGGCGACGGAGGTCGACTCCCGGAGGTGCTCGAGCGAGTCGGCCATGAAGTCCGAATGGCCCATGAGCGCGCGAGCCCGCTCGTACATGATCTGCCCCATTTTCGACGGGTCGTGACGCGGACGCCCTTCCTCGGCGACGGTCAGCACCGCGTACATGATCTCGCTGGACAGCGGAGTGAGGACGAGCTTTCCCCCGGCACCCTGGATGAATATGTTGCCCGTCATGCCCGGCGCGATCGGAAGAGCAGAGCGCCACGCGACGCCGCCCACGGGGGTCGGGTCGTACTGCGCACCGAAGTACTCCCGGCGGATCTGGGAGTTGATCCCGTCGAATCCGATGACGAGGTCGTACTCCTCTGTCTCGGCGCTGCTCAAGGTGACGGTGACGCGGTCGGCGTCCTGCTGCATGGCGGCGACCGTCGTCCCCATGCGGATGACGCAGCCGACCTCGAGCGCCCGAGCTGTCGCGGCATCGAGGAAGTCGAGTCGGGGCATGCTCAGGACTCCGGGCAGGCCCTCCTCGAAGATGCCGTACTTCAGGGTGCAGAGATGCCGGCCCTGCGGGTCCACATAGTTCACCCCTGTGGACTCGCTGCCGAACTGCATGCACGCCTCGAGCAGACCGACTTCGCGTACGGCGCGCAGGCCGTTCCCTCTCAGGCCGAATCCGACACCGGGGACGCTGTTGTCCTCCTTGATCTCGACGACGTCGACTTTCGCTCCGATCTGCGCGAGCGCGATCGCGGCGACCAACCCGCCGAGTCCGGCTCCCACCACGAGGATCTTGAGTGGCTTTTCCATCACTGCTCCCTTCCGAACAAGAATTGCGTTGAATCGCCGGTCATCGGACCCAGAGGTCGACGGGCTGTGTCGCGGCCAAGGTCGCTCCGATATGGAGCCGGAAGCGTCCTGGTTCGACCGCGAACGCCGGCTGCGCGGCATCCGTCGCCCAGAACCCGAGCTGATCGACGCCGATGTCGAACGAGAAGGTCGCCATCTCTCCCGGCGCGAGCGTGCGGCGCTCGAACGCCACGAGTCGGCGGACCGGCGGTGCGACGGTGGCCACGAGGTCTTCGACGTACACCTGCACTACCTCGTCTCCCGTGCGCACCGACGTGTTCGTCACCTGGACGGACAACGTCGCGGTGTCACCGGCATGCAGGTCGGCGAGCGCGACCTGCTCGGCCGACACGGTCGGCGCGTCATGTGCGAACGCCGCGTAACTCGCGCCGTGACCGAACGAGAACTGGGGTCCCAGGTCGAGGTCGAGGTACTTCGACGTGTACTTGTCCTGCAGGTTGTCGGGCCCGTGGAGTCCCACGTCGGCCTCGTCGACGGTGAGGGTGCCGCCCGTCGTAGCCGGGCGTCCCGTGTTCTCGTGGGCGTAGTGGATGGGGATCTCCCCTACCGATCGCGGCCACGACATCGGCAGACGCCCCGCGGGGTCTTCGTCGCCGAGCAGCACGTCGACGATCCCGGCGGGCGCCTCGGTCCCACCGTGCCACGCGGCGAGCACCGCAGGCGCGTGGTCGATCCAGTCCGCCACGACGAGAGGACGGCCCGACTCGAGCACGACGACGAACGGCGTGCCGGTGCCGGCAACGGCCCGGATGAGCTCCTCCTGCCGGCCCGGCAGGCGGAGATCACTGCGCGACGCCGCCTCGCCGGAGAGCGCACTCGGCTCGCCCGCGCAGATCACCACGACGTCGGCTGATCGGGCGGCGCCGATGACGGCGGAGATGCCAGACGCGTCGTCGGAGAGGAAGTCCACGCCGGGGACGACCTCGAGCACGGCATCGGGCAGGCGCACGCGCAGCTCATCGGCGATCGTGCCCGCTCGGGCGCCGAAGTGCTGCGTCCACGCGCCGAGGTGGTCGGTGGAGTCGGCGTAGGGACCGGTCAGGAGCACGCGCCGCGGGGAGGCGAGGGGGAGCGTCCCGTCGTTGCGCAGCAGGACGCACGCGCGCGCGGCGGAGCGGCGCACGAGCCGCCGACCGTCTGCGGTCGGCTCGGTGATCTCGGCGTCTTCGTCGACGTAGGGATCGTCGAACAGTCCGAGACGCTCCTTGAGTGACAGGACTCGGGTGACAGCGTCGTCGAGCCGGGCGCCGTCGATCAGGGAGAGTTCTGCGTCGGAGAGGTCTGCGGGCGCGCCGCCCATCTCGACGTCGAGGCCCGCCTCGTAGGCGAGTCGCACGGCGTCAGCCTCGTCCGCGGCGACGCGATGCGGAATGAGGTTGCGCACTCCTTCGGCATCGCCCACGACGACGCCGTGGAAGCCCCATTCCTCCTTGAGCACACCCGTCAGCAGGCGCCGATTGACGTGCATCGGGACGCCGGCAACCGTGTTGAAGGCCGCCATGACGGCGGCGGCTCCCTCGTCGACGACGGCGCGGAAGGGCTCGAGATAGACGTTGCGCATTCGGTGCTCGGACACGTCCACGGTGTTGTAGTCCCGACCCCCCTCGGGCTGGCCGTAGGCGACGAAGTGCTTCGCCGTCGCGGCGATCGCGTCCGGAGCGGAGAGGTCGGTTCCCTGATAGCCGCGCACCATCGCACGCCCCATGACCGACGTCAGGTGCACGTCCTCGCCGAAGCCTTCGACGACTCGTCCCCAGCGAGGATCCCGCGATACGTCGAGCATGGGGGAGAAGGTCCAGTTCACGCCGCCCGATCGGGCCTCTGCGGCGGCGAGCCGAGCGAGGTCCCCGACGAGCTCGGGGTCGAAGCTCCCCGCCTGGGCCAACGGCACCGGTCCGATCGTGCGCTGCCCGTGGATGACGTCGAGACCGACCAGCAGGGGGATGCCGAGCCGGGTTTCCTCGACGGCGACGCGCTGCAGGGCGTTCGTCGCGGCGGCCGACCGTGGCCAGAACACCGAGCCGACGCCGTCGCGGACCAGTCGTGCCGCGTCCTCGAGCGCCGGCCGGAAGACGATCTGAAGTTGGCCGAGTTTCTCGGCCGAGGTCAGCTCGTCGAGCAGGGCACGGACCCGGTCGCTCGGCTGCATCGGAACTCCTTCATGGATCAGGGCGGAACGCGGATCGCCGTCCGGGGTGCGAAGCCCCGGACGGCGATCCGGTCGGTGCGATCAGGCGTGGTGATCAGGAGGCAGTACGACGCCGGATCAACCCCAGGCGGCGTCCATCTCCTCGAGCACCTGGTCGACGGTCTTCTGGCCGGTCAGGAGGCCCTGGACGCCGACGCCGAGGGCGTCGTACACGGCCGGGTTCGGCCACTCGGCGTTCGGAAGGCCCGCGTAGGCGCCCGACTCGAGCAGCTCGGCGATCGGCTGGTAGACGGGGAGCAGCGTGTCGGCACTGATGCCGGAGATGGGCACGGCGCCGAAGAGGTCCGCGAAGGTCTTCGCCTGCTCGGGCTCGGCGGCCCAGTCGAGGAACTGCTGCACCGCGGCCTTGGCGCCGTCCTCGGCGGCCGCGTTGATGCCCCACGCGTAGTTCGCCGAGGCGAGCGCGAAGGCGTCCTGTCCGTCAGCGGGCGGGAAGGCCTGGACGTCGGTCTCGAGGCCCGCGCCCGCGTTGATCGACGTCGCCGCCGAGCCCGGAACCGGTGCGCTGAGCGCCGAACCGCCACCGAGGCCGTTGGTGATGGAGTCGAACGTTCCACCCGCGGCGCCGTCCTGGTAGCAGCCCTCCTCGTTCATCGTGATGATGTCCTCGAGCGTCTGCTTCCAACCGTCGCTGTCCGCGAACGTCACGTCGCCGTCGGCGCGCTGCTGGTTCCAGTCGGGCGTCTCGGCGTAGACGCGCGTCGCCGAGACGATCTGGGCGAGGAGGCCCGTGTTGAACGGCACGCCACCCGCGATCACGGCGAAGGACTTGCCGCCGTCCCGGGCCGTCTTGCAGGCCTCGAGCAGGTCGTCGAACGACGACGGGAACTCGTCCACGCCGACCTCCTCGCCCGCAGCCGGGTTGTAGACGAAGCCGGAGACCGAGAGCGAGGTCGGCTGCGCGTAGATCTTGCCGTCCACCTCGTACATCGACTCGGTGCCCTCGGGGATGACGTCGGCGGAGGTCTCGTCGACCGGCTCGAGGAAGCCCGCCTCGGCGAGCGAGATGACCGAGATGGGCTGGCCGGTGCCCGGCGCCAGGATCATGGCGTCGGCCGCGTTGCCGGCCTGGAGCTGCGTCGTGAGCTGCGTGTTGTACGCCTCCGACGGGTAGGGGATCACCTCGACGTCGACGCCGGTCTCCTCGGAGTACTGCGTGATGAGCTCCTGGTACGCCACGTCCTGGTCGTTGGCTTGGGCGACCATGACCGAGAAGCTGTCGGCCGCCGCGGAGTCGCCTCCTGAGTCGCCGCCGTCATCGCCACCGCCGGCGGCGCAGCCGGAGAGGATCAGGGCGCCGGCGACCGGCGCCACGAGGAGCGACCATCGCAGTGGCATGGTCGCGGGGTGCTGTGCGTGCTGAGGCATTTCGGCCCTTTCCTGACGTCGTTGTCGCCAGCCTGGGTGCTGGCGCGGCTCTGCGGCCGCAGGTTCAGCCTGACACACATCCGCCCGATTCTGACATTAGTAGTGGTTATGCGGCACAATAGTCCCGCTGATCACGCGATCCGCTCGATCGGAACGGCGGCGTGGGCGATCAGCGTCACCGGCCCGCCGAGCCCGGCTGGAAGCGGCGAAGCGGTCGGCTCGAAGACGCGCGTCAGCGGTTCGAGCAGGTCGCCGCTCGGCGCACCAGCTTCCCCTATGAGCCGGTTGCGCCAGGGCGTCGCCACCTCGACCTCGATGGTGTTCCGGCCGGGCCGCAGCGCCGCGGTCACGTCGACGTGGAACGGGGCCGTCCACGCGATGCCGCACTCCACGTCGTTCAGCGTCACGCGGGCGATGTCGTGCACCGACCCGAGGTCGAGCTCGACTCGGTGCGCATCCAGTTGCGCGGGTTCGAGCTCGACGTCGAGGCGGTAGGTGCCGATTCCCGAGAAAGCGCGCGCGTGATCGTCGAGTTCGGTCCACCGCCGCGGCCGGGGCGAGACCGAGGCCTCGAAGCCGTCCGGCAGGCTGAGCGTCCACGTCCCCTCGAGCGGCATCCTCACGATGCGCTCCGCTCCAGGCGCCCGAGGCGGCGTGTCCGACTCGAGCACGAAGATCGACCCGAACGGAGGAAGGGACACCGTGTACGCCATGCGGCCCTCCGGCGTGTGGGTCGCGACAGCCGGCTCCAGCGCCAGCGTCCGCACGGCGACCGGATCCCACGCCACGAGCGGAGGAGCGTTGCGATCGGTCGTCAGGCGCAGCTCGACCGATGCCTCGGCCGGGTTCGCGAGGAACGTCACCCGACGACCGTCGATGATCCGCCCGATCCGCCGCACCGGCGGGCCGTCCACCGACAGCGCCGGCCGCAGGCCGAGTCCCGTGAGGGCCGCGGCGAGGTTCGGGGTGGCGACGACGCGTCCTCGCGCCCGGCCCGCGCTCCAGACCCGGTCGCAGGCGGCTCGGAAGGCATCCGCGTCGTCGGCGAGGGACGGCGACGCCACGGGGCGGTTCCCGATGAGCGTGGCGCCGGCGTCGAGCATGCGCTCGATGGCGAGCAGCGTCGGCAGCGTCATGCGCTCGCTCGACCCGCCGAGGTACAGGGCGCGGTACGTCGCGCCGTCGGCTTCGATCGACCCGTCGACCACCCGGAGCACGTCGCGCACGGCGCCGGCGCCGACGTAGTCGAAGTCGAACCCCGAGGGCACCGCCGTGTCGAGGGCATGCTCGAAGAGGCCCGTGACCGGCGCCTCCTCGCCGACGAACACGGCGACGTCGACGTCGGCCCGGCCCATCGCAAGGAGCGCCGAGCATCGCGCCAGGTAGTCGATCCACGGACCGGCCATCGACGCCCACGTCTCGTTCACGGTGAACGCCTGTCCGAGGAAGGGTGCCAGGGCGATGCCCGGCGGAGGTGCCGCGAGCGGCTGGTGCGGCGAGGTGTGGATGCAGAAGCGCGTCACGCCGAGCGAGAGCTGCAGGTCGGCGACGTGCTTGAGGTTCTGCGGCGTCCACGACCAGGGCTGGTCGAACGAGCTGAACGCTTCGGCGCCGACGTGTTTCCGGCCGTGCACATGCGCGACCGAGGCAGCGCCCTTGACGTCGGCGACATAGGTCGGACGCGGCCCGTCGGCCGGATCGAAGGTCCACATCGCGCCCATCGGCACGTCGGCGTGCGCGCGCATCGCGAGATCGTCGCCGAGCTGGGGTCTCCCGTCCTCGAGGGCCTCGGCGTAGTAGGCCATGCCTCGGCGATGCGCCTCCTCAGCCAGCGTCCCGTAGTACTCGCCGGCGAGCAGTTCGGCGAGGGTTCGGCGGTAGTCGTACAGGAACCGATCCGACCCCTCAGCGCTCCCGACGAGGTAGCCGGCCAGCGTCGGCAGGAACGCGGTCGGGTCGTAGCCGCGCAGGCGCGCGACGTGCTCGTGGATGCGCTCGGTCCAGTTCTGCGGGCCGGCCTCGATGCTGTCGCTGAGCAGCGCCGTGAAGCCCGGCGAGGCGGATGGCGCTCCCGCACCCTCGACCCCGAAGCGCCGCAGGTGCGTGGCGAGGTACCGGCGCACGCGCTCGCCGTCGAGCTTGTCGACCTCCAGTCCGGTCGAGTCCGCGGGCGCGGGCCCGTTGGTCTGTCCCGTGAGCGAGGCGCCCAGCCGCAGGATCGTCCAGCGCCCGGGCGGCGCATCCCACCGGAGGACGCTTTCGTGCACGTGTCCGGTGACGTCGACGACCGTGGCGGGATCCACGACGCCCGAGTCTGGGCCCGCATCGGCGGGCGTGGGCACCGCGAAGTAGTCCGCCACGACACCGAATCCGGCCTTGGCCTCCCCGACGTGCACGCGCCCGCCGGTGTGGAGCGCGAACTCCGAGATCGCGAACGCATCGGATTTCCGGAGCACGGGCGGCATCCGCACGCCATCCGCCAGAGGCGGAAGCGCATCCGCGGCGCTCGCCGCGGAGAGCACCAGGCGGAAGCGCCGTGCGGTCACCGCCGGGAAGCTCGCGGTGCGTGCGGGGATCGCCGACGCCGGAAGCTCTGCGACATCCCGGTACGCCGCGCCGTCGTCGCTCGCCTGCAGCACCGCCGTAGGCGGCGGTGCCGCCCCGAACCCGCGCGGACCCGGCAGCCCGACCGCGACGGAGCGCACTGTCACCGGCTGGTCGAACTCGTGCTCGATCCATGCCGACGACCAGCCGTCCGGGTCGCGCGGCAGCGTGAGCGACGGACCGAACAGGCCGTCGGTCAGCGACGTGACGTCGCCGACAGGCGCCGAGGCGTGGACCCGTGTCGGAGCGAGGGGCTCGTGCCCCGCGTTCGCCGGAAAAGCGAGCACCCGCCAGTCCGTCGCCCAGCGCGAGTCGGATGCCGCGCCCCACCGGGGGCTGTCCTGGTACGGCCCTGCGACCGCCGGCAGGTCCGGCAGCTCGACGACGACCGGTTCCGTCCCCGAGCCGGTGACCGCGACCTCGGCCCACACGACCTTCTTCATCGCGTCGTCGGGCTCGACCCACGGTCCACCCGAGGCGCTCCATCCCGACGACGTCGCGACGGCCAGTTCCATGCCGAGCTCCGCCGCGACGCGCTCGGCGGTGTCGACCGCTTCCAGCCACTCCGGGCTGCCCGGCCGAACGGGCTGGGGCATCACGAGCGGTCCGCCCATCCCGCCGTCGAAGAGTTGCGCGCCGCGCACGCCCACCGCGTGCAGCCAGCGGAGGTCGCGCTCGACGCCGACCGGGTCGACGTTCCCGTCCATCCAGTGCCACCACGCGCGGGGCCGTGACTCGTCGGGCGGGTCGACGAAGGCGTTCCACAGGCGGTCGGAGCTCATGGCTCTGAATCCTTCCATCCGCCCCGCTCGGCCGGTCGCGTCGCGCACTTATATGCCATATCGCGATAACTAATGTGTGTTTCCGACGCAAGCGTGGGAGCATTTTTCCTGAGCGTTCGATGCCCGAAGCGCTTGACGACGACGTCAGGAAGCAGATGACCGTGACGATCCAACAGGACAGCACTCGCACCATCACCGTGCCGCCCTCCGCGCGGAACACGCCGCCGCCCCGGGTGCGCGGCCGGAGGCCGCTTCTCCAGTTCGGACACTGGTGGTGGGCACTGCCCGCTGTGCTCGTCGTGATCGGCGTCCACTACGTCGCGACCCTCACCGGCGGCTTCTTCGCCTTCACGAACTGGACCGGCCTCGGCGACTGGGACTTCATCGGCCTCGACAACTTCGAGCGCATCTTCAACGACCCGCAGCTGCTCGGCTCGGTGTGGAACACGCTGTTCCTCGCGTTCGGTTCGGTCATCCTCACGAACGTCCTCGGCCTGCTCTATGCGCTCGCGATCAATCGCATGCTGAAGACCCGGTACCTGCTCCGCACCCTGCTGTTCATGCCGGTGGTGCTCAGCCCGCTGGCCGTCGCATACGTGTGGAAGTTCATCTTCCAGTTCGACGGGCCGCTCAACGGATTCCTCGGCCTGCTCGGGCTCGAGGAGTTCCAGAAGGTCTGGCTCGCCGACCCGACCTGGTCGATCTGGGCCATCCTCATCACGGTCGTCTGGCAGCAGACCGGCTTCGTCATGGTCATCTACCTCGCAGGCCTCGCAAGCGTTCCCGTCGAGATCGAGGAGGCCGCGGCGCTGGACGGCGCAGGCATCTGGGGCCGGTTCTGGCACGTGGTGGTGCCCGCCATCCGCCCCTCGATCGCCATCGCGACGACCCTCGGCATCATCCAGGGCCTGCGTATCTTCGACCAGATCCTCGCCCTGACCGGCGGCGGACCCGCCGGCGCGACCGAGACGCTCGCGACGCAGGTCTACAAGCAGGCGTTCTCGCTCGGCCAGTTCGGCTTCGGCTCGGCGCTCGCCCTGGTGCTCACGCTCATCATCCTCGTGTTCGCCATCTTCCAGCAGTACATCACCCGCGACCGCTCGGTCGGGAAGGCCTGACGTCCATGTTCCGCTACACCAAGCTCACCGCGTTCCGCGAGCTGCTCGTCTGGCTGGTCACGCTCGTCGGCCTGCTGCCGTTCTACCTGCTCATCGTCACTGCGCTGAAGGACGACCAGGAGGTGCTGACGACCAGCGCGATGGCGCCGCCCTCGTCGATCGACTTCGGAGCGTTCGTCGAGGTGCTGACCACCGGTGGACGCAACAGCATCCCGATGAGCATCCTGAACAGCGTGATCATCACGGTCGGAGCGATCGCGGGCCTCGTGCTCCTCGGCTCGATCACGGCCTACGTGATCGCCCGGCGCACGCAGGCGTGGAGCAACCTCACCTATTACCTCGTGCTGATCGCGATCATCCTGCCGGCGCAGCTCGGCACCGTTCCGCTGTACATCGGTGCGCGCTCGGTCGGGCTGACGGGCAACGCGCTGGGCATGATCCTGCTCTGGATCGGCATCCTGCTGCCGCTGTCGATCTTCCTCTACGCGAGCTTCTTCCGCGGCCTCACGACGGAGTACGAGGAGGCGGCCGTCATCGACGGCGCGTCGCCGACGCAGGCGTTCTTCCGGGTGGTGCTCCCGCTGATGGCGCCGGCCACCGGCACGGTCGCCATCCTCGCCGGACTCATCGTCTGGAACGACTTCTTCAACTCGCTGATCTTCCTCGGCGGATCGGCGACCCAGACCCTTCCCGTCGCGATGTACACGTACGTGGGTGGCCTGGTCTCGGCGTGGAACAAGATCTTCGCGGTCGTGATCATCTCGATGATCCCGATCCTGCTCTTCTACATGTTCGCGCAGAAGCGCTTCATCCAGGGCTTCGCCGGCGGCCTGAAGGGCTGACGTCGCGGCACCGATTCGGGGGCGGCCGGATCGTCGAGCGGAAGCGGGGTGACCCGCGCCGCACGTCGCCCATCACATCCGAACACACCCATCAGGAGCACCCGTGTACCAACTCGCACCCAACATCGAACTGCTCTTCACCGAAGCCGGCGACTATCACGACCGCGTGCGCGCCGCCGCGGCGGCAGGGTTCGACGCCGTGGAGATGTGGGGCCCGACAGGTTCGGACGCGCCGTCGCAGCCGAAGGACCTCCCTGCCCTCAAAGCGGCGCTCGAAGAGACCGGCACGCAGCTCACTGCGCAGCTCTCGGAGCCGCGCACGCAGTTCATGATCCCGCCGTGGGACCACTCCGAGTTCTTCCGCAAGCTCGACGAAGGCGTCGCGATCGCGCAAGACCTCGGCTGCCCGCGCATCGTCGTGGGAAGCGGCACCGGCTTCGGCGGGTGGAAGCGCCAGGTGCAGCTCGACAAGCTCATCGAGATCTTCCAGAAGGCGGTGGCCCAGATCGACGGGTCGGGGATCACCCTCGTGCTCGAGCCGGTCAACGTGCGCGTCGACCACCCCGGCTCGCTCCTGGACCGCACCGCCGAGGGCGTCTACGTCGCCAAGGGCGTGGACTCGGCGTTCTTCGGCGTGCTCTACGACATCTACCACTCGGCTGTCGAGGGCGAGGACATGGCGGCCGAGCTCGCGAACGCCGAGGGCCTCATCAAGTACGTGCAGCTCGCCGACGCACCGGGCCGCGGCGAGCCCGGCTCGGGATCGCTCGACTGGGCGGAGCGCCTCGGAATCCTGCGCGCGTCGGGCTACGACGGACCGATCGGCCTGGAGTACTACCCGACGGTCGAGTCCGTGGCATCCGTCGCCTTCATCCGCGAAGTGGCGGCGTCGGCATGACTCGTCCTGAGCGAGCGCAGCGAGACGAAGCGGCTCGCTACCCCGAATCGGTCGACGTCGCCATCGTGGGGAGCGGCCCGACGGGCGCCGCCTACGCACGCATCCTGAGCGAGCAGACGCCGGATGCCTCGATCGCGATGTTCGAGGTCGGCCCGACGGTGTCCGACCCGCCGGGCGCCCACGTGAAGAACATCGAGGACCAGGCGAAGCGCGAGGAGGCGCAGCGGCGTTCGCAGGGCCCGGCGGCCGACGAGGCCACCACGCGCGGTCCGGGCTCGGTGACCGATGGAATGCGTCGCGCACGTCCGGGCACCTACCTGCTTCCCACCGGCTATCGACTCGACGGGGAGGATGGCCTTCCGGTGGCCGCCTTCTCGAGCAACGTCGGCGGCATGGCAGCCCACTGGACAGGTGCGTGCCCGCGCCCGGGCGGGAGCGAGCGCATCGCCTTCCTTCCCGACCTCGACGAGCTGCTCGGCGAGGCGGATCGCCTGCTCGGAGTGACGATGGATGCCTTCGACGGTGCGCCCTTCACCGCGCTCGTCCGAGAGCGGCTCGCCGCGGCGGTCGACGAGGGCCGCGAGGAGTGGGCGCGGGTGCAGCGCATGCCCCTGGCCGTGCACCGCCGGGCCGACGGGCGGCTGGTCTGGTCGGGATCCGACATCGTGCTCGGCGACGTCACGCGCCAGAACCCGAACTTCACGCTCTTCGACGAGTCGCTGGTCACGACAGTGCTCGTGGAAGAGGGTCGCGCCGTCGGCGTGACGGTGCGCGACCTGCGCTCCGGCGAGGAGCACGCCGTGCGCGCACGGTTCGTGGTGGTCGCCGCAGACGCGCTGCGGACTCCGCAGCTGCTGTGGGTTTCCGGCATTCGGCCCGCCGCGCTCGGACACACGCTCAACGACCAGGCGCAGGTGGTCTACGCCGCTCGACTGCGCGATGTGGAGGCTCCCGCGGCCGAGCAGGTCGCGGCATCCGGAGCGCTCAGCGAGCAGAGCGGCGTGAGCTGGGTGCCGTTCACCGACGACATGCCGTTCCACGGACAGATCATGCAGTTGGATGCTTCGCCCGTGCCACTCGCGGACGACGACCCCGTCGTGCCGGGCTCGATCGTCGGCCTCGGACTCTTCTGCGCGAAGGATCTGCAGTGGGACGACCGAGTCGAGTTCTCGGCCGACAGGGTCGACAGCTACGGCATGCCGGCGATGACGATCCACTACCGCCTCACCGACCGCGACCACGCCGTGCTCGACCGAGCGCGAGAGGAGATCGTCGCGCTCGCGAACGCGGTCGGAGAGCCGATCGGCGACCAGCCGTTCACGATGCCGCTGGGCGCGTCGCTGCACTACCAGGGCACGACCCGCATGGGCGAGACCGACGACGGAAGGTCGGTGTGCAGCCCCGACAGCGAGGTGTGGGGAATCCCGGGCCTCTTCGTCGCGGGCAACGGCGTGATTCCCACGGCCACCGCGTGCAACCCGACCGTCACCTCGGTGGCGCTCGCCGTCCGCGGAGCCCGCAGAATCACCCGAGAGCTTGCTTCTGTCTGATTCAGACATTAGAGTGTAGAAACATAGACAAAGTAGTCAGGAGAATCACGTGATCCCCGATCGCATCATCGAGCAGGGCACGCTCACGACCGATGGGACACGTGCCTCGGTCGAGGTCCGCCTGCCCTGGTACCGGGCGCTCCCGGCGTCGTGCATCGCCGGCGCGAAGCTCAGCGTCGACGGCGTCGAGGCGCCCGCAGAGTCGCTCCGGTGGGAGATGAACGGCAGGACGTTCACGTTCGCCGAGCTCGTGCCGAACACCGAGGAGTGGTGGTTCCCCACCGATTCGGCGGTGCTGTCCGGCGATGTCCCGGTGGCAGAGGATGGCGAGCACAAGGTCGCCGTCGAGCTGGTCCTCTACATCCCGTACATCGTGATCGGCGCCGACGAGGTGCTGCACATCGAAGAGAAGGACTCCAAGACCATGAGGGCCAAGAAGGCGGTGGCGGCATGAACCTTCGACAGGCTCAGGGACCGGAACTCGGCACGCCCATCCAAGGCGTGACGCTCTACAGCTTCACGCGCGCCTTCCACGGCCGCGAGTACGACCTCGAGGGCCTCATCCGCAAGGCAGCGGCCGAGGGCTTCGGCCCGGGCCTGGAGATCATCGGGTTCTCGAGCTTCCGCGGCTTCCCCGAGATCGACGACAACTACGCCGGCTGGTTCAAGGACCTCATCGCCGAGACGGGGCTGGTCACGACCTCGCTCGCGGTCAACGCCGACATCGGCATCCATCGCGATCGCCTGCTCACGCAGGACGAACTGCTGGAGTACATGCGCCGCCAGATCGCCGCCGCGGCGAAGCTCGGCTTCCCGATCGCGCGTGTGCAGATCTCGATCACGCCCGACTCGATGGAGGCGCTCGCCCCCATCGCCGAGGAGTACGGCGTCACGCTCGCGCTCGAAGTGCACGCCGACCAGTACGCCTCGCACCCGCGCATCTTGGCGCTGCGCGACCGCTATGAGAAGGTCGGCTCGCCCTTCCTCGGCTTCACGATGGACTGGGGTGCGACGGTCTCGGGTTTCGCGCCCTCGCTCATCGAGGCGTACCGCCGCCGCGGCGCCTCGGAAGAGTTGCTGAACGCCGTCACCGGGTTGTGGGACGAGTTCTTCCAGCAGGGCCCCCCGGCCGACCAAGCCGAGCACGGTCAGCGCTTCGGTCGCTTCATCGGCCTCGCCGCCCAGCACGGGCGACCCGACCTCGGGATCGACATGGGCATCAACGCGACCGGCCTGTTCGGCCCGGCCCGCGTGGACGACTGGCTCGAGATCTTCCCGTGGATCAAGCACGTGCACGGCAAGTTCTTCGGCATCGACGACCAGCACGAGGAGCCGTCGGTCCCGGTGCGCGACCTCATTCGCCTGCTCGTGCAGAACGGCTACAACGGCGCGATCTCGAGCGAGTACGAGGGCTGGCACTGGAACTCCTGGCAGAGCCCGTTCGACATCATCCGCGACGAGCAGGCCGTGCAGCGTTCTGCCGCCGCCGACGCCGGCTCGCGCATGACGACCGACCTCGCCGAGGCGCGGGCCCAGCTCGCCGCCTGGCTGCCCACCACCCAAGGAGCATCCGCATGACCGCCCTTCGACAGGCTCAGGAACGGGACGGCATCGCCGGCACCGGCATCAAGCTCGGCACCACCCTCTACTCGATGACGAGCGAGTTCGCCGCCGGCCTCTACACGCCCGAGACGCTCATCGCCGCCGTGCATCAGGAGGGCATCGGCCCCGGAGTCGAGTTCAACATCGCCCAGCTCCTGCGCACGTACCCCGACGTCGACGACGAGTTCGTGAAGCTGTGGTTCGACTCCCTCGAGAAGTACGGCCTCGAGGCGAGTGCGGTCGGCACGAATCTGGACATGGGTCGCCGCAAGGACCGCGACATGACGCCAGACGAGGAGCACGATTTCCTCGCCCGCCAGCTGAAGACGGCGAACACGCTCGGCTTCCGCAGGATCGTCATCCGTTCCGCGGGGAGGGAACTGCTGCGCAGCCTGCTCCCGCTCGCGGAGGAGTACGACCAGTACCTGGGCTACGAGATCCACGCGCCGGAAGGGCCCAACAGCCCCAAGGTCGTCCAGATCCGCGAGCTGTACGACGAGCTGGGCAGCGAGCGCCTGGGCTTCACCGCGGACTTCTCATCGACGATGCACAGCCTCTCGCCGACCCTGCTGCGGACCCTTGGCAAGATGGGGATGGACGAGAAGTACTTCCCGATCATGGACGAGATCTGGCACAAGCCGTTGCCGATGCACGTGCGCAACCAGGAGTTCGAGGACGTCCTCACTGCCGACGGCGTCGACTTCCTGCGTTTCGGCCCCTTCACGCGACTCGCCTTCAACATGCACGGGCTCGTGCCGCCCGAGGAGTGGCTCGACATCATGCCGCAGATCTTCCACGTGCACGCCAAGTTCTACGCCATCGACGACAACGGAAACGAGCCCGCGATGGACATCCCGCGGATCGTCCGCCAATTCGTCGAAGGCGGCTACACCGGCTACCTCTCGAGCGAGTGGGAAGGTCACGCCTTCGCCGACCTCGGCGAGGACGACCCCATCGACCTCGTGAAGAAGCAACATGCCCTCATGCGCAGGGCCATCGAAGAAACCGTCGCTGCCAAGGAGGCCGCACGTGTCTGACACCATCGCCCCCGCCACGCTCGCCGAGCTCCAGTCGGAACTGGCCGCCCTGCGCGAGGAGGTCGCCGCCGCGCGCGCCCTCGCGCAGCGCGCGGAGGACCGTGGACAGGTGGAGAACCTGTTCAACCGCTACATGTACCTGCACAACGCCTTCGAGGACGAGCAGATCATCCCGATGTGGGTGAAGGAGGGCACCGAGGGCATCCGCGCGCGCTACACCAACGCGGGGCAGTACACCACCTGGAAGAGCGTGACCGACTACCACCGTGGTCGCCCGCATCCCGTCGGAAAGCTCATCCTGCACGCCACCACCACCCCGGTCATCGAGGTCGCGGCCGACGGCAGGACCGCCAAGGGCGTGTGGATCATGGCGGGCACCGAGTCGGGCCTTACCGACCCGAAGGTCGCCGAGGCGTTCCCCGACATGTACTCGCCTGAGGAGGTGCTCGGCAAGAAGGTCTGGGCGCACTGGGTGTGGTGCAAGTACGCGATCGACTTCCTCAAGCAGGACGGCGAGTGGAAGTTCTGGAAGTTCCGCTGCTACGAGCTCGCCCGGGCCCCCTTCGAGGAGAACTGGGTCAGCTTCGGCCTGAAGAACCAGGGCGCGTTCGACCTCGACCTGATGTACTTCGGCGACGACGGCAAGCCCGTCTTCATGCCGCCGGCCGACGAGCCGGTGCCCTCCACCAACCACCCGTACAGCCCCGAGACGGTGCAGAGGCTCGAGCCGGAGCCGCCCGTTCCGCACGGGACCTTCACCGACACGTACGTCTGACCTGCTCGGAGGAGCCATGGCCACCCACGATTCCCTGTTCGCCGACGACGACGTGCGCCGCACCGATTCCGGCCTCGCCGTCTCCGTGCAGCTTCCCTGGTACCGCAGCCTCTGGCTTTCCGCGGTCGACGGGGTCGCGGCATCCGTCAACGGCGAGCCGATCGCCACCGAGAAGCTCCGCTTCGTGCTCAACGGTCGCGAGTACCGCATCGAGGAGCTCCCCGAGCAATGGGACACCCTGTGGTTCGTGGCGGACCGCCCGGAGATCCTGATCGATCTCGGACGCGCTCCGTCGGCGGGCGAGAAGGTCACCGTCGAGGTCGCACTCACCATGCGTCTGCTCTACATGCAGATCATGCCGGGCGTCGACGGCGGCCCCGGGCGCTACGTGACCAACCGGGTTCCCGTTCAGCGCGAGCTGGTGTTGACATGAGCGAGACCCGGCCCCTGCGGGTCGCGATGATCGGGTACGGGTTCATGGGGGCTGCGCATTCGGTGGGGTGGCGTCAGGCACCCAGGGTGTTCGAGCTGCCCGCGGCGGTGGAGATGGCCGTCGTGACTGGGCGCAATGCAGAGGCGGTGGCGGATGCTGCGGCGCACTGGGGCTGGCAGGAGTCGGCGACCGACTGGCGCGCGGTGATCGCGCGCGACGACATCGACATCGTCGACATCGTGACGCCAGGCGACTCGCACGCCGAGATCGCGATCGCGGCATTGGAGGCGGGCAAGCACGTGCTCTGCGAGAAGCCGCTGGCGAACACCGTGGCGGAAGCGGAGGCGATGGCGGATGCTGCTTCCCGCGCGGCTGCCCACGGCGTCCGGTCGATGGTCGGCTTCACGTACCGCCGCGTGCCTGCGGTGACGTTCCTTCGCGACCTCATCGCTCAGGGAGCCGTCGGAAGGATCGCGCAGGTTCGTGCGGCATATCGCCAGGACTGGCTCGTCGACCCCGAGATGCCGCTGGCGTGGCGCCTGCAGAAGGAGCACGCCGGCTCGGGTGCGCTCGGAGACATCGGCGCGCACATCATCGACATGACGCAGTTCGTGACGGGTCTGGACGTGACCGCCGTGTCGGGTGTGCTCGACACGATCGTCAGGGAGCGGCCGTTGCAGGGTTCCGGCTCGGGCCTGTCGGGGACGGCGGCCGAGGGGTACGGCGAAGTGACGGTCGACGATGTCGCGATCTTCACCGGTCGCCTGTCGACCGGCGCGCTCGTCTCGTTCGAGGCGACCCGGTTCGCGACGGGGCGCAAGAACGCCCTGACGTTGGAGGTGTCCGGCGACAAGGGCGCCCTCCGGTTCGAGCTCGAGGACCTCAACACGCTGTGGTTCTACGACCGCACCGCCCCGGCCGAGACGCAGGGTTTCACCCGGATCCTCGTCACCGAGGCGCAGCATCCCTATGTCGCAGCGTGGTGGCCCGCGGGTCACATGCTCGGCTACGAGCACGGGTTCAGCCACCAGGTGGTCGACCTCATCACCGCCATCGCCGAGGGCACTGACCCGCACCCCTCCTTCGCGGAGGGCCTCTCGGTGCAGCGGGTGCTCGATGCGGTGGAGCAGAGCTCCGAGCGCGGCTCCGCATGGGTCCCGGTCGGCGCCTCGGTCCCCGCCTCTCGATGAATTCGAACCGACGACAGAGCAAAGGAGCTGGGATGCCTCGTCCGATCACGCTGTTCACCGGCCAGTGGGCCGACCTCCCGTTCGAGGAGGTGGCGCGGCTCGCAGGGGGGTGGGGCTACGACGGCCTCGAGATCGCCTGCTGGGGTGACCACCTCGACGTATCGCGTTGGGACGACGACGCATACGTGCAGTCCCGGCTGGACATTCTGGAGCGCAATGGGCTGAAGGTGTGGGCGATCTCCAACCACCTCACCGGCCAGGCGGTCTGCGACGACCCGATCGATCAGCGCCACCGCGACATCCTGTCCGACCGCGTCTGGGGCGACGGGGATCCCGAGGGTGTGCGGCAGCGCGCCGCGGAGGACATGAAGGACACCGCCCGGATCGCGGCGAAGCTGGGCGTGAGGACCGTCAACGGGTTCACCGGGTCGTCGATCTGGAAGGCGGTGGCGATGTTCCCGCCCGCGTCGGACGAGTGGATCGCGGCGGGCTACCAGGACTTCGCCGACCGGTGGAACCCGATCCTCGACGTGTTCGAGGAGGTGGGGGTCCGGTTCGGGCTCGAGGTGCACCCCAGCGAGATCGCGTACGACTACTGGACCGCCAAGGCGGCGCTCGAGGCGATCGGTCACCGCGAGAGCTTCGGGCTGAACTTCGACCCGTCGCACTTCATGTGGCAGCAGCTGGACCCGGTCGCGTTCGTGCTCGATTTCGCCGACCACATCTTCCATGTGCACGTGAAGGAATCGATCACCAACCTCGACGGACGCAACGGCGTGCTCGGCTCGCACCTGCCATGGGCGAACCCCCGCCGCGGGTGGACGTTCGTGTCCACCGCACACGGCCAGGTGCCGTGGGAGCCGCTGTTCCGGGCGCTGAACGCGATCGGCTACGACGGGCCGACGAGCGTCGAGTGGGAGGACGCCGGGATGGACCGGCTGGTCGGCGCGCCCGAAGCCCTCGCTTTCGTGCGGAAGCTCGCTGAGATCACGCCCCCGCACGCGTCCTTCGACGCGGCATTCGCGACGAGGGCGTGAGGTCGGCCATGAAGTGGAGCTACATGGACCACTGGCGCAGCCAGTCGCCGCACGGCCCGATCGATCAGTGGGAATCGCACGACACGATGGACCGCTTCCTGAAGCAGGTCGCGGCGGTCGGATACGACGCGATCGACACCTTCGACTTCCGCTACTACCAGATCATGGGGATGTACGGGTCGGTGGCGAACTACCAGGAGTTCGTGCGCGAGCGTGGGCTCGAACGCATCGTGAACATCTTCCACGCGGCCGACTACGACACTCGGAACTATGCGCCGCACCTGCCCGAGACGCACGAGAACATCCTCGAGGACTTCCGCATCACGATGGACCGCTGGTCGGGCATCGAGCTCGACAACATCATCGTGATGCCGGCCACGCTCTATTACGACATGGAGCCGGTCACCGAGGATAAGATCAAGATCACGGCCGACCTCTGGAACAAGGTGGGCGAGATCACGGGTGACGCCGGTGTGAAACTGACATGTCACCACGAGTTCTTCTGCGGCATCCAGTCGAAGGAGGAGCTCGACACGTTCTACGCGAACACCGACCCCCGGTTCGTGAACCTCTTCGTCGACACCGCCCAGCACTGCATCGCATCGGTGGATCCCGTGGAGTTCTACGAGCAGTACGCGGACCGTGTGACCGGGTTCCACTTCAAGGACACCCGCCACCGCGACCTCATCGGCGACTACCGCCGCCGACCCGACTCGGAGATCATGGCCGAGACGACCCCGCGCTGGTTCTACGAGATGGGCGACGAGGGCGGCCTCGTCGACTTCGAGGCCTTCATGCGCGCCGTCGTGCGCAACGGCTACGACCGATGGCTCACGGTCGAGCACGACAAGGCGAACAAGCTCGGCGGGGACCACGCCGAGAGCACCGCGATCGCCCGCTGGTACGCGAAGAACGTCCTCGAGCGCGTTGCGGCAGAGGAGTCGGGACGATGATCCGATGGTCGTACGGAATCAACCAGTTCAAGCCGCAGTTCGACGATTTCACCCGGCGCCGCGAACATGAGCGGGCGCTCCGGGTCATCTCGATCTCCGGATTCACCGGCGTCGAGCTGAGCGCCGGCAGCGGGCGTTGGGAGCCGCTGGGGAATCCGACGCAGATCGCTGCCAACTTCGGCTCGGTGGCGGGCTTTCGTGAATTCGTCGAGGATGCCGCGCTCGACTCCGTGAGCAGCTGGGTATGGGATCCGACCGCGCCGTTCCAGGAGGATCTCTCCCACGGAACGGATCCGCTCGACCCCGAGGCGCGGCCCCTGCTCGTCGAACATGCTCGGTGGCTCGCGAAGGCGCTCGAAGAGCTCGGCGGGAGTGTCCTGGTCGCTCGCCCGTGCGCCGGTGCGGGTCGCACGGGACCGCTCGACGACGCCGCCATCGAACGCCTCGCATCCACCTGGCAGCTCGTCGGCGAGGCGATCGCCGAGTACGGCGTAAGGCTCGGGCTCCATTTCGATTTCCTGTCCGGGCTCCGGGCGGATGGCGGGTTGGAGCGGTTCGTCGCGGCAAGCGACCCCGATGTGGTGGGCCTCACCCTCGACACGGCCGAGTTGACCATCGCCGGCATCGACCCCGTCCGCTTCCTCGAGCGCCACGCCGATCGAGTCGTCCACGTCCAGCTCAAGAACGCCGCCGTCGTGGACGATCTCGAGGAGTACCGGCAGCCGGCGGCGGAGTACGGGGTGCTGAGGGCGGGCGGATCCCGGGCGGTGCCGCGCTGGTTCCTCGAGCTGGGAGCTTCGGACGGGTTGGTCGACTCGACGAAGTTCGTGCGCGCCCTCCGGGAGTGCGACTACGACGGCTGGATCGTCGTGGAGAGCGACTTCACGCCGCACCCTGCCACGAGCGTCATGTTGAACGGGTGGGAGATGCAGCACGTCCTCGCTCCCATCCTCCAAGGACCGTCCACCACGACGTCGGACACGCGAAATGAGAGAGCCCTCACATGACCGAACTGCTGAACGTGCTCATCCTCTCGGGGCACATGACCCGGGAGCACGACAACGAGTTCCGCAGCTTCCGGCTGCACAACCAGTGGATCACCACCCTCCTGGAGGACACCGGGCGTTTCAGGGTGCGCGTCGTCGAAGACCCGCGCGGCCTCGGTGCCGAGATCATCGACAAGTACGACGTGCTGATCGTCGTGTTCGAGGGTCGCGACGGGTTCTTCGAGAAGGCCGTCGGATTCGGAGCGGAAACGGATGCCGCGATCCTGAAGTTCGTCCACGACGACGGTAAGGGCATCGTGTGGTTCCACGGCTCCGCCGCGCAGGAGGACCGCTGGGGCTACCCCGAGGAGTACAACGTCATGCGGGGTGCGAAGCTGAGCGCGTATGAGACCGGCCTTCGTCCCCGGCCGTGGGGCGAGGCGCAGCTCGACACCGTCGAGCCGCGGCATCCGATCACGGACGGGATCAGCGCCCGCTGGACGGTCACCGGCGACGACATCCTCACGGGCGTGAACCTGTACGAGGGTGCTCAGGTGCTGCTGACGACCTTCGACGACCTGGAGGCCTACGAGAAGGCGCCCGTCTGGCCGATGTCGCACTATCCGGTCGAGATCCCCGAAGGCGGCATCGCCGAGTTGAACGGCATGAACACCGACCAGCCCATCGCGTGGATCAACGAGTACGGCACGGGCCGGTCGTTCACGATCACGATCGGCCACGACATCGACACGTTCCGTCGGATCGAGTTCATCCGGATGTTCCCGCGAGGTGTCGAATGGGCGGCGACGGGGGAGGTCACGCTCGAGGGGCCGGATCGGCGGGGCGAACGGCGGTTCCTTCCGTGGCCGTACTACAACGACGAGGGCTGAGGAAGTCCTACCCGGCGTCCGTGAGCGGCGAGATGCGCTGCAGGATGGCGCTGAGCCGGGCGTGCAGGTCGACGAGCTCGTCCATTCCGATGCCCAGGGCATCGACCACCTTCTCCGGCACCGCCCTGGCCTCGCGGCGAAGTGCGTCCCCGGTCGGGGTCAGGCGGAGGGCGAGCTGACGCTCGTCGTCTGCCGATCGCTCCCGGGACACATAGCCGGCGGCCTCGAGCCGCTTGACGAGGGGTGAGAGGGTTGCCGGTTCGAGCCGGAGCACGGTCGAGATCTCCTTGAGGGACCGGGGCTCTCGTTCCCAGAGCGTCAGCATGACGAGGTACTGCGGATGCGTCAGGCCGAGCGGCTCGAGGATCGGCCTGTAGGCGGCGATCACGGACCGCGACGTCACGGCCAACGCGAAGCACAACTGCCGTTCGAGCAGGAGGAGGTCGTCCGACTCGGTGTCGACGAGGCTGGTCATTCGTTTAGTATACTAATCATCATGGCACGAAGGAATCCCGACAGTGACGGCGTCCTGGCGAACCCGTTCGCAGGCAGGCGCGGGTTCTTCAACCGGCTGAACCGCTTCGTCTACACCTTCACGGGACCGGCTCAGGTGGGAATCGGGCGTCCCGAGGCACCGTACGAGCCGCCGGCCGACCCTCGATGCCCGATCTGCGGCGCCCCGATGGCCGAGCATCGCGTCGACCGGTCGGGCGAACGCACCCAGCTGTACTGCCCGGCACCGGCCGGCGTGGGGGCCGGCGCCGGCGCCTGATCGAGTCGAGCGAGCCGGGTGGGTTCACGCCGCCCGCGGTGACCACCGACCGAGCAGGTGCTCGGCGACGGCGTCGAGCGTGACCTGTGCCGTCGGCTCGGCGGGCCGGCTCATCGAGCTGTGCGCCGCGCCGGGCGTCATGCGCACGACTGCGGGCACGTCGGCAGCGCGCAGGCGTTCCGCGAAGTCCTCCCCCGAGGTGCGGATCGTGTCGATCTCCTCGGTGATCACGAGCGTGGGCGGGAGGCCGGTGAGGTCGCCGTTGGCGGGGAACGCGTAGGGGTCGTCGAGCACGCTCCGACGTCCCGCGTAGTTCCAGGCCATGTGCGTGAGGTCCTCGGGTGAGACCACGGCGTTGGTGGTCGCGGCCCGCATGCGCTCGAGCATCCCGGTGGGCCACGGGGCTCCGAAGGGGTGCAGGAACGGGGTGACGAGCACGAGTCCGGCGGGAATCGTGTCGGTCCCTGGGCGGGAGTCGCGGAGTCGCTTCGCGACGCCCGCGGCAAGGTTGCCTCCGATGCTGGAGCCGCCGAGATGGAGCGCGCCGGGCGCCACGCCGAGTTCCCGCGCGTGCGACGCGGCCCAGCGCCATCCGGCCAGTACGTCGTCGGATGGCACGGGATAGTGCACGCCCCGGACCGCATGCCGATAGTCGAGCGACACGACCCTGATACCTCGGTGCGCGAACTCGAGAGATGGCCAGTGGGCATCGGCGCGATCGAGGTCGCCGCCGATGAAGGCGCCGCCGTGCACCCAGACGAGCCCGATGCCGTTGGGATGCGGCGGGCGGTACGTGCGGGCGCGCACCGGGCCGTGCGGTCCAGGAACGACGACATCCTCGAACGTCACCTCGGCGAGGTGGGGGAAGCGCGTCAGGAGCGCGGCGGGCGTGGACGACGGGTCGGTCGCGGGTAGGTTGCCGGAGAGCTCGGCGATGCGCAGGAGGTCGACGAACGGCGGGATGCCCGCCTCGGTGGTCCGCCCCGCGATCCGGATCAGCAGGTTGGGCGCGATGCGGCCGAGCACTGCCGCGAGGAGGCCGCTCGCCGTCGCCCTCCCGGAGGGCCGCGGGAGAGGGAGGCGTTCGCCGGGCGAGCTCGGCGGACGCGGGGGTTCGGTGGTTCGAGCCTCCTGAGACACTCCGCCACCTCCCGGGTCTTCTCCTCGCCCGGCGGCGGGATCCGGCACGTCGGGCGTCAGCGGCGCGATCTCGTGGCTGCAGGGACGAGATCGCCTGTCTGGATGCTACGCGCTCATCCCGGATTCGGCGCCCCCGCCGTCGCCGTCGTCGCGCCAGGCGACCTCGAATCGCTCGAAGACGATCTCGTGCGCTTCGGTCCACTCGAAGCCGAGCGGGGTGCGACGCGCTGCCAATAGCGACGGTGGTTCTCTCGCCACGAGGCGAGCGTGCGGTCGTCCTCGCCTTCGTCGTGAGCGAACTCCTCGTCAGCGTCGGCGAACGTGCCGATCCGCAACTCGGTGCTGCGCAGGATGGCGCGGGGGCGGCCGGTCGAATCGCACGCGATCCAGTGGCTGCCGATCCGGGGGAGCGCCTGCGACTCCGCGGCGAACTCCGCGACGAGCGACGCGGTCGCCCGCTTGGCGCCGTCGAGCACCAGCCCGAGCAGTTCATCGGTGAGCGCGGGATGGTCCCCGAACTGCTCGACCGAGGGCAGCTCGGTATCGGTCGCACGATCCGGGTGGGCGGCTCGGTAGTGGTCCCAGAGCGCGTGCGCGGCGGCGATGTCGACGGGAGCGTTCGGCATGCGGACAGTGTGGCAGAGGAGGTCGGCGGTGGCAGGACGGGGTGTTGGAATCTCGCCCTCGTCAGGTGTTCCTGCGTCGTTCGGATGTCGGTGGGTGTTGGTTGACTGTTCGTATGACGCCGCCCTCGACACCGCTGCTCGAGTGGATGGGCGGTGCCGGCGAGGGCGACTTGATCGATGAGGCGTTCGTCGGTGACGGATGGCTCGAGGAGGCGTTCGCCCGACCGTCGGCCGGGGCGCAGACGCCCTCGGTCGACCGCACCGCGACCGAGGACGTGGCGCTGGCGGAGGAGTTGGCGCGGGTCGTGTCGTTGGAGCGCACTATGCGGTGGGCGCAGGCCGAGCAGTTCCGCCTGGTCGAGTCCGCCAGGGTGCGACACGCCCGCCTCGAGGGTGTCGGTGAGGTGTCCACGGCGGCGCAGCGGGAGTTCGCGACCCGCTCGTTCGTGGCCGAGCTGGCGACCACCCTGGTGGTGCCCGAGGCGACCGCGGGCCGGCTGGTCGCCGACGCGACCCGACTGGCCGGGCCACGCGCCGCGACCCTCGCCGCACTGGCCGCCGGAGAGCTCAGCGGCGCCCATGTCCGGTCGCTGCTCGAGGTCACCTCGACCCTGCCCGGCGAGGCCGCCGACGAGGTCGAACGGGTCGCGCTCATGGACGCCGGGTCCCGGACCAGTGCGGCGTTCCGCCGTCGGCTGCACCGGCTCCGGGAACGCCTCCATCCGGAATCGTTGTCCGACCGGCACGCCCGCGCCGCGTTGAATCGTCGGGTGGCGTTGGATCCGGCGCCGGACGGGATGGCGTGGCTCAGCCTGTTCCTCCAGGCCGACCGGGCCGTGGCGATCATGGCCCGCCTCGACGCTCTCGCCGATGCCGGCGACCCCAAGCGGCCCGACCCGCGCACTACCGCGCAACGCGCTGCCGATGTGGCGGCGGACCTGCTGCTCTCCGGCACCCTCGACCACCCCGACCGGCTCCTGGCCGCGGCCACCGGACGGGTCGCGGGCAAGATCGTGGTCACCGTGCCCGTGCTCACCCTCCTCGGTGTCAGCGACGAACCCGCCGAGCTGGACGGGTACGGTCCGATCGACGCCGATACTGCGCGCCGCCTGGCCGGGCACGCGCCGTCGCTGCACCGCCTGCTGGTGCATCCTGAGAGCGGCGCCGCTCTCTCTTACGGGCGCACGACCTATCGGGCGGGGGCCGACCTCGCCGGGTATGTCCGGGTCCGTGACGGCGGCTGCCGGTTCCCCGGCTGCGCCCGCCGGGCCACGACCACTGACCTCGACCACACCGCCGCGTGGGCGCACGGCGGCCGCACTGACGCCGACAACCTCGCCCACCTCTGCCGCGCCCACCACCGCCTGAAACACCACACCGGCTGGCGAATGGTCCACGAACCCGGCGGCACCATCCGGTGGACCTCACCCGCCGGACACCACCTCACCACCCACCCCGAACGACCCTTCACCCCCGTCGGTCGACCCGGCACTCCGCTGCCAGCGCCGCCCGCGCCGCCCCCGACGGAGACCGATCTTCACGAGCCCGTCGAAGACAACGACCCACCATGGCTGCACGCGCGTGCTGCGTCCCTGGCGGCCTGATTCGTACCTGCACGCCCGCTGTCGCCACGCACACCGTCCCCACCTCCTTGTGCTCCCGCCGTCGGGCGTCGCAGACTTCCGACATGACGACGGGACCTGACGAACAGCAGGCGATGGAGCATGTGGCCGCGCGGCTCATGGAGCAGTACCCCGACGCGACGCGCGAGCGCGTCGATGAGGTCGTCGACGAGGAGCACCAGCGCTACGACGGCCGGCCGGTGCGCGACTTCGTCCCGGTCCTCGTCGAGCGGGCCGCCAAGGATCGTCTGGGAAAGGAGACCACCGCCGCGCCCCGCGGCCGCGGCGCGGACGCGACCGCGGAGCAGGACCGCAGCGAACCACAGGAGATCGACCCGATGGAGCGCGAGCGGCAGAAGGAACGCCACTCGGGATTCTTGTTCGGCGACCTCGGCGGCGGTCCGTCGTAGGCGTCAGGACGAGCGTGCGGAAGGTGGGACTCGAACCCACACGCCCGAAGGCACAGGAACCTAAATCCTGCGTGTCTACCGGTTTCACCACTCCCGCGAGTGCTCGCCCAGTCTAGGCGGCGGGAGACGGTCCCGAGCCGAGCTGCGTGAACAGACGGAGCTTGCGCTCGATCGCCTGCGAATCGCTCGGCAGGTCCCAGAGGTGCACGTCCTCATCGGGGGCATAGCGGATGGTGCGCGACGACGTCACCACCTCGATCTCGTCGTGCTCCACGCCGAAGAGGTCGGCGCCGCGGCGAGGGGTCGAGCGGATGATGGTCCCCAGCGATTCGCCCGTGGGTGTCGCGATCACGCGACCCGCGTGCTGGGGCCGCAGTCCGCGTGCCGTGATCCGCTTGAGCGGCCGCGGTTCGGTGCCGCTCAGGTTCGGCCAGCACACCTTGCAGCCGCGCATGCCCGAGATCGCGCCCGCGCGCTCCCGCGTGAGCAGTGCCGGCAGCGGGATGCGGTACGTGTCGTCGGCGGCGAGCCGCCGGCGATGCTCGTCGGTCCAGCGAGCACGCCGGTCGAGGTGCGGCTCGACGGAGGGGCACTCGAGGCGGTGGAGCGTCTCGTCACGACGGCCCGCGCGGGTGATCGCGAACTCGGCTCCCTCGCCGAACGCACGTCGCAGGGCCTCGAGTTCCTCCGCGACGATGCGGTCGACCAGCTCGACCACATCCGCCGTGTCGTGCTCCTGCGGTTCCGCCGATTCGGATGTCAGCATCCGTCCTCCGTTCCTCGTCGTCCCCCGGGAGCACCGTCGCTCGAGGCCGAATGTACTCGACGCCGACGCCGCTCCGGCGCAACCGCGCCATCCGGATCACCGTGTCCGGCGTCGGCGAGGGGCGCGCGCCCCGGACGGGTGATGGCCCGGCGCCGCTCGGCGGGGTTAACCTGACCTTCAAGGACCGACCGGATCGCAAGGACGCGGCGAGGAGGGACTGGATGGCCGACCGAGGGCTGATCCTCGTGGTGTCCGACGACGATGCCGGCGCAGTGGAGGAGCTGCGCCACATCCTCGACGGCGGGCGGTACGACCTGCTCACGGCGCGGGGCGACGAGACGCCGACGCGAACCGCGCTCGCGCACGAGCCCGACCTGATCATCGTCGACACGGCGCTCGAGCACGTCGACCCGTTCGACTTCGTCGACGACCTTCATCGGCATGGACAGGGTCGGGACCTGCCCGTCGTCTTCGTGGCCGACGACGATGACACCGAGAAGCGCGTCCGCGCCCTCGAGTCGGGCGACGACCTCATCTCGACTCCGTTCGACGCGAGGGAGGTCCTCGCGCGCATCGAGCGGCAGGTCACCGTCTCGCGAGCACGGCTCGCGCTCCGGAAGTCCGATGCGAACTTCCGCTCGGTCATGGAGTCGTCCACCGACGCCATCGTGTCCGCCGACGCGGACGGCGTGATCCGCAGCTGGAACAGTGCCGCGACCACGCTGTTCGGGCACACCGAAGCCGAGGCCGTCGGCCAGAAGCTCGAGCTCATCATCCCTGAACGGTTCCGCGACCGGCACCGCACCGCCATCCACCGCGTGAGCAGCGGCGGCCCCACGCACGTCATCGGCTCGACCGTCGAGCTCGCGGCACTCCGCAACGACGGCACGGAGTTCCCGATCGAGCTCTCGCTCACGACGTGGTTCCTCGACTCCGACCGCTACTACACGGGCATCATCCGCGACATCAGCGAGCGCGCACAGGCCGAGGAGCGGTTCCGCTCGGTCATCGAGTCGGCGATCGACGCGATCATCTCGATCGACCACACCGGCCGCATCCTCTCGTGGAACTCGGCGGCCACCCGCATGCTCGGACACACGGAGGCGGAGGCGATCGGGCGGCAGCTCGAGCTCGTCATCATCCCCGAGCGCTACCGCGAGCTCCACCGCGCCGGACTGACGCACTTCACGCAGACGGGGGAGGCGCACCTGATCGGCCGCACCGTCGAACTGTCGGCGCTCACGAAAGCCGGCGACGAGATCCCGGTCGAGCTGTCGCTGTCGACCTGGACGGTCCGCGGCGACCGCTACTACACAGGCATCCTCCGCGACCTCGGCGACCGAAAGGCAGCCGAGGAGGCGCTGCGCCGCAGCGAGGAGGAGTTCCGCGCCAAGGAGGAGGAGTTCCGCAGCCGCAACGCCGAGCTCGAGGAGTCGTTGCAGCAGATCGGCACGATGCAGGACCAGCTCATCCTGCAGGAGAAGATGGCCTCGCTCGGCAAGCTCAGCGCCGGGATGGCGCACGAGATGAACAATCCCGCTTCGGCGGCCCAGAGAGGGGCCGATCAGGCCGTCGTCGTCTTCGCTCGGCTGCAGGAGGTGGGGATGCAGGTCGGCCGCCTGGGCCTCGACCACCCCCAGTTCGACCGGCTTGCGGAGCTCGATGCGCTCGCATCCGAGCGCGCGTACCAGCCGATGCGCTTCGCCGCGGTGGAACGCAGCGATCGGGAGGCCGAGCTTGAGGACTGGCTCGAGGCGCGCGACGTTCCATCCGGGTTCGAGATCGCCCCATCGCTCGTGAGCCTCGGCGTCTCGCGCGACGACCTCGAGGAGCTCTGCGACGTCTTCAGCGCCGACGAACTGCCGGTGGTCGTGGAGTGGCTCGGGCTGAAGGCGGCGATCTACTCGCTGCTGTCCGAGATCGTGGTCGGCACGAATCGCATCGTCGACCTCGTGCGGGCGATGAAGACCTACACCTACATGGACCAGACCCCCGTGCAGGACGTCGACGTGCGATCGGGCCTCGACAACACGCTCGTCATTCTCCAGAACAAGCTCAAGCGAGGTGTGCTCGTGGTGCGGGAGTACGACCGCGACCTGCCGACCATCCAGGCGTACGCGAGCGAGCTCAACCAGGTGTGGACGAACCTCATCGACAACGCCACCGACGCCATGGAGGGCGTGGGCACGCTCACGATCCGGGCGCGCCGCGAGGGTCCCTGGGTCGAGGTGCAGATCGAGGACGACGGGCCCGGCGTGCCCGCCGACATCCGCTCGAAACTCTTCGACCCCTTCTTCACGACGAAGCCGCCCGGCCAGGGCACGGGGCTCGGCCTGGCGATCTCGCGGAGCATCGTCGTCAAGAAGCATCACGGGCAGTTCGACCTCGAGTCGCGGCCCGGATGCACGCGGTTCACCGTGCGCCTGCCGATCGACTTCGCGCCGGACGACGAAGACCGCGACCCCCGGCACGACCCCTCACCCCAGCCCGAGGAGGTGTGATCCGATGGTCAAACCCGTGATCATGACCGTCGACGACGAACCGCAGGTGCTCAACGCGGTGGCCCGCGACCTGGCGGCCCGCTACGGCACCGAGTACCGCATCGTGAAGGCCGGCTCGGGCAAGGAGGCCCTCGAGGCGGTCGAGGAGTTCGAACGCCGCAACACCCCCATCGCGCTGTTCGTCGTCGACCAGCGCATGCCGGGCATGACGGGCACCGAGTTCCTCACCCAGGCGATCGAGCACTTCCCCGATGCCAAGCGCGTGCTGCTGACCGCGTACGCCGACACGGATGCCGCCATCACGAGCATCAACGCGATCGACCTCGACTACTACCTGCTCAAGCCGTGGGATCCGCCCGACGAGCGCTTCTACCCCGTGCTCAACGACCTGCTCGACGAGTGGCACGCCAACACCCCACCGGTCTACGAGGGCATCCGCGTGGCCGGCACGCTGTGGTCGCCGACCACGCACGCCGTCAAGGACTTCCTCGCCCGCAGCCAGATCCCGTACCAGTGGCTCGACATCGACCGGAACGAGGCGGCCCGCGCACTCGTCGAGGCGACGCGCGACGGCAAGTCGAAGCTGCCGGTGGTGTTCCTGCCCGACGGCACGGTGCTCGCGTGCCCCGACCTGCACACGCTCGCCGAGCGCATCGGCCTGCGCGCGCCCGCGCAGGCGCCGTTCTACGACCTCATCGTGATCGGGGCTGGTCCGGCGGGCCTGGCTGCCGCGGTGTACGGCGCGTCCGAGGGGCTTCGCACGGCGGTCGTCGAGCGCGAGGTGCCCGGCGGGCAGGCGGGAACCAGTTCGCGCATCGAGAACTACCTCGGCTTCCCCCACGGCATCAGCGGGGCCGACCTCGCGCGTCGCGCGGTGACGCAGGCCAAGCGCCTCGGCGCCGAGATCCTGAGCCCGCTCGCGGTCACCGGCATCCGCCTCGAGGAGACCTACAAGATCGTCACGCTCGACGACGGCAGCGAGCTGCGTTCGCGCGCGCTCCTGCTCGCAACGGGCGTCGAGGCGCGCACGCTCGGCATCCCCGGCGAGGACCGGCTGCTCGGGGCATCCGTCTACTACGGCGCGGCGGCCAGCGAGGCGGTGGACTACACCGGATGTCGCGTGGTCGTCGTGGGCGGTGCGAACTCGGCGGGGCAGGGCGCCATGTTCCTGTCGCGCTACGCCGAGCAGGTGACGATCATCGTGCGCGCCGACTCGCTCGCGAAGAGCATGTCCCAGTACCTCATCGACCAGATCGAGCTGGCGCCGACCATCACGGTGATCCCGCACACCGAGATCAGCTCGCTCACGGGCGAGCAGCGGCTCGAATCGGTGCAGCTGCGCGACCGGACGACCGGCGAGGAGTCGACTATGCCGGCCGACGCCATGTTCGTCTTCATCGGCGCGGTCCCCGGGTCGGACCTCGTGCGCGACCTCGTCGAGACCGACGACCACGGCTTCGTGCTGACCGGCCTCGACCTCGTCCGCAACGGGGAGCGTCCGAAGGGCTGGAAGCTGAAGCGCGACCCGCTGCCGCAGGAGACGAGCGTGCCCGGCATCTTCGCCGCGGGCGACGTGCGGCATGACGTCATCCGCCGGGTCGCGTCGGCGGTGGGTCAGGGCTCGGTCGCCGTCAGCCTCGTGCACCAGTACCTCGAGACGGTGTGAGGGTGGGGCGGTCGCGCCATGATGGGGTCATGGCGACGACCGATGCGCTCACCGAGGCCGCCGATGCGCTCTACGCGCTCGTGCCAGAGGAGTTCACGGCTGCGCGGAACGCGCGGGCCGCCGAGGCGAAGCCGGGCGACCCGGCGCTCGCGAAGCGCATCGCCGCGCTCAAGCGGCCCTCGCCGTCGGCTTGGATCGTGAACCGGCTCGCGCGCGAGCACGCCGACCGGGTGGCCGACCTGGCGGGCCTCGGGGGCGAGCTCGCCGACGCGCAGGCGTCGGGCGACGGTCGCGCGATGACTGCGCTCGTGGCCGAGCGGCGCGAGATCGTGGGCGACCTGCTGCGCGCCGCGGTCGAAGTGGCGGATGCCGCGGACCGGTCGCCGTCGCGTGCCGTGCTCGACGAGGTCGAGCGGACGCTCGTGGCCGCGACCGTGTCCGAGGACGCCGGCGTGGTGGTGCGGACGGGGCGGCTCGTGCGGGCCCTCCAGGCCGTGGGGTCCGACGTCGACCTCGACGGGGCCGTCGCGGGCGAGGCATCCGCTGCACCGCCGCGAGCACGGCCGAAGCGAGCCGGTGCGCCCACGACGGGCGAGCCGGGGGTCGAGAAGAACGCGGCGAAGGGCACGGCGAAGGGCGACGAGGAGGCCGAGGCGGATGCCGCGGCCGAGCGTCGTGCGGCGCGCGACCGCGCCGAGGCCGCACTGCGCGAGGCGCGCGAGCACGCCGACGAGACGCGCGGCACGCTCGACGCCGCGACCGAGCGGCTCGAGGCGGCGACCCGCCGGCTGGAGTCCTTGCGCGAGGAGCGCGACGAGCTCGAGCGGCGCCTGGACGAGTTGCGCGATGAGTTGGGTGACGCCGATCGCGAGGCTCGGACCGCGCGGCGGGAGCACGAGTCCGCGACCGACGCGAACGACCGCGCCGAGGTCGGCGTCGAGGACGCGGAGGACGAGCTCGCCGAACTGGACTGAGGCCGGGGGAGCTGCGCCCGCGCTGTCAAGCCCGTCCCCGAGACATCCGGCGCCGCCTAGCGTCGAAGGCGGAGACACCATGACCCGCCCCGAACTGGATCTGCATCGCCGCACCGACGGAGAGTGGCCCGATGCCGTGAAGACCGCCGTGCTCGTCCTCGCGGGGCTCTCCGTGGTCCTGTGGGTGACGGGCATCTGGTTCACGGTGCCGGTCTCGCTTGCGGCTCTCGCGCTCGCCGAGATGGCCGCGCCCGAGCTCGGGCGGGCTCGCATCTGGCTGCTGCTGCTCGGCATCGCGGGCGTGGTGCTCGGCGTGGGCCGCATCCTTGCCACGATCTAGCGGATTTCCTCGCGCGCGTCGACCCGCTCACGCCCTAGTGTGTGGGGTGGGGGACGGGCGGCGACGACGCCGCAGCATGGCGCACCTCTCCCGCCAGGAGGTGGTCATGACCGACGCTCGGACCGACCAGGCCGAACTTCCCGCGCCCACGCCACGCCAGCTCGCCCTCCTCGCGGTGCCGGCGCTCATCATCGGCATCATCACCGCGCTCATGCTCTGGGGCCTCGAGGCGATCGCGGGCGTGATCGAGGACTACGTCTGGACCACGCTGCCCGAGGGGCTCGGCATCGATCCGAGCGGATGGTGGATCGTCGTCGTCCTCACGACGACCGGCTTGCTCGTGGGGCTGGGACTGCAGTTCATCCCGGGCCACGGCGGGCCCGACTCGGCCACGACCGAGCTCTTCGAACCGCCGGTGAAGCTGCGCGTGCTGCCGAGCATGGCGATCGTCACCGTGCTGGGCCTCGCGGGTGGCGTCAGCCTCGGCCCCGAGAACCCGATCATCCTGATCAACGTCTCGCTCGCGGTCGCGCTGCTCGCCCGCTTCATGCCGGCGGTGCCGCCGCGCCTGGCCATGTTGATGGCCGCGTCGGGCACGATCGGCGCGCTGTTCGGCACGCCCGTCGGTGCGGCGCTGCTGTTCACGGGTGCGCTCGCCGCGGTACGTGGCGGCGGGGCCCTGTGGGACAAGCTGTTCCTCCCGCTCGGGTCGGCGGCTGCCGGCGCCGCGACCATGCACGTGCTCGGACAGCCGCCGCTCGTGTTCGACGTGCCGCCGAGCACGGTCGACCCGCTCGACATGCTCGTCGGCATCCTCGTCGCGTGCGTCGCCGTGCTGCTCGGACTCATCGCGGTGGTGGCGCTGCCCATCGTGCACCGCGCCTTCCACGCGCTGCGCAGCCCCATCCTGATCGCCACGCTCGGCGGCTTCGTGCTGGGCCTGCTCGGCCTGCTCGGCGGCCCGATCACGCTGTTCAAGGGGCTCGAGCAGATGGGCGAGATGCTCGAGAACCCTGATGCGTACTCGGCGGGCGATCTCGTGCTCATCACGTTCGTCAAGATCGCCGCGCTCGTCGTCGCTGCGAGTGCCGCCTTCCGCGGCGGACGCGTCTTCCCGGCGACGTTCATCGGAGTCGCGATCGGGATGTTCGCGGCCGCTGTGATCCCCGGCTTCCCGCTCGGCCTCGCGGTGGCGTGCGGCCTCATCGGCATGCTGCTCGTCGCGACGCGCGACGGCTGGATCTCGCTGTTCATGGCCGCCGCCGTCTCGGGCGACATCGCCCTGCTGCCGTGGCTGTGCGTGATCATCCTTCCGGCATGGCTGCTCGTGTCGCGCGCTCCGGAGCTTCGGATCGTGCCGAAGAAGCCCGCCCAGGAGCAGCCCCACGCCGACGCGAGCGCCGCGCCACCGCCGCCGCGCCCGGCCGACGGGGTCTGACCCGGTTCCCAACTCAGGAGGTGCGGCGTGGCCGCCTATCAGGTCGCGAGGCTCGACGAGATCGAGGAGTTGGAGGACGCCGGGAGCTTCTACCGGCCCATCCGGCACCACCTCGGCATCAGCGCGTTCGGAGCGACCGCCTGGACCGCCCGCAAGGCGGGCGATACGATCATCAACTTCCACGACGAGGGCGACCCCACCGCCGATGAGGAGCTCTTCCTCGTGCTGCGCGGCCACGCCGTCTTCGAGCTCGACGGCGAACGGGTCGACGCACCCGCGGGCACCTTCGTCTCCGCGGCGCCCCGCACGCCGCGATCGGCCACCGCCGCGGAGGACGGGACGACGATCCTCCTCGTGGAGGGCACCCCCGGGAAGGCGTACGACGCCCGCGGGTGGGAGCTCTGGGCTCCGCTCGTGCCGCTGTACGAGGCGGGGGACTTCGCGGCGGTCGCCGACCGCCTCGAGGTCGCGGTGGACGCCAGCCCGCAGTATCCGCTGCTGTTCTTCAACCTCGCCTGCTGCGAGGCGCAGACCGGCCGGCCCGAGGCGGCGCTGCGCCACCTCCGGCAGGCCATCGAGATGTCGGAGGAGTTCCGCGGCCACGCGCAGACCGACTCCGACCTCGATCCCATCCGCGACGAGCCGGCATTCACAGAGCTCGTGGGCGATCACTCGCAGTGATGCCCGCCGGGTGTGGATAAGTTCCGACCCTGATCGGCGCGCATCGCCAAGATGGAGCGCATGTCCGACCCCGTGCGCACCATCGCCGAGCGGGTGCGCGGTCGGGTGCTCCGAGAGGGCGTCGACCTCGCCCGCGACGATGCGCTCGCCGCGCGCTACGCCGTCGAGGAGGTCCGTCGCTACTCCGAGCGCGCGCTCGCCGGCGCGCACGCCCCGCTCGGCGACGAGCCCGGCACGACGCGCGAGGTCGTGGCATCCATCACCGGGTACGGCCCGCTGCAGCCGTTCTTCGACGACCCGACGGTCGAGGAGATCTGGATCAACTCGCCGACGAGGGTCTTCGTCGCGCGCGCCGGCGTGCCCGAACTGACCACGCTCGTGCTGTCCGACCGCGAGGTGCGCGACCTCGTCGAGCGGATGCTGCAGCACTCGGGCCGCAGGGTCGACCTGTCGTCGCCGTTCGTCGATGCGTCCCTGCCCGACGGGTCGCGGCTCCATGTCGCCATCCCGGATGTCACGCGGTCGCACTGGGCCGTGAACGTGCGGAAGTTCCAGCAACGCATCCGGTCGCTGGGGCAGCTGGTCGACCTGGGGTCGATGAGCCGGCAGGCGTCCGAGTTCCTCCGCATGAGCGTGCTCGCCGGAGCGAACATCCTGGTCTCAGGGGCGACGCACACGGGCAAGACCACGATGCTGAACGCGCTGATGTCGAGTGCCCGCACGTCCGACCGCGTCGTGACGGTCGAGGAGACGTTCGAGCTCGACCTCGACGTGCGCGATCTCGTGTCGATGCAATGCCGGCAACCCAACCTCGAGGGCACGGGTGAGATCACCCTGCGGCGCCTGATCAAGGAGGCGCTCCGGATGCGACCGGATCGGCTCGTCGTCGGCGAGGTGCGCGAGGCCGAGAGTCTCGACCTCCTCATCGCGCTGAACTCGGGAGTGCCCGGAATGTGCACGATCCATGCGAACTCGGCACGCGATGCGCTCGCGAAGCTGTGCACCCTCCCGCTGCTCGCGGGTCGCAACATCGACTCGGCGTTCGTGGTGCCTACCGTGGCGAGCTGCATCGACATCGTCGTGCACCTCGCCATCGACCGTGACGGGCACCGACGCGTCGTCGAGATCGCCGCGCCGACCGGGGAGGTCGTCGGCGGTGCCGTCACGGTCGACCGACTCTTCGGTTTCGACCGCGGGGAACTCGCGGCGACGGGTTCGCACCCGGCTCGCCTCGAGAAGTTCAACGCCGCGGGCTTGGACCCGGCGATCGTGCTGGGAGCGGCGGCGTGAGCATACTGCTCGGTGCGACGCTCGGCGTCGGCCTGCTGCTCGTCGGATCGACCTGGATGTGGCCGAGGCGACCCGGAGAATCGCCGCGACCTCCGCGCCGATCCGTCGTCGCCGACGAGCTCGCCCTCGCCGGCATCCCCGGCGTGCCCCTCACGGCCATCGTCGTCGTCGCGATCATCCTCGCCGTCGTCGCTGCGGCGCTCGCCCAGGCGATCTTCGCCGTACCGGTGCTCACCGCGGTCGCAGGTGCGCTCGGCGGCCTCGTGGTCGCATTCGTGATCAGGTCCCGAGCCAACCGTCGAAGGGCGGCCAACCGCGCCATCTGGCCCGACGTCGTCGACCACCTGGTCGCCTCCGTGCGTGCTGGGATGTCGCTGCCCGACAGCATCGGCGCACTCGCCGAGCTCGGCCCGGCGGCGACGCGGTCGGCGTTCGCCGGCTTCGACGACGAGTTCCGACGCACGGGGGATTTCGGCTCAGCGGTCGACTCGCTCAAGGCGCGGCTGGCCGACCCGGTCGCCGACCGGATCCTCGAGACGCTCCGCATGGCGCGAGAGGTCGGGGGCACGGACGTCACATCGGTGCTGCGAGGCCTCTCGACCTACCTGCGGGAAGATGCCGGCCTGCGCGCCGAGGTGGTCGCCCGGCAGTCGTGGATCCGCAACGCCGCTCGCCTCGGAGTGGCAGCTCCGTGGCTGCTCCTGCTCGTGCTCGCCAGCCGCCCCGAAACCCTGGCGGCGTACGACTCGTCCGCAGGAACCGTGCTCATCCTCGCCGGCGTGGCGGTCACGATCATCGCCTACCGGCTGATGCTGGGCCTCGGACGCCTGCCCGAGGAGCGCCGATGGTTCACCTGAGCGCGATCCCCGCGATCGCCATCGCTCTCGGCGCGGTGCTGGGGCTCGGTGCATGGCTCGTCATCGCCTCCACGCCGCGGCTCGGCCGCGCCCGGCTGGTCGACCGCGTCGCGCCGTACATCACGGACTTCTCCGCCGAGGCGCGCGCGATGCGGTCGCGCCCCGACGCCGACCCCGGCTCGGTCCTCGGCATGCTGATCATGCCGATGCTGCGAGGACTCCGCAGCGGGCTCAACGGCCTGCTCGGGGGCAATGAGACGGTCGCACGCCGTCTCCGCCAAGCCGGGGTGGATGCCACGGTCGAGCGGTTCCGCGGCGAGCAGCTCGCGTGGGCCGGGCTCGCGTTCGCGCTCGGCGCCGCACTCGCGTTGTTCGCGCCATCCTTCGTCGCCATGCCGCCGGTGGTGCGGGCCGCCGTGCCCGCAGTCGCCGCGGTCGCCGGCGCGGTGACACGCGACTGGCTGCTGCAGCGCTCGGCGCGCCGACGGCTCGCGCGGATCTCATCCGAGCTTCCGACCATGCTCGAGTTCCTCACCCTGAGCCTGACTGCCGGCGAGGGCATGCTCGAGGCGCTCCGCCGCGTCGCGCGCACCGGTTCCGGGGAACTCCCCACCGAGTTCGCCCGCGTGGTGGCCGCGGTCGGCGCCGGAGTTCCACTGCCGACCGCGCTCGCCGAGCTGCGCGACGGCCTCGAGCACGCCGCGCTCAGCAGGGCGCTCGACCAAGTTCTGGGCGCCCTCGATCGTGGTGCACCGCTCGCCGACGTGCTCCGATCGCAGGCGGGCGATGCGCGCGCCGAATCCAAGCGCACGATCATCGAGCTCGCCGGTCGCAAGGAGATCGCGATGCTGGTGCCGCTGATCTTCCTCATCCTTCCCGTCACCATCGCGTTCGCACTCTTCCCCGGCTACCTCGTACTCCAGGCGGGATTCTGATGCGCCCGCGACGACTTCGCCCCATCGAAAGGACCTCACATGCCGAACCGGATCCTCCGACGCCTCGCCGACGAGCGAGGGGACGTGCCGGGCTGGGTGCTCATCACGCTCATGACGGCCGGACTCGTCATCGTCATCTGGGGACTCGCGGGTCCGGCGCTGTCCGGAGTGTTCGACCAGGCGATCGGCCGCGTGACCGGGTTCTGACGCGACTCCTCGACGAGACCGGGTCGGCCGTCGCCGAGTTCGTGCTCGTCGGCGTGCTCCTCACGGCGCTCCTGCTCGCGGTCGTCCAACTCGCGCTGGCGCTTCACGTTCGCAACACGGTGCTCGACGCGGCCGCCGAGGGCGCTCGCTACGCGGCGCTCGCGGGGTCTTCCGTCGACGCCGGCGTCCAGCGCACCCGCGCACTCATCGGGGCCGCGATCTCCGCCGAGTGCGCCGGTGACGTCAGCGCGTCCACGACGTCGGTCGGCGGCGTCCCTGCCATCGCCGTGTCCGTGCGCACCATGCTCCCCCTCGTCGGGCTGCTCGGACCCGAGCGCGGATTGGAGGTGACCGGGCATGCGCCGCTCGAGACGATCGAGTGACCTGCTCGCCGGGGAGCGCGGCTCCGCGTCGCTCGAATTCCTGACGGTGGGCATGATCCTCCTTGTGCCGCTCGTCTACCTGGTGCTGGCCGTGGCCTCGATCCAGGCGGCGGCGCTCGGCGTCGAGGGTGCGGCGCGGCAAGCGGCCCGTGTCGCGGTGCACCAGGCGGATGGCGCAGGTCCGGTTGGTGACGTCGCGCGCACGGTTCGCGTGGTGCTGGCCGACTACGGCGTGGATGACGGCTCGGCGTCAGTCGATGTCTCCTGTTCTGCGCCGTGCGATGAGCCGGGCTCCCGGGTGACGGTGCGTGTGGGGGTCGCCGTTCCACTTCCGCTCGTGCCCCAGGCGCTGGCGTCCAGTTCGATCGGTACGGTGCGGCTCGAGTCGAGCGCGACGCACACGGTGTCGCGCTTCGCGGGCGCGTCATGAATCGGATGCGGTCCGACGAACGCGGCTCGACGCTGCTGCTCACGATCTTCTACGGCGTACTCGGCCTGGCACTCGTGCTCGTGGTCGTCTCAGCGACGTCGCTCTACCTGGAGCGCAAGCGGCTCTTCACGCTCGCCGACGGCGCAGCGCTCGCGGCTGCGGAGTCCTGGCGCCTCGATGAGGTCCGGGTCGCGGAAGGTCGGCTCGAGTTCGACCTCGACACCGCTTCGGTCCGCGCCGCGGCGACCGACTACCTCGGCGACGCGGTCCACTCGTTGCAGAACCTCGAGCTCGTGCGCGCCGACTCCGCGGACGGACGGAGCGCGACCGTCACGCTGCGAGCCACGTGGCATGCGCCCATCTCGTCGGAGTTCCTTCCGGTAACCGTGCCCCTCGAGGTCACGGCCGACGCGCGCTCGGTGTTCCACTGAAACCCCGCTGGCCACGCCGGCCCGCTCGTGGCCCATCCCTGGCTGAGCGCCCTCCGCCATCCGCTCGCTTCGTGCCGCGAGAGGTCGCGGATGGCTGTTCCGGGCGGCCAGGTGCGACGTCTCGCCGTGGGGTTTCAGGCGCGCGGGCGCGCCGTCGCTCGAGGTCGGCCGACGCGCGCTCGGTGTTCCACTGAGCGCACGTCGGCCAGTCCGTCCCCCTAATCGGTGAGCAGGTACTCCACCGCGCGACCCATCCAGTCGGCTCGAACGTCGGCACCCGTGATTCCCTCGAAGCCGAAGCCGCTGAACAGCGAGTGCGGCGTCGCCACCACCGCGGCCTCGGGGAAGCCCGCCGCCGTCGTGAAGGTGAAGTCGTTCGGGTTCGGCGCGCTGCCCGGAGGAGCCCCGGAGACCACCCAGCCGTTCGAGTCCTCTCCCTCGAACGAGGTCGAGCCCTCGCCCGTGGACACCTCGATATCGTCGATGAACACGCCCAGACCCTGGGTGGCCCAGTCGCTGATGTACGCGATCGACACCTCGACCTGGCCGGCGTCGGCGTAGCCGCTGAGGTCGACCGTCCACTGCTGCCAGCCGTCGGAGTCGCCCGAGGCGGCGTTCCACGCACCGCCGCCCTCGACGGTCGGCTCGCAGGTCGCGTCCTCGTTGAGCGTCTGGTAGAAGTCGAGCTGCGGGTGCAGTTCGTTCCACCCCTCGGGGCAGCTGTCGCCGGTGTTCTGCGTGGTGTTCCCGTTCAGGTCGGGCAACGTCGTCCAATCGTCCTGGCCCGGCGTGTGCGCCTCGACCGTGAGGAAGTCCCAGTTCTCCTCCGTGTTGTACGACGTCCAGAACGACAACTGGGCGCCGCCGGCCGGAACGTCGAGCGTGCGGGTGATCCGCTTGTACGAGACATCCGCGATCTGCGAGTAGGCGTAGTAGTCGCCGGTGTGCGGCTCGAACGGCCCGCCCACGCGGTCCCACTTCGCAGAGACCCAGCTCTCGAACTGCGGGTACAGCGCCGGATCGAGGATGCCGCTCGTCGTGATGAACGAGTCCGAATGCAGTTGGTTCTCGGCGCTGTCGGCGCCGTTGAAGCCGACCTCGCTGCCCTCGAACGGTGTGTCCACACCGAGCACGTCGAGGAGGTCGCCGTCGTCGTTCGTCCCCGCGTCGCTGTTCACGAGGAACGCCCCCAGCCAGTACTGCAGCACGTCGTGCGTCCCGTCGCTCTGCGGCGATCCGCGGAGCAGCCGGCAGCGAGCTGCCACCGTCGCGTCGGACGTGCACTGCGCGTTCGCCTCCGTCGGATCGAACAGCTGGGCCGTGTTCGTCGAATATTGGAACCCCGCGTACTGGCCCGTGTACAGCACCTTTCCGCCCTCGTTGAGGAAGTCGCGGACCTCGAGGATCTGATCCATGGCCAGGCGAGAGGCGGTCCCCGCGCCCCACCCGGGCTCGCGGGTGACGATATCGTCGCCCGTGTACCAGATGACCGCGTCGTAGTGCGAGAGCACGCCGAGCGCATCCGACGCGATGCGACCGCGCTCGTCGACGTCGTACACGTCGTAGCCCGTGCCGTTCGCCTCGAGTGCCTGCTCGTAGGAGCTCAGGTAGTTCGGCCCGCCGACCTGCACGGGCGAGGCGCCCGTGTAGTCCTCGGCGGCCACGATCAGCACGTCGTCGGTGGACTCCCCGACAGCCTCGTAGGTGAACGAGTCGCTCACCTCGCCGCCGCCCTCGAACCAGACCTCGACGTCGTCGCCGGGATCGGTGCCGGTGACGAATCCGCGCATGACCGCGTAGTGCACACCGGTCTGGCCGCCGTAGCGGTCACCGCCGGTCCACTCCTCGGTCGTCGCGCTGATCGGGTCGCCGCCGTTGATCGAGTACTTGAGCGTCACGTCGCCCAGGTTCCGTCGGGCGATGACGCGCACCTCCTGCGGGTCGCCGTACGAGTAGTCGAACGTGAAGTTCGCCAGCGGCAGGCCGTACTTGTAGGTGTCGTCGCTCTTCAGGTAGAACGGCTTGGTCTCCAGGCCGAGGTGCGACACGGGCTCCACGGGGTTGGCCGCGGACTTCGCGATGTCGAGCGAGAACGGCAGGGTGCGCTCGAATTCCGCCTGCACCTGGTCCTCGTCGTCGGGAAACACGAACCCGCCTTCATCGTCGCCCTCCCCGAGCTCGGGTGTCCAGCCGAGCGTCCCGCGTTCGGCGTGCGCGTAGTCGGTCGTCTCGCCGTTCGTCACGTAGAGCACGTCGGACGAGAGCCCCGGCTCGAAGTCGGGGATCGCCGGGTCGTCGTGGTTGCCCGACAGCGCGTAGTAGATCGCGTCGTCAGCGGTGGGCGTGCCCGTCTGCCAACCCTCGGCGTACAGCAGCCACTGCCCGAACGAGTGCCAGTTGACCTGGAACGAGAAGTCGACGCGATCGTACAACGAGATGATCGCCTGGGTCTCGGGCTCGGAGCCCTTCGCAGGTCCGCGGTAGGTGTCGCTGTTCGGCTGAGACGACGACCCCTCCTCGTCGTAGCCCCAGTGCGCCGGGTAGTTGCGGTTCGGGTCGACGCCGTCGGCCCGGGTGATCTGACCGTCGCCGTCGTTGTCGCGCAGGTTCTTGCGCCACAGCCGCTCGGTGTCGAAGGTGTACTGATACCCGTCGGGGTTGGCCACGAGCACGAACCACAGCTCGTTGTTCTTCAGGAGGTTCTTGACCTCCTGGTTGCCCGACTTCCAGCCGTCGATGTAGTAGTGCAGGAGTCGGCGGTTCACCTCGGTCGAGATCCACTCGCGGGCGTGCTGCGTGGAGCTGTACAGCACCGCCGGGCGCGAGCCGTCGGGAGTCGGCTTCGCGGCCTGGGTCAGCTTGACCGCGATGATCTCGCGACCCTGGTACGTGTGACCGAGCACCACGAGCTTCACGAGCTGCGGGTTCTTCTTGGCGAGCTGGTAGAGCTCGTCGCGGATGCCGCCCGGCTCGTCCCACGACCTCCACACCGTGTAGCCGGCTTCGGCCTGCTCGGCCGCCAGCTGCCGCGCCGACTTGCCGTCCTTGTTCTTCTTGACCTTGACGTCCAGGCCGCGCCCGTTCAGTGCCTTCGCCTCCGAGGCGGTCAGAACGAGGTCGACGCTCAGGCCGTCCTCGGTGACCTCGCTGTTCACGACGTCGAACCCGGCCGCGGCGATGTCCGCTGCCTCGGCCGCCGTCACATCGGCCGTGTACATGTCCAGCGCCTCGTCGTCCTCCGCGGCGTTCGCGCCGATGGGACTCAGTGTGGCGAGTCCGAGGGCGAGCGCGGCGACGCCGAGCACGAGGCGGTTCCGAGTGAAGCGGTTCCCAGTCATCACGACTCCCACCGGTCCGACTCCGGCCAGGGGTGGATGCGACGGCGTTGTGCGCACTGGTACTCGCCGCGCTTCGTGGCGCTCTGCGGACCCTACGCCACACTCTCCTGCGATCCGACGGCGCTTGTCAAGGAAAACCGAGCAGGCCTCGAGTCGGCGTTACAGGGCGGTACTGCTCAGCACCTCGGTCGCCGCGATCTTCAGCGCGCCGCCCTCGTCGACCAGGCGGTACGCGGTCACCTCCTGAACGGTGCGACCGTCGGCGAACGTGTAGGTGAGGGTGGCCTGCGCATCGTTCGGGCTCGATGCGGTGACAGCCGAGATCGCGACGTCGGTCACCTCGCTCCAGAACGCGCCGTACGCGTCGCGGCCTCCGACGTGGTTCACCTGGTAGTCGTCGGTCATCATCGGCCAGGCGGCATCGAGGTCGCCCGGCACCAGGGCGTAGTAGTCCACCAGCATCTGGATGGCGCGCTGCTCGCCGGTCGGCGCCTCTGGCGCCGGGGTCGGCGTGGGCTGCGGCGTCGCGGATGGCGGCTGGGTGACCGGTGGTTCCGACGACTCAGGTGCGGCCGTGGTGGCCGTCGGTATTTCGGTCACCGGCGCGGTCGGCTCAGCGCTCGGTCCGGCGGCGGTGCCGTCGTTGGGTCGGAGCGTCGTGAACAGCAGAAGGCCGCCGACTGCGAGCAGTGCGACGGCGACAAGCGCGCCGATCAGCGCGCCCCTGCGTCGTCGTCGAGCCGGAGCGTCCGCCTCTGGCTGCGCGGCAGGCTGAGCGACGGGCGCGGACTCGGCGACGGGCGCCGGCTCGGCCATCCATGGGAACAGCGGCGGCGCGGCCACCCGCTCGGTCGGTCCCGTGCGCTCTCCGGCGGGTTCGTCCAGTCGTTCCGTGGGTGCGGTGGCGTCGAGGCGCTCGGTCGGTCCGGTCGGTCCGGTCGCTTCCGGAGCGGTGTCCGTGAGCCGTTCCGTAGGTTGCGCCGCGGCGGCGGGTGGCTCGTCGAGCCGCTCCGTCGCGGCGGTCGGCTCGTCATGGGCAAGCGTGGGCGATTCGGCGGCCGATCCGATCACCGCAGCAGCAGCCGCGCCCGCGGCGGCGCCGGCGAGCGGGAGCGTCGGCGCAGCACCATCCGCCTCGGTCTCGTCTGCGGCTGCGACCGCGGGCTCGGGCTCCGGCTCGAGCTCGAGGGCCGTCAGCTCCGACACGACGTGCTTCATGTCGGGCCGATGCTTCGCCTCGGGCGAGAGCATGTCGAGCAGCAGCGGCTCGAGCGGTCCGGCGCGGGTCGGCTTCGGCAGGTCGCCGTGAGCCACGCGGTGCAGCAGCGCGATCGCGTTGGCGTCGGTGCCGAACGGCGGCGCACCCTCGAGCATGGCGAAGAGCGTGGACCCGAGCGAGAACACGTCGGAGGCGAACGTCGACGCCTCGCCCCGCGCCACCTCGGGCGCCAGGTACGCCGGCGTGCCGAACATCAGTCCGGTCGCCGTGATGCTCGCGTCGCCGAGCGCGTACGCGACGCCGAAGTCGCTGATCATCGCCGAGCCGTCCTCGCGGATGAGGATGTTCGCCGGCTTCACGTCCCGGTGCACGATGCGGCGGTGATGCGCGGCCGCGAGCGCCGAACCCACCTCGGCGCCGACGCGCGCGGTCTCCGCCTGGGAGAACGTGCCGTGCTCGCGCAGCAGCGTCGACAGCGGGGTCGAATCGATGAGCTGCATCACGATGCACGGCTGGCCCTCGTGCTCGACGACGTCGAAGACCGGTACGGCATGCGGATGATGCAGACCGGCGTTGAGGCGGGCCTCGCGCATGGCGCGCCTCGTCGCGGCCTCCCGCTCCTCATCCGTCAGCTCGGGCCGCGTTCGCAACATCTTCAGGGCGACGGCGCGATGCAGGCGTTCGTCCCACGCCTCCCAGACCACGCCCATCCCACCGGCGCCGATCATCTTCACCAGGCGGTACCGGTCGGCGACGAGCGTGGAGGGCGTACTCATGCGCGGGCGATCCTTCGGGTCACGCTCGACGGTACTGCCGCCGCGGCGCCGGGCCCACGGGCTTGCATCGACGGCCGGCATGTGGAAGGCGTCAGGTGTCGGCGGCGGGCGTCCATCCCTCGTCGCGCTCTGCGTCATCAGGGGCCGGATGCCGCGGCTGGCGCGGCACGTACCGCGGGATCCACCGCCACAGCATGGCCGCACCGACGAGGCCGATCACGCCCATCGCAGCACTCGCGACCATGATCGACAGCGCCGACGTTACCGCGGCGACGGCGAGCGGCGCGGCTGCCTGTCCGGCGTCGGCGATGGTCCGGTAGGCGCCCAGGAACGGTGCCGGGTGCGCCTTCGGCGCGAGGTCGGCGCCGACCGTGAGGATGACGCCGCTCGAGAGCCCGTTGGCGATGCCGAGCAGGATCGCCACGCCCGTGAACCAGGCGACGGCGGCGGGAACGTCGTGCGTGAACGCGAGCACGATGTGCCCGACTGACAGGCCGACGAGTCCGGGGATGGCGCTCCACAGCCGGCCATGGCGATCCATGACGTGGCCGCTGACGTAGAAGAGCGCGAAGTCGATGGTCGCGGCGATGCCGATCACGAGCGCTGCGGCATCCGGTCGCATACCGATGGAGACCGCCCACAGAGGCAGGATCACGGTGCGACTCGCGCGCAGCGCGGCCAACACGCCGACGCCCGTGCCGATGCGAGCCAGCACGCCGCGGTACGTGACGATCGCGTGCCACACGCCGCCAGCGCCATCCGCTGGGCTGCCATCGGCGCCGCCGACGGGGGTGACGGATGTCGCGCGCGCCCGCAGCGCGGCCCCGAACACCTTCTCGGGGTCGGGCAGCACGAGCAGCACCACGACCACCGCGGCGCACGACGCGACGAGCACCCAGAACACGGCCGCGGACGAGCCCGTCCACGCGATGATCGCCGCCGCCGTGAACGGGCCGATCGCCCAACCCGCGCGGAACACGCCCGCGAGCGTCGACAGCGCCCGCGCCCGAACGGCGGCGGGCACGTAGCTCGTCAGGAACGCGTGCCGCGCCAGGCCGAACACCGCGGTCGCGAGGCCGAGCAGGAACACGCCGATGCCGAGCGCCCAGGTGGTCGGCACCAGGAGGGCGAGGAGCGTCCCGGCCGACGCGAGCGCCGCCGCGCCGATCATCGCCGCTCGCTCGCCGATCCTCGCCACGAGCCATCCGGCGGGCAGGTCGCCGAGCAGCTCGCCGACCATGAGCATCGCCGCGATGAGGCCCGCCAGCGCGAGGGAGGCGCCGCGCTCGGTGGCGACGACCGGGATCACCGGGATCATGGCGCCCTCGCCGAGCGAGAACAGCAGCGTCGGCAGGTACGCAGGGAGGACGATCGACCGCCACGAGAACGAGTGCGCGGTGCCGGTCATCCTCTCGATGCTATGCCTGCGCAGTCCGTGCGCCATCCCACCAGCGCAGCACCCGCAATGCGCGGAGGGTGTTCCAGCGGCTCGGGTTGCCGTCGCCGTCCTCCATCTCGAAGTGCGTGCGCGCGTGGTGCGTGTTCTGCAGCGGCCACCGACCGTCGTCGCGTCGGCGGCGGCGCACCAGGTCGATCGCCTCGGCGCACCGGTCGTCCGGAGCACCGCCGGCCGAGCGGAAGTACTCGAGGCCGCGCAGGACGTCGTAATGCCACTGCGGCGGGAACGAGAACCGGGTCCACGCCGGCCGGATGACCTCGCCCGTCGAGCGCGAGCGGAAGAGCCGGCGTTCGAGGAGGTATTCCTCGCCCCGGGAGCGTGCCGCGGCGATGACCGCATCCGGGCCGATCGAGCGCTCGCGCTCGAGCAGGCCTTCGAGCACGAGGATGGTGGTGTTGAACGATGAACGGTGGGAATGGAGCGGCGCCTCGCAGTTCCATCCGCCGTCGTCGAGCTGCTGGCCGAGCACCCCGTCGATGAGCGCCTCGACGAGGTCGCCGGTCTCGCCGAAGTACGACGCCAGCTGGAGCACCATCCCGTTGATGCACGTCTCGGCCTGGCCGCCGAAGAACGGCGCGTCACCGCTCCGCTTCCACGTCACGCCGTCCCGTACCCGACGCACGGCGTCGCGCGCCTGGGGTGATTCCGGATCGAGCCCGAGCAGCCGCAGGAGCAGGAGCGTGTACGTCGTCGAGATCCACTTCGGCGAGTACGTGCCGCCACCCCACTGCCCGTCGTCGGCCTGCAGCGCGAGCAGCCGCGCACCCCACCCCTCGGTGCCGACCCGGCGACGCTCGGCCGCGATCTCCTCGGCCGGCTCGTCGCCCAGGTCGCGCATCACCTGCCAGCGGATCGCGGGATCTGCGTCGAGCAGCCAGTCCATGACCTCCATCGCATGCCTCCCGTCGGCACGAGCCTGCCGCACCGCGGTCCCGCGCGGAAGGTGCCGCACGCAGCCCGCCCACATGCCGCACCACTAGGCTGGACGGCGCCATGTTGGATCTTGACCTCACGCAGGAGATCGCCTCCCTGCGCACCACCTTCCGCGACATCCGCGCCGTCGTCGACGTCGACGCCCTCCAGGCCGACATCGCCGAGCTCAGCGACCAGGCCGGCGCCCCCGACCTGTGGGACGACCCCGAGCAGGCCCAGAAGGTGACGAGCGCCCTCAGCCACCGCCAGTCCGAGCTCACGCGCATCACCGGCATCGAGCAGCGCCTCGACGACCTCGAGGTGCTCGTCGAGCTCGCGCAGGAGGCCGACGACGAGGAGTCGGCCGCCGAGGCGCGCGCCGAGCTCGCCTCGCTCGAGAAGACGATCGGCGACCTCGAGGTGCAGACGCTCCTCGACGGCGAGTGGGACGCGCGGCCCGCGGTCATCACGATCCGCGCCGGTGCCGGCGGCGTGGATGCCGCCGACTTCGCCGAGATGCTCATGCGCATGTACCTGCGCTGGGCCGAGAAGCACGACTACGGCGCGACGGTCATGGACACGAGCTATGCCGAAGAGGCCGGCATCAAGTCCGCCACCTTCGAGATCGACGCGCCGTACGCATTCGGCACGCTGTCGGTCGAGGCCGGCACGCACCGCCTCGTGCGCATGAGCCCGTTCGGCGCGGCCGGCAAGCGGCAGACGAGCTTCGCCGCAGTCGAGGTCATCCCGCTCATGGAGGAGGCGCAGGAGGTCGACATCCCCGACAACGACATCCGCGTCGACGTCTTCCGCTCCAGCGGCCCCGGCGGCCAGTCCGTCAACACGACCGACTCCGCCGTGCGCATCACGCACCTCCCGACCGGCATCGTCGTGTCGATGCAGAACGAGAAGTCGCAGATCCAGAACCGAGCGGCCGCCATGCGCGTGCTCCAGTCGCGCCTGCTCCTGCTGCAGAAGGAGCAGGAGGCCGCCCAGAAGAAGGAACTCGCGGGCAACATCACCGCGAGTTGGGGCGACCAGATGCGCTCGTATGTACTCGCGCCCTACCAGATGGTGAAGGACCTGCGGACGGAGTACGAAGAGGGCACCCCGTCGAAGGTGTTCGACGGCGACCTCGACGGGTTCATCGCCGCCGGCATCAAGTGGCGCAAGCAGAAGCAGCAGTCGGGCGAGTAACCGGCGGCTGACGGATGGCGCGGCCCCGCGCCATCCGCATCACGACGCCTTCGCGACCGCCTCGACCGGCGCCTCCGCCCGGGCATGCGCTCGGGCCGCCGAGATGAACGCCTTGATCAGCGTGATGCCCTCGGGATCGAGCCGCTCCTCGGGGTGCCACTGGACGCCGAGGCAGAACGAGCCGTCGGTGGTCTCGATCGCCTCGATGAGCCCGTCGGGCGCGCTCGCCGAGGCGACGAGCCCCTCACCGAGCTGGTCGACGGCCTGGTGGTGATGCGACGAGATGTCGAACTCGTCGTCGTGCGTGATGCTGTGCAGCAGCGTGCCCTCGTGGATGGCGACCGGGTGCTCGGTCTTCTCGCCGACGACCGCGCGATGCGGGGTGAGGTCGAGCCGGTCGCCGATGTGCTGCTCGAGCGTGCCGCCGAGCGCCACGTTCATCACCTGCATGCCGCGGCACGCGCCGAGGATCGGCATGCCGCGCTCGCGGGCGCCACGGACGAGCGCGAACTCGAGCTCGTCGCGGATGCGCAGCGGCGGGTCGTTCGACGGATGGGCCTCGTTCGCGTACAGCTCGGCGTCGATGTCGCGACCGCCCGGCAGGAACAGTCCGTCGATGAGGTCGAGGAGCCGGTCGGGGTCGGCCAGGTGCACGTCGAGGCTCGGGAACATGAGCGGTGCACCGCCGGCCTCCTGCAGCGCGGAGATGTAGGCGTGGGCGAGCGCGTCGGTGGGGATGTCGACCCACGCCCCCGAGCTCGCGGACTTGCGATCGGCGACGACGCCGATGAGCGGAACGGTCATCGAAGCCTCCCAGCCTCGGTCGGTCCTTCTCCAACCTACGCCCCTCGGGTCGGCACCGGCAGGGGGAGGGGAGGGGACCTTCGGCTCTCAGCGCGCGGGAGGCAGGCGCGTAGGGTTCGGCGGTGTAGGCGGATCGGAGCCGACAGCGGAGGTGGGGGTCATGCGCGTGCTGGTCGCGTACTCGAGCAAGTACGGTGCGACGAGGGGCATCGCGGATCGGATCGGCGATCGACTTCGCGACGCCGGACACGAGGTCGACGTCGAGCGCTGCGACGCCGTCGAGTATCCCGAGGGCTTCGACGCCTTCGTGATCGGCAGCGCGGCGTACATGTCGAACTGGCGCAAGGAGGCGCGGAAGTTCGTCCGGCGCAACCGGGAACTGCTGGAGCAGCGACCGACCTGGCTCTTCAGCAGCGGGCCACTGGGCACCGCGCGCGTCGACAAGGACGGCAACGACGTGCTCGTCGGCGCGCGGCCCAAGCAGTTCGAGGAGTACGAGGACGAACTGCACCCGCGCGGCACCATGGTGTTCTTCGGTGCCCTCGACCCCGACAAGCTCCGCGGGCCGCACAAGATGCTGCACTGGATGCCCGAGAACGATGCGCTCCCGACCGGCGACTTCCGCGACTGGGACGCGATCGACGCGTGGGCCGAGAAGGTCGCCGCCGAGCTGGCGAAGACGCCGGCCTGAGCCCGGGTCATCAGACGGTCGGTGACGGCCGCACGATTTCCGGTGTCGCTGCCCCATTTCGCAGCGATGCTGCCTAGGCTCGAACGCGATGATCCGCTTCGACTCCGTCACCATGACCTACCACGGGCAGAGCAGGCCGGCCCTCGACGATGTCACGGTCGAGATCCTGCGCGGCGAGTTCGTGTTCCTCGTCGGCGCGTCCGGATCGGGCAAGTCGAGCTTCCTCAGGCTCATCCTGAAGGAGGAGCGGCCGACCACGGGCCAGATCCACGTGCTCGGCCAGGACCTGCGGCGCATCTCGACGCGCAAGGTCCCGTACTTCCGGCGCAACCTGGGCGTCGTCTTCCAGGATTTCCGGCTGCTGCCGAACAAGAACGTCTTCGACAACGTCGCGTTCGCGCTGCGGGTGATCGGCAAGTCGCGCGGCTTCATCCAGACCGCCGTGCCCGAGACCCTGCGGCTCGTGGGACTCGACGGCAAGGGCAAGCGGCTGCCGCACGAGCTCTCCGGCGGTGAGCAGCAGCGCGTGGCGATCGCCCGCGCGATCGTCAACAAGCCGCAGATCCTGCTCGCCGACGAGCCGACCGGCAACCTCGACCCCGTGACGAGCGCCGGCATCATGACGCTGCTCGAGCGCATCAACGCCGGTGGCACCACGGTGATCATGGCCACGCACGAGGCCGGCATCGTCGACCAGATGCAGCGTCGCGTCATCGAGCTCTCGGCGGGCGAGGTCGTGCGCGACGAGCGCAGCGCGGGCTACGGCATCTCGGCCGAGGCGATCGCCGTCGAGATCGAAGCGACGGATGCCGCGGCCGCCGCGGCATCGGTCGTGCCGACGCGCGAACCGGGCGCGACGAAGGGGCGCGGCAGGAGGCCCGCCCGCAAGAGCGCGGTGCGGAAGGGCGCGACCGCGGCACCGGCGGAGGCGCCCGCCCCCGCGGTCGAGCCGGCCGCCGCGACGCCCGCGACGCCGGCGAGTGAGTCGGCCGCGGCCAGCACGGCGGCGACCGCGGCCGCCGCGGCTGCCGCGGTTGCGGCGGCGCGCAAGAGCAAGGCCCCCGAGCCCGACGCGGCGAAGGCCGCCGCGACCGAGGCCGCCGAGCCCGACACGGCGAAGGCCGCCGCGACCGAGACCGCCGAGAGCGCGCCGGCGAAGGCCGCCGAGAGCGCGCCGACGAAGGCCGCCGAGATCGACGCGACTCCGGCCGAGGCGAAGGCGGCGAAGCCGAGCCGCGGTCGGACCACCAAGAAGGCGCCGACGGCGAAACCCGCGACCGCCGAGGATGTGCTGCAGGACGCATCCGGATTCGACTCGGCCTCGCCGGAGATCCCGGCCACCGGCGAGGACGCCGACGCGGTCGTCGCCGCGCTGCGCTCGGAGGAGACGGCGGCTGCGGCATCCGCCCCCAAGGCGAAGCGCGCCGCCCCGAAGGTGACCGCCGAGGTCATGCGCGACGCACCGCCGCTCTACGTCGAGCCGGAGGCCACCGACGAGGTGACCGACGAGGCCGCCGCGATCACGGCGGCGGCGACCGCGCCGGTCGAGCGGATCCCCGCCGCGGGCAGGGACGACGCCGAGCCCGACGGCCCGCCCGGACGACCGGCTCCGCCCGCGAGCGCCAAGAAGTCCGCCAACCTCACGCTCGCCGAGCGACTCGGCCTGCGCAGCCCCGCCGGGCCACGCCCCGGCGATGACGACCAGGAAGTGGGGCCGGTCAAGTGAGGTTCGGTCTCGTGCTCGCCGAGGCGGCCAACGGCCTGCGGCGCAACGCCACCATGGTCATCTCTGTGGTGCTCGTCACGTTCGTCTCGCTCACCTTCGTGGGCACCGCCGCGCTGCTGCAGCTGCAGATCGCGCAGATGCGCGGCTACTGGTACGACCGGGCCCAGGTCGCGGTGTACCTCTGCACGGCGGTGTCGACCGCCGAGGGCTGCGTCGAGGGTGAGGCGACGCCCGAGCAGAAGGAGGCCGTCGAGGCCCAGCTGAACAGCGACACGCTCGATCCGTTCATCGACGAGTACTACTTCGAGGACCGCGAGCAGGCGTACGAGAACTTCCAGGACCAGTTCGCGGGCACGCCGGCCGCCGACTACGTCACCCCCGACGTGCTCAACGAGACGTTCTGGGTGAACCTCGTCGACCCCTCGCAGTCCGACGTCATCGCCGAGAGCCTCGCCGGCCTCGCAGGCGTCGAGCAGGTCGTCGACCAACGCCGCTACCTCGACCAGATCTTCAACGTGCTCAACACCGCGAGCTACACTGCGGTGGCGGTCGCCGCGATCATGCTCGTCGCGGCGGCGCTGCTCATCGCCACGACCATCCGGCTCTCGGCCTTCTCGCGACGCAAGGAGCTCGGCATCATGCGGCTCGTGGGGGCGTCGAACCGCTTCATCCAGACGCCGTTCGTGCTCGAGGGCGTCTTCGCGGGACTCATCGGGTCCTTGCTCGCCGGCGCCGCCGTGGTCGCGATCGTGGTGTTCTTCGTCCAGGGCTACCTGACCGACACGCTGTCGTTCACCTTCGTCGACCTCGGTGACGCGTTGCTCGTCGTGCCCCTGCTCGTCGGGGTGGGCGTGCTGCTCGCGGCGGTCTCCGCGGCCATCGCGATCCGCCGGTACCTGCGCGTGTGACGCTAGACTGACAGGCTGTGCTTCCGGATGCCCCGGGGCATCCGTCATTTCGAAGCGAGGAGCAGGTCGTGGCCAGGGAACGCGGTGAGAAGGTCGTGGCGACCAACCGCAAGGCGCGCCACGACTACCTGATCGAGGACACCTACGAGGCCGGCATCGTGCTCTCCGGCACCGAGGTGAAGTCGCTCCGGCAGGGCCGGGCGTCCCTCGTCGACGGCTACGCGTTCATCGACGGCGGCGAGATCTGGCTCGATGCGGTGCACATCCCCGAGTACACCGAGGGCACGTGGAACAATCACGCGCCGCGCCGCAAGCGCAAGCTGCTCATGCACAAGCAGGAGATCGTGAAGATCAGCCACAAGACGAAGGAGGGCGGGTACACGCTCGTCCCGTTGTCGCTCTACTTCAAGGACGGCCGGGCCAAGGTCGAGCTCGCGGTCGCGAAGGGCAAGCGCGAGTACGACAAGCGCCAGGCGCTCCGCGAGCGCCAGGACAAGCGCGAGGCCGATCGCGCCATCGCCTCCCGGCGGAACCTGGGGGAGTAGGCCCGGCGGGCGCCACCCCAGGGCGCGCCACTCAGCCGGCGATCCGTCGCAGCGCGTCGAGGTGCGCGGCGAACGCCGCCCGCCCCTGCGGCGTCATCGACAGCCAGGTGCGCGGGAACTTGCCGACGAACCCCTTGCGGATCGCCACGTACCCGGCGGCCTCGAGTGCGGCCGCCTGCTTGCTGAGCGCCGAGTCGGTGAGCTCGATCGAGTCGCGCACGAACGCGAACTCGGCCTCGTCGGCAGCGGCCAGCAGCGCGGCGATCGAGAACGGGACCGGGCGCTGGAGCAGCGGGTCGAGGTGGTGGCGAGGATGGGCCGGCTCAGCCACGCACGACCACCAGCTCGCGGAGTGAACCGTGCAGCGGCGGGACGGCGGTGGCGATCGCGGCGAGCGCGAAGAAGACGGGCGAGGCCGGGTACAGCAGCAGCCCGAGCGCGAGGGAGACCGCGAAGGCGATGCCCCAACCGCCGACGGCCATGCCGAACCGGCGCGAGAACCCGAGGCTCGCGGCTCGCAGGCGCCGGAGGTGGACGATCGAGAGCACGCCGAGCACGGCGGCGAATGCGAGCGAGAGCGCGAGTATGGGGCCTTCGTCGGAACGCTCGAACCAGCCGAGTGAGAACAGGTACATGGCGGATGCCGCGGCGAGCCCGGTGAGCCACGCCGAGGCCGACGCAGAACCCTGCACCGCGACGGTTCGGCCGGCCGCCGCGGCCTCGCGCAGGTGCGCCGCCGCGGTCGCGGCATCCGGGGTCGGAGCGTTGGCATCGGCGTCCTGGCGGTCGTCTCGGTCCATGGGAGGAGGATAGCAAGTACTTGCCACTCGGGAAAGTACTTTCTCGGAAATGATCCCAGCCACGCGGGGTAGGCTCCGCCCGTGGAGATCTCGACGCGCATCCCCGTGCCGGGCACGTACAACTTCCGCGACGTCGGCGGACTGCCGGCCCGCGACGGCGTCGTGCGTCGGGGTGCGCTGTTCCGCTCCGACGGCCTGCACCGGCTGGGCGACGAGGGCCGCGACGCGCTGCGCCGGCTCGACGTGGGGATGATCATCGACCTCCGCGACGACAATGAGGCGCGCCTCATGCCCGACGACCTGGACGGGCTCGACGTCGAGGTGCACCGCCTGCCCGTCTTCGAGGGGTCGGGTGCGTCGCAGGGCGAACGCGGCATCTCGCTCGAGGCCCTCTACCACCGCATCGTGACCCGCCATTCGCCGATCCTCGTCGACGCGCTGCGCGCGCTGCCGACTGCCGGCGATCGCGCCGTCGTCGTGCACTGCACGGCAGGCAAGGACCGCACGGGCATGGTCGTCGCGATGGCCCTGCTCGGCGCCGGCGTCGAGCGCGAGTCCGTCATCGCCGACTACGTCCTCACCGAATCGCATCTCGCGGGCGAGTGGCTCGAGGAGATGGTCGCGCTCATCGGCCGCTACGGCGTGCCCGACACCCCGGCGTTGCGGACGCTCATGGGCGGGAGCCCGCGCGAGGCGCTCGAGTCGGCGCTCGACGAAGTCGAGCGTCAGCACGGCTCGGCTCGCGAGTACCTCCTCGCATCGGGCCTGCAGCGGCAAGAGCTCGAAGCGCTCGAGACCTGGCTCATCGAGCGGGGCTGAGACGTCGCGCTCGCGGCGTCATTCCGCCGTGAAGCGCGCGTCGACGGATGCCTCGAGCACGAGCTTCGCCGGCGCGAACTCCGGCGTGGGACCTCCGCCTGCGTCCGCCGCCATCGCGCGCACCAGGTTGGCCTTGTGCATCATGGGCGCGGGCTGTTCCGACAGCATTCCGTGGTCGGCGAGCTCGGCCGGCGCCGGCGAGCCCAGCCCGAGTGCCTCGGCGTAGACACCCGCCTTGCGAACGGCATCGGCGACGGCGCCGCGTTGCGCCGCCTCCTGCACGCGGTCGCGCGTGCCATCCGTGAGTCGCCAGTCGATGCCGCCGACCGCGACGTTCGGCGTGCCGGACACCGAGCCGACCCACGTGCCGAGCACGCCGAGGTCGCGGAACACCACCTCGACGTCGGCGTTCGCCTGGTGCACGAGCGGCAGCTGGCGTCCCTCGGCGTTCCATGGGCGATGCGACCAGACGCGCAACTGGCCCGCCGACCATGATTCGAGCGCGCCCGACGCGTCGAGCTCGCGGACCTCCTCGAGCAGGCGCTCGTGCGACTCGCCGACGGAGCGCAGGATCGAGTCGCGGTCGCCGCCGGAGCTGCCGACGGTGAGCGAGACCGCGCCCAGCTCGGGTTCGATGCGTTCCTCGGCGCGACCGGTCACGGCGATGATCGTGGGCATGCGGCTCCTCGAGTGGTCGGTGCCCGCTCGGGAATGGCGGAGCGGCGTCGCCTGTTCTAGACTGTAAGGCCGGGCAAGAGGCGGTTCAACGGATCGCCGCCCGGTGTTGGCAACTCCACAGCGTGCGATGATGGCCCGCCCTCCGATGCGAATCGGACGGCGCGACATGGGGATGATCGGTTTCGACATCGCCTGTGAGACTGCGAGAAGCGGGCCGAGGATGCAGGGTTATCTCGTGAACGCTCCCTGCGAACCAATAACTGCCAATACGAAGCAGTCCGACTTCGCTCTCGCTGCCTAAGCGAGACCGATAGTCCGTCAGTCCGGGTCTGTTCCCGCCCCGGTCGCTGGCGTCATCTAGGGAACTCGCTGTACGACGTCGCCTGAGCGTCGTACGGGACTTTCTTCAGGCTGGGCCCGTCGACCTGGCTGCCTGTGGCAAGGGTCGGGGCCGAGCAGAACGCTTCACAGGATGCGCCCGGAGAAGGCGCGGAATTGCAGCGATGGACGGGGGTTCAATTCCCCCCATCTCCACCATCGGCCGTCATCGCACGCTCGGAGAGCCAGACGAAGGCCGCCCCGTTCGGGGCGGCCTTCGTCGTGACTGGAAAGTGGCCGCGTCAGTACGCGGCGCCCTCGAGCGTGCCCGTGACCGGTCCGCTCGGGTCGGTGATGGTGCACGACACCATGCGGTCGTCGATGCCCTCCCACGACTCCTGCGTGGGCACATACCAGGCCACGTACAGCTCGGACGAGTCGTACGGCAGGCCGACGAACGGCTCGAACGCGGCGACGCAGCCCTCCTCTGCTGCGGTGTTCACGGCGGCATCGCCCGGGAACTCCCCGTCGGCGATCTCGAAGTCGTGGTAGACCTCGTCGGTGTGCGGCTGGTCGCAGGGCACGACAGGCACGGTCTCGACCTGCTCGCCCTCCTGCATCTCGAGGCAGTCGCCGACCTTGAGGGTGAACACGTCGGCGTCGCCGCTCTCGGTGATCTCCTGCGTCGTCTCGTCGCGCTGGGGCTGTGGCGCGGGCAGCAGATCGCCGATCAAGCTGCATCCTGAGAGCGTGCCGGCGACGATGACGGCGGCGGCGAGCGCGACGGTGCGCGCGATGGTTCGGGTCGTGGTCATGGGAGTCCTGTCATTCATGGGAGCCCCATAGGGATGCGGGGCGGCGCCAGCATATCGGCGAGCGCCACCGCGCGGACAGCCTCACTCCGAGGGTCACGCCTCCTGGCGTGCCACGGTCTCGAATGCGCTGCCCGAGCGGCCGGCGAGGCGGCGCTGCATGGACCCGGCGATGCGCTCCGCCTGCACCTTCGCTCGCTCCGCGATGGGTCCCGTGTAGAGCGCGTCGACCGTGGCATCCCACAGTTCGAGCCACCGCGCGAAGTGCTCGCCGGTGAGCGGATGGCGCGCGTGCAAAGCGACGTGCACCTGGAGTGCGTTGCGCCGGTACGCCCCGCTGCGGAACAGCACGGTCTCCCAGAAGTCGCACATGATCGGCAGGTGGGCGGCGAGGTCCATGCGGGCGACCTCGGTGAAGATGGGCCCGATCAGCGGGTCGCGGAACGCGGACTCGTAGAACGCGACGACGAGCCGCTCGACGTCGTCGCGGTTCGCGAGATCGTGCACCATGCCGTCCACGCTAGCCGCTGCTCGCGGGTACTTCCCGTGGGGGGCGGCTGCCGGAAGACTGTTCGGCATGCAGTGGCGACTGGCTCCGGCCAAGGGGTTCCGCGTCTCCGACGAGGCGCACCGGGTGACGACGTTCGAGCTCTTCTTCGACCTCGTGTTCGTCTTCGCGTTCACGCAGGTGACGCAGTACATGGCGGCGACGCACAGTGCGATCGGCGTGCTCCAGGCGCTCACCATCCTCACCCTGCTCTGGTGGTCGTGGGTGTCGTACGCGTGGCTTGCGAACCAGACGCACGTTGACGAGGGCGGCGTGAAGCTCGGGATGGCCGTCGCGATGATCGCGATGTTCGTCGTGGCACTCGTCATCCCCGAGGCCTACGTCGACCTCCCTGGCGGGCTGTTCGGTCCCCTCGTGCTCGTGATCGCGTACATGGTCGTGCGGGTCACGCACCTGACGCTCTACTACATCGCGGCGGCGGAGGATCCGCCCCTCCGACGCCAGATCCTCCGGACATCGCTCGCACTCGTCGCCGGGTCGGGGTTCCTCATCGCGGGCGCGCTCGTGGCCGACCCCCTCCTGCAGACCTGGCTGTGGCTCATCGCGCTCGTCCTCGACGTGCTGCTCACCTACCTGACCTCCTCGGGCGGCAACTGGCGCGTGCACTCCGCCGCGCACTGGGCGGAACGCTTCGGGCTGGTCATCATCCTCGCGCTCGGCGAGTCGATCGTCGCCATCGGCGTGGGCGCCGCGCGCGAGCCCGTGAGCGTTCCCATCATCATCGGCTCGGCGCTGGCCATGCTGGTCTCGATCCTGCTCTGGTGGATCTACTTCGACACGACGGCGCTCGCGGCCGAACGCGAGCTCGCACGCCTGCGCGGCGTGGAGCGGGCCGGACTCGCGATCGACGGCTACACCTACCTGCACCTGCTGCTCATCGCCGGGATCGTCCTCGCCGCGCTCGGTGTCGAAGACGTCATCGCCCACGTCGAGGACGCGAAGCCGCTCGGGTTGTTCGGGGCCGCAGCGCTGTACGGGGGAGTGTCGTGCTATCTCGCAGGCATCGGGTTCTTTTGGCTTCGCGTGGCACGACGCGTCAAGTGGCTGCGATTCGGTGCGGCCGTGCTCGTGCTCGCCGCGACGCCGGTCGCGGCGCTGCTGCCGCCGCTCGTGGCGTTGGCGGTGCTGGTCGTCGCCGGCGGTGTGCTCATCGTCGTCGAGTCGGTGCGCTACGCGGAGCATCGCCGCGAGATCCGCGAGGCGCACGGGCACCACGGCGCCGCGGTGTCGGACAGCGCGACCGACGCGTCCTGATCGTGGCGAGGTTCACCCGGCCTTGCGGTTCCAGATCGCGAGCCGGCGCAGCCACGACGAGAAGCCCACGGGCGCGCGTGCGCTGACGGCTGCGGACGCGGCGACGGGCCGATCTCCCGCGTCGGCGGGGCTGCCGTCGTCGCGGTCATCGCCTGCCTCGGCGGCCGCAGCGTCGCGCTCGGCGCGCCAGAGCAGGTACGCGACGTACGGGTCGTCGTCGGGCCCCAGCTCATGCTGCTGGTGCACCGTGCGATGCCGTCTGGCCTCCATCGCCGCACATCCCCTCGAGGCCCCCCGGCCCTCACGTCAAGAGTACGACGAACCGGGAGCGGATGACGCCACGCGCGTCACGCGCGGTCGGAGGCCCTGTCGCCGCCGAGTACCTCGAGCACCGCATCGTGCAGGCGACCGTTCGTCGCGAGCGCGCTGCCGTCGCCGAGCGCGGCGCCGCCCGTGGACGTGACCCGACCGCCGGCGGCCTCGACGATGGGCACCGCGGCGGCGATGTCCCACGGCTTGAGGTCGAACTCGGCGACCACGTCGACGAGCCCCTCGGCGAGCAGGCAATACGACCAGAGGTCGCCGTACGCGCGGTCGCGCCAGACGCGCTCGCCGAGCGCCAGCAGGCGGTCGAGTCGGCCGGCGTCGCGCCACTGGGCGATGCTCTGGAAGCTCAGCGACGCGTCGGCGAGCTCGCCGACCGACGACACCCGGATGGCACGGGGCTGCGCGCCGGGCGCGTCCGTCGTGAACGCCCCGAGCCCCTGCGCGCCCCACCACCGACGCCCGAGCGCCGGCATCGACGCGACCCCGACGACGGGCACTCCGTCGACGGTGAGCGCGATGAGCGCACCCCACACGGGCACGCCGCGAAGGAAGTTGGCCGTGCCGTCGATGGGGTCGACGATCCACTGCCGCGCGCCCGATCCCTCGGTGCCGTACTCCTCGCCGAGCACGCCGTCACCCGGCCGTCGCTGTGCGACGAGCTCGCGCACGGCGCGCTCGACCGCCAGGTCGGCCTCGGTCACGAACGTGCGGTCGGGCTTCGTGTCGACGCGCAGGTCGACGGCGCGGAAGCGGTCCATCGCGGCGCGATCAGCGAGGTCGGCGAGCTCGAGCGCGAGCGCCAGGTCGTTGTCGAGCGCGAGGTCGTCGAGGTCGGCTTCGGCGTCGCGCTCGGTCTGATCGGGCTCCGGCGGGGTCGTGGCATCCGTCACCCGTTCAGCCTAGCCGCGGGGCCTGAGCCGGCGACGGATGACGCGGCACGCCCGGCCGCGGGACGATTTCGCGATCGGCATGCCCACCTGATACCGTTGATCCTCGGTTCGGGGTTGTGAAAATCCCACCGAAACGCACCTCTAGCTCAATCGGCAGAGCAACTGACTCTTAATCAGTGGGTTCAGGGTTCAAGTCCCTGGGGGTGCACGGAACGAAGCCCGGCACCGCGCAATTCGCGTCGTGCCGGGCTTCTGTCGTCCGTGGGTGCATCGCAAGGCAGCGGGAGCACGGTCGCACGAGGAGAGGGCGGATGACGGACTACGAGGTCGTGGAGATCGGTGCGCCATCGGAGTGGCGGGAGCACTTCGGTGGGTTCGACGCAGGCCGGTCACGACAGGGCAGGCGGATCGTCGACCACGACCTGACGATGCAGTACATCGGGATGTCGGCCAACGCGCTCGCCCCGGGCGAGGAGGCCGGCTACTGGCACGTGCACGCGCAGATCGAGGAGCTCTACGTCTTCCTGGAGGGAAGCGGCGAGATGGGGCTCGACGACGACGTCGTCGCGGTGGGACCCGGCACCGTCGTCCGCGTCGGGCAAGGGGTCCTGCGTACCTGGCGCGCCCTTCCCGACAGCCCGGGCGAGCTGCGCTGGCTCTGCATCCGCGCCGGCGGCACCTCGTTGCCCCGTATGCCCGACGACAGCGCACGTGCCCCCGGCCGTCCGATGCCATGGGGCGGGAGCTGAGACATCCGGCTCACCAGAACGCGTACAGGTCGACGCCGAGCAGCAGCAGGCCCTCGTGCGCGAAGCCGGTGAAGCAGTAGACGCCCAGGAGCGCGCCGAGCAGTGCCTCTCGCACCGATCCGGTGTCGCCGAGGATCGGCAGGGCCATGTAGCCGTTCGGCATCCAGACGCGGTTGAGCACGGGCACCGGATGGAGCGTCTCGGGCGGGCGCGGAACCCACGGCCAGAACAGGCCGGGGAGTCCGCCGGTCGTGAGGAAGTCGCCCGCGAGGTGGACGACGAAGCCGAGCGTCACGGCGAGCGGGAACCACGCCACCTGCTCGGGCGCGAACAGCACGATGAACGCGCCGAGCAGCAGCCCCAGCGCCCACGCGGCGAGCCACGTCCGCACGAAGTCCCGCGCCTTGAGGCCGAAAGCTGTCAGGGCGGCCGCGCCGATGCCGGCGCCGATCGCGATGGTGCCGAACTCGTCGGTCACGAGGGTCGCGAGCGTCAGCGCCCAGGCGCCGGCCGCGACGATCGCGACGCCGATCGGGGAATGTGCGCCCTGTCGATGCCCGCCCGAGAGCATGCCGACCGTCCCGGTCGCGATCCGACCGAGGACCGGCACGGAGTGCGCGATGGTCGCGCTGTGGTGGTCGGCGTCGGGCAGCAGCGCCGCACCGGCACACACCGCCGTGCCGGCGAGCACCCCCAACGGGTCGAGTGGATACGCCCCGGAGGTGACGATGGGGAGCGTGCTGGTGATCGCGATCCACGCGGCGGCGCCGCTCGTGGCATGGGTGACGCCCATCATCGGGGTGGGTGGCTCCTTCGGTCGGCCGTCGGGTCGGCGATCGACCAGTCTGCCGGTCCCCGATGACACCGCCGGGCGTGTCGGCCGCGGCGCGTCTCAGTCTTCGACGCCGCGGGCCATGAGCGCCTCGCCGAGGTGATCCGCCGTGCGCAGGGCGCGCACGATCACCGGGACCGCGAGCGCCGTGGGCGAACCCTCCGCGCCGCGCGCCTTGCGCGCCTCGAGCACCTCGCGCACGAGCTCGGCGAGGAGCGGGACGCAGCGGATGGCGAGCGCCAGCGCCAACCCGATCCGGTCGGGGTCAACCCATCGCCGGAACGGCCGCAGCAGCGCCTGCATCGCATCGAGCGTCGCCGACACGGGCGTCGTGAGCGTGTAGACCGCGGCCAGCGCGACCGCGAGGACGAGGCGAAGGCCCATCGTCGCGGCAGCCTCCCAGCCGGCGAAGATCCACTGCACGGGCACGGCGAACGCGAGCAGCCACAGGATCGGCGTGATCTGCCGCCACGCGAGGCGAGCCGGGATGCGGGCGAGCACAATCAGACCCACGACGAGCGGGGCGGCGATCCCGAGTGCGTGGAGCGACGGCAGGAGCGCCACGAGAGTCACCGCGACCGCGAGCAGCCCGAGCTTGGCGAGTGCCGCGGCGCGATGCACGACCGAGGTGCCGGGGTGGTAGACGCCGATCATGTGCGACTCATCCGATCAGCGCCCGGTAGGCGTCGAGTGCGGGGCGGGGGGCGTCGTCGGCCACCACGCGTCCGGCCTCCATGACGATCACCCGATCGAACGACTCGAGCAGGTCGAGCTGGTGGCTGACGACGACCAGTTGCTCGTCGAGCGCTTCGAAGTGCTCGGCGATCAGCCGCGCGTTGCGCGCGTCGAGCAGGGTCGTGGGCTCGTCGGCGATCACGATCGACGGCTCGCCGACGAGTACCGAGGCGAGTGCGAGCAGCTGCTTCTGCCCGCCCGAGAGCCGGTGCGCGGGCCGGTCCGCGAGGTCCGCGAGTCCGAAGCGCTCCAGGGTCGCATCGACGCGGGCAGCGGCATCCGTCGCAGGCAGCCGGTGCCGCCGCAGCGTGAAGGCGACGTCCTCTCGCACGGTCGGCATCACGATCTGGGTGTCGGCGTTCGTGAACACGAAGCCGACCCGGCGGCGCACCTCGCGTCCGTGGCGCGCCACGTGGAGCCCGTCGACCTCGACGCGGCCCGCGGTCGGCGTGACGAGACCGTTGATCATGCGCGCGAGCGTGGACTTGCCCGAGCCGTTGGCGCCGACGATGCCGACGCGCCGTTCGGCGAACTCGAGCGTGACGCCGTCGACGACGCGTTCGTCACCGAAGTCGTGCGAGACGCCGTCGAACCGGATGATGCTCATGCGACCCGCTCCACGATCATCGCGATGCCCTGCCCGCCGCCGATCGAGCACGCGGCGAGCCCGGCGCGGCCGTCGTCGCCGTCGCGGAGCATGCGCGCGGCGAGCCTGACGAGCAGGATGGCGCCCGACGCGCCCCACGGATGGCCGAGCGCGATCGCCCCACCGTCGGCCGAGATCGTCTCCTCGTCGAGGCCGAGGTCGTCGCTGACGGCGAGGAGCTGCGCGGCGAACGCCTCGGTGATCTCGACGGAACCGAGATCCGCGACGGTCATGCCGGCGCGGGCGAGCGCCGCGCGCGCGGCCGGCGCGGCACCGAGCCCGGGGAGCGCGGGGTCGCCGCCGGCTACGGCCGCAGCGCGCACCCGGAGCGCCGGGAGGCCGAGTTCCCGCGCGATCTCGGCCGTCGTGACCGCCATCGCCGCGGCGCCGTCGGAGAAGCCGCACGAGTTGCCGGCCGTGACCGTGCCGCCCGGCCGTGCACCGTCCCGCGCGAGCGAGGCGGACGCGGGCGCGAACGCCGGCGCGAACCGCTCGAGGCGGGCGAGATCCATCGAGGCACGGGGCCGGTCGTCGCGCGCCACCCCGTCGACGGGAACGATCTCGTCGTCGAACGCGCCCGCCGCCTGTGCCGCAACCGCCCGCGCGTGCGATCGCGCCGCCCACGCATCTTGCCGGTGCCGGGGGATCCGGCGAACCCGGGCGAGGTGCTCGGCAGCCGGGCCCATGTCGGGATCGGGGAAGCCGACGGGGGTGAACGGCGCGCGCGTGTAGCGCTCGCCCGAACCCGGCCAGTGCCGGTGCGGCGCGGTCGACGCCGACTCGGCACCGCCCGCGATGACCACTGCGGCATCGCCGGCCCGGACGCGCGACGCCGCCTGCATGACCGCGTCGAGTCCCGACCCGCACTGCCGATCGACGGTCACGCCGGGCACGTCGGCGCCGAGTCCCGCCCTCAGCGCGGCCACGCGCGCGAGGTCACCACCCGGTCCCATGCAGTTGCCGAGCACGACGTCGTCGACGGGCAGGCCGGATGGTGCGACCGCCGCGGCGACGCCGGCGATCACCGGCGCGGCGAGGGCGTCGACGGTGTGGTTCGCGAAGCCGCGCGAGGCGGTGGCGATCGCGGTGCGACGCGCCGCGACGATCACCGGAGCGAGACGGTCGGCGCTCACGGGTGCCCATCCCCGAGCTCGCCGGCCGCGGCCGCGGCGCGCAGCGCACCGCGCGCGATCTTTCCGGAGTCCGTCCGTGGAAGCTCTTGGACGAACCAGCGGCGAGGCAGCTCGACGGGGGAGAACTCGGCCCGAGCGGCAGCGACGACGGATTCGAGCGAGACGCCGTCGTCGAGCTCGAGGATCGCCGCGATGCGCTCGCCGAGCAGCTCGTGCGGTTCGCCGATGACGGCAGCGGCGCGGACACCGGCGATCGCGTCGAGACGGGCCTCGAGCGACTCGGCGGGCACGGTCGCGCCCGCCGTCGTGATCGCCGCATCCCCGCGCCCGAGTACCCGGATGCCGCCGTCGGCGGCGCGCTCCGCCAAGTCGCCCACCGTCGCGAAGCCGCGGTCGTCGCGTCGCATCTCGCCGCCGACCACGTCGAGCGCGAGGTACGGCGACCGCGCCCAGAGTTCGTCGCCGCCGGCACTCCGGCGGAGCTCCACGTCGACGCCGGGGAACGCGCTGAGCGAGCCGCCCGATCCGGCGAGCACGAACGACAGCTCGGCTGCGCCGTAGTACTCCGTCAGGCGGATGTCGCGTTCCGCGACCCGTGCGCGCAACCGATCGTCCATGGCGGCCCCCGCCACGATCGCGGCGCGCGGCGCGTCGGGACGCTCGAGCAGTCGCGCGAAGCGCGTGGGCGTCGCATGCACGACGGACGCGCCATCCAGCCGGTCGGTGGCGATCGCGCCGAGCCAGAGGGCGTGGAGCACCGCGTAGAGGTGCATCGACACGTGCAGCGGTCCGGTCACGGCGACGCGGTCCGCGGGCCCGACGTCCGCGAGCTGCGCGAGCGGCCCGGCGGACGCGAGCCAGGAGGCGCTCGTGCGTGCGATGAGGCGGGGCGGCTCGCCGTGCCGAGCGGTCGAGCCGGACGTCGTCAACGCGAGCTCGGCGCCATCCGGCAGGGCGTCGGCGACGCGATCGGCGTCAGCCTGGTCGGCACCGACGACCACCGGGCGGCCGCGCGCGAGGCACGCGAGCACGGTCACGACCAGGTCGACGGCATCGGTCCCCACGGGACATCCGACCGGACCTCTGCCCGACGGCAGCACGGCCGCGTCGACCGCACGAGCGAGCTCGCCGAAGCGCACGGCGTCGCCGCCGAACGCCAGGGCGACCCGCTCGTCGCGGCCGCGCAGCCAGTCGCTCATGCGTCGCGCTGCTCCACCGCGCGGCGCCACGGCCACGGCGCCGGCTCGATGAGGCCGGGCGACGCGCGGTGCACGCCCTTGGCGACCAGCACGGTCACCACGACCTTCAGCAGGTCGCCGGGGAGGAACACGGCCGCACCGACGAGCGCGACCGTCAGCGGAGTGCCCGTGATCGCCGCGAACACCGGCACGCCGACGAGGTAGATGACGACGATGCCCCGAACGCGGTCGCGGCGAGCGCCGGCAGGACCCGGTAGCGGGGCAGGAGGCGGGCCGTCAGCCAGCCGATGACGAACGCGCCGAGCACCCAGCCGATCAGGTAGCCCACCGAGGGCCCCACGAACACGGCGATGCCGCCGCGGCCGCCGGCGAGCAGCGGCAGGCCGGCGGCCACGAGCGCGAGCAGCAGCACGACGGAGAGCGCACCTTTGCGCGCCCCGAGGATCGCGCCGGCGAGCATGACCCCGAGCGTCTGGAACGTGATGGGCACCGCCATGCCGCCGATCGACAATGCGCCGGGCAGTCCGAGCGCGGCGATGAGGGCGGCGAACACCGCGATCTGGGCGAGGTCGCGAGCGGAGGTGCGGGCGCGGCTGCGCGCCGGCGCGGAGGCGGGCGCGGGGGACTGGGTGGCGGTCATGCGGTTCCCGTCGATCGGCGTGGTGGGCGATCAGCCCACGATCACGCTACGAACGGCGGCGGGGGAGCCGCTCGAAATCGCCGTACAAGAATCGACGCCCGAATTTGGAGTGCCGGGTCGCGCCCGACACGGCCGGAGGCCGGTCAGGCGGCGCGCGCGACCTCGATCGCGTCGGCCTCGGCGGGCCGGGGCGCGTCGGTCTCGTCGATCGCGTCCTCGTCGGCGCCGAGGTCGACCGGGTCGGCCCACATGACGAGCGGCGCCGGCGACCAGCTCAGCGCGAGGGATGCCTCCTCCGCGGGCACCACGACGGCGACCTGCTCGCGCTCCTCGAGGATCGCGCGCGTGACCTCGGCCGCGATCTGGTGCGTGAGCATGGCCTGGAAGATGCGGTCGGAGTCGTCGGCGGTGCGGCGGACGAGCGCCCACTGGCCGTCGGGGCCGATGAACCGGGAGAGCCTGGCGTTGACGAGCTCGAAGATGTGCTCGCCGCGGAGGTCGGCCGCCGTCGCGCGGGGCGACGGAGCGGCAGCGGTGTGGGCGGCGGCTTGGGCGGCGAGCCGGGCGCGGCGCCAGCGGCGGAACATCGGTGTCCTCTCGGTCGGGCGCTCGGGTCGCGGACTCGTCGCGGACTCGGCAGCGGGTGGTCTTCACCAGTGTCCGGCACGCGCGGCGCGATGCCGGAGCGGACACGCCGCCCGGCGCTACTCCGCCAGTTCGCGGCGCTTCTGCTCGTCGGCGACCGTGCCCAGCGCGATCGCGAACGTCGCCGCCCAGGAGACCCACATGAGCAGGAGCCTCCAGTCGCGCGGACCCGCGGTCGTGGCGCGGATCACGCCGACCGCGCTGAAGATCGAGCTCAGGACCGCCGTACTGAAGAGGTACTTGCGCATGCCGCAACGCTACCGCCCGGCATGCGGCACCGGCGACCGGTTGACAGCGCGCGGCTGGGAGAACGCCGCGAAGGCTGACCGATCGTGCAGGATCTGACCGATCGGTCAAGTACGCTCGTCGCATGCCCACCGACGTCAAGCCCTCGTCGCGCGTGCGCGCCGCCGAGGAACTCAAGCAGGCCGCACTCGAGCAGTTCGCGACCGTCGGGTTCGCGGCATCCTCGCTGCAGCACATCGCCGATGGAGCCGGCTACTCCAAGTCCAGCGTCCTCTACCACTACGCCTCCAAGGAGGCCCTGCTCGAGGCCGCCATCGAGCCGGCCGTGGCCGAGTTCGAGGCGGTCCTCGACGAGTACCTCGGAGGGAGCGGCCCCGAGCGACGCCGCGTACTGGTCGACCGCATCGTCGACCTCCTCCTGGTTCACCGCGAGGCCGTGCACGTGTTCCTCATCCAGGGTCCGAGCCTCTCCGAGCTGCCGATCATCGCGCGCGCCAACACGTCGGTCCGTCGGCTCGCCGCGGCCATGTGCGAGCCACGCGAGAGCGTCGCCGACCAGGTGCGGCTCGGCATCGCGCTCGGCGGCGCCGCATTCCTGCTCACCGCCGGACGCACCTTCACCGACGAGGAACTGCGGCCCGCCGACGAGGAGCTCTACGCCGCCCTCCACGACGTGGTGGGCGAACTGCTCGCTCCCACTGCCGCCTGACCCGACGCCGCCCCCACCGAGAGAGAACCCGTGGCCCTCTTCCTGCACCGCATCGGACGCGCCGCCTTCCGTCGCGCCTGGATCGTCATCATCGCCTGGGCGGTCGCGCTCGGCGCCCTGCTCGGCCTCGGCATCGGCCTGGGCGGCCAGCTCCAGGAGTCGTACGCCATCCCCGGCACCGAGTCGCAGGACGCGATCGACCAGCTCGCGGCGGTCTTCCCGCAGACGGCCGGCGCCTCCGCCAAGGCGGTCGTCGAGGTGCCCGACGGCGAGTCCGTCGAGGACGACCGGTATCGCGACGCCATCGAGGCGATGGAGTCCGACCTCGAGGACGTCGAGGGCGTCTCGAACGTGCTCGGACCGTTCGACGAGTACGCGGGCGACCAGGTCTCGAGCGACGAGCGCACCGCCTACATCCAGGTGCAGTTCGACGGCCCGACCACCGACGTGACGCAGGAGTCCATCGACGCCGTGCTGGCCACGGGCGAGGCGGGTCGCGACGCCGGCATGACGGTCGCCTTCGGCGGCGAGGTCTTCCAGGACACCACGTTCGGCCTGACCATCACCGAGGCGTTCGGCGTGCTGTTCGCGGGCGTCGTGCTGCTCATCACCTTCGGCTCGCTGCTCGCGGCCGGGATGCCGCTGCTCACCGCGCTGCTCGGCGTCGCCGCGACCTTCGGCGGCATCTCGCTCGTCGCGGCGTTCGCGCCTGTCTCGAGCACCGCACCCATGCTCGCCGTCATGATCGGCCTGGCCGTCGGCATCGACTACGCGCTGTTCATCCTGTCGCGTCACCGCACCCAGCTCGCCCGGGGCATGGATCCGGAGGAGAGCACCGCCGAAGCGGTCGCCACCGCCGGCGGCGCCGTCGTCTTCGCCGGCCTCACGGTCATCATCGCGCTGCTCGGCCTGCTCGTCGTCGGCATCCCGTTCCTCAGCGTCATGGGCGTCGCCGCCGCGTTCGCCGTGCTCATCGCCGTCATCGGCGCCACCACGCTGCTGCCCGCGCTGCTCGGCCTCGCGAAGGGTCGGCTCGCGCCCAAGCCGGGCAGCCGTGCGCACCGCCGCGGCGTCGCGCACGACGAGGGCGGTCGTCCGACGCTCGGCCGCCGCTGGGTCGACACGGTCCTCAAGGCGCCGGTCGTGTTCGTGCTGCTCGTCGTCGGCCTGCTCGGCGCCGCGGCGATCCCGGCCGCGAGCCTCGACCTGAACCTGCCCGGCGGCCAGGGCGAGGCCGGCTCGAGCCAGCGCGAGGCCTACGACATGATCGCGGCCGGTTTCGGCGAGGGCTACAACGGCCCGCTCATCGTCACGGTCGACATCACGCAGACGACCGACATCTTCGAGGACCTCGACGCGATCGGCGCGCGACTCGCCCAGGTCGACGGCGTGGCCTACGTGGGCGACGGCCTGCCCAACGAGACCGTCGACACCGCGATCATCCAGGTGGTCCCCGACAGCGCGCCGACCGACCCTGAGACCAAGCAGGTCGTGCAGGACATCCGGGACCTCGAGGACGAGATCGTCGACGAGTTCGGCACGCCGATCGCCGTCACCGGCTACACCGCCGTGTCGATCGACATCTCGCAGCGACTCACCGACGCGCTCATCCCGTTCGCGCTCATCGTCGTCGGGCTCTCGATCATCCTGCTGCTCATCGTCTTCCGCTCGGTGTTCGTGCCGATCAAGGCGGCGCTCGGCTTCCTGCTCTCGGCGTTCGGCGCGATCGGCGTGACGGTCGCCGTCTTCCAGTGGGGATGGCTCGCCGACCTCATGCACGTCGAGCCGGGGCCCATCCTGAGCTTCCTGCCGATCCTGCTCATGGCCGTGCTGTTCGGCCTCGCGATGGACTACGAGGTGTTCCTCGTCTCGGGCATGCGCGAGGAGTACGTCAAGACGAAGGAGCCGCGCAGCTCGATCGTGCACGGCTTCCAGCATGCGGCGCGCGTCGTCACGGCCGCGGCGCTCATCATGTTCTTCGTCTTCTTCGCGTTCGTGCCCGAGGGCACCGGCGTGATCAAGGGCATCGCGTTCGCACTCGCGATCGGCGTGGCATTCGACGCGTTCCTCGTGCGCATGACGCTCGTGCCCGCCGCGATGGCCCTCGCCGGGCGCGGCGCCTGGTGGCTGCCGAAGTGGCTCGCTCGCATCCTGCCCGACGTCGACATCGAGGGCGAGGGGCTTCGCGCCCATCTCGCCGAGTCCGAGTGGGCTGCGGCGCGCGACGCCGACGTGCTCGCCGAGGACCTCCTCGTCGGCGACCCGGCCGAGCCGATCGGGCCGCTCTCGATCGAGCTCCCTCGGGGCGGCGCGCTCGTGGTCCGCGGTCGGCCCGCCGAGCGCAGGATGCTCGCCGCGACGCTCGCCGGGCGGGTGCTGCCCGCGGGCGGCCGGCTCGCCGTGCTCGGGCTTCCGCTGCCCACCGACGCGGGCGCCGTCATGCAGCGCGTGGCGATCACCGACGGCACGGCGGATGGCGCGGCCGCGGGCACCGCGGGCGAGCTCATCGCCGCCCGCATCGACGCGACCCGAGCCTGGTACCGCCTGGACTCGACCCGGTCCGCGACGGACGCCGCGCTCCGCCGCGTCGCCGAAGCGCGGACCGCGTCCGCCGACCCCCTCGCGCTGCGTACGCGCGCGATCGACCCCGACACCCCGGTGGACGAGCTCGACCCGCTGGATCGGCTCCTCGTGTCGGTGGCCGCCGCGCTCGCCGAGCGCCCCCGCGCCGTCGTCGTCGACCTCGACGGCGCCGGCGGCGATCGGGCGTGGCCCGCCCTCGCCCGCTTGGTCCCGGCCGGCGTGGTGCTCGTCGCGACGGCACCGGCCGGCGCCGACCTCGCCCCCGCTCGCGCGGCCCTCGACGGCCGCGGCATCCGCTCGCTCGATCTCGTGACCCGCCCGCTGGAGGCACGCCGATGACCCGCACCGACCCGACCCCCGCCCGCCGCCGCGGGCGGCGCGCCGCACTGCTCGCCGTCGTGACCGCCGTGCCGCTGGCCGTCGCCGGCCTCGTCGCCGGCGCGATCGGCGGTGCCGACGAGCGACTCGACGCCATCCCCGCGATCGTGGTGAACAACGACGAGATGGTGACGATGACCACGCCCGACGGTGAGGAGCAGCCCGTGCTCGCCGGCCGGCAGCTCGTCACCGAGTTGACGGGCGACGGCCAGACGGGCTTCGACTGGACCATCTCGAACGACGAGGAGGCCGCGGACGCGCTCGCCGCCGGCGACGCGTACGCGGTGCTCACCATCCCGCCGGACTTCTCGGAGTCGGTGACTTCGCTCTCCGGCGACGCGCCCACCACCGCCTCGCTCGACATCCGCACCGATGACGCGCACGGATACCTCGCGGGCGTGGTCGGCAGCGCGGTCGGCGATGCCGTCGCGACGGCCTTCGGCAACGAGCTGACGACGCAGTACCTCGAGGGCCTCTACGGCAACCTCGTCACCGTCGGCGGGTCGCTCGGCGACGCGGCCGACGGCGCCGGGCAGCTCGCCGACGGCGCCGACTCCCTCTCGACGGGCCTCGACCAGCTCGCGAGCGGACTCGGCTCAGCGGCGGCCGGAACGAGCCAGGCTGCCGACGGCGCCTCCGCCTACGCGTCGGGCATCGACCAGTACACGGCCGGCGTGGAGCAACTCGCCGGCGGTGTCGCGACGCTCGACCAGCAGGCGGCCGCGCTCGACGGCATCACCTCGGGCGTCGCTCAGTACGTGGGCGGCGTCGAGGCAGCCGGGACCGGCATCGACGGCGGGATCGCGAAGTACGTCGGTGGGGTCCGCGCCGCGGGATCCGGGGTCGATTCGGGCATCGGCAGCTACGTCGACGGCATCGACACCGCGGGTGACGGCATCACCGCCGGAACCGGCGAGTACGTCGGGAACGTGGCGGCACTCGCCGACGCCGCCGACGACCTCGCCGCGTCGATCCCCGCGCTGATCCAGGCCGACCCCACCGGTGCCGCCGCCCAGGCGGCGATCGAGGCCTATGCCGCGCAGGCGCACGCGCTCGCCGACGGCGGCGACACCCTCGTCGCGGAGACCGGCGGGGCCTTCACCCAGCTCGTCGAGGGCGGCGACGCCCTCCAAGCCGGCACCGCGGACGCCTTCAGCCAGCTCGGCGCCGGCGGCGACGCGCTCCGGGCGGGTACGGCGGATGCCTTCGCCCAACTCGTGGCCGGGGGCCGACAGCTCGTGGCCGGGACGGGATCGGGTGTCGACGGGCTCCAGTCGGGCATCTCGCAGCTCTCGGACGGCGCGAACCAGGCGGCGGCAGGTTCGCCGCAGATCCGCGACGGCGCAACGGGCATCGCGACCGGCGTGAGCGGCATCGCGAACGGTCTGACGCGGCTCGAGGCGGGCGCCTCGGCTTCGGCGGATGGCGCGTCCGAGCTCGCGGGCGGCACGCAGGAGCTCGCCGACGGCCTCGCCGAGGGCGCCGAGGGCACCTCGTCGCTGAGCGACCTCGACCCCGAGGAGACCGCGGGCGTCGTGGCCGATCCCGTCGTGGCGGAGGCCACGCGCGACCACGAGATCGACTCGGTCGGGCAGGTCGTGGCGATGCTGCTCGGGCCGATCGGACTCTGGCTCGGCGCCATGGCGCTGTTCCTCGTGTTCCGGCCGTTCACGCGCGAGGCGCTGGCCAGCACTGCGCCCACCGGTCGGCTCGTCGCGCGGACGCTCTTCCGCGGCTCGCTCGTCGGGCTCGTGCAGGCCGCCGCGGTCGTCGTGCTCATGCACACGGCGCTCGGCGTCGACTGGGCGCTGCTGCCGCAGACGCTCGCCTGCTCAGCGCTCCTGGCGGTCGCCTTCACGGCCGTGCACGCGTTCCTCAGCGCCTGGCTCGGGCGGGCCGGCACGATCGTGTCGCTCGTGCTCGTGGTGCTGCAGCTCGCGGCATCCGGGGGCCTCTACCCGCTCGAGATCGTGAGCGGTCCCTACCAGGCGATCAGCCCGTTCCTCCCGCTCACCTGGGCGGTGCAGGGCATGCAGCACATCGTCTCGGGTGCCGGTGGACCCGCGGTCTGGGCCGCGGCCGGGGTCACGGCGCTGTTCGCGGTGCTCGGCGCGGTGGGCACGGCGTTCGTCGTCGGCCGGCGCCGTGCCATCCGGCCCGCGGCGAGGCTCGCCGCGCAGCCGGCCTGAGCCCGGAGCGCCGGCCGCGCGCGAATCAGCCCTGGCGGCCGGGCAGGATCGCGTCGATCGCTCGCCGGAGCGGCGACTCGTGCGCGGGGGAGTCGATCGTCGCGGTGTGATCGCGGGCGAAGGCGACGGTCTCGCGGAGCATGTCGAGCCGTTCGCCCTCGGACTTCGCCTTCCGGGTGTTGATCTCGGCGACGACGGAGCCGTCCCAGCCGCGGTCGGTGAGCATCCGCAGCGTCTCGGCGACCGGCTCGCGGCCGTACCCCGGAAGCAGGTGCTCGTCGAAGATCTGGCCTTCGCCGATCGCGCCGGACCCGTCGCAGAGGTGCACGTGGCGCAGGCGATCGCCCAGGTCCTCGGCATACTGCAGGCTGTTGACGCCCGACAGCGCGGCGTGCGAGAAGTCGAGCGTGACGGCGTCGCAGTCCATGTCGCGAGGATCCCAGCCCGGCATGTACGCCTTCATGTTCCGGCCGGCGGCACGCCACGGGAACATGTTCTCGACCGCGATCTCGACGCCGTGCTCGGCGGACAGGTCGCGGACGATCGAGAGGAACTCGAGCGCGTAGCTCGCCTGCCAGCGGAAGGGCGGGTGGACCACGACGGTGTCGGCGCCGACGGCCTTCGTGAGCTCGGCGGTGCGCGCGAGCTTCACCCGTGGGTCGCGGCCCCACACGAAGTGCGTCAGGAGCAGGACGGGTGCGTGGATCGAGAGGATCGGCAGGTCCCAGCGCTCGGCCATCTCGACGAGGCCGTCGGCCTGCTGCGTGGTGACTTCCTGGGTCACCATGATCTCGATGCCGTCGAACCCGGCCTCCTTCGCGAGACGGAAGGCATGCTCGGGTTCGAGTGGATACACGCAGGTGGTGCTCATACCGATGCGGATCATGGGGTTCGCAGTCTAGCCCGGAACGCTGGACACGGGGTGGGACCTGTGGGGACTGTTAGCCTGAAACGCGAGCCGTCCGCGAGGAGGACCCGACGCCGTGAAGCCCGCCACCGACGCTGCCGCGCCGAACATCGCCCCCGTCTACGACATGGTGGTCGTGTCGAACCGACTGCCGGTCGACTACCTCGGCGGCGAGGGCGCGCAGACGCAGTGGAAGGCGTCGCCGGGCGGGCTCGTGACGGCGCTCGAACCCGTCATGCGCGCCGCCGACGGCGCCTGGGTCGGATGGACCGGCGTCGCAGAGCGCGAGTTCGAGCCGTTCGAGCACGACGGCATCACCATCGTGCCCGTGCCGTTGTCGGCCGACGAGGTCGAGGACTACTACGAGGGCTTCTCCAACGACACGCTCTGGCCGCTCTACCACGACGTGATCGCGCCGCCGCGCTACCACCGCGAGTGGTGGGACGCCTATGTCCGCGTCAACCGCCGGTTCGCCGAGGCCGCCGCGAACGCGGCCTCCGACGGCGCCGTGGTGTGGGTGCAGGACTACCAGCTCCAGCTCGTGCCGCGCATGCTCCGCGAGATCCGACCCGACCTCGTGATCGGCTTCTTCAACCACATCCCGTTCCCCGCCTATGGCATCTACTCGCAGCTGCCCTGGCGTCGGCAGGTCATCGCCGGGCTCCTCGGGGCCGACGTGATCGGGTTCCAGCGCGCCGCCGACGCGGGCAACTTCTCGCGCGCGGTGCGCCGCCTCTTCGGCTACCGCACGCGCGGCACGGTCATCGACGTCCGCGACGACGACGGGAAGGTCCGCCATGTCGTGGCGCGGCACTTCCCGATCTCGATCGACGCCGCGGCGTTCGAGCAGATGGCCCGCCGGCCCGAGGTGCAGGAGCGCGCGCGAGAGATCCGCAAGAGCCTCGGCGATCCCGACATCGTGATGCTCGGCGTCGATCGCCTCGACTACACCAAGGGCATCCGCCATCGCATGAAGGCGTTCGGCGAACTGCTGCGAGACGGTCGGCTCTCCGTCGAGGAGGCCACGCTCGTCCAGGTCGCGAGCCCGTCGCGCGAGCGCGTCGACACGTACCGGCAGCTGCGCGACGAGATCGAGCTGCAGGTCGGCCGGCTCAACGGCGACCATTCCACGCTCGGCCACCAGGCGATCACCTACCTGCACCACGGCTACCCGAGGGAGGAGATGGCGGCGCTCTACCTCGCCGCCGACGTCATGCTCGTCACCGCGCTGCGCGACGGCATGAACCTCGTCGCCAAGGAGTACGTCGCCAGCCGCTACGACGACGATGGCGTGCTCGTGCTCAGCGAGTTCACGGGCGCCTCCGACGAGCTGCGCCAGGCGGTGCTCGTCAACCCGCACGACATCGACGGACTCAAGGATGCGATGGTCGAGGCCGCGCGCATGCCCAAGCGCGAGCGCGCTCGACGGATGCGTGCGCTGCGCAAGCGCGTGCGCGACAACGACGTGGCGAACTGGTCCGCGACGTTCCTCGAAACGCTCACCGGCGCCGGTCCGATCTCCCCGGGCGTGCCGGACGGCCTGCGCGCCGCGATCGCCCGTCTCGCCGAGATGCCTCGGCTGCTCGTCGCACTCGACTTCGACGGCACGCTCGCCCCGATCGTCGATCGTCCCGACGAGGCCCGCTCCACCGAGCGCGCGCGAACGGCCGTCGAACGGCTCGCCGACGCCGACGACACGCGCGTCGCGCTCGTGTCCGGGCGCGCGCTCGACAGCCTGAAGGATGTCGCGGCGCCACCGGTCGCGGCGCTGCTGAGCGGGTCGCACGGCGTCGAGCTCCAGCTCGACGGCGGCGGCGTCACGCTCGACCTGCGGGAGGGCGAGCTGACGAGCCTCGAGCAGCTCATCGAGATCGTCGAGGACGCGGCATCCTCGTCGGACGGCGCCTGGGTCGAGCGCAAGCCCGCCGGGATCGCGCTGCACACCCGCAAGCTCAGCGCGACGGCCGGTGCGGCGCTGCAGCGCGTCGCACGCGAACGAGTGGATGCCGCCCTGCCCGGCCTGTCGACCCGAAGCGGGAAGAACGTGCTCGAGTTCGCGGTGCGAGCGAGCGACAAGGGCGAGGCGCTCACCCGGCTCCGCCAGCACGTCGGTGCCGACGCGGTGCTCTACGTGGGCGACGACATCACCGACGAGGACGCGTTCGCGACGCTCGACATCGACGACGTCGGCGTCAAGGTGGGCCAGGGCAAGTCGCTTGCCGCGTTTCGCCTGCGTGGACCCGACGACGTCGCCGAACTGCTCGAGCTGCTCGCCGATCGGCGCGACGCCGCCCGCTGACGCAGGCCCTCGGAGGCCCGCCGCCGCGGCCAAACGGCCCGTCGGAGGCCTCTAGACTCGACGATATGTCGGAGATCGATCCCAAGCCCCGCAGTCGCGTCGTCACGGATGGCATCGAGGCCACCACGAGCCGGGGCATGCTCCGCGCGGTCGGCATGGGCGACGCCGACTGGGACAAGCCGCAGGTCGGCATCGCCAGTTCGTGGAACGAGATCACGCCCTGCAACCTCTCGCTCGCGCGCCTCGCGCAGGCCGCCAAGGAGGGCGTGCACGCCGGCGGGGGATACCCGCTGCAGTTCGGCACCGTCTCCGTCTCCGACGGCATCTCGATGGGCCACGAGGGCATGCACTTCTCGCTCGTCTCGCGCGAGGTCATCGCCGACTCGGTCGAGGTCGTCATGCAGGCCGAGCGGCTCGACGGCTCGGTGCTGCTCGCCGGATGCGACAAGTCCATTCCCGGCATGCTCATGGCCGCCGCGCGACTCGACCTGTCGTCGGTGTTCCTCTACGCGGGTTCGATCGCGCCCGGCTGGGTCCGCCTCGAGGACGGCACCGAGAAGGACATCACGATCATCGACTCGTTCGAGGCGGTCGGGGCGGTCAAGGCCGGCAAGATGAGCGAGGCCGACGCCAAGCGCATCGAGTGCGCGTTCGCGCCAGGCGAAGGAGCCTGCGGCGGCATGTACACGGCCAACACCATGGCCTCCGTCGCCGAGGCCCTGGGTCTGTCGCTGCCGGGCTCCGCGTCGCCCGCGTCGGCCGACCGCCGACGCGACTACTACGCGCACCGCTCGGGCGAGGCCGTCGTCAACCTGCTGAAGACCGGCATCACGGCCCGCCAGATCCTCACGAAGAAGGCGTTCGAGAACGCCATCGCGGTGGGCATGGCGCTCGGCGGCTCGACGAACATCGTCCTGCACCTGCTCGCCATCGCGCGCGAGGCCGACGTCGAGCTCACGCTCGACGACTTCAACCGCATCGGCGCCAGGGTGCCGCACATCGGCGACCTCAAGCCGTTCGGCAAGTACGTCATGAACGACGTCGACCGCCGCGGCGGCCTGCCCGTGCTCATGAAGGCGCTCCTCGACGCCGGGCTCATGCACGGCGACGCACTCACGGTCACCGGCAAGACCCTCGCCGAGAACCTCGCCGAGATGGACATCCCGCCGCTCGACGGCGAGGTGCTCCGCTCGCTCGACGACCCGATCCACGAGACGGGCGGCCTCACGATCCTGCACGGCTCGCTCGCGCCCGAGGGCGCCGTGGTCAAGACGGCCGGGTTCGACGCCGCCACGTTCGAGGGTCCGGCCCGCGTGTTCGAGCGCGAACGTGCCGCCATGGACGCGCTCACGAACGGCGAGATCTCGCACGGCGACGTCGTGGTGATCCGCTACGAGGGCCCGAAGGGCGGCCCGGGCATGCGCGAGATGCTCGCCATCACGGCCGCCATCAAGGGCGCTGGGCTCGGAAAAGATGTACTACTCTTGACGGACGGTCGATTCTCCGGCGGCACAACCGGCCTGTGCATCGGCCACATAGCACCCGAGGCGGTCGACGCAGGTCCGATCGCCTTCGTGCGCGATGGTGATCTGATTCGGGTCGATATCGCGGCTCGTTCCATCGATCTACTGGTCGACGAGGCCGAGCTGGCAGCCCGCCGTGACGGCTGGGCTCCGCTTCCCCCGCGCTACACCCGAGGCGTCCTCGCGAAGTACTCCAAGCTCGTGCGCTCCGCTGCCGAAGGCGCGACCACGGGCTGAGGCGTTTCGCCTGTCCCGAACTCACCGTCCACCATGAACAGGAACCGAATGACCACGGAATCCGCGCCCGTGCCATCGCCCGCCACCCTGTCGCAGTCGCACGGCAGCCCAGAGGTGCTCACCGGAGCCCAGGCCGTCGTCCGCTCGCTCGAACTGCTCGGCGTCACCGACGTGTTCGGGCTGCCCGGCGGCGCGATCCTCCCCGTCTACGACCCGCTGCTCGACAGCCGCAAGCTGCGTCACATCCTGGTCCGGCACGAGCAGGGCGCCGGTCACGCCGCCGAGGGCTACGCCTCGGCGACCGGCAAGCTCGGCGTCGCGATCGCCACGTCGGGCCCCGGCGCCACGAACCTCGTCACCGCGATCGCCGACGCCCACATGGACTCGGTGCCCCTGCTCGCGATCACCGGCCAGGTGTTCTCGAACCTCATGGGCACCGACGCGTTCCAGGAGGCCGACATCGTCGGCATCACCATGCCGATCACCAAGCACTCGTTCCTGGTCAAGCGCGCCGAGGACATCCCGGCGACGATCGCCTCCGCGGCGCACATCGCATCGACCGGTCGCCCGGGTCCCGTGCTCGTCGACATCACGAAGGACGCCCAGCAGGCCACGTTCTCGTTCAGCTGGCCGCCCAAGCTCGACCTGCCGGGCTACCGGCCGATCACCAAGGCGCACGGCAAGCAGGTCCTCGCCGCGGCGCAGCTCATCGTCGAGGCCAAGCGGCCCGTGCTCTACGTCGGCGGCGGCATCATCCGCGCGGGCGCGTCCGACGAGCTGCTGGCCCTCGCCGAGGCCACCAAGGCCCCGGTCGTCACGACGCTCATGGCGCGCGGCGCGTTCCCCGACTCGCACGAGCAGCACCTGGGCATGCCCGGCATGCACGGCACGGTGCCGGCAGTGCTGGCGCTGCAGGAGGCCGACCTGCTGGTCGCGCTCGGCGCACGGTTCGACGACCGCGTGACCGGCAAGGCCGCGCTCTTCGCGCCCGACGCGAAGGTCGTGCACGTCGACATCGATCCCGCCGAGATCTCCAAGATCCGCACGGCCGACGTGCCGATCGTGGGCGATGCGAAGGACGTGCTGGTCGACCTGCTCGCCGCGTACCAGGAGACCATCAAGACGACCGAGCCCGACCTCTCCGACTGGTGGGCCACGCTCGACGGCCTGCGGAACGAATACCCGCTCGGCTTCTCGCCCACCTCCGACGGGCTCCTCGCTCCCCAGTACGTGATCCAGCGGATCGGCGAGCTGACCGGCCCCGAGGGCGTCTACGCCGCGGGTGTCGGCCAGCACCAGATGTGGGCGGCCCAGTTCATCAAGTACGAGCGGCCGAACTCCTGGCTCAACTCCGGCGGCGCCGGCACCATGGGCTACGCCGTTCCGGCGGCCATGGGCGCCAAGGTCGCCGAGCCGAACCGCACCGTGTGGGCGATCGACGGCGACGGCTGCTTCCAGATGACCAACCAAGAGCTCGCGACCTGCACCCTGAACGACATCCCGATCAAGGTCGCGGTCATCAACAACTCTTCGCTCGGCATGGTGCGTCAGTGGCAGACGCTGTTCTACGACGGGCGCTATTCGAACACCGACCTCAACACGGGCCACGACACCGTGCGCGTGCCCGACTTCGTGAAGATGGCCGAGGCCTACGGCGCGCTCGGCATCCGCGTCACGAAGGAGGACGAGGTCGACGCCGCGATCAAGCTCGCGCTCGAGACGAACGACCGCCCCGTCGTCATCGACTTCGTCGTGTCGGCCGACGCCATGGTGTGGCCGATGGTCCCGCAGGGCGTGTCGAACAGCTATGTCCAGTACGCCCGAGACCATTCGCCGGCGTTCAGCGAGGAGGAGGACTGACATGTCGACCCACGTGCTCTCCCTCCTCGTCGAGGACAAGCCCGGTCTGCTGACCCGCGTCGCGGGGCTCTTCGCCCGCCGCGGCTTCAACATCGAGTCGCTCGCCGTGGGCCACTCCGAGATCGACGGCCTCTCGCGCATCACCGTCGTCGTCGACGTCGAGGACCTTCCGCTCGAGCAGGTGACCAAGCAGTTGAACAAGCTCGTCAACGTCATCAAGATCGTCGAGCTCGACCCCGCGCAGTCGGTGCAGCGCGAGCACCTGCTCATCAAGGTGCGTGTCGACAACTCGACCCGATCGGCCGTGCTCGAGGCCGTGAACCTGTTCCGCGCCCGCGTGGTCGACGTGTCGACCGACGCTCTCGTGATCGAGGTCACCGGCGACTCCGGCAAGACGACCGCCCTGCTGAAGGTCCTCGAGCCCTACGGCATCAAGGAGATCGCCCAGTCCGGCCTCCTCGCGATCGGCCGCGGCGGCAAGTCGATCACCGAGCGCGTCTTCAAGAGCTGATCCCGGATGGCGCGACGCGCGTCGCGACATCCGCTCATCGAACCCAACCAAGGAGAAAGAACCGCAACATGGCTGAGATCTACTACGACAAGGACGCCGACCTCTCGCTCATCCAGGGCAAGAAGGTCGCCGTCATCGGCTACGGCTCGCAGGGCCACGCGCACGCGCAGAACCTCCGCGACTCCGGCGTCCAGGTCGTCGTCGGCCTGAAGGACGACTCCAAGTCCAAGCCCAAGGCCGAGGAGGCCGGCTTCGAGGTCAAGAACGTCGCCGACGCCGCGGCGTGGGCCGACGTCGTCGTCATCCTCGCGCCCGACCAGTTCCAGCGCCACATCTACGCCGAGTCGGTCAAGGACCAGCTCGCGCCCGGCAACGCGCTCGTCTTCGGCCACGGCTTCAACGTCCGCTTCGGCTACATCCAGGCGCCCGAGGGCGTCGACGTGATCCTCGTCGCGCCGAAGGCCCCCGGCCACACTGTGCGCCGCGAGTTCGTCGCGGGCCGCGGCATCCCCGACATCATCGCGGTCGAGCAGGATGCCTCGGGCCAGGCGTGGGACCTCGCGAAGTCGTACGCCAAGGCCATCGGCGGCACCCGCGCGGGCGTCATCAAGACGACGTTCACCGAGGAGACCGAGACCGACCTGTTCGGCGAGCAGTCCGTGCTCTGCGGGGGCGTGTCGCAGCTCGTGCAGTACGGCTTCGAGACGCTGACCGAGGCAGGCTACCAGCCCGAGATCGCGTACTTCGAGGTGCTCCACGAGCTCAAGCTCATCGTCGACCTCATGTGGGAAGGCGGCATCTCGAAGCAGCGCTGGTCGGTCTCCGACACGGCCGAGTACGGCGACTACGTCTCGGGCCCGCGCGTCATAGACCCGAGCGTCAAGGAGAACATGAAGGCGGTGCTCGCCGACATCCAGGACGGCACCTTCGCCAAGCGCTTCATCGACGACCAGGACAACGGCGCCAAGGAGTTCCTCGAGCTCCGCGCCAAGGGCGAGGGCCACCCCATCGAGACCACCGGTCGCGAGCTCCGCAAGCTCTTCTCGTGGACCCAGGTCGACGAGGACGACTACGTGGACGGCGAGGTCGCTCGCTGACGCGAGCGGACCTGCCGCCCTCTCCGTCACTGTGCTGATGCGGCGCCGGCCCTCGTCCGGCGCCGACGGCGAGGTCGCTCGCTGACGCGAGCGGACCTGCCGTCCTCTCCGTCACTGTGCTGATGCGGCGCCGGCCCTGGTCCGGCGCCGACGGCGAGGTCGCTCGCGAGCTTCTGGCGCTCGACGGCCCGCTTCGGAACAGCCCGTTCCCCGATCACGGGGGACGGGCTGTCGCGTGCCGTCTCGATCGGTCGCTTCGCTGAAGCGACAGGTCGAACATCGGGTCCGACGTCGCCGGGGCACGCGTCCTGGCGTGCTGCCGGTGGGAGAATGACCCATGTGACCGATGGCTCACCGGTCGAACGCGCCCGGGCGGCGCTCGGGCGCCACTCGTGGCGTGAAGCGTTCGACCTGCTCAGCGCCGAGGACGAGGCGGGGGCGCTCGCGCCCGCCGACCTCGTGCTGCTGGCCCAGGCGGCGTGGTGGGTGGGCAAGCTGCCCATGGCGATCGAGGTGCGTGAACGGGCCTTCGCCTCGGCGATCGCGCAGCACGACGGCGCCGTGGCCGCCCGGCTCGCCGTGACGCTCGCCCGTGACCACCTCTTCCGCAATGCCTATCCCGTCGCCAACGCGTGGCTCAAGCGGGCTCAGGGCCTCCTCGACCAGGTGCCGGAGAACCCCGGCCACGGATGGCTCGCAGCGATGCAGGCCTTCCACGACGCCCTCGTGGGCGATGAGCACGGCGCCCTCGCCAACGCCACTCAGGCCCTCGACATCGGTCGGCGCCACCACGACCGCGACCTCGAGACCTTCGCCATGGCGGAGCGCGGCTCGGCACTCGTCTCGACCGGCCGGGTGATCGAGGGTCTGGCACTCGTCGACGAAGCCACCGTCACGGCCGTCTCCGGCGAGATCGAGCCGGACATCGCAGGGGGCATCTGCTGCACGGGAATCGAGACGTACAGTTCGATCGGCGAGTGGACCCGTGCCGCCGAATGGACCGAGGCGCAGGACCGGTGGTGCCGGCGCGAGGGAATCAACGGCTATCCCGGCATGTGCCGCGTCTTCAGGTCCGAGATCAAGCGTCGACGCGGTGATTGGCTCGAGGCCGAGGCGGAGGCCCGCCAGGCTTCGGTCGAGCTCGCGGGCTTCGTGCCTGCTGCCGTCGGCACGGCGCTCTACCAGGTCGGTGAGATCCGGCTGCGCCGTGGCGACCTCCCAGGCGCTGAGGCGGCCCTCGTGGAGGCGCATGCGCTGGGGACCGACCCCGAACCCGCGATGTCGTTGCTGCGACTCGCCGAGGGCAAGGTCGAGGTCGCGGCGACGGGCATCAGATGGGCTCTGGACGGACCGGTGCCGACGCCGACCTGGCGGGCGACGCCGGACACCGGGCCCCATCGCCTGCCGCTGCTGCAGGCACAGGTCGAGATCGCGCTGGCCGAATCCGACGCGATGACGGCACGAGCGGCCGCCGAGGAGCTCGGCCGGATCGCGTCGGAGTTCCCGACCGGTGTGCCGCAGGCTGCTGCGGCGGCGGCGATGGGTGCGGTCGAGGCGGCGGAGGGCACGCTCGACGACGCTCGCCGGGACCTCTTGCTGGCGGCGTCGCTGTACACGGCTGCGGAGGCGCCCTTCGAGACGGCGATCGTACGTCGTGGTCTCGCCGACGTCCACGCGGCCGCCGGTGACGCCGATGCCGCGATCGTCGAGGCACGGGCCGCCCTGTTGGTGTTCGAGCGGCTCGGGGCCGTCCCCGAAGTGCATCGCACCGAGCGGCTGATCGCCACGATCGAGGCGTCCCTGGACGCGAGCGCGCTCGACGGCTCGGCTCGCGGACCGCTGGATGGCGGCCTGCCGAGGGTGGTGCGGACCTTCGTCTTCACCGACATCGTCGACTCGACACGACTCACCGAGTTGCTCGGCGACGAGGCCTGGACCCGCATCCTGAGGTGGCACGATCAGGCCGTACGCGCCGCCGTGGCCGAACACGGCGGGCAGGAGATCAAGGAGACCGGGGACGGGTTCTTCCTCGCGTTCGACGATCCGGACCAGGCCGTCGATGCTTCCGTGGCCATCCAGCGGAAACTGGCCGACCTGCGGCGCGAGCACGCGTTCGCCCCTGAGGTGCGGATCGGCGTCCACCGCGCCGAGGCGAGCCGGACGGGGCTCGACTACATCGGCGGCGGCGTCAACCTCGCGGCGCGCATCGGGATGGCCGCATCCGGGTCCGAGATCCTCGTGAGCGCCGCGACGATCGTCGGTTCACGGCGGCACGACCTGCCGATCGAGCGTCGGTCGTTGTCCCTCAAGGGGATAGCCGACCCCGTCGAGGTCGCCGCCGTCGCCTGGCGGTAGCCCCGGAGATCAGTGCCCTGTGCGATCTCCGTCATGCGCAGATGAGCAAAACCGTGCCGACCCCTTGTCACGAACCGACGCGGCATGATCGCATCCTCTCCATGACCCGACACACTCACCCTGAGCCCACCCCGCGCTGGTGTTCCTGCGCCGTGCCTGACGACGAGGTCGAGCCCACGACCTCCGGCTCCGGCTTCAGCCGACGCAACCTGCTGGTCGGCGCGTCCGCGGCCTCCGTGCTCGCGGCGGCCGGCTGGCCCGGCGCCGCCCAGGCCGCGCCGCGCGATGATTCCCTCAAGATCACGATCATGGGCACGTCCGACCTGCACAGCAACGCCGTCAACTGGGACTACTACAAGGACGCGACGTACAGCGACAGGGATCAGAACGCGATCGGCCTCGCGCGCGTCTCCAGCGTCGTCAAGCAGATCCGCGAGAAGCGCGGTCGCGACCACACACTGCTGTTCGACGCCGGCGACACCATCCAGGGGTCGCCGCTCGGTTTCTACTACGCGCTCGTCGACCCGGTGACCGAGAGCGGGGCGACCCATCCGATCGCGGCGCAGATGAACGCCATCGGCTACGACGCCGTCGCACTCGGCAACCACGAGTTCAACTACGGGCTCGAGTTCCTCGACTACTGGATCTCGCAGATGGACGCCGACGTGCTCGCCGCCAACGCGGTGCACGCCGGCACGAAGGTGCCCGCATTCACGCCGTACACGATCAAGACCATGAAGGTGAAGGGGCGCCCGCCGGTCCGCGTCGGCGTGCTCGGCCTCACGAACCCCGGCGTCGTGATCTGGGACAAGGCGAACGTCAGCGGCAAGATCGAGGTGCTCGACCTCGTCGAGGCTGCGGCCCGGTGGGTTCCGGTCATGCGTCGCGAGGGCGCGGATGTGGTGGTCGTCAGCGCCCACTCGGGTGAGAGCGGCACATCGTCGTACGGCAGCGACCTGCCCGTCGAGAATGCGGCGAAGCTCGTCGCCGAGCAGGTGCCCGGCATCGACGCCATCCTCTTCGGGCACGCCCACGTCGACGTGCCCGAGCGGCTCGTGACGAACACGGTCACCGGAAAGACGGTCGTGATGAGCGAACCGAAGAACTGGGGCCAGCGCCTCAGCGTCTTCGACCTGGATCTCGAGTTCTCGCGCGGCAAGTGGAGCGTCACGAAGGGCTCCGCCTGCACCATCAACACCAACACGGTCGTCGACGACCCCGAGCTCGTCGCCGTCGTGCGCGCGCAGCACGAGGCAGTGGTGAAGTACGTCAACACGCCGGTGGCCGTCTCCACCCAGGCCCTGTCGGCCGCCGAGGCGTGCTGGAAGGACACCGCGATCCTCGACTACGTGAACGAGGTCCAGACCGCGACGGTCGCGGCCGCCGTGGCCGGCACGCCCGAGGCGGCGCTGCCCATCGTGTCGATCGCGGCACCGTTCAACCGCGGCGCCACGTTCCCGGCCGGCGAGGTGACCATCAAGGATGTCGCAGGGCTGTACATCTACGACAACACGCTCATGGCCTCGGTGCTCACGGGCGCCCAGATCAAGGAGTACCTCGAGTACTCGGCGAAGTACTTCAAGCAGGTGGCGCCCGATGCCCCGGTCGACCCGGCGGCATGGACGAACGCCCCATGGCCGACCCCCCAATCGCCGACCATCCCGGACTACAACTACGACCAGTTCTCGGGCGTCGACTACGGCGTCGACATCTCTCAGCCGGTCGGCTCGCGCATCGTCGGCCTCTCCTTCAACGGTGCAGCCGTCGCGGCCGACCAGAAGTTCCTCGTCGCGGTCAACAACTACCGGCAGTCCGGTGGCGGTGGCTTCCCGCACATCGCGACCGCACCGGTGGTCTACAACGCGCAGGTGGCCATCCGCGAGGCCATCGTGTCGTACGCCTCGGCGCAGGGCACGATCGACCCGGCCGACTTCCACGTCGAGAACTGGCGACTCGTCAGGAACGGGACGCCCGTGGTCTGATCTCCGCGGACCGCCTGCGCGGCGGGGTCGGCTTCGGCCGGCCCCGCCGTCGGTGTCAGTCGGCGGAGTCGAAGCCGCAGGTGCTCTGCGGCTCGCCGAGGTCCGAGAGGTACGTTCTCCACTCATCGGCCGTGAGGTCACGGCCGGCGACTCGGCAAACCGCGTCGAACTGGTGCTCGGGATCGAGGTCCCAGACGACGACGCCCTCGGGCATCGACAGCGCGAGCTCCATCCCATCGGGGCGCAGGTGTTCGGCGAGCGGGGTCGCGGGGTCGGCGTGCAGGGGCTCGCCGATCCGGGTTCCGCTCGGCAGGTCGTACAGCATCGTCGAGCCGTCCGCCGCGCTGATGAGAAGCGTTCGCGCGTCGGTGCTCAACGCCGGGATGCCGAGGCCGCCCGCGGCTCCGGGAAGCGATCCGGTGCGGTCGAGCGTGTCCGTCTCGTACCATCCGATGCGGTTGTCCTCGAGGCCGATCAGCCTGCCGTCATCCAGGATGACCGTGCCTCCGATGAAGAGGGCACGATCCTCCACGACCTGCCCGTCGTCCCCGTCGATGATCGTCACGTGCGTGGACACGGGCGTGCCGTCCGGCGCGAGAGCGGATTCCCCGAAGTACGTGACCGCGATGCGTCGGCCATCTGGGGACTTGGCGAACCAGATGGGCCAGCCGTCGAAGGCGAGCGGGTCTCCGACGGGCTCGAGGTCCGCCGAGTCGAGGTCGACGATCCGGCCTTCGGGGTCCATCGCATGGATCACCGCGCCGTCGAGATCGACCCAGTACCTGTGCAGGTCGAGTGGCTCGCCGATGGGCGCTCCGCGGTCGGGATCGACGACGCGGAAGGCGAGGTCGTCGGGGTAGTTGGCGATGAGCCGGCGCCCGGCAGCCCAGCCGACGGCGTTGACCGCACCGTCGAGCTCATAGGTCTGAGCGCCGGTTCGCGTGTCCACGACCGCTGCGCCGACCCACGGCGACTCGCTGATCGATCCGGGGTGCGGCGGGGCCACGACGATCGAACTGCCCTCGAACGAGTAGCCTCCCACCGCGGTCGCGCCCGGCGCGACGAGCCGGTGCGCAGCACCCCCGCCGTCGAGACTCCACCGGGAGATCGCTGCCTCGGTGCCGCTGATCGTCGTGAGAACCGCCCCGTCGGGCGAGACCTCCATCGTGCCGACGTCGCCGAGCAGGGAGTCCAAGCTCTCGCCGGTCGCGCGACCGTCCTCGAGTACGAATACGGTGATGCGTCCGTATCTGTTGCCGCAGTAGATGCGGTCGTGCGGTTCGGATACGGCCAGCCAGTAGCACGGTCCGTATGTCTGACCGCCGAGCTCGCGCGACCAGACGACGCGCTTCGCGGCAGCATCGACGGCGATGAGCTCCTTGTCCCCGGCAGCCACGATACGACCAGACGGGGTCACATCGATCGCCTGGTGCGCGGAGCCCTCGGGGACGACGATCGAGTCCACGACTCTCGCCGAGGCCGGATCGATCACGTCGAGGCTCGTCCCGAGCCGGCCGACGATGAGGCGCCCCGCCGGGTCGAACGTCATGGCGACGGCGAGCGTGTCGCGGTCGAGGGGGATCGGACGATCACCCGCGATCGGGCGCCGCTCGCCCGAATCGGTCGAGACGAGCGTGACCGCGCCGTCCCGCGCAGCGGCGACGGCGACGATCGAGCCGGTCCGATCGAGGGCGAGCGCGCCGGCGCCGATATCGAGCGGTGTCGGGCCGACCAGATGACGTCCGCTCGCGAGCTCCACCACGACGAGCTGGGACGCGCTTGCCACGCCGATGAGCTGTCCGGGGATCTCGACGGACTCGGTCGACCAGAGCACCGCGCCGACACGGCCGTCACCGCTCACCGCGACGAGGATCGGCCCATTGACATCGGCTTGGAATCCGAGGTCCAGATCCCGTGCGACTTGGGCGGTCTCGAGATCTCGAATCGCGAGCTCGCCGTCGACCGTTACGACGAGCGCCTGCTCGGTCCCGGGGATCACAGCACCGTAGGCGTGGTTCACACCGGGCATGAACGCGTTCCCGAGGAATCCTCCGGCTCCTTGAAGCACTCCCATGAGGCCCGATCGCGTGCGCGGGTCATCCGGCCAGCGCCGATAGGCCTCCGCGGCGAGCAGGGCCGAGACGTCGCGTTCGGAGTCTCGAAGGGCGAGCGCCATGCCGACCAGGCCCTCGATGGTGGCGCTGTCCCGCTGGGCGCTCGCTTCGCGAGACGACACCATGGCAACCGACCCGGCTCCGACCAGGAGCACGATCAGCCCCGCCGCCATCGCCAAGGTGCTGCGGAGCCGCCGATTCTGCCGGCGGTCGTGCCGGGCGCGCTCGGCGAGCGCCTCCTGCTCCGAGGTCTCCCGCGCGGAGGACGCGGCGAGGAAGGCCGACTCGGTGTCGGTGAGGTCCCTCGGCTCGGCTTCGCGCCACTCGCGCACCGCCTGCAGGCGACCTCCGCGGTAGAGGTCCTCATCCGGGCGGCCGTCGGCGTCCCATGCCTCCGCGGCGAGCGAGAGCGAGGCGAGCAGCCGCGTGCCCTCCGCGTCCTCCTCGAGCCAGGCGTGGAGTCGCGGCCACGCGGTCGCGATCGACTCGTGGGCGACGGCGAGGGAATCGGCCTCGGTGCTCACGAGCCGTGCATCGGCGAGCAGGGCGAGGACCTCGTCTCGCGAGGGATCGGCTCGGAGTGCACGCGAGGGCACCCGCCGACGCACGGGACTGCCGTCGGGAGCGAGTGCAACGAGCCGTGCCAGCGTCGAGCGGCACAGGGCCCGTTGGCGCGCATCCATCGACTGGTACAGCCGGTCCGCAGACTGTGCGATGGCGCCGGAGATGCCACCGGATGCCTCGTAACCGGCCACCGTCAGAGTGCCGCCCTCGCGACGAAGCCAGGTCTCGACGAGCGCGTGCGAGACGTGAGGGAGCGAACCGCTGCCTCCCGTCGCATCCCGGAGGATCAGCTCGGAGAGGCCGGGCTCGAGACGGAGTCCGGCGCGGCGCGCGGGCTGCTCGATCGCCGCGCGGAGGTTCTCCGGCGACATCGGACCGACCAGGTGCACGCCTGCCGAGAACAGCCGGCGAAGCTCCGGCTGGGCAGCGCAGTCGTCGAGGAAGTCGGAACGCACCACGAGGATGATCGAGGCCCCCTGCTCGATCGCCTCGGCGAGGGCGTGGGCGACATCGTCCACGTCGTGGGTCCCGGCTCCCGTATGGAAGAGCTCCTCGAACTGGTCCACCACGACGACGACCGGCGCCCGCCGAGCCCCGGCCATCGCATCTCGAACGGCCGCGCCGAGCTTCGCCGACGGGGTCAGGATCACGACACGATCGCCTCGCCGCCGCAGGACGGGCACGAGACCGGCACGAACGAGGCTCGACTTGCCGCTGCCGGATGCTCCGGTCACCGCCAGGAAGGGCGAATGCGCGAGGCGGTCGAGGGCTGCGCCGATGTCCTCGCCGCGACCGAAGAAGTCTTCCTCGTCGTCGACCCCGAATGCCGTGAGGCCGTGGTACGGGCACGCGTCGCTCGGCGTCGCGGGAGGCTCCCCGACGTCGAGCACTGAGTCGTGCCTCAGGATCGCCAGTTCGAGCCCGCGGAGCTCCTCGCCCGGCTCGATCCCGAGCTCCTCCGCCAGACGCTGGCGCGCCGACCTGATCGCCGCGAGGGCATCGGCCTGCCTTCCGTTCCGGTAGAGCGCGGTGGCGAGCAGGACCCAACGTTGCTCTCGCAGGGGCTGCTCGCGGACGAGACGCTCGGCGCCGGCGATCACCGACGCGTGCCCGCCCAGCGCCAGTCGGCAGCGGAGGAGGAGTTCTTCGGCCTCGACGCGCACCTCCGAGAGGCGCGCCGACTCGACGACGGCAGGCGGCCATTCGGGCAGGTCGGGGTACGGTGCACCGCGCCAGAGTTCGAGTGCGCGATCGAGCGCGTCGATCGCGCGCGCAGGATCACCGTCGTCGGCGTGCGCGCGGGCGGCCTCCACGAGTCGGTCGAACCGACGCGCATCCACCGAGTCCGGGTCGAGCACGATCGTGTACCCGCCCGGCCCAGTCCTGATCAGCCGGGAGCCGAGAGCCCGGCGCAGCAGGCTGACGGCGTGCTGCACCTGCTTCGGCCAGGTGCCCGGCGGGTCGTCGCCCCAGACCGCGTCAGCCAACTCGTGGGGGGAGACGGGGAATCCGCTGCGGAGGACCAACGCCGAGAGAACCGATCGTTCCCTCGGGCTCAACGGCCCGTTGTCGGTGAGCAGCGGGCCGAGGACCCCCACGCTCATAGCCGCATTCTTCGCCCCAGCGTGATACGCGTCAATGCAACGGGCGCCCCACCGATACCGTCCCGATACCGGCCGGGGCCGGGGCCGATACCCCGACGTCGCAGCTTCGAAGCATGAACACCACGACCAAGACCCATCGCCTGACCGCGGCGGCATGCGCCGCCATCCTCGCGGTCACCTTCGCCGGCTGCGCAAGCGCCGCCGGATCGAGGGGCACCGCGCCCAAGATCGCCGTCGGTGGAGCTGCATCCGGCTCCGCTCGCTTCGTGCCCGACGACAACGATCCCCGTGGGCGTCACACCGTCCGCGAGTGGATCTCGCTTCAGGCCGTCGACGATGTCCTGAGCCCCTTGACGTCGATCACCTCCGCGGAGCTGCGCGACCGGTATGGCGCCCGACAGGCAGCCCCGATCGAGTCGTCGCAGGTCGATCCGTCGCGGGTCGATCGTCCGCGGATCGATCCCAGGCTCACCACGGCTGGGTGATGACGGCGCGGCGGGGTCGGATTGCGCCGGCCCCGCCCGTCGTCAGTCGACCGAATCGAAGCCGCAGGTGCTCCGCCAGTCTCCGAGGTCGCCGAGGTAGGTGCGCCACTCGTTCTCGGTGAGATCACGGCCGGCGATGCGACAGACGTACTCGAACTGGTGGTCGGGATCCATGTCCCACACGACGACGCCCTCGGGCATCGAGAGGGCCATCTCGAGGCCGTCGGGACGGAGGTACCCCTGCGGGATGGGCTTACCATCCGTGGGGAACGCTTCGCCGATCTGGGTTCCCGTCGCCGTGTCGTACAGGATCGCCGTGTCATCCCCGACCGTCACCAACAGGAGCCGAGCGTCGTCGCTTGATGACGGATGCTCGAATCTGCCCGCCGCGCCGGCGATCGTTCCCACCCGCGCCAGGGGATCGGTCTCGTACCGGCCCATGCGAGTGCCCTCCATGCTGATGAGTTCGTCGTTCTCGAGCATGATGTGCGCCCCGATCTCCGCGGGCTCGTCGTACAGGAGGCGATGCCCCTCGGTCGAGAAGATCGCCAGCCGCGTCCCGGGGTTGCCTCCCGTCCCCTCGTGACTCCCATAGGTCACCGCGATCCGGTCGCCCTCAGGCGTGGTCGAGATCCGAAGCGGGAATCCGCCGACACGCCACGACTCGCCCACCGGGTCACCCGTCCGTGGATCCAGCTCCTGAACGTCGTCGGTCCCCGACAAGGCGAACAGTCTCGTGCCGTCGACCGAAGGCCAGAGGCCGCCATCATAGGCATCCAGATCAACCGCTGGCGCCAGGTCTGCTCCGGTGTCCGCGTCGATGCCGAGAAGCCCGTGCTCAGACCCACGTGCAAAGAGTCGTGCGTCTCGTGCCCAGCTGACCTCACTCACCGCCTCGTCGAACTCGTACGTCGGAGCGCCCGTCGCCGTATCGACGATGACGACCCCCTCCAGAATCCGTCGCACGACGAGGGCCGGGCGCATCTCGACATACTCTTCTGCAATGGCCGGAAGGTCGGCTTGTGCGGCTGTAGCGACCATCGAGCCCTCGAACGAGTACGGTCCGGCCAGCATGTGCCCTGGAGCGAGAAGCCGACGCCCGAGGCCCAGGCCACCGAGCTGCCACCGGGAGATCACCGGCCGATCACCACTGATGGCCGTCAGCACAGCGCCGTCGGCGCTCAGGTCGATCGTCCCGACGTCGCCGTAGACGGGCCCGATCTCTTCGGCGGGAACCAGCGCGCCGTCCGCGAGATCGAAGACGCTGATCCTCCCGAATCGGCTTCCGCAATACACGCGCTGCATCGACTCCGATACGGCGAGCCAGTTGCACTCCTCAGGTGGGAGCGGCCAGCTGAATTCCGTCGACCAACGGACTTGGCGGAGGTCGGGCTCGAATGCGACCAGTCCGAATTCTCCTGATGCAATCACGATTCCGGAGTCGCCGACCGTCATGGCGGCGTGCGCTGTCGATTCTGGCACTGCGATGGTCGCCGAGATCGTCGCGGAATCGGGATCGATCATGTCGACGTGGTCATCGAGGCGTCCGACCAGGAGCCGACCACCGCGATCGAACGCCAGTGCTGCGGTATTCGCGTAGATGCCGCCATCCGGGATGCCGTCGCCGGCGAGTGCTGTAGGTTTCTCCCCAACGATTCCGCGCCCACGCCTGTCCGAGGTCGATCTCAGCGTCACTGCGCCGTTGCTGGAATCCGCGATCGCAATGGTGGAACCGTCGGCATTCACGGCGAGCGCGCCCGCCCCGACGTCGATGTCGGTCGGACCCTCGATGCGCTCGGCGCGTTCGAGGTCGAACACGACGAGGTGCGAGTCATCGGTGCTGCCAGATTCCGGCTGAGACGGCCACACCACGACACCGATACGGCCGTCGCCGCTCACCTCGACGAGCGGCGGTGTCGGACGTGCGGGGCCGGGGTCGAACCCGAGATCCAGTTCCTCGAGCATGCGTCCGGTCGCGGTGTCGCGGATACCGGCGTTCCCGGCGGTCGTGACGATAAGTGCGTGATCCGTGCCCGGGATGACGCTTCCGTACGCGTTGCCGCTCGAAGCGACGACGGCCGTGCCGAGGAATCCGCCTGCGCCCTGCAGGATGCCCATGAGTCCTGAGCGTGCGCGGGGGTCGTCGGGCCAACGCCAATACGCCTCGGCGGCCACGAGCGCGGCGACGTCGCGCTGCGAGGTCTGCAGCCGGAGGGCGGTGGCGACGAGTCCCTCGAGGGTCGCGCTGTCCCGTTGCGCTCGCGCCTCCTGCGACGAGACCACGGCGACGGACCCGGCGCCGACGAGCAGCACGATGAGGCCCGCGGCCACCGCGAGCAGCGTCCGGAGCCGCCGATTCTGGCGCCGGTCGCGAACTGCGCGCTGCAGGACCTGTTCCCGTTCCACGGTGGCATGCGCGTCGGATGCCTCGAGGAATGCTCGCTCGACGTCGGTCAGGTCCCGAGTCTCGGCGTCGCGCCATTCGACGGCCGTCTCCAGGCGCGCACCGCGGAGGAGATCGTCCGCGGGGCGACCTGCCGCGTTCCACGCCTCCGCCGCGGTGGCGACTGCGGTGAGGATTCGCGCACCGTCGGCATCCTCGTCGAGCCAGGCCCGCAGGCGGGGCCACGCTGTCGCGAGCGATTCGTGTGCGACCTCGACGGAATCGGCCTCGGCGCTCACGAGGCGGGAACGGGCGAGCATCGAGAGCACCTGGTCACGGGAGGCATCCGCTCGCAGGGGCTTCGACGGGACCCGTCGGCGGATCGGGCTGCCGTCGGGCGCGAGGGCCACGAGCCGCAGGAGGAGCCGTCGGCACGTCGCGCGCTGGTCGGGATCCATGGCCTGGTACAGGCGGTCGGCCGATTGTGCAATCGCACCCGAGATCCCGCCGGCTGCCTCGTAGCCCGCAACGGTCAGCGTCGCACCCTCGCGTCGCAGCCAGGTCTCGACGAGCGCGTGCGACAGGTGGGGGAGCGCGCCGGCCTCGCCGGCGGCATCCCGTAGGAGCAGTTCGACGAGCCCGGGTTCGAGGCGGAGGCCCGCACGTCGGGCAGGCTCCTCGATCGCCCGGCGCAGTGCGACGGGAGCCATCGGCCCGACGAGGTGAACGCCTTCGGCGACGAGGGGCGCCAGATCAGGATGCGCGGCGCACTCGTCGAGGAAGTCGGAACGCACGACGAGGATGACGATCGTGCCCGTCAGCACGGCCTCGGTGATGGCGCGCGCGGCGGCGTCGACATCGGCCTCGCCGGCGTGGAAGGCCTCCTCGAATTGGTCCACCACGACGACATCGGTGCGACCAGACCACACGGCGTGCTTGATCCGCACATCGAGGTCGTGCTCGGGGGAGAGGATGACGACGCGGTCGCCGCGCCGCCGCAGGGCTGGAACCACGCCGGCTCGGACAAGGGAGGACTTGCCGCTGCCCGACGCGCCGGATACGGCAAGGAACCGCGACCTGGCGATGCGGGCGAGAGCGGCGTCGATGTCGCCATCTCGGCCGAAGAAGTCGTCCTCGTCCTCGACTCCGAACGGCTGCAGCCCGCGATATGGACAGGCAGCGCTCGGGATCGCAGGCATGTCCGTCGGGTCGAGGGAGTCGTCATGACGCAGGATGCCCACCTCGAGAGCTGACAGCTCTGCGCCGGGTTCCGCGCCGAGGTCGTCTGCGAGGCGTTCGCGAGCCGCGCGTATGGCTGCAAGGGCATCGGCTTGGCGGCCGTTGCGGTAGAGCGCCGTGGCGAGCAGCGCCCACCGTCGTTCCCGCAGCGGAGCCTCGCGCACGAGGCGTTCTGCATCGGCGATGGATGCCGTGTCCTGGCCGAGTCTGAGGTGCGCGTCGATCCGAATCTCCTCGAGCTCCATGCGAAGCTCGTCAAGCCGCCCTGCCTCCACGACGGCGGGCGGCCACGACGCCAGGTCGGCGTACGGTGTGCCGCGCCAGAGCTCGAGTGCGCGTTGCGCGGCGTCGAGGGCGCGCGCGGGGTCGACTTCGAGGTGATCGCGAGCGGATGTCGCCAACCTCTCGAAGCGCTCGGTGTCGACGGCGTCAGGGTCGATGCGCAGCGTGTACGCGCCGGGACTCGTTTCGATCGAGTCCCGGCCGATCGCGCCACGTACCAATCCGATGGACGCTTGAAGCTGCTTCGTCCATGTCCCGGGGAGGGCCTCACTCCAGATCGCCTCGCCGAGCTCGTCGACCGTGACTGGCCGTCCGGCGCGAAGGATCAGCGCCGAAAGCAACCTACGCTCCCTCGGACTGAGCGAGACCCCCTCAAGAGTGAGCGGGCCGAAGACCGCCACGCTCATGCTCCGCATTGTTCGCCGTTGTCGACCGGACGTCAATCGCGGACGCATACCGCCCATACCGACTGCATACCGGGGACGCGCGTAGGCTGGTCCGGCGGCGTCAGCCGGCGGGATCGAAGCCGCAGGTGCTGTGCCAGTCGGCGAGTTCACCGAGGTACGTGCGCCACTCGTTGTCGGTGAGGTCGCGGCCGGCGATCCGGCACACGTGCTCGAACTGGTGATCGGGATCGAGGTCCCACACGACGACGCCCTCAGGCATCGAGAGGGCCATCTCGAGGCCGTCCGGACGGAGGTATCCCCGGGGAAGGAGCCGGCTGTCGGTGTCGAACGGCTCGCCGATCCGGACCCCGGACCCGGTGTCGTAGAGCAGCGCGTTCCCGTTGTCGGTCAGCATGAGCAGGGTGCTCGCGTCACGACTCAGCGACGGGTTCCCGAGGTTCCCTGTCCCGCCGGAGAGGGTGCCGATGCGAACGAGGGGATCAGTCGTGTACCGACCCATTCCGGTTCCCTGCACGCCGATGAGCTCGCCGTCATCGAGCATGACGTGAGCGTCGAGTGCGATGGGATCGTCGGACCGGAGCCGATGATCCTCGGCATCGAAGATCGCCAGCCATGTGCCCTCCTGGTCGCTCGCAGAGGCGTCTTCGTTCTCGCGCGGAGATCCGTCGCTCCAGTGCGACACGACGATCGTGTCGCCGTCGGGTGCGACCGAGAGCCATGTGGGAATGCCTTGGGTGCCCCACGGATCACCGGCCCACCTGCCAGTCCGTGGATCGAGTTCGCGGATCAGACCGTCGTCGCGCAATGCGAACAGCGTCGTGCCCGCCGACGAGGGCACGAGCACCGACACGCCCCAGATCGGCTCTCCGACCGGATCTCCGGTGTCCGCGGCGACGATCCTGAGCAGGGTGTCCTCGGCCGATCGTGCATACAATCTCCGGTCTCGAGCCCAGCCGACATCGCTCACCGCCTCATCGAATCGATACCCCGCCTCGCCGGTTTCGGTGTTCATGGCGACGACGCCCTCGATGATCTGTTCCGTGAAGAGAGGAGACACCCTTGATTCGATTCGCGGTTCGGCCTGCGGTGCCGTCACGACGAACGAGCCCTCGTACGAATATGGGCCGGCCAGCATCTGGCCGGGGGCGATGAGCCGTCGGCCCACGCCGACGCCGTCGAGCTGCCATCGCGAGATGGTCGGCTGACCGCCCCCTATGGCGGTCAGGATCGAGCCATCGGCGTCCACGTCGAGATTCCCGACTGCCCCGTAGAACGGTCCGATCTCCTCGGCCGGCACCGGGGCCCCGTCCGCGAGATCGAAGACAGTGACCCGCCCGGATGCGCTTCCGCAGTACACCCGTTGCCTCGGTTCGGAGATGGCGAGCCGACTGCACTGGCCGCGGTCGGTTCCTCCTAGGTCCGTCGACCATCGAACCCGCCTGCCCTCGGGTTCCATCGCGATGAGGTCGGGGCCCCCCGACCCCACCACGATCCCGGAGTTGCTCACGGCCATCGCGGCGTTCACGGGCTGGCCGGGAATCCGCATGGTGGCCGAGATGGTCGCCGACTCGGGATCGATGATGTCCACCCGATCGTCGAATCGTCCGACCAGCAGGCGGCCACTTGGATCGAACGCGAGGGACGACGTGCGCGAGTGGCCCCCTTCGTCAGACGATGACGTGGGCACGCTGTTCACCGTCTCGTTCGTGATACCGCGGAGGCCAGGAACATTGGTCGACACGAGTGACACGGCTCCGTCGAAGACATCCGCGAGGGCGATGATTGAGCCGTCCTCGTTGATGGCGAGCGCGCCGGATCCCACGTTGATACGAGTCGGTCCCCAGATTGGCTCAGCGCGCTCGAGATCGAACACCACGAGATTTGATCGCGTGGATTGGCCGAGCCGGCGCAGACCGCCAGACGTGAGGGCAGGCGACAGAACGGCACCGATCCGACCGTCGCCGCTCACTTCGACGAGCATGTCGGCAGCGTCCGGATCGGGTTCGAAGCCGAGTTCCAGGACCTCGCGCATCTCTCCCGTCCCGGTGTCGCGGATGCTGGCGTCCCCGGGAGCCGTGACGATCAGTGCGTCTTGGGTGCCGGGGATGAGGTTCCCGAACACGTTTCCGGTCGGCGCGGTGAGAGTGGTGCCGAGCAGGCCGTCGGCACCCGAAGCACCCTCACGAGGCCGGATCGAGTACGCGGATCGTCCGGCCACCGCCGATAGGCCTCCGCGGCCAGGAGCGCGGACACGTCGCGTTCCGACGCTTGAAGCGCGATCGAGGTAGCGAGGAGCGCCTCGAGCGTGGCGCTGTCGCGCTGTGCGTTCGCCTCCTGCGAAGTCACCACGGCGACGGATCCGGCGCCGACGAGCAGGACGATCAAACCGGCTGCGACGGAAAGCAGGGTGCGCAATCGCCGGTTCTGGCGCCGGTCCCGCTGAGCGCGATCCTCGAGTTGCTTCCGCTCGGCGGTGGCTCGGGTGGCGGATGCATCGAGGAAGGCGCGCTCGACGTCGGTCAGGTCGCGGGGCTCGGCGTCACGCCACTCCAGGGCCGCCTGCATACGCGCGCCGCGCAGCAGATCGTCTTCTGGTCGACCCGCTGCGTTCCACGCCTCTGCAGCAGCGGCGACTGCCGCGAGGATGCGCGTCCCCTCGGCGTCCTCCTCGAGCCACGCCTGGAGGCGCGGCCATGCCGTCGCGAGCGACTCGTGCGCGACCTCGACGGAGTCGGCTTCGGCGCTGACGAGCCTCGCGCGGGCGAGCATCGAGAGGACCTGCTCCCGTGCGCCATCCGCTCGGAGCGGCTTCGACGGCACCCTGCGTCGAATGGCACTACCGTCTGGCGCAAGTGCGACGAGACGCAGCAGGAGCCAACGGCAGGTCACGCGCTGGTCGGTGTCCATCGTCTCGTAGAGACGGTCGGCGGATTGCGCGATCGCGCCCGAGATGCCGCCGGACGCCTCGTAACCGGCGACGGTGAGCGTCGCACCCTCGCGACGGATCCAGGTCTCGACGAGCGCGTGCGACAGGTGGGGCAGGGCGCCGGCCTCACCCGCGGCATCACGCAGGATCAGTTCAACGAGTCCCGACTCGAGGTGCAGTCCGGCGCGTCGAGCCGGCTCCTCGATCGCCTGGCGGAGTGCCGGCGGCGCCATCGGGCCGACGAGGTGGACGCCCTCGGCGACGAGGGGTGCCAGGTCGGGGTGTCCGGCGCAGTCGTCGAGGAAGTCGGACCGAACGACGAGGATGACGATCGTGCCCGTCAGCACGGCTTGGGTGATGGCACCGGCGGCGGCGTCGAGGTCGGCCTCGCCGCCGTGGAACACCTCCTCGAACTGGTCGATGACCACGACGTCGGTGCGCCCGGACCACACCGCGTGCTTGATCTGCACGTCGAGGTCCTGCTCGGGTGTCAGGATGACGACGCGGTCGCCTCGTCGTTGCAGCGCGGGGACCACGCCCGCGCGCACGAGCGAGGACTTGCCACTCCCCGACGCCCCCGAAATGGCGAGGAAACGCGACCGGCCGATCCGCGCCAGTGCGGCATCGATGTCGGCGTCGCGCCCGAAGAACTCCTCCTCGTCTTCCACGCCGAACGGCTGGAGGCCGCGATAGGGGCACGCCGTGCTCGGTCGTTCCGGCACGTCGCCCGGGTCGAGGGCGTCGTCGTGGCGCAGGATCGCGAGCTCGAGGTCGGCGAGTTCGGTACCCGGCTCGGCACCGAGCTCGTCGGCGAGTCGATCGCGCGCCGCGCGGATCGCCGCAAGTGCATCGGCCTGCCGTCCGGAACGGTACAAGGCCGTGGCGAGCAGGACCCAGCGTCCCTCGCGCAGCGGCGCCTCGCGAACGAGTCTCTCGGCGTCGGCGACGGATGCCGCGGCCTCGCCGAGCCTGAGGCGGGCGTCCACCCGCAGCTCCTCTAGCTCCATCCGCACCTCGTCGAGGCGGCCCGCCTCCACGACGGCGGGAGGCCACGACCCGATGTCGGCGTAGGGCGTACCACGCCAGAGCTCCAGCGCGCGTTGCGCCGCATCCAGCGCGCGAGCGGGGTCCTCGTCGAGGTGTCGGCGAGCGGATGCCGCGAACCGCTCGAATCTCTCGGCATCGACGGTGTCGGGGTCGATTCGCAGCGTGTACGCACCCGGCGTCGTCTCGATCGCGTCGCGACCGATCGCCACTCGAACCCGACCGATCGACGCCTGGAGTTGCTTCGTCCATGTCTCGGGAAGGCTGTCGCTCCACAGTGCCTCGGCGAGCTCGTCGGTCGTGATCGGCCGTCCCGCGCGAAGGACCAACGCCGAGAGCAGCGTGCGCTCTCTCGGTCTCAATGAAGCTCCGTCAAGGCTGAGCGGGCCGAAGACGCCGACGCTCATGCTCCGCATTGTTCGCCTGTGCGACGCAGGCGTCAATGATCTGCGAATACCGCGAATACCACCTGCATACCCCCCGAGGGCGACCGGATACCACGTCGTCGCAACGTGGATGGCATGAACACCGCAACGACCACCCTTCGCCTCACCGCCGCTGCCGCATTCGTGGCACTGGCGGGCACGCTCGCCGGGTGCGCGGCCGCCGAGAACGCGGCCGTGTCCGGGCCAGCCGCGGGCAACGCCGCGAACCGGGCTCCCGTTTCGGCCGCCCTCCACCTTGCACTCGCCCGCTCGGCCGCCGACCGTTACGTGAGCGAACTCGAGGTGCGCCACGACCTCGCGACGCGGTCGCTCCACGAGGCCGCCGACCGCTACCTGAACGACCTCCTCGTCCACGCACGCATGGCCGCCGAGGGCGATGCACCCGGCTGGTCCGCCGGAGACTGAACGACCCGAAGGGGGCCGGCGGCGGGCGGCCCCCTTCTCCGTCAACCTTCCGCGTCGACGGCGGCGCTGGCTTCGTCGAGGATCCAAGCGCAGGTGGCGACCTGCGGCTCCTCTCCGAAGTACGCCTTCCACTCGAGTTCGCTGAGCTCGCGACCGACCAGGCGGCACGCTGCCTGGGCGAGCCGCTCGGGTCGGATGTCCCAGATGAGGACGCCGTACTCCGAGTTGGTGGCAATTCGGGTGCCGTCGCGGCTGATGAAGCTCGCCGGGAAGTCCTGCCCGTCCTGAGCGACCACGCGGAGGGGCGTGCCCAGGCGGCGGGCGTCGCCCATGTCGTAGAGCGAGAGACGGTTGTCCCAGTCGTCCATCAGGAGCAGGTCCTCGCTTGCCGTGAGCTGCATGGCCCGGGCGGCGACGCCTGACGTGGGCAACGCCGCGAGCGCCTCGAGCTCGGCGTCGCTGCGCGTCAGGCGTGCCGTGCTCGCACTCAGCAATTCCGCCTCGCCGGTCGCGACGACGGGACCGTCGTCGGCGAGCCCGCGCGCGAGTTCCTCGCCGGTGTAGAGGTCGAACATGGCGGTGAGCATCCGCAGCTCGTCAGGATCGAACCAGTTCACCGCGACGCGGCGTCCATCGCCGAGTTCCGCGACGCTGCCCGACCACTGAGCGAGCTGAACCCCCGGAACGACCATCGGCGACCCGATCGCCTCGCCCGTACCGGGATCCACCGCGGTGACCCGTTCGCCATCGACCACGAACGCCAGCGGGCCATTGCCTCCCGAAAGCGTCGACACGAGCCCGTCCTCGGAGAGCGGAGGCAGGCTCCTCGACTCCTCGGTCAGCACGTCGACGACCGTCGGATCGCCATCCGGATGCCAGGCGAACGCGTGCTGGTCGTCGGCCCACACCAGCGCGTCGTACGACTGGCCGAGGGGACGATCCGCCTCCACGTCCCAGAGTTGCACGCCGCCGACGTTCTCCTCGGGACGCCAGCCCGCCGGCGCCGTGACGACGAGCCGTCCGCCGTCGCCGAACCCGTCGACCACCATTCGGCCCGGCGCGACCCGCGTCGTCACCGATGGAGCCTGATCCAGGCGCCAATGGGCGAGGAACGGGCCCTCACGCTCGGCGATCGTCAGGAACTCGTCGTCATCGAGCAGGTCGAGGCTCCTCGTCCAGTCGGACAGGCTCGGGAACGATCGGCCGGTGGGTTGACCGGTTGCGAGATCGTACTCGAGGATCGTGCCGGGGACGTCCCGGCACAGCAGCGTCCCCGAGGCCGGCGGAACCACGGCATCCAGGCAGGTCGTCGGGTCGACCTCGCGCTGCCAACGCAGTTCGCCGGTCCGTCGGTCGACAAGACCGAGACGTTCCATGCCGGCGGCGAAGATCAGGTCGTCGTCCACTTCCAGGACGACCCACTCGTTCATGGCATCGGGCAACTCGACCCGGTCGATCACCTCGAACGTCGTCGGATCGTGCACGATGATGCTCCCGGGGCCACCGACGAGATACGTGCCGTCGCTCGCGATCGAGACCGTGGTGTAGCGTCCCTCGACCCCCTGGTACTTCTCCGGCGGACCCGGCAGGGGAGTCAGCAGCCGGCCGGTGGCCGTGTCGATGACGATCAACTCGCCGGTGATCGGATGGATCAGGGCGACCCTCGAGCCGTCGGGGGTGATCGCGAACGCGTTGCCCGTTCGTGAGTCCAGTTCGATCGTGTCGACCAGACGGTCTCCGCTGCGCAGGTCGATGAGGTCGATGAAGTTCAGGCAGCACGACTCCGGATCGTCGGGATCGCGGTTCCAGGACGTCTGGACGGCGGCGACCGACCCGTCGGCGCTGACGCGCACGGTACGCGGGAACCAGGTGGACTCCGACTTCACCTCGACGGGGAGTTCGCGGACCTCGCTGCTCGTGTCGATGTCGACGATCGAGACCACCGGCTTCCTCGAGCCCTCGTCCGACGAAACGTCACGTACGAGGATCGCCGTACGAGTGCCCGGAATCGGGGCGCCCACCAGCCTGTCGCCGTGGGCGAACCGGAGCCGCGAGGCCAGGCCGTCGCCGACGGCGACGGTCCCCCAGAGCGCCGAATAGGAACGGGAGTCGTCGGGCCACCGCCGATGGAGTTCCGCCGCGAGCAACGCCGCCACACCCGGGTCGGACTCGCGCAGCGCGAGCGAGGTCGAGGTGAGGGCTTCGATCTGCCGGTCGAGAGCGCTCTGCTCGGCCTCGTCGCTTTTCACGAAGACGAAGGCTGACGCGATGACCGTCACGACCACCAGCGCGGCGGCTGCGATGAGCGCCCAACGCAGCCTCAGGTTCTGCCGACGGTCCCGTCGGGCGCGTTCGGCCTCCATGCGACGCTCGCTCTGGTCGCGGTCGAGCGAAGCGTCGAGAAAATCGCGTTCCACCTCGGTGAGGTCGGGTGAGGATGTCTCGCGCCAGTCGATCGTGGCCTGGAGGCGGCCGCCCCGATACAGTTCATCGTCAGGCCGCCCGTCGGCGTTCCACGTCTCGGCGGCCGCCGCGATCGCGGCCAAGGTACGTGCACTCTCGGCGTCCTCCTCCAGCCAGGAGCGCAGGCGCGGCCAGGCGGTCGCGAGCGATTCATGTGCGACGGCGACGGAGTCCGCCTCCGCGCTGACGAGTCGCGAACCGGCGAGCATCGCCAGCACTTCGTCGCGGGCGGCATCCGCCCGGAGCGGCTTCGCTGCGGCGCGGCGTCGAACCGGACTGCCGTCGGGTGCCAAGGCGACGAGCCGCATCAGCACGGATCGGCAGAGGGCGCGCTGTGTCGCGTCCATCGACTGGTAGAGCCGGTCCGCCGACTGGGCGATGGCGCCGGAGATGCCGCCCGACGCCTCGTACCCCGCGACCGTGAGCGTCGCGCCCTCGCGCCGGAGCCAGGTCTCGACGAGCGCATGAGACATGTGCGGGAGCGCCCCCGGCTCGCCCGCCGCATCCCGCACGATCACCTCGACGAGTCCGGGCTCGAGACGGAGTCCCGCGCGCCGGGCCGGCTCCTCGATCGCGGCCTTGAGCGCATCCGGCCCCATGGGTCCGAGGAGATGCACTCCCTCGGCGACGAGTCGCGCGAGCTCGGGATGTGCCGCGCAGTCGTCCAGGAAGTCCGACCGGACCACGACGACGACGTTCGTGCCTGCCTCGACGGCGTCGACGATCGCAGTCGCGGTCCCGTCGACGTCCGAACGCCCGGCGTGGAAGACCTCCTCGAACTGATCGATGACGATCACGTCAGCTCCGCCCGACGATCCGGCCGCGTCCCGAACGCGGATGTCGACGTCATGTGCGGGCGTGAAGATCGCCACACGGTCGCCGCGCCGTTGCAGGGCCGGAACCACTCCGGCTCGCACGAGCGAGGACTTGCCGCTGCCCGATGCGCCGGAGATCGCGAGGAACGGTGCTCGTGCGAGCCGTGCGAGCGCCGCGGCGATGTCCGCGTCGCGCCCGAAGAAGTCGTCCGCATCCTCGACGCCGAACGGATGTAGCCCGTGATAGGGGCAGGCGGGGCTCACGTCGCCAGGCGCATCGGGCGGCGCGAGCGTGGGATCGTGGCGGAGAATCGCCAACTTGAGCGACTCCAACTCCTCGCCGAGGTCGATGCCGAGCTCATCTCCGAGGCGCTCGCGCGCCGCTCGGATCGCGGCGAGGGCGTCCGCCTGACGCCCGCTCCGGTACAAAACGGTCGCGAGCAGCACCCATCGCGACTCCCTGAGCGGTGACTCGCGAACGAGTCGCTCCGCCTCGGGGATCACCGCGCGATGGTCGCCGAGGCGCAACCGCTCGCCAGCCAGTTCCTCGTCGACATCCGACCGGATCTCGGCGAGCCGATCGGCTTCGGCGGCTCCGGGCGGCCAGCCCGCGAGGTCGGGGTACGGCCTGCCACGCCAGAGCGCGAGCGCGCGCTGGAACCCGTCGACGGCTCGCGCGGGGTCGCCGTCGAGGGCGTGCCCGCGCGCCGCCGTGACCAGCCGCTCGAAGCGCACCGCATCGATCGAGTCCGGATCGATGTCGAGACGATAGCCGCCCGCCTCGGTCCGGATGGCGCGAGTCCCGAGCGTGCGGCGGAGGCGCGTGATCGTCGCCTGCACCTGCTTCGGCCAGGTGGACGCGACCTGCTCGGGCCACAGCGCGTCGGCGAGTTCATCCAGGCTCGCGACTTCGCCCGAACGTGCCACGAGCACCGAGAGGACGATGCGTTCTCTCGGGCTGATCGGCCCTTCGTCGACTTCCACGGGGCCGAGTACCCGGACGCCCATGGCCGCAGTCTTCGCCTCGCGAGGAAGCGATGTCAACGTCCCGGTTCGAGGGGTATACCGGATGTATACCGTTCGCACGTCGAGCGCATACCGCCAGGAGCGACGCTGCGAGCATGAACACCAAGACCGGAACCCGCGCCGCCGCTGCACTCGCCGCTGCCGCGCTCATCGCCTCGCTCGCCGGCTGCGCCGGCACGGCCTCGAAGGTCGACACGTCCTCGAAGGAGCGATCGCTCACCGATGTCGCCGAGCGACAACTCGCATTGCGACCGAGTTCCCGAACGGATGTCGCTGAACGACGTCTCCTGCTCGGTGAGCCCCCGGTGAACGGCGGTGCTTCGGTGACCGCACCGCGCACGCCGGCACCTGCGCTCCCCGACGTCGCCGAGCGACGCCAATGGATGCGCGGCGAACTGAACGAGTCGACTGCGATCCCGGACGTCGCGGAGCGGCGCCTCTGGATCTCGCACTGAACGGACGCGGACGGCGGGGCGGGTGACGTGCCGGTCCCGCCGTCGGTGTCGTCGCCCGTCGAGCGGCGCAGACGACACGTACTCGGCGCGATGGTCAGCCTCCGGCGAAACTGCACGTCGAGCGAGAGGAGCCCCAGATCCGCGAGGGAGGTCAGCCACTCGTCGTGGGTGAGGTCGCGACTGGCTATCCGGCACGCCGGATCCGCATGTGACGATGTCAACGATCGTGGAGCCTGAGCCATACCCATTCCATACCGATCGCGTCACAGCTCCATACCGGCGCGCACGAGCATGCGGTCATGAACACCACGAAGCGCACATGGAAGACCGCCATCGGCATCGCCCTCGCCGCGACGCTGACCACCGGCCTCGGCGCCTGCGCCGGGACCACCACCCCCGGCTTCTCATTCGCCGAGCGCCGCGCGAGCGACATCAGCCACGAGGTGGAGCGTGCCCAGAACCGGGTCGAGGCGTTCGCGCCGCGGGCCGAGTATCGCGACCAGGCCGAGCGCCGTCTCGACCTCGACCTCGCCGGCCGTTGACACCCGCACGCACCAGCGCTGAGCGCGTCATCCGGATCGCTAGTCTGGTGGCATGAGCCGCCAACCTGACGACGAGGATGACGCGCTCCGCTGGGAAGGCGACGACGACGGGTCGCTCGCGCCGGGCTGGAAGAAGGTCGGGACGCCTGTACCGCTCGCCTCGGCAGGCGCGACGGATGCCGCGACGTCCAGCTCGCCCGATGACGCGGTCGACGACACCGCCGACGAAGACGGCGCGCCCGCCCAGCCCGGCTCGGCTGAGCTCGTGCTGCTCGGCGTGTTCGGAGGCGTGTACCTCCTCTACACGCTCGGCTGGATCCTGAGCGTGCTGCGCGTGCAGAACACCGCCTCGGATCCGCTCGGCCAATTCATGTTCGCGCTCGGACTCTGGCTCGCCGTGCTCGCGCCGGCGCTGTGGTTCGGGGTGACCTTCGCCCTGACGCGCGGCCGCACCCGAGCTCGCATCGTCTGGCTCCTGATCGGCGCCATCGTGCTGCTGCCCATCGCGTTCGTGGCGGGGGTGACCGCGTGAGCACCGGCGACGAGGTCACCGCGACCGCCCCCGCACGCCGCACGCCGTTCTGGCTCGAGCTGACGCTCGCCATCGCGTTCGGCCTGTTCTTCGCGTACGACGCCTGGGAGGCGGTCGGCAACCTCATCGGCATGACGCAGGTCGCCTCGGCGCTCGAGACCTCGATCAACGGCGTCGGATGGCTCGTCCTCATCGCCGCCGCGGTCCTCCCCGTCGTGCTCTTCGCCGCCGCGTTCCTGCTCGGCCGCCGACGGACAGCGCCCGTCCAGGCAGCCCTGTACCTCTGCGGACTCGCGGTCTCGGCGGCGCTCTACCTCGACATCCTGCTCATGTTCGGCCCCGGCGCGCTGCTCGCCTGAGCGCAGCGAGACCCACGCCGTGCTCGTCTGCGCGCGTCACACGATTCGGGAGCGGCGCCACCGCTGAAGTAGGCTGGCCGCGTCATCCGCGCCCCCGACGTCGTCGGCGCGACGTTTCCGCGGTGCGATCGCGCCGCAGCTTCCAATCGCAGTGAGGACCCGTCCGTTGAGCAAGCCGGTCGTGCTGATCGCCGAAGAACTCTCGCCCGCCACCGTCGACGCCCTCGGGCCCGATTTCGAGGTCCGCAACGTCGACGGCACCGACCGCTCGGCGCTGCTCGCCGCGCTCGCCGACGCGAACGCCATCCTCGTGCGCTCGGCGACGAAGGTCGACGCCGAGGCGATCGCAGCCGCGCCGAAGCTCAAGGTCATCGCGCGTGCCGGCGTGGGCCTCGACAACGTCGACATCAAGGCCGCGACGACGGCCGGCGTCATGGTCGTGAACGCGCCGACGTCGAACATCATCTCGGCGGCCGAGCTCACGGTCGGCCACATCCTCAGCCTGGCCCGCCACATCCCGGCCGCGCACGCAGCGCTCGCGCAAGGGGAGTGGAAGCGCTCCGCCTACACGGGCGTCGAGCTCTACGAGAAGACGGTGGGCATCATCGGCCTCGGTCGGATCGGCGCACTCATCGCCGCCCGTCTGCAGGCGTTCGGCGTCGAGGTCATCGCCTACGACCCCTACATCACCGCCGCCCGGGCGCAGCAGCTGGGCGTGCAGACGGTCACGCTCGACGACCTGCTCGAGCGCAGCGACTTCATCACCATCCACATGCCGAAGACCCCCGAGACGACCGGCATGATCAGCACCGAACAGCTGGCCAAGATGAAGCCGACCGCCTTCATCGTCAACGTCGCGCGCGGCGGCCTCATCGACGAGGACGCGCTCCACGACGCGCTGGCCGCGAAGACCATCGCCGGCGCCGGCCTCGACGTCTTCGTGCAGGAGCCGCCGAAGGAGTCGCCGCTGCTCGCGCTGCCCAACGTGATCGTCACGCCGCACCTCGGCGCGTCGACCGACGAGGCGCAGGAGAAGGCCGGCATCTCGGTCGCGAAGTCGGTGCGCCTCGCGCTCGCCGGCGAGCTCGTGCCCGATGCGGTCAACGTCGCCGGCGGCGTCATCGACCCGTACGTGCGTCCCGGCATCCCGCTCGTCGAGAAGCTCGGTCAGCTCTTCGCCGGCCTCGCGCAGGGTCCGCTCGAGAGCCTCGACGTCGAGGTGCACGGCGAACTCGTCGACTACGACGTGAGCGTCCTCAAGCTCGCCGCGCTCAAGGGCCTCTTCACGAACGTCGTGAGCGAGACGGTCTCGTACGTCAACGCGCCCCTGCTCGCCGAGCAGCGCGGCGTCGCGGTCCGCCTCATCACCGACGCCGAGAGCCCCGAGTACCGCAACGTGATCACGTTGCGCGGCGCCCTCGCGGACGGCACGCAGGTGTCGGTCTCGGGCACGCTCACCGGTCCGAAGCAGATCGAGAAGCTCGTGGGCATCAACGGCTACGAGATCGAGGTGCCGATCGCCGACCACCACATCGTCATGATCTACACCGATCGCCCCGGCATCGTCGCGGTCTACGGCGGCGAGTTCGGCGAGGCCGGCATCAACATCGCCGGCATGCAGATCGCCCGTCGCGAGGCCGGCGGTCAGGCGCTGTCGGTGCTCACCGTGGACTCGCCGGTCCCGGCCGAGGTGCTCGAGCGCGTGCGCACGGCGATCGACGCCGCCGTGTTCGTCGAGGTCGACATCACGGAGTCGTAGCCAGCCGCTCGAGCAGCGCCACGAGCGCATCGAGTTGCGCCGGCGGTGGCGCGTCGACCCCGAGCTCGGGGTCCTGGCCGTGCAGCGCCGAGTCGTAGTAGAGCCCGTCGCCGATCAGCGTGATCGCGAGGGCGACCGTCGGGTCGGCGACGTGTCGTCGCACGGCCTCGAGCCAGCGCTGGCGCACCGACCGTATCGTCTGCGCGGCGGATTCGTGTCCGGCCTGCGCCAGCCTGGTCGCGGCGACCCCGGCGCGGTCGAGCGGCCCCCCGACCGTGACGGACGAACGCACGTAGTACGCGACGGGCCCTTCAGGAGCGAGCTCCAGCACGGTGATGTCCTCGTCGACGAGGCGTGAGAACCGCTCGAGGACGCCCTCGACGAGCGCCTCCCGATTCGCGAAGTGGTAGAGCAGGCCGCCCTTCGAGACGCCGGCAGCCTTCGCGGTCGCGTCGAGGGTCGCCGCGCGTTCGCCGGCTTCGATGAGGATGCCCTCGAACGCGTCGAGGACGGCGTCGCGGGCAGCAGGAGGGCGGCTCATGGCTCCGATCGTAGCGACCGGCGGCCTCAGTGGGATCTGATACTCTACCGTCCAGACGGTATAGTTATAGGAACCCGATCATGAACCACGAGACGAACACGACCGCCCTTGCAACCCCGGATGTCGCGGCATCCGCCATCACGCACGCCGACCCCGGCCGAACCGCGGCGGGCGGGTCGCGCCGTCGCTGGCTCGCGCTCGCCGTGCTCATGCTTCCCGTGATGCTCGTCTCGGTCGACAACACGGTCCTCAGCTTCGCGCTGCCCGAGATCGCACGCGATCTCGGCCCGACCGCCGCCCAGCAGCTCTGGATCATCGACGCGTACCCGCTCGTGCTCGCGGCGCTGCTCGTCGCGATGGGAAGCGCCGGCGATCGCTTCGGCCGCCGGCGCATGCTGCTCATCGGCTCGGTGGGCTTCGCACTGGTCTCGATCGCGGCCGCCTTCGCGCCGACCGCCGAGACGCTGATCGCCTCGCGTGCGGCGCTCGGCTTCTTCGGCGCCATGCTCATGCCCTCGACGCTCTCGCTGCTCCGCTCGGTCTTCGTCGACCGCGAGCAGCGACGCGTCGCGATCGCGATCTGGGCGTCGGGGTTCGCGGCCGGCAGCGCGCTCGGCCCGATCGTGGGCGGCGTGCTCCTCGAGCACTTCGCGTGGGGCTCGGTCTTCCTGCTCGCGGTCCCCGTGCTCGTCCCGTTGCTCGTGCTGCTGCCCCTGCTCATCCCCGAGAGCCGCGACCCCGCGCCGGGGCGGATCGACGTGCCCAGCATCCTCCTCTCGCTTACCGCGATGGGCGGCACGGTCTACGGCATCAAGCACCTCGCCACCGAGGGCATCGACCCGATCGGACTTGCCGCCGTCGTCGTCGGCCCGGCGCTCGGGGTCGTGTTCGTCCGCCGGCAGCTGCGAGCCGAGACGCCGATGCTCGACATGCGCCTCTTCCGCACCGGCTCGTTCGGCGGCGGCGTGCTGGTGAACCTGCTCAGCGTCATCGCGCTGGTCGGATTCCTCTTCTTCGTGTCACAGCACCTGCAGCTCATCGCGGGGCTCTCGCCGGTCGAGGCCGGGCTCGCGCTGACCCCCGGGCTGGCGATGATGATCATCGCCGGGCTCTCGGTCGTTCCGCTGGCCCGGCGCATCCGGCCGCGCGTGCTGGTGCCGGCGGCACTCGTGATCTCGGCGGGCGGCTACCTGGTCGTCGCGCTCGCCGCGGAGACGGGCGTCGGATGGCTCATCGCCGCGTTCGTGCTGCTCGGCCTCGGCATCGGCGTTGCCGAGACGGTCTCGAACGAGCTCATCCTCTCGAGCGCTCCACCGGCCAAGGCGGGAGCGGCGTCCGCAGTGTCCGAGACGGCCTACGAGCTCGGCGCGGTGCTCGGCACGGCGCTGCTCGGGAGCATCGTGGCGGCCTGGTACCGATCGGCCATCGAGCTGCCGTCGTCGCTGACGACGGCCGAAGCGGATGCCGCGCGCGAGACGCTCGCTGGCGCGGTCACCGTCGCCGAGTCGCTCTCCCCGGCCGATGCCGCGGCGCTCGCGACCTCGGCCGCACACGCATTCGACGGCGGAGTGGTCGTGACGGCGTTCATCGGCGTCGCCCTCATGGTCGCCGCGGCGATCGTCGCGGCGACCACGCTGAACGAGCCGAAGCGCGCCGCCTCGGAGTGAGGGGCGCCCTTCGGGGCCGGTCGATCGACCGGGTCAGTACGTCGTGCCGTCGTCCGTCTGGGACGTCTCGTTGCGCGTGACCCGCGAGCCCGTGGCCGGGTCGACGGTCGTTCGCGAGGTGGAGACCGCGCTGCGACGGCGTACGAGCAGGATGATGCCCAGGATGATCACCACGGCGCCGGCGGCCATCAGGATGTAGCCGACCATCTGCAGGTTGATCCAGTCCACTGCCACGTTGAGCGCGAACGCGAACACGGCGCCGATGGCGAAGAGGACGATTCCGAGACCGAGACTCATGACGGTGCCTTTCACTCGGGCGGCGGGGAGCGCCGCGATCGGCGGCTGGCGATCACCCGCCACCTGAGGCCGAGTGTAGTGAGCGAGCCTCCGGGCGGACAGTACGCTGGGAGGGCTGGCGGACGAAGGAGTGTTCATGGTACAGACGGTCAGGCTCGCGGTGATCCCGGGCGACGGGATTGGTCCCGAGGTGGTCGGCGAGGCGCTCAAGGCGCTCGACGCCGCCACGAGCGGAGCCGACGTCGAGTTCGAGCGCACGCAGTTCTCGCTCGGCGCCGCCCGCTTCCTCGACACCGGCGACGTGCTGACCGACGACGACCTCGACGCCATCAAGGGCCACGACGCGATCCTGCTCGGCGCGGTCGGCGGCGTGCCGGGCGACCCGCGGCTCGCGGGCGCGAACATCGAGCGCGGCCTGCTCCTGAGGTTGCGGTTCGAACTCGACCACTACGTCAACCTGCGCCCGAGCGTGCTGTACTCCGGCGTCGTGAGCCCGCTCGCCGACCCCGGCGACGTCGACTTCGTCGTGGTCCGCGAGGGCACCGAGGGACCGTACGTCGGCAACGGCGGCGCCATCCGCGTCGGCACGCCCGCCGAGGTCGCGAACGAGGTCTCGGTCAACACCGCCTACGGCGTCGAGCGCGTCGTGCGCTATGCGTTCGCCGCGGCATCCGCCCGCGCGAAGAAGAAGCTGACGCTCGTGCACAAGACCAACGTGCTCGTGTTCGCCGGCTCCCTCTGGAAGCGCACGGTCGACGCCGTGGCATCCGAGTACCCGGATGTCGCGGTCGACTACCTGCACGTCGACGCCGCGACCATCTTCCTCGTCACGGATCCTGCTAGATTCGACGTCATCGTCACGGACAACCTCTTCGGCGACATCCTCACGGACCTGGCCGGCGCGATCAGCGGCGGCATCGGCCTCGCGGCCTCGGGCAACATCAACCCCGACGGCCGGTTCCCGAGCATGTTCGAGCCGGTGCACGGTTCCGCGCCCGACATCGCCGGGAAGGGCATCGCCGACCCGACCGCCGCGATCCTCTCGGTCGCCCTGCTGCTCGACCACCTCGGTCACGGCGGGCCCGCCGAGCAGGTGCGCCAGGCGGTCGCCGCCGACATCGCCGACCGTGGCGACGCGCGGCGCTCGACCTCCGAGATCGGCGACGCGATCGCCGCACGCATCGGCGCCCCCGTGGGCGCCCACTGACTTCCGCTCCCGAAGGAGGAACACCTTGACCACCTCGAACCTCACCCTCAAGTCGCCCTCGGCCGCCGGTCTCGTCTGGCAGGTCACGCGCAACGACGCCGCCAAGTCGGCCGCCGAGCGCGAGGCGGTCCTCGCCGATCCCGGCTTCGGCAACCACTTCACCGACCACATGGTCGACATCTGCTGGTCCGAGAAAGGCGGATGGCACCGTCCGCGCGTCTCCCCGTACGGGCCGATCCAGCTCGACCCGGCGGCGGCGGTGCTGCACTACGGGCAGGAGATCTTCGAGGGCCTCAAGGCGTACCGGCACGCCGACGGCTCCATCCGCACGTTCCGCCCGTACGAGAACGCGGCGCGCATGCAGCGCTCGGCGCGGCGGATGGCGCTGCCGGAGCTGCCCGTCGAGTACTTCATCGACTCGCTCAAGCAGCTCATCGCGGTCGACGCCGACTGGGTGCCGAGCGCCCCCGAGACGAGCCTGTACCTGCGTCCGTTCATGTACGCCAAGGAGGCGTTCCTGGGAGTGCGCCCGGCCAAGAAGGTCGCGTACTACCTCATCGCGAGCCCGGCGGCCGCGTACTTCCCGGGCGGTGTGCAGCCCGTGAACATCTGGCTGTCGACGCACTACGCGCGCGCCGGCAAGGGCGGCACGGGTGCGGCGAAGACGGGCGGCAACTACGCCTCCAGCCTGCTGCCGCAGGCCGAGGCGTATGAGAAGGGCTGCCAGCAGGTGCTCTTCCTCGACGAGGGCAAGTACCTCGAGGAGCTCGGCGGCATGAACGTCGTGCTGGTCAAGAAGGACGGCACGCTCGTCACGCCCGAGTCCGACTCGATCCTCGAGGGCATCACGCGCGACTCGATCCTGCGCCTGGCGGCCGACCGAGGCCACCAGGTCGAGCAGCGCCGCGTCACGCTCGACGAGTGGCGCGAGGGCGCGGCCTCCGGCGACATCGTCGGTGCGTTCGCGTGCGGCACCGCGGCGGTGGTCGTGCCGATCGGCCGACTGCTCGCCGAGGACTTCGAGATCGTGCACTCGGGCGCGCGAGCGGAAGAGCTGGCGCTCTCGCTGCGCGAGGAGCTGACCGGCATCCAGTACGGCCGCGTCGAGGACCGGCACGGCTGGATGGTGCGCCTGGACGCGTGAACGCGTCGAGCAACGGCGTCGCGGTCTCGGCGCGCATCCGCGCGTTCGAGGCCGCCGACACCGAGCCCGTCGTCGCACTCTGGCGGGCGGCGGGGCTCGTCGTGCCGTGGAACGACCCGTACCGCGATATCGAGCGGAAGTCGACGGTGCAGCCCGAGCTCTTCCTCGTCGCCGAGGCGGCGGGTGCCGTCGTGGGCACGGCCATGGTCGGCTACGACGGTCACCGCGGCTGGGTGAACTACCTCGCGGTCGACGCCACGCGGCGCGGCTCCGGGCTGGGCCGACAGCTCATGGCCGAGGCCGAGCGACTGCTCGTCGAGCGCGGCTGTCCGAAGCTCAACCTGCAGGTCCGATCGACGAACACCAGCGTGATCGAGTGGTACCGCACGCTCGGGTACGAGCCCGACGGGGCGGTGTCGCTCGGCAAGCGGCTCATCCCCGACGTCGCCGGGCCGATCGACGCCGCCACGTAGGCTGGCGGCATGAAGGTCGCGCGCTTCGCCCACGGTGAGTCCATCTCGTTCGGCATCGTCGACGAGGAGGAGCACGAGCTCGTCGTGCTGAAGTCCGATCCGCTCTTCGCGGGGTACGATCCGACCGGCGAGCGGGTGCCGCTCGGCGAGGCGCGACTGCTCGCGCCCGTGATCCCGCGGTCGAAGGTCGTCGCGGTCGGCAAGAACTACCGCGAGCATGCCGAGGAGATGGGCGGCGAGGCGCCGACCGAGCCCCTGCTGTTCCTCAAGCCCAATACGTCGGTGATCGGTCCGGGCGACGCGATCGTCCTGCCGCCCGAGAGCGCGCAGGTCGAGCACGAGGGCGAGCTGGCGGTCGTGATCGGACGCGTGGCGCGCCGCGTGAGCGAGGCCGACGCGGCATCCGTGATCTTCGGCTACACCATCGCGAACGACGTGACGGCACGCGACCTGCAGCGGCGCGACGGCCAGTGGACGCGTGCGAAGGGATTCGACACGTTCTGCCCGCTGGGCCCGGTGATCTCGACCGAGATCGACCTCGAGCGCGGCGTCATCGAGACCGCGGTGAACGGCGAGCGACGCCAGCGCGGCAGCTTCGCCGACATGGTGCACTCGGTGTCGACGATCGTCGCGTACGCCTCGAACGTGTTCACCCTGCTGCCCGGGGACGTGATCCTCACGGGCACGCCGGCAGGCGTCGGGCCGATCGAGGACGGCGATCGAGTCGAGGTCACCGTTTCGGGGCTGGGGACGCTCGCGAACCCCGTGCGCGTGCCGGCGTAGCGGACGCCCGGCAGGACGGCTCAGGCCCCGGGTGCGCCCAGACCTGCGGAGATGAGGTCGGCCAGTTCGGGCAGTCCGGCGGGCTCCTCGCGCGGATCGGACCCCCGGTCGGCGGTCGCGGATGGCGCGGCGGCCGTGATGATCGCGACCCATGCCGCGGCGGCGGTGCGCAGGCGACGTGCGGCGATCGGATGGATCACGCTCGCGCCGAGCACGCGTTCGACGATGTTCTGCAGCTGCCGGCGGTAGTCGCCGAGCCTCGCGCGCACCTCGGGATGCGTGCGCTCCTCCCGCCAGACGATGACGCGTCGCACCTCGGACGCCTCCTGGAGTTCGTGGAGTCGGCGCGTGACGTTGAGCAGGGTGCGGGCCGGATCGCCCGGCGCCACGAGGTCGGTCGTGTCGATCGGATCGAGGTCGAGGCGCTCGGTCACGAGCGCGCGGAGTAGATCGGTCTTGCTGGGGAAGTAGTAGAAGAGCAGGCCCTTCGGAACGCTCGCGAGGTCGGCGATCGCGGCCGTGGGCGTCGCGTCGAAGCCGCGCTCCGCGAAGAGGCGCTCGGCCGCATCGAGGATGCGCGTCCGCGTCTGCGGGTTGCGGGTCATGGGGCCTCCCGAGCGAGCGACGAGGGCGCCGGTCGCATCCGCCGCCCCCGCTGCTCGTGCCGTGTCAGTGCGGGATCGCCTGGTCGTGCATGTGCATCGCCGGCCTGATGGCCAGCGCCGCGACGATCGCCGCGACGGCGCCGCCGATCCACGAGATCCACGCGGTGGTCCCCATCTCGGAGGCGTAGCCGCCGATCCATGGGGCGATGAAGAGCAGTACGCCGAGGCCGAGCTGCACGTATTCGGTGGCGACCAGGCCGGGCATCGCGAGGTTCACGAGGCCGGAGGCGACCAGCAGGACGCCGAGCACGAGCATCCAGACCATCGAGGCGCCTTCGCGCTCCAGGAAGATTCCGGACAGGGCGACGACGGCGCCCACGCCGACGGCGACCCAGTCCTCCCAACGCGTCCATTTCCGCATTCGAACTCACCCTCCTTCGACAGGTGGCGACTCCCGATCCGGGGGTCCATTTGCGACGCTATTCCCGACTGACCGCCCGGTCAAGATCCGACCGGACGATCGGCGCGATCAGCGGCCGAGCGCGCGGGCGGCGAGGTCGACGTCGTCGAGGTCGTTCCACAGGTGGAACGCCACGCGCGCCCGTCCGGCACGTCCGGACGCCGTGATGCCCGCCGCGGTCAGGCGCGCGAGGTCGGTTCCGTCGGCGTCGGCCCACGTCACGATCGCGCTCGGCGCCGAGGGGAGGTCGAGGCGCTCGCGGAACGCGGCGGCGAGTGCCAGGTCATGCTCGCGGACCGCCGACATGTCGAGGCTCGCGGCGAGTCCGAGCGCAGCCTCGGCGCCGGCCCACGCGTGCCACGCGGGCGAGACGTCGAACCGGCGCGCGCCCGCGGCGAGGTGCAGATCGGGCCCGTAGCACGACGCCCACGGATCCTCGCCGGAGTACCAGCCGGCGGTGAGCGGGACGAGCTCGTCGAGCGCCCGGTCGCTCACCGACATGAACGCAGCGCCACGCGGCGCCGACAGCCACTTGTAGGCGTGGCACACGATCAGGTCGGCGTCCAGGCCGTCCGTCGGCATCCAGCCCGTGGCCTGCGTGGTGTCGATCAGCACCAGGGCACCGACCGACCGGGCGGCGGCGATGACGGATGTCGCATCCGCGAGCTCGCCCGTGGCCGACTGCACGAGCGAGAACGCGACCAACCACGTGCGAGGTCCGATCGCGTCGGCGAGTCGGTCGATCGGGGCGTGCCGCACGCTGAGGTCGCCGCGCGCGAGGAAGGGGGCGACCACCGAGCTGAAGTCGCCGTCGACGCACACGATCTCGGCGCCCGAGGGTGCCGAGGCCGCGGCGAGGGAGACGAACGGTGAGATCTGCGAGCCGACCGCGACGCGATCGGGCGATGCGCCCAGCAGTGTCGCCGCGTGGCCGCGGGCGCGTTTCACGACTCCGGTGTACTCCGCAGCGGACGCCGACCCCGAGGACCAGCGCGCGAGGTCGTGCTCGAGCGCCTCGACGGTCGCCGCGGCGGGGATGCCGAGCGTGCACGCGGCGAGATAGCCGCGGCCGGCGGCGAAGCGCAGTTCCGGCAGGGCACGCGAAGCGGTTCGAGCGGTGGATGGGGTCTCGGTTCGCATGTGGACCAGCCTGCGCCGCGACATCCGATTCGTCGAGACCTGCCTCTGGATCGATTGCATAAGCAGGGCTTATCGTTGGGTCATGCCCGCCGCCGCAGACCCGATCCATCCCGGCGCCGCCGATCTCGACGCAATGAGCCTGATCGTGCTCCGAGCGGTGGCCGACCACGGCACCATCACCGCAGCCGCCGCCGCGCTCGGCTTCAGCCAGCCCGCCCTGAGCCAGCAGATGCGCCGCGCCGAGGCGCGCGCCGGCATGGCGCTCGTCGAGCGCACGGGGCGCGGCATCCGCCTGACCGCGGCCGGCCGGCTGCTCGCGAGGCACGGCACGACGATCGCCACCACGCTCGAAGCCGCGCGCGGCGAGCTCGCGGAGCTCCGCGGACTCCGGTCCGGCCGCGTGCGGCTGATGGCGTTCCCCTCGGCGTCGCCGACGGTCGTCCCGGAGTTCATGGCCGAGATGGCCGCGCAGCACCCGGGCGTGCAGGTGAGCTTCGTCGAGGCCGAGCCGCCCGAGGCGGTGCGAGCGGTGCGCGAGGATCGTGCCGACCTCGCGCTCACCTTCAGCTATCCCGGCGACCGCAGCGACCCGCACCGCGAGAGCGCCCGCGGACTCGAGGTCGGCGCGATCGGCGTCGACCCGATGCACGTCGTGCTGCCGGCCGACCATCCGCTCGCCGCGCGCGACGCCGTCGACCTCGCCGACCTCGCGGGGGAGCGGTGGATCGCCGGCTGTCCCCGGTGCCGCGGCCACCTGCTCGAGCTGTGCGACGTCGCCGGCTTCGAGCCGACCATCGCGGTGGAGACCGACAACTTCGTCGCCGTCGAGGAGCTCGTCGCGAGCGGTTTGGGCGTCGCGGTGCTGCCCGGACTCGCGGTGGAGTCGGCGGGTGCCCGGCCCGGAGTCGCGGTGCGCGCCACCGTCAACGACGACCGGCGCACCCTGCACCTCGTCGCGGCCAGGGGCGGCACAGGGATACCGGCCGTGGCGGTCGCCGCCGACCTCCTCACCCGTCTGGTGGGCCGTCGGACCGCGCGATCCGCGGGCCGTAACATTGACGGCGATGCCTGATACGACCGACCTCACGACCACCGCGACCGGCAGCGACATCCGCGTGCGCTTCTGCCCGTCGCCCACCGGCACCCCGCACGTCGGCCTGGTGCGCACGGCCCTCTTCAACTGGGCGTACGCGCGCCACACCGGTGGCACGTTCGTGTTCCGCATCGAGGACACCGATGCGGCGCGCGACACCGAGGAGAGCTACGAGCAGATCATCGACGCGCTCACCTGGCTCGGCCTCGAGTGGGACGAGGGCATCGGCGTCGGTGGGCCGCACGCACCGTACCGGCAGTCGCAGCGCCTCGACATCTACCGCGACGTCGTCGAGCGGTTGAAGGCGGCCGGGCACGTGTACGAGAGCTACTCCACGGCCGACGAGATCGACGCGCGCAACGAGGCGGCGGGCCGCCCGAAGCAGTTCGGGTACGACAACTTCGATCGCGACCTCACCGACGAGCAGCGGGCGGCGTACCGGGCCGAGGGACGCGAGCCCGCGCTGCGGCTGCTGGTGCCCGACGACCTCGACCTCGGCTTCGACGATCTCGTGCGCGGGCCGATCGACTTCCCGGCCGGATCGACCACCGACTTCGTCGTCGTGCGCCCGAACGGCGCGCCGCTGTACACGCTGGTGAATCCCGTCGACGACGCGCTCATGGGCATCACGCACGCCCTCCGCGGCGAGGACCTTCTCTCGTCGACCGCGCGGCAGATCGCCCTCTACCACGCGCTCATCGACGTCGGCGTGGCGAGCTCCATCCCGCGGTTCGGCCACCTGCCGTACGTGATGGGCGAGGGGAACAAGAAGCTCTCGAAGCGCGATCCCGAGTCGAACCTCTTCCACCACCGTGACCGCGGCTTCATCCCCGAGGGCCTGGTGAACTACCTCTCGCTCCTCGGCTGGGGCTTCTCGGCCGACCGCGACGTGTTCAGCCGCGACGAGCTCGTGGCGAAGTTCGACGTCGCCGACGTCAACCCCAACCCCGCCCGTTTCGACCTGAAGAAGGCCGAGGCGATCAACGGCGACCACCTGCGCCGGCTGGATGTCGCGGACTTCGCCGCACGCACGGTGCCGTACCTGCAGTCGGCCGGCGTCGTCGATTCGCCCCTCACCCCGAGCCAGGAGGCGATCCTCGCCGAGGCCGCACCGCTCGTGCAGGAGCGCATCGCCCTGCTCGGCGAGGCACCTGGCATGCTGGGCTTCCTGTTCACGGATGCCGCGACCCTCGAGTACGACGAGGCGGCCGTCGGGTCGCTTCCGGCCGACGCTCCCGCGGTGCTCGCGGCCGCGCGCGAGGCGCTCGAGCGGCTCCCGGGCGAGTCGTGGACGACCGACGAGATCGAGGAGGCGCTGCGCGACGCGATCGTCGACGGACTCGGCCTGAAGCCCCGTGTCGCCTTCGGCCCGATCCGCGTCGCGATCTCCGGACGACGCGTCTCGCCGCCGCTCTTCGAGTCGATGCAGATCCTCGGCCGCGTCGACTCGCTCGAGCGGATCGACCGCCTCGCGGCGCTCATCGGCTGACGCGCCCGGGTGCCCTCGCCGTTTTGGCGAGCGTCCGACCGTAGGCTAGAGTTACATGTCGGCCCGGGAACTCGTTCCGGGGCCATTGGGGTATGGTGTAATTGGCAACACGGCTGATTCTGGTTCAGTTGTTCTTGGTTCGAGTCCAGGTACCCCAGCAGTGAGAAAGCCCCGGTCACGCCCGGGGTTTTCGCGTATCTGGAGCGATCCTCCCGGCATGTCCGATTCAGCTGGTCTGTGCCGCTTTCGACGGAGCATCTCGCAGCTTCGGCCGATGTTCCGCGCGGGGCGGTTCAGCCGCGAGGCAGGCCCTGGAACTCCGAGAAGAGCCCCATGAGTTCGTCGTCGACCTCGCGCTGCGTGAGCAGGATGCCGATGGTGCCATCCGGGTCGACGTGGAAGGTCGTCCCCTGCCCTCCCAACCAGGTGTACCGTCCGCGGTGTGGGCCACTCGTCGCCACGCTGACGCCATACCCCCACCCCGTCTCGTCCCAGAACGTCGGGGAGAAGAAGCTGTCGGGCGCCTTGGCGGCCGCGGGAGTCTGGTCGCTGACCATCGCAGCGGCCAGCTCGATCGGAAGCATCCGCTCGCCTCGTGCCGGTCCGGTCTGCGCGACGCCGCCGTGCACCAGCATCCGCAGGAATCCCAGGTAGTCCTCGGCGGTCGACACCAGCTCGGAGTGACTCTCCTCGAACGGTGGGTCGCCAACGTGGAACCCCCCACCGGCCGGCTCGGTCTCAGTGGGGCCCATCTCCGTCTGCCGGTACGCCGCCGGAAGCCGATGCACCTTCTCGACGGGTACGCGGAATCCGGTGTCGACCATGCCGAGCGGGCGGAACAGATCGTCGCGCAGTTGATCGCGGGCAGGCCGACCGGTGACGCGCGAGATCAAGATGCCGAGGATGGCGAAGGAGTGATGGTACCGCCATCCCTCACCCGGCTGGAACGCGAGCGGCAGGTCGGTGAGCCGTGACAGCCACTCCTGTGAGCCCAACATGACCGGACCCACGCCTGCATCGGTGCCGTTCTCGACCATCGCGCGCCGCAGCGGGGAGTCGACGAGGATCATTCCGTATCCGCTGGTGTTGGTGAGCAGGTGCCGCAACGTGATCGGCCGCGCCGCAGGCACCGTGTCGGACAATGCCGCCGTGGGCGAGACCAGCACGCGACGGTCGGCCAGTTCGGGCAGCCATCGCACGAGCGGGTCGTCCAAGCCCAACCGTCCCATCGCGACCAGACGCAGGGCGGACGCGCTGGTGATCGCCTTCGTCATCGACTGGATGCGCATGATCGCATCCGGCCGCATCGGGGGTCCCTCCACTGCCATCGAGCCGACTGCGACCGTGTCGGGCGGGTGATCGGCGGAACCGAGGAGGGCAACGGCGCCCAGAATGGTCCCCCGCTCGACGTGTGAGACCAGGAGCTCCTGCAACGGCGTGCTCACACCCGGGAGTATCCCACGGCGCCCCCTACATGGCATGGCGGCCGTACGGCGGAGTGGATCAGGACCCCGCGACCACCCGGCGCTCCAGGGCTTCGATAACGGTCTCGGCGATGTCGATGTCGTAGAGCCGCTCGACGCTCTGGAACCCGCCGGGGCTCTCCGGGTTGATCTCCACGATCTTGTCACCGATCACGTCGATGCCCACGAGGAACATGCCATCGGCGACGAGCTTGTCGCCGATCGCCTCGACGATGCCGAGCTCGGCCTCGCCGATCTCGAGGGGCACCGACCGACCACCCTTGCTGATGTTGGCGCGCGGGTCATTGCCGGTGGGCACGCGACGGAAGGCGGCCTGCCTGCCGTCGCGCTCGAGGATGCGACCCTCCAGCAGGAAGATCCGGGCATCGCCGTCTTCGCCTCCGTCGATGAACTCCTGGACGATGGCGTAGCCCTCCTGCAGCACCGCCTCCGTCATCTGCGTCAGGTTGGTCTCTCCCGGGCCCTCGATCATGAAGACGTTGCGACCCTTGGCCCCGTACAGCGGTTTGACGACGGAGCGGCCGATCTCGTCGACGAACCGCTCGATCGCTTCGGGATCTCGCGTCACCAGGGACCGTGGTCGGACCGACTCGGGGAATTCCTCGAGGTAGAGCTTGCTGGTAGCGCGATGGAGATTCACGGGGTCGTTGACCACCGTCACGCCTCGGTCGGCAAGCATCCGTCCGAACACCACGCCCATCGGGCTGGCCCACGGTCGCTCCTGCAGGTCGTCGATCGACTCGTTGCGCAGGACCAGCGCGTCCAGGTCGTCCATGACGACGCGCTCGGCGTCACGCGCCTTGATCCCTTCCATGAAGCTCGCCAGGGTGTCGTCGCTCTTCCACCTCGCAGCGCGAGCCATGGCCGCGAACTGCCCGTCGCTGCTGCCGAGCTCGAAGTCCCCGACGCCGACGTACCAGGTCTCGTGACCGCGCCTGGATGCGGCCCTGGCGAGCCGGGTGGTCGCGTATTCGTCGATCTCGGTGTCGACGTCGTTGACCAGGAAAGCGAGCCTCATGCCGCCACTCCTTCCTCGTAGAGATCGGTGACCGACGCGCCCTCGCGCAGACGTGCCAGACGCTCCTGCGCACCGGGCACATCCAGCCAGCGTGGCCGGATCCACGGCGGATGGAGCACCTCGCGATCGAGCAGGTCCTGCACCAAGGGGATGTGGTCCAAGGCGAGCTTGCCGACCAGCAGGACGTCGAGGCGATTGCCCTCGGCAAGTGCGTCGAGGATCCGCGTGATTCCGCGCAGGTAGATCGCATCCTTCACCGAGCCGCCTCCGACGACGACGCGAATGGCGATCGACCACGCGGTCCGCGCCGGGATGCGATGTTCGGCCCGCAGCGACTCGAAGATGTCGAGGAAGCCCGCGCCGTCGAGCACCTTGCCGACCGCGACCACTCGCGCCGCGAGCACACGCAGCCGCCGCGGGTCCAAGCCACCCGTCAGGTACTCGGCGAGCACCGCGAGGCCCTCCTGGGTCTCGTCGTAACCGGGAAGGCCGATGGTGAGCAGCTCCAACGGCTGCCGGGCACCGTTCTGGTAGGTGACGACGTGGGTGCCGACCTCGTGGTGCAGCAACGGCTCGACACGGTCGGCCCGGAACGCCGCGGACTCCGGGATGAGCAGGTGGCCGAACGACACCATGAGCTCGGAGATGTCGTCGCGCACCTCGACGCGGACGGGGAAGTCCGGATACACGGCGCGGTAGCGCTCGAACTCCGCACGGGCGGCGTCGGCGAACGCCCCGGCGGTGACGGTCTGGGTGCTCGGCGCCTGCGGGGGGATGGTCTCGAGCAGTTCCTCCGCCGCCGCGGCCAGCGCAGGGGCCACCGTTCCGTAGAGCTGCAGCGACCCGTAGAGGAACCGCGACGTGTCGCGGTCCTCCAACGCGGTGATCTGCCGGGCGATCTCGTCCCGCTTCGCTCGGAAGAGGGAATGCAGCGCCGGATCGTCGACATTCTCGACCTCGAGGTTGTACAGGTCACGCCGCGTCAGGTCGGGGTCGAAGTCCAACGGCCGCAGCCGCAGCGTGGGGGCCGTGCCGAAGTCACTCCGTTCGAAGTCCGCCCACGCCTCCGCGGAGTTGAGCGGAGTCACGTTGACGAGCAGATCCACGCGGCGCTCGATCTCGGTGAGCCGCGAGTCGATCTCGAACGCGGGCGCCAGCTGGTCGGTCGGCGAGGACATGGCACGAACATACTCACGCGTCGTGGGTCCGACTCAACCCCTTGCACGGTCCGAGCTCGACGGTTCCGGCGGTGTCGACTCCTTCCATGCGACTCGCGCGACCAGAACGAGCTGAGTGGCGATCTCTCACACAGCAGGCGATGCTTCGGGGCCTTACCGGACCGTGAGCGTGTCGGGAGGCCTGAGCGGTCAGTCGGTCTGCGCCCGGTCCGAACACTCCGCCGGCGTCGCGTCCGGAACCATCGCGGTGAGGCTCCGCAGCGTCGGCACGCCATCGCGAAGAGACGGACAAAGCTGGGTCGCGATCGCGCGGTCGAGGCTTCCGGTGCTGTATCCGGACAATGCCCAGCCGAGCGGCGGCACGACCGCGGGCTCGGTCGATGGTGCGACGACGACGGTCAGGGCGGGCAACACGTCGTGGATATCGTCGATGGCCTGACTCGCGGCATCCGATCCTGTGCCAACCGTTCCGAAGGCGCCGCCGATGCGTTGGATCCAGGCCGACTGCGCCGCCTGCTTCGACGCCGCCGCGAACCCGACGACGGGGACCAGCGGCTCGGCGGAGACCGCGTCCAGGTCCTCCCGAAGGTCGTATCCCGCCGAGTTCTTCATGAACACCAAGACGGGAACGATCGGATTCGCATCATCGTGTTCCATGTTCCATTCGGCGATCGCATCGGCAATCGTCGGTGCGAGATCGGCGGCGGTGCCGAGTCCCGATCCCTCGGCATATCCTCCGTCGATCAGCTGCAGGTCTTCCGTGCCGCATCCGTCGCGCTCGCCCAGGCGAGCGGCCGGCGTGATGATCGGGAACCGGGCGGACAGCATGGCCGAGGTCGCCCAATCCATTCGGGCGAAGCAGCCCGAGCCCATCGGGAGCGTGGCCGCGGGCGACATCGCGCCCGATGCGCACGTGAGTTCGCCCGACCCGGCGACGTGACTCGCGACGAGCAGCTTGCACTTGCTCCGCGCGTCGGTCGAATTCAGCACCGGGATGCCGATGCGATCCGACGCCGCGAGCGCAACCGGATCCGCGAGGCCGGGAACCGCGTCGATCCACGTCTGCTCGATGAGCGCGGCACGATCCTGCCATGCCGTCTTGTTCTTCCACAGTGATGGGAAGTGGACGCCGGTGTCGGTTGCGAGCAGGTCGCCGACGAGCAGAGCCGCGACGCCGGTCCCCACGGTCGTCGGACCGGCCAGTTTTCGCAGATCCGCTTTCGCGCCGGATTCCTTCGTGCTGGCAGCGGTGGCGGCAAGGCCCACCGAGCCGCCGCTGACACCGCTGCTCAAGAGGATGGAGTCGGCCAGACATCCACCATGGTCGCGAAGGGCCTCGAGTGCTCGGGTCGTCCAGTACGCGGCGCGGATGCCTCCGCCCTCGGCGACCACGACCACCGCCGGGATGAACGTCTCGCCCCCGTTGGTGCCGGCAAGGCATCCGGCTTCGGCGAGCGCGGCCAGGCGTGTATCGACCACCGAACGGAAGCCCTCATCTTCCCCTGCGTCATCGGTCTGGGACGCCTCGACGGCTCCCCGGGCGGCGTGCAGCGCCGGGTCGTCGCGGTCGACCAGCGCCAGGATCATCGACACGATCAGCGGAATCGTGATCGCGAGCGTCAGCACCGGATTCGCGCGCAAGCGCATCACGCGGAAGAGCGGCGCCGGCTGCCGGTCCTGCACCGCCACCGTGAACGCGCCGAGCACCGCGCCCCACGCAGTGAGCGCGAGCACGGTGACGGCAGCCCCGCCGAGCAAGGTTGCTAGCTGGATCGGGAAAAACGCGAGGAACGCGAGGATGGCCACGCCGGCGAGGAAGAAGATTACGAGGAGGGTCCGGTGTCGATGAGCGAGCGCGGCATCCTCCGGGCGGTCGAGGCGCTGCGCCGGATCGAGGAGCGGATCCGGAACGGCGTGCCACAGCACGATCCTCGGCGCCGCCATCACCACGACGACGCCAGTGATGAGCGCAGCCAGAGATCCGGCGTACGGCCAGCCTCCGCCGCTGAGACCGGGCCCGGCGAGCACAGGCGCGGTGAACGACCGTATCAACCCGAGCCCGCCGATGCCCACGGTCGCCGCGGCGGTCAGGTCGCCGACCAGCCATGCGTACTCCGCACGCACTGGATAGTCGACGCGTCCATCGATGTTCGACGGCCACCATGCCGTGACGAAGTACGAGGCGATCACGATCGCCGGAATGGCGAGGAACACCGCGGCGATCGGCGCGAACCCCGCATCACCGGTCGTTCGCAGGGTGAGGAGGAAGAGGACGACCCAGATTCCGATCGGCACCAGCCACCAGATCACGTCGCGGCCGCTCGTCGGCACGGCGTAGGAGTTGAATCCGTCCGCCGCCGACACCAGCGCGCGAGAGCGCGCGCGCCCCAGCACGAGCGCGCACAGCGCTGCCACACCGACCGCGGCGCCGGCGGCGATCGCATGACCCAGACCGGGCCAACCCATACCGACCCACTGACGTTGAATGTCGGGGAGCTGGTCGAGCACGCCGTCGGATGGGATGCATGCGAACAGGAAGAGCCCCGCGATCAGGAATGCCGACAGACGATGCACCCAGAGTGCCTGGCCGATTCGCACTGAGAGCTCTGCGATGAACCCTCGCGATCCCGAACGGCGTACGCCCTCCACGTGATCACGCAGGAGGAGTACGACGAGCAGCGCGAGGAACACCCACTTCCCGGTGGAAGCGCATGCCACCAGCACGCCGAACAGCTCGGATGTCACGATGACGTGGCCTGCCCCGCCAGACGCGAGGAGGATGGCGCCGATGACGAGCAGTACGAACTCGACCGCCTCGAAAACGACGGCTGCCACGAGCGTGGCGCTCGCTGCCGGTCTCCGGGCCGGGGTCATGCGCTTGATCAGGCGGCGGAAGATCCAAACGTAGACCACGATGATCAGCAGGTCGACTGCGAGCGAGATCCCGATGAGCCAGGCCACCGATCCCGTGCCGGCTGCGGCGTTCGACGCCCAGTAACCCCACGCTTCTCGGCTCGCCAGCGCGAACGGCCCGATCACGCTGCCGAGCGGGGAGCCGGCACCATCCTGACTCAACGATCCGGCGATCAGTCGATCGATTTCGAGCACGATGATGAACGCGGCCAGCAGGAGGAACACCGCCGTCAACACCCGGGCGGCACGCGGCCTGCGTGCGTCCACCCACGCGCTTATCGAGTCCGACGGCAGTTCGGGTGCCGGCGCGGCGGCACCATCGCTGACAGTCATGCGTCCCCCCGTCTGCGTGACTTGGCCGGATCTTACGCCGAGCGCTCATCGTGCGATGCGCCCCGATCGGGGGCAATCCGGCCTTCGGCCCGCGCGCCCCCCGGGTGATGGCCCGACCAGCTGAGCGTGCCCGGGAATGCCCGGAGCATCCTCGCGTTGGCCATAGGTGGGGCCGCTCCGCGCGGCTGCCCAGGAGGAGGAACGTGACCGAGCAGACCGCCGTGGGATTCCGCTCCGAACGTGGACCTGTGCTGATCGCGCTGATGCTGTGCACCGGGCTGGTGGCGATCGAGGCGACGATCCTCGCGACGGCCGTGCCGTCGATCGTGGCCGACATCGGCGGCTTCGCGCAGTTCCCGTGGCTGTTCTCGATCTACCTGCTCGCCCAGGCCGTCTCGGTGCCGGTCTACGCCAAGCTCGCCGACACCGTCGGTCGCAAGCCGATCATCCTCGTCGGCGCCGGCACCTTCCTCCTCGGTTCGATCCTCGCCGGCTTCGCATGGGACATGACGTCGCTCATCGTCTTCCGTGCGATCCAGGGTCTCGGCGCCGGAGCCGTGCTTCCGGTGTCGATCACGATCACCGGCGACATCTACACGGTGCGCGAGCGCGCCCGGGTGCAGGGCTACATCGCGAGCGTCTGGGCCGCGTCATCCGTCATCGGGCCCTCGCTCGGCGGCGTTTTCGCCGAGTTCCTCTCGTGGCGCTGGATCTTCTTCGTCAACATCCCGCTGAGCATCCTCGCGGCATGGATGCTCATCCGGAACTACCACGAGACCGTGGAGCGCAAGAAGCATCGCATCGACATCGCCGGAGCGGTCGTGCTCACCGCCGGGCTCACGCTGCTCATCCTCGCCGTCCTCGAGGGTGGGCAGGCCTGGGCGTGGAGCTCGTGGCAGTCGATCGGCGCGTTCGCCGTCGCGGCGCTGCTCCTCGTGGCGTTCGTGCTCATCGAGCGGCGCGCAGCCGAGCCGGTGCTGCCGCTCTGGGTGTTCTCGCGACGGCTCATCGTCACGACCTCGCTGATGTCGTTCGGCGTCGGCGCGGTGCTCGTCGGCCTGACCTCGTACGTGCCGACGTTCCTCGAGGTGTCGGCGGGCGCGACGCCGCTCATCTCCGGACTCTCGGTCGCGGCCCTCACGCTCGGCTGGCCGATCTCCGCGTCGCAGTCGGGTCGCCTCTTCCTACGCATCGGCTTCCGCAACACCGCGTTCCTCGGCCTCGGCATCGCCGTGCTCGGCACCGTCGGGCTCATCGCAGCCACGTTCGTGCCGAACCCGGTGACGACGGCGATCGCGTGCTTCGTCGTCGGCCTGGGCCTCGGGCTCGTGGCATCGCCGACGCTCATCGCCGCCCAGTCGTCGGTCCCGTGGTCCGAGCGGGGCGTCGTCACCGGCGCGAACATGTTCCTGCGCTCGATGGGCAGCGCCGTCGGAGTCGCGATCTTCGGTGCCGTCGCCAACGCGATGATCGACGCCTCGGGGCTCGGCGCGCACTCCGCCGCGGCGATCCAGGGCGCGTCGGCCGCGGTGTTCATCGGCGTGGCGATCGCGGCGGTCGCGACGATCGCGGGCGCCGTCGCGATGCCCCGCGCGCACGTCGACGACATCGAGCACCGCCCGGCGGAACACGAGCCGACCGCCGCCGCGGGCTGACGGGGATCCGCCCTGCGGAACGCCCGGAGGAGTGCGGGGGCCGCGTGGTTCGCTCCTCGCGTTCCGGCGTGCCGACGCCCCGGCTGGACAACTCCCGCCGGCTGAGGTTCCATGGTTCTCGGGGGTCGGAACGGCCCCCGAACAGGTGCCGGGGCGACCGGTGCGGGAACTCGGAGGTGGTCGATGGAGCCCGGGTTCCGCAACATGCGCAACCGCGACTTCCAGGAGACGCGGACGCCGGTCGGCGTCGTCGGCGGCTTCGTCGGACTGGTGGCGGCGAGCGCTGCAGCGGCCCTGCTCCTCACGGCGGCGGTGACGCCGGCCATCGCGGCGGTCGGGGTCGCGACATCCAGCACCATCTCGATGTTCGAGAACCTGCCGAGCTACCTCGAGATCGGCGAGCTCTCCGAGAAGAGCAACATCTACGCCACCCAGTCCGACGGCAAGGCCGTGCTGCTCGCGTCGTTCTACGACCAGAACCGCGTCGAGGTGGGCTGGGACCAGATCAACCAGTACGTGAAGGACGCCGCGATCGCCGGTGAGGACCCGCGGTTCTACGAGCACAGCGGTGTCGACCTGCAGGGCACCATGCGCGCCGCCGCCACCACCGCGACCGGCCGCGAGACGCAGGGCGGTTCGTCGATCGCCCAGCAGTACGTCAAGAACGTGCGCGTTCAGGAATGCGAGCGCAATGCGGCCTCGCCCGAGGAGGCCGACGGCTGCTACGACGCGGTCACCGAGACCACGATCGACCGCAAGCTCAAGGAGATGCGGCTCGCGATCGGCATCGAGAAGCGGTACACCAAGAGCGAGATCCTGCTCGGCTACCTCAACATCGCCGGATTCGGCGGCACCGTCTACGGCATCGAGGCCGCCGCGAACTACTACTACGGCATGTCCGCGGCGAGCGTGAGCCTGCCGCAGGCGGCGTCGCTGCTCGCGATCGTCAACAATCCCGGGAAGTTCCGGCTCGACCAGCCGGACAGCGAGACCAACGGCGCGGCGAACGGATACGCCGAGAACACCGGGCGCCGCAACTACATCCTGCGCAGCATGCTCGAGGAGCAGAAGATCACCCAGGCCGAGTACGACGCCGCAGTGGCCACGCCGGTCGAGCCGAGCATCCACGAGCCGAGCACGGGATGCCAGACCGCCGGCGGCAGCGCGTACTTCTGCGACTACGTCAAGAACATCCTCCAGAACGATCCGACGTTCGGCGAGGACCAGGAGACCCGGATGCTCAACTTCCGGCGCGGCGGCTACGACGTCTACACGACGCTCGACCTCGACCTCCAGCAGGCCGCGGTCCGTGCGATCGGCACGCATGTGCCGGCGACGTATCCCGGATGGGACGTCGGCGGCGTCATCTCGAGCGTGCAGGTGGGCACGGGTCGCGTGCTCGCGATGGCCGAGAACCGCGTCTACAGCCAGGATCCCGCCGTGCTCGCCAAGGGACCGCAGTTCACGAGCATCAACTACAACACCGACTTCGCCTACGGCGGATCGCGCGGCTTCCAACCCGGATCCTCGTACAAGGTCTTCACGCTCGCCGAATGGCTGAGCTCCGGGCACGGCCTCGGTGAACGAGTGGACTCGGCGCCGAAGAGCAACTGGGGCACGTTCCAGGACAGCTGCCTCGGTCCGCACTTCGCAGGAGACTGGAATCCGCGCAACGACGCGAACGAATCCGGCGGCAACTACAGCGCGATGGAATCGACCATCGGCTCGATCAACACGGGCTTCATCGGGATGGCGAAGGAGCTCGACCTCTGCAACATCCGCAAGCGTGCCGAGGCCTTCGGCGTGCACCGCGCCGACGGGGACCCGCTCGTGCAGGGGCCCTCTTCGGTGATCGGGACGAACGAGGTGGCACCGCTCAGCATGGCCGTGGCCTTCGCCGGCATCTCGAACAACGGCAAGACCTGCACCCCGATCGCCATCGATCGGATCGTCGGTCGTGACGGCAACGAGATCCCGGTGCCCAAGACGACGTGCACGCAGTCGGTGACGCCCGAGGTGGCGGCGGCGATGCACACCGCGCTCGGTGCGGTGATGACGAGCGGCACGGCGCAGGCCTCGAACAACGCCACCGTGCCATCCGTGCCGCTCATCGGCAAGACGGGCACCACCGACGGGGCGAAGGACACCTGGATGGTCGGCGCGAGCTCGAAGGTCGCCACGGCGGTCGCCGTCCTCAGCGTGAACGGCGACGCCAACCAGCGTGGGATCTCGTTCGACACCGGCAGTGCGGCGACCGCGCGCCACCGCATGTGGCCCGAGGTCATGTCCGTGGCCGCGGCGAAGTACGGCGGCGATCCCTTCACCCAGGCCGGCATGGGTCCGGTGACCGGACCGGGGTCCTCACCCGACGGGTCCGGGGATGACGGCGGCGATGGCGGCGGCGACGGCGGCGGCGGCGACGGTGGCGGCGGCGACGGACCAGGCAACAACGGCAACGGCAACGGCAACGGGAACGGCCGCGGCAACGACTGAGCGACGCGCCTCCGACGCCTCGTGATCGGCGGGATTCCGTGGCATCCCTGATGACGCGATGGCCCGCGCGTGCCACGCTGGATCCCACACGGCGCCGGACCCGGTCCGGCACGTGGCATCCGGAGCATCGCGATGGACGGTCGGAACGAGGTCGACGTCCGCGTCCCCGAATCCCACGAGGACACGGGACCCGGTGCGCCTCCGGCCACCACGACGAACGCCCCGGACGAAGCACCTCCGACTGACGCGCCGCCGCCGTCTCCGCCACCCGCCTCGACGTCCAAGGTGGTCATCGAATGGCTCGGCGTGCTGCTGCCGTTCACGACGGTGCTCACCGCGCTGGCGTTCTGGTTCGGCTGGACGCTGACGAACGCGCGCAGCCGGTACCTCGGCGTCGATGCCAGCGTGTTCGGCTTCACACCGACTGACTACATCCTGCGCAGCGCCGACGCGGTCATCGTGCCGGTGATCCTCATCTGCCTCGCCGGGCTGCTGTGGGTGAGCCTGCTCGCCGGCGTCAATGTGCTGCTCGACCGCCCCGCGATGCGGTCCCCGGTCCGCATCGGCGCCATCATCGTGTTCGCGGTCTCGCTGTTCGGGCTGATCGTGGCGCTGCGCGCCATGTTCGTCGGATTCGCACCAGGCACGCACTACCTCGCGGCGCCCCTCCTCCTCGGGGTCAGCGCGACGCTCGCGGGCACGGCCGCGTCGGTGTTGCGGCGGACCGCGTCCGATCCGAACCTTCGGCTCGCGCGGCTCTGGGGCCGCAGCGGCGTGATCCTCACCGCGACGATCGTCGTCGCGAGCCTGTTCTGGGCGTCGACCCTCTACGCCGACGCCCTCGGGCGCGGGCGCGGGCGCGATGTGGAGCAGCAGCTCGAACGTCTTCCATCGGTCGTGGTGTACAGCGCCGCACCGCTCGGGCTCAGCGCGCCCGTGGAATCCGAGCCCGTCGAGGACGGCGGGCGCTATGCGGTCCGGTACGAGGGACTGCGCCTGCTGCTGAAGTCGGATGGCTCGTACTTCCTGCTGCCCGACGGATGGCGCAGCGGGGACGGTCCCGTGATCGTGCTGCGCGATGAGGCGGACATCCGACTCGAATTCACGGCTGGAGGTGGATGACATGAACGACATCCCACGTAAGGCGAGTGCGGCCGCCGTTGCACTGATGGTCGCGCTCCTCGGCGGGTGCGCGACGGCCGACCCGCTCGCGCAGCCCGGTGCCGAACGGTCCGGCGAGCCGACTCCGGCACCTGACCCGGACCCGAACCCGGCTCCCGAACCCGAACCGGAGCCCGAGCCGCTTCCGGTCGAGACCAACGAGGTGCGCCTGACCTGGGTCGAGACCGGCGGGGCGTCCCGTCCGAGGGTCGAGTTCCCCGACGGCATGCCCTACTTCGCGCACTTCGACGTGAACCCCGACGGCAGCGACCCCGTGACGATCGAGTCGATCGCCATCGGTCCGGAGCAGGAGTTCTCGATCGACAGCGACGGATGCAGCGGCGCGATCGTCTCGACGGAGGAGGCCTGTGCCATCACCTTGGCCTTCACCGCCGGCGGGGTCGGCGTGTTCCAGACCGTCCTCAGGGTGAAGCCCGTGGGCGGCCCGGCAGCCGACATGACGGTCGCGATCGAGGTCGTGGACGAGTCGCCCGATCCGGATCCGGATCCCGACGGCACGGATGGAACGGATGGCACCGACGGTACGGACGGCACCGACGGCACCGACGGCACCGACGGCACCGACGGCGAGGAGGACGCCTCGCTCGACTGAGCGGGCGCCCTCCTGCGGCCGATCATGGCCGCGGAGCCGATGGTCAGGCGGATGTCACCGCGAGCCGGCTGTGACGGACCCGGTGCACCGCCCACGCGGCGAGCGCTGCGAACACGAGCGCCCCGAAGACGAGCATCCACGGCAGGAGTGCGCCGGGGGAGACGCCCTGCGTCCCCGCCGCGAGCTGTGCCGAGCCCGCCGCGAGCTGTCCGTTGCCGTCGCTGAGCTGCGCCGCGCCATCGGAGAGGTCGGTCGCGCCCGTGGCGAGGACGATGCTCCCGTCGGCGAGGGTCTGCGTGCCGACCGCCAGCTCCGACGAGCCGGAGGCGAGTTCGTCCAAGCCGTCGGAGAGGCCCCGTGCGCCCGTCGAGAGCGCACCCGTGCCCGTGGCGAGCTCGCTCGCGCCGGTCGAGAGGCGCTGCGCTCCCGCGGCCAGCTCCGCGGAGCCGCTCGCGAGCTTCTCCGTGCCGGCGACCAGTTCGTCCACCTTCACGTCGAGCGTCGCGGTGCCGCCGCGCAGGTTCGCCGCGCCGCTGCTGACCTGGGCCGCACCCGCGGCCACCGCGGACGCGCCGTCGGCGACCTTGCGGGTGCCCGCCGAGAGCTCGGCGGTGCCGGCGGCGAGCCGGCTCGATCCGGCGGCGGCGGCGTCCGCGCCATCCGACAGCGTCGTCGCGCCGGACCGCAGCGCCACCGCGCCTCCGTGCGCCGAGTGGACGCCCGCGGCGAGCGTGTCGAGGCCGGCACGCGTGGACTCGGCGCCCGCGGCGACCGACTTGGAGCCGGCCGAGACCGCGCCCGCGGCCCCCGACAGCCCCGCGGCCGAGTCGCGGAGCGCGGCCGCCTGCGCGACGAGCGCCGCATCGGCCCCCGCATCGACGAGCGCGGCGTGGAATGCCGTCAGCGCGGCGGAGAGATCAGCGCTGCCCGCAGCGACACCTGACGCGCCGTCGCGGACGGATGCCGCTCCGGCCGCGAGGGTGACGGAGCCCTGGGCGAGTGCCGCCGCACCCGCGTCGGCCTGCTGGAGCCCCGTGGCCAGGGCACCCGCGCCCGCATCGAGCTTGCCCGCACCGTCCGCCAGTGCGCGGACGCCCGCGTCGAGTGAGGCCGCGCCGCCGGCGATGGTGCCGGCGGCCGCGCTCGCGCTCGCCGCGCCGCCGGCGAGCGCGCCGGCGCCCGACGAGGTGCGGCCGGCGCCGTCCGCGAGGCGTGCCGCGCCGTCGTTCGCCCGGGTGATTCCATCGGACAGCAGGTTCGAGCCGCTCGCGGCACGCTCCGCGCCCGCCGAGAGGTCGTTCGCACCCGAGGCGCTGCGTGCGGCACCGTCCGACAACTCGACGGCGCCCGCGGCGGCCTTCGCGGCGCCCGCCTCGACCTTCGCGGCGCCGGCTGCGGCGCTCTCGGCCCCGTCGGCGACCTTGTCGGCGCCTGCGGCCGCCGTCTCGGCGCCGTCGCTCACCTCGCCGGCGCCCGCGGCGAGCCGTTCGGCGCCGTCGGCCAGTTCGGAGGATCCGGCGTCGGCCTGTCCGGCGCCGTCGGAGAGGCTCTTCGCCCCTGCCGAGATTGTGTTGGTGGTGAGCAGGAAGAACGCCGCCAGGGCGATGAGCGCGATCGTCACGGCGATCGCCGCGATCCGCACGCCCACGCCGTGCCGGTGCGGCGCGTGGTCGATTCTCGTCATTGAGGCTCCTGTGGTCCGGGCACGACGAAGCGGCCCGGGTCGGGGGGTGCAGGACGACGGCGCGGTGGTGCGGGCGCGCCGCCACTCGTGACGCAACGCGGAGGCCTGCGGCCGCGACATCCGGCCCCCGGCGCCCCGATGCGCGCGAAAGTGGCACGAATCTGGCAGAGGCGTTGTGGACTCGTCAACGCAACGCCGGAAAGTTGGGCGGAATCCGCCAAGGGCCGGTCAGGGTCGGCGGCCGGCCGTTGTGGGACCGCTACAGGTCGAACGAGTCGCCCGGCTCGAGCGCGAGGTACTCGCCGCCGTGCTGCTCGGTCGCCCACTTGAGCCGGGCGTTCGAGAGGTCCTTTCCCGCGCGGGAGAGCACCATCTCGTGGGTGGGGAAGGCCCGCCGCGGCGCGACCGCCATGATGTAGTCCATCGCCTCGGCGATCTTCATCCAGGGTGCGCCCGCCGGGGCGGCCAGCGCTTCCACTTGGACGTCGTGCGGGACCGCGAACGAGTCGCCCGCGTAGTAGAGCGCGTCGTTGACGAGGACGCCGACGTTGTCGATGACGGGGATCGACGAGTGGATGATCGCGTGCCGGCCGCCGAAGAACCGCATCCGAAACGGGCCGACCTCGAACTCGTCTCCGGGTGCGACGCGCTCGACCTCGACACCGGCCTCGGCGGCCGCGTCGGCCATCCCGGCCGGGCCGAACACCCGCACCTCGGGATTGCGGTCGCGGATGCGGCCGAGCTGCTCGGGCGTCCAGTGGTCGTCGTGCTGGTGGGTGACCACGACCGCGAGCGCGCCGGAGGCTTCGGTGATCGGAGTCGTGAACTTGCCCGGGTCGATGAACAGCCGGTTGCCGGAGTGCTCGACGACGAGGGCGGCATGCTCGAGCTTGGTGACGCGCATGGTCAGAGCCAACACCGTGTCCGGAGCACGCGCAACGGGGTTGCCTGCCACAATCGCAGCATGACGCGTGGCCCCCGCCGACTCCTCATCGCGGTGAACCCGTACGCCTCGTTCGGGCGCAACCGCTGGGTCGGGCCGGCGGTGGCCGAGCGCCTGGCCGACGAGGGGTACGAGGTCGCCCTGCTCCGCGAGGAGAACTTCGAACTGCTGCGCCGCGAGACGCAGTCGGCGTTCGAGCAGGGCACCGACGGGCTCGTCGTGGTCGGCGGGGACGGCATGGTCTCCATGGGCGTCAACATCCTCGCGCGCACGGGCGTGCCGCTCGGCGTCGTCGGAGCCGGCACCGGCAACGACTTCGCACGGGCGCTCGGCCTGCCGCACGAGCAGCCCGAGGCGGGCATCGACGCGCTGGTCGAGGCGTTGAAGCGGCCGCCGCAGACCATCGACCTCGGGTTGGTGCATCACGGCGAGCTTCGCACGTGGTTCGCGTGCGTCCTGTCGGCGGGCTTCGACGCGGTGGTCAACGAACGGGCCAACCGGATGGTGCGACCGCGCGGTCCGAGCCGGTACACGCTCGCGCTGGTCCGCGAACTCGCGACGTTCCGCCCCCGCAGGTACGTCATGACGCTCGACGGGGCCCACCGCGCGCAGTCCGCGATGCTCGTGTCCATCGCCAACACGCCCTCGCTGGGCGGGGGCATGCGCATCGTGCCGCACGCCGACCTCTCCGACGGGCTGCTCGACGTCTTCATCGTGCATCCGCTCTCGCGCCTCGGGCTGATCTCGGTGTTCCCGCGCGTGTTCGCGGGCGAGCACGTCGACCATCCGGCCGTCGAGTTCGTCCGGGCCCGCCGGGTGCGGCTCGAGGCCGACGGCATCGTCGCGTACGCCGACGGCGAGCGGATCGGGGCATTGCCGATCGAGGTCGAGGTCGTGCCCGGCGCGTTGTCGGTGTTCGCCTGACCCGCCCGATCGACGGGCCAGCCGCTCGATTTGGAATGCGCGCAACCCGTATGACATACTCGAACACGTTGCGACGAGGCCCCATCGTTTAGCGGCCTAGGACGCCGCCCTCTCACGGCGGTAGCGCGGGTTCAAATCCCGCTGGGGTCACCAACACACCGAAACGCCCTCGGCAGTCATGCCGGGGGCGTTTCGTCATGTTCGGCGCGTCGCCGATCGACCGCTAGACTCGTCCGAGCGAAGGGGAGTATCCCGCCGGGGTTCGCGCCCCGGGCCACGATCGTCAGTACGAGCGCCGCCGATGCCGCTCCGGTCGCGGCGGCGCACCACGGGTGCAGCCGGGAGAGACTTTCGGGCTCCACCGTCCCTGCTCACCCTTCGAAAGGCGCCTCGTGACCCAGCTTCCCCTCTGGTTCGAAGTCGGCTCGCTCATCGTGCTGACCCTCATCCTCGTCGCCGACCTGCTGCTCGTGATCAAGCGGCCGCACGTGCCGTCGTTCCGCGAGTCGACGCTCTGGGTCGTCTTCTACATCGTGCTCGCGCTCATCTTCGCCGGGCTGATGTTCGTGATCGGCGACGCCGAGCACGGGGCGCAGTTCCTGGCCGGATGGCTCACCGAGTACAGCCTGTCGATCGACAACCTGTTCGTGTTCGTCATCATCATGGCCAGGTTCGCGGTGCCGAGGAAGTACCAGCAGGAGGTGCTCATGGTGGGCATCATCCTCGCCCTCGTCCTGCGCGGCATCTTCATCCTGCTGGGGGCGCAGCTCATCGCGAACTTCAGCTGGATCTTCTACATCTTCGGCGCGTTCCTGCTCTGGACGGCGTTCAACCAGGCCTTCGGCGACCACGAGGACGACGGCAAGGACTCGGCCCTCATCCGCGTGCTGCGCCGTCGGCTGCCGATCACGAACGACTACGACGGCATCAAGCTCCGCACCGTGATCAACGGCAAGCGGTTCTTCACGCCCATGCTGATCGTGTTCGTCGCCATCGGCACGACCGACCTGATCTTCGCGCTCGACTCCATCCCGGCGATCTTCGGCATCACGCAGAGCCCGTTCATCGTCTTCACGGCGAACGTGTTCGCCCTGATGGGCCTGCGGCAGCTGTACTTCCTCCTCGGCGGCCTGCTGGAGCGCCTCGAGTACCTCAAGTACGGCATCGCGTTCATCCTCGCGTTCATCGGCGTGAAGCTCGTGCTCCACGCGATGCACGAGAACGAGCTGGCGTTCATCAACGGCGGCGAGCACATCGAGTGGGCGCCCGACATCTCCACGTGGACCTCGCTCGCCGTCATCATCGGTGCCATGGCCGTGGCGACCGTCGCGAGCCTCGTCAAGGCGAACCTCGACGCACGCCGCCGCGGCCACACGCTCGGCGAGGAGATCCCGCACTTCACCGAGGAGGGCGACCGCGCCGAGCGCGCGAGCGACGAGACCTCCGCTCCGCGCTGAGCCTCTCCACAGACGCGGTCGCGATGCGCGGCAGGCGCCCGGCGCTTGCTAGCGTTGAGCGACTGCGCCCTCGGCGACGGCCCGAACCCTTCAGAGAGGATCCGATCTCGTGACGTCTGATGGCAGCGGTGTCGTCCCCATCCCGAGCGGTTCGGCGCGCATCGCGCACAGCGCCCGCACGCACGTGGGCAACGTCCGCTCGGTGAACGAGGATGCGCTGCTCGCGCACGCTCCGGTCTACGTGGTCGCCGACGGCATGGGCGGCCATGCTCGTGGCGATGCGGCGAGTCGGGCCGTGGTCGACACGTTCACGCGTCACCTCGACACCGGACGGCCGTCGACGCCCGAGCAGGTACTCGATGCCATCCACAGCTCCAACGAGGTGGTCCGGGCGCTCTCGGCCGACGGCGACGAGGGAACGGCGGTCGCCGGCACCACGGTGGCCGGGGTGGTGCTGGTCGACGCCGGTGAGGGTCGCGGTCTGCACTGGATGGTCTTCAACGTCGGCGACTCGCGCGTCTACGCGTGGGACGGCCGGAGGCTCGATCAGGTCACGGTCGATCATTCGGCGGTGCAGGAGCTCGTCGACGCCGGCCTGATCAGCAGCGATGACGCCGAGCGTCATCCCGACCGCAACGTCATCACGCGCGCGATCGGCGCCGACGACGTCGTCGAGCCCGACGTGTGGCTCATCCCCGCGGCCGGGCGCCAGGTGTTCCTGATCTGCTCCGACGGACTCTCGAAGGAGGTGGGCGACGAGCGCATCGCGCAGATCCTCGCGGGTCACGCGATGCACGCCGCGGGTCTCGCGGGCGAGCTCATCGAGGTCGCCCTCGCGGCGGGGGCGCGCGACAACGTGACGGCCGTGGTCGTCGAGTCCGATCTCGGCGGCGAGTCCGACGACGGCGGCGCGACGCGCGATCGCGACGCGGCGCTGCCCGCCGAGGTCGAGCAGACCAGGCCGAGGGGAACGGGGGACCAGGGTGGCGGAGTACCTGCCTGACGACCGGGGGCGCTGGCTCGTCGCCGTTCGCGGTGATGCGCTGCTGATGCTGCCGGCCGAGCGCCGCGACGATGTCGTGGCCCTGTGGGCGGGCCTCGACGCCCCGGATGCCGCGGCTCGCGTGATCGACCGACTGGCGGGTGGCGGCGTGACCGCCACGCCGAGCTTCGCGCTCGTCGTCCGCGAGCGCGCCGACGGTTCCGCGCGTGCCGTGGTACGCGGTCCGCTCACCGTGCGACTCGGCGAGGTCGACGTGTCCGGCGCGCAGGTGTCCACATGGCAGGAGCGCGTCGGCGACGCGTCTCGCGTGCACGTGTCGGCCGACGGGGTCGGCGACACGGCGCGCGAGGCCTCCGCGGCGGCGCGCCTTCCCCTCGTTTCCGGGATCGTGGCCGCCGCCGCGATCGACTGGTCGGTATCTGCGTCGCCGGCACCGACCGACCCGGCCCTGGTCGGGTCGGCGGAGGCCGGCGAACCGGTCGCGCCGGTCACGGCGCCCGTCGAAGCCGAACGGCCCGACGAGCGCACCATGGTGCCCGAGGACACGGTCGTGGGGTTCTCGCGCACCGAGCGACCGCGCATCCCGCGCGGCCCCGCCCCCGCCGAGTCCGCCGTGCCGACGACGGTGATCGTGCCGCCCCCGGGAATCGCCGTGGACGCCTCCGCCGCGCCGCCGGCGATCTCGTCTCCGTCGTCGGCCATCGTCGCACCGACCGCGCTCGGCGACCACGACGGGCTCACGGTCGCCAGCGCCGACATCCGTCGCCTCCGCGAGGAACGCCGCCGCGATGACCCCGCCGCACGTGCGTCCGACGCGCCCGACGCCGCGGCCGCGCTCGCACTCAGGCTGCCCGACGGGTCCATCGAGCCCATCGTCGGCGAGCTCGTGCTCGGACGCGCGCCCGTCATCGGCCGGGTGACCGGGTCGCGGATGCCCCGTCCGGTCGTGATCGGCGCCGGCGATCCCGACATCTCGCGCACCCACCTGCGCGTCGCCGTCGAGGGCGGCACGGCCGTCGTCACCGACCTCGAGTCCCGCAACGGCACGCACATCGTCGCGCCCGGTCAGGCACCCCTGCGCCTCCGTCCGGCGGAGTCGACCCCGGTGCTGCCCGACACGGTCATCGACCTCGGCGGGGGATGGACCATCCAGGTGGTGGTGCGCTGATGCGCCGCACGCCGTCATCGCCGCCCGACCTGCCCGGCTACACGCCGCTCGGCCTGCTCGGGTCCGGCGGCTTCGCCGACGTCTTCCTCTACGAGCAGCGACTGCCGCGACGCAAGGTCGCCGTGAAGGTGCTCCTGGCCGACGACATCGACGCGAGCACGCGGGCGCAGTTCGTCGCCGAGGCCAACCTGATGGCGCGCCTCTCGGCGCACCCGTTCATCGTCACGATCTTCCATGCCGACGTGTCCGCCGACGGTCGACCGTACTTCGTCATGGAGTACTGCTCGGGCCCGAGCCTCTCCGAACGGTACAAGCGGCAGCCGCTCAGCGTCGAGGATGCGCTGCGCACCGGCATCCGCCTCTGCGGCGCCGTGGCCACCGCCCACGCCGCCGGCATCCTGCACCGCGACATCAAGCCCGCGAACGTGCTCACCAACGACTACGGCTGGCCGGCGCTGAGCGACTTCGGCATCTCGTCCGACCTCGAGGGCGACCTGCCGGTGCACACCGTGTCGTTCCTGGCCGACCCTGCCGCGACGGGCTCCGGCACGGGCTCCGACCGAGCCGCGGTCGGCATGAGCGTGCCGTGGTCGCCTCCCGAGCTGTTCGAGGACGACCCGCGACCCGATACGCGCAGCGACGTCTTCGCGCTGGCGGCGACCGTGCACACGCTCCTCGCGGGGCGCACGCCGTTCGAGATCCCGGGCCGCTCCAACGGGCCGCTCGACCTGATCGGACGGATCGAGCGCGGCCGCATCACGCCCGTCGGTCGCGACGACGTGCCGGCGAGCCTCGAGACGGTCCTCGCGACCGGAATGGCCGTGCGGCGCGAGGATCGCTACCAGAGCGCGGTCGAGTTCGGACGCGCCCTGCAGCGCATCGAGCTCGAGCTCGGATACTCGGTCACGGGCATCGAGGTGCCGAGCCTGCCGGGCGCCTCGCCGGCCGCCGAGCCGCGCGGTGCGGCACCCACCGGCGGCGACGCCGACGGCGACGGAGAGGCGGCGACGCGGGCGCGATCGGTGCGCGTCGTGCACGCCGATGCACCGCCGGCGTCGGTCACGCCACCGACCCCGGATGCCGCGCAGGTGCAGGCGCTCGGCGACGACGTGACGCGCGCGCGCAGCGTCCGCCAGGTCGACGCCCAGGCGCCTGCCGCGTCGACCGCCGTGGTCGACGATGGCACGGTGCTGCGTGGTGGCGCGGGCGCGATGACCCGCGAGTCGACGACGACGGAGACGCCCGCTCCGCCCGCCCCGTCCGGCCGCCGCAGGGGCGTCGTGATCGCGATCGCCGCCGCCGCGTCGGCCGCGCTGCTCGTCGCGATCGGCGCCGCGGTCGCGCTCGGTGGTGCGCTCGGCGGACCGGGCGGCGAGGAGCCCGCTCCGACCGACGCGCCATCCCAGGATGCCGTCATCGCGGCGCGGGTGCCCGCGCCCGAGGTGGCCGACGGGGTGCGCGCCGCCGATGGGAGTGTCGTGTTCGCCGTCACGCACGCCGACGCCGAGGAGGGCGACCGCTACCGATGGCACCGCGCCGACGGCTCCGGGGCGACGGCCGTGGCGACCGGACCCGAGATCGTCGTCGAGGGCGTCGCCGGCGGCGCGACCGTGTGCATCGAGGTGCAGGTCCAGCGGGGCAGCAAGACGTCCGAGCCGGTCACGGGGTGCTCGTCATGAGGCCGCTCCGTGTCGAGTACTGCGGCGAGTGGTACACCGTCGAGGCCGATCGCACGTTCACGATCGGCCGCGAATCCGATCTCACGATCGACGACAACCCCTACCTGCACCGCACCTTCCTCACCCTCTCGAGCGAGTTCGGGCTCTGGTGGCTCTCGAACGTCGGCCAGCTCCTATCGGCGACGGTCTCGGATGCCACGGGCAGCGTCCAGGCCTGGGTCGCTCCCGGCGCGAAGCTGCCGCTCGTGTTCCAGGCCGTGCACGTCATGTTCAGTGCGGGCGCGACGACCTACGACTTCACCATCCACGCCGAGGAGGACTTCTACAACACCTCGCTCACCGCCGCGCCCGCCGACGGCGGCACCACGATCCTGCCGGTGACCCTCACGACCAGCCAGCGACAGCTCGTCGTCGCGCTCGCCGAGCACGTGCTGTCGCAGCCCTCGGCCGGGCGTGCGACCGTACCCTCCTCGGCCGAGGCCGCGGCACGCCTCGGCTGGAGCATGACGACGTTCAACCGCAAGCTCGACAACGTGTGCGAGAAGCTCGACAAGATCGGCGTCGACGGCCTGCGCGGCGGTCGCGGCAAGCTCGCGGTCAACCGCCGTGCGCGGCTCGTGGAGTACGCCGTGGCGACGCGGCTGGTCAGCACCGACGACCTCGTGCTGCTCGACGGCGACGGCTCCGACGGCGGTCGGCCGACCTCCGCCTGACCGGAACCGAGGGCGGAGGCCGCTCTCCGATTCATGCATTCCGATGGGCAGGAGTCCCCATTTCTGGGGTTCGCGCGACCGTGTTAGCGTGATGCCCGGCCCGCCGGTCTCGGCGGCGCCATCCGACGCCCTACCGACGGACGGCACCCGGGGGAGACGAGCTTGGTCACGTTGAGGTCCTGGGTGCGCTCGCGCCGGAACGTCGCCTCCGCGACCGCCCTCGCCGTGCTCGCCGGGGTGCCGATCGGCATCGCCGTGATCCACCAGGGGTTCCCGGTCACCGACCCCGACCTGCGCGCCCGCGAGGTGTGGGTCACCAACGCCGAGGAACTGCTCGCAGGCCGGCTCAACCGGCAGATCGAGGAGCTCGACGCGGCCGTGGCCACGGCGACGAACGAGATCGACGTGTTCCAGGACGGCGAGGACGCGTTCCTGTTCGATCCGAGCGTGGGATCGGTCGAGCGGATCGACCCGTCGTTCACGACGCTCGTGCAGCGTATCGACGTGCCGCCGGCGTCGTCGCTCGCCTACGGCGGAGACATCCTGGCCGTGCTCTCGCCCGAGGGCGAGCTCTGGCGCGTGCCCGCCGCGGCCGAGCTCTCGTTCGACTACCGCGGCACCGACCCCATCGCGAAGCTCGGCGACGACGCCGAGGTCGCGGTGAGCGCGACCGGAACGATCTTCGCCACCTCGCCCGGCGACGGCGAGCTCATCGCCCTGAAGAAGGACGCGATGGAACCCGAGGTTCGCGAGCTCGCCGAGGTGGGCCGGCACCAGATCGCCGCGGTCGGCGAGCGCGCGGTCGTCTTCGACGTCGAGGGCAACGCGGTCCTCGTCGACGGGCGGCGGATCGAACTGCCCGAAGCGGCGCTGCGACTCCAGCAGTCCGGACCCGAGCGCGACCGGGTGGTGCTCGCGACCGCGACCGACCTGCTCGACGTGCCGCTCGGCGGCGGCGAGATCCTCACCATTCCCAGTGGCGCCGAGGTCGCCGCCGAGAGCCCAGACGAGGTCGCGGCGCCCGTGCGACTCGGGTCCTGCGTCCACGGCGCGTGGGCCGCCGGCCAGCGGTACGTCGCCGCATGCGACGGACAGGAGCCGGAGTCCGTGGCGATCGAGCAGCCGACCGCGGGATCCCGCCTCGAGTTCCGTGTCAACCGCGACGTGATCGTCCTGAACGACCTCACCAACGGCAACTCCTGGCTCGTCGACTCCGATCTGCGGCTCGTCGACAACTGGGAGGAGGTCACCCCGCCCGAGGAGAGCGACGAACTCGAGGGCGACGAGAAGTCGGCGCAGCAGACCTTCGAGGACACGCTGGCGGAGCGGACCGACGTCAATCGGCCGCCCGTCGCGCGCGACGACGACTACGGGGTGCGCCCCGGGCGCACCACGGTGCTCGAGGTGCTCGAGAACGACACCGACCCCGACGGCGACGTGCTCACGATCGCCTCCACGTCCGAGGTGTCGTCCGCCTCGGGTGGGCTCGAGCTGATCGACGGCGGCCGCGCGCTCCAGTTCTCGCCGGCCGAGGGCGCGGCGGGCAGCGTGTCGTTCCGGTACGGCGTCGACGACGGTCGCGGCGGCGTGTCCGAGGCCGCGGTGAACGTGCGGATCGTCCCGCAGAGCGAGAACGCCGCCCCGGCCTCGATGCGAAGCGGCGCGATCAGCGTCGAGCAGGGCCAGAAGATCTCGTACAACGTCCTCGCCGACTGGAACGATCCCGACGGCGACGACCTCTACCTCGTGAACGCCTCGCCGACCGGCGGCGACACTGTGCGGTCGAGCCCCGACGGGTACGTGACCTTCGAGCACCGGTCGGCCGAGCTCGGCACCAAGGAAGTCCAGTTCACCGTCTCCGACGGGCAGACGACGGCGGCCGGCACGCTGACCGTCGAGGTGAAGCCGACGGGCACGCTGAATCCGATCGGCACGCCCGATTTCGCGCGCGTCTTCGTCGGCGAGACCCAGCTCATCGAGCCCCTTGCGAACGACCTGTCTCCCTCCGGCGCCGGGCTCGAACTGCTGGCCGTCGCCGAGGTCCCGGATGACGCGCTCGTCACCCCCAACCCCGAGCGCGGCACGATCGCCTTCGCGGCGCAGGCGCCCGGCGAGTACGTGTTCCTCTACGACGTCGGCGCCGGCGCGTCGGTGAGCAAGGGGCTCGTCCGCGTGCAGGCCGTCGAGAAGCCGGCGGAATCGCCGCCGCCCATCGCGGTCAAGGACACGGCGTACCTGCGTGCCGGCGAACCGCTCACCGTCCCGGTGCTCGCCAACGACGTCTCGCCGTCGGGACGGGTGCTGGCGGTGCAGTCGATCGACGACGCCGATGCCGAGGGACTCGTCTCGGTCGAGATCCTGACGAACACGGTGCTGCGCATCACCGCGTCCCAGGCGGTCGACACCCAGCTCCAGGTGGCGTACACGGTCTCCGACGGCGTGAACTCGTCGACGGCGACCGTGACGGTCGTGCCCGTTCCGCCGCTCGTGAAGCACCAGCCGCCCGTCGCCGTCGACGACGGCGCGATCGTGCGAGCGGGCGACATCGTGACCGTGCCGGTGCTCGAGAACGACTACCACCCCGATGCGGCCAAGCTGCACGTGCAGCCCGACCTCGTCGAGGTGGAGGCACCCGACGGCCTCGCCTTCGTGGACGGCGACACGGTGCGGTTCCAGGCGCCCGAGGAGCCCGGCGTCTACAGCGCCGTGTACACCGTCGGCGACGACTACGAACAATCGGCTCGCGCCGCCGTCCGGTTCACGGTCGTCGCGAAGGACGCGGGTGAGAACCGCGCGCCCCTGCCCACGCCGCTCACCTCGCGCACGTTCGCGGGCTCGGCGGTGAAGATCGACGTGCCGCTCGACCAGCTCGATCCCGACGGCGACTCGGTGACCCTCGCGGGCATCGACGCCGCTCCCGAACTCGGTCGCGTCATCGAGCGGACGAGCACGTCGATCACCTACGAGGCGCTGACGGGCTCCGCGGGCACCGACGAGTTCACCTACGAGGTGCGCGACACCTTCGGGGCGACGGCGACCGGCACCATCCGCATCGGAGTCATCCCGCGCCCCGAGGTGCAGCTGCCTCCCAAGGCGGTCGACGACACGATCGAGATGAAGCCCGGCCGCACCGCGTCGGTCGAGGTGCTCCTGAACGACTCCGACCCGAGCGGCTACCGGCTGCACGTGGCCGACCTCCCCGAGGTCGACGACGGCATCGAGGCCGAGATCCGCGATCGCCGCCGCATCGTGGTCACCGCCCCGGAGCAGGAGTCGGCGTACACGATCCGCTACGAGATCTCGAACGGGCACGGCGGTGCCGACACGGCGTTCCTGCAGGTCGCGGTCACCGAGGATGCCGTCATCGAGCCGCCGACGGCGGAGGACCAGGTGATCGAGCCCGAGCAGGTCATCGACGGCGAGCCCATCACGGTCGACCCGCTCTCCGACGCGACGAACCCCGGCGGGCTCGTCGAGGACCTCGCCGTCACGGTCGAGGGTCCCAACGCCGGTCGCGCCGAGGTCGGTTCCGACGGCACCATCCAGGTCACGCCGGGTCGCGAGCGGTACGCCGTCGCCTACCGCTTGACGAACGAGCTGGACGACCTCTCGGCCATGGCGTTCGTGATCGTGCCGCCCGTGCCGTCCGGCGACGACACCGTCGAGGAGACCCAGCGTCCGAAGACGCCCGAGGAGCTGCTGGCCGAGGAGAAGGCCAAGTTCCCGGCGCCGTACCTCAAGCAGCTCGGCGAGATCATCGTGCCGATGAACGGGCGGATCAGCTGGAACGTCGACGACCTCGTCGAGGTGCCCTCCGGCAACCCCGCGCTGATCCTCAACGCCACCTCCACCAACTCGAGCGAATCGCCGTTCGTGAGCGGTACGGCACTCCAGTTCGTCCCCGCCGCCGACTACCGAGGCCCGGCGGCGGTGACCTTCGAGGTGACCGACGGCGCGAGCGCCGACGACCCGGTGGGCCGGACCGCCATCCTCACGATCCCGATCACCGTGGGCGACCCGAACTTCAACGACGCGCCGCCGACGTTCACGCCGAGGAGCGAGACGATAGAGGCGGGCGAGGCGCCGCTCGACGTCGACCTGCGGTCCTCGACCGACCACCCGAACCCCGACAACATCCAGCGCGTCGAGTACCGCAACCTCACGGGCGCCACGGCAGACGTGCAGGCCGAGATCGTCGAGGGCTCGATCCTGCGGGTGTCGTCGCCGCTCGGCGTGCAGCCCGGCACCGAGGTGCGCATCGCGTTCGACGTCGTGTTCAACGAGTTCACGGTTCCCGGATACGTCGACGTGAAGGTCGTCTCGTCGACGAGGGCGATGCCGCAGGCGAACGACGACGGGCCGTTCGAGATGCAGCGTGCCGACACGCAGACCATGGACGTGCTCGCCAACGACTTCAACCCCTTCGCGCCCGATGCGCCGCTCCGGGTCGTCGACGCGCAGATCGACCAGCAGAGCGTGGGCGCGAACGCGTCGGTGAGCTTCACCGACTCGAACGTCACGGTCCGCACGGGCGCGGCGTTCACGGGCACGCTGAGCGTGATCTACCGGATCCAGGACGGCACGAGGGATCCGGCGCGCGAGACGCAGGGTCGCATCACGGTGGTCGTCAGGGACGAGCCCGACAAGCCGGCGGCGCCGACGATCGTGAACCACGGTGACAGCACGATCACGATCCGGTGGAGTGCGCCGGCGAACAACAACTCGCCCATCTCGGCGTACGAGGTCGAGTACAACGGGCAGACGAGGTCCTTCGGCGCCGGCGATGCGGGCGTGAACCAGCAGTTCGGCGGGCTCCGGAACGGAACGGCCTACGACTTCCAGGTCCGCGCGCAGAACGGGATCGGCTGGAGCGAGTGGTCCAGCCCGTCGGCGTCGGAGACGCCGTACGGCGTGCCGAGCCCACCGCGCAACGTCACCGCGAGCGCCGCCGGAACCGCACCGACCACCGTGAACGTCGACTGGAACCCGCCGAGCGACACCGGCGGCGGCGGCGTGCACTACGAGGCGCGCATCGACGGCAACGGCTGGAAGACGGTGAACGGCACGTCGACCTCGTTCGGGAACATCGGCGCGGGAACGCACCGAGTCGACGTGCGCGCCGTGAACAACAACGGCGGCGGCACCAGCACCATCGAATCGGCCAACGTGGGCGTGCAGAACCCCCAGCCCTCGGGCTCGATCGGCAAGGGCGGCAGCCGGGCGTGCGACAGCGGCGGGGGCGGGTGCGCGAACGTTCGCATCTCGTGGAGCAACATGGACCCCGGTCGATACCAGGTGTACGTGACCGTGAACGGCTCGTGGAGCAACTGGAAGGGCACCTACGACGTCGCCGCCGACGGACGGCTCGAGCTGCAGAACCACCTGGGCGTGCGCCCGGCCGGCGAGACGATCGCCGTGCGCTTCGAGAACGTCAGCGGCGGCACCTCGCGCACCCTCGGAGCGATCAGCGGCTCGCAATGGAACAACATCCCGTACAACACGTGGTGATCCACGTGACCGGTACCCGGCTGCAGAACAAGGAATGAACATGCCAGTGACCCAAGACCAGGCCCTGTGGTTCCAGGACGCCTTCTCGAAGCTCGTCGACAACGTCGACCGCGCCATCCTCGGCAAGCGCGACATCATCGAACTCGTCGTGACCGCGATGCTCTCCGAGGGGCACGTGCTGCTCGAGGACTTCCCCGGCACCGGCAAGACCGTGCTCGCGAAGGCGCTCGCCAACACGCTCGACGGCACCCACTCGCGCATCCAGTTCACGCCCGACCTTCTGCCTTCCGACGTGACGGGCGTGACCATCTACGACCAGGGCAAGGGCCAGTTCGAGTTCCACCGCGGGCCGATCTTCGCCTCCATCGTGCTCGCCGACGAGATCAACCGGGCCAGCCCGAAGACCCAGTCCGCGCTGCTCGAGGTCATGGAGGAGGGCCGCGTCACGGTCGACGGCGTGAGCTACGAGGTCGGCAGTCCGTTCATGGTCATCGCGACCCAGAACCCCGTCGAGCAGGCCGGCACCTATTCGCTGCCCGAGGCGCAGCTCGACCGGTTCCTCATCAAGACCTCGCTCGGGTACCCCGACCACGACACGGCCGTCACGCTGCTGCTCGATTCCGCGAACCGGGCGCGGGCCTCGAAGGTGTCGCCGATCATCGCCTCGAGCTCGGTCACGACGATGGCCCGTCTCGCCGCCGATGTCCACGTCGACGCCGCCGTGCTGTCGTACCTGAACCAGATCGTGTCGGCCACCCGCGAGCACCGCGACTCGGCGCTCGGCGTCAGCATGCGCGGCGCGCTCGCGCTCGCGCGCGCGGCGAAGACGTGGGCCATCTCGCGCGGCCGCACGTACGTCACGCCCGACGACGTGCGCGAGCTGGCCGTGCCGGTGCTCGCGCACCGCATCATCGTCGACCCCGAGTCCGAGTTCGCCGGCGTCACGGCCGACGAGATCGTCTCGAAGGTGCTCGTCGACGTCGCACCGCCGGCGTACCGGGCGGCATGACGCTCGACACCGACACTCCGGCCACGCCCGCGACACCTCCGTCGCAGGCGCGCATCGCGCTGCGCTCCGTGCGCCGCTCGATCGCGGCATCCGCTCGCACCGGGCTCGCATCGGCGAGACGCGCCGGTGACCGGGTGGCCGCATTCGCCGAGCCGGTGACCGGCGTCGTCAGCCCGGTCGGATGGCTCGTGCTCGTCGCCGCGGTGGTCGCGCTCGGGCTGGCATGGGCCCTCGGATGGATCGAGCTCGCGTTCGTCGGGGCGACCCTGCTGGCTGCCCTGCTCCTCGCCGTGCCGTTCGTCTTCGGCCGCATGCGGTACCGGGTCGAGATCGAGCTGCAGCCCCGGCGAGTCGTCGCGGGGGAGCGCGCCCTCGGCCGGCTCGTCGTGCACAACGTCGCCGACGCGACATCCGTGCCCTCGCAGCTCGAGCTGCCCGTCGGTCGCGGACTCGCGGAGTTCGTGATCCCGTCGATCCCCGCCGGTGGGCAGCACGAGGAGCTGTTCGCCGTGCCGACGCAGCGGCGCGCCGTCATCACGGCCGGACCCGCGGCGTCCGTTCGTGGCGACCAGCTCGGCCTGCTGCGCCGCGAGGTGCGCTGGACCGAGCCGGTCGAGCTGTTCGTGCACCCCGTGACGGCGCGCCTGAAGCCGTCGGCCGCAGGCCTGGTACGCGATCTCGAGGGCGAGATCACCAAGACGATCACCGACAACGACATCTCGTTCCACGCGCTGCGTGCGTACGAGCCCGGTGATGCGCTGCGGAACGTGCACTGGCGCACGTCGGCGCGCACCGGGCAGCTCATGGTGCGCCAGTACGAGGAGACCCGACGGTCGCAGTTGCTCCTGGTGCAGGCGACGAACCGCGCGCACTATGCGTCCGACGAGGAGTTCGAGCTGGCCGTCTCGGTCCTCGCGTCGCTCGGCGTGCAGGTGATCCGGGATGCCACGCGGCTCGCGACGGCGACGGATCGGCTGCGGCTGAACACGGCGACGCCCACCGCGCTGCTCGACGACACGAGCCGCATCGCGCCGGTCGAATCGGGCGCCCTGCCCGTGCGCGACGTGGTCCGCGAGGCGGCGAAGCGCGTGCCGACCCCGAGCGTCGTCATCGTGGTCGGCGGCTCGATCGCGCCGCTGGCCGAGTTCCGCGCCGTCGAGACCGTGTTCGGGTCCGACACGCAGATCCTCGTGTTCCGGGCCGAGCTCGGCGCCGCCTCGCGCATCACGCGCGTCGGCGAGTCGACGGTCGTCACGGTCGGCACGCTCGACGAGCTGTCCCGCCTGGTGCGGAGGGTCCGCCCGTGACGCGCATCCCGCGCACCGCGCTCGCCGACCTCGGCGTGCTGTCGCTGTTGTCGCTGCTCGCCATCGCGGGCTTGGAGACGAGTTTCGGCGGGCTGGACTTCCTGCTCGCCGCCGTCGCCGGCCTCGTGGTCGGCACGCTCGCCGCGGTGCTCGGCACGTTGTGGCGGTTGAACGTCCTCACCACGGTCCTGCTCGGGATCGCGCTGTACTTCCTCGTCGGCACGCCGTTCGTGATGCCCGACGCGGCGCTGTTCGTCGTGCTGCCGAGCCTGACGTCGCTCGCGGGTCTCGCGATCGGCGCGGTCCACGGGTGGGCCGACATCCTGACGATCTCGGCACCGGTCGAAGCGCCCGCGTACGTCGCCGCCGTGCCGTACGCCGCCGCGACCGTCGTGTCGCTCGTCGGCGGCATGCTCGTGCTGCGCTGGCTCTCGGTGAGGCGCTCGCCGCTGCGCGGGGCCGTGCTGCTCATCGGGCCCGTGGTGCTGTTCCTCTCCGGCATCCTGCTCGGCACCGACGAGTCGTTCCTCGCCGCGATCCGCGGCGTCGCGTTCGCGGCGGTCGCGCTGACGTGGATCGCCTGGCGCCGGGGTGCGCAGGTCGAGACGGCCGGGGATGGCGCGACCCGCCTGCGCCGGCGCAAGCTGACCGGTTCGGCCGCGGTCGTGGCCGGGGCCGTCATCGTCGGCGCGGTGGCGGGACTGGCGCTGGCGCCCATCGCGCCCCAGCGCTTCGTGCTCCGCGACGAGGTCGTCCCGCCCTTCGACCCGCTGCAGTTCGCGAGCCCGCTGGCGGGGTTCCGCGAGTACACCAAGGACCTCGCCGAGGAGCCGCTGTTCACGGTCGCGGGCCTCGAGCCCGGAGACACCGTGCGGCTCGCGGGGATGGACTCGTACACGGGTCGCCTGTGGAACGTCGCCGGGCCCGAGCAGGCCGCGACCGACGGCGGATACGCGATCGTGGGCACGACCCTGCCCGCGCCCGAGCTGGCCGACCTCGGCAGCTCCCGATCGGTCGAGGTCGAGGTGCTCGCGTACGACGACGTCTGGCTGCCGACCGTCGGGTACGGCTCCGAGCTCGAGCTGCTCGACGCGGATGCCGCCGAGCGCGCCGGCGACCTGCGCTACAACGCGGCGGCGGGCACCGCGGTGCTCACGAGCGGCGTCGCGGAGGGGGCACGCTACCGCCTCGAGTCGCGGATCCAGCGCGAGCCCGACGACGAGGACCTGGCCGACGTCCCGGTCGCGCAGCTGACCCTGCCGATCGTCGAGAACCTGCCCGACGTCGTCGCGGCGAAGGCCGACGAGTACGCCGGCGAGGCGGCCAGCCCCATCGAGCAGCTGCGGGCCATCGAGCGCGGGCTCAAGACCAACGGGTTCCTCAGCCACGGCCTCGCCAGCGACGCCGTCCCCTCGCGCGCGGGCCACGGGGCCGACCGGCTCATCGAGCTGTTCACGCGCACGCAGATGGTCGGCGACGCCGAGCAGTACGCCGCGGCGATGGCCCTGATGGCACGTCACCTGGGCTACCCGTCGCGCGTGGTCATGGGCTACGCCCCCGAGGTCGCCGACGGCGCCGGCGAGGTCGAGGTGCTCGGGTCCGACGTGACGGCCTGGGTCGAGGTGCCGTTCGAGGGCGTCGGCTGGGTCTCGTTCCGGCCCACGCCCGACAACGTGGATGTGCCCCAGGAGCAGACGCCGAAGCCGAAGTCCGAGCCGCAGCCGCAGGTGCGCCAGCCGCCGCGTGCCGAGCAGGCCGAGGACGAGCTCCTCACCACGGTCGAGATCGACGACACCGACGACGACGACCGCGACCGGCCCTTCCAGCTGCCCGCGTGGGCGTGGGCGATCATCCTGAGCGTGAGCATCCCCGCTGCGATCGTGCTGCTGCCGATGCTCGCGGTCGCGCTCGCCAAGCGCCGGCGGCGCGCGATCCGTCACCGCGGCACCGGCGACCGGCAGGCGGCCGGCGCCTGGGAGGAGCTCGTGGACCGATACGCGGAGCTCGGCTTCGAACCGCCCGAGCGCTCCTCGAGGCTGCAGACCGCGCGCGCGCTCGAGCGCCAGCTCGACGAGCAGGGCCTCGGAGAAGTGCGGACCGGCGAGGACGGCGTGCGCCTCTCGACGCTGGCCGCGACCGTCGACCGCGACGTGTTCGGCGCGGGCGACCTGGCGCCGGCGTCGGTCGACCGGCGATGGTCCGAGGCGGATGCCGCGGCGGCGGCGGTCGCGGCGGCCGCTGGCCGGCTGCGGCGGTTCGTCTCGCGGTACCGGATGCGTCGCCGCGGACGCGGCGGTTAAGGTGGGGGGCGTGAGCGAGCCCGACTTCATCGTGCCGCCGCCCGGGCTGGTGCCCGACGCGCCGGACAAGGGGACCACCACCGGCGCGACTCCGGATCGGACCATCCGCGCGCCCGACCGGCTCCCCGTCTTCCGCCCGGTGACGCCCGTCGCACCGCCCCCGCGAGCGACGCGGCCCGCCCTGCCGACTCAGCCCCCGGGTGAGGCGCCCGTGCCGTCCTCGATGGCGGCCGCGCCAGCCGCGCCGGCTGCGCCGGCGCGGCCGCGGGCATGGCGCCTCCGTAGCGCCGACGGGATCGAGTTCGTGGTGCACGATCGTGTGGTCGCGGGCCGCGATCCGCAGCCCGACACCGTCCCGGGCGGCGGCACGCCGGTCGCGATCCTCGACACCCTTCGTTCCGTCTCCAAGACGCACGTCCTGCTGGTGGTCGAGGTCGATCGGCTCCTCGCGACCGACCTGCGGTCCACGAACGGGGTGCGGATCTGGCCGGAAGGCGGAGATCCCATCGAGCTCGAGCCCGGCATCCCCACCCCGGTTCCGGCCGAAGCGGTGCTGCTGCTCGGTGATGTCGCGTTCCTGGCCGACGTCGCACCCGAGCAGGACGAGGTCCCGTGACGGATCGTGCTCGCCCGCACCGGTCCGCGTGTCGCCGCTGACAGGACGGCGACACGCGTCGGCCGGCCGTGTTCCCGCGCACAGAAGGGGTGGAAACGTATCCGGCGGATACCTTTCCACCCGCATTCGAGGAACCGTGACCGAGGTCGCGTGCGAGCGCGCTCCGAACGTCGCGAGGTGTCGATAGCCTCGTCGACATGGGCGCATCTCGAATCCGGATGGAGCACGTCGGGATGACGTCCATGCCTACGCCGGCGGGGCGGGGATCGCGGCCGCAGGGTGATACCCTTGCGAACGTGCTCAGCGGCCGGCTCCTCCTTCTCCGCCGCGACGGGGCCTCGTTCTGACGGCCTTCCCCGTCGCGGAGTTCGTCGTCGGCTGCCACACCCGTCACGAGGAAGAACGCATTCATGACCGCGGAAGCGACTGAGCAGTACCCGAACATCCCCGATCGCCCGCGCACCCTGGCCGAGAAGGTCTGGGACGCGCACTTGGTGAAGAAGGGCGAGGACGGCACGCCCGACCTCATCTACATCGACCTGCACCTCGTGCACGAGGTCACGAGCCCTCAGGCGTTCGACGGCCTGCGGATGGCGGGCCGCCCCGTCCGCCGGCCTGATCTCACGATCGCGACCGAGGATCACAACACCCCGACGCTGGACATCGACAAGCCGATCGCGGACCCCACGAGCCGCACCCAGATCGAGACGCTGCGCCGCAATGCCGCGGAGTTCGGGGTGCGCATCCACTCGCTGGGCGACAAGGAGCAGGGCATCGTCCACGTCGTCGGGCCCCAGCTCGGCCTCACGCAGCCCGGCATCACCGTCGTCTGCGGCGACAGCCACACCTCGACGCACGGCGCGTTCGGCGCGATGGCGTTCGGCATCGGCACGAGCGAGGTCGAGCACGTGCTCGCCACGCAGACGCTGCCGCTCAAGCCGTTCAAGACCATGGCGATCACGGTCGAGGGCGAGCTGCGTCCGGGCGTGACCGCGAAGGACATCATCCTCGCCGTGATCGCGAAGATCGGCACGGGCGGCGGGCAGGGCTACGTGCTCGAGTACCGCGGCAGCGCCATCCGCTCGCTGTCGATGGACGGCCGCATGACCATCTGCAACATGTCGATCGAGGCCGGTGCCCGCGCCGGCATGGTCGCGCCCGACGAGACGACCTTCGCGTACCTGCAGGGTCGCGCGCACGCGCCGCAGGGCGAGGACTGGGACGCTGCCGTCGAGTACTGGCGCACCCTGCCCACCGACGAGGGCGCCGTCTTCGACGCCGAGGTGTTCATCGACGCGAACGAGCTCGAGCCGTTCGTGACCTGGGGCACGAACCCGGGCCAGGGCGTCTCGCTGAGCGACGTCGTGCCCGACCCGGCCGCGATCGACGACCAGCACGAGCGTGCCGCGGCCGAGCGCGCCCTCGAGTACATGGACCTCGCGGCCGGCACCCCCCTGAAGGACATCAGGGTCGACGCGGTCTTCATGGGCTCGTGCACGAACAGCCGGATCGAGGACCTGCGGGCGTTCGCGTCCATCGTCAAGGGTCGGAAGAAGGCCGACGGCGTGCGCGTCATGGTCGTGCCCGGTTCGGCGCGCGTGCGGCTCGAGGCCGAGGCCGAGGGCCTCGACAAGGTGTTCGAGGAGTTCGGCGCCGAGTGGCGCTTCGCCGGCTGCTCGATGTGCCTCGGCATGAACCCCGACCAGCTGGCGCCCGGCGAGCGCTGCGCCTCCACCTCGAACCGCAACTTCGAGGGGCGGCAGGGCAAGGGCGGTCGTACCCACCTGGTTTCACCGCTCGTCGCGGCCGCGACGGCCGTGCGCGGCACGCTGTCCAGCCCGTGGGACCTCGAGCAGGAGTCATCCGGAGGTCTCGATGCGGGCCCCGCCTACTCGACCACCGGCGCGAAGGGCGGCATCTGACATGGAGAAGTTCAGCACCGTCACCGGCGTCGCCGCCCCGCTGCGCCGTTCGAACGTCGACACCGACCAGATCATCCCGGCGGTGTTCCTCAAGCGCGTCACCAAGACCGGCTTCGACGACGCCCTCTTCCAAGCATGGCGGCAGGACCCGGAATTCGTGCTCAACCGCCCGGAGTACGCGGGTGCGTCGATCCTCGTCGCCGGTCCCGACTTCGGCACGGGGTCGAGCCGCGAGCACGCCGTCTGGGCGCTGCGCGACTTCGGCTTCCAGGTCGTGATCTCGAGCCGGTTCGGCGACATCTTCCGCGGCAACGCGGGCAAGCAGGGCCTGCTCGCCGCGCTCGTGGCCTACGAGGACGTCGAGCGCATCTGGGAGGAGATCGAGGCGCAGCCGGGAATATCCGCGACCGTCGATCTGGTTGAGCGTACGGTGAGCATCGGCTCACTCACGGTTTCATTCGACATCGACGATTACACTCGGTGGCGGCTCTTGGAGGGACTCGACGACATCGGGCTCACCCTCCGGGACGAGCCGGCCATCGCCGAGTTCGAGTCGCACCGTGAGGCGTGGCGGCCGACGACGCTCCCGATCCGGGAGCCGGCAGAGACAGGGAACTGAGTGAACACACTCGTGGATGACGCGAAGCAGCACGGTACGGCGGTCGGCCTCCCGGTCGACCGCATCACGATCAACGGCGGCAAGCCGTTGCGCGGCCGGATCGAGTTGAAGGGCGCGAAGAACCTCGTCACGAAGGCGATGGTCGCGGCGATCCTCGGCGACACCCCGAGCGTGCTGAAGGACGTCCCCAACATCAGCGACGTGCGCATCGTGCGCGGGCTGCTCGAGGTGCACGGCGTGACCGTGACCGAGGGCGCCGACGAGGGCGACCTCGTGCTCGACCCGTCGGCCGTCGAGACGGCGCACATGGCCGAGGTCGATGCGCACGCGGGCTCGAGCCGCATCCCCATCCTGTTCTGCGGGCCGCTGCTGCACCGCCTCGGCGAGGCGTTCATCCCCGACCTCGGCGGCTGCCGCATCGGCGACCGGCCGATCGACTACCACCTCGAGGTGCTCCGCAACTTCGGCGCCATCGTCGAGAAGCTCCCGAGCGGCATCCGCATGTCGGCCCCCAACGGCCTGCACGGGGCGAAGGTCTCACTGCCGTACCCCAGCGTGGGCGCGACCGAGCAGGTCCTCCTCACCGCGGTGCTCGCCGACGGCATCACCGAGTTGTCGGGCGCGGCGATCGAGCCCGAGATCATGGACCTCATCAACATCCTGCAGAAGATGGGCGCCATCATCTCGGTCGACACCGACCGCGTCATCCGCATCGAAGGCGTCGAGAAGCTGCAGGGCTACACGCACCGCGCGCTCTTCGACCGCAACGAGGCCGCGAGCTGGGCGGCCGCGGCGCTCGCGACCGAGGGCGACATCTTCGTCGGCGGCGCGCGCCAGGCCGAGATGCTCATGTTCCTCAACGTGTTCCGCAAGGTCGGCGGCGCGTTCGACATCCACGAGGACGGCATCCGCTTCTACCACCCGGGTGGCGAGCTCAAGCCGGTCATCATCGAGACCGACGTGCACCCGGGCTTCATGACCGACTGGCAGCAGCCCCTCGTGGTCGCGCTGACCAAGGCCAAGGGCGTCTCGATCGTGCACGAGACCGTGTACGAGCAGCGCTTCGGCTTCGTCGACGCGCTCGTCGAGATGGGCGCGTCGATCGAGGTGCACAAGGAGTGCCTCGGCGGTCGCCCGTGCCGGTTCGGCCAGCGCAACTTCAAGCACTCCGCGGTAATCTCGGGCCCGTCGCAGCTGCACGGCGCCGACATCGAGGTGCCCGACCTGCGCGGCGGGTTCAGCCACCTCATCGCGGCGCTGACCGCCGAGGGGCGCTCGACCGTGTCGAACGTCGGGATCATCGCACGCGGCTACGAGAACTTCATCACCAAGCTGGAGCTGCTCGGAGCGGACTTCGCGCTCGAAGGATAATGGGTCAGTGCCCCGACATGACCCCGCCGCCGCGCCTGCGGTGAAGCGCGGCGCCGAGAAGCGCCGTCCCTCGTTCTTCTGGGTGCTGGCCGCGCTCATCCTCCCGCTCTGGAACCTGTCGGTGAAGTACCGCTTCCACCATGGCGAGCGGATGCCGCAGTCCGGCGCGTTCGTGCTGTCGCCGAACCACTACAGCGAGGTCGACCCCCTGGTGATGGGGGTCGCCTCGTGGAAGCTCGGCCGCGCGCCGCGGTTCCTCGCGAAGGCGTCGCTGTTCAAGAATCCCGTGCTCGGTTGGTTCCTGCGCACCTCGGGCCAGATCCCGGTCGAGCGCGCGGGCAGCCAGAGCCACGCGGCGATCCGCGCGGCCGAGCGCCTCGTCGAGGAGGGGCGCATGGTCATCGTCTATCCCGAGGGCTCGCTCACGCGCGACCCCGAGATGTGGCCGATGCGTGGCAAGACCGGCGCGGTGCGCATCGCGCTCGAGCGCGGCATCCCGGTCGTGCCGGCCGCGCACTGGGGCACGCAGGCGATCCTGCCGCGATACGGCAAGAAGCTCAGCCTGTTCCCGCGCAAGACCGTCGACGTGATCATCGGCGAACCGCTCGACCTCTCGGCCTACGTCGACAAGCCGCTCGACACCGCGAACCTCACGGCGGCCACCAACGAGCTCATGGACGCGATCGCGGCGCTGCTCGGCGAGCTTCGCGGTGAGACACCGCCGGCAGAACGCTGGGACCCCGTCAAGCACGGCCAGAAGGAGACGGGGCGCCTCGATGGCTAGGACGCCGGGCCGACGTGCGCCCGGCAGGCGCGTGGCCGTGCTCGGCGCCGGAAGCTGGGGCACCACCTTCGCCAAGATCCTCGCCGACGGCGGCGCCGACGTCATGCTGTGGGCTCGCCGGCCCGAGCTGGCTCGCGAGATCCAGGAGGCGAAGCGCAACAGCGACTACCTCCCCGGCATCAACCTGCCGATCGGACTGCGCGCCACGAGCCGGCTCGACCTCGCGCTCGCGGGCGCCGAGCAGGTGTACGTGTGCGTGCCGAGCCAGACGCTGAGGCAGAACCTGATCCAGGCCGAACCGCACCTGCACGCGAACGCCGTGCTCGTGTCGCTCATGAAGGGCGTCGAGAAGTCGACCGGCCATCGCATGAGCGAGGTGATCGCCGAGATCCTGCCGATCGCCGAATCGCAGATCGCGGTGATCTCCGGACCCAACCTCGCGCTCGAGATCGCACGCGAGCAGCCCACGGCCGCCGTGGTGTCCTCGACCAGCATGGAGACGGCGCAGGCCGTCGCATCCGTGGCCCGCAACAAGTACTTCCACTCGTTCGTGAACACGGATGTCATCGGCACCGAGTTCGGCGGCGTACTGAAGAACCTCATCGCGGTCGCCATCGGCATCGTCGACGGGGCCGGCTACGGCGAGAACACGAAGGCGTCGATCATCACGCGCGGCCTGGTCGAGATGACCGACTTCGCGGTCGCCTACGGCGCGCACCCCGACACGCTCTCGGGCCTCGCCGGCCTCGGCGACCTCATCGCGACGTGCCAGTCGCCGCTGTCGCGCAACAACACCGCCGGGCGCCTGCTCGGCCAGGGCTACAAGCTGCCCGAGGTCGTCAACCAGATGCAGCAGACCACCGAGGGACTCGCCTCGGTCGGTCCGATCCTCGAGCTGGCGCGCGCCAAGGGCGTCGGGATGCCCATCGTCGAGCAGGTCCGCCAGGTGCTGGCGGGAACGCTCGCACCCAAGGACATCGCGCCGCACCTCACGACCGACGACGAGCCCAAGGGCGAAAGGACGATGGATGGACAAGCTCAGGGTGGTTCTGCTCTTCGGCGGGCGGTCAAGCGAGCACTCGATCAGCTGCGCAACGGCGGGCGGGGTGCTGTCGGCGATCGACCGTGACCGGTTCGAGGTGATCCCGGTCGGGATCACCCGCGAGGGCGCCTTCGTGCTCGAGAGCGACGACCCCGCACGCTTCGCGCTCGACCCCGAGCACCTGCCCGAGGTGGCCGACGACGGCTCGCGCGTGCGGTGGCCCGAGTCGGCGGCGAGCCGTGAGCTGCGGGTCGTCGGGGCGGATGGCACGGAGTCCTCGCTCGGCGACGTCGACGTGGTGTTCCCGATCCTGCACGGTCGGTTCGGCGAGGACGGCACCGTCCAGGGGCTCTTCGAGCTCCTCGGGCTGCCCTACGTCGGCAACGGGGTGCTGGCGTCGGCCATCGGCATGGACAAGCACGTCACGAAGACGGTGCTCGAGGGCGCCGGCATCCCGGTCGCGCCGTGGGTGACCCTGACCCGAGCGGCGTGGGACGGCGACCGCGAGCTCTGGGAGCGTCGGGTACGCAGCCTCGGGCTCCCCGCCTTCGTCAAGCCCGCGCGCGGGGGCTCGTCGGTCGGCGTGAGCAAGGTGTCCGACTGGAGCGAGCTCGACTCCGCGCTCGACGTCGCGTTCGCCGAGGACCGAACCGTGCTCGTCGAGGCCGCTGTGGTGGGCCGCGAGATCGAGTGCGGCGTGCTCGAGTCGCGCGACGGCGGGCCGGCCCGCGTGAGCGTGGCGGGCGAGATCGTGCTCACCGGGCGCGAGTTCTACGACTTCGAGGGCAAGTACCTCGACGGCGCGGGCGTCGAGCTCGTCTGCCCGGCCGACCTCGGCGACGGCGAGGCCGGCGAGCTTCAGCGCGTCGCGCAGCGCGCGTTCGCCGCGATCGGCGGCGAGGGGCTCGCGCGCGTCGACGTCTTCCACACCGGCGACGAGTTCGTCGTCAACGAGGTCAACACGCTGCCCGGGTTCACGCCGATCTCGATGTTCCCCACGTGCTGGACGAACTCGGGCGTGAGCTATCCCGAGCTGATCGCCGAGCTCATCGAGCTCGGCGTCGCGCGCGGCGCCCGGTAGCCGCGGGTCACTGCTCCGCCGGCAGCTCCTCGAGGTCGGTGCACCCGCCCTCGGCGGGGATCGCCGCGACGGCGGGGGAGAGGTCGGTGATGACGGTGGTGCCCGCCACGACGTCGTTGTCGACGACCACCTCGACCGCGGGCGTGCGTCCGTAGGTCGTGAAGCGGTAGCGCGGCGCGTCGGACTCGTCGATGATCCAGTCGACGTCGTCGACGCTCACGCAGCGGAGCGTCGTCGGGCCCGGCGGCTCGACGCCGCAGCGCAGCAGCACCGATGCGGGCGAGCCCCACGCGCCGGTGCCCTGGGCGTTGGTCTCGCGCTCGGCCTGGCCGGCGACCTCGTCGGGCAGCCGCACCACGACCGCTGCGCAGTCGGGGTCGGCGGCGTCGGGCGCCGGATCGAACGGCACGGGCTGGCTGCAGGCGGTGAGCGCCGTCAGGGCGGCGACGGCGACGGATGCCGCGGCGACGAGCCTCGGCAGCGCGCGCGGGGCACGGCGGGAGCGGGGAGCGGACATCGCCTCCACGCTACCGTGGGAGCCATGGAGCCCCCTGCGCACGAGTCCTCGCCCACGATCGGCGAGCTCGGCGAGTCGGCGGTGCTGGCGCGGGTGCTCCCGAGGCTGCGCTCGGGCGACGCATCGCTGCTCGGCCCCGGCGACGACGCAGCCGTGGTCGCGGCGCCCGACGGCCGGTACGTGGTGACGAGCGACATGATGGTGCACGGCCCCGACTTCCGACTCGCCTGGTCGACGCCGCACGACCTCGGCTGGAAGGCCGCAGCCACCAACCTCACCGACGTCGCGGCGATGGGCGCGCGGCCGACCGCGCTCGTGGTCTCGATCGCGGCGCCGACCGACCTGCCGGTCGCCATGCTCGAGGGCATCGCCGACGGCCTGCGCGATGCGCTGGCCGAACTCGCGCCGGGAGCGGGCGTGGTCGGCGGCGACCTGTCCGCGTCGCACGCGCTGACCATCGCGGTCACCGCGTTCGGCGATCTCGAGGGACGCGCGCCGGTGCTCCGATCCGGAGCTCGACCGGGCGACCTCATCGGGCACGCCGGCGCACGCGGCGACGCGGCGCGCGGGCTCGCGCTGCTCTTCGCCGAGGCGCGGGATGCCGCGGGCGAGCCGGATGCCGCGCGAGCCGCCGCCGTGCGCGACCGCCATCCGGAACTCGTGGGCGCCCAACTCTCGCCGAGGCCGCCGGTCGCGGCCGGTATCGCCGCCTCGCTCGCGGGGGCGACCGCGATGCTCGACGTGAGCGATGGGCTCGCCCGAGACGCGCGGCGCCTCGCGGAGGCGAGCGGAGTCGGCGTCGACTTCCGGAGTGACGCGCTCGGCGCCGACCCGCTCATCGCGCTCGCCGGCGCCGAGGACCACGGGCTGCTCGCCGCGTTCCCGCCGGGCGCCGCGCTGCCGCATCCGTTCGAGGTCATCGGCACCGCCACCGGAGAGGCCGGCCGGCTGACGCTCGACGGCGAGCCGGTCGACACCAGCGGCTGGGACCCCTACTCCGGCTGGGACGGCGTCTCGGGCTGAGCCGTCGCGGGCGCAGCGGAGGCCCACCAGAGGGTCGTCTCGCCGTAGTCGCGACGGCGCTCGGGCGAGATCCCGCGCGGCCACGTCGGCTCGGGGGAGCGCGAGCTGCGCTCGACCACCACGGTCGCATCGTCGGCGAGCCTCGGCGCGAGCAGTTCGAGGTCGCGGGCGAGCTCACGCTCGCCGAGGTCGTACGGCGGGTCGATGAACGCGAGGTCGATCCCGCCCGGCGCCGATTCGAGGTACGTCGGCACGCTGCGGACCTCGACCCGGATGCGCGGCGCGCGGCGCCGCACGGCCCGCGCCACGGCCGTCGCATTGCGCCGGCACACGTCGGCGGCCGCCTTCGCCCGTTCGACGAGCACCACCTCGCTCGCGCCTCGGCTCGCGGCCTCGAGGCCGAGGGCGCCCGATCCGGCGTAGAGGTCGACCACGACCGCCCCGTCGATCGCGTCGCGTGCCTCGAGCGCCGAGAAGATCGCCTCGCGCACCCGGTCGCTCGTCGGCCGCGTGCCGGACCTGGGCACGGCCAGCGTGAGCGAGCCGGCGTCGCCGGCGATGATGCGGGTCATGTCTCGGGAGCATAACGGGCGCCCCTCCGGCGCTGCCATGATGGAGACGTGGAAGACATGACCGACGCCCTGCACGCCGATCCGTCCCGCCACCGGGGGCACGAACAGCAGACGATCGACCGACTCTGGGACTTCGCCGATCCGGCGGCGAGCGAGGAGCGCTTCCGCGCGGCCGCCGCCGACGAGGAGCACTCGGCGCACGAACGCGCCGTGATGGCCACGCAGCTCGCGCGCGCGATCGGCATCCAGCACCGCGACGACGAGGCGCTCGCCGTGCTCGCCGAACTCGAGGCCGCCGAGCGCGAGGGCGAGACGCCCGAGGAGTCGGCCGAGCTCGTGGCGCGCATCGCGCTCGAGCGAGGCCGCATCGCCGCGGCATCCGAGCACGGCGACGAAGCGGTGCCCTACCTCACCCGGGCCGTCCGCGAGGCTGCGCTCTCCGGATCGACCTTCCTCGTCCTCGACGCACTCCACATGCTCGCGCTCAACGACACCGGCCACGAAGAGGAGTGGGCCGCCGAGGGCTTCGACATCCTCGACGGCGTGCGCGACCCGCGACTCAAGCGCTGGGGCGTCGCGCTGCACAACAACCTCGGTTGGACCAAGCACGATCGCGGCGATGCGGGGGCTGCGCTCTACCACTTCGAGAAGGCCGTCGAGGCGGCCGACCAGTACGGCACCGCCGGCCAGCAGCACGTCGCCCGCTGGTCCGTGGGCCGGGCGCTCCGCAGCCTCGGCCGCACCGACGAGGCGCTCGAGCTGCAGCGGGAGCTCGCGCGCGCGCGGCCCGACGACACGTACGTCCAGGCCGAGATCGAGGCGCTCACCGCCGCGACGACGGAGGCGGAGCCTACGATCGAGCCATGACGGCCGAACGCGTGGCGGAGGGGGCACTGACGCTCGACAGCCGGCTGACGACCGCGCTCGGCGGTCGGACCGCCCAGGCACTGCAGCGCGCATGGGGCTACACGACCGTGGGCGACCTGCTCGCGCACTACCCCCGGAGGTACGCGACCCGCGGCGAGCTGACCGCACTCGCCGAGCTTCCGCTCGACGAGAACGTCACGATCGTCGCCGAGGTGCTCGAGGTCCGCGAACGCACGATGCGCTCGCGCCGCGGATCGATCCTCGAGGCCAAGATCTCCGACGGCACCGGCATCCTCACGCTCACCTTCTTCAACCAGAAGTGGCGGGCCAACGAGCTGCGGCCCGGCGTCCGCGGCATGTTCGCCGGCAAGGTCTCCGACTACCGCGGCGCCCGCCAGCTCGCTCATCCCGACTACCAGCTCTTCGACGAGGCGCAGCCGGTCTCGGGTGCGGATGCCGCGGCGGTGCGCTGGGCGACCGCCCCGATCCCGATCTACCCCGCGACGGGCAGCCTGTCGAGCTGGCAGGTGCAGAACGCGGTCGCGCTCATCCTCGACGGGCTCGGCCCCGTCGAGGATCCGCTGCCCGACGGCGTGCGGAGCGCACGCGGCCTGCTCACCCATCGCGAGGCGCTCGAGCTCGTGCACCGGCCCGAACGCGACGTCGACTGGAAGGCCGCACGGCGCACGCTCCGCTTCACCGAGGCCTTCGTGCTGCAGACGGCGCTGCTCGAGCGACGTGCGGCGGCACGTGCGCACGAGGCGGTCCGTCGCGAGCCCGCTCCCGGCGGCCTCCTCGAGCGCTTCGAGGCGGCGCTGCCGTTCGAACTGACCGACGACCAGCACGCGGTCGGCGCCGAGATCCTCCACGACCTCGCCGAACCGGTCCCGATGAACCGGCTCGTGCAGGGCGAGGTCGGCTCGGGCAAGACCGTGGTGGCACTCCGGGCGATGCTCGTGGTCGCCGAGTCGGGCGGCCAGGCGGCGCTCCTCGCGCCGACCGAGGTGCTCGCCGCGCAGCACCTGCGGTCGATCGTGCGCATGCTCGGTCCCGAGCTCTCCGCCGAGGTGATGCCGACGCTGGTCACCGGGCAGCTGCCCGCCGCCGACCGGCGCAAGGCGGCCCTGCGCGTGGCCGCCGGCCAGGCGCGGATCGTCGTCGGAACCCACGCGCTGCTGGGCGACACGACCTCGTTCGCCGACCTCGGGCTCATCGTCGTCGACGAGCAGCACCGGTTCGGCGTCGAGCAGCGCGAGGCGCTCCGCCTCAAGGGCCGCCATCCGCACGTGCTCGTGCTCACGGCGACGCCGATCCCGCGCACGGTGGCGATGACCGTCTTCGGCGACCTCGACGTGTCGACCATCCGCGAGCTGCCGGCCGGCCGTGCGGGAATCCAGACGCACGTCGTGCCGCTGGCCGAGCGGCCCGCCTGGCGCGCCCGGGTGTGGGAGCGGCTCGCCGAGGAGCTCGCACAGGGTCGCCAGGGCTTCGTCGTCTGCCCGGCGATCGATGCGAAGGTCGCCGAGGAGGCCGACCCGCCCGAGGGCGAGCCGGCGCCGACCGCGGGCCCCGCGGCATCCGTCGCCTCGGTGCTCGCCGAGGTGCGGGCGAACCCGAACCTGGCCGACGCGCGCGTCGCACCGCTCCACGGCCGCATGGCCGCCGACGAGAAGGACGACGTGATGCGCTCCTTCGCGGGGCACGATCTCGACGTGCTCGTCGCGACCACGGTGATCGAGGTGGGCGTCGACGTGCCCAACGCGAGCACCATGGTCGTGGTCGACGCCGACCGGTTCGGGGTGTCGCAGTTGCACCAGCTCCGCGGGCGGGTCGGCCGGGGCAGCGTGCCCGGACTGTGCCTGCTCGTCACGGGCGCCGAGGCGGGCAGCGTCGCGCGCGAACGGCTCGACGCGGTCGCGGGCACACTCGACGGGTTCGAGCTGGCCCGCGTCGACCTCGAGCTCCGGCAGGAGGGCGACGTGCTCGGCGCCATCCAGTCGGGCGGTCGGTCCTCCCTGAAGCTCCTCCGCGTGGCCCGTGACGGCGACCTCATCGCCGATGCGCGCGAGGCGGCCGCCGAGGTGCTGGCCGACGACCCACGGCTCGCGTCGCACTCCGCCCTCGCGGCGGCGGTCCGCCGCCGCCTCGACGACGAGGCGAGCGAGTACCTGAGCAGGGGCTGAGACTCTCGCCGAGCTGCTCCGAGGCGCCGCTCGCACACTACGCTGGCCGTATGCAGCGGATCGCCGTCGTTCCCGGATCGTTCGACCCCGTTACGCTCGGCCACCTCGACGTGATCGAGCGGGCCGCAGGTCTGTACGACCAGCTGCACGTCGTCGTGGTGCACAACCCCGACAAGTCCGCACTCCTGCCGATCGCCCAACGCGTCGCGCTCATCGAGCAGGCGATCGCCGACGCGCACATCCCGGGCGACATCGTCGTGGCGTCGTGGAGCATGGGACTGCTCGTCGACTACTGCACCGACGTCGGCGCATCGGTGCTCGTCAAGGGCATCCGCTCGCAGGTCGACGTGGGCTACGAGACCCCGATGGCCATCGTGAACCGGCACCTGGCGGGCGTCGAGACGGTGTTCCTGCTTCCCGATCCGGCGAACGCCCACGTCTCGAGTTCCCTGGTGCGCCAGGTCTCGGCGCTCGGCGGCGACGTGAGCCCGTACGTGCCGCACGCCGTCGCGGACTACCTGCAGGGGGCGATGCGACCGTGAGCGAGCCGATGACCGTGACCGAGGCACCGGCCATGCCTCCGATGGGCATCGCCGAGGTCGGTGAGCGTGCCGCGGCCGTCGTCCGCAACGTCGAGACGGTCATCAGCGGCAAGCGCGACGCCGTCACGGCGGCGCTGACCGTCCTGCTCGCCGAGGGCCACCTGCTCATCGAGGACGTGCCAGGCGTGGGCAAGACGATGCTCGCCAAGGCGCTCGCGCGCTCGGTCGACTGCACGGTCAGCCGCATCCAGTTCACGCCCGACCTGCTGCCGTCCGACGTCACGGGCGTGTCGGTCTTCGACCAGTCCTCGCGGCGGTTCGAGTTCAAGCACGGGCCCGTGTTCGCGAACATCGTGATCGGCGACGAGATCAACCGCGCGAGCCCGAAGACCCAGTCGGCGCTGCTCGAGTGCATGGAGGAGCGGCAGGTGACGGCGGACGGCACGACGTACCGGCTCGAGCAGCCGTTCACCGTCGTGGCCACGCAGAACCCGGTCGAGATGGAGGGCACGTACCCGCTGCCCGAGGCCCAGCGCGACCGGTTCATGGCGCGCATCTCGATGGGCTACCCCGCCCCGGTCGACGAGCTCGACATGCTGGCGCAGCGCGAGACCGCGAGCCCGCTCGACTCCCTGCAGCCCGTGGTGTCGCTCGACGAGCTCCGCGCGATGATCGCCGCGGTGCACCTCGTCTTCACCTCGCAGCCCGTCAAGGAATACGCGGTCGAGCTCGCGCGCGCCACACGCGACGACCGGCAGCTGCGCCTCGGGGCGAGCCCGCGCGCGACCCTCCAGCTGATCCGGGCCGCGAAGGCCCACGCCGCCATGCACGGCCGCGACTTCGTCCTGCCCGACGACGTCGACGCCCTGGCGGTGCCGGTGCTCGCCCACCGCCTCGTGCCGACCAGCCGCGCCGTCGGCGGCCACGATCGCGACGGCGGCCCGCTCATCGACGCCATCGTGCGTCGCGTCGTGTCCGAGACGCCCGTCCCGGTGGGCAGCGCACGGAGGGAGTGAGACCGATGTCGCGGGTCCGCGCCGCACGCGCCCAGGCGCGACCGCGCCTGACGCGGCGGGGGATCGCGTTGATGGCCATCGGCGGCGCCCTGTTCGTGCTGGCGCTGTGGTTCGACCTGCGCGACATCATGCTGCTCGCCTCGGTGGGGTTGGCGATGCCGCTGGCTGCGCTGGGCTTCCTCGCACTGCGCGCGCCCCGGCTCGCGCTCACCCGGATGTTCGAGCCGCCCATCGTCGGCGCAGGCGGTTCGGTCCTCGTGCGGCTGCGCGTGCAGAACCGCAGCCGGCGAGCGTTCGACGGTGCGCACTGGCGCGACCTCGCGCACCCGGCGTTGCATCCGCCCGGTGAGGCGGTGCTTCCCGCCGTCGGTCGCCACGAGGGGATGCTGCCGACCGGTGACGACACCGTGCGGCTCGAGTACCGGCTTCGCACGCCTCGTCGCGGCGTCTTCGACGTCGGGCCGCTGAGCATCGCGGTGAGCGATCCGTTCGGACTGGCCCGCATCGATCGCATCGTGGGCACGCCGCGCGAACTCGTCGTCACCCCGCGAGTGACGCCGCTCGACACCGAGCCGGGCGTGGTGGCGAGCGTCGACGGCACGGTCAACGCGCTGCAGAAGCGCACGCATCCCAACAGCGACGAACTGATCGCCCGCGAGTACCGCTACGGCGACCCGATGCGCCGAGTGCACTGGGCGGCCACGGCCCGACGGGGCGAGCTGATGGTGCGCGACGAGGAGCAGCGCGGCGACCCCGAGGTGCGCCTGCTGCTCGATACCGCGCTCGGCGGACGCTCGCACCATCCGGTCGCCGGCGGGCACGAGCGTGTCGGCGCGACGCTCGACCCCGCGTTCGAGCTCGGCGTCGAGATCGCGGCGTCCCTCGGCGTGCACCTGCTGGCGCACGGCTTCCGCGTGCGGCTCGATCCCGTCGACGATCCCGACGTCACCACGCGCGCCATCGCCGCCGAAGCCGGCGGCTACCGGTCGCCCGGCGGCGAGGCCGGGCTGCTCGAGGACCTGGCGCGGCTGGAGCCGCCGCGTCGGGACGCGCGCCGCGAGCACCCGCGGCAGGTCGATCCGGCGGCCGCGGCGCGCGTGGTGCGCACACGCCGCGACGCGCGAATGCCGGCGCTGGTCGTCCTGGTCGAGCCCGCGCCCGCGGCCGTCGAGTCGCTCGTGGCACTGCGGCCCGGCGTGGAGCCCGCGATCGCGTTCGTCGCCGAATCCGCCTCGACGGCCGTCGTCGAGCGCCTCGAGGAAGCGGACTGGCGCGTGGTGCGCGTGCGCCGGCCGGTCGACCTGCCTGCCGCCTGGTCGGACGCCTGGCGCTCCGCGCGCGAGGCCGCGCGCTCGGGAGGTCCCGGTGCGTCCTGACCGCCTCCTCCTGACCACGCCGCAGAGCCTCGCGCTCTCGGGTGCGACCCTCCTGCTCCTGCTCGTCGCCACGACCGCCCTCGGGCCCCTCATCACCGGCAGCGGATGGTGGTGGGCGAGTGCGATCGTCGCGGTCGCCGTGATCGGGGGCGGCGCGGGCATGCGCGCCATCCGGACCCCGCCCTCGGTCGTGCCGCCGCTCGAGGTCGCCGCATTGATCCTCGCGCTCACGCTGCTCTTCGGCGGCACGACGAGCATCGCGCTGATCATCCCCACGCCCGACACGTTCGACGCCTTCGGCGCACTCGCCGAAGGCGCGCGCCGCACCATCGAGCAGCAGTCGGTGCCGGCCATCCCGGTGCCCGCCCTCGTGTTCGCCATCTGCGTCGGCGTCGGCGTGGTGGCGGTGCTGCTCGACCTCATCGTGCAGACGGTCCGGCTCCCGGCGCTCGCGGCAGTGCCGATCCTGGTGCCGGTGCTCGTGCCCGGCCTCTTCGTCGAGGCCGGCGCCGAGGTGGGCGCGCTCGTACTGACGGCCGCGGCCTACCTGCTCCTGCTGCGGGTCGACGTGCGCGTGCGTCGCAGCGCCGAGCTGCTCCAGGAGGACGAGCGCGACGACGCGCCGATGGTCATCGCGCCGAAGCGCGCCCCGATCGTGTCGACGATGGGCGCATCGCTCGGCCTCGCGGCGATCGGGCTGCTCGCGGCATCCGTCATCACGGCCGCCACGCCCAGCATCTCGACGAGCTTCCTGCTCGGCAGCGGCGGACCCGGAACGCTGTTCGCGCGTGGGGTCAGCCCGTACCTCGAGCTGGGCCGGGACCTCCGGCGTCCCGACCCCGTGCCCGCGTTCACGTACGTCTCGCCCGACGGGATCCGCCCGTACTTCACGCTGCTCACGGTGCAGCGCCTCGAGGGCGAGGTCTGGACGGCCGGTGAGCGAGCGGTCGACGGCGATCACACGCTCGACACGCTGCCGCGGCCCGACGGCCTCGCCGACGACGTCCTGGCGCCGCAGCGCACGATCTCGGTCGACACGCAGCAGGTCCGCACCGCGTGGCTGCCCCTCCCGTATCCGACCGCCGAGGTCGAGGGCGTGCGCGGATCGTGGTTCTGGGACACCGGCTCCCTGAACGTCCGCAGCGTCGACTCCACGACGCTGGAGCAGCGCTACCAGCTGACGCACCTCGACGTGCAGCCGAGCGTCGGGCAGCTGCGCGCCGCCGGCGCACCCGACCCGAGCGCGGTCGCCGAGTCGACGCTCGAGCTGCCCGACGACCTGCCGCCGATCATCGCGCAGACCGCCCAGGAGGTGGCCGGAACCGCGCCGACGCCCTATGACGCCGCCGTCGCCATCCAGGCCTACTTGCGCGGGTCGTTCGAGTACTCCGAGGACGCCCCGGTCGCCGGCGGGTACGACGGCGGCGGGTTCGACGTCATCGCCGCGTTCCTCGAGGCGGGCGAGGGGTACTGCATCCACTTCGCGTCGACGATGGCGGTGCTCGCGCGTGAGATCGGCATCCCCTCGCGCATCTCGGTCGGCTACACCGCGGGCACCGCGACCGATGCCCGCGAGAACGGCGAGGTGGTCGTCGCCGTGGACTCGCACGACCTGCACGCCTGGCCCGAGCTGTACTTCGAGGGCGTGGGCTGGGTGCCCTTCGAGCCCACTCCCGGCCGCGGCACGGTTCCCGGATACTCGCGGCTCGGGGCGGGGGAGGACACCGAGGGCGTGGTGCCGACGGCGCCGTCGACCGGGCCCGGATCCACGGGGCGCCCCGACGGCGACCCCGACAGCGCGCTCGGCGACGACGCCGCGGCACTCGCGGCGCGCGTGGACTTCCTCCGCGGTGCCGGCGTGGTCGTGCTCGCGATCGGGCTCGTGCTGCTGCCCGCCGCGATCCGATGGGGATTGCGCGTCGGACGACGGCGTCGCATCCGCACCGGCCCGCAACCCGCGGACGCTGCGTGGCGGGAGTTCGCGGCGACCGCCGTCGACCTCGGCCTGCCGGTCGACGACCGACGCACGGCCCGCGTGCTCACCGCCGAGCTCATGCGTCGACCGGCCTTCGCCGTGCACGGCGACCCGCCGGGCGCCGCGGCCGGTGCCGCCCTGCGGCTCCGCGACGCGGTGGAACGGGAACGCTACGGTCCCGCGACGCCCGTGGACGCGCCGGCGCGAACCGATCTCGCGCGCGACCTCGCCGTGGCGTCGGCCGCGCTGCGTGCCGACGCGCCGGCATCGCGTCGAGCGGAGGCCGTGCTGCTCCCGCGTTCGCTGCGGGCGGCGGGACGCGACGTGGTCGGCCGTGCCGTCCCGCGCGGCGCGTAGAATCGTCGATCGTGGCCGTCCAGCAGACCCCCTTCCGCGTCAACGTGCGCGATCTCCTCAACAAGCCCGGCGAGATGCGCGAGGAGCGACTCGACCTGCCGGCACCCGAGCCGTTCGGCGAGGGGCTCGTCGGCGTGCGCGAGGGCTCCGAGATCGAGATCGACCTCCGGCTCGAGTCGGTGCACGAGGGCGTGCTCGTCACGGCTGACGTCGACGCGACGGCCGAGGGGGAGTGCGGCCGGTGCCTCATCGACATCGCACTGCCGGTCCGAGTCGAGTTCCAAGAGCTTTTCGCGTATCATTCTGGGGAAGCTTTCGAGTATGAGGTTCAAGACGACCACGTGGATCTTGAACCGCTCATCAGAGATGCGGTAGTGCTGGCACTGCCCTTCCAGCCGGTGTGCCGGCCGGATTGCCCAGGTCTCGACCCAGAGACCGGGCTGCGTCTGGCAGATCATCCGGAACTCGTCACCCGTGTCGAGAACGACCCCCGATGGGCTGCGCTCGCAGGGTTCAGGGCTTCCGAAGACGAGGGCGCGGATGCTGCATCCGACGCCGACCAGAAGAGAGATTGAGAGAGAGTCATGGCTGTTCCCAAGCGGAAGAAGTCACGCGCCAACACCCACGCGCGCCGTTCGCAGTGGAAGGCCGAGGCCCCCACGCTCGTCAAGACCGTCGAGAACGGCAAGGTCACCTACAGCCTCCCGCACCGCGCGCGGGTGGTCGAGGACTCGGCGGGCACCCCGCTGTTCCTCGAGTACAAGGGCCGCAAGGTCGCCGACGTCTAGTCGGCCCGAGACTCCCGAACGACCGGTCGTGAGGCGCGCTGAGCGTACGGACACCGGGGCCGACGAGCTCGCCGAGCTGCAGCGCACGCTGCGCGTCGAGCTCGACCCCGAACTCCTGCTCCTCGCACTCACGCACCGGTCGTTCGCGTACGAGAACGGCGGCATCCCGACCAACGAGCGCCTCGAGTTCCTCGGCGACTCGATCCTCGGCCAGGCCGTCACATTCCGGCTGTTCACCGACCACCCCGAGCTCGACGAGGGCGAGCTGGCGAAGCGCCGCGCGAGCCTCGTGTCGTCGGCCGCGCTCGCCGAGGTCGCCCGCACGATCGGGCTCGGACCCTACATCCGGCTGGGCCGGGGCGAGACGCTGACGGGCGGCGCCGACAAGCCGTCGATCCTCGCCGACACCGTCGAGGCGATCATCGGCGCGGTCTACCTCGATCGCGGCGGCGAGGTCGCGACCGACCTCGTGCTGCGCCTGGTCACGCCGCTCATGAAGGATCCCGAGCGCTTCGGCGCCGCGATGGACCCCAAGACGAGCCTGCAGGAGATCGCGGCGCGCCGCAGCGCCCCCGCCCCCGTGTACGTCGTCACCGAGAGCGGGCCCGACCACAACAAGCACTTCGTCGCGACCGTGTCGGTCGGCGACCTCGTCTCCGCGTCCGGCGAGGGCTCGAGCAAGAAGCAGGCCGAGATGGCTGCAGCCCTCGAGGCGTGGACGCTCCTGAGCGACCGCTGACGTGCCCGAGCTGCCCGAGGTCGAGGTCGTGCGGGCCGGTCTTGCGCCCGCGGTCACCGGTGCTCGCATCGCGGGGGTCGAGGTGCTCGACGCGCGCTCGTTGAAACGCCACGCGGCGGCGTCCGGCGACTTCGAGGCACGACTCACGGGCGAGCGCATCGAGGCGGCCGTCCGCCGGGGCAAGTTCCTCTGGATGCCGCTCGCCGGCGGCGACGCACTCGTCGGCCACCTCGGCATGAGCGGACAGCTGCTGCTGCGCACGTCCGACCATCCCGGCGACGACCGGCACGCCCGCATCCGGCTGCACCTCGAGCATCCGGCGCACGGCGAGCTGCGCGTCGACTTCGTCGACCAGCGCATCTTCGGATCGATGGCGGTGGATCGCCTGCTGCCGACCGCTGACGGCGAGGTCGCGGGATTCTCCGCCGACGTCACCGGGCCCTGGGCGCGATCGATCCCGTCGCAGGTCGCGCACATCGCCCGCGACCCGTTCGACCCGGCCTTCCGCGACGATGCGTTCTCGGCCGCGGTGCGTCGTCGCACGTCGGCCGTCAAGCGCATCCTGCTCGACCAGAGCCTGGTCTCGGGCATCGGCAACATCTACGCCGACGAGGCGCTGTGGGCCGTGCGCCTGCACGGCGAGCAGCCCGGCGACACCCTCAGCGCGCGACGTGTGCGCGAACTGCTCATGGCGGTGCGGGCCGTGCTGCAGAAGGCGCTCGCCGAGGGCGGCACGAGCTTCGACGCGCAGTACGTCAACGTCAACGGCGCGTCGGGCTACTTCGCCCACTCGCTCAACGCCTACGGGCAGGCCGGCCGACCCTGCCCGCGATGCGGCACGCCGATCGTGCGCGAGGCGTTCATGAACCGGTCGTCGCACCGCTGCCCGCGGTGTCAGCGGCTCCGGATGCCGCGCCGGGCGGCTTAGCTGCCGGTCGCTGCCACGTCGACTCCAGCGCGAACGGACGGAAGCCCAGCGCCACGTTGATGGCGAGCATGTGCTCGTTCTCGTCGGCGTTCCACGTGTAGACGCGGTCGCGCGCGGCGTCGAGGTCGCCGAGCGCGACGAGGTTGGCGAGCTTGATCCGCATGCCGAGCCGGTGTCCCCGGTGCGGTGCGAGCACGATGGTGTCCCACTGCTCGACGGCGGGCGAGTCCGGCAGGAGCGAGAGCTCGGTGAAGCCCGCGACCTCGCCGTCGGGTGCCACGGCCGCGGCCGTGAGCTTGGTTCGTCCTGAGGCGATGGACCGCTCGTCCTCATCGCGCACCCGCGCGGCATCCCACGGTTCCAACTCGTACGCGATGGCACCGGCCGGAGGATCGACGGACATCCGCTCATGCGCGTGCGCGAGCGAGTCGACGAGGTCCTCGGGCGCCCGGTCCGTCCAGCAGACGACGCGGTATGCGTCGGTCGCCGCCGCGCTCGCCGCGGCCAGGCGGTCCCTGAACTCGGCGTCGCGACCCGCGACGTCCATCGCGCTGATCCGGTAGAGCTGTCCGAGCGCATAGCCGTGCGCGTGTGCGAACCGGGCGGTGGCCGCGTCGGCTGCGATGCTCGCGTCGCCCTGGGGCGCCCGCACGCGCGGCGTGCCGGCAGGGTCGCCATCGATCAGGTGCTCGGCTGAGAGCACCGTGGTGGGGTGTCCCGCCGATCGCGCCGCCGTCTCGGCCGCCGCGAGCAGCCTCGAGCCGATGCCCTCGCGTCGTCGGGTCGCATCCACGCCGAGCATGGGGATGTACGCGGTCGTGGCCTCGTCGTCGAGCTCCCAATGCACCTCGGCGAAGCCGACGAGCCGGCCGCCGTCGAACGCCCCGAAGGCGATGCGCTTCGTGTAGTCGGACTCGCGCAGGTCCTCCAGCAGTTCGCGCGGTCGCCGGCTCAGGTCGGCGGTCGACAGCGTCTCCTCGTCGAGGCGCCGGATCAGCTCGGCGTATGCGCCGAGCTCGGCCCCGTCGGCGCCGTCCAGGCGTTCGGGCACCCCGATCGGGCGGATGTCGATGCTCACGCGGCCCCCTCTCGCCCACGTGCGTGCAGCCCGCCAGCCTACGGCGCGTACCGGCGCGCGGCAATGGCCGATCGGCGCTCGCGCGGCGAGCGCGACCGGCCGCGGACGGATCGTCGGTTACCGTAGTCCGCAGCGCTCGGCAGTCGGAAGGGTGGTCGTGTACCTCAAGAGCCTCACCCTGAAGGGCTTCAAGTCCTTCGCGCAGCCGACCACCTTCGCCTTCGAGCCCGGGGTGACCTGCATCGTCGGACCCAACGGCTCGGGCAAGTCCAACGTCGTCGACGCGCTCGCGTGGGTCATGGGCGAGCAGGGCGCGAAGACCCTGCGCGGCGGCAAGATGGAGGACGTCATCTTCGCCGGCACCTCGACGAGGGGCCCGCTCGGCCGTGCCGAGGTGAGCCTGACGATCGACAACTCGGATGGCGCGCTGCCCATCGAGTACAGCGAGGTCACGATCTCGCGCACGCTCTTCCGGAACGGCGGCAGCGAGTACGCCATCAACGGCGAGCAGTGCCGCCTCCTCGACGTGCAGGAGCTGCTCAGCGACTCGGGCCTCGGCCGCGAGATGCACGTCATCGTCGGGCAGGGCCAGCTCGACCAGGTGCTGCACGCGAGCCCCGAGGACCGCCGCGGCTTCATCGAGGAGGCGGCGGGCATCCTCAAGCACCGCCGTCGCAAGGAGAAGACGCTCCGCAAGCTCGATGCCATGCAGGCGAACCTCACGCGCCTGACCGACCTCGCGGCGGAACTGCGACGTCAACTCAAGCCGCTCGGACGCCAGGCCGAGGTCGCGCGTGAGGCGGCCGGCATCGCCGCGGTCGTGCGCGACGCGAAGGCCCGGCTCGTGGCCGACGAGGTCGTCGAGTTGCGACGCGCGCTCGATGCGGCGGGCCGGACCGAGCATGAGCGCCACGCCGAGCGCCTCGTGCTGCAACAGGAGCTCGAACGGCACCAGGCGCGCATTGATCGCCTCGAGCAGGCGCCCGGCGGCGACGAGGTCGACGTCGCACGTGCGGTGAGCTTCGCGCTCGAGCAGTCCGAGGCGCGCCTGCGCTCGCTCGATTCGCTCGCCCGACAGCGGATCGCGCTGCTCTCGGCGGCCGATGAGGGCACCGAGGCCGCGCCCACGCTCACGCGCGCCGACATCGATGCCGCGCGCGCCGAACTCGAGGGCATTCGCGAGACCGTCGGCGACGCCGCGTTAGGGCTCGAGCAGGCGGCGTCCGCAACGCGCGAGGCGAGGACGGTGCTCGACGCCGTCGACGAGGAGATCGCGGCGCAGGCCGCGCGGGTGAGCGCCTACGACCTGCGCGCGTCGCAGCTCGCCGGTCGCGCGGATGCGGCGGCCTCGAAGCTCGCGGCGGTGCGCGGCGAGGTGCTGCGGCACCGCAATGCGCTCGATGCCGCGGTGCTGCGGCGCGAGGCGGCCGCCGCCGAGCTCGTACGCGTCGAAGCCGAGTCCGATGCCGATCCGAGCGCGGAAACCGACCTCGACGAGGCGTACGAACTCGCCCAAGCCGCGGTCTTCGACGCCGAGTCCGAGATCGAGCGGCTCCGCGAGGCACTCCACGAGCGCGAGCGCGAGCGCGATGCCCTCGGGGCGCGCGTCGGGGCGCTCTCGCTCGCACTCGACCAGAAGGACGGGTCGGCGGCCCTCGTCGCCTCCGGCACCCCGGGCGTGCGCGGGCTGCTCGCGGAGCACCTGCGCGTCGAACCGGGATACGAGGCGGCCATCGCCTCGGCGCTCGGCTCGCTGGCCGAGTCGGTCCTCGTCGACGACCGCGATGCGGCCCTGCGCGCGGTCTCGGCCGCGATGGACGGCGATCTCGGTCGCGTGGCGCTCGCCATCGCGGAACCCGGTCGCGCCACGCCGCCTGCGCTCGCGGTGCCCGGTCTGGTCGCGGCGGTCGACGTCGTGGGCGCGCCATCCGGGGTGCTCGGCCTGCTGGGCGAGGTGCTCATCGCCGACGACCTCGACGCGGTGCGCGTCGCGGAGCCCGGGCTGGCCGCGCTCGATCGGCCCGCGACCGTGATCACGCGCGACGGCACGGTGGTCGGCCGTTACGTCGTGCGCGGCGGCTCCGGCCGCACGCAGAGCCGCATCGAGCTGCTCGCCGAGCGCGACCGCGCCCAGGCCCGTCTCGAGGAGGTCCGCGCCGACATCGAGCGCGCGCGGTTCGACCTCGACGAGCAGCGCGGCCTCGCCGAGCACGCGAAGGAGCGGTCCAAGCTGGCGCTCGCCGCGCTCCGGGAGTTCGACGCGAAGCTCGCCCAACGCACCGAGGCACTCAACCGGGCTCGCGTGCAGGCCGAGGCCGCCGCCGGCGAGACCGAGCGCCTCGCCGAAGCGCTGCGCACCGCCGAGGAGCGGATCGCCGAGGCCGACCGGGCCGCAGCGGACGCCAAGGCCGACCTCGAGGCGGCGAGGTCCGAGCCGCGACCCGTGCTCGAGGCCGAGCGGCGCGACGGCGCGCTCGGCGCGCTCGAGCGTGCGCGCGAGAGCGAAGTCGAGGCACGCCTGCGGCTCGAGACCGCGCGCGAGCGCGTCCGTGCGGAAGAGGTGCGGATCGCCGCGATGGAGCGCCAGCACGACGCCGAACGGCGCGCGGCCGAGGAGGCCGCTCGCCGGGCCGTCGTCCGCCGCGCGCAACTCGCGTCGGCGATGCGGGTCGCCGAGGCGCTCCCGCCCGTGCTCGCGTCGATCGGTGCGTCCGTCGCCGAGGCGCGCGTCGCACTCGCGGCGGCCGAGGCCGAGCGGGCGAGCCGCAACGAGGAGGTCCAGGCCGCGCGGCGCGCCGAGGCATCCGTTCGCGAACGCCTGCACGCCGTCACGGAGGACGTGCACGGCCTCGAGCTGCGCATCTACGAGAAGAAGCTCCACGTCGCCTCGCTGGTCGAGCGCGCCGAGAGCGAGCTCGGCCTCGGCGAGGACGTCCTCATCGCCGAGTACGGGCCCGACCAGCCGATCCCGGTCGACGGCGATGCCGACGCCGAGCCGCGGCCCTTCGAGCGCGCCGACCAGCAGAAGCGCCTCCAGGCGGCCGAGCGCAAGCTCGCCCAGCTCGGCCGTGTCAACCCGCTCGCCCTCGAGGAGTTCGCGGCGCTCGAGCAGCGCCACCAGTTCCTGACCGAGCAGCTCACCGACCTGGCGAACACCCGCAAGGATCTCCTCACGATCATCGAGGAGATCGACGGGCGCATGGAGTCGATCTTCCGCGCCGCGTTCGAGGACACGCGCGCCGCGTTCACCGAGGTCTTCCCCGTGCTCTTCCCGGGCGGCGAGGGCCGCATCTCGCTCACGAACCCCGACGACCTCCTCACGACCGGCATCGAGGTGAGCGTGAAGCCGGCCGGCAAGAAGATCGAGCGGCTGTCGCTGCTCTCGGGCGGCGAGCGATCGCTCGCGGCCGTCGCCCTGCTGCTCGCGATCTTCAAGGCGCGGCCGAGCCCGTTCTACATCATGGACGAGGTCGAGGCGGCGCTCGACGACGCGAACCTCGGCCGCCTCCTCACGACGTTCGAGGACCTGCGCGAGTCGAGCCAGCTCATCGTCATCACGCACCAGAAGCGCACGATGGAGATCGCCGACGCGCTGTACGGCGTCTCGATGCGCCAGGACGGCGTGTCGGCGGTCGTGGGGCAGCGCGTGCGCGAGGAGCTCGAGGCGAAGGCGAGCTGACGTCGAACCCGACGGCTCAGGTGAGCCGGCGGTCGCGGGAATCGACGATGCGGAACCAGCGGTACCCGTACGCGCCGAGTTCCACCTCGGCCCGGCCTCGCTCGTCGATCGGGACCACGTTCTCGGACAGCAGGTCGGACAGTCGCGCCTGCTCGGGCACCTCGCCGAGGGCGAGCTCGACGGTGACGGGCCGAGCGGCGAAGTTGTGCACCGCGATGAAGCTGCCGACGTCGGCCGAGAGACGATGCGCCAGCACCGACCGTTCGCGGGTCTCGAGCAGTTCGAACCGGCCCCAGCCGATCTCGGGCGAGCTCCGGAACCGGTGCGCGAAGACCCGGATCTTCGCGAGCAGCGAGCCCTCGTCGTGCATCTGCGACTCGACGTTGACGTGCTCCGGCGCGTACCCGTCGGTCGGCGGCTTCGCCACGAGCTTGCGTGCGGGAGCCCGCGAGAACCCGCCGTTCGCCTCGGTCGACCACTGCATGGGCGACCGCATGGCCATGCGCCCCCCGAGGTCGGGGTTCTCGCCCATGCCGATCTCCTCGCCGTAGAACAGCACCGGCGTGCCCGGCAGGGAGAACAGCAGGCTGTACGCGAGTTCGACGCGGCGCGGGTCGCCGTCGACCATCGGCGGCAGGCGTCGGGCGATGCCCCGGCCGTAGATGCGCTGGTCCTCCTCGGGCGCGAACGCGTCGAACACCTCCTCGCGCTCGTCGTCGCTCAGCTGGTCGAGGGTCAGCTCGTCGTGGTTGCGAACGAAATTGGCCCATTGCGCCTCGATCCGCAGCTCCGGTCGCGACGCCAGCGTCTCCGCGAGCGGGGTCGCGTCCTCGCGTGCGAACGACAGGTACATGCGCTGCATGGCCGGGAAGTCGAACTGCAGGGCGAGCTCGGCGGGCTTGTCGACGTGCCCGAAGAACTCGACCTGCCCGGCGTACGGCAGGTTCACCTCGCCGAGCATGATCGCCTCGCTCGACCTGCGCTGCAGGTAGCGACGGATGTCGCGGAGGAACTCGTGCGGATCGCCGACGTCGACTCCGGCGGGCGGTTCGATGAGGAACGGCACTGCGTCGACGCGGAACCCCGAGACGCCGAGTTCGAGCCAGAACCCCATGGTCTTCGCGATCTCGTCGCGAACCCTCGGGTTCGCGATGTTGAGGTCGGGCTGGTGACGGTAGAAGCTGTGCAGGTAGTACTGGTCGGTGCGCTCGTCGTACTCCCACACGCTCGACTCCTCGCCCGGGAAGACGACCTCCTGCTGCTTCGCGGGCGGTTCGTCGCGCCAGACGTAGAAGTCGCGGAAGCGCGACTCGCGGCTGCGCCTCGCCTCGCGGAACCAGGGGTGCTGGTCGGACGTGTGGTTCATGACGAAGTCGATGATGACGCGCATCCCGCGGTCCCGGGCCGTCCGCATGAACTCGACGAAGTCGCCGAGGGAGCCGAGCCGGGGGTCGACCGTCAGGAAGTCGGTGATGTCGTATCCGTCGTCGCGGCGCGGAGACGGCTGGAACGGCATGAGCCACAGGCAGCTCACGCCCAGCCCCGCGAGGTGGTCGAGGCGGTGGGCGAGCCCCTCGAAGTCGCCCACGCCGTCGTCGTTCCAGTCGAGGTACTTCTCGACGTCGAGGCAGTAGACCACCGCGGTCTTCCACCAGAGGTCGCTGCGGTCCGTGATCCTCATCGCCCCACCGCCGTGAGCTCGGGCAGGACGTGCTCGGCGAACGTATCGATGAACCCGCGCTGCTCCTGGCCGACGTGGTGCAGGTAGATGCGGTCGACGCCCGTGTCGGCGAGCTCGAGCAGCGCGTCGCGATGACGGCCGGTGTCGGATGTCGCGAGCAGCGTCGTCGCGACCTTCTCGGGGGTCGCGTCCGCCGTGCGACGGTCGAAGTCCTCGGGCTGCTCGAGCTCCCACGCCTCGTGGGCGGGGACCAGGCTCTGCCGCCACTGGTCGTGCGCGATCGCCACGGCCTGCTCGTCGGTGGGCGCCCAGCTGAGGTGCACCTGCACGCAGATCGGGCCGCGTCCGCCCGCCTCGCGGTAGGCCTGCATGAAGTCGCGGAGCGCGGCACGGTCCTGGTCGACCGTGATGACGCCGTCGGCCCAGCCGGCGGTCTCGACCGCGGTCTCGGGGGAGACCGCGGCGGCGAGCAGTGCCGGCGGGGCGTCGGGCCGCGTCCAGAGCCGTGCCTCGTGCACCGGCACGATGCCGTCCTGGTCGACCTGCTCGCCGGCCAGCAGGCGCCGGATCACGTCGATCGACTCGGCGAGCCGCCGGTCGCGCGTGTCCTTGTCGGGCCACGGATCGCCGGTGATGTGCTCGTTCATGCGCTCGCCGCTGCCGAGGGCGGCCCAGAACCGCTCCGGGAACATCTCGCCGAGCGTCGCGATCTTCTGCGCAGCGACGGCCGGGTGGTAGCGCTGGCCGGGCGCCGTCACGACCCCGAGCGTGAACGAGGTCGCCTGCAGGGCAGCGCCGAGCCAGCTCCAGGCGTAGCCGGAGTGGCCCTGCCGGACACTCCAGGGCGCCCAATGGTCGCTGCACATGGCGGCCTCGAACCCGGCCTGCTCGGCCTGCACGACGGCGTCGAGGAGCGCGCTCGGAGGAAGCTGCTCGTGCGACGCGTGGAATCCGACGAGGGGCATGGGGGTCTCCTTCCGTCGCGGCCGATGCTTCCCGAGGCCCGGCTTGGCGGCAAGGCCTTGCGAGGCTTCGCGGGCCCGGGTATCCGCGTGCGCGCGGCCTGATCGCGTATCCGCAGCCCCGTACGGGGGGATGTCGCGGGAGGCGGCTGCGGTGGGATGATCCGCCCATGGCGGACGAGAAGTGGCTCCCGTGGCTCGTGAGCACCATCGTCGTGGCCGCGCTCGCAGGCTGTTCCGCCGGATCTGTGGCGGAGACCACGAGTCCGTCCCAACCGGAGGAGTCGACGGCGCCCCCGTTCGAACCGACCCCGGACGCGAACCCGCTTCCCGACGTCCTGACGTTCGAGGCGGGAGCCGACCTCGACCCAGCGGTCTGGATCGCGGGCTGGCATGTCGTCCCCGCTGACATGGCGCACGGCTATGCGGTCGTGCATCAGCGCGACGATTGGGAGGAGGTCCACCTCGACGACCAGGGATGCGTCAGCACGCGGTCGCACCAGTTCGGCTCGCTCGACGGGCTCGACCTCTCGCTGGATGACCGCGCGTTGTCGGACCAGTACTTCTCTCAGGTCGTGGGAATCCCTGCTGAAGCCATCGCCGAGAACGGGTCCGACGTGCCATACCCCGTCGTCGGCCGCGACATGACCATCGAATTCCGCGTCCTCGGCGGGTCGCGAAGCGACGGCGGCGCCTGGCTCGCCGCGGCGCGAGTCCTCGGCGCCCTCGACACGGCCATGATCATCCGGCTCGAGTGCGAACCCGGAGGGATGACCGGGGCGAGCAGCCAGGACTTGTTCGACCATCTCGCCGAGGTCGCCGGACCGGATGGCTCGGTCGTCGGCATCGGCCGAGCGGACTGGAACGTCGTCGACACCCTCGACTTCGACGCGGGCGACGAGCTGATCGAGACGTCCGCGGCAGCGTGGGTCGACGGCGCACTCACCACCGATCCTTCGTGGACGCTCGACGAAGGCGCTGGGAACGACGGGTCGTGGCAGTACCGCGCGAACGACGGCGACTGCCTGGTTGATTTCGAGCAGAATCTTCTCACCCCCGAAACGCGCGCCTCCGGCGAGGACCGGACGGCGAGTGACGAACTGCTCGCGGTGTGGCTCGACCTCCCCTTTGAGGAGGTGACCGACGCGGCGGAGGACGGCGGGATCGCACTCGGTGTCCCCGGCAACGACCTCGCCGGCGCCCGTCTGTACGAGGAGGCGGACGGCCGAGGGGGTACGGTCACCGCTGCGCGGGCGCTCGTGCAGCCCGGCTTCGGCTTCATCATCTCCGTCGAGTGCCGGAAGGCGGACCCCCGAGGTGTCCTCGAGCAGGTGATCGCGAAGTCGGCGTTGCAGGTGGTGCCGTGATGACCGGAGGGTCGGCACCCGACGCGGCGTGAGTTCGCGCCATCCGCATCGCCCGTAGGCTGGACGGCATGGCAGAACGCGCATCGTGGTCGCTCGGCGCGGCCCTCCGCAACGTGTTCGGCGCGAGGACCATCGACGAGGACACCTGGGACGACCTCGAGTCGGCCCTCATCCGCGCCGATTTCGGACCAGCCGTGACCGAGGAGATCGTCGACCGCATCAAGGCGCAGGTCGAGCGGTACAAGACGACCGACCCGCGCGATGTCCAGCGGATGCTGCGCGAGCTCGTCGAGGAACGGCTCTCGAAGTACGACCCGACGCTCAAGCTCACCGAGCGCCCCGCAGTCGTCCTCGTCGTCGGCGTGAACGGCGTCGGCAAGACCACCACGATCGGCAAGTTCGCGCGGTTCCTCCGCACGTACGGCCGCAGCGTCGTCGTGGGCGCGGCCGACACGTTCCGCGCCGCAGCGGTCGAGCAGCTCGCCACGTGGGCCGAGCGCGCCGGCGCCCAGGTGGTGCGTCCCGAGCGCGAAGGCCAGGACCCCGCGTCGGTCGCCTTCCAGACCATCGAGTACGCGAAGGCCACGGGAACCGAGATCGTCATCATCGACACCGCCGGGCGACTGCACACCAAGGGCGGCCTCATGGACGAGCTCTCGAAGATCAAGCGCGTCGTCGAGAAGCAGGCGCCCATCAGCGAGGTGCTGCTCGTGCTCGACGCGACGACCGGCCAGAACGGGCTCGCGCAGGCCGAGGCGTTCATCGAGCACGGGGGCGTCACCGGCCTCGTGCTCACCAAGCTCGACGGCTCCGCGAAGGGCGGGTTCGTGATCGCCGTGCAGGAGAAGACGGGCCTGCCGATCAAGCTGATCGGGCAGGGCGAGGGCATCAACGACCTGACGGGGTTCACGCCGCACGTGTTCGCCCAGAAGCTCGTCGGCTGACGGGAGGGGGAGGGCGCATGTCGATGGAACACGACTACTTCGGGCTCGTCGGCGATTACTGGTCCGAGCGGTTCCAGTACGCCGACCAGGACGTCGAGGTCGTGCTCGACGCCGATGCCGACCTCGTCTCGACCGCGGCCCTCGACGCCGCGGCGACCCTGATCGGCGAGCTCGAGCTCGTCGACGACGAGCTGCGAACGCTCTTCGTCGGCCAGCTCGACTCGTCCGCGTCGCCGGTCGTGCGCTTCCTGCGGGCGGTGCTCGACGGCGAGGGCGATGAAGCGGATGCCGCAGCCGACGCCATCACGCGCGACTCCGGCGACCGGGACATCGACGCGTTGCGATCCCTCTCGCTCGTGCGCGTCGACCTCCGCCCCGACGCCGACCGCGACGGCGAGACGTTCGCGGAGTTCGAGTACGGTCTCGCGCCCGAGGACGTCGACGCCCGCCTGGTCGCCACGATCGACATCGGGCGCGAGATCGTCGACGTCCGCCACGACGCGTAGGGGCGCACACCGGGTGCCCTTCCGGGCCAAGTAGACTTCTGCCCACTATGGCAACGTTCGGGACCCTGTCTGACCGTCTCACCGAGACGTTCAAGAACCTCCGCACCAAGGGCAAGCTCTCCGCATCCGACGTCGACGGCACCGTCCGCGAGATCCGGCGCGCGCTGCTCGACGCCGACGTCTCGCTCGACGTCGTGAAGTCGTTCACCGCGACCGTGCGCGAGCGCGCGCTCGGCGACGAGGTGAACCGGGCGCTGAACCCCGCGCAGCAGGTGGTGCAGATCGTCAACGAGGAGCTCGTCGGCATCCTCGGCGGGCAGCAGCGCCGCCTGCAGTTCGCCAAGACCCCGCCGACGGTCATCATGCTCGCGGGCCTCCAGGGCGCCGGCAAGACCACGCTCGCGGGCAAGCTCGCCAAGTGGCTCAAGAAGGACGGCCACACGCCGCTGCTCGTCGCCGCCGACCTGCAGCGTCCGAACGCGGTCAACCAGCTCCAGGTCGTCGGCGGGCAGGCCGGAGTGCAGGTGTTCGCCCCCGAGCCCGGAAACGGGGTGGGCGATCCCGTGCGCGTCGCGAAGGACGCGGTGGCGCAGGCCCAGCGCGCCCAGCACGACGTGGTCATCATCGACACCGCCGGCCGCCTCGGTGTCGATGCCGAGATGATGAAGCAGGCCGCCGATATCCGCAAGGCGACGAACCCCGACGAGGTGCTGTTCGTCATCGACGCGATGATCGGCCAGGACGCGGTGGTCACCGCCAAGGCCTTCCAGGACGGCGTCGACTTCACCGGCGTGGTGCTCTCCAAGCTCGACGGCGACGCACGTGGCGGCGCCGCGCTCTCCGTGGCCTCCGTCACCGGCCGGCCGATCATCTTCGCCTCCACGGGTGAGGGGCTCGACGACTTCGAGCCGTTCCACCCCGACCGCATGGCGAGCCGCATCCTCGACCTCGGCGACATCCTCACGCTCATCGAGCAGGCCCAGCAGGCCTTCGACGAGGAAGAGGCGCTCAAGGTCGCCGAGAAGCTCGCGACCGAGCAGTTCACGCTCGAGGACTTCCTCAAGCAGATGCAGCAGCTGCGCGGTGCGGGCTCGATCAAGAAGATGCTCGGCATGCTGCCGGGCGCGGGTGGCATGAAGCAGCAGCTCGAGAACTTCGACGAGCGCGAGATCGTGCGCACCGAGGCGATCATCCAGTCGATGACGGTCGCGGAGCGGCGCAATCCCAAGCTGCTCAACGGGTCGCGGCGTCTGCGCATCGCCAAGGGCTCGGGCATGACCGTGACCGACGTGAACCAGCTCGTGCAGCGGTTCGAGCAGGCCGCGAAGATGATGAAGACCGTCGCTCGCGGCGGCGTGCCGCAGGTCCCGGGCATGGGGCCGATCCCGGGCGTCGGCACGTACGGCGGCGGCAAGCGCCAGGCCGCCAAGGGCAAGAAGAAGTCGTCGGGCTCGCGCTCGGGCAACCCGGCCAAGCGCGCCGCCGAGAACGCCGCGATCGCGTCCGGCGTCTCGCCGGCCGGCGCCTCGAACGCGCCCGCCGGATCGGGCTTCGGCCTGGGCGGCGACGGCGCGAAGGGTGCGCCGAGCGAAGAGGAGCTCGCCGCACTCCAGAAGTTCCTCGGCCGCTGAGACGGAGCGCACGATGACCACCGGCAACGCCGACTACCGCGATTCGGGCCTCGAGTTCGCCCCCGACTTCCTCCTGGGTTCCGCGACGGCGTCGTACCAGATCGAGGGTGCCGCGCGCGAGGACGGCCGCGGACCGTCGATCTGGGACACGTTCAGCCACACGCCCGGCAAGGTCTGGAACGGCGACACCGGCGACGTCGCGTGCGACCACTACCACCGCTGGGAGTCCGACCTCGACCTGATGGCCGAGCTCGGACTCGAGGCGTACCGGTTCTCGATCGCGTGGCCGCGCATCCAGCCGACCGGACGCGGGCCCGCGAACGAGGCCGGGCTCGCGTTCTACGAGCGCCTCGTCGACGGGCTCATCGCCCGCGGCATCCGCCCCATCGCGACGCTGTACCACTGGGACCTCCCGCAGGCACTCGAGGACGAGGGTGGTTGGACCAACCGGGCGACGGCCGACGCGTTCGCCGAGTACGCGCGCATCATGGGGGAGCGGCTCGGCGACCGCGTCTCCGTGTGGACGACGCTCAACGAACCGTGGTGCTCCTCCTACCTCGGGTACGGGTCCGGAGCGCACGCACCGGGGCTCATGGACGGCGCCAAGGCGCTGGCCGCCGTGCATCACCTCAACCTCGCGCACGGACTCGCGGTCCGCGCGCTGCGCGAGGTGGTGACCAACGACCCCGGGTTCTCGATCACGTTGAACCTCCACGTCATCCGCCCGTCCGGCGAGACCGGCCACGAGGCCGCGCGGCGGATCGATGGGCTCGCGAACCGGGTGTTCCTCGGTCCGATCTTCGGCGACGGCTATCCCGAGGACGTCATCGCGGACACGGCCGCGGTCACCGACTGGGCGTTCGTCAAGCCCGGCGACACCGAGCTGATCGCCCAGCCCATCGACCTGCTCGGCGTCAACTACTACTCGACCGTCACGGTGCGGATGTGGGACGGCGTCTCGCCGCGCGTGAACGCCGACGGGCACAAGGACATGGGCGGCACGCCGTGGCCCGGGTCCGAGCACGTCGAGTTCCTCGAGCAGCCCGGGCCCTACACCGCGATGGGCTGGAACATCGACCCGTCGGGCCTCGAGGACCTCCTGGTGGCACTGCACGGCGCCTACCCCGAGGTGCCGCTCATGGTGACTGAGAACGGCGCCGCCTTCGACGACGTCGTCACCGACGGCGCCGACGGCCCGCAGGTCGACGACCACGACCGCATCGACTACCTCCGCCGGCATTTCACCGCCGCGCACCGGGCCATGGCCCGCGGCGTCGACCTGCGCGGCTACCAGGTGTGGTCGCTCATGGACAACTTCGAGTGGGGGTACGGCTACTCGAAGCGCTTCGGCATCGTGCGCGTCGACTACGACACGCTCGAGCGGCTGCCGAAGGCGAGTGCGCGCTGGTTCTCCGAACTGATCCGGACGCGCCGGATCCCCGCGTAGCTGCGGCGCTCAGCGGCCGGTGCCCTCCCGGAGCTCGCGCGCGAGGTGCGCGACGACCGCGGTGAGGTCGCCGTCGTGCTCGGCGGCGACGGCCAATTGGCGCTGGTAGCCCGCACCGCCCTCGATCGTCCGTCGCACGCGCTCGAGCTCCTGACGGCAGCCGAGGCGGTCGGCGATCGGGGACAGCGTGTCGACCAGGTCGGCGAGGTCGTCGGCGACGGGCCGCTCGGTTCCTGCGACGTCCGTGATGACCTCGGCGTCCATGCCGTAGCGAGCCGCCCGCCACTTGTTCTCGCGCACGTACCACGGCTGCAGCACCGGAAGCGTCTCGCCGGCGTCGAGCCGGCCCGACATCCATTCGACCAGGCACTGGATGAGGGCCGCGATGGCGCCGATCTCGTCGGCGGACGACACGCCGTCGCAGACTCGCACCTCGACCGTGCCCCAGCGCGGCGACGGCCGGATGTCCCAGCGCACCTCGGTGTGGTCCTCGATGACACCGGTGCGCACGAGGTCGTCGACGTAGCGCTCGTACGCGCCCCAGTCGGGGAGCGGATAGGGCAGTCCGGCCGTGGGCAACTGCTGGAACATGAGCGCGCGGTTCGAGGCGTAGCCGGTCTCGACGCCGGCCCAGTAGGGGCTGGATGCCGACAACGCCTGGAGATGCGGCACGAAGGCGAGCATCCCGTCGAGGATCGGCAGTGCCTTGTCGCGCTCCTCGATGCCGACGTGGACGTGGATGCCCCAGATCATCATGTTGCGCCCCCACCAGCGCGTGCGCTCGATGAGCTTGTGGTAGCGGGCCTTGTCTGTGAGGTGCTGGTCGTACCACTGGCTGTAGGGATGCGAACCGCTGCAGATGAGTTCGTACTCGCCCAGGCGGTCGAGCACGGCGCGCACTTCGGCGACCTGCCCGGTGAGGTCGTCGACCGCGCCCGCCACGTGATGGTGGACGCCGCTTACGAGCTCCACGGTGTTGGTGAGCAGCTCCGAGGTGATCCATGGATGCGGCGTGCCGTCGGATCCGGCGAGCTCGGCGAGCACCCGATCGCCCACGGACGCGAGCTGGCCGCTCGCCCGGTCGACGATGGCGATCTCCCACTCGATGCCCACGGTCGAGCGCTCGGACCGTGCGAACTCGATCGGCATGGTCGCCTCCGTCGGGTCGAGCGGGAATCTGCGGCAATCATCGCACGGGGCCGCATCGGCTCGGGGTTGCGAACGTAACGTACGAGTACGATGTGCCGCATGATGCGTCACCACTGCGAGGGACGATGAGCGGCTCGTCGATGCGCGTGCTCGAGGTGCTGAGCCTCCGTGAACAGGTCGAGCGCACGCTGTCGTCGCGCATCGTGGCCGGCGAGTTCGCCCCCGGCACGGTCCTGACCGTGCCGACCCTCGCCGGCGAGTTCGGGGTCAGTGCGACCCCCGTGCGCGAGGCGATGCTGAACCTCGCCCGGCGGGGGTTCCTGAGCCCCCTCCGCAATCGCGGGTTCGAAGTCACCGCAGTGTCGGCCAACGAGCTGCGCGAGCTCGGCGAGATCCGGCGCCTGCTCGAGGCGCCGCCGATGCGGTCACTGGCCGGCAGCCTGCCCGACGAGACCGTCGCGCGGCTGCGTGACCTCGCCGACGAGATCGTGCGCGCCGGCCGGGAAGGGCGGTTCGAGGACTACCTCGAAGCCGATACCCGGTTCCACCTCGCATTGCTGGAACGCACCGGCAATCGACGGCTCGTGCAGCTCGTGAGCGAGCTGCGGCAGCAGACGCGACTGGTCGGCCTGGTGAACCTGGCCGACTCCGACGAGCTCGAGAACTCGTCGCTCGAGCACGCCGAACTCGTCCGCCTGCTCGTCGAGGGCGACGGCGAGGGCGCCGAGGCACTCATGCGACGGCACATCGGGCACGTCTCGGGTCTCTGGAGCGGTCGGCAGGAGGACTAGCGCCCGAGCGCGGTCCCCCCGCCAGTCGGGTGACTTGCGCACGCGCCGCGCATCGGTAATATGTCACGTACCGCCCGTAGTGATATGTCACGTATGACGCGCGAGCGGGTCCCTGCAACGTCGCATTGAGGAGAGACCCATGTCCCACGGACCCCGGCGCCGCGCGCGCCTCCTCCCGCTCGCCGCAGGCGCGAGCCTCCTGCTGGCCCTGACCGGGTGTTCGGGCGGCCTCGCCGGCGGCGGTGACGAGGGCGGCGAGGACGGGCCCATCACGCTCGGCATGCTCGCGCCGTTCTCGGGCAGCGAGTCGGCGTTCGGCGCCTACATGCAGAACGGCGCGCAGCTCGCGATCGACGAGCTCAACGCCGACGGCGGCGTGCTCGGTCGCGACCTCGAGCTCGTCGTCGAGGATGACGCGTGCGATGCCACCACGGCGGTGGCCGGTGCGAACAAGCTCGTGACCGACGGCGTCCACGCGTCGGTGGGCGGGTACTGCTCGGGTGCGACCCTTCCGACGCTGCCGATCTTCGACGAAGCCGGCATCCCGATGATCATCCCGGCCGCCAACTCCAACGAGCTCGTCCAGGGGCTGCCCGGCGTGTTCCTCATCAACGGCACGGGCACGCAGCAGGCCGCCGCCGCGGTGCAGTATGCCGAGAAGATCGGTGCGACCACGGTCGCGGCGATCGACGACGCCACGTCCTATTCGGCCGACCTCGCAGCATCCTTCGTCGAGCAGGCCGGCGAGGCGGGCCTCGACGTGGCGTTCGAGGCGACGGTGACGCCGGGCGAGAACGACTACTCGGCCGTGGCCACGCAGCTGGCGAGCGAGCAGCCCGACCTCGTCTACTGGACCGGCTACTACCAGGAGGGCGGCTTGATCGTCCGCCAGGCCACCGACGCGGGCTACGACGGCACCTTCCTGGTGGGCGACGGCTCGGTCGACGCCAAGTTCGCCGAGATCGCCGGTCCCGGCTACACCGACAACGTCGTCGCGACGTTCACCCAGACGCCCGACATGATCGAAGGCGCCGACGACTGGATCGCCTCGTACACCGAGCTCGCGGGTGAGGCACCCGGCCCGTACTCGACCCAGTCCTACGACGCCGTCCGCGTCGTGGCGCAGGCGATCGAGGACGCAGGGAGCACGGAGACCGACGACGTCATCGCCGCGATCGAGGCCCTCGACGGGTTCGACACCTTCGCGGGGCCGCTCACCTTCACCGACGACCACACCCTGTCGGGCGGCGGGTTCGTCATCGTCGGGATCGACCCCGAGTCCGGTGCGTTCGTCCTCGAGGACGACCTGCAGGGCTGAGCCGTGGGAACGGGCGGCCGCGCGCCGCCCGTCCCGACCGCCATCGGAAGGAGTCTGATCACATGATGCAGCTCATCTGGAACGGCCTCATCGTCGGGTCGTTCTACGCCCTCGTCGCGCTCGGCTACAGCATGGTCTACGGGATCATCAAGCTGCTGAACTTCGCGCACGGCGACCTCTACATGCTCGGCGCGTTCGTCGGGTTCTTCACCCTCAACGCGTTCGGGATCTCGAACGAGACCTCGATCCCGCTGCTCGTGGTCATCCTGCTGCTCTCGATGGTCACGACCGGCCTCATCGGCGTCGGCATCGAGCGGATCGCCTACCGGCCACTGCGGAAGAGCCCGCGACTCGCCGTGCTGATCACCGCGATCGGCGTCTCGTTCACGCTCGAGTACGGCGTGCGCCAGATCTTCGGCCCGAATCCCGAGGCGTTCCCCATCCGGCTCGAGTCGACCGGCTTCGACTTCGCCGGCATGCGCATCACCGCCTCGCAGCTCGTGCTCGTGGTCATCGCCGCGGCGCTCATGCTCGTGCTGGCGCACATCGTCGAGCGGACCCGCGAGGGCCGCGCCATGCGCGCGATCGCGCTCGACCCGCAGGGGGCCCAGCTCATGGGCGTAAACGTCAACCGCGTCATCGCGACCGTCTTCTTCATCGGGTCAGCGCTCGCCGGTGCCGCGGGCGTCATGGCCGGTGCGTACTACGGCTCGATCGACTTCCTGATGGGCTTCATCATCGGGCTCAAGGCGTTCACGGCCGCCGTCATCGGCGGCATCGGCAACCTCTACGGCGCGATGCTCGGCGGACTCCTGCTCGGCCTGCTCGAATCGTTCGGGGCCGCCTGGTTCGGCGGCGAATGGCGTGACGTGTTCTCGTTCGCCTTCCTGATCCTGTTCCTCACGTTCAAGCCCACGGGCCTGCTCGGCGCCCGCGTCGTGGAGAGGATGTGACATGGCACGCGACCTCGACCTCGCGCTGAAGAACGCGCCGCTGCGCGCGCCGGCCCCGCTGTTCGACCGTCCGCGCCCGGCCCGCGGCGTCTTCACCTCGCAGAGCGGCTTCCTGCGCGCGCTCGGCGTCCTCGCCGTCCTGCTGCTCGCCGTGCTGCCCTTCCTCGACGCCTCCCGATACACGATGTCCATCGCGACGAGCGCGCTGATCTACGTCATGCTCTGCATGGGCCTGAACGTCGTCGTCGGCTACGCCGGACTCCTCGACCTCGGCTACATCGCCTTCTTCGCGGTCGGCGCCTACGTGTCCGGCATCTTCACGACCGTGCTCGGATTCCCCATGTGGCTCGCGCTCCCGGCCACGATCGTCGCCTGCATCGTCGCGGGCGTCATCATCGGCGGCCCGACCCTCCGACTGCGCAGCGACTACCTCGCGATCGTCACGCTCGGCTTCGGCGAGATCATCCGCATCACCGCGAACAACCTGGAGATCACCGGGGGTCCGTCGGGCATCCACGGGATCCCCTCGTGGGACTTCGGCGGCTGGAGCTTCGACGACGGCTTCGCCATCGGTGGCCTCGAATTCCCCGGGTACGTCGTCTTCTACTACTTCGTCGCGACCGTCGTGGTCGTCGTCGGGGTCATCGGCGCCGGCCGCCTCGCCAAGGGCAAGCTCGGCCGCGCATGGAAGGCCGTGCGCGACGACGAGGACGCTGCCGAGGCGATGGGCATCAACACCTACGTGGCGAAGATCTCGGCGTACATCATCGGCGCGGTCTGGGCCGGGATGGCGGGACAGCTCATGTCGACGCACCTGTCGGCGATCAGCCCCAACAGCTTCCAGTTCCTGTACTCGGCGCTGATCCTCATGGCGGTCGTGCTCGGCGGGATGGGTTCGACGCCCGGCGTCATCATCGGCGCCCTGTTCGTCTCGCTCGCACCCGAACTCCTGCGGGATTTCGCCGAATGGCGATACCTGATCTTCGGCATCCTGCTCGTCGTGGTCATGCTGTTCCGCCCCGCGGGGCTGTGGCCGGCGACGGCCGTGCTGCCGTGGTTGAAGCGCACACGGCCGCAACCACCGCCGTTCACCTCGGCGGTCGGCGCGATCGACCAGGGCGTGCCCGACGTCGAACCGAGCGTCATGGAGTCGGTCGACGGCCTGCCCGCCACCGACGCCGAGGAAGGGAGGCAGGCATGAGCGCGGTGCTCGAGGTCCGCGACCTGCGACTGCAGTTCGGCGGCGTGAAGGCCGTGGACGGGCTCAGCTTCGACGTGCGCGAGGGCGAGATCCTCGCGGTGATCGGACCGAACGGCGCCGGCAAGACCAGCGCGTTCAACTGCATCTCGGGCTTCTACCTCCCGACATCCGGCTCGGTCGTCTTCGACGGCAAGCGCATCGTCCGAGAGGTGCCCAAGCCCTGGCACGCCCTTCGGCTCGTGCACCTGCTGCAGAGCTTCGGCTTCTACCGGGTGCTCCCGTCGCGGGTCACGAAGTGGGGGATGGCACGGACGTTCCAAAACCTCCGGCTGTTCCGGGAGCTCTCGGTGCTCGAGAACGTGAAGACCGCCATGCACGCCAACCTGCGCGAGGGGTTCTGGTCGACCCTCGTGCACACGCCTGGATATCGCCGGGCCGAGGAGGCGTGCGTCCGCGAGGCGCGCGGATGGCTCGACTTCGTCGGTTTCCAGGATGACGAGGACCTCTACGTGGGCCAGCTGCCCTACGGCGAACAGCGCCGGGTCGAGATCGCCCGGGCGCTCGCCACGAGCCCGAAGCTGCTGCTGCTCGACGAGCCCGCGGCAGGCCTGAACCACAACGAGAAGCAGTCGCTCATGGCCCTGATCCGCCGGATCCGCGACCTCGGCGTCGCGGTCGTGCTCATCGAGCATGACATGGGCATGGTCATGGAACTCGCGGAGCGGATCGTCGTGCTCAACTACGGCAAGGAGATCGCCGACGGTACGCCCGCCGAGATCAAGGCGGACCCGCTGGTCATCGAGGCCTACCTGGGCGTCGATGACGACGCGGAACCGATCGATGCGACGCGGTTGCGAACCGGCACGGTGTCGGCGGAGGCGATCGCCGACGTGCTTGGCGCGACCGCCGGCGCCGCGGCATCCGATGGGAAGGACGGTGGCGTGCGATGACGGCGCTCGAGGTGCAGGACGTCGACGTCTACTACGGGCGCGTGCACGCGCTGCGGCGGCTGAGCTTCACCGTGGGGGAGGGCGAGATCGTCTGCCTGCTCGGCAACAACGGTGCCGGCAAGTCGACGACCATGAACCTGCTGTCGGGACTCGTCCGGCCCAAGGCCGGCTCGGTGCGGTGGAACGGCACCGATCTCGCGACCGCGAAGCCGTGGAACATCGTGTCGAGTGGACTCATCCACGTGCCCGAGGGCCGGCGGATCTTCTCGACGATGACCGTGCACGAGAACCTGCTGCTCGGCGGGTACTCGGTGCGCGACAAGCGCCGCATCGACGAGCGGATCGCGCACGTGTACGAACTCATGCCTCGCCTGGCGGAGCGTCGCCGACAGCAGGGCGGCACCCTCTCTGGCGGCGAGCAGCAGATGGTCGCGATCGGCCGCGCACTCATCGGCGGCCCGAGGCTGCTGCTGCTCGACGAGCCGTCGATGGGCCTCGCGCCGCTCGTCGTGAAGCAGGTCATGGAGGTCGTCTCGGCCGTGAACGCGCAGGGGACGACCGTGCTGCTCGTCGAGCAGAACGCGCGCGCGGCGCTGAAGATCGCGCATCGGGCGTACGTCATCGAGACTGGAGCCGTGACGCTCTCGGGATCGGCGAATGAGCTCGCGCGCGATCCGCGCGTGGTCGAGGCCTATCTGGGCGCCTGACACCGGAGCGTGCCCGCGATTCGCGGGTGCGCATCCGCGTACGGGTGAGTAATATGTCACGTATCACAAGGAGGAGGCAGCGTATGCGGGTCGTCGTGGTCGGTGCGGGCGCCATCGGCGCGTCCTGCGCGCTCGCGGTGACCGAAGCCGGCGCCGAGGTCGTCGTCGTGGACCGCGTCGGTGTCGCGGCCGAGACCTCCAGCCGTTGCGAGGGCAACATCCTCGTCTCCGACAAGGCACCCGGCGCCGAGGCCGACCTGGCGATCGTCGCCCGCCGCGCATGGCGCGACCTCGCCGCGCGGCTCGACGACGACCGGGGGCCGGGGCAGCCCGCGACCGAGTTCGAGGAGAAGGGCGGCGTGGTCGTCGCATTCGAGGGCGGTGCCGCCGCCCTCGACGCCTTCGCCGCATCCCAGCGCGTGATCGGCATCCGAGCCCATGCCCTCTCAGCCGACGAGCTCCGCCGACTCGAGCCGCACCTCAGCCCCGAGGTCGTGCGCGGCATCCACTACCCCGACGACGCCCAGGTGCAGCCGAGCCTCGCCACGCAGGCGATGCTGGCGCGCGCTCGCCGTCTCGGTGCCGAGTTCCGTATCACCGAGGTCACGGGGCCCGTCCTGGTCGGCGATCGCCTGGCCGGCGTCGCCACGCCGGACGGGGACATCCTGGCCGACGCGGTCGTGAACTGCGCCGGGCCGTGGGCGGGCGCGGTCGCATCGCTGCTGGGCGCTCGCCTCGACATCAGGCCGCGACGCGGCGCCATCCTGGTCACCACGCCGATGCCGCAGCGCGTGTTCCACAAGGTGTACGACGCCGACTACGTCGGAGCCGTCGGGTCGAGCGACGCCGCGCTCCAGACGTCGACGGTGGTCGAGTCGACGCCCGCAGGCACGGTGCTGATCGGCTCCAGCCGCGAACGCGTCGGGTTCTCGACGGACGACACGCTCGCCCCGATCACCGAGATCGCCGCGAAGGCCACGCGGCTCTTCCCGTTCCTGGCCGGCACGATGCTCCTTCGCAGCTACGTGGGGTTCCGCCCCTACACGCCTGATCACGTTCCCGTGATCGGCGCCGACGGCCGCGTCGACGGGCTCTTCCACGCCGCCGGTCACGAGGGCGCGGGCATCGGCCTCGCACCGACCACCGGCGAGCTCATCGCGCATGCGGTGCTCGGCACACCGGCGCCGCTCGACCCGATGCCGTTCCTGCCGACGCGCGCGAGTCTCGAGGTGGCGGCATGAGCATCCGGATCGTGCTCGACGGGGCCGCGCTCGAGGGGCGCGACGGGCAGACCATCGCGGGCGTCCTCATCGGCGCAGGGCACCGCAGCTGGCGCACTGCCGCCGGCGCCGAACGCGGCGTCTTCTGCGGCATCGGCATCTGCCAGGACTGCCTCGTGACCGTGAACGGCGTCGAGGGCGTGCGCGCCTGCCAGCGCACCGCGCGCGACGGCGACGTGATCGAACGGGAATCGCGATGAGCCGCCGCGTCGTCGTCCTCGGAGCCGGACCGGCCGGGCTCGCCGCCGCGCAGGCCGCCCTCGCACGCGGCGCCCAGGTCACCGTGCTCGACGAGGCGGAGCGCCCGGGCGGACAGTTCTGGCGGCACCACGAAGCGCTGACGGACCGGCGCATGCAGCACCAGTGGGCGCGCTTCGAGCGGCTCCGCGGAGCCCTCGGCCGAGCGGCCGTGCACGCGCAGGCGAGCGTCTGGCGCATCGAGACCGACGGCGGCCTCCGCGTGCACGCACTCGTCGGGCCGGCCGACTCGGCCGGCCGGGCGGGCCTCACGGTCGAGGCCGACGCCCTGGTCATCGCGACGGGTGCGCACGATCGTGCCCTGCCGGTGCCGGGATGGACGCTGCCGGGCGTCGTCACCGCCGGGGCCGCCCAGGCGCTCGCCAAGCGCGACGGTGTGGCGCCGGGCCGGCGGACGGTCGTCGCCGGCGCCGGACCCTTCCTGCTGCCGGTCGCCGCGAGCATCGGCCTGGCCGGCGGCACGGTCGCCGAGGTCGTCGAGGCCGTCGGATCCGCCGCGATCGTGCGCGGCTGGGGCCGATCGCCGTGGCAGCTCGCGGGCGCCGCGGGCAAGGCCGGCGAGCTGGCGGAGTACGTGGGCGACCTGGTCCGCCATCGCACGCCCTACCGATTCGGCAGCGCCGTCACCCGCATCCACGGCGATCGCGCCGTCGAGGCCGTGACCGTGCAGCGCATCGACGCCGAGTGGCGCCCGGTCCCGGGAGCCGGGCGAATCGTCGAGTGCGACTCGGTCGCCCTCGGGCACGGCTTCACGCCACGCCTCGAGGCCGCGATCCAGGCCGGCTGCGCCATCTCGCCCGACCGCTTCGTCGAGGTCGACGAGCGCCAGGCCACGACGGCCGACGGCGTGTTCGCGGCCGGCGAGGTCACCGGCATCGCTGGCGCCGACGCGGCGCTCGCCGAGGGCGCCGTCGCCGGATTCACGGCCGCCGGCGGGCAGCTCGACGACCCCCGACTCCGCGGCGTCCTCGCCGCACGGCGGCGCATGCACGCCTTCGCTGAACGACTCGCGACGCACGCCATCCGACCCGGATGGACGGGGTGGCTCGACGACGCCACGATCGTCTGCCGATGCGAGTCGGTCACTCGGGCCCGCATCGCCGAGTACGCCGACGCGTCGAGCCGCGGGATGCGCCTCGCGACCCGGGCCGGACTCGGCGCGTGCCAGGGCCGCACGTGCGGGCGTAGCGTCGAAGCGCTCGTCGCCGCATCCGTCGACTACGACCACCGGCCGGTGCTCTCCTCGATCCGCATCGGGGAACTCGCCGGCCTCCACGACCACCACACCCAGCACCAGGAGCAGCAATGACCGAGCAGAACATGGACCTCGGCGGCGTCGTCGTCGCCACCACCCTCGCCTTCACGGAGGACCCGTCGGCCCCCGCGGGGCTCGCCGTCGACTACGACCGGTTCGCCGAGCACGTCGACTTCCTCATGTCGAACGGATGCCGCGGCGTCGGCCCGAACGGGTCGCTCGGCGAGTACTCGTCCCTCACCGACGAGGAGCGTCGCAAGGTCATCCAGGTCGCCGTCGAGGCCGTCGACGGTCGCGGCATCGTCATCGCCGGTGCGCACGGCGTGGGCAGCCACCAGGCACGGAAGTGGGCGGAGTACGCCCGCGAGGACGGCGCCGACGGCGTGCTCCTGCTCCCGCCGACGGTGTACCGCGCCAACGAGGGCGAGGTCATCTCGCACTTCGAGGAGGTCGCGAAGGTCGGGCTGCCGATCATGGCGTACAACAACCCGTTCGACACCAAGGTCGACCTCGTGCCCTCGACGGTCGCGAAGCTCGCCGAGATCCCCGAGGTCGTCGCGATCAAGGAGTTCTCGGGCGACGTGCGCCGGGTCTACGAGATCAAGGAGCTGTGCGACATCGACATCATCGCCGGCGCCGACGACGTGCTGTTCGAGCTCATGGTGAACGGCGCCGTGGGCTGGTTCGCCGGCTACCCGAACGCCTTCCCGCGCGAGGCGGTCGAACTGTACAGCCTGTGCGCCGACGGCAAGTGGCACGAGGCGAAGGCGCTGTACGAGCAGCTCGTCGCGGTGTTCCGCTGGGATTCGCGCACCGAGTTCGTGCAGGCCATCAAGCTCTCGATGGACATCTGCGGAAACTCGTACGGCGGCCCGACCCGCCCGCCGCGCGGGCCGCTCTCGGCAGAGCAGCACGCGCAGGTGACGGCCGACACCGAGCGCGCGCTCGCGGCACTCGCGGCCCGATCGGCGGCGGTCGCCTGATGCGAGCCCGCCGGGTGGTCTCGGCCGTCGACTCCCACACCGAGGGCATGCCGACGCGCGTCGTCACGGGCGGCGTCGGCCGGATTCCCGGTGCGACGATGAACGAGCGGCGCCTCTGGGCGATGGAGCACCTCGACGGGCTGCGGGGGATGCTCATGAACGAGCCGCGGGGCCACGCCTCGATGTCCGGCGCACTCCTCCAGCCGCCCGCGCGCGACGACGCCGACTGGGGCGTGGTCTTCATCGAGGCGAGCGGGTTCCTGCCGATGTGCGGCCACGGCACGATCGGCGTGGCCACCGTGCTCGTCGAGACTGGCATGGTCGAGGTGACCGAGCCCGTCACCGAGATCCGGCTCGACGTGCCCGCGGGACTCGTCGTCGCGCGCGTCGACGTCGAGGGCGGTCGGGCGAAGCGCGTCACCATCGAGAACGTGCCGAGCTTCGTCGAGCGGATCGACGAGACGATCGACGTGCCCGGCTACGGCGAGGTGACCTACTCGGTCGCGTTCGGCGGCAACTTCTACGCCCTCGTCGACCTCGACGCCGTCGGGCTGCCGTTCGACCGGACGCGCCAGGCCGACATCCTGCGCGCCGGCCTCGCGATCATGGACGCGATCAACGAGCAGAAGCCGCCGCGCCATCCCGAGCTCTCGGGGGCGAACCACGTGCATCACGTCGAGTTCATCGCGCCGGGCTCCGACGCGGTGCGATCGCGCCATGCGATGGCGATCCATCCCGGCTGGTTCGACCGCTCGCCCTGCGGCACGGGCACCAGCGCCCGCATGGCCGAGCTGCACGCACGAGGCGAACTCGCCCTCCAGACCGACTTCGTGAACGAGTCGTTCATCGGCAGCGAGTTCACCGGCCGGCTGCTGCGCGAGACCGAGGTCGGCGGCGTGCCCGCGGTCGTGCCGACGATCTCGGGCCGCGCCTGGGTCACCGGCATCGGCCAGTACTTCCTCGACGAGGACGACCCGTTCCCCGAGGGCTTCGTCTTCTGACGCGAGCCCCGACCCGACGACCAGGAGGATCGATGGACACCGACCGGATCGCCGCAGCCGCCGCGCGCGCGGCGCGCCCCTTCGCCGACACCGAGCCACGCGCCCGCGCCCGGGCGCTCGTCGCCGTCGCCGACGCGCTCGACGCCGCCTCGGAGGAGCTCATCGCGATCGCGACGCGCGAGACCGGGCTCGCCGAGGCGAGGCTGACCGGCGAGGTGCGACGCACCACGAACCAGTTGCGGCTCTTCGCCGAGGTCATCGTCGACGGGGCGTACCTCGACGCCCGCATCGACGACGCCGACCCCGACTACGTCATCGGCCCCCGACCCGACGTGCGCCGCGTGCTCGAGCCCGTCGGGCCGGTGCTGAACTTCGCCGCCTCGAACTTCCCGTTCGCATTCTCGGTCGCGGGCGGCGACTCCGCGGCCGCGCTGGCCGCGGGGTGCCCGCTCATCGTGAAGGCGCACTCGGGCCACCCGGAGCTCTCGCGCCGGACGGCGCAGGTCGTCGCGGCGGCACTCGCCTCGGCGGGCATGCCCGACGGCGTCTTTCAGCTCGTGGAGGGGCAGGAGAACGGCGTCGCGCTCCTCCGAGACGACCGCATCCGGGCGGGCGCGTTCACCGGCTCGACCCACGTGGGCCGTCTCCTCGCCGATATCGCGGCCTCGCGGCCGCGTCCCATACCGTTCTACGGCGAGCTCGGCAGCGTCAACCCGGTGTACGCCACCGCGGGCGCGGTGGCGAGCGAGCCCGGACTGCTGCAGGGCTTCCTCGGCTCGGTCTCCGGCTCGGCGGGCCAGTTGTGCACGAAGCCCGGCTTCCTCTTCGTTCCGGCGGATGCCGCGCTCCAGCCGGTCGCGGCGGCGGCGGCGACCGTCGCGGAGCACCGCCTGCTCAATCCCGGCATCGGCCGCGCCTTCGAGGAGCGCCGCGCTTCCGTGCTCGGTGCGCGGGGGGTGTCGATCCTCGCCGAGGGCACCGTCCGTGTCGATGAGGACGACCAGCGGTTCGCGACCCCGACCGTCGTCGAGGTCGACGTGGAGACGCTCCGCGACCACCGCGACGAACTGCTCGAGGAGTCCTTCGGCCCGCTGTCGGTGATCGTCCGATACGACGACGTCGCGGCGCTGCCCGAGCTGCATCGGGAGCTGTTCCCCGGCAACCTGACCTCGACCGTGCACGCGCGCGACGACGAGCTGGCCGACGGCGGGCTCGCCGAACTCGTCGATGCCCTCGCCGAGACGAGCGGCCGGGTGCTGTTCGGCGGCTGGCCGACCGGGGTGTCGGTGACGAGCGCCATGCAGCACGGCGGTCCGTTCCCGGCGACGACGACGGATGCCACGAGCGTGGGCACCGCGGCGATCACCCGGTTCCTCCGGGGTGTGGCGTACCAGGGCGCACCGCAGGCCCTGCTTCCCCCGCCGCTGCGCGACGACAACCCGTGGGGCGTTCCGCAGCGTCGGAGCGCCGCCGGTCGCTCGGCCGGGTGGGGGAGCCTCGCGGGCGAGTACTGAGCCGACGGCGGATGGCGCGTGACGGCGCCCCGGGGACGATCTCGTGCCCGGGGCGCCGTCATGTGCTCAGCGCAGGCTGAATCCGTCGACGAGCGGGTCGCCCTCGTCGAGCTCGAACTCGCACCGGCCCACGCGGTAGGCCTGCCCGGTCACCTCGGGGATCACGCCGTCGGCGGTGCGCTCGGCCACTCGGGCCCGGAAGCGCGTGCCGATGATCGAGTCGTGTGTGAGGACCTCGTCGTCGCCGAGGGCGCCCGTGTCCGCGAGCAGGGCGACGCGCGCCGCCGTGCCCGAGCCGCAGGGACTGCGGTCGACCTCCCCGTCGGCGAACACGGTCACGTTGCGCTGCCATGGGCCGTCGTCGGTGCGGCCCAGGTCGTCGAAGAGGATCGTCCCGTAGACGCCCGAGAGGTGGGCATCCTCGAGCTGCGCGGCCGGATGGTCGTTCAGCGCCCACTTGATCTCGCGGCCCAGCCGGATGAGATCGCTTGTGTGTCCGGGGGTCACGTCGAGCCCGAGGGCCGCGGCGGGGAGGGTCGCATACACGGCTCCGCCGAACACGAGGTCGACCTCGACGTCGCCGCGCGTCGTCGCCAGGCGGATGCCGCGCGCGAGCACGCGCGACTCGACGTTGCGGAACACCACGCCGGTCGTGCGCCCGTCCTCGCGTTGCACCCGTGCCTGCACCCGACCGCTCGGGACGTCGATCGTGACGACGGCCTCGCCATCGTCGGGAGCTGGGACGCGGCCGGTGCGCACCGCCCATTCGCCGAGGGCGATGGTGCCGTGCCCGCAGGCGGTCGAGAAGCCGTCCTTGTGCCAGAACAGCACGCCGAAGTCGGCGCCGTCGTCGTCGGGCGGCGTCAGGAATCCGCCGTACATGTCGTCGTGGCCGCGCGGCTCGAGGCAGAGGAATCGGCGCACCGCGTCGGCGTCGCCCGTCATCGCGTCGATCCGTCGCTCGGCGACGGTGGCGCCTCGGGTCGCCACGCCCTCGACGATGCGGAACGGCTCGCCGGCCGTGTGCCAGTCCTCGGTGGTCCAGCGCATCAGTCCGTCCCTCCGGCGCCGGCGACGCCCGTCTCGAGCGCGAGCCTCGCGACGGCGAGGTCCTGCCATCCCATGCCGCAGGTCTTGAACACGCGCGGCCGGTCGAAGCGCACGGGCTGGCGGCCGTCGAGGATGCGAGCCATCGGCACGACGTCGTCGTGGGAGAGGTGGCCCTCCGCCACCGCCATGATGACGTCGCCCGCTTCCGTGCGCGCGATGCGGCCGGTCTCGACGATGACCTGGGCGCGGCCCAGGAGCGTACCGGGGAGCTCTCGCTGGTCGGGCTCGTGCGATCCGACCGCGACGATCGCGGCCCGGTCGGAGACGAGTCCGGCGCCGAAGAGCGGTTCGGTCGCGGTCGACGCGCAGACCACGAGGTCGGCGCCGGCGACATCGTCCGGGCCGCCCACCGCGACGTCCGCGTGCGGGACGTACGCCCGCGCCGCGTCGCTCGCGCGCTCGGCCTTCGCCCGGTCGCGACCCACGATGCGCACGCGTCGCAGGTCGCGGACGGCGGCCGTCGCCTCGACGTGACGCAGGCCCTGCGGCCCGGTGCCGAACACGACGAGCGACGAGGCGTCGGGGGTCGCCGTGGCGTCGAGCACGGCGGCCGACACGGCGGGCGTGCGCAGGCTCGTGAGCGCCGTGCCGTCCATGATGGCGACGGGGGCGAGCGTGTCGCCGTCGAGGACGACGTAGACCGCCTGGATGCGCTCGAGGCCGCGCGCGGGATTGCCCGGCGCGACGGTGGCGAGCTTCTGACCCGCGAGGCCCTCGATCGCGGAGGGCATGAGCAGCAGCTGGCCCCCGGGGACGTCGACGATGCCCCGCGGCGGGTCGGAGTCGGGATCGAACCCGCCGCGCACGAGCTCCTGAACGGCGCGGATCGCGGCGCGCATCGTCACGCGCGCCTCCACCGCAACGCCGTCGATCAGCTGGATGGAATCGAGTACCCCGGCCATTCGGGCAAGTCTAAGGAGTAATGCGTAATATGTCACGTAGCGCGCATTGTCGATCGGCCAGCGGGTGGACTCGCTCCGAGAGGCCGACCCGGTTCGCGGCCCGCGCGAGGATCTGGCAGAATAGGCGGTTGGACCGCCGCCCGACCCTCTATCCGGCCGTGGTCCGACCCTTCGAGCTTCCGCCGGGTGTGCACCCCACGCTCCAGGCGATCGGTTCAACCTCTTTCTACACATTCTGGAGAATCGTGGCTGTCAAGATCCGTCTCAAGCGGCTCGGCAAGATCCGTGCCCCGTACTACCGCATCGTCGTCGCCGACTCGCGCACCAAGCGCGACGGTCGCGTGATCGAGGAGATCGGCAAGTACCACCCCACCGAGGAGCCCTCGTTCATCGAGGTGAAGTCCGACCGCGCCCAGTACTGGCTCGGCGTCGGCGCCCAGCCGACCGAGCAGGTCCGCGCCATCCTGAAGCTGACCGGCGACTGGGGCAAGTTCAAGGGCGACAAGGACGCCAAGAGCACCGTCCGCACCGCCGAGCCCAAGGCCGAGTTCACGGTCGACGAGGCCAAGAAGTCGGTCGTCAAGCCCAAGGCCGAGAAGCCGGCCAAGGCCGAGGAGCCGGCCGCCGAGGCTGCCGACGAGGCCGCATCGGACGAGGCGTAGGCCTTGCTCACTTCCGCGCTCGAGCACCTCGTCAAGGGGATCGTCGATCACCCCGACGAGGTGAAGGTCGTCTCCGCGTCGAGCGCACGCGGCGAGGTCCTCGAGGTGCACGTGCACCCCGAGGACCTCGGCCGCGTCATCGGGCGGTCCGGTCGCACCGCGAAGGCGCTGCGCACCATCGTCGCCGCCCTCGCCGACGGTCGCCGGGTCCGTGTCGACGTCGTCGACACCGACGACTGACGTGGCCGCGGCGAACCGCCCGCAGCAGCTCCGCGTCGGCCGGCTGACCAAGGCGCACGGGCTCAAGGGCGCCATCAAGCTCGAGCTGTACACCGACGATCCCGAGCGCCGCTTCGTGCCGGGCGCCGAGTTCTCGCTCCAGGTGCCCGAATCGTCACCGTGGCACGGCAAGCACCTCACCCTCCGCGAACTGCGCTGGTACAACGGCCATCCGGTCGGGTTCTTCGAGGGCGTCGACGACCGCACGGCGGCCGAGGCCCTCGTCAAGGCCATCCTCTGGGTCGACCAGCCGGCCGACGAGGACCAGGAGCCGGATGCCTGGTACGACCACCAGCTCGTCGGCCTGGCCGTCATCCGCGACGGCGAGCGGGTCGGCGAGGTCGCCCACGTCGACCACCTGCCCGCCCAGGACCTCCTCGTCGTGAAGACCGGTCGCGGTGAGGTCATGGTCCCGTTCGTCTCGGCCATCGTTCCGGCCGTCGACCTCGAGGCGGGCACCGTCACGGTCACCCCGCCGCCGGGCCTGTTCGAGGAGCTGCCCGACGAGCCCGAACCCGCCGACGGCGGCGACGCCGAGGCATCCGACGACCGGCCCGACGCCGACTAGGAGCCGATCGTGCGGATCGACATCGTCACGATCTTCCCGTCGTTCTTCGACGTGCTCGACCTGTCGCTGCTCGGCAAGGCGCGGCAGACCGGCCTGATCGACGTGCGCACGCATGACCTGCGCGACTTCGCGCACGACCGGCACCGCACCGTCGACGATACGCCCTACGGCGGTGGCGCCGGCATGGTCATGAAGCCCGAGCCCTGGGGCGAGGCCCTCGACGCGATCGTCGGCGACGGCCCGTCCGACGCGCTGCTCGTGGTGCCGTCTCCGGCGGGTGAGCCCTTCACGCAGCAGACCGCGCGCGAGCTCGCCGCCGAGGAGCACCTGGTCTTCGCGTGCGGCCGCTACGAGGGCATCGACCAGCGCGTGGTCGACCACTACGCCGCGCGCATGCGCGTGCGCCCCATCAGCCTCGGCGACTACGTGCTGAACGGCGGCGAGGTCGCCGTGATGGCGATGATCGAGGCCGCGGGCCGGCTCGTGCCCGGGGTCGTCGGCAACCCCGAGAGCCTCGTCGAGGAGTCCCACGAGGACGGCCTGCTCGAATACCCCAGCTACACCAAGCCCGCCGTGTGGCGCGGGCTCGAGGTGCCGCCGGTGCTGCTCTCCGGCCACCACGGCCGCGTGGCCGAATGGCGTCGCGAGCAGCAGGTCGAGCGCACGCGACGCGTGCGACCCGAGCTCCTTGCCGATGACGCGTCCGCGTCGCCCGAGTGAGGGACTCTTCACGCGCCGGAAACACTCGGGTCGGTTCCGTGAAACACGCCCTGAATAGCGTCGAAACCGGCGGCTGACACCGGATCCCGCCGGGAAGCGCGGGTCGGGTCATGGGACGGACGGGTGGATCCGGAGGATCGCCGGAGCGCGCCGGACTTCCCCCGCTCCGTCTCGTCGCCGTGACCCACGGCACGCCGTCCACCGCGAACCGCGAGGCGGTGATCCGCCTCGCCGACGGTGTCGCCTCCGCCCGCCCCGACCTGGGCGTGTCGATCACGTTCGTGGATGCGAGCAACGTCGACGTCAGCTCAGCCCTCGAGGCGGCGGCCGAGCCGGATGCCGTGATCGTGCCGCTCGTGCTCTCCGCGGGCTTCCACGTGCGCACCGGGCTCTCGCTGGGACTCGACCGCATCGGCGGCTCCGCGCGGCTCGCCGCCGAGCTCGGACCCGACGAGCGCCTCGTCGAGGTGCTCGCGCAGCGACTCGACGAGCTCGGCCTCGCCGACGGCGACACGGTCCTCCTGGCCGCCGCCGGATCGAACGATCCGCGCGCGGTCCGCGAGTGCTTCGAGACGGCGCGGCGGCTGGGCCAGCGGCTCGGGCGCTCGGTGACCGCAGGGTTCATCGCGGCGGCGATCCCGCGGCTGCCCGACGCGATCGAGATGATCCGCGAGGTGCACCCGGGTTCGCGCGTGGTCGTCGGCCCGTACCTGCTCGCACCGGGAACCTTCTACGACCAGGCCACGACTTCCGGGGCCGACGTGATCGCCGACCCGCTGCTGCTGCCCGACGAGCCCGCGCCGCGTGCGCTCGTCGACCTCGTGATCGATCGCTACGCCGCGGTCGGGCACGAGCGGCGCGAGCGCGCCTGAGGGCGCTCCCGCCCGAGACGCTCAGGCGGTGAGGGATGGCGCGCCGTCCGCTTGCGCGGTGCGCGCCAGCACCTCCGCGATGCGGCCGCGGCAGCCGCCGCACCCGGTCCCGGCACGGGTGTCGCGGCCGACGCACTCGACGGTCCCGTGCCCGCACGCGGCGGACTCCTCGATGCGACCGACCGTGACGCCGTTGCACCAGCACACCGTGGTCTCGGGTGCGAAGGCGTCCGCGTCCCCGGCGGGGTCGTAGTCCGGCCCGTCGAATCTGAGCAGCAACGACCGGTCGGCGGGCAGTTCGCCGCCCCGCTCGAACAGCAGCGTGAGCTCGGCCGCGGTGCGCGGCATCCCGACGCTCGCGAACCCCGTGAGGACGCCGTCCTCGGTGACCATCTTCACGTAGCGCAGGTGCTCGGGGTCGGCCCACTGGGCGACACGCCGCCGCGGAGCGAGCGCGTCGTCGTCCCACGGATCTGCGCTGACGTCGCCGACGGCCACCACGTCGACGTGCTCGGCCTTGAGCATCACGATCGGCTCGCGCTCGGTGGGCAGCGCCGCCTCGGTGCCGATGCCAGCCACCTCGGCGGCCAGGGCGGCCGCGAGCCACGAGGCCTGGCGCCAGCCCGGTCCGATGAGGCCGGATGGTGCGCCCGGGAGGTCGCGCCGTCCGGCGGTCTCGTCGGTGCGCTCGACGACCTGCGCGCAGTCGCCGATCGCGTACACGTCCGGGTCGGTCCAGCTCCGCAGGTCGGGGCCGACCACGACGCCCGTGGCGGTTCGCAGCCCCGCGAGCGTGGCGAGCTCGTTGCGCGGGCTCACGCCGCACGAGAGCACGAGGAGGTCGCCGCGGAGCTGCTTGCCGTCGGCCGTCACGAGCATGTCGAACCGACGAGTGCCGTCCTCGTCGGTGCGGAATCCGACGGCTTCGGCTCGGCTGTGGGCGATGACCGTGATGCCGGTGCGTCGCAGCGCCGCACGCAGCACCTGTCCGCTCCCGCGGTCGAGGTTGCGCGGCATCGGGATCGGGCCGTGGTGCACGACGCACACCTGCGCTCCGGCGTGCTGCGCCGCGAGGGCGAGCTCGAGCCCGAGCACGCCTGCGCCGAGTACGATGACGCGACGGCGGCCGCGCACCGCCTCGAGCACGCGCTGCGCGTCATCGAGGTCGCGGAGCGCGGTGATGCCCGCGGGGAGCGCGTCGTCGCGAGCCACGAGCGTCGACGCGTGCTTCTCGAGCGACGCGAGGTCTCGGCGGTGCCGCTCGACCCCGTCGAGCGTCGGCACGTTCGCCCGCGAGCCCGTCGCGAGCACCACGCGGTCGTAGGGGAGCGCCTCGCCGTTCGAGCACCGTACGACGCGCGCCGAGCGGTCGATCGAGGTCGCCGCCACGCCGAGGAGCACGCGCGCCCCGGCGGCTTGTGCGGCCTCGCGGTCGCCCACGAGCATCGCGTCCAGCTCGGTGTTGCCGACCGCGTAGTCGGCCACGAGCACGCGGTTGTACGCCTCCGCGTGCTCGCCGCCGACGACCGTGACCACGATGCGACGGGCCGCGACCTCGGGCAGCAGCTCCTCGACGAAGCGGGCGCCGACCGGCCCGTAGCCGATGAGGACGATCCTGAGCGGTTCGGTCATGCGGGGGCTCCGGCTTCCGCGAGGCTCGTGACGCGCACGAGGTTGGTCTTGAACTCGGGCATCGACGAGATCGGATCGACCGCGTCGGAGGTGAGCAGGTTGGCCGCCTGATCGTCGCCGTAGTGGAACGGCAGGAACACCGCGTCGGGCCGGATGTCGGTGGTGACCCGTGCTCGGCCGCGCACTGTGCCGCGACCGTTCGCGAGCTCGACGGGGTCGCCGTCGGCGATGCCGAGGCGGGCCGCGGTGGCCGGATGCAGCGACGCGCGCAGTTCGGGCTGTGCCTCGAGCAGTTCGGGCACCCGTCGGGTCTGCGCGCCGCTCTGGTAGTGCTCGAGCAGACGGCCGGTCACGAGCGTGAGCTCACCCCGGGCCGCGGAGCGATGCGCCGCGGCGCGGACCGTGACCGCGACGAGCCGAGCGCGCCCGTCGGGGTGCGCGAAGCGGTCCGCGAAGAGGCGGGGAGTGCCGGCGCTTCCGCGAGGGTACGGCCAGTACATCGCCTCGCCGGCGTCGAGCTGTGCGTAGTCGATTCCCGAGTAGTCGGCGATGCCGCCCTCGGACGCGAGCCGGAGCTCTTCGAACACCGCCTCGGGGTCGGTGTCGAAGGCCGCAGTCGAGCCCAGTCGCCGCGCCAGCTCGTGCATGATCCACAGCTCGTCGCGCGCGCTCGGCGGCGGGGCGAGGGCACGACGCCGACGGATGACGCGACCCTCGAGGTTCGTCATCGTCCCCTCCTCCTCGGCCCACTGCAGCACCGGCAGCACGACGTCGGCCATCGCCGCGGTCTCCGAGAGCACGAAGTCGCACACCACGAGCAGGTCGAGCGCCTCGACCCCGCGGCGCACCGCTGCCGCATTGGGCGACGAGACGACGAGGTTGGAGCCGTGCACCATGAGCGCTCGCACGCCGCCGGGCTGGCCGAGCGAGCCGAGCAGTTCGATGGCCGGTACCCCCGGGCCGGGGATCTCCGCCGGATCGACGCCCCACACCCGGGCGACGTGCGCGCGGGCGTCGGGATCGGTGATCTTGCGGTAGCCGGGGAGCTGGTCGCACTTCTGGCCGTGCTCGCGCCCGCCCTGCCCGTTGCCCTGGCCCGTCAGCGTGCCGTAGCCGCTGCCGAGCCGCCCGGGCAGGCCGAGGAGCAGTGCGAGGTTGATGGCCGCCGTCGCCGTGTCGGTGCCGTCGACGTGCTGCTCGACGCCCCGGCCCGTGAGGATGTACGTGTTGCCGCCGGCCGCCAGGCGACGCGCGAGGCGCCGGACGGTCGGCGCGGCGACCCCGGTGACGGCCTGCACGCGCTCGGGCCACCACGAGGCGACGCTGCGTCGCACGGATTCGAACCCGGTGGTGCGCGCGGCGACGTACGCCTCGTCGATCAGTCGCTCGGCGATCACCACGTGCGTGATGCCGAGCAGCAGCGCGAGGTCGGTGCCGGGTGCCGGCTGCACGTGCAGCCCCTTGCCGTCGTCCGTCAGCTTCGCGGTCGCGGTGCGCCGCGGGTCGACGACGACGAGCCCGCCCGCGGCCTGCGCGCCCGCGAGGTGGCCGATGAACGGCGGCATGGTCTCGGCGACGTTGGTGCCCAGCAGCAGGATCGTCTCGGCGTCGTCGAGGTCGGCCAGCGGGAACGGCAGCCCGCGGTCGACGCCGAACGCGCGGTTGCCCGCGGCGGCGGCCGACGACATGCAGTACCGGCCGTTGTAGTCGATCCGGCTCGTGCCGAGCGCCAGCCGGGCGAACTTGCCCAGCAGGTACGCCTTCTCGTTCGTGAGTCCGCCGCCGCCGAAGACGCCGACCGCGTCGGCGCCGTGCTCCGAGCGGATGTCGCGCAGCCGGGCCGCGACGAGGTCGAGGGCCTCGTCCCAGCTCGCCTGCCGGAGCGCGCCATCGGCGCCCCGCACGAGCGGGGCGCCGAGGCGAGACGGTGCTCGGAGCAGCTCCGCCGACGTCCAGCCCTTCTTGCAGAGCCCGCCGCGATTCGTGGGGAAGTCGCGGCCGGCGACCGTCACGGGTGTGGTCGCGGCGTCCGCGACATCCGTCGTCGTGAGGGTCATCGCGCACTGCAGGGCGCAGTACGGGCAGTGCGTGGGGACGGGGCCGTCGGTCATGCGTGCTCGATTCAGATCTTGTGCTCGCGGAGGTGGCGGGGGCGGACGTACACCGCCCACGTGAGGGCGAGCAGCACCACGTACCCGGCGATGAAGCCGAGGAACGCGCCCGCGTAGTTCCCGGTCGTCTGGAACGACAGGTTCAGCGCCTGCGGGATCAGGAAGCCGCCGTACGCGCCGATCGCCGAGATGAGGCCGAGCGCGGCGGCGGCCTTGCGCTGCGTCGACACGTCGCCCGCGCCGCGCCCCGACCGCATCGCGAACACGATCGGCACCATCCGGTAGGTCGAGCCGTTGCCGATTCCGGCTGTGGCGAACAGCATCAGGAACAGGCCCAGGAACAGCCAGAAACTGCCGAGCGGCAGGGTCGCGAGTACCGCCGCCGTGATGCCGGCCATCGCGGCGAACGCGATCATCGTGATGCGCGCACCGCCGAAGCGGTCGGAGAGCCGGCCGCCGTACGGGCGTGCGAGGGAGCCCACGAGTGCACCGAGGAACGCGAGCGACACGGTCGCACCGAGCACGTGGATGGCCGAGAACTCGGGGAACTGGTCGGCGATGAGCTTGGGGAACACGCTCGCGAAGCCGATGAACGAGCCGAACGTGCCGATGTAGAGCAGTGACAGCAGCCAGAGGTGCGGCTCCTTGAGCGCCGCGGCCGAACCCGAGAGGTCGGCCTTGGCGTTGGACAGGTTGTCCATGTACCGCCACGCTCCGAACATCGCCACGACGATGAGCGGGATCCAGACGAGCCCGGCCAACGGCAGGTTCAGCGTCGCGCCGGCGCCGATCGTGATGACGATCGGCACCGTGAACTGCGCGACCGACGCGCCGAGGTTGCCGCCGGCGGCGTTCAATCCGAGCGCCCAGCCCTTCTCCCGCTGCGGGTAGAAGTACGTGATGTTCGACATCGAGCTCGCGAAGTTCCCGCCCCCGAAGCCCGCGAGCGCGGCGGCCGCGAGGAGGACGCCGAACGGCGTCTCGGGATTCGACACGCAGATCGCGAGGGCGATCGTCGGGGCGAGCAGCAGGCCGGCCGAGATGATCGTCCAGTTGCGGCCGCCGAAGATCGGCACGAGGAACGAGTAGGGGATGCGGAGCGTCGCGCCCACGAGGCTCGGGATCGAGATGAGCCAGAACAGCTCGCCGGTCGAGAGCTGGAACCCGGCGGCGGGCAGTGCCACGGCCACGATGCTCCAGAGCTGCCAGACGACGAAGCCGAGGAACTCGGCGAAGATCGACCAGTTCAGGTTGCGGCGGGCGATACGTCGGCCCTCGCGCTCCCACTGGGTGGTGTTCTCGGCGTCCCAGCCGTGGATCCAGCGGCCGGGCCGGGTCGTGAGGAGTCCCTCGTCGGTCGCGCTCGCGGTGCGGGTCGCGGCATCCGTCGCGGCGGGCGGGGGAGCCTGGATGGTGTCGGTCATCGGTGCCTCCGGGAGGTCTCGGTCTCGAGGATTCGAGGTGGTGTCGCCGACGCTATCGACGCCGTGTTTCCCTGGATGGCGCGGGCTGTGAACCCTGCGTTCCCACTTGCTCACCCTCGGAGGTGGGCTGTGTGAGGCGGTGGTCACACATCGATCCGGTACCCGCGCTTGACGACCGTGGCGATCAGCCCCGGCACGCCGAGGGTCTGACGCAGCCGGCTCAGCGCGACCTCGAGCGCGTGCTCGTCGGTCGTGCCCGGCATGCTCGCCGCGAGCCGGTCCCGGGAGACGACGGTGCCACGCGCCTGCACGAGCGTGCGCAGGATCGCGAGGCCGAGCGGGGCGAGCTCGACGCGGCGTCCGCCGAGGTCGACGGCCGAGCCGCGCAGCGCGAGCGGACCGAGCTGGGTCTGGAGCCTGACGATCCGCTCGGTCTCGAGGTGCTCGCAGACCTGCCGGATCATCGCGCCCATCCGGAAGCGATCGGGCTGCAGCGCGTCGATCCCGGCGGTGAGCAGCGGCGCGGCAGTGACCGGACCCACCGCCGCCGCGACGACCGGCCCGCGCATCGCGTCGATGAGGTCGTCGTGGCGGCCTCGCGCCTCGGCGGCCCCGAGCAGTGCGTGGACGGCCGGCGCGCTCGTGAACGTGATGCAGTCGAGGCCGCCCGTGCAGGCGGCCTCGATCAGGCGGTCCACGCGCTCGTCCGTGAAGTCGGGGTCGATCCACCGGTACGGCTCCACCGTGAGCACCGTGTCGTGCGCATCGCGCAGACGGTCGAGCGCCTCCGGCGGAAGGTAGCCGTGGAGCTGCACCGCGACGGTGAGTCCCCGCGGATGGTTCGCGAGCACCTCGTCGATGAGCGACTCGGTCGTCTCCTCCGCGCTCATGCCGACGTCGTCGAGCCCCGCGGCCCGGATGCCGCCGCGTGCCTTCGGGCCGCGGACCAGGATCGCCGTCTCGTGCAGCGCGTCGAGCAGGTCGTCGCCCAGCCCCGCGGCATCCGCGACCTCGAACCACCGGCGGACGCCGTAGGCGGTCGTCGCGAGCAGGACGTCGGGGCGGGCCTCGATGATCGCGCGCGTGTCGGCGATGACGGGCTCGTCGGAGCTCGCGTTCGCCATGCGGATGGTCGGCGCGTGCAGGACCTGCGCGCCGCGGCGCACGAACGCGTCGATGAGGTCCCCGGATCGCCGGTCGCTCGTGACGCCGATCCGGAACCCCTGCAGTTGGTCGGGGCGGAACCCGATCGCGCACTCCGCCTGGTCGGTCATGTGGCCACCGCCGCAAGGCCGGCCGCGCGTTCCATCAATACGCTCGCGTCCTGGTCGCCGTCGTGTGCAAGGCGAACGACCTCGCCCACGACGATGACCGCCGGCGAGGTCACGCGCGCGACGCCCGCGAGGGTCACGATGCCGCCGAGGTCGGCGAGGGTCGTCCGCTGATCGCGGCGGAAGCCGCGTTCGATGATCGCGACGGGCATCGATGCGCGCATGCCGTGCCGGGCGAGGCCGGCAGTCAGCATCGGCAGCGTGTTCACGCCCATGAGCACGACGATCGTGCCGCCGAGGCCTGCGAGGTGCCGCAGCTCGTCGTCGGTGAGCGGCGCGTGCCCTGAGACGACCGTGAACAGGTGGCTGACGCCGCGGTGGGTGAGCGGGATGCCGGCGGCGCCGGGGACCGCGACGGCGCTCGTCACGCCGGGGACGACCTCGACGGGAACCCCCGCGCGGTGGCAGGCGAGCACCTCCTCGCTGCCGCGTCCGAGCACGTAGGGGTCGCCGCCCTTGAGGCGGACCGCGTGCCGGCCCGCGAGCGCGTGGCCGACGAGCAGCGCCTCGATCTCCTGCTGCGGGATGGCGTGATGCCCGGGTCGCTTGCCGACGTCGACGAGCTCGGCGTCGGGAGCGAGTTCGGCGAGCCTGGCGTGCGGGGCGAGCCGGTCGTAGAGCACGACGTCGGCGGCGCCGAGCGCCCGAACGGCGGCGATGGTCAGCAGGTCCTCGCGGCCGGGTCCGCCGCCGACGAGCGTGACGCGGCCCGTCATGCGTCGGCCCCGCGCACCGGAATGGTGGGCCCGGCGACCAGCACCGCGTCGCCGCGGGCGATCTCCTCGGCCGTGGCCGGGCGCAGCTGCCCGCGTTCCTCGATGCGCGCGAGCGGGGTGTCGGCGGCCTCCGGCGCGTTCACGAAGGACCGGAATCGTCTGAGCCGGTCGGGGTCGGCGAGCGTGGCCGCCCACTCGTCCTCGTAGGTGTCGACGTGCTTGGACATCGCGGCTTCGAGCTCGTCGGCGAGGCCGAGCGAGTCGTGCACCACGACGTCGCGCACGTGCGCCAGCCCGCCCTCGATGTCCTCGATCCAGCGGGCGGTCCGCTGCAGCCGGTCGGCCGTGCGGATGTAGTACATGATGTAGCGGTCGATGTACCGGAGAAGCGTCGCATCGTCGAGGTCCCCGGCCAGCAGCTGCGCGTGCGCCGGCTGGAAGCCGCCGTTCCCTCCGACGTACAGGTTCCAGCCCTGGTCGGTGGCGATCACGCCGACGTCCTTGCCCCGCGCCTCGGCGCACTCGCGCGCGCAGCCCGAGACGCCGAACTTCAGCTTGTGCGGCGAGCGCAGGCCCCGGTAGCGCAGCTCGAGGCGGATCGCCATGCCGACCGAGTCCTGCACGCCGTAGCGGCACCAGGTCGACCCGACGCAGCTCTTCACGTTGCGCAGCGCCTTGCCGTACGCCTGGCCCGACTCGAATCCGGCGTCGACGAGCCGCCTCCAGATGTCGGGCAGCTGCTCGAGGCGGGCGCCGAACAGGTCGATGCGCTGGCCGCCCGTGATCTTCGTGTAGAGGCCGAAGTCCGTCGCGACCTGCGCGATGACCGCGAGCTTCTGCGGCGTGATCTCGCCGGCCGGGATGCGTGGGACCACCGAGTAGGTCCCGTCCTTCTGCATGTTCGCCATCGCGCGGTCGTTGGTGTCCTGGAGGCCGCCGCGACCGCCGTCGAGGATGTACGCGCCGTGCTGGGCGGCGAGGATCGATGCGACGACGGGCTTGCAGACGTCGCAGCCCCGTCCGGTGCCGAGCCGCGCGACGATCTCCTCGAACGAGGTGAGCTCGAGCACCCGGATGGACTCGAACAGCTCCTGGCGCGAGATCGCGAAGTGCTCGCACAGCGCGCGTGAGACGGCCTGGCCCGACTTCTTCAGCTCGGCTTCCAGCAGCTTCTTCACGAGCGGCACGCACGAGCCGCACTGGGTGCCGGCGCGCGTGCACGTCTTGAGCGCACCCAGCTCGGTGCAGCTCGCGTCGTGGCCGCCGTGCGGCCCGGTCACCGCGTCGCGGATGGCGCCGGCGGGGACGTTGTTGCACGCGCAGACGAGCGCGGCCGCAGGGAGCTCGTCGCCGCCCGGCGCCTCCATGCCCGATGCGGAGAGATAGGCTGCCGGCTCGCCCGAGAGCTCGGTGCCGAGCAGCGGCCGCAGCGACGCGTACGGCGAGGCGTCGCCCACGAAGATCCCGCCCAGCAGCGTCTTCGCGTCATCCGTCATCACGAGCTTCTGGTACAGCCCGCGCGCGGGGTCGGCATAGACGATCTCGAGCGCCTGCTCGGTGCGCGCGAGCGCGTCGCCGAAGCTCGCGACATCCACGCCGGCGAGCTTGAGCTTGGTCGCGTCGTCGACGGTGGTGAACTCCGCCGCACCGCCGAGAAGCCGATCGGCGACCACCTCGGCCATGGCGTTCGCCGGCGCGACGAGGCCCGTGCAGCGGCCCTCGACGCTCGCGACCTCGCCGATGGCCCAGACGTTCGGCACGGATGCCGCGCACGCCGTGTCGACGGCGACGCCGCCGCGCGGGCCGAGCTCGAGCCCCATCGCTCGAGCCAGCTCGTCGCGCGGCGCGATCCCGATCGCGAACACGACGAGATCGGCGTCGACGCGGCGGCCGTCGTTGAGCTCCACCCCCACGACGCCGCCGCTGCTGGTGAGCACCTTCGCGGGGCGGATCCCGAGGTGCAGTTCGATGCCCGTGCCCGCGATGATGCGGCCGAGCGCGCGTCCGGCGCCCTCGTCGAGCTGGGCCGACATGAGCCACTTGCCCGAGTGCACGATCGCCGCGTCGGCGCCGAGGTCGGCGAGACCGCCCGCCGCTTCGAGGCCGAGCAGTCCGCCGCCCGCGACGACGGCGCGCGGCGCGCGGCCGAGACGTTCGGCCAGCTCACGTGTCTCGGCGACGAGCGCGTCGACGTCGTCGATGGTGCGGTAGACGCGAGCGTGCTCGGATCCGGGGATCTCGGGCACCGGCGCGCTGGACCCGGTCGCGAGGACGAGCTCGTCCCAGCGGAGCTCCAGGCCCGAATCCGTCGTCGCCGTGCCCGTCGCGCGGCTGACCGCGACGACGCGCTCGCCGGTGAGCAGGCGAACATGGCCGTCGTCCCACGGCGTCGCCGGCAGGCTCAGATCGGTCCCGCCGTCCGCCAGGCGCGTGCTGAGCGCGACCCGGTCGTAGGGCGCCCAGCGCTCCTCGCCGACCACGGTCACGCGCAGCCGTCGCTCGGTGTCGCGCGCGTGCAGGCTGTCGGCCAGGCGGTGCGCCGCCGGGCCGCCGCCGACGACGACGACGTGTCGCGTGGCGGACGCGGCGTTCGCGGTCTCGTTCATGGCTGGCCTCCCCGGCTCGAGTTGACGGCGAGCGTAGGGCGGGGGCGTTTCGGCCCTGTTTCGTGGTCGTAACGCAACCGCTCCGGGACCTTACGAGCCGAGGACGGCCGTGTGAGGACGGTTTCACCGCCGCGAAACACGCGCGATGGGGCTCGGGTAACACGGCGGGCCTAGCGTCGGAGGCACCGAGCCGGAGGAGCCGAGATGACGTCCACCATCGAGATCACGACCACTTGGCAGCGCGCGTGCGCCGCGACCGACCTCGAACCCGGATGGGGCGAGGTCGCGCTGCTCGACGCCCGACGGGTCGCGCTCGTGCGCGTCGCCGCCGACGAGGTCTACGCGGTCGACCATCGCGACCCGCACACGGGAGCACCGGTCATGGCGCGCGGCATCGTCGGGTCGCGCGGCGACCGTCCGACCATCGCGTCACCCCTCCACAAGGAGGTGTACGACCTCGGCACGGGCGAGTGCTTCACCGATCCGACCCTGTCGCTGCGGACCTATCGCACGCGCGTGGTCGGCGGGATGATCGAGGTCGAACTCGACGGATGACGCGACGCGGCGCCGAGCCCCGGCCGGCTCAGCCGCGCTTCGTGAGCACGATCGGGTCGCCGTCGGTGATCGCGACGGTGTGCTCGGAGTGCGCGCCGCGTGAGCCGTCCGCGCTGCGGAGGGTCCAGCCGTCGGGGTCGGTGAAGATGCGGTCGGTCGTGTGGAGGAACCACGGCTCGATCGCGATCACCAGGCCCGGCTTGAGCGGCATGCCACGACCGGGCCGGCCGTTGTTCGGCACGTGCGGCTCGCCGTGCATGGTGCGGCCGACGCCGTGGCCGCCGAAGTCGGTGTTGATCGAGAGGCCCTCGGCCTTGGCCACGTCGGCGATCGCGCGCGAGATGTCGCCGATGCGGTTGCCCGGCCGCGCGGCCGCGATGCCCGCCTCGAGCGCGCGCTGCGTCGTGTCGATGAGGCGCAGGTCCTCATCGCGCGGCGTCCCCACGACCACCGAGACGGCGGAGTCGGCGACCCAGCCGTCGACCGAGGCGGCGAAGTCGAGGCTCAGCAGGTCGCCGTCCTTCAGCCGGTAGTCGCGGGGGAGGCCGTGCAGGACCGCGTCGTTCACCGAGGTGCACAGCACCTTGCCGAACGGGCTCGCGCCGAACGAGGGATGGTAGTCGATGTAGCAGCTCTCAGCGCCCGCCGAGCGGATCATCTCGTGCGCGAGCGCATCGAGTTCGAGCAGGTTCACGCCCACGGCGGCCGCCTTCGACGTGGCGTCCAGCACGCTCGCCACGAAACGGCCTGCGGGGCGCATCTGCTCGATCTCGGCAGGGGTCCTCAGTTCGATCACGCTCATCCTCTCCGTGGACCATTCTGTCGGCTCCGCCCTGAGTGAACACCCGGCGCGCGCGCAGGTGCCCTCGGTACGCTGGCGGCATGCTGATCCGACGCGGGTTCTACCGGTGGCAGTTCGCCGCCGCGATCGTGCTTCCCGTGTGGCTGCTCATCGGCTACGCGATCTTCGGCTCGAGCGGCTGGGGCGTCATCGGGCTCATGTTCGCCACGCCCATCGCCTTCATCACGCTCGGGGTCGTGGCGCTGCTCATCGCGGCCCGTCCCGACGTGCGACGCGACAGGGCCGTCGACTGGGCGGATGTCGCGGTCCTCGGTGTGTGGCACCTGCTCATCGTCGGCGCGGGGTTCTACGGCGACGCCGGCATCACGTTCGCGATCCTCGCGATGGTCGGTGCGATCGGCGCGTTCTGGTACGCGATCTGGCGGCTGCTGAGCGACGGCGCGCGCCGCGTCCGAGCGACCATGGCCGAGTACGAGCGACTCGCCGCGACGGGTGGCGCGGCGCCGGGTTCGGGCATCCCCGGGCGAGCCGAGACGCGGCGTCCCGAGGATGCCGGCGAGGTCATCGTGATCCGCGAGGAACGCAGCTGGGAGCAGCGGCGCGACTGAAGCCCGCCGACCGGGCTCGGCCGGCACCGCGCCATCCGTCAACCCGCTTTTGGCCGCAGGCCCTGCCATCTGGCAGAATGGACGATCGTGCCGCCGCACGGCCCTGCCTCCGGGGGGCTCGCACGCCGCGAGGAATCGCGCGAAGCGGCACCAGACACTTTCCCATCCAGATCCGCGTTCGACCGGTTGCGGGCGCAGAGAGCGAACCATCATGCACATCCTCGACCACGTCGACGCCGCGAGCCTCCGCTCCGACATCCCGGACTTCCGCCCCGGCGACACCGTCAAGGTGCACGTCAACATCATCGAAGGCAGCCGCTCGCGCATCCAGGTCTTCCAGGGCGTCGTCATCGGCCGCCAGGGCGAGGGCGTGCGCGAGACCTTCACGGTCCGCAAGATCAGCTTCCAGGTCGGCGTCGAGCGCAAGTTCCCGGTGCACTCGCCGGTCATCGACCGCATCGAGGTCGTCACCCGCGGTGACGTCCGTCGCGCCAAGCTGTACTACCTCCGCGAGCTGCGCGGCAAGAAGGCCAAGATCAAGGAGAAGCGCGAGAACTGATCGGCGTTTCCCGATCGCACCGCGTCATCCGCACGAGCTCCTCGCCCCTAGACTGGGGCGGGGAGCTCGAGCCGTTTCATGACTGAAGACACACGCACCGCGCGCGACGAACGCGCCGACTCCGGGACGCCGTCATCGCGCCGCCGGAGCACACTGCTGTTCCTGCGCGACCTGGTGGTGATCTTCCTCGTCGCGGTGCTGGTGTCGTTCCTCATCAAGACCTTCCTCATCAGGTCGTTCTTCATCCCGTCGCAGTCGATGGAGATGACCCTCGTGCAGGACGACCGGATCATCGTCAACCAGCTCACGCCCGAGGTCATGCCGATCGAGCACGGCGACGTGGTCGTGTTCAAGGACCCGGGCGGATGGCTCCCCGCGCGCGCCGAGGAGTCGCAGCCGCCCCTCGTCGCCGCGGTCGACTGGTTCCTCGCGTTCGTCGGGCTGTCGGCCCCCGACTCGAACGACCACCTCGTCAAGCGCGTCATCGGCCTTCCCGGCGACCACGTGGTGTGCTGCAACGCGCTCGGGCAGATGAGCGTCAACGGCGTGCCGCTCGACGAGCCGTACGTCGCGCTGCCGCCGGGCGAGAGCAAGGTCTCCCGCGACGACTTCGATGTCACGGTGCCCGACGACTCGCTCTGGGTCATGGGCGACAACCGCTACAACTCGAAGGACTCGCGCTACAACACCGAGACGCCGCTGAAGGGCTTCGTGCCGATGGAGAACGTCGTCGGTCGCGCGGTCGTCGTGAGCTGGCCCGTCTCGCACTGGACCTGGCTCGACAACTACCCGCAGGTGTTCGCCGGAGTCGACGAGGGAGCCGAGTGACGTGAGTCCCGCCGGCGTGCCGACGTTGAGGATCGAGCGCGAACTGCTGGCCGGGGGAGCGCCCGTGGTGCTCGCATGCGACGAGGTCGGCCGCGGCGCGCTCGCCGGCCCCGTCAGCGTCGGCATCGTGGTCATCGATGCGACCGTCCGCCGCATGCCGGCCGGCCTGCGGGACTCGAAGATGCTGCCCGAGCCGAAGCGAGAACTGCTGGCGCCGCGCGCCGCGTCCTGGGTGCTCACGTCCGCCGTGGGTGAGGCGTCGGCCGACGAGATCGACCGCCTCGGCATCATGGCCTGCCTCGGCCTCGCCGGGGCGCGCGCCTTCGCACGGCTCGCGATCGACCGGGGGCTCGTCGCCGGCGCCCCGCTGCTGCTCGACGGCAACTACGACTGGCTCAGCCAGTCCATCGAGCACCGCGCCCAGGTTGTCACCCGGATCAAGGCCGACCGCGACTGCGCATCGGTGTCCGCGGCATCCGTCATCGCCAAGGTGCACCGCGATCGCGGGATGCGCCGCGCGCACGACGAGACGCCGCTCTACCACTGGCACGAGAACAAGGGCTACTCGAGCCCGGCGCACTTCGCCGCGATCGCCGAGCACGGCCCGAGCGGGCTGCACCGCCAGACGTGGCTGCACGAGCGGCCCGCCGAAGCCGCGCCGTCGCTGTTCGACCTCGAAGTAGGATGATCAGCGATGGATGAGGACGAGTTCGACGACTACGACCGTGAAGTGGAGCTCGCGCTCTACCGCGAATACCGCGACATCGTGGCGCAGTTCAAGTACGTGGTCGAGACCGAACGCCGGTTCTACCTCGCGAACGAGGTCGAGCTCGTGCGGCGCGACACCGAGCACGACTTCTACTTCGAGCTCACGATGAAGGACGTCTGGGTCTGGGACGTCTACCGCGCCGATCGCTTCGTGAAGGCCGTGCGCGTGCTGACGTTCAAGGACGTGAACGTCGAGGAGCTCGCGACCCGCGAGTTCGAGCTACCGAAGGACCTCGCGCTCGAGGAGTAGCCCGCGACATCCGCTCGCCCCGTCGCCCTGATCTCGGGGCGGGCCCCGATGGCGTTCGTGCGCCATTCGGAGGAGGATGAGCCCAGAGCCGCCGGAACGGGTCGGGGGTGATGCGCCGTGGGGGACGTGCTCGCATTCACATCGGAGGACGGCGGGACCGTGCTCGTCGAGACGACCGAGCTCGGCTCCGGTGGTCCGGTCATGCGCGGCGGACGCCCCGAGTCGGTGGTGGTCGAAGCCGGGCGGAGCCTCGAACAGGTCGTGGGCCGGATCGGGCCGATCGTCTCGGGCATCGTCCGCGAGATCCGCGAATCCTCCGAGTGGCCCGACGAGGTCGAGGTGGAGTTCTCGGTGAAGATCTCGGCGGACTCGAACCTCGTGATCGCGCGAGCCGGCGGTGACGCGAACTTCCGCATCGCGCTGAAGTGGGGTCGCACGGCGGGCGGGTGATCGCGGTGAACGGATACGACGACCTCCAGCTTCGCATCGACCGCGACGCCGACGGCTCGTATCGCGTGCTCGCGACCGCGCCCGACGGACGCACCGCGCGAGGATCGTTCCGTCCCCCGATCAGCGACCTCGAGCTCGACGACTTCGTGCAGCGCGTCGGACTGGCTCGTCGCCGGCGCGGCAGCGCGGACGACCGCATGCAGGCGATCCGGGAGTTGGGCTCGACGCTGTTCGACGCCCTCATCAGGGAGGACGTCGGCACGGTGTACTACTCCGCCCGCAGCGCTGCGGCCGAGCGGGAACGCGGCCTGCGCATCACGCTGCGGCTGTCCGGCTCACCGGAGCTCATGCGCCTCCCGTGGGAGTTCCTGTACAAGCGGCCGCGGTTCATCGCCCAGTCGACCATGACCCCGGTGGTCCGCGCGCTCGACGTCGATTCCGCGCCGCACCCGCATCCCGTGCGGTTGCCGCTGCGCATCCTCGCGATGGTCAGCAGCCCGTCGGGGTATCCGGAGCTGGATGCCGATGCCGAGCGACGCAACCTCGAACGCGCGCTCGAGGGACCGCGACGCGCGGGGCTCGTCGAGCTCACCTGGCTCGACCGGGCGACGCTCGGCGAACTCGGTCGACGGATCGCCGAGCCCGACACCATCCACGTGCTGCACTACATCGGCCACGGCGCCTACGACGAGGCGACGGAATCCGGAGTGCTCGTGCTCGAGACGCCCCAGGGCCGCGCGCACGACGTCTCGGGCGAGGACATCGGCGCCATGCTGCAGGATGAGGCGAGCCTGCGCCTGGTCGTCCTGAACGCCTGCGAAGGCGCGCGCACCTCGCACGTCGACCCGTTCTCCGGCGTGGCGACCAGCCTCGTGAACTTCGACATCCCGGCGGTCATCGGCATGCAGTTCGAGATCACGGATGATGCGGCCATCGCCTTCAGCGAGAGCCTGTACACCGGCCTCGCGCGCGGCCTTCCGGTCGACGCCGCGCTCGCACCCGCCCGCCGGGCCATCATCGGGGCGATGGTCGCGACGGAGTTCGGGACGCCTGTGCTGTTCCTCCGCGACGGCGACGCGCGGCTGTTCGAGATCGCTGATGTCGCGGCGCCGGCGCCGCTCGTCGAGCCCGAACCCCTCGGTGCGGGGGAACCGGAGGCTCCGGGATCGGAGGACGAGGTCGCGCCGGAGCTGGAGCTGGAGCCGGAGGCGGAGGCGGCGGACGCGGCCCGCGTGGGTGCATCCGGGCACGCCCCGCATGTCCCGGCCGAACCTTCGGAGCGGCCCGCCGCCGCGGTCATTGCTCCACAGCCGGCGGTCGTCCAGCCGGTCGGACGCTCGAGCGGCGGGCTCGCCGCCGTGGTGCTCGGGTTCGTCGCCGCGGGACTGCTCGCGGTCGCGGGCGTTCTGGCCCTCGGCGCCACGCCCGAGCAGGACGTCCCGCTGTACACCCTCGCGTTCATCGTCCTGGCGGCCGGCCTCGCGGCCATGTGTCTCCACTACCTCGCACGTCCGGGACGCGACGGCATGGTGCCCGCCGTGATCTCCGCAGCGGCGACGGTGATCGTGATCGTCGTGGTGGTCGGCCTCAGCCGCTACGACTTCGACTTCGTCGGCTGGAGCCATTTCTTCTTCGATGTGGCGATGGTCCTCCTCGGCGGGTGGCTGCTCGTCGGCGGCCGGCTCGTGGCCCGCCGGTCCGGTGACTCGACGTTCTCCGCCAGTCTCGGCTTCCCGGGCGCCTGGCTGATCGTCGCCAGCGGAACCGATATCGTCAGCGGGTTGATCCGGGACAGCGCCGGGGACTCCGGGCCCGACTGGGTCCTGCCGCTGTCGGTCCTGGCGATCGCCGCCGGGTACGTGGGATCCGCCATCCTGCTCGCTCGGGAGGTCCGAGGGCTGCGCGGTCGCGGCGACGTGGACGCGTCCACGCGTACGACCGCCGAGAAGCCGATCGCTGCGCCGGCGGAGACGACGCCGATCGCACTCCGCCCTGTCGAGCGCACACCCGCCGAGCCATCCGCACAGGATCGGGACGGGGTCGCGACCATCACCGCGGCACCGGGTGCGTCCGACTGGCGGGCCGGCATCACGTACGAGCGGGCGGCGCACCGCCCCACGCGGGCCACGGTCGCCCTGGTGCTCACGGGCGAGCACCGCCTGGTGCTCGAGGTCGGGGCCGGATGGAAGACCATCGAGGTGGATGGTACCTTCGTGCCGATCCCGCGCGGCCGCATCGCGGAGTTCCCGATCCGAGACGTCGACGTGGAGCGGGCGTGCGTCCTGGAGAGCAGCCCACCCTCCATCGACGACCGGCCCGAGTCGCCGAGGAACGCGAGGATCGAGTCGCTCGTGGTCGACGGCGTGCCGATCCCGCTCGGGCAGTCGGAGTCCGACCCCGCCGACTGATCGACGGTCGTGAGCCGTCCTCCCCAGAGGAACGTGCGCAGCGGGTTCGCCACCGGTCGGCCGCCGTCGCGCCGGTGAACCGGCCTCAGTCGGCACCCTTGGGCACATGGCCCACAACACCGAACTCGGACGGCGCGGCGAACAGCTCGCGGCCGAACACCTCGAGTCGCGCGGCATGCGCGTCATCGACCGCAACTGGCGCTGCCGCCACGGTGAACTCGACCTCGTGGCGCGCGACGGAGACGAGACCGTCTTCGTCGAGGTCAAGACGCGCGCCGGCGACGGCTTCGGCCACCCGTTCGAGGCGATCACCGCGCGCAAGCTCGCGCGCCTGCGTCGTCTGGCGCTCGAGTGGTGCGGCGAACGCGGCGCTCCCGCCGGGCGCATCCGCATCGATGCGGTCGCCGTGTTCGCGCCGTCCTCGTCGCCGGCGATCGTCGAGCACCTCGAGGGGATCGCCTGATGCCGGTCGCGCGAACGCGCTCCATCGCGCTCGTCGGTCTCGCCGGATCCGTCGTCGAGGTCGAGGCCGACCTCTCGTCGCAGCTGCCCGCCTTCGTCATCATCGGCCTGCCCGATGCCGCACTGGGTGAAGCACGCGAGCGCGTGCGGTCGGCGGCGACGAATGCCGGCTGTCCGCTGCCGTCACGACGGCTCACGGTCAACCTCTCGCGCGCCGCCCTGCCGAAGCAGGGATCAGGATTCGACCTGGCGATCGCGATGGCGTGCCTCGCCGCTGCGGGGCGCGTCGATCCGACCTCGGTCGATCGCTTCGTGCACCTCGGCGAACTCGGCCTCGATGGTCGGCTCCGTCCGACGCATGGCGTCCTGCCGTCCGTCCTCGCGGCGGCGCGCGCAGGGCTGGAGCGCGTCATGGTGCCGACGGCCAACGCCGCCGAAGCGCGGCTCGTCCCTGGCATCGAGGTCGTCGGCGTCACGTCCCTGCTCGATGCCGCAGTGCGACACGGCGGCCGCTTCGACGACGCGGCGGCCGTCCTCGCCGAGCCCGTGATGGTCACCGATGACGCGGAGGCGACCCCCGGCCGCGATCGAACACCCGCCGGTGACCTCGCCGATGTGGTCGGGAACCCCGAGGCGATCGATGCGCTGCTCACCGCGGCCGCGGGAGGGCATCATCTCCTCCTCGCCGGTCCGCCCGGCGCCGGAAAGACGATGCTGGCGTCGCGACTGCCCGGCATACTGCCCGATCTCAGTCCAGAGGCGGCCCTCGAGGTCGCGTCCCTGCGCTCCCTCGCCGGGCAGCGCGTCGGCGGGACGCTCTCGATCCGGCCGCCCTTCGAGGCGCCGCACCACACCGCGTCGGCCGCGGCCATGGTGGGCGGCGGCAGCCGCGTGATCCGGCCCGGCGCCGCCGCACGCGCCTCGCACGGGGTGCTGTTCCTCGACGAGGCGCCCGAGTTCCCGTCGTCGGTGCTCGACGCCCTGCGCCAGCCCCTCGAGTCGGGCGAGATCAGCATCCACCGCGCCAACGCCGTGGCGACCTATCCCGCACGCTTCCAGCTCGTGCTCGCCGCGAACCCGTGTCCCTGCGGCGGAGGCGACTCGCCCTCCGACGGCTGCACGTGCCCGGCATCGGCCAAGCGGCGGTACTTCGCGCGGATCTCCGGGCCGCTGCTCGATCGCGTCGACCTGCAGCTCTGGGTGAACCGCATCACGCCGGCCAAGCTGCGGATGCCGGCCGACGAGCGGCGCCTGACCTCGGCTGAGGCCCGTACGATCGTCGACCGCGCGAGACACGCCGCCGCCGCCCGGCTCGAGGGGACTCCGTGGCGCACCAATGCGCAGGTACCCGGGCCATGGTTGCGCGGCGAGGGCGGCATGCACCCCGGAGGTCGTGCCACCCGGGCACTCGACGCCTCGTTGGAACGCGGCTCCGTGACGATGCGCGGGTACGACCGCGTGCTGAAGACGGCGTGGACGCTCGCCGACCTCGAGGGGGCCGACCGGCCCGCGGCCGAGCACGTCGGCCGGGCGCTCCACATGCGACAGGGGATGGCGGCATGAGCCGGCTCGAGACGACCGCGGCCGACGTGTCCGAAGCGCTCCTCGTGCTGCGCGGTGCCGATGATCCGGCGCCCGCGTCTACCGTCGTCGCCGCCGCCATCCTCGGATACGTCTCCGAACCGGGCGACGGCGTGCTGGGGCGCATCATCGACGCCCTGGGCGTCGAATGGACGGCCGCATCGCTCATCGAGCACCGCCCCGAGTCCGAGTGGTCCGCATCGCTCGTCGAGCACGGTGCAGAGGTCGCCGCACGCGAGCTGGTCGCGGGGCTGGACCGCTGGCGTCCGCGCGTGGACCACGCGGCGTTCGTGCGGACCGTCGAGCAGGCGGCGCGAGTGCGCGCGCGTCTGCTGATCCCCTCCGACGCGGCCTGGCCCGACGGGCTGCGCGGACTCGAGGCGCATGGGCCCCGCGCGCTGTGGGTGCGCGGTCGCGTCGATGCGCTCGCCGAGTCGCCCTCCATCGCGCTCGTCGGGGCGCGCGCCGCATCCCATTACGGCGAGCACGTCACGGTCGAGGCGGCCGCAGGGCTCGTGGATCGGGGCTTCGCGATCGTCTCGGGCGGCGCCTACGGCATCGACGGCGCCGCCCACCGATCCGCGCTCGCCAGCGGCGGCACGACGGTGGCGTTCCTCGCCGGCGGCGTCGACCGGTTCTATCCGGTCGGTCACGAGGCGCTGCTCGGCCGCGTCGCCGACACCGGCGCGGTCGTCTCCGAACTCCCGTGCGGCGCGGCGCCCACACGTTGGCGGTTCCTCCAGCGCAACAGGTTGATTGCGGCAGCCGCCGATGCGACGGTCGTGCTCGAGGCGGGCATCCGGTCCGGCTCGCTGAACACCGCGGGTCACGCGGCGGCGCTCGGTCGCCCGCTCGGTGCGGTACCCGGCCCGGTCACGAGCCCGGCGTCGGCGGGGTGCCATCGCCTCCTGCGCGAGTTCGACGCGGTCTGCGTCACGGACGCCTCGCAGATGGCCGAACTCGTCGCGGCGCGCCTGCCGGCGGAAGCCAGCCAGGGCGAAGGCCTCGACGGGGCCGCGCTGGGCGATGGCATCACCGACGACGGCGCCACCGACGACGGCGCCATCCTTCGACGCGTCCACGGGGCGCTCGACGACCTGACCGAAGCGGAACGCCGCGTCTTCGACGCGCTCGGCGTGCGCCGGTCACGGACCGTTTCCGAGCTGGCGGAGCGATCCCGTCTCGGAACCGGCGCGGTCCTGGGCGGCCTCGGCGCCCTCGAAGCGACCGGGCTGGCGCGGCGCGTCGCCGACGGCTGGGTTCGGCGGCGCTCCGCCTGACGCTGACGCCGCCGCGGCCCGTGGCTCTAGGCTGGCCGCGGAGGTAGACATGGACCATCCTCGGCTCGGCCGGTACCCCGCGGCACGCCACGTCATCGCACACCTCAGTGACACGCACTTCCTCGCCGGAGGCGCGCCGCTCGGCGGCCTCGCCGACACCGTCGCGCACCTCGATCGCGCGATCGTGCAGTTGCGGCGGCTCGCGGGCTCGCTCGCCGCCATCCTGGTGACCGGAGACGTCGCCGACCTCGGCGAACCCGACGCCTATCGGCGCATCCGGGATGCGCTCCAGCCGCTCGCCGACGAGACCGGTGCGCGGCTGATCTGGGTCATGGGCAACCACGACGAGCGCACGCCCTTCGCCGAGATCCTCCTCGGCGAGCCCGAGCCTGGAGGGCCCGTCAACCGCGTGATCGAGGTCGATGGGCTGCGGATCGTCACCCTCGACTCGAGCGTTCCGGGCTACCACCACGGCGTGCTCGAGAGCTCCACGTTGAACTGGCTCGACGAGGTCCTGGCCGAGCCGGCCGAGCACGGAACCGTCGTCGCCCTGCACCATGCACCGATCGCGACGCCCCTCGCGCTCATGGACGTGCTCGAGCTCAGGGGCCAAGACGAGTTCGCCGACGTCATCCGCGGACGCGACGTCCGCGCCATCCTCGGCGGGCACCTGCACTACCCGACCCAAGGCGAGTTCGCGGGCATCCCGGTGTTCGTCGCGGGTTCGCTGGCGTACACGATGGACCTCTCCGCGCCGCCGCGCGAACTCGTGGGCATCGACGGCGGGCACTCGGTCTCCCTCGTGCACTTCTTCGACGACGGCGTCGTCAGCTCGGTCGTACCCGTCGGTGCATTCGCCGAGATCACGAGCTTCGGCGAGCAGTTCCTGCGCGAGGTCGAAGACCTCGACGACGCGGGCCGGTTGGAACGCTTCTCACGGAAGCGCGAGGCCACCGGCGGATGACCGACGCGGACGGGTCGGGATCGTTGCGCGCCCCGCGCGCATCGGCCGTCGTCCCGCTCGATTCGCTCGTCGACCGGTACCTCGACCACGTGCGGGTCGAGCGCGGGTATTCGCCCCACACCGTCGCGGCGTACGCGTCCGACCTCGCCGACCTCGTCGTGTTCGCCGAGTCGCGTGGCGTCCGCGCGCAGACGGGACTCGACCTCGATCTCCTGCGGGACTGGCTCTGGGTCGCGACCGAACGCGGCTCGGCGAGGGCGACGATCGCCCGGCGGGCGGCCTCAGCGCGCGGGTTCGGGGCGTGGATGGAACGCACCGGCGCAGTTCCGGCCGATCCGGCGGTCCGGCTGCGCGCGCCCAGGGCCAATCGCACCCTCCCGCGGGTGGTCGCCGCTCCCGCGGTCGGGGAGCTCCTCGCCGGCCTGGGCGCGAGGGCCCAGGACGGAGACCCGGTTCACGTCCGGGATCTCGCGATCGTCGAACTGCTCTACGCGTGCGGACTCCGCGTCTCGGAATTGGTCGGGCTCGACGTCGACGACATCGACCGCGGCAACCGGACGGTCCGCGTCGTGGGCAAGGGAGCCAAGGAGCGGGTCGTCCCGTACGGCGCACCCGCTGCGGCGGCGCTCGACCGCTACCTCGACCACGCCAGGCGGGTGCTCCTCACCGCGGCGAGCGGCGACGGCGGACGATCAGCCGGGCCGGCCGATGGCACCCGCGCCGCGTTCCTCGGCGTGCGCGGCGGGCGGCTCGGCGTCCGGAGCGTGCACCGGCTCGTCGCCGACCTGCTTCGGGACGTCCCGGGCTCGGGTCCGGCCGGACCGCACGCCTTCCGGCACAGCGCGGCCACGCACCTGCTCGACGGCGGCGCCGACCTGCGCGCCGTCCAGGAGTTCCTGGGCCACGCGAGCCTGGGCACCACGCAGATCTACACCCACGTCTCCGCCGAGCGGCTCAAGCAGACGTATCGGACCGCGCACCCGCGCGCGTGACCGGTGCGATGCCCGATCGGGGCACGACTCAGTCGGCGAGCGGGAGGAGCACTGCGCGCGGGACGCCCCCGAGGAACAGCATGGGCGAGACGTACTCGCCGTGCACGCGGACGCCGAAGTGTACGCACCGAGCATCGCAGTGGCCGCCGGAGCTGACGACGCCGATCGGCTCGCCTTCGGCGACCGCGACCCCTGCGGTCACGGACGCCGCGACGGGTTCGATCGAACTGACGACGCCGTCACCGTGATCGATCGAGAGCACCGGTCGTCCGGCCACGGGCCCGGCGAACGAGACGACCCCGTCGTCCGGTGCGCGAACCGATCCGCCCGGCGCCACGGCCAGGTCGATCCCGCGGTGACCCGCCGCGTACGGCGTCGGCGGTGCGCGGAACGGCTCGACGAGTGCGATGGGCGGGCCGACCGGCCAGCTCCACGTCGGCTCGGCGGCCGCATCGGCTCGAGCCGGTCGGGGGACCGTCGCGGACGGTGATGCGGACGCGGACGCGGGTGCGACGAGCAGCGTGAGACCGACGAGGAGGCCGAGCGCGGCGCGCGGGACGGGATGGCGGGCGGTGCGGGTCATGCGTCGAACATGCCCGGCGTGACATCCGTACCCCTGACCCGTGATTCATAGGGGGATCGGACCCCGCCATGCGCGCCTGTGGAGGGCGGGTCGGCGCGCGACCGCGTGATAGCATGTCCGGAGCGTCCCGCGTGTCGGGGCGACTACGCGTGCCCATTCGGCCACCGACTCCACTCAGTCCCGCTCGTCTCCTCGAAGCACGAGCCGGCGGAGCCGTGCCGGGCACCAGGGCTCCCGGCCGCCGGCCGGAGCGACAACTGAGATCAGAAGGAGTACGGCCATGGCCGTCGTCACCATCCGCCAGCTGCTCGACAGCGGCGTGCACTTCGGGCACCAGACCCGCCGTTGGAACCCGAAGATGAAGCGCTTCATCTTCACCGAGCGTTCCGGCATCTACATCATCGACCTGCAGCAGTCGCTGGCCTACATCGACAAGGCCTACGACTTCGTCAAGGAGACGGTCGCCCACGGCGGCACCATCCTCTTCGTCGGCACCAAGAAGCAGGCGCAGGAGTCGATCGCCGAGCAGGCGACGCGCGTCGGCCAGCCCTACGTCAACCAGCGCTGGCTCGGTGGCCTCCTCACCAACTTCGCCACGGTCTCCAAGCGCCTCGCGCGCATGAAGGAGCTCGAGGAGCTCGACTTCGAGGGCACCACCTCGGGCTTCACCAAGAAGGAGCTGCTCCTCAAGAAGCGCGAGCTCGACAAGCTCCACAAGTCGCTCGGCGGCATCCGCAACCTCGCGAAGACGCCGTCGGCGCTCTGGGTGGTCGACACCAAGAAGGAGCACCTCGCGATCGACGAGGCCAAGAAGCTGGGCATCCCCGTGATCGGCATCCTCGACACCAACTGCGACCCCGACGAGGTCCAGTACCCCATCCCGGGCAACGACGACGCGATCCGCTCCGTGAGCCTGCTCACGCGCATCATCGCCGACGCCGCGGCCGAGGGCCTGATCCAGCGCCACCAGAAGCCCGAGGAGGGCGAGGAGGCCGAGCCGCTCGCCGAGTGGGAGCAGGAGCTGCTCCAGGCCGGTGCTGCCGAGACCCCCGCGCAGTCGTCCGCTGAGACGGCCGAGGTCGCCGGCACCGAGTCCGAGGCGCAGGCCGAAGCCGCCGAGGTCGTCGACGAGGCGGCCGCCGAGGTCGCCGCGACCGAGTCCGAGGCCGACGCCGAGGGCGCGGCTGCTGCCGAGACCAAGTAACACCCCCACTCCACCAGCCAGACCACGAGTCCAGGAGACTGCCACAACATGGCCAACTTCACCCTCGAAGACGTCAAGACCCTGCGCGAGCGCCTCGGCACCGGCATGGTCGACACCAAGAACGCGCTCGTCGAGGCCGACGGCGACCTCGAGAAGGCCGTCGAGATCCTCCGCCTGAAGGGCGCGAAGGGCAACGCGAAGCGGGCCGACCGCTCGACCGCCGAGGGCCTCGTCGCCGCCGCCGACAACGGCGACGGCACGGCCACCCTCATCGAGCTCGCCTGCGAGACCGACTTCGTCGCCAAGGGCGACAAGTTCGTCGGTCTCGCCGACCGCGTGCTCGCGGCGGTCGCCGCGGCTCGCGCCGAGACCGTCGAGGCCGCCCTGGCCGCGCCGGCCGAGGGCAAGACCGTCGCCGTCGTGATCGACGAGGATGCCGCCATCCTCGGCGAGAAGGTCGAGCTGCGCCGCGTCCGCCTCGTCAAGGGCGAGCACTTCTCGATCTACCTGCACAAGACCTCGAAGGACCTGCCCCCGCAGGTCGGCGTGGTCCTCGGCTACTCGGGCGACGACGCCGAGACCGCGCGCTCGATCGCGCAGCACATCTCGTTCGCCGCGCCGGAGTACCTCACGCGTGAGGACGTCCCGGCCGAGGCCGTCGAGAAGGAGCGCACGATCGTCGAGCAGATCACGCGCGAGGAGGGCAAGCCCGAGGCCGCGCTGCCGAAGATCGTCGAGGGTCGCCTCGGCGCCTTCTTCAAGCAGGTCGCGCTGCTCGAGCAGGACTACGCCAAGGACAACAAGCTGTCCGTCGGCAAGGTCGTCTCGGACGCGGGCCTCACGGTCACCGACTTCGCCCGCTTCAAGGTCGGCGCGTAAGTTGCGACAGGGGAGTCCGGATCGCCTCGGCGATCCGGGCTCCTTTGCTGTGTCCGGATGCCGCGACACCTCGCGGCACACCGGATGCCGCCCGGCCCGCAGCCGGGCGGAACGGGTCGGGTCGCTGCGGTCCGGACCGGCGAACCACTAGTTTTGACTCCCAGAGGGGAAGGATCGGTCGCTGATGACGGAACGCAAGCGCAGGGTCATGCTCAAGCTGTCGGGGGAGGCGTTCGGCGGCGGCGCGCTCGGGGTCAATCCCGACGTGGTCAGTGCCATGGCCCGCGAGATCGCCGACGCCGCACGCACCGTCGAGGTCGCGATCGTCGTCGGCGGCGGCAACTTCTTCCGGGGCGCCGAGCTGTCCGAGCGCGGGATGGATCGCGGGCGCGCCGACTACATGGGCATGCTGGGCACGGTCATGAACTCCCTCGCCCTGCAGGACTTCCTCGAGCAGGCCGGGGCCGAGACGCGCGTGCAGTCCGCGATCTCGATGACGCAGGTCGCCGAGCCGTACATCCCGCGCCGCGCGGAGCGGCACATGGAGAAGGGCCGGGTCGTGATCTTCGGCGCCGGAGCGGGTCTGCCCTACTTCTCGACCGACACCGTCGCCGCCCAGCGCGCGCTCGAGATCGACGCCGACGTGGTGCTCGTGGCGAAGAACGGAGTCGACGGCGTCTACACCGACGACCCCCGCACCAACCCCGACGCACGCAAGCTCGATCGCATCAGCTACCAGGAGGCGCTGCAGCGCGGCCTCAAGGTCGTCGACTCGACCGCGTTCAGCCTCTGCATGGATAACGGCATGCCCATGCTGGTGTTCGGGATGGAGCCCGCCGGCAACGTCACCAAGGCCATCCTGGGCGAGGAACTCGGCACCGTCGTGAGCAACGGCGAGCCGGCACTCGCTCGATAGACTGGCCCGAGCCCGAGAGAAGGAGTCCCCGTGATCGCGGATGTTCTGTCCGAAGCAAGTGCACGCATGCAGAAGGCCGTCGAGGTCGCGAAGGACGACTTCGCCACCGTCCGGACCGGGCGCGCGAACCCGCAGCTGTTCCAGAAGATCATGGTGAGCTACTACGGCACGCCGACGCCGCTGTCGCAGCTCGCCTCGCTCCAGAACCAGGAGGCGCGCACGCTCGTCGTCACGCCGTACGACAAGAGCGCCCTGAAGGACATCGAGCAGGCCATCCGCGACACCCCGAACCTCGGCGCCAATCCCACCAACGACGGCAACATCGTGCGCGTCACGCTCCCCGAGCTCACCGAGGAGCGGCGCAAGGAGTACGTGAAGATCGTCCGATCCAAGGCCGAGGATGCGCGCGTGTCGGTGCGCAACATCCGGCGCAAGGCCAAGGACGATCTCGAGGCGCTCAAGGGCGAGGTCGGCGACGACGAGGTGGCCCGCGGCGAGAAGGAGCTCGAGCACGTGACGAAGTCGCACGTCGACCAGATCGACGATGCGCTCAAGCGCAAGGAAGCCGAGCTCCTCGAGGTCTAGGACCACCATGACAGGCGTCCCCGATGGCGAGGGTCCGGACGCCGGCGACGAACAGCATTCGACGCGGGCGGAATTCCGCGCGCAGATGCACCAAGCGCGCGTCGACCTGGAGCGGCAGCTCGAGACCTCTCGCGCCCAGTTCGACCAGGCGCAGGAGCGCATCAACGCACGCACGGGCCGGAACCTGCTGGTCGCGATCCTCATCGGCCTCGGGTTCGGCGGCGTGCTGCTGCTCAGCCTGCTCGTCGTCAAAGAGCTGTTCATGGTCTTCGCGGTCGTCGTGGCCGGATTCGCCAGCTCCGAGCTCGCCGCGGCACTGCGCCACGGCGGGTACCTGGTCCCGCGCATCCCCACGGTCGTCGCCGCGGTGGCGGCGGTTCCGGTGGCGTACTACGGGGGCGCGGCCGGGCAGCTGATCGCCGTGCTCGGCGGCATGGTGCTCGTCGTGGCCTGGCGACTCGCCGAGCAGGCGGTGCCGAGCGTGCGAGCGGCGTCGAGCAGCTCGCGGGGTCTCGCCCGCGACCTCGGCGCGGGGATCTTCGTGCAGGGCTACGTCACGTTCCTCGCGACGTTCGCGGTCGTGCTGACGGCGGCCGAGGGCGGCCAGTGGTGGACCCTCGCGTTCATCATCATCGTCGTCGCGACCGACACGGGCGCATACGGGTTCGGGCTCGCCTTCGGCAAGCATCCGATGGCCCCCGTGATCAGCCCGAAGAAGACCTGGGAGGGATTCGGCGGCGCGGTGCTCTCGAGCGGGCTCGCGGGGGTCATCCTGGCCGTGTTCATGCTCGGCGAACCGTGGTGGTTCGGGATCGTGTTCGGCGCCGCGATCATGCTGAGCGCCACGCTCGGCGACCTCGCCGAATCGCTCATCAAGCGCGACCTCGGCATCAAGGACATGAGCTCGTGGCTGCCCGGGCACGGCGGCGTCCTCGACCGTCTCGACTCGATCCTGCCGTCGGCCGCGGTCGCCTACGCGGCCTTCCGGGTGTTCGGGTGAACGTGCGCGATACTGGTGCGGTGGATGCCACGTTCCCCCGTGCCCGCAAGAACCAGCTGGGCTACAAGACGACCGAGGTCGAGGACTTCTTCCAGCGAGCCCGGCGCGCGTACGACGGGCGCCCCCAGCGCGAGGACCCCGAACTCGATGCCGAGCGGATCCGCCTGACCGCCTTCTCGATGCAGAAGGGCGGCTTCTCGACGGCGCATGTCGATGCGGCCATGGAGCGGCTCGAGGACGCCTTCGCGTACCGCGAGCGCCAGATCGCCTCGCGCCTCCACGGCGACGACGCCTGGCTCGCCGAGGCCCGCACGACCGCGCAGGTCGTGGCGAACCGGCTCGCGCGCCCCGAGGGCGAGCGCTTCGATCGGGTGAGCGTGCTGGCGCTCGGCTACAACGTGCGCGAGGTCGACCGATTCGCCGAACGGCTCACGCGGTACTTCCGCGACGGATGGCCCATCGCGATCGATGACGTGCGCGGGGTCGTCTTCACGGCGCAGCGCGGTGGGTACCGGGAATCGCAGGTCGACCTCGTCCTCGACGCGGTCGTCGACGTGATGCTCGCCGTCCGGTGACGGTCCGGTTCGACCCGGACGGGTCCCTCCGATACACTCGTCCAATCGTGGGCAGGCATTCGGGTGAGCATGGCGTATCGCCGGCCGATTCCGCACGCGAGTACGCGCGGGTGAACGTGCCCCGCTCGTCCGCTCCCGTCCGCCCTGCGGCGATGCGCCGCGACGACCCGGCGCCGCGGGCGCGCGAGGCGTCCCGCGCGAACGTCTCGTCGCCCGCCCGGAACCGCGTCGCCGGTCCGATCAAGCAGGCGGCGACCGTGACCTTCGCCTTCGCCGCATCGGTGAGCTTCCTGCTCGTCAACATCGTCGACCCGTACTCGGGCGCGACCGCCTCGTCGACGTACACGCCCGTCGACCGCTTCGGCGGGCAGGCCGTCCAGGAGTACGCCGTCGACGGGGACATCGCCGCGGCATCCGTCGCCGCCGAGGGCTACCTCGTCGAGAAGAAGCCCGAGCCCGAGCCCGAGCCCGCCGGTGCCGGCTGGGCGCCGCCCGCCATCGTGCCCGACCCCGGATCGGCGCAGGCGTACGCGGCCGGTGCGGTCGCGGCCCGTGGTTGGCCGAGTACCGAGTTCGACTGCCTCGTCGCCCTGTGGAACCGCGAGTCGGGCTGGCGGGTGAACGCGTACAACCCCAGTGGCGCGTACGGCATCCCGCAGGCGCTGCCCGGCTCGAAGATGGCGACCGCGGGAGCCGACTGGGAGACGAACGCCGCGACCCAGATCGAATGGGGCCTCGGGTACATCTCGGGCCGGTACGGCACGCCCTGCGGCGCCTGGGCGCACTCCGAGGCCAACGGCTGGTACTGACCGGCCGACCCGACGCGCTCCGAGCCGACCGTACACTTGAGGTCATGGCCCGCTCGCACCGCTCCCGTGGTCGTGCGGCCAAGTCGCGCGAGCCGCATCCCGAACTCGACGTCGAACGGCTCACGGCCGGATGGCGCCGCACCGAGGTGCGCGCAGGCCGCGAGTGGAACGTGCAGCCCGTGAGCGAGGCCCAGGCCGTGAAGGCGTACCTCTGCCCGGGATGCCGCCTCGAGATCGAGCCGGGTGTCGCGCACCTGGTGGCGTGGCGGGCCGACGGTGTGCTCGGCGACGCTGCCGACCTCGCCTCGCGACGGCACTGGCACACGCACTGCTGGAGGATCGGACCGACGTGACCGACGAGACGATGACCGAGATCCGCGCGGGGGTCGAACTCCCGGCGCACCGGGAGCAGATCGAGCTGCGCACGAGCGACGGGCTGCGGCTCGTCGGCGAGCTGGCGACCCCGGTCGACCGTCCGCCCGTCGCGACGCTGGTGACGCTGCATCCGCTGCCCACTGCCGGCGGGTTCATGGATTCGCACATCATCCGGAAGGCCGCCGCCCGGCTGCCGGCGCTCGCGGGCCTGGCCGTGCTGCGCTTCAACACCCGCGGAACGGTGTCGCCACGGGGCCGGAGCGAGGGTGCGTTCGGCGAGGGCCTGGCCGAGCGCGCCGATGTCGCTGCCGCGATGCGCTTCGTCGAGGAACGCGGCCTGCCCGTCCCGTGGCTCGTGGGCTGGTCCTTCGGCACCGAACTCGCCCTCAAGTACGGCCTCGAACACGGCATCGCGGGCGCCGTGCTCCTGTCGCCGCCCCTGCACCGCACCACCGACGAGGAGCTCGCACGGTGGCGTTCGGCGCCGGTGCCGCTCGTGGCGATCATCCCCGAGCACGACGACTACCTGAAGCCCGCCGAGGCGGCAGAGCGGTTCGCCGGCCTTCCGCACCTCACGCGCATCGACGTCGAGGGCGGCAAGCACCTCTGGGTGGGGGAGTCGCAGACGCGCCGAGTACTCGAGGAGATCGTCCGCGCGGTGAATCCGGCGGCGCTGCCGCTGCCGACGCACTGGCCCGCGGCATCCGTCGCCCAGCCCGAGGCGTGAGGCGCGTCAGCGCTCGTTCTGGCGCGGGATCACGACCTGCTTGATGATCAGCAGTGCCGCGGCCGCGATGGGGATCGCGACGAGCGCTCCGAGGATGCCCAGCAGCGCACCGCCCGCGAGCGCGGCGACGACGACCAGGGCGCCCGGAACCTTGACCGCGCGACTCATGATCCTGGGCGAGAGCACGTACGCCTCGACCTGCATGTAGATCAGGTAGTAGATCGCCGCCACGAGCCCCGTGAGGGGCGACCCGAGCCCGGGGATCAGGCAGAGCAGCACGATGATGATCGAGCCCGTGAGCGTGCCGACGAGGGGCACGAGCGAGAAGAGGAAGGCGATGAACGCCAGCACCGCGGGGAACGGCGCGCGGATGATCGACAGGAACATGAAGCTCAGGAAGCCGTTGACGGCGGCGAGCGACACCTGCCCGATGACGTAGCGGCCGACGGACTGCGTGATCTGCTCGGTGAGGTCGGCGAACCGCGCGCGTCGTGAGGCGGGAACCAGCTGATACGTGGCCCGCTTCATCGCGTCGAGCGACGCCGTGAAGTACACGGTGAGCACCGCGACGACGATGACCGCGAACACCCCGCCCCCGATGGCGAGGGCGACGGCCCAGACGCCGCCCAGCAGCTCGCTCAGCTTGTCGGGATTGGTGAAGAAGTCGGTGAGCGCCGCGCCCGCCTGCTCGCTGATCTCGTCGATCTTGAGCAGCGGGAACTGCTCCTGGAGCCATTCGATCCAGTCGACGCGGTTCAGCTGCGCGACGATGCCGGGCACCTGCGCGATGAGCTCGGCGACCTGGTCGACGATGATCGGGATGACTGCCAGGAGCAGGGCCGCGACGACGGCCGCGACCCCGAGGATGACGAGGACGATCGCGCCCCAACGCGGAAGCCCTCGGCGCTCGAGCCCGCTCACGGCGGGCTCGAGGCCGAGGGCCAGGAACAGCGCGGCTCCGATGTAGGTCAGGATCGTCGACAGGCTGGCGACGGCGGAGAGGATCAGCAGGCCGACGCCGACGCCGAGCGTGCCGACGAGCGCGAGCCGGAACGCGTTCTGGATCCTCACCGACGCGCCCCGACCCGTTCCGCTCGATTACTTCCGGTTCGCGACCTGCTCGGCCTGCGTGAGGACTCCGCGCAGGCTCTCGAAGTAGCCGGCGACCGCGTCGCGCTCGATCTTGATCTGCGCGAGCCGGTCCTCGGCGTCGGCCACGAGGGACCGCGTGCGCTCCTCGGCGTCGGCGATGAGCTTGCGCGCCTGGGCGTGCGCGGCGGCGACCCGCTCGCGCGCCTCCTCGTCGGCCTTCTCGCGGGACGCAGCGGCCTCGCTGCGGACCTCGGTCTCGAGGCGCTCGGCCTCGGCACGGCTCTGGTTGGTGCGGGCGATGGCCTCTTCGAGCTCGGCGTTCGCGTCGGCGAGGAACTTCTTCGTCTGCTCGGCCGCCTCCTGCTGCGCCGCCAGGAGCTCCTGCTCGGCCTCGTCGCGCTTGGTCGCGAGCTCGGCGTCGAGGTCCATGCGGGCCCGCTCGATCTCGCGACGCATGCGGTTCACCTCGTGCGTCGTCTTCTTCTTCATCGACGTGAGCTGGTTGTCGAGGTCGATCCGGGCCTGCTCGGCCTCGGCCTCGAAGTCCGCACGGGCCTGCTCCTGCTCGAGGGCGAGGTCGGCGCGCATCTGGTCGAGCTCGGCGGCGTGCTTCGCGCGGATGCGGTCGAGCTCGTGCTGGAGTTTGAGGCGCGCGGTCTCGGACTCGCGCTCGAGGTCGACGGAGGTCTGCTCGCGCTGCTCGACGAGCTTGGCGCGCGCGGCCTCGAGCTCGCGCTCGAGGTCGGTGCGGGCCTGCTCGAGCTCGTGCTCGAGCGCGGCGCGGCGCTCCTCGACCTCGGCCTCGATCGCGGCCCGGGACTCGGCGGTCTCGCGCTCGAGGTCGAGGCGTGCCTGCTCGGTCTCACGGGCGAGGTCGATGCGCGCCTGCTCGGTCTCCTTGGCGAGCTCGGCCCGCTTCTGGTCGAGCTCGATCGCGACCTCGGCGCGGGTCTGCTCGGTCTCCTCCTGCAGGCCCGCGGCGGCGGCACGCGCCTCGTTGGCCTCGGTGTTCGCCGCGACGAGCATCTCGGCCGCCTTGCGCTCGGCCTCGGCCACCAGGGCGGCCGCCTCGCGCTTCGCGGTCGAGCGCGCTTCGGCGACCTCGGTCGATGCGGCGCCCTGGATGGCCGCGGCGTCGCGGTTCGCGTCCTCGCGCAGCTGCTCGCTCGCCTCCTGGGCACGCGCGACCATGTCGTCGGCCTCGGCACGGGCGTTCTCGAGCAGGCGGTTGGCCTGGGCGCGCGCCTCGGAGAGGGTGCGCTCGGCGAGCTCGTGCGCGTCGGAGCGCATGAGGTGCGCCTCGTCCTCCGCGGCGCGGCGGAGCTTCTCGGCGTCGATGTCGGCCTGCGCGATGAGCCGGGTCGACTGCTCCTCGGCGACGCGCAGCGTGTTCTCGAGCTTGGTGCCGAGGCCGGAGAAGGTCGGGCTGCCGACCTCCTCGAGCTCGCCGGTCAGCTCGTCGATGCGCGTGAGGAGGCGCTTGTTCTCCTTCTGCAGCTCGCCGGTCGCGTTGTTCGCGGTGATGATCTCGCGGCGGAGCGCGTTGATGCTCCGGTCGACCTCGTCCTTGTCGTATCCGCGGAATACCTGCGTGAACTCGGTCTCTTCGACGGCCAATTCTTCCTCCGGGGTCCGTGTCCCGCGATGTGGGGGGTTGTGGGGCGCGCGGGTCGCCTCCGATCATACGGCCGGGCGCGCCCCGGGGGCACCGTGTCCGTCCTGTGATCGTGTCCGCCGTACCCCCCGTCCGGCCCGACGACGCCCGCCCGCGACATCCAGTCATCGGTTAGGAGACTCCCAGACAGCGTCGGTAGTGTGGGGTGTCTTTGTCGGATGCCGCGTGAGCGGCCTGGAGGTAACTGCGTGCGATTCGTTCTCGCCATTCTGGCGTTCGCCGCCGCGGCTGTGATGATCGGCTTCGGCATCGCGCAACGGACGGTCTTCCTGGAGCCCGATCGGATCTCCCTGGGAACCGTCGTCGAGGATCAGGCGGACTACATCGTGCTCGAGCCCGAGGCGCTCGCGGCGCAATCGGGCAAGCAGACCATCACGGTCTCCGGATCGGAGACCGTGTTCCTCGCCTACGGGCGGACGGACGACGTGGAAGCGTGGATCGGCGACGACTCCTACGTGTCGGTCGGGTACGACGCCGACGCGGGCGAGTTCACGAACGAGGTCGTCGCGGGCCAGTCGGCCGAGGGCGAGACGCCCGAGACGACCGAGCCCGAAGCGACTCCGGCGCCCGATGCCGAGGGCGCGGAGGAGACGGCCGAGCCGGCCGCCTCGCCGGCCGGCAGCGACCTGTGGCTCGACGAGCTGACCGGCGATCGCACGCTCACCACGACCATCGACGTGCCCGAGGGCATCTCGGTGCTCCTGGCCTCCGACGGCACCGAGCCCGCGCCGGGCCGGATCGTCGTCGCCTGGCCCCTCGACAACTCCACGCCGTGGGCGGGGCCGCTCATCGCCGGCGGCGGGCTCGTGTTCCTCGTCGGCATCGCGCTCGTGATCTCCGGGGTGCTCGCGCATCGCCGGTCGCGCGGCCCGCGGCGCAACCTCCCGAAGGGACCGAAGGGCAAGCTCACGCGCGCGCCGCGTCCGACGCGATCGCAGCGAGCGGCGGCATCCGGTGCCGGGCCCCGTCGCACGTCGGGGCGTGCCCGGCGCGTCGCGCTGCTCCCGGTGCTGCTCGTCCCCGCGATCGCACTCTCGGCGTGTTCGTCGGACTACTGGCCCGACTTCGCGGCGACGCCCGAGACCTCGGCACCCGCGACGCCCGCGGCGACCGATCAGCCCGCCGATGACACCGCGGCCGAGGGCGAGGCCGAGGTCGTCCCGGCCGTGACCGTCCCGCAGATGGAGCGCATCATGCGCAGCGTCGCGGTGTTCACCACCGAGGTCGACGAGTCGCGCGACGTCCAGCGCCTCACCGAGCGCTTCGCCGGCCCCGCGTTCCAGGCGCGCAAGGCCAACTACGTCATCCGCGGCTCCGTGACCGACCACCCGGCGCTGCCCGCGATTCCGGCGGCCCCCCTGACGCTCACGCTGCCGCAGCAGGCCACGGGCTGGCCGCGCACCGTCCTCACGATCGCCAAGAACAGCGACGACGAGACGGTCGCCCCGACCGCGCTCGTGATGCGCCAGGAGTCGCCGCGCGAGAATTACAAGGTGGTGTACGCGACGGCTCTCGTCCCCGACGCCGACGTGCCCGAGGTGGCTCCGGCGAGCATCGGCGCACCGCCGATCAGCCCTGAGTTCAAGGGACTCGTCATGCCGACCGGCCAAGTCGCCGCGGCCTACGCCGACGTGCTGCTCAAGGGCCCCGAGTCCGAGTTCGCCGAGTTCTTCGACCCCGAGGGAGACGTGGTCCTCCAGCAGCTCGGCGTCGAGGGACAGAAGGCGACGGCCGAGAGCCTGCCCGACACGGCCGACATCGCGTTCTCGAACGTGGTGGGCGACAGCCCGACCGTCGCGCTCGCGACCAACGACTCCGGCGCGCTCGTGACCGTGTCGATCAACCAGACCGAGAAGGTCACGCCCAACGACGGCGGAACCGTCGGCTTCGAGCCCGGACCGGGCCGTGCGCTCTCGGGCTTCGACGACAAGAGCGCCAAGGGCGTCCAGCGCGTCGTCGGCATCCAGCTCATGTTCTACGTCCCGGCCGTCGGCGCCGACGAGCAGATCCGCCTGCTCGGCTGGTCGGAGTCCCTCATCGGAGCATCGGAGGTCCCGTGACGAACGCCGTTCCCCCGCAGCAGCCCGCCAACCTCAGAGGCGCGGTCGACCTGTCCGGACTCGTGCACCGCGAGGAGCGTCGTGCGCAGGATGGCGCGAACGGCGGCGCAGGGCGAGGCCCCGTCCCGGGCGGGGTGGTCGTCGCGACCGACGACCAGGGCTTCGGTCAGGTCCTCGAGCTCTCGCGCTCGATCCCCGTCGTCGTGGCGCTGTGGGCCTCGTGGAGCGAGCAGTCCGTGCAGCTCGTCGAGACCCTCGAACGCCTCGTCCGCGCGCGCGACGGCCGGCTCGTGCTGGCCGCAGCCGACGCCGATGCCAGCCCGCAGCTCGTGCAGGCCCTGCAGGCGCGCGCCATCCCGACCCTCGTCGCGCTCGTCGGCGGGCAGCCCGTGCCGCTGTTCGAGGGCGGGCAACCCGACGACGTGATCGAGCAGGTCTTCGACCAGCTCCTCGAGATCGCCGCGCGCCACGGCGTCGACGGCCGCGTGCCGGGCGCTGACGGCGCCGAGGAGTCCGACGAGCCGGAGGAGCCGGTCGAGGAGCCGCTGCCCCCGCTGCACCAGGAGGCGTTCGACGCCATCAGCCGGGGCGACTACGTTGCCGCGGCTTCCGCCTACCGGACCGCGATCGCGCAGGACCCGCGCGACGACCTCGCGGTCGCGGGCCTGGCGCAGGCCAACCTGCTCGGACGACTGCAGGGCAAGACCCTCGACGAGATCCGCAACCGCGCGGCATCCGCCCCCGACGACATCGATGCGCAGCTCGACGTCGCCGACCTCGACCTGTCGGGCGGGCACGTCGAGGACGCGTTCGCGCGCCTGCTCGAGCTGTTCCCGAAGCTCGACGCCGTCGGCAAGAACACCGTGCGCGAGCGCCTGCTCGAGCTGTTCCAGGTGGTCGGAGTCGAGGACCCGCGCGTGAGCGCCGCCCGCCAACGGCTCGCGATGCTCCTGTACTGAACCTGATCTGACCGGCTCGTGCCTACTCGGGCCGGAACCAGACGGCCGCCAGCGGCGGCAGCGTGAACGTCGCCGAGGCGGGCTTGCCGCCCCAGGGCTCGTCGGTCGCGTCGACGCCGCCGAGGTTGCCCACGCCCGAGCCGCCGAACTCCGTGGCGTCCGTGTTCAGGACCTCGCGCCAGCGTCCGGCGAGTGGCAGGCCCAATCGCACCCCCTCGTGCGGTCGACCCGCGAAGTTCACGACGCACAGCAGCGGCCCGCGCTCGCGGTCGTACCGGAGGAACGCGATCACGTTCAGGTCGGCCGCGCCGCCCTCGACCCAGTCGAACCCGTCGGAGTCGTCGTCGAGCTGCCAGAGGGCCGGCGTGTCGCGATAGGTGCGGTTGAGCCGGCCGACGAGCTCGGCGAGCTGGCGGTGGGTCGGCTGGTCGAGGATCCACCAGTCGAGGCCGCGTTCCTCGCTCCACTCCGACAGCTGCCCGAACTCCTGGCCCATGAAGAGGAGCTGCTTGCCCGGGTGCGCCCACATGTAGGCCAGGTACGCGCGCGTGTTGGCGAGCTGTTGCCAGTGGTCGCCCGGCATCTTGCGCACGAGCGAGCCCTTGCCGTGCACGACCTCGTCGTGGCTGATCGGAAGGATGAAGTGCTCGCTGAACGCGTACAGGAACGAGAACGTGAGCTCGCCGTGGTGGTGCGAGCGGTACATCGGGTCGCGCTGGATGTACTGCAGGGTGTCGTGCATCCACCCCATGTTCCACTTGTAGCCGAATCCGAGGCCGCCCGAGGAGGTCGGTGCCGTGACGCCGGGCCACGAGGTGGACTCCTCGGCGATCATCACGACGCCGGGGTTGCGCTTGTACGCCGTCGCCGTCGCCTCCTGCAGGAAGCCGATCGCCTCGAGGTGCTCGCGGCCGCCGTACCAGTTGGGCAGCCATTCGCCCTCGTCGCGCGAGTAGTCGAGGTACAGCATCGAGGCGACGGCATCGACACGCAGGCCGTCGACGTGCATCTCCTCCAACCAGAACAACGCGTTGGCGACGAGGAAGTTGCGCACGCGCGGGTTGCCGTAGTCGAAGACCAGGGTGCCCCAGTCCTTCTGCTCACCGCGTCGCGGGTCGGCGTGCTCGTAGAGCGGCTCGCCGTCGAAGCGCGCGAGCGCCCACTCGTCCTTGGGGAAGTGGCCGGGCACCCAGTCCATGATCACGCCGATGCCGGCCTGATGCAGCCGATCGATGAGGTACTTGAGGTCGTCGGCCGATCCGAACCGCGAGGTGATCGCGAAGTAGCCGGTCACCTGGTAGCCCCATGAGCCGCCGAAGGGATGCTCCGCCAGCGGCAGGAACTCGACGTGCGTGTAGCCCAGCCACTCCAGGTACTCGATGAGCTCGTCGGCGATGTCCCGGTAGCCCTTGCCGGGGCGCCACGAGCCGAGGTGCAGCTCGTAGATGCTCATGGGCAGCTCGTGCGGATTCGCTTGCGCGCGCCCCGCCATCCAGTCGCCGTCGGCCCACTCGTGCTGCGACGTGGTGACGATCGAGGCGGTGGCGGGTGCCACCTCGGCGCGACGCGCCATGGGGTCGGCTTTCATGATCCACTCACCCGACTGGGCGAGGATCTCGTACTTGTAGGCGGCACCCGGCTCGAGGTCGGGCACGAACAGCTCCCACACACCGCTCGAGCCCATGTTCCGCATGGCGTGGCCGGTGCCGTCCCAGCGATTGAAGTCGCCTACGACCCGGACGGCGCGTGCCCGCGGCGCCCAGACCGTGAACGAGACGCCGCGGAGCGGGCCCGTCACCGACGGGAACTCGCGGTGGTGCGCGCCCAGCACCTTCCACAGCTCCTCGTGCCGGCCCTCGCCGATGAGGTGCAGGTCGACCTCGCCGATCGTGGGCGCGTACCGGTAGGGGTCGTCGGTCGTCCACTCGCTGCCGTCGCCGTAGCGGGCGCGCACCCGGTAGCCCGTCGGCCCGAACGGACCCGACCCCGCCCAGACTCCGTGCGCGACGTGCTCGAGCGACAGCTCGGTGCCGTCGTCGAGCAACGCGTCGACGGACGCCGCGAGCGGGCGTCGCACGCGGATGACGGTGTGCGCACCGCCCTGTCCGGGCGCGTCGAACCCGTGCTGTCCGAGCACCGCATGCGGCTCGTGGTGACGCCCCTCGGCGACCGCGAGGAGCAGGTCATCGGACACCGCCGGCGCCTGGACGTGGGAGGTGTCGGTCATGAGGCGCCTCGAATCACTCGGAGGATGTGGACGGGCTGGGTGAACGCGTCCAGCCGGACGTAGTTGTGCTCACCCCAGTCCCAGCGCTCGCCGGTGACGAGGTCCTCGACCGCGAACGGACGGTCGGCGGGCACGTCGATGGCCGCGAGGTCGAGGTGCACGGTGGTCTCGCGCACCGAGTGCGGATCGACGTTGGCCACGACGAGGATCGTGTCGTGGTCGTCGTCGGCGCGCCCGTCGATGAATCGGCCCTCCAAGTGCTTGGAGTACACCAGCACCGAGTCGTCGTCGCTGTAGTGGAAGCGGATGTTGCGCAGCTGCCCCAGCGCGGGGTGCTCGGCGCGGATGCGGTTGAGGATGCCGAGGTAGAGCGCGAGCGACCGGCCCTCGGCCTCGGCTGCGGCGAAGTCGCGAGGCTTGTACTCGTACTTCTCGTTGTCGATGGCCTCTTCGGCGCCCGGGCGCGCGACCGACTCGAACAGCTCGAAGCCCGAGTACACACCCCAGAGCGGGGCGGCGGTCGCGGCGATCGTCGCCCGCACCGTGAAGGCCGCCGGGCCGCCGAACTGGAGGTACTCGGTCAGGATGTCGGGCGTGTTCACGAAGAGGTTGGGCCGCATGAAGTCGGCGGTCTCCTGCGACACGCTCGTCAGGAACTCCTCGAGCTCGGCCTTGGTGTTCCGCCACGTGAAGTACGAGTACGACTGCTGGAAGCCGACCATCGCGAGGGCCTGCATCATGGCCGGGCGCGTGAACGCCTCGGCGAGGAACACGACGTCGGGGTCGGTCGCGTTGATGTCGCCGATGAGCCGCTCCCAGAACGCGAGCGGCTTGGTGTGCGGGTTGTCGACGCGGAAGATGCGCACGCCCTGCTTCATCCAGAGCCGCACGATCCTCGTCACCTCGGCGACGAGACCCTCGAAGTCGTCGTCGAAGTTCACGGGATAGATGTCCTGGTACTTCTTAGGCGGGTTCTCGGCGTAGGCGATCGTGCCGTCGGGCAGGGTCGTGAACCACTCGGGGTGCTCGGCGACCCACGGGTGGTCGGGGGAGGCCTGCAGCGCGAGGTCGAGCGCGATCTCGATGCCGAGCGCGGCGGCGCGACGCACGAAGGCGCGGAAGTCCGCCAGGCTGCCCAGGTCGGGGTGGACCGTGTCATGACCGCCTGCGGCCGAACCGATCGCCCACGGCGAGCCCGGGTCGTGCGGCCCCGGGGTGAGCGTGTTGTTCGGTCCCTTGCGGAATGCGACGCCGATCGGATGGATCGGCGGCAGGTAGACGACATCGAAGCCCATCGCCGCCACGCCGTCGAGCCGCTTCTGCGCGGTCCGGAACGTCCCGGACTTCCAGGCGCCGTTCTTCTTGAGCTGCCGCGCCCCCTCGGAGCGGGGGAAGAACTCGTACCACGAGCCGACGCCCGCTCGACGGCGCTCGACGAGCAGCGCCTGCTCCTCGGAGTCGGTCGTGAACCGTGCGAGCGGTCGCGCGTCGAACTCGGCGAGCACGGGGTCGTGCAGCAGCGCGCGGCGAGCGGATGGCGCGGCCGCCGTGTCGCGAAGGGCCGTCGCGTAGGCCTTCAGCCGCTTGCGGACGGCGGCCGGACGCTCGGGCTGGGCCGCCGCGCGCTCGGCGAGGCGCGCGCCGATCTCGTACATGAGCTCGACGTCCACTCCCGCGTCGATCTTCACCTCGGCGTCGTGGATCCACGTGCCCACTTCGTCGCCGAAGCCCGTCACGTGCCACGTCCAGGTGCCGATCCCGTCGAGCCGGACCCGCGCCTCCCAGCGATCGGTGCCCGCCGCGAGGGCCGTCATCCGGTGCCGCTGCACCGCTCCAGCGGGATCGGTGAGGACCAGCATCGCGCCGACCAGGTCGTGCCCCTCGCGGAAGACCGTGGCGCGGAACGGGACCACCTCCCCGGCGAACGCCTTCGGATTCCAACGCGGATCTGGCAGGGCGGGCGTGAGCCGGGTCACGGGGATCCGGCCGGCACGAACGGGTCGGCTGGTCACGTTCCGACCGTAGCGCGGATGCCGGGGGAACGGCAGGCCGGGTTGCGCAGCGTGCCGCCGGGAGCTAGTGCGCCGCCCGTCGTCGTCGGCGCGCTCGCGCGGCGAACGCATCGAGCGCGGCGAGGATCTCGTCGGCCTGCCAGACGCGGTAGCGGGGGCCACTCGAGGCCCTGCTCAGCACGCCGGCCTCCTCGAGCCGGGTCAGGGCGCCCGCGGCGGCGACCTCGCTCACGTCGACGGCCGCAGCCACGGCCTGCACGTTGACGACGGGCTGCGTGAGCAGGAAGGCCGTCACGCGGTGCACCGACGAATGGGCGCGCGCCGTCACGACGGCGTTCCACCGTGCGGACGCCTCCCGGATGTCGGCGACCAGGGCACGACCGTTCTCGACCGCGGCGAACGACGCCTCCGAGAGGGCGTCGACGATCTCCTCGGCCCGGCCCGCCCGATAGGCGTCGAGCGCACCGAAGTACCCCTCGGTGTTATGGAGGAGCCCGGCCGAGACCGGCACCGCGACATTCTCCGTTACTCCGCCGGCACGCAGCATCGACTGGATGAGCGCGCGCCCGGTCCGGCCGTTCCCATCGGGGAACGGGTGGATGGTCTCGAACTGCGCGTGCGCGAGCGCCGCGTGCGCGAGCACCGGCAGGTCGGTCCGCTGTACGAAGCGCATCATGTCGGCCATGAGCTGGGGGACGCGATCGTGGTGGGGCGGCACGAACTCGGCCGAGTGCGGCGAGATCGATCCGCCGCCGATCCAGACCTGCTCGGAGCGCCAGCCGCCGACGACCCCAGGTGCCGTCTCCTCGAGGAGCGCGCGATGCATCATGATGATCGCGGCCTCGTCGAGGCGGTCGGCGAGGTCGATCGCCGCGTTCATCGCGTGGACGTTGGCCACCACGAGTCGCGCGTTGCCGGATCGCGCCTGCCCGAGCTCGGCGAGTGCGACCTGCTTCGCGCTCGCCGTGAGCCGTTCCACCTCGGAGCTCGAGGCGCTCTCAGTCCGCAGCAGGATGGCGGCGAACGGTGCCGTGATGTGTCCGACCTCGCTGTCGAATCGCGTCAGCTCGCGGCTGGCGTCGTCGGCCGTCGCCAGGACCTCGGGTGACAGGATCGCCCGGCGATCGGCGATGAGCGGCGGGACGGACGCGCGATACGGGCCGCTCGCGGCGCGGAGCGCGCGGCGCGAGGCGATCTCGGCGCCCGTCCGCACCCACGCACGGGCCTCGTACTCGACGGGCGGCCACTCGGCGACATCCGCTCGCATGTCCCTCACCTTACCAAAGCTTGTGTCCAAAACCTTTGGTTACGGATCCCGAGCGGAGCAGAGGCATCCGTTCACCTGCCGGACACACGACCCCGCTTAGGGTTGAACCCGTGAAGCCGATCCGCAAGTTCACCGTCCGGGCCGTGGTGCCGCCGCAGCTCAGCGCGCTCGAGGAGCTCGCCGCGAACCTCCGCTGGTCGTGGCACGAGCCGACCCGTCGGCTGTTCGAGCACATCGACCCGGTCGGATGGCGGCGCTCGGAGCGCGACCCCATCGCGTTCCTCGGCGACGTCGACCCGCGCCGCCTCGACGAACTCGCGAACGACGAGGGCTACCTCGGCTGGGCCGAGCGCGAGCGCGACGCGCTGCGCGCATATCTCGGGGAGCCGCGCTGGTACCAGTCCCTCGCCCTCGGGACGCCGAAGACGATCGCGTACTTCTCGCCCGAGTTCGGCATCACCGCCGCGCTGCCGCAGTACTCGGGCGGACTCGGCATCCTCGCAGGCGACCACCTCAAGGCGGCATCCGACCTGGGCGTGCCGCTCGTCGCGGTGGGCCTGTTCTACAAGGCCGGCTACTTCTCGCAGGCCATCGCGCCCGACGGCTGGCAGCAGGAGCGCTACCCGGCGCTCGACCCCGACGGGCTGCCGCTCTCGGTGCTGCGCCGGGCGGATGGCACGCCGGTCCAGGTCACGCTCGCCGTCCCGGGCGACCGCAGCCTGCACGCGCGCGTCTGGCAGGCGGCCGTCGGCCGGGTGACGCTGCTGCTGCTCGACACCGACATCCCGGCGAACGACGACGACCTGCGCCAGGTCACCGACCGGCTCTACGGCGGCGGCGGCGAGCACCGGCTGCAGCAGGAGCTGCTGCTCGGCATCGGCGGGGTCCGGGCGCTGCGCGCATGGTCCGAGCTCGTGGCGCGACCGCTCCCCGACGTGTTCCACATGAACGAGGGGCATGCGGGCTTCCTCGGCCTCGAGCGCATCTCGGCGTGCATCGGCGAGGGGCTCACGTTCGCCGAGGCCCTGCAGGTCGTCCGGGCCGGCACGGTGTTCACGACGCACACGCCCGTGCCCGCGGGCATCGATCGATTCGATCGCGCGCTCGTGGCGCAGTACCTGGAATCGGGCCTGCTGCCCGGCGTCGATCCCGCCGATGCGCTGCCGCTCGGCCTGGAGCCCGGGGTGCATCCCGACGAGAGCGCGTTCAACATGGCCATGATGGGCCTGCGGCTCGCGCAGCACGCGAACGGCGTCTCCAAACTGCACGGCGAGGTCAGCCGATCCATGTTCGCCAGCCTCTGGCCCGGCTTCGACGCCGACGAGGTGCCGATCACCTCCATCACCAACGGCGTCCACGCGCCGACATGGACCGACCCCGCCCTGCTCGAGCTCGCCGAGGAGCGCCTCGGCACGGGCGACACCGAGCACGCCGACTGGCTGAGCCCCGCCGTGAGCGACGCCGAGCTGTGGAGCGTCAAGCGCGGCATGCGGCTCCAGCTCGTCGAGGACGCCCGCCGTCGCCTGGCAGCCGCGTGGGCCGACCAGCACGCCGGCGCCGTCGCGCCCGACTGGGTGCGACGTGTGCTCGATCCCGACGTGCTCACGATCGGGTTCGCGCGGCGCGTGCCGACCTACAAGCGGCTCACCCTCATGCTGCAGGATCCCGAGCGCCTCGCCGCGATCCTCACCAACCCCGACCGTCCGGTGCAGTTCGTGATCGCGGGCAAGGCGCACCCGGCCGACGAGGAGGGCAAGCGCCTCATCCAGCGCCTCGTGCAGTTCGCGCAGCGGCCCGAGCTCCGCGAACGCATCGTGTTCCTGCCCGACTACGACATGGGCATGGCCGAGACGCTCTACCCGGGCTGCGACGTGTGGATGAACAACCCGCTCCGCCCGCTCGAGGCGTGCGGCACGTCGGGCATGAAGGCCGCGATGAACGGGGCGCTCAACCTCTCGATCCTCGACGGATGGTGGGCCGAGTACGCCGCCGACGACCACGGCTGGGTCATCCCGACGGCGGATGCCGCGCCCGATGCGTCCGAGCGCGACCGTATCGAGGCATCCGCCCTGTACGACCTCATCGAGCACCGCATCACGCGACTGTTCTACGACCGCGACCACGACGGCGTGCCGACCGAGTGGATGACGCGCGTGCGCCGAACGCTCACGCACCTCGCGCCCGAGCTCGGAGCCGACCGGATGGTGCGCGAGTACGTCGAGCGCCTGTACCGGCCCGCGGCCGAACACGCCGAGCTCGTCGCCGCGAACGGCGCAAAGCGGGCTCGCGAGCTCGCGGAATGGGTCGCGGGCGTGCGGGCCGCGTGGGAGGGCGTGCAGGTCTCGCACGTCGAGTCGGGCGGGCTCGACTCGACGCCGCACGTGGGCGACCAGCTGCACCTGCGCGCCCACGTCGCGCTCGGCTGGCTGAGCCCCGACGACGTGTCCGTCGAGGTGGTCTTCGGCCATTCGCACGGCGACGACCGCATCGACGACGCCCGAGTGGCCGTGCTCGATCCCGACGGCGAGTCGACGACGGATGCCGCGACCCGCGTCTACGTCGGCACGATCACGCTCGACCGCGCCGGGGCGTTCGGGTACACGGTGCGCGTCGTGCCGCGCCATCCGATGCTGCTCACGACCGCCGAACTCGGCCTCGTCGCCGCCGCCTCCTGACCCACACGCTGTTTCAGGAAGACGGAGGCTGATCAGGACCGCATCTGCGAGATGGTCCTGAGAAGCCTCCGTGTTCCTGAAACGGACGTGTCCGCCGAACTCAGCGCGGGCGGGCGATCGGGGCGTAGCGGCCGGCGGTGATCGCGAGGAGGTCGTCGGGCGTCAGTTCCAGGTCGAGGCCGCGGCGTCCACCCGAGACGAACACCGTCTCGCAGAGGATGGCGCTCTCGTCGAGCACGGTCGGCAGCGGCGTCTTCTGCCCGATCGGACTGATGCCGCCGACGACGTAGCCGGTCTTGCGCTCCGCGAGCGCGGGGTCGGTCATCTCGGCGCGCTTGCCGCCGAGCGCCGCCGCGAGCGCCTTCAGGTCGAGCTGGTCCGCGACCGGCACGATGCCGACCGCGAGCCCGCCGTCGACGGTCGCGAGCAGGGTCTTGAACACGCGTGCCGGCTCGATCCCGAGCTTCTCCGCGGCCTCGAGTCCGTAGGCCGCGGCGCGCGGGTCGTGCTCGTAGGGGTGCGCCGTGAAGGCGATGCCGGCGCGCGTCAGCGCGACCGTCGCGGGCGTTCCGACCGAGGCATCCGCCCTCCTGGCCATCACTGCGCCCTCGCGCGCTCGTCGGGCGCGGTCGCATCGTCGGCATCCGGCAGTACGTCGACGTCGATGCTCGCGGCTGCCGTATCGACCGGCCCGGGGGAGGGCTCGCCGTGCGCGCGGAACAGCCGCATCGACTGCGGCGCCACCGGCATCCGATCGCCCGGCTCGAATCTCGTGCCGAGGTCGCCGTCGGGCTCCTCGCGCGCGGAGTCCCACAGCAGCTCGTAGTCCTCGACGCCGGGGTGGTCGGGAAGGAGCACCGCGGCCTCGGTCTCCGAGGCGTGCACGACGAGCAGGATCCGGTTGTACTCCTCGAACTCGGGCGTCGAGGCCGCCATGAACTGCAGCGTGCGCTGCGAGGCGTCGTTCCAGTGGTCGATGGTCATGGTCGCGCCGTCGGCGTTGTACCAGTCCATCTGCGACGCGCTCGGCACGGTCTCGCCGAAGCGGCCGTAGCGGACCGGCCGCAATGCCGGGTTCTCGCGGCGCAGGCGCAGCAGGTGCCGCGCGGTCGCCTCGAGTGCGGTGTCGCGATCGCCGCCGTCCCACGCGAGCCAGGTCAGCTCGGAGTCGTGGCAGTACGCGTTGTTGTTGCCGCGCTGGCTGCGACCGTACTCGTCGCCGGCGGTGAGCATCGGCACGCCGGCCGACAGCAGCAGCGTGCCGAGCAGGTTCCGGATGCTGCGCCGGCGCGCCGCGGCGATGGTCCCGTCATCCGTCGGCCCCTCGACGCCGTGGTTGAAGGAGTTGTTGTGGTCGGCGCCGTCCCGGTTGTGCTCGCCGTTGCCGAGGTTGTGCTTGACGTCGTAGGCCGTGAGGTCGGCGAGCGTGAACCCGTCGTGCGCGGTGATGAAGTTGAGGCTCGCGAGCGGCCCGCGCTCGTGGGCGAACGTGTTGGACGATCCGGCGAGTCGCGTGGCGAAGCGGCCGATGCCGCTGCCCGCCTCGCCCGCGCGCTCGCGACGCAGGTCGCCGAGCCAGAAGTCGCGCATGCGGTCGCGGTAGCGGTCGTTCCACTCGCTGAAGCCCGCCGCGAAGTTGCCCGTCTGCCAGCCGAACGGGCCGACGTCCCACGGCTCGGCGATGAGCTTCGAGGCGCCGATGACGGGATCGGCGAGCATGCCCTGCAGGAGCGGATGGTCGGGGGAGTACGCGCCGAGCTCGTCGCGTCCGAGCGTCGCCGCGAGGTCGAGGCGGAATCCGTCGACCTGGAGTTCCTCGGCCCAGTACCGCATCGAGTCGAGCACGAGTCGAACCGGCGCGTCGTGGCCGAAGTCGAGGGTGTTGCCGCAGCCGGTGGTGTCGACGTAGCGGCCGTGCACGTCGTGCCGGTAGTACGCCGCATTGTCGATGCCGCGGAAGCTGTACGTCGGACCCTGCCGACCCTCCTCGGCGGTGTGGTTGTACACCACGTCGAGCACGACCTCGAGGCCCGCTTCGTGCAGCCGCTTGACCATGCCCGCGAACTCGCGCCGCACCGCGGCGGGACCGCCCGCCTGCGCCGCGGCGCTCGCGTACGGGGTGTGCGGCGCGAAGAATCCGAGCGTGTTGTATCCCCAGTAGTTGACCTGCCCCTGCCGGACGAGCCGCTGCTCGGGGACGAACGCCTGCACCGGGAGCAGTTCGATCGTGGTGACGCCGAGCCCGGTCAGGTACTCGAGCGACGCGTCATGCGCGAGGCCCGCGTAGGTGCCGCGGAGCGCCTCGGGGATCCGAGGATTGAGTCGGCTGAATCCTCGGACGTGGGCCTCGTAGACGACCGTGTGGTCGAGTGCCACGCGCGGCTTCGCCGCACCGGCCCAATCGAACCCCTCGCTGGCGAGCGAATCGAGCACGACGCCGCGCCAGGAGCCGTCGCCCGCCACCTGCAGACCGCGCGCCCACGGATCGAGGAGCGTGTGGACGGGATTGAAGGCATGCTCGACGCCCGCCGGACCGTCCACCCTGAGCCCGTACCGTGCGCCGGTGACCAGTGCCGCCGACGCCGCCTCCCACACCCCGTCTGCACCCCGCACGAGCGGCACTCGGGCCGCGGCCCAATCGAGGTCCTCGGGATCGAAGACGACCAGCTCCACGGACGTCGCGTGCTCGGACCACACCCGGACGGTGCCTCCGTCCGGTCCGGTGCGCACCCCGAGGTCGCGGAGCGGATCGGCCGAAGACATGCGAACTACAGTAGTTCGAAGGGAACCGGTTCCCGATCAGGAGGTGCGCGATGCCCGGCCGCGACCCCGTCTACCTCGATCACGCGGCGACGACCCCGCTGCGCCCCGAGGCGATCGACGCGATGACGAGCGCGCTGCACCTCGTCGGCAACCCGGCGTCGATCCACAGCGCGGGCCAGAACGCCAAGCGCCTGCTCGAGGAGTCGCGCGAGCAGGTCGCGGCGACGCTCGGCGCCGACCCGATCGAGGTCGTCTTCACGGGCAGCGGCACCGAGGCCGTGAACCTCGCGATCAAGGGGCTGTACTGGCGCCGTCACCGCGAGGCCGGCGCCCGCCGCATCCTCCTGCCCGCCGGCGAGCACCACGCCACGCTCGACACCGTCGGATGGCTGGCCGAGGTCGAGGGCGCCGAGGTCGAGGAACTCCCGGTCGACGAGGTGGGCCGGCTCCGGGTCGACGCGCTCGCCGCCGCGCTCGAGCGCGACGCGGCATCCGTCGCCCTCGTCACGATGCTCTGGGCGAACAACGAGGTCGGCACGATCGAGCCGGTGCGCGAGGCGGCCGAGCTCTGCGCGCGAGCCGGCGTGCCGCTCCACGTCGATGCCATCGCCGCGTACGGGCACGTGCCGATCGACCTGCACGCGGTGCGGCGCGACACGGCCGCGCCTGCGGGCTCGGGCCTGGTCGCGATCAGCGTCTCGGCCCACAAGATCGGCGGGCCCGTCGGTATCGGCGCCCTCGTGCTCGACCGGTCGACGCATATCGAGCCGCTCCTGCACGGCGGCGGGCAGCAGCGTCGCATCCGCTCGGGCACGCAGGATGTCGCGGCCGCGGCGGGGTTCGCGGCGGCGGCCCGCGTCGCGGCCCAACAGCGCGAGATCGAGCACGAGCGGATGGCGCGGCAGCGCGATCGGCTCGTCGCGGGCGTCGCGGACGCCGTGCCCGACGCGCGACTCTCCGGGGATTCCGACCCCGGCGCCCGGCTTCCGGGGAACGCGCACTTCTCCTTCCCGGGCTGCGAGGGCGACTCGCTGCTGTTCCTGCTGGATGCCGCGGGCGTCGCCGTCTCGACCGGATCGGCCTGCCAGGCCGGCGTGCCCGAGCCGTCGCACGTGCTGCTGGCGATGGGTCGCACCGAGGCCGAGGCGCGCGGGGCGTTGCGCATCACGCTCGGGTGGTCCACGACCGACGCCGACGTCGACGCGTTCCTCGCGGCGCTGCCCGGTGCGGTCGAGCGCGCGACTCGCGCGGGCATGGCCGACAGGGTCACGAGCTTCGACCGCTGATCGGGCGGCCGCGCGGCATCCGCTCAGGACCGGGTTCGTACACTGGAACCCATGCGGGTCCTGGCAGCGATGAGCGGCGGCGTCGACAGCGCCGTCGCGGCGGCGCGCGCCGTCGACGCGGGGCACGACGTGGTCGGCGTGCACCTCGCGCTCAGCCGCATGCCCGGCACGCTGCGCACGGGAAGCCGCGGCTGCTGCACGATCGAGGACTCGATGGACGCCCAGCGGGCCGCGAACGTGCTCGGCATCCCGTACTACGTGTGGGACTTCTCCGAGCGGTTCAAGGCCGACGTCGTCGACGACTTCATCGCCGAGTACGCCGCGGGCCGCACCCCCAACCCGTGCATGCGGTGCAATGAGCGCATCAAGTTCGCGGCGCTCCTCGAGAAGGCGCTCGCGCTCGGGTTCGACGCCGTGTGCACCGGGCACTACGCGACGATCCTGACGGATGCCGCGGGCCGCCGTGAGCTGCACCGCGCAAGCGCGTGGGCCAAGGACCAGTCGTACGTGCTCGGGGTGCTCACGGCCGAGCAGCTCGCACACGCCTACTTCCCGCTCGGCGAGACGCCGTCGAAGCAGCTCGTGCGCGACGAGGCCGCGCGCCGTGGTCTGAGCGTCGCCCAGAAGCCCGACTCCCACGACATCTGCTTCATCCCCGACGGCGACACGCGCGGATGGCTCGGCGAGAAGGTCGGCGTCGCCACCGGCGACATCATCGACCGCACCGGCGCCGTCGTCGGCTCGCACGAGGGTGCGCACGCCTACACGGTCGGCCAGCGGCGGGGCCTGCGGCTGGGCACCCCGGCCGCCGACGGCAAGCCGCGCTTCGTGCTCGAGGTGCGCCCGAAGGAGAACACCGTCGTCGTCGGGCCGAAGGAGGCGCTCGCGATCGCCGAGATCGCCGGTTCGCGGTACACCTGGGCGGGGGAGCCGCCCGCCGAGCCTGCCGATCCGTTCGCCTGCGAGGTGCAGATCCGCGCGCACGCCGATCCGGTGCCGGCGGTCGCACGAGTCCAGGCGGATTCCTCGGGCTCGACCGAGCTCGTCGTCTTTCCCGACACGCCGCTCGACGGCGTCGCACCAGGCCAGACCGCGGTGGTCTACGTCGGCACGCGCGTGCTCGGCCAGTGCACGATCGACCGGACGGTGAGCGCGGTGCCGGCTGACGCCTGAGTGCGTCGTGTACCCCGATCGGGGGTGGATCGCGTAGATTCTCTGGGGTTGGCGCCGGCCACCCCCACCGGCGCGCGCGAGTCCGAGGAGCCGTCGTGTCCTACCCGCTGTACCCCGCCGACCCGAACCGAGACCCCGCCGAGCCCTTCCGGAACCTGGAACCGGCTCCGACCACGGCGACGACCGCCGTGATCGATCCGGCGCCCCGACAGTGGGACGACCCGATCGACGAACGTCCGATCACGGTGGAAGAGGTCGCGGAACGACAGCGCGAGGCGTTCGGCGGTCCCAAGATCGGGTCGGCGTTCTTCGGCTGGCTCACGGCCACGGCGACCGGGGCCATCCTCGCGGGCGTCGTCGTCGTCGTGACGGCCGTGATCGGGCTGGATGTCATCCCCGACCCGTGGGCGACCGGCGGGCTCGGTCCGTTCGACGGCGTCACCGTCGGGTGGATCGTGATCGGCATCATCCTCGCGATCGTGCTCGTCTCCTTCTACTGCGGCGGCTACGTGGCCGGGCGGATGGCGCGGTTCAGCGGCGCCGCGCAGGGTCTCGCCGTCTGGGGCTGGGCCGTCGTCATCGGCATCGCCGCCGCCGTCGCGATCGGCCTGCTCGACGGGCGCTTCGGCTTCGTCGCCGCCGGACGGGACGCCGTGCCCAGCATCCCCGTCTCGGTCGAGCTCGTCACCGTCGCCTGGATCGGTGCCGCGGTCGCCCTGGTGCTCGTGAGCATCGGGGGCGCCGTGCTCGGCGGAACGGTGGGCGTGCGCTACCACCGGCGGGTCGACCGCGTCGGGCTCGAGGCCTGACACGGCTCACTGGCCGGTGCGCCGACGCTGAGCTGCCCAACCTGAACGTCGGCCGTACGTTCGCTGCACCGTGAGGGCGCTTCGACGCCCTCTGTCAAGGCCCCTGACGCCGACCCCTCGCCGCCGTATCGTCGGGAACGGCGCCGCAGGCACCACCCGTGTGCGGCGCACACCACGAGAGGGGACCTGTCATGAGCACCTCATCCGATCGACCCGCCCGCGATCCGTATCCGCCGACTCCGGCGGACCGCGACGGCGACGGCGACCGCGACGACCGCGAGGTCGGCGTGGACCGGGACCGCGACGGCGTCCGCGACGACCGCGAGGTCGCGGCGGACCGCGACGGCGACGGCGTCCGCGACGACCGCGAGGTGGCGGCCCGTCACCGCGACGCCGCTCGGGACGAGCGACTCGTGTCCGACCCGGCGCTGCGAGCCGCGGTCGTGGACCGGCAGCGCCAGCGGTACGGCGGCATCAAGTTCGGCTCGGCGTTCTTCGGCTGGCTGACGGCCGTCGGCGTCGCCGTGCTGCTCACTGCGCTGCTGGCCGCGACCGGCGCGGCGCTGGGGCTCGGCACGCTCGGCGAGGCGGTCGACGAGGCCGCCGCCGAGAACGCCCAGACGATCGGCATCGTCGGCGCCATCGCGCTGCTCGTGATCCTGTTCGTCGCCTACTTCGCCGGCGGCTACGTGGCCGGTCGGATGGCGCGGTTCAACGGCATGAAGCAGGGCCTCGCCGTCTGGCTGTGGGCCATCGTCATCGCCGTCGTCGGTGCCGTCATCGCAGCGATCGCCGGCTCGCAGTACGACATCCTCGCGAACCTCAACACCTTCCCGCGGATCCCCGTGACCGAGGGCGAACTGACGGTCGCCGGCATCGTCACGCTGGTGCTGGTCATCCTGGCGAGCCTCGGCGGAGCCATCCTCGGCGGCAAGGCCGGGACGCGGTACCACCGCAAGGTGGACGCCGCCGGCTTCGGCGCCTGACGCCCGGGGGCGGGGCGCGGCGCCGAAGAGGGGTGCGCGGCTGGGGCCGCGCACCCCACTCGTCGTCACGTGAGGCGGAGCCCCGGGGCCCGCGATTCTCCGGGGCAGCCGGTCCGAGCCAGCCCCGACGTCGGAGGCGGCTCCTAGGATTGCCCGTGTGAGCGACATCGCAGCCGACTTCGAGACCGCACGCGCCGAGGTCGAACGGCTCACCGAGCTGATCGACCGTGCGCGCCTCGCCTATTACGGCGACGGCGATTCGCCGCTCTCCGACGCCGAGTACGACACGGCGTTCCACCGGTTGGAGGCGCTCGAGCGCGCGTTCCCCGAACTCGTCGGCCAAGACAGTCCGACCCAGCAGGTCGGTGCGGTAGTCGCCTCCGCCGGATTCCCGGAGCATGAGCACGCCGAGCGCATGCTGAGCCTCGACAACGTGTTCTCCGTCGACGAGTTCCGCGAGTGGGCGGTGAAGGCGGAGCGGGATGCCGCGCGACCGGTGCAGTGGCTCAGCGAACTCAAGATCGACGGGCTCGCGATCAGCCTCGCGTACCGCGACGGCGTGCTCGAGACGGCGACCACACGCGGCGACGGCCGTGTCGGAGAAGACATCACCGAGAACGTCGAGCTCATCCCGGCGATCCCGAGCCGGCTCTCCGGAGACGGGTTCCCCTCGTTCTTCGAGGTGCGCGGCGAGGTGTTCCTCGCGACGAGCGAGTTCGAGGCGCTCAACCGGCGGCAGCGCGATCTCCAGGCGGCGTATGTGGCCGACGAGCTGGCGAAGGGCCGGCCCGAGGCGTCCATCAAGACCAGGTTCCCCGAGTTCGCCAACGCACGGAACACCGCGGCCGGCAGCCTCAGGCAGCGGCGCGAGCGCAAGAGCGCGTTCGACCTCGAGCTCATGCGCGATCGGCTCGGCCGGCTCTCGTTGTACCTGCACGGCATCGGGGCGTGGGAGCGCCCGCCCGTCGAGGCGCAGTCCGACATCTACGCGCTGCTCGCGGGGTGGGGACTCCCGGTGTCGCCGTACAGCCGCGTGCTCCCATCGGTCGACGAGGTCGCCGGGTTCATCGAGCACTGGGGCGAGCACCGGCACGACATCGAGCACGAGATCGACGGCATCGTCGTCAAGGTCGACGAGCTCGCCCTGCACGACGAGCTCGGATCAACCAGCCGTGCGCCGAGATGGGCGATCGCGTTCAAGTACCCGCCCGAAGAGGTGCACACGAAGCTCATCGACATCGCCGTGGGCGTGGGTCGCACCGGCCGGGCGACCCCCTACGCGATCATGGAGCCCGTCAAGGTCGCCGGATCGACGGTGCGACAGGCGACGCTCCACAACCAGGGCATCGTGAAGGCCAAGGGCGTGATGATCGGCGACACCGTCGTGCTGCGCAAGGCGGGCGACGTGATCCCCGAGATCCTCGGCGCGGTCGAGCAGCTGCGCGACGGAACCGAGCGCGAATGGCACATGCCGTCCGAGTGCCCCGAGTGCGGCACGCCGCTCCGCCCGATGAAGGAGGGCGACATCGACCTGCGGTGCCCGAACGCCGAGTCGTGTCCGGCGCAGGTGCGCGGCCGGGTCGAGCACATCGGGTCGCGCGGTGCGCTCGACATCGAGGCCCTCGGCGAGGTCACGGCCGCAGCGCTCACGCAGCCGACCGTTCCGGCCGTCCCCCCGCTCGAGACCGAGGCCCGGCTCTTCGACCTGACGCTCGACGAGCTCATCCCGATCCAGGTCGTCGTGCGCGACGCCGAGACCGGCGAGGTCAAGATCGACGACGCGACGGGCGAGCCCGTCCGACGTGCACCGTTCCAGAAGTACGGCCCGGCGACCTATCCGCCCGGCACCGAGCACCTCGACCAGGCCGAGCGCCGCAGGGCCGGCGTCCGCAAGTCCCATCGTGAACTGCTTCCCTCGGGCGCGGCGACCAAGCTGCTCGACGAGCTCGAGAAGGCCAAGACCAAGCCGTTGTGGCGGCTGCTCGTGGCACTCAACATCCGGCACGTCGGTCCGGTCGCCGCGCGCGCGCTCGCCGAGCACTTCGGCTCACTCGAGGCGATCCGCGCCGCGAGCCGCGAGGAGCTCGCCCACGTCGAGGGCGTCGGCGGCATCATCGCCGACTCGCTCATCGACTGGTTCGAGGCCGACTGGCATCGCGAGATCGTCGAACGCTGGGCGGCGGCGGGCGTGCAGTTCGCGACGCCCGGGCACCCCGGGCCCGGCCGGGCCGGCGACATCGACGGCGTGCTCGCGGGCCTCACGGTCGTGGCGACGGGCAGTCTCGACGGCTTCACCCGAGAAGGCGCGCAGGAGGCCATCATCGCCGCGGGCGGCAAGGCGGCGTCGAGCGTGTCGAAGAAGACGGACTTCGTCGCGGCCGGTCCGGGTGCCGGCTCCAAGCTGGCGAAAGCCGAAGAGCTCGGCGTGCGCGTGATCGACGCGGCGCAGTTCGCCGTGCTCGTCACGGAAGGACCCGACGCGCTCGGTTGAGGGGGGCCGCATGGCGGATGACGACGACGTCCGGGACGACGAGACCCGGGCGAGCGGCGCGTCGCGCCGCGAGTTCCTGAAGCTCGGCGGTGTCGCCGGCGCCGCCGCAGTGGTCGCGGGCGGCGGCGCCGCCGCGGTGGGCGCCACCGTCGGACACTCCGCGGGCGTGACCGAGGGGGCGGAGGGAATCGCCGCGCTCCCGTCGACGCCGACGGCGCGACGCACGCCCGGCTTCGATCATCTCGTGGTGGTCATGAGCGAGAACCGCTCCTTCGACAACTTCCTCGGCTGGCTCTACGACGCCGACACCCTTCCTGACCGGGCCACGTTCGACGGGCTCGCATTCGGCGAGTATGCGAACACCGATCCGTCCGGCACGAGCGTTTCCGCGCACGTGTACGCCGGGCCGACCGACGTGATCATGAGCCGGCCCGACCCCGATCCGGGCGAGGAGTTCCCCCACGTCAACACCCAGCTGTTCGGCACCATCCGCCCCGCGTCGAACGCCTCGGCACCGGTCGACGAGATGCGCGAGCCCTACAACGCGCCCGACGCCGGTGCGAGACCCACCATGGGCGGCTTCGTCGTCGATTACGCCCACCACGTCGATCACGACGTCCGGCACGACGGTGACCGGGACATCCACCAGATCATGGGCTCGTTCTCGCCCGAGATGCTGCCCGTCACGACCACGCTCGCGAAGGGCTTCGCGGTCTACGACGCCTGGCACTGCGCGGTGCCCAGCCAGACGTTCTGCAACCGTTCGTTCTTCCACGCCTCGACCTCGCACGGGTTCGTCACCAACCGCGGCGGCGACGACGGCTACCTCAAGTGGCTCGAGGCGAAGGCCGCGCCGACCATCTTCAACCGCCTGGAGGACGCAGGGCTGGACTGGCGGATCTACTTCGACGACCTGCAGCTGATCTCGCTGACCGGGTTCATCCATGCGCCGGCACTCGAGAAGTACTGGCGCACCGACCACTTCGCGCCCATGTCCCGGTTCTGGACCGACGTCGAGGACGGGAAGCTCCCGCCCTACTCGTTCGTGGAGCCGCGCATGATCTACGACCACAACGACTTCCACCCACCGGTGGGGCCGCTCCGCCAGACCGTGGTCGAGGGTGAAGAGGTCACCGACAGCGCGATCTCCGACGTCCGCGCGGGCGAGCTGCTCCTCCACCGCATCTACTCCGCGATCCGCGCGAGCGCGACCGAGGGCGGGTCCAACGCGATGAACACGATGCTGCTCCTGACGTTCGACGAGCACGGCGGCACGTACGACCACGTCGCGCCGCCGTCGGCCACGCCGCCGCACCCCGACGCGAAGCCCGGTGAGATGGGATTCACGTTCGACCGGCTGGGCTGCCGTGTCCCGGCCATCGCGATCTCGGCGTACACCGCCGAGGGTGGCATCATCCACGACCAGATGCACCATGGGTCCGTGATCGCCACCCTGTGCAAGCTGCACGAGCTCGACCCCCTCACCGACCGCGACGACGGCGCGCCCGACCTCCGCAACGCGCTCACCCTCGACACCCCGCGGCATCCGCTCACCTGGCCGGCCACCACGCCCCAGTACACGCCGCCGAATCCCGAATCCGCCCCGCACCCGGCCGAGGCGCATCGCACGGCTCCGCTCAGCCCACCGGCACGCGGCCTGCTCGGAATGCTCATCGCCAAGTACGGCGACGAGGGCGAAGCCGAGCCGCAGACCTACGGCGACGCGTACGAGGCGCTGCAGAAGTACGGCGTCGGCCTGTTCGGCGCGCCTCGATAGAATCGCTGGCATCCCCATCCCCATACGACGGAGCAGCATGTCTGAAATCAGCGCCGAGCAGGTCGCGCACCTCGCGAACCTCGCTCGCATCGCGCTCACCGAGGAAGAGATCGGCCACCTCACCACGGAACTCGGCCAGATCATGCAGGCGGTCGAGAAGGTGAGCGAGGTCGCCACGCCCGAGGTCTCGCCGACGAGCCACCCGATCCCGCTGCACAACCCGCTGCGCGAGGACGTCCCGTCCGACGTCCTGAGCCTCGAGCAGGTGCTCTCCGGCGCGCCCGAGCACGACGGCACCCGCTTCGTCGTCACGGCGATCCTGGGGGAGGAGCAGTGAGCGACCTGATCCGGCTGAGCGCGGCCGACCTCGCCGACCGGCTCTCCTCGCGCGAGGTGTCGTCCGTCGAGGCGACCCAGGCGCACCTCGACCGCATCGCCGCTGTCGACGGTGCCGTCCACGCGTACCTCCACGTCAACGACGCCGCACTCGAGGCCGCCGCCGAGGTCGATCGTCGCCGTGCCGCCGGCGAGGAGCTCGGCCCGCTCGCGGGCGTGCCGATCGCGATCAAGGACGTGCTCGTCACCAAGGGCATGCCGTCGACCTCCGGCTCGCGGATCCTCGAGGGCTGGGTGCCGCCCTACGATGCGACGCCCGTGCGCAAGGTGCGCGAGGCCGGCATGGTGCTGCTCGGCAAGACCAACATGGACGAGTTCGCGATGGGCTCCTCGACCGAGCACTCGGCGTACGGCCCGACGCACAACCCGTGGGACCTCGAGCGGATCCCGGGTGGTTCGGGCGGCGGGTCCGCCGCCGCGGTGGCGGCCTTCGAGGCGCCGCTGGCGCTCGGCAGCGACACCGGTGGATCCATCCGCCAGCCCGCGCACGTGACCGGAACCGTCGGCACCAAGCCCACGTACGGCGGAGTGAGCCGCTACGGCTCGATCGCACTCGCGTCCTCGCTCGACCAGGTCGGGCCGGTCAGCCGCACCGTCCTCGACGCGGCACTCCTGCACGACGTCATCGCCGGGCACGATCCGCACGACCAGACCTCGATCCCCGATCCGTGGCCGTCCATGGCAGAGGCCGTGCGGCGAGCGGATGTCTCGGGCCTGCGCATCGGCGTGGTGAAGGAGCTCGACACCGACGGCTTCCAGGCGGGCGTGCGCCAGCGCTTCCACGAGGCGCTCGAACTGCTCGAGCGCAACGGCGCCGAGATCGTCGAGGTGGCCGCACCGAGCTTCGAGTACTCGATCGCTGCCTATTACCTGATCCTGCCCGCCGAGGCCTCGTCGAACCTCGCGAAGTTCGACTCCGTTCGGTTCGGCCTGCGCGTCGTGCCCGACGGCGGCGGCACGGTCGAAGAGGTCATGGCGGCGACGCGCGAAGCCGGCTTCGGTCCCGAGGTCAAGCGCCGCATCATCCTCGGCACCTACGCCCTGTCGGCCGGCTACTACGACGCCTACTACGGCAGCGCGCAGAAGGTCCGCACGCTCGTGCAGCAGGACTTCGACGCCGCATTCGGCAAGGTCGACGTGCTCGCGACGCCCAGCGCGCCGACCACGGCGTTCAAGCTCGGCGAGAAGCTCGACGACCCGCTCGCGATGTACCTCAACGACGTCGCGACGATCCCGGCGAACCTCGCGGGCGTGCCCGGCATCTCGGTGCCCGCGGGCCTCGCTCCTGAAGACGGCCTCCCGGTCGGCATCCAGTTCCTGGCGCCGGCGCGCGAAGACGCCCGCCTCTACAACGTCGGCGGCGCGCTCGAGGCGCTGCTCGTCGACCAGTGGGGCGGTCCACTGCTCGCGCAGGCCCCCGACCTGTCCACCCACGAACTCATGGCGACCGAGGAGGGCGTGGTCTGATGGCACGCGCGGCACTGATGGACTTCGACGAGGCCCTCGAGCGCTTCGAGCCGGTGATCGGGCTCGAGGTGCACGTCGAGCTCAACACCACGACGAAGATGTTCTCGCCGGCACCCAACCCGGCCAACAGCGCCTACCACGGCGCCGAGCCGAACACGCTCGTCGCGCCGGTCGACATGGGCCTGCCCGGCTCCCTCCCGGTCGTCAACGGCACGGCCGTGCGTCACTCGATCTCGCTGGGCCTCGCGCTCGGCTGCTCGATCGCGCCGTCGAGCCGATTCGCTCGGAAGAACTACTTCTACCCCGACCTCGGCAAGAACTACCAGATCTCGCAGTACGACGAGCCGATCGCGTTCGAGGGGTCGGTCGAGGTCGAGCTCGAGAACGGCCGCGTCTTCCAGGTGGCGATCGAGCGGGCGCACATGGAGGAGGACGCGGGCAAGCTCACGCACGTCGGCGCGACCGGCCGCATCCACGGCGCCGAGTACTCGCTCGTCGACTACAACCGCGCGGGCGTGCCGCTCGTCGAGATCGTGACGAAGCCCGTGGTCGGGGCCGGGGCGGATGCGCCAGCACTCGCGCGCGCGTACGTCGCCGCCATCCGCGACATCGTGCTCTCGCTCGGCATCTCCGAGGCGCGCATGGAGCGCGGCAACCTGCGCTGCGACGCGAACGTCTCGCTGCGTCCCAAGGGCCAGGAGAAGTTCGGTACGCGGACTGAGACGAAGAACGTCAACTCGATGCGCTCGGTCGAGCGCGCGGTCCGCTACGAGATCCAGCGGCAGGCGGCGATCCTCGCCGACGGCGGCACCATCACGCAGGAGACCCGTCACTGGCACGAGGACACGGGCACCACGAGCCCCGGCCGCCCCAAGTCCGATGCCGACGACTACCGGTACTTCCCCGAGCCCGACCTGCTGCCGGTCGAGCCCGACCCCGCGCTGATCGAGGAGCTGCGGGCCGCGCTGCCCGAGCCGCCGGCCACGCGTCGGCGCCGCCTCAAGGCCGAGTGGGGCTTCAGCGACATCGACTTCCAGGGCGTCGTCAACGGCGGCCTGCTCAACGAGGTGCTCGCCACGGTCGAGGCGGGCGCCACGCCCGCCGCCGCGCGCAAGTGGTGGACCGGCGAGCTGACCCGCATCGCGAACGCGCAGGGCACCGATGCGAGCGAGTTGGTCGAGCCCGTGGATGTCGCCGAGCTCGCCGCGCTCGTCGACGAGGGCACCCTCACCGACCGCCTCGCCCGCCAGGTGCTCGAGGGCGTCATCGCGGGCGAGGGCTCGCCGCGCGAGATCGTCGAGGCGCGCGGCCTCGCCGTCGTCTCCGACGACGGTGCGCTCGTCGCCGCGATCGACCAGGCACTCGCTGCGCAGCCCGACGTGCTCGCGAAGATCCGCGACGGCAAGGTGCAGGCCGCGGGCGCCGTCATCGGCGCGGTCATGAAGGCGATGCAGGGCAAGGCCGACGCTGCGCGCGTGCGCGAGCTCGTCCTCGAGCGGGCCGGCAGCGAGCAATAGCGGGTTCCCAGCCCGTTCGAGGCGGGTGCCGATACGCTGTCGATCCCTACGAGAGTGAGGACATCATGGGATTCCTTGACCGACTCTTCGGCGGCGACGACGATCGCGCCCGCCAGTCCGCGCCGCAGGTGCCGCAGGCGCCCCAGCAGCGTCGGCTGAGCGAGGACGAGCTCGCGATCGAGCGCTACCGCTATCTCCTGCGCACCGCGCCGCCCGAGTCGATCGAAGCGGTCCACGCCGAGGCGTTCGCGAAGCTCACGCCCGAGCAGCGCCAGCAGGTGTTCCGTTCGCTCTCCGAGCAGGCCCCGGCAGGGGAGCGGCTCGCGTCCGACGACCCGCAGTCCCTGGCCCGGGCTGCGACCCGGCAGGAGCTGCGACAGCCGGGCTCGATGGAGCGCGCCTTCGCGGGCGCGCCGGCAGGCGGCGGCGCATACGGCCGTGGCGGTCCGTCGTTCGGGTCGATGGTCGGCAGTTCGCTGCTCGGCACCGTTGCGGGTGTCGTGATCGGGTCGGCGATCGCGCAGGCGTTCCTGCCCGATGCCTCGTCGTTCGACGCGGCCGGAGCCGACGGCGCTGACGCCGCGGGCACCGACGGCGGCGACGCCGGAGACGCGGGCGCCGGCGACGCGGGCGCGGGAGACGCGGGCGGCGACTTCGGCGGGGGCGACTGGGGCGGCTCCGGCGGAGACTTCGGAGGCGACTTCGGCGGCGACTTCGGGGGCGGCGACTTCGGCGGGTTCTGATCCGACCCGGGTCGGCGGTCCCCGCTAGGGTCCCAGCATGAGCAGGCAGGACGGCTCGTCGCGGCAGGTCACGACGGGTCCGGTCGACGACTCGGCGACGCCGATCCTGCACGTCGACATGGATGCCTTCTTCGTCTCCGTCGAGTTGTTGCGACGCCCCGAGCTTCGGGGCAAGCCCGTGCTGGTGGGCGGCACCGCCGGCCGGGGCGTCGTGGCGGCGGCGAGCTACGAGGCCCGCCGGTACGGCGTCAACTCGGCCATGCCGATGTCGGTCGCGCTGCAGCGCTGTCCGAACGCCGTCGTGCTGCGCGGCGACTACCGGAGGTACGCCGAGTACTCCGACCGCGTCATGACGATCTTCCGCGAGCTCACGCCGCTCGTCGAGCCGCTCTCGATCGATGAGGCGTTCCTCGACGTGTCGGGCGCTCGCCGGCTGCACGGCAGCCCGGCCGAGATCGCCTGGACCATCCGACGCCGCGTGCACGACGAGACCGGGCTCACGTGCTCGGTGGGCGTCGCCGCCAGCAAGTACGTGGCGAAGGTCGCGTCGGGTCGCGCCAAGCCCGACGGCATGCTCGTCGTGCCGGCCGCCGAGACCACCGCGTTCCTGCACCCGCTGCCCGTCTCGGCACTGTGGGGCGTCGGTCGCGTGACCGAGGAGTCCCTGCTCAAGCTCGGACTGCGCACCGTCGGCGACGTCGCCGCCATGCCGCTCGACGCCCTGACCCGGGCGGTCGGCCCGGCGCTCGCCGCCCGGCTGTCGCGGTTGGCGAACGGCATCGATCCGCGTGACGTCGAGACCCGGCGCGTCGAGAAGAGCATCGGCCACGAGACGACATTCGACCACGACCTCGTCGCGCCTGACGACATCGCCAGGGAGCTGCTCCGCCTCGCCGCCGACGTCGGCGTGCGGCTGCGGAAGGCGGGCTTGGTGGCGCGCACGGTGACGCTGAAGCTCCGCTACGGCGACTTCACCACGGTGACCCGGTCGCGCACGCTCGCGGAGCCGACCGATGTCGCGCGCCGCATCTACGAGGAGGCGCTCGTCCCGCTCGGGGAGCTCGTGGGCGACGGGCGTCGCGTGCGCCTCATCGGCGTGCGCGCCGAGCAACTCCGCGACGCGGGCGGTGGCGCTCCGCTGTGGGACCCCGACGAGGACTGGCGCGATGCCGAGCGCACCATCGATGAGGTGACCCGGAGGTTCGGTCGCGGCGCGGTCCGTCCGGCCGCGCTCGTCCGTCCCGGCGGGCCGGGCCTGATGCCGACGGCCGGCGCCGGGTGGGAGCGGGACGACGCCGACGAGTCGGGGCGGTCGTCGGAGCGCCCGCGTCCGTGACGTGGCCGACTCGCTCCGTCCGTCAAGGTCTACCGGGGTCGGTTCGGCGCCGGTAGCGTGGCGGCATGGCTGATTTCGTGCTCGAGCTCGCAGACAAGGTCGCCGGCGTCGGGGTCCGCACCTCGTATGCCGACAAGGTCCAGCTGGGTGGTGTCGATGTCGTACCCGTCGCGCTCGGCGCGTACGGGTTCGGCGGCGGCTCGGGGAGCGCCCCCGAGCAGGGCGAGGGCTCGGGCGGCGGGGGCGGGGGATGGTCCGTGCCGCTGGGCGCGTACGTGAGCCGTGGCGGCGACGTCCGATTCGAGCCCAACATCCTCGGAGTCCTCATCGTCGCGATCCCGTTCATCGCCGTCACCGGCAAGGCCCTGCGGCTCATCATCCGAGCGCTCAAGAAGTAGGCGCATCCTCGTCGCCGCCCGCCGACGCGCGCGTCATGCGCGGCCGGCGGGCGTATACTCGTGCTCGAACACGGGAGTCCGGTGAGCCGGGCTGAGAGGAAGGTTCTCCAACCTTCGACCGTCGAACCTGATCTGGGTCATGCCAGCGCAGGGAGGGCATCCGATCTCATCTCCCGTGCCGCTTTCCACCTGACGAAAGGGCACGAACAGTGCACGAGACCACCCGCGGCACCGACCGCACCCACGACGTCGCCGGCGAGCCGATCGCGGCCGAGACGGCGACCGACACGTCCGCGCGGCGCACCTCCCACTGGCGCGTCGTCGACATCGTCGTCGCGAGCGTCATCGGCGTGGCGACCGGCCTGGTGTTCCTCTTCTGGAACAACGTCGGCTACGCCTGGTTCAGCGCGGCCGACGCGCTGACGCCTGGACTCGGGGGCGTCGCCGTCGGCATCTGGCTCATCGGCGGCGTGCTCGGCGGCCTGATCATCCGCAAGCCGGGTGCGGCCCTCTACGTCGAACTGCTCGCGGCGATCGTCTCCGCGCTCATCGGCAACCAGTGGGGCATCGAGACCATCTACTCCGGGCTCGCGCAGGGCCTGGGCGCTGAACTGGTCTTCCTCGCGACGGGCTATCGCCGATTCGGCGTCGTCACGGCGATGCTCGCCGGAGCGGCTGCGGGCCTGGGGGCCTGGACGCTCGAGCTGTTCACGTCCGGCAACCTGCAGAAGTCGGCCGAGTTCCTGTTCCTCTACCTCGGCACCGTCGTGGCCTCGGGCGCGATCCTCGCGGGACTGCTCGGCTGGCTCGTCGTCCGCGCGCTCGCGGCGACCGGCGCGCTCAACCGATTCGCCGCCGGACGGGACGTGACCGGACGGGTCTGACCCGTGGAGCACGACCGCACGCTCGCCCGCCCCGCCCGCGTGGACGCCACGGGGTGGGGGTGGCGGCACGCCGGCCGCGTGCGCCCGGCGCTGCAGGGCATCGACCTCGCGATCGACCCGGGGGAGCGGGTCCTGCTCCTCGGGCCATCCGGCTCCGGCAAGTCGACCCTGCTTCACGCCCTCGCCGGCGTCCTCGGAGGCGACGATGAGGGCGAGTCCGTCGGCTCGCTGCGCATCGACGGCCGGCCGGCACCCGAAGCCCGTGGGCGCGCCGGGCTCGTGCTCCAGGACCCCGACTCCCAGGTCATCCTGGCGCGAGTCGGCGACGACGTGGCGTTCGGGTGCGAGAACCTCGGGGTTCCGCGCGAGGAGATCTGGCGTCGCGTCGCGGACGCGGTCGACGCGGTGGGGCTCGACCTTCCGCTGGACCATCCGACGTCGCGTCTCTCGGGCGGGCAGAAGCAGCGCCTCGCACTCGCCGGTGCGATCGCCATGCGGCCCGGGCTGCTCCTGCTCGACGAGCCCACGGCGAACCTCGATCCGGTGGGCGTCGCCGAGGTGCGCGAGGCCGTCGGCCGCGTCCTCGAGCGCACGGGCGCGACTCTCGTCGTCGTGGAGCACCGGGTCGAGGTCTGGCAGCACCTCGTCGACCGCGTGATCATCCTCGGCGCCGACGGCGACGTCGTCGCAGACGGGGCGCCGGACGAGATCCTCACCGCGCGGGCCTCGGAGTTGGCCGCCGCCGGCGTCTGGGTGCCCGGCGTGCCGCTCGGCGTGCCCGAGGCGGCGGCCGGCGTGCCCACCGTCGCGCTTCCGGATGGCACGGCGCTCCTCTCGACGCGCGACCTCGCCATCGGCCGACCGCGCGGAACGGTGCTCCACGAGGGGCTCGAGCTGGCGCTCCCGCGCGGGACGTCCACCGTGCTCACCGGACCCAACGGCGCCGGCAAGTCCACGCTCGCGCTCACGCTGGGCGGCCTGCTCGCACCCCGCGCCGGCGCGGTGATCGCCGCGAGCGGGTTCGCGCGCGGGCTCCCGAGCAGCCCGGTCCGGTGGCGCTCGCGCGACCTGCTCACGCGGATCGGCACGGTCTTCCAGGAACCGGAGCACCAGTTCGTGGCCGCAACCGTCCGCGACGAGGTCGCCGTGGCGCCGCGGGCGCTGGGTCTCGGTCCCGCCGCGGTCACCGCACGCGTCGGCGAGATCCTCGAACGACTCCGACTCGATCATCTCGCGGGCGCCAATCCGTTCACGCTCTCCGGCGGCGAGGCCCGCCGGCTCTCGGTGGGGTCGGTCCTCGCGACCCGTCCCGAGGTCGTGATCCTCGACGAACCGACGTTCGGACAGGATCGCCTCGGCTGGGTCGAGCTCGTACGACTCCTGCACGAGCTCGTCGCGGGTGGGACCACGCTGCTGTCCGTCACCCACGACCTCGCCTTCACCGCCTCGCTCGGCGAGCGTCGGCTCGAGCTCGGCGTGCGCGCCCCCGCCGGGAGTCGCTCATGACCGCGCACGAGCTCGCCACGACCGACGTCCAGCCGACGCTTCGGTTCGTCGACCGCGTGAACCCGGTCACCCGGCTGGCGGCCGCGATGGTGCTGACGACCCCGCTGCTGCTCACCGTCGACTGGGTGAGCGCCGCGATCGCGCTCGGCATCCAGCTCGTGCTGTTCGCCGTGGCCGGCGTGACCCCGGCCGTGCTCGTACGCCGGACCTGGCCCATCCTGATCGCCGCTCCCGTCGCCGGGCTCAGCATGCTCCTCTACGGGGAGCCGTCCGGCACCGTGTACTGGGAGCTGTGGCTCGCGCGCATCACCGATGGCTCGATCGAGCTCGCGATCGCGGTCACCGTACGCGTCCTCGCGATCGGCCTGCCCGCCGCGCTGCTGTTCATGCGCGTCGACCCGACCGACCTCGCCGACGGGCTGGCGCAGATCGCCCGGCTCCCGGCGCGGTTCGTGCTCGGCGCACTGGCGGCGACGCGGCTCGTGGGCCTCTTCGTCGAGGACTGGCGCGCGATGTCGCTCGCTCGGCGAGCGCGGGGCATCGGCGACCATGGCGCCATCCGTCGCGCCGCGACCATGGCGTTCGCGCTGCTGGTGCTCGCGATCCGGCGAGGCTCGAAGCTCGCCACCGCGATGGAGGCCCGCGGATTCGGCGCGCACGCGCCGCGCACCTGGGCTCGTCCATCGCGGGTCGGGCTGGTCGACGCGGTGCTGCTCGTGCTGGCGGCCGCGATCGCGGCGATCGCGATCGCCGGGTCGATCTGGGCGGGCACGTTCCACCCGGTGTGGGCGTGACCCGCGGCGGCGCGATGGGGCTCGAGCCCGCGGTGCGCCTGGTCCGACGCGTCGCGGCGGGCCGACGCCATCCGCTCGTCCTGGTGGACGGGCCGAGCGGTGCCGGCAAGTCGACCTTCGCCGCGGTACTCGTGCGAGGCTGGCCGGGCGCCGAGCCCGTCGTGGTGCGCGTCGATGAGGCGATACCCGGATGGCGCGGCCTTCGCCGCGGCGCGGCCGCATTGGCCGTCTCGCTCGTGGGGCCGAATTCGCGCGGCGCGGTCGGCGCCGTCCACCGATGGGACTGGCTCGCCGACCGCGGCGGCGGAGTGCAACGGGTCAGGCCGGGCCGGGCGCTCGTCGTCGACGGCTGCGGCGCCTTCCGCGCCGGACGGGATCGGCCCGACGCCATCCGCGTCTGGGTCGACGCACCGTACATCGAGCGGCGTGAGCGCGCGCTCGCGCGCGACCGAGGCGCATTCGACCCGTACTGGGACGAGTGGGAGGCGGACTGGCGCCGGTACCTCGTCCGGGCGGCGCTGAACGAGCACGCGGTGATCCGGGTCCGACTCGGCGACCGGGCCGCGCGCGGCGCATGACCGGAGCCATCGCGCGGGACTACGGTGGGGGCATGGCAGATGCATCGACCTACGTCGCCGAGTTCATCGACGGCCCCCTCGAGGGCGACTTCGAGCAGCGCGCGCTCGTCGGCGGCAAGCCCGAGAAGCGCGTCGGCATGGTCGCCGCAGTCGACGGGCTCGAGTCCCTGTTCTGGTACGACGCGGTCGAGGAGCACGAGGTCAACGGGCAGCTGCGCGTGCGCTTCCGTTTCGACGCCGACGACTCCGACCCGGTCGAGTACGACGAGGAGAACGACTGACGCGTGCCCGTCAGGCGCTGCCGTCGAGGAACGCGCCGATCAGCTCGCCGGGGTGCGTGAGTCGCCAGACCGGCCCCGGGTCGCGGATCGCCGCGTCGAGTTCGAGTGCCGAGCTCACGTCGCGTTCGCCGAGCCGCACGGTCACGGTGCCGACCTGTCGTCCGGCCGCCGCGGTGGTGAACGGTTCGACGGCGACCGTCGCCGCGTCGGGCGCTGCACCGAAGGCGGCATCCGTTCGGGCAGCTGACGCGACGAGGCGCGCCCGCTCGCCCCACGCGGCCCGCACCTCGCCGTAGGAGGCACCCGCGGGGATGATCTCGATGGGCGCCGAGGCGGCTTGCATGCTCTCGACGGCGGCCAGGACGGCCGGATCGAGCGTCTCGTAGTCGTCGACGCCCGTCATGGCGCCCACGAGTCGCCGCGTCTCGTCGCCGACCTCGATCTCGGCGGTGAACACGAAGGACAGCGCGGCCTCGTCGGTGTAGCTGCGGCTCATCGCGCGGATCCCGTCGCCGCCGAGGTGCGCGATGACATCGGGGATGCGGCGGTCATCGGCCGCCAGCGGTCCCTCGCCGGCGAGGAACATCGGTCCCAGCGTCGGGTCGGCGAGCACGAGGCCCGCGAGCCGCGCAAGTTCGGCCGCGGTGCCCACGTTCTCGCCCGACAAGCCGGTCGCGTCGGCGACGCGAAGCGTGGCGAAGCCCTGCTCCTCGAGCCATCCGTTCGCCTCGCGAACGTAGTTCTCGACGCTGCCGAAGGACCACGTCGCCAGCGTGTCGGCGTGGTTGTTGCTCGAGGCGAGCATGAGTGCACGCAGGACGTCGCGCTCGTTCCAGTTCTCGCCGGGCGAGACCTTCAACGCGCGCGACCCCTCTGCCTGATAGGTGAGGTACGCCGAGTAGTCGGCGGCGCCGATCCGGATGTCGGGACCGCTCGTCCCCTCCTCGAGGGGGAGCGAGTCCACCGTCACGAGTGCGGTGACGAGCTTGGCCGCTCCGCCGATCGGCGCGGGCTCGTCATCGGCGAGCGAGGCGACGAGCTCGGCCTCGCCGGACTCGCCGACGAGCGCCACGGCGGACGCGCCATCGTCGGGCAGGACCACGGCGGCCGGCTCGGCGGCGGCGGCCTGCGCTTCGTCGACGCGGACGGAGACCGCCGGCAGGGGGCCGAGCAGCATCGCCGGGCCGTACACGCCGACGGCGAGGATCGCGAGCGTGCCGACGGCGATGCCGATCACGCGTCCGGGGGAGCGACTCATGCGCTCAGGCTAACGCGGCGCCGGTCATGCCCAGCCCAGCTCGTGCAGCCGGTCGTCGTCGATGCCGTAGAAATGCGCGATCTCGTGCACGAGCGTGACGTGGATCTCGTCGCGGAGCTCGGCCTCGGTCTCGGCGACGGCGAGCAGGGGCTCGCGGTAGAGCACGATGCGGTCGGGCATCTCGCCGAACCCGTACCGGTCGCGCTCGGTCAGTGCGGTGCCCTCGTAGAGGCCGAGCAGGTCGAGCGACCCGTCTTCAGGGCGATCCTCGACGACGAACACGACGTTCTCGAGGCCGTCGACCATGTCGTCGGGGAGCTGGTCGAGCTCATCGACGACGAGCTGCTCGAAGGCCTCGGCGTCGAGTTCCACGGGCGGCTCCCGGAATCATTGGGGTGAGTGACGGGGCTCGAACCCGCGGCCCGTCCCAGAGTACTGCACCACAACCCGGCGCTCTCGGGCGCTCTTTGGGGTGAGTAACGGGGCTTGAACCCGCGACCTCCTGGACCACAACCAGGCGCTCTACCAACTGAGCTATACCCACCATGTGCGGATCGCGTCGCGATCGGCAACCCTTCGAGATTACACCACGTTGGGGGCGCTCGATGACACGGGAGCGGGCTCGAGCGAGGCCTCGCGCGAGTCCTCGGACGCACCATGGCCCACGATGTCGGCCGCGATGGCCTGCAGTTCCTGGCTGGTCGGACCCGGGTCGGCGACGAACACCGCGCGGCGGTAGTACTGCAGCTCGCGGATCGACTCGAGGATGTCGGCGAGGGCGCGGTGGCCGCCGTCCTTCGCAGGAGCGTTGAAGTATGCCCGCGGATACCAGCGCTTGGCGAGCTCCTTGATCGAGGAGACGTCGACGTTGCGGTAGTGGAGGTGCGCGTCGAGCCGCGGCATGAAACGGGTGAGGAACGCGCGGTCGGTGCCGATCGAGTTCCCGGCGAGCGGGGCCTTCTGCTCGTCGGGAACGTGCTTGAGCACGTATTCGAGCACCTCGTACTCGGCTTCGGCCAGCGAGACGCCGTTCGGGATCTCGTCGATGAGCCCCGAATCGGTGTGCATGGCGCGCACGAAGTCGCTCATCGACTCGAGCGCGCTCGCGTCGGGCTTGATCACGATGTCGATCCCGGCGTCGACGGGGTTCAGGTCGTAGTCGGTGATGACCACCGCGATCTCGACCAGTTCGTCGACCTCGAGGTCGAGCCCGGTCATCTCGCAGTCGATCCAGACCAGTCGGTCACTCGAGGATGCCATGCGGCGAGTCTAATCCGGCGGCCCGACACCGGCTGGGTCGTGCTGCCCGGAGCGTCCGGACGGCTGGGGTATCGTGGTGGCGATCGGCCCTCGTAGCTCAGCGGATAGAGCAGGAGCCTTCTAATCTCTTGGTCGCAGGTTCGATTCCTGCCGAGGGCGCCGAGACCGGCTCGTCCGGATGCTCAGGGCCACGAGCGGGTAGACCAGCACCGAGACGAGCCCAGCGCCCACGAGAGCGGCCGCGAGACCTGGGTCGAGATCGCCGGCATCGACTCCGAGCGCCGTGACCGCGACGATGATCGGCAGGCCCGTCGCACCGAAGAAGCCGGTCGAGACCCGATCGCGCACCGACGAGCCCTTTCGCGCGAGCAGCGCGGTCGGGATGCCTCGGGTGACGAGCAGCAGGACCGCGAAGACCGGCAGCAGCACGAGCGTGCGGGTGTCGGACACCAGCGCGTGCAGGTCGAACGTGATGCCGGTGTTGATGAAGAACACCGGCACGAGGAGCCCGAATCCCACGGCTTCGATCTTGGCCTCCGTGATCTCGGCCTCTCGTGCGGGCGCGCCCTGGAGCAGGAGCTTGCCGAGCACGCCGGCCGCGAAGGCACCGAGCAGCATGTCGATCCCGAGGAAGATCGAGAGGGCGACGAGCGAGAGCAGCACGAACATGACGAGCCGGACCACGAACTGCCCGCTCGTGTGCAGGCTCGCCTCGATCGCGCGGTGCAGCCGGGCACCGTCGCCCCGCGCGGCGATGAACATGAGCACCCCCGCGATCACGGCGAACGCGATGAGCACCAGGGCCGCGTGGAGCGGCGACCGGCCGCTGAGGAACAGCGAGATGGCCAGGAGCGGCCCGAACTCGCCGACGGCCCCGATGGCGAGGATCGACGCGCCGAACGGCGTGCGAACGAGACCGGCGTCACGGAGGATGGGCAGCAGAGCGCCGAGCGCGGTCGAGGTCAGCGCGATCGCGATGAAGGCGGCGCCGATGCCCGGTTCGATCAGCAGGGCGACCGCGACCGCGAGTACGAGCGAGATCAGCCAGCCGATGCCCGCGCGGACGGTGGGCGTGCCGCGGATCGCGGCGAAGTCGATCTCCCGGCCGGCGAGGTAGAACAGCATCGCCAGGCCGAAGTCGGCGAAGAGCGAGATGAAGCGGTCGGGCTCGACCCAGCCGAGCACGTCGGGCCCGAGCAGGATGCCGAGCGTGATCTCGAAGACGACCAGCGGGATCGCCAGCCAGCGCCCGACCGCGCGTGTCGCGAGCGGGGCGATCGCGGCGATCGCCGGCACGAGCACGAGCGTGGACAGGTCGACGGTCACGCGGATCCCCCTCTCGCGCTGGTCCGCATGGTAGCCGACGAGGGCATCGCCGGGCAGCCCCGGGGCCGCGACATCCGCCCGTCACACGCGTGCCGTAGGGTCGTGGCATGCGCGACCTCCAGGCCAGGATCATCGAAGAACTGCACGTCGAGCCCTCCATCGACCCGGCCGAGCAGGTCCGTCGGCGCGTCGACTTCCTGAAGGCCTACCTCGCCGCTTCCGGCGCGAAGGGCCTGGTCCTCGGCATCAGCGGCGGACAGGATTCCTCCCTCGCCGGCCGGCTGTGCCAGATCGCGGTCGACGAGATGGCCGCCGAGGGTCGGGCCGCCCGGTTCGTGGCGGCTCGCCTTCCCTACGGCGTGCAGCGCGACGAAGACGACGCGCAGCTCGCGCTCGACTTCATCCAGCCGGCCGAGGTCGTCGACTTCAACGTCAAGGGTGGCGTCGACGGCTTGGCCAGCGACTACGCCGAGGCGCTCGGCGCGCCCATCAGCGACTTCGGCAAGGGCAACGTCAAGGCCCGCATGCGCATGATCGCGCAGTACGCGCTCGCGGGCGAGGGCGGCCTGCTCGTCGTGGGCACCGACCACGCCGCCGAGGCGGTCACCGGCTTCTTCACCAAGTACGGCGACGGCGGCGCCGACGTGCTCCCCCTCTCCGGCCTCACCAAGCGGCAGGGCCGCGAGCTCATGGTGCACCTCGGCGCGCCCGAACGGCTCTACCAGAAGGTGCCGACCGCCGACCTGCTCGATCATGACCCCGGTCAGTCCGACGAGGCGAACCTCGGCCTGCGCTACACCGACATCGACGAGTTCCTCGAGGGTGGCGAGATCGACGAGGCGGCCGCCGAGAAGATCGAGGCGCGCTTCCTGCAGACGCGCCACAAGCGCGCCGAGCCGGTCACGATGTTCGACGCCTGGTGGCGGGAGTGACCGCAGTCGCCGGGCGGGCGATCAGTCGGCGCTGACGGCGTCGCGCTGTCCGATCGGGCGCCGATCGGTGTCGGCGTCCGCCGAGTCCTCCTCGGAGGCCGACGCGTCGAGCGGAACCGGCTGCGTCTCCGCGCCCGTCGTGGGTGCGTACCGGTCGTGATGCTGCGTCGCGACCCACGAGTCCTGCGCGGCGACGAGTTGCTCGCCGGGCTCGTCGCGCTGCAGGCGCCAGCGCTCGAGGTCGTTCCTGAAGTCGCGTCGCGTACGCGACGGATGACGCTGCCACTCGAGCAGGCGCTCGCGGAACTCGACCACGGCCGGATCGAGCTGGTACCCGAAGGTCGCCGAGGCGCGCTTGAGCTCGTGGAGCTGGTGGGCCGCCCAGTCGGCCGCGACATCCGCCCCACGGACAGGCAGGAGGCGCAGCTGGATGTCGGCCTGGCCCACCGCGCGATCGGCGAGCACCTGCTCCTGCGGCGTGAGCGAGTTCCATACGGAGGCCTCGGTCGCGGCGTCGACGAGCGCGGCGACGGCCGAGTTGCGCAGCTCCCGATCACGCTCGCGGATGATGCCGCGCACCGCGCGTCGGGCGATCCAGGCCGACAGCAGGCCGGCGGCGAGGAGCGAGACGAAGATGACCGCCGCCGCGAAGAGAGTCGGGCGTGCGGCATCCGAGACGAGCCAGTCGACGAAGTCGTTCCACCACTGCATGTGCGCAGGCTAGCGCCGCGGGAGTTCGCTCCGCCGCAGGTCGCACGGCGCGCCTCGCCGCGGGATCAGCCGAGCGCGGTGCCGTGCGCCGCGTGGGGCTCGATCGCCTCGATCTCTTCGCGCGTCAGTGGCGCGGCCTCGAGGGCCGCGACGTTCTGCTCGAGCTGGGCGACGCTCGATGCGCCGATCAGGGCACTCGCGACCTGCGGGACGCGGAGCACCCATGAGAGCGCGAGCTGCGCGAGGGACTGGCCGCGCCCGAGCGCGATGTCGTTGAGTGTGCGCGCGCGCGCGAGGTAGTCCTCGCTGATGCGGTCGGCGGGAAGGAAATGGCTCGTCGCGGCCCGCGAGCCGGCGGGCACCTCGCCGGAGAGGTAGCGGTCGGTGAGCAGCCCCTGCGCGAGGGGTGAGAACACGATCGCCGACGCCCCGACCTCGTCGAGCACCGGGAAGAGGCCGTCCTCGATGTGGCGGTCGAACATGGAGTACCGCGGCTGGTGGATCGTGAGCGGCACGCCTTCGGCGGCGAGCGCCTCGGCGGCGCGCCGCGTCTGCTCGGGCGAGTAGTTCGAGATGCCGGCGTAGAGCGCCTTGCCCTGGCGGACGGCGTGCGCGAGCGCACCCATCGTCTCCTCCACCGGGGTGTCGGGATCGGGACGGTGAGAATAGAAGACGTCGACGTAGTCGAGGCCGAGGCGCCCGAGGCTCTGGTCGAGCGATGCGAGCAGGTTCTTGCGAGAGCCCCACTCGCCGTAGGGGCCGTCCCACATGAGGTAGCCGGCCTTCGACGAGACGATGAGCTCGTCGCGGTACGGCTTCAGGTCGGTCGCGAGCAGGCGCCCGAAGTTCTCCTCGGCGCTGCCGGGCGGAGGCCCGTAGTTGTTCGCGAGGTCGAAGTGCGTGACGCCGAGGTCGAATGCGCGGCGCACGATCGCGCGCTGGGTGTCGAGCGGTCGGTCGTGGCCGAAGTTGTGCCAGAGCCCGAGCGAGAGCGCCGGGAGCTTGAGGCCGCTTCGCCCGATCCGGTTGTACGTCATCTGGTCGTAACGGTCGGGGGAGGCGGCGTAGGTCATGTGGGTAGCCTAAGGCGATGGAGAACTTCGTTCTGGCCGGTGGATGCTTCTGGTGCCTCGATGCCGTCTACCGCACGCTTCGCGGTGTGGATGACGTCGTCTCCGGCTACACCGGTGGTTCCGTGCCGAACCCGTCCTATGAGCTGGTGTGCACGGGCGCGACGGGTCACGCCGAGGCGGTCCGCGTGGACTTCGACCCCGACGTGATCCCGCGTGAGGTGATCCTCGACGTGTTCTTCACCCTGCACGACCCGACGCAGCTGAACCGTCAGGGAGCGGATGTCGGGACCCAGTACCGGTCGGCGATGTTCTTCCAGGAGGACGGGCAGCGCGAGCTGTTCGAGCAGGCGCGGGATCGCGCGGCGGAGTGGTGGCCCGGGGACATCGTGACGACCATCGAGCCGCTCGGCGAGTACTACCCCGCCGAGGAGTACCACCAGGACTTCTTCGCGAAGAACCCGGGCCAGGGCTACTGCCTCGCCGTCGCGCTGCCGAAGGTCAACAAGATCCGGCGATCGTACGCCGACTTCGTGGTCGCCTGAGCCCTCCTCGACAACCCGGCGTCGTTCGCGGTTTCCCACGGGCCGACGGCAGGGGCGACGGATGGCGCCCGGCGCCGCGCATGCTGTGGTCAGCGGCATCCGGGGTCGTTCCGGCACGAGGGCCCCGGATGCCGCGAGTCGCCGAATCGCGGCGGCGTCGACCCGAGGAGCACACCCATGACCGACCAGATCACCGTGACCGGCGCCATCGGCGGCGACCCGCGGCACACCGTCACTCCCGCCGGACTCCCGATCACGAACTTCCGGCTCGCATCGACGCGCCGCTACTTCGACCGCGCGACCGGCCAGTGGACCGACGGCGAGACCAACTGGTACACGGTGTCGACCTTCCGCCAGCTCGCGGTCAACGCCGCCGAGTCGCTGCGCAAGGGCCAGCGCGTCGTCGTGCACGGCCGCGTCCGCGTGCGCCAGTGGCAGACGTCCGAGAAGTCGGGGCTTGCGATCGAGATCGAGGCCGATTCGGTCGGCCACGACCTGGCGTGGGGCACGTCCGAGTACACGAAGTCGGCGGCGGCTCGCGCGTCGGCCTCCTCCGACGACCCGTCGACCGACGCCGTGCCCACCGAAGCCGCACTGGCGGCAGACGCCTGGGCGACGCCGGGCGCCGGCTGGGTTCTCTCCGGTGACGGGTCGGCCTCCGACGTCCCACTGCGCGACGCCGATGAGGCACTCGAGGAGCATGTGGCCGACGACGTTCGCGCCTGAGGCGCGGGGCGGCGCGTCGGGTCGAACCGTCGGCCATAGACTCGGCGCTGCCGGCAACCGCGAGGGGCGGCGGCCGACGACTGGCGAGGAGTGGCATGCGGCGACGGGCGGTGGGCGCGGCGACGATCACCGTCGTGAGCGTGCTCGTCTTCGCGGCGTGCACGCCTCGTGATGCGGTCATGCCGCCCGCCCCGTCCACGAGCGGCCCGGAGGCGACGCCGTCGGTCGGCGCGACCGTCCCGCCGGCCTCCGAGCCGCCGGCACTGCGACCCCAGGGCTCCGCGACCGACAACCTGCCCTATTTCGATGCGATCAACCGGGCGGCGATCGCCGCCGATGCCGGCGCGGGCGGTCGCGACTTCGTCGATGCCCTGATCGCCGCCGGTTTCGAGAAGAGCGCGATGCAGGTCACGGCCGACGCGACCACCATCGGTGATCCGGCCGACTCGATCCAGTTCTCGGTGCGGTTCGCGGGCGAGTGCCTCGTCGGCCAGTACGGCCCGAAGTCCGACGGCTACCACAGCGCGGTGCGCCCAGCCCTCGGCACCGGTGACTGCCTGATCGGCCAGACGCGCCCCATAGACTGGTAGCAAATGGCGGATTACATCTATTCAATGGTGCGCGCCCGCAAGGCGGTCGGCGACAAGGTCATCCTCGACGACGTGACGATGGCGTTCCTGCCCGGAGCGAAGATCGGTGTCGTCGGTCCCAACGGCGCGGGCAAGTCCACGATCCTGAAGATCATGGCCGGCATCGACCAGCCCTCGAACGGCGAGGCGCGGCTCACGCCCGGGTACTCGGTCGGCATCCTCATGCAGGAGCCCGAGCTCGACGAGTCGAAGACGGTCCTCGAGAACGTCCAGGAGGGCGTCGGCCCGATCAAGGGGAAGATCGATCGGTTCAACGAGATCTCCGCGGCCATGGCCGACCCCGACGCCGACTTCGACGCGCTCCTGGCCGAGATGGGGACGCTGCAGGAGGACATCGATGCGGCCGACGCGTGGGACCTCGACTCGCAGCTCGAGCAGGCGATGGACGCGCTGCGCTGCCCGCCGAGCGACACCCCGGTCTCGGTGCTCTCGGGCGGTGAGAAGCGCCGCGTCGCGCTCTGCAAGCTCCTGCTGCAGAAGCCCGACCTGCTGCTCCTCGACGAGCCCACGAACCACCTCGACGCCGAGAGCGTGCTCTGGCTCGAGCAGCACCTCGCGAAGTACCCGGGCGCGGTCCTCGCGGTCACGCACGACCGGTACTTCCTCGACCACGTCGCGGAGTGGATCTGCGAGGTAGACCGCGGTCGCCTCTACCCGTACGAGGGCAACTACTCGACCTACCTCGAGAAGAAGGCCGAGCGTCTCCAGGTCCAGGGCAAGAAGGACCAGAAGCTCCAGAAGCGCCTGAAGGACGAGCTCGAGTGGGTGCGCTCGAACGCGAAGGGCCGGCAGGCCAAGTCCAAGGCGCGTCTCGCGCGCTACGAGGAGATGGCGGCCGAGGCCGAGCGCACCCGCAAGCTCGACTTCGAGGAGATCCAGATCCCTGCGGGTCCCCGGCTGGGCGATGTCGTGCTCGAGGCCAAGAAGGTCGAGAAGGGCTTCGGCGACCGCCAGTTGATCGACGGGCTGAGCTTCTCGCTGCCGCGCAACGGCATCGTGGGCATCATCGGCCCGAACGGCGTCGGCAAGACGACCCTCTTCAAGACGATCGTCGGCCTCGAACCGCTCGACGGGGGCGACCTCAAGATCGGCGAGACCGTCAAGATCTCGTACGTCGACCAGTCGCGCACCGGCATCGACCCGAACAAGACCCTGTGGGAGGTCGTCTCCGACGGGCTCGACTACATCCAGGTCGGCAAGACCGAGATCCCCAGCCGTGCCTACGTGTCGACGTTCGGATTCAAGGGCCCCGACCAGCAGAAGCGCGCCGGAGTGCTCTCCGGCGGTGAGCGCAACCGGCTGAACCTCGCGCTCACCCTCAAGCAGGGCGGCAACCTGCTGCTGCTCGACGAGCCGACGAACGACCTCGACGTCGAGACGCTCGGCAGCCTCGAGAACGCGCTGCTCGAGTTCCCCGGCTGCGCGGTGGTCATCACGCACGACCGGTGGTTCCTCGACCGCATCGCCACGCACATCCTCGCGTACGAGGGCACCGACGAGGATCCCGCGAACTGGTACTGGTTCGAGGGCAACTTCGAGGCGTACGAGGCGAACAAGGTCGAGCGCCTCGGCCCCGAGGCCGCGAAGCCCCACCGCTCCACGTACCGCAAGCTCACGAGAGACTGACGTGCGACTGCACGTGCCCACTCCACTCCGATGGAGCGACCTCGACGCGTACGGGCACGTCAACAATGCCCGGATGCTGAGCCTCCTCGAGGAGGCTCGCATCCAGGCGTTCTGGGTCAACGACGACGGCACAGCCGAGCACGCCGTCGGCGCCTCGACCGCCGTCCTCGACGCGACGCCGGGCTCCGCGACGCTGACCCTCATCGCGCGGCAGGAGGTCGAGTACCTCGCTCCGATCCCGTACCAGCGGCTCCCGCTCGACATCGAGCTGTGGATCGGCCACATGGGTGGCGCGAGCCTCGACGTCTGCTACGAGGTCTACTCGCCGGCGGGCGCCGAGCCCCGCACGCTCTACACGCGCGCGGTGACGACGATCGTGCTGGTCGACGCCGCAACCGAGCGGCCGCGGCGCATCACCGACGCGGAGCGCGCCGCCTGGGAGCCGTACCTCGGCGAATCGCTCGAGTTCCGCCGGCGCTGAACCGACCCGTCGGTCGATGCCCGAGCGGGCGCCTCAATCCGAGAGCGGCTGGTCGCTGAACGAGCCCTCCCACACGGCGCGCGTGCCCGACTCGCCGATCTGCACGATCGTCCACACCGCGCCCGCGCCGACGCCGAGTGCCGCGACCAAGAGCAGCGCCACGACGGCCACGCGACCCGGGCGGCGGCGCGGCGCCGATACGGTCATGCCGCGGTTCGCCGCGACCTCGGGATCGGTTCGGCCGCGTCGCTCGCGGTTCTCGACGATCGCGAGCGCACCGACCGATGCGGCGATCGTCGCGAGGCCGATCGCCCACCAGATGATGTCCTCACCCTGGTCGGTGTGCGCCTCGATCAGCGGCGCCTCCGGCACCCGCGCCTGGAGCCACTCGCCCGCCTCGATCGTGAGGTACATCACGCCGAGCAGCAACAGCGCGCCGAGCAGCACCGGCAGCCAGAGCACACGGCGCGCGGCGGGCCAGGCGCACAGGACCACGAGGAGCACCGCGAGAAGCGGCACGCCGACGATCATGACGTGGACGAGGAGGACGTGCAGCGGGAGCCCCGCGAACTGGAAGTCGAGCATCGGCGTGCTCAGCTCGTCACCACGCGGTCGCCGTCGACCGTCACGGCGACCGACGGCAACGGCTCCAATGCCGGCCCGTTGAGCACCTCGCCCGTGGCCGCGTCGAACGCCGATCCGTGGCACGGGCACTCGAACCGTTCGCCGGCAGGGGCGACCACGCAGTGCTGGTGGGTGCAGATCGCGCTGAAGGCCACCACGTCACCGGCGGTCGGCTGCGCGAGCAGTACGGGCTCGTCGCCGATCGTCGCGGAGATGCTGCCGCCCACCGGGATGTCGGCCAGCGCGGCGACGTCCTCGCCGGCCGCCGCGCTGGGGGTCGGGCCCGAACCCGAATCGCCGGACCCGCCCGAGGATTCGCCGGCGCCGTCTCCACCGGGGGCGCAGCCGGCCAGGACGAGCGCGCCGGCGCCGCCGAGGGCGATCGCCGTCCGGCGCGTCAGTTCACGGGCATCGTCCATCGTGCAGCCTCCTCGTCAGGCCGCGTGTGCTGCGGCACCCTGCCATTCTGCGATATCGGGAGCACGTCACGAGGGATGTGCGGCGGTGACGCAGCTGCGGCGCGCCGCGATCGGCGAGCCGCCTCATGCCGGCGTCGGCGGGCCCGGCACGCGCACCATGCCCTCCTGCGCGACGCTCGCCACGAGCATGCCCTCGCGCGTGTAGATGCGGCCGAGCGACAGGCCCCGACCTCCGCTCGCCGACGGCGACTCCATCGTGAACAGCAGCCACTCGTCGACCCGCGCGTCGCGGTGCCACCACATGGCGTGGTCGAGGCTTGCGACCTTGAGGCCCGGCGTGGCCCATGCGACGCCGTGCGCGCGCAGCACCGGCTCGAGGATCGAGTAGTCGCTGGCGTACGCGAGCGCCGCGCGGTGCTGGCGGGGGTCGTCGGGCAGGCGACCGAAGGCCTTCATCCAGACGGCCTGCCGAGGCATCCGCTCGCCGTCGACGGTCAGGTACACCGGCGAGGGGATGTGCCGCACGTCGAACGCGCGCTCGCTCGACCAGTACCGCGCCACGTCGTGCTCGACGTGGCCGAGGATGTCGGCAGTCGTCGGCAGCCCCTCGGGATCGGGCAGGTCGTCGGGCATCTCGAGCTGGTGCTCGAGCCCGTCGTCGTGGGTCTGGAACGACGCGATGAGCGACAGGATCGGCTCGCCGTGCTGGAACGCCTGCGTGCGCCGGGTCGAGAACGACCGGCCATCGTGGATGCGGTCGACCGAGAACGTGATCGGATGCTGCACGTCTCCGGGTCGGAGGAAGTACCCGTGCATCGAGTGGATGCGTCGGTCGTCGGGCACCGTGTGGGTTGCGGCGACGATCGACTGAGCGAGCACCTGACCGCCGAACACGCGGCCCAGCGGCATCCACTGCGACGGGCCGGTGAAGATGTCCTCGTTGGTGCGCGCGCCGGTGTCGGTCAGCCGCAGCGTGCTCAGCAGGCCGTCGATCGAACCGCTCATCGTTCCTCCGTCTGGGTCGGTCGGCCACCGGACCGCCCGCGGGCGGGGGGCGCCCGGCGGCGGGGGCCGCGGCGCTCTCTCGGTAGTCTAGACAGGCCATGGTCCAGCAATTCACGCTCGCCGACAGCTTGTCGCTCGGCGACCTCCACACGTACCTGCAGCGCGCGGCGCGCGTCGAGGACGGTGCGGTGCGCCTGGTGGCCGGCAACGGCATCCTCGCGGTCTACACCGCGATCCTGTACCCGCGCGGCATCCTCGACGAGAGTCCCACGGTGCTGGGCCTGCGGACCTTCCAGCTGTTCGAGACCGACGACTTCGACGTCGTGGTGCCGATGCGCTCGGTCGTCGACCGGATCGTGCGGGCGCGCGGCGCGCTCGGCGAAGACGACGACGAGGTCGAGGGCCGTCCGGTCACGATGACCCGCCCACCCGAGGTGAACACCGTGACGTGGGCGGGCATCTCGCCGCCGCGCGGGGGCTGGCGGCCCCTGGGCGAGACGGATGCCGCGACCCTCGAGCGCGCGGCCCGAGCGGGCATCGACGAGGTCGCCAAGGCGATCCCCGATGGCACCGGCGAGCAGCTCGTGCAGCGCGTGCGGTCCGAGGTCTGGGGCCGCGGCATCGACGGGCTCGAGTACGTGCCGGCCGGCGCGGCGTTCGCCGCCTTCAGCCTCGGCTTCCTCGGCGACGACCCGATCTCGGTCTTCGAGACCGGGCCGTGGACGCGCCTCAGCTCGCGGCGCGGGCATGTGCTCGTGCGTCGCAAGGCCTGGACGCTCAAGGCCTGAGTCCGGCGGATGGCGCGCCGCCGCGCCATCCGCTCGGATTCACTGCGTCGCGAGCCCGGCGATCGCACGCCCCGCGGCGCGCCCGGTGAAGAGGCAGCCGCCGAGGAACGTGCCCTCGAGCGAGCGGTACCCGTGGACGCCGCCGCCGCCGAAGCCTGCGGCCTCGCCGACCGCGTAGAGGCCGGGCACCGGAGTGCCGTCGGCGCCGAGCGCGCGCGAGGAGAGGTCGGTCTGGATGCCCCCGAGGCTCTTGCGGGTCAGGATGTGCAGCTTGACCGCGATGAGCGGTCCCGCCTTCGGATCGAGGATCCGGTGCGGAGGCGCGACGCGCAGCAGCTTGTCGCCCACGTAGTTCCGGGCGCCGCGGAGTGCGGTGAGCTGGAGGTCCTTGGAGTACTCGTGCGCGACCTCGCGATCGCGCGCGACCAGCTCTCGTTCGACGTTCGCGGTGTCGAGCAGCCCGTCGGGGGAGAGCCGTCGCATGCCGTCGAGCAGCTCGGGGAGCGTGTCGGCGACGATGAAGTCGGCACCCTGCTGCTTGAACGCCTCCACCGGCGCCGTCGCCCCCGCGCGAACGCGCTGGGCGAGCAGCATGATGTCCTTGTTCGTCAGGTCGGGGTTCTGCTCGCTGCCCGACAGCGCGAACTCCTTCTCGATGATCCGCTGCGTCAGCACGAACCAGGAGTGGTCGTGACCGGTCCTCGCGAGGTGCTCGAGCGTGCCGAGCGTGTCGAAGCCCGGGAAGAGCGGCGGCGGGAGCCGTCGGCCGGTCGCGTCGAACCACATGGACGAAGGGCCGGGCAGGATGCGGATGCCGTGCATCGGCCAGACGGGGTCGAAGTTCTCGATCCCCTCGGTGTAGTGCCACATCCGGTCGCCGTTCACGAGCCGTGCACCGGATGCCTCGGCGATGCCGAGTCCGCGACCGTCCACGTACTCCGGCACGCCGGACAGCATCGTGGCGGGCGGAGCGCCGAGTCGTTCGGGCCACGCGGCGCGCACCAGCTCGTGGTTGCCCCCGATGCCGCCGGATGCGACGACGACCGCCGGTGCGCGCAGTTCGAACTCGCCGGTCGCGTCGCGATTGGAGGCCTCGCCGCGCGAGCCGTCGTCGGGCGCGAGCACCGCGCCCCGCACCCCGACGACCGCGCCGTCCTCGACGATGAGCTCGTCGACGCGGTGCCGCGGCCGCAGCGCGACGAGCCCGGCCGCCTCGCCTGCTCGCACCTTGGCTTCGAAGGGTGCGACCAGCGCCGGACCCGTGCCCCACGTGATGTGGAAGCGCGGAACCGAATTGCCGTGTGCGATCGCCATGCCGCCGCCGCGCTCGGCCCACCCGACGATCGGGAAGAACCGCACGCCCTTCTCGTGCAGCCACGCCCGCTGCTCACCCGCGGCGAATTGGAGGTACGCCTCGGCCCAGCGGCGGCCCCACTCGTCCTCGTCGCGGTCGAAGCCGGCGCTGCCGAGCCAGTCCTCGCGAGCGAGCTCGAGCGAGTCGTGCACCCCGAGCCGGCGTTGCTCCGGCGAGTCGACGTTGAACAGCCCGCCGAACGACCACCACGCCTGCCCGCCGAGATTCGCGTCGGACTCCTGGTCGATGACGGCGACGCGCTTGCCCGCGTCGACGAGCTCGGCGGCGGCCACCAGGCCCGAGAGGCCGTGGCCGACCACGATGGCATCGAACTCGGGGTGCGGGGCGGGGGAGGGTGCGGCCACGGGGGACTCCTTCGTCTCGGGCGGGTCGCGGTATCCGATCAACCGGATGGCTCGTCGGATGCCGCAGGGGTGCGGGCATGGGGCGATCGGCCGGACTACTCCTCGAAGGTGTTGACCATCGCGAAGGCCGCCCGCTGGAGATAGTCCCACAGCGTCGCCTCGGCGACGGGCGAGAGCTCGAGCGTGTCGACCGCGGCGCGCATGTGCGCCAGCCAGCGGTCGCGCGCGTCGGGGTTCACCTTGAACGGCAGGTGCCGCATCCGGAGGCGCGGATGGCCGCGCTGCTCGCTGTAGGTGGTGGGTCCGCCCCAGTACTGCTCGAGGAACATGCGCAGGCGGTCCTCCGCCGGGCCGAGGTCCTGCTCGGGGTACATCGGGCGCAGCACCGGGTCGTCCGCGACGCCGCGGTAGAACTCGTGCACGAGCCGAACGAACGTGTCCCGTCCGCCGATCTCGTCGTAGAAGCTGGGGGAGGGCAGGCTCACGGGGTGTCCTTCGTCTGGGCGTCGGACGGACCGTCCGACGCCTCCGGGTCCTTCGCCGGCTTCGCCGGCTTGACGGGCTTCTGCAGGGCGGTCGAGGGTCCGGCATCGCCCGCGACGCTACCGGCGCCGCTGATCGACGCGGCGGCCCGCTTGGCGCGCAGGGAGCGCTTGGAGGGCGGCTGGCGGTCGAGCACCGGGTTCGGCGCGGTCTTCGGCGGCTTCGCGCCCTTGACGCGCGTCACGCCGTCGAAGCCCGACAGCACCACGCTCGACAGGCTCGGGAGCTTCAGGTCCATCTCGTCGAGCGCCTTCTTCAGCCGCACCCGGAGTTCGCGCGCCACGTCGTCCTTCGACGACGTGCGGACCTTCATCACCACGCGGATCACCATGGCCTCGGCCGACACCGATTCGAGGCCCCACACCTCGGGCTTCTCGAGGATGCGCGAGCGCCACTTGCCCGTCTGCGCCATCTCGGTCGCGGTGCGCAGCAGCGTCGCCTCGACCTCGTCGATGTCGGCCTCGTAGGGGACCGCGAGGTCGATGATCACGCGGGCCCAGCCCTGCGACATGTTGCCGACGCGCAGGATCTCGCCGTTGCGGACGAACCAGAGCGTGCCGTTGACGTCGCGCACGCTCGTGACGCGGATCCGGACCTCCTCGACGATGCCCGTCGCGAAGCCCAGGTCCACGATGTCGCCCACGCCGAGTTGGTCCTCGACGACCATGAACAGGCCGTTGAGTGCGTCCTTGACGATGTTCTGCGCACCGAAGCCGAGGCCCGCGCCGATCGCCGCCGAGAGCAGCGTGAACGACCCGAGCACGTTCGGGGCGAGGATGCCGACCACCGCGAGCAGCACCACGATGAACAGGGTGACGTTCACGATGTTCTTCAGCACCGAGCCGAGCGTCCGGGTGCGCTGCACCACGCGTACGGCGGCCAGGGGTGACGCGGCCAGGGCCTGCGTGTCGGTGACATCCTGCTTGCGCTTGACGCCCGTCACGATCCGGTTGACGGTCCGGCGGATCACGAAGTGCAGGAGCCAGCGGATGATGAGCGCGATCAGGACGATCAGCGCGACCTGGATCACGTTCGAGAGGATGGCGCCCCACGGGGTCGCCCAGAACGCGTCGAGCTGGGAGGAGATGTCGATCGGTTCGGGGGCGGGCTCTTCGAACGGACGCATGATGCAGCAGTGTACTGAGGCCGGATCGGCGAGGGCTGGACGCGGTCGTGCAGCCTCGCCGACCATCAGGGGACAGCGGCCGCGTCAGGCGGCGGCGTGCCCGACGCCGTCGGCGTCGCGGTCGCGCGCGGCGAGGGCGCGTTCGAGTTCGGAGAGCTGCTCGGCGACGAGGCGATGGAGGGGCGACGGCTCGGCATGGGCCTCGAGCCACTCGCGCGTGCGGCGTGCGAGCTCGGGGTCGATCACCGGTGCCGGGAACAGTCGCCGCACGATGAGCGACGCCATCGTGAAGCTGCGCTCGGACCAGACGCGCTCGAGCATCGCGAGGTAGTCGTCGACCGTGCCGGCGAGCAGCGTGGGGTCGATCGTGCGCTGCCACCCGTCGGCGACGGCCCGGGCGACGTCGTTCGACAGCGTGGTGTCGGTGGCCACGCGCCGCCACGCGGCATCCTTCAGCGCCTGATCGGGGCGCGCGGCGCTCGCGGTCGCCGCGAGCTGGCGGCCCTTCGCAGTGTCGTCGGCGGCGAGTGCGGCCTCGATCTCCGCGTCGTCGGCCGCGCCGAGGGCGGCCCGGGCGATGGTGATCTCCCAGCGCAGGTCGAGGTCGATCACGAGCCCGTCCAGCCGCACCTCGCCAGACCGGAGCGCGTCGAGCACGTCGGCGTGGGCGGGCACGCACGCCAGCCGAGTGAACGCCTTGACGAACTGCAGCTGCGCGTCCGAACCGGCCGGCGCGAGCTCGGCGAGAGCCCACACCGCGTCGGCGGCCTCCTCGGCCAGCACGGCGCGGTGGTCCTCGGCGACGTATCGACCGACCGCGATCTCGAGCCGGGCGAGCGCGAGTGCGCGTGCGGCGGACTGCGTCTCGTGCCCGACGCTCGAGACGACGAGCCGCACGAAGTCCGAGGCGGACAGCTCGGCGTCGCGGACGCCGTCCCACGCGGATCCGAGGATGACGGCGCGCGCCACGGGGTCGGCGATCTCGGCGAGCCGGTCGCGCGCCGTGCCGAACGATGCGTCGTCGAGGCGGACCTTCGCGTAGGTGAGGTCGTCGTCGTTCACGAGCAGGAGGGCCGGCCGCGCGCGGCCGATCAGGCCCGGCACCTCGGTCGTCGGGCCATCCACGTCGAGTTCGACGCGGTGCACGCGCTGCAGGCGGCCGTCCACGTCGTCGTACGCGCCGATCGCGACGCGGTGGGGCCGGAGCGTCGGGTGCGAGGCCGCGGCGGACTGCAGCACCTGTGCCGACGAGATCAGCCCCGCGGCATCCGTCTCGACCGCGAGGCGGAGGGTGTTCACCCCGGCCGTTTCGAGCCACTTGCCCGACCAGTCGCCCAGCTCGCGCCCGCTCGCGGCCTCGAGCTCGGCGAGCAGGTCGGCGAGCGTCGCATTGCCACCGGCGTGCTTCGCGAGGTAGGCGCCTACGCCGCGCTGGAACGCGTCGAGCCCCACCCATGCGACGAGCTGCTTGAGCACCGAGGCGCCCTTGTCGTACGTGATCGCGTCGAAGTTGACCTCGACGTCGCCGAGCCGCTCGATGTCGGCGACGATCGGGTGCGTGGAGGGCAGCTGGTCCTGCTCGGCCGCGTGCGTCTTCTCGTCGGTCGCGAACGTCGCCCACACGTCGGTGAACTCGGTGATGCGCGAGGTGGCCAGGGTCGACGCCCACGTGGCGAACGACTCGTTCAGCCACAGGTCGTTCCACCACTTCATGGTCACCGAGTTGCCGAACCACATGTGGCTGAGCTCGTGCAGCACGACGATCGCGCGCTGCTCGCGCCGCGCGTCGGACACGCGCGAACGGAACAGGTACGACTCGTTGAAGGTGACCGCGCCCACGTTCTCCATGGCGCCCCAGTTGTACTCGGGCACGAAGATCTGGTCGTACTTGCCGTACGGGTAGGGCACGTCGAACGCGGCCTCGTAGAACGCCAGCCCGTCGCGGACGAGCTCGAACATGACCTCGGGCTCGGCGTACTGCGCGAGCGAGCGGCGCGTGAACAGGCCGAGCGGGACCTCGCGGCCGTCGCGGCTCGTCGCCGACGCCCGCCACGAGGCGTACGGTCCCGCGATGATCGCGACGATGTAGCTCGAGATCACGGGGCCGGTCTCGAACGCCCACGTGGCGGTGCCGGATGTCTCGCCCGCGACGGCCTCGGGCGAGGGGGCGTTGCTCAGCACGCTCCAGTGCTCGGGTGCGGTGATGGTGAACCGCACCGTCGCCTTCAGGTCGGGCTGGTCGAACACCGCGTACACGCGATTCGCCTCGGCGACCGCGAACTCGGTGTACAGGTACACCTCGCCGTCGACCGGGTCGACGAAGCGATGCAGGCCCTCGCCGGTGTTCGTGTACTCGCGCGTGGAGACCACGCGCAGCTCGTTCTCCGCAGCGAGTCCGTCGAGCCGGATCCGGTGCCCGTCCGAGACGGATGCCGCGTCGAGGCGGACGCCGTTCAGGATCACCTCGTGCAGCTCGACCGTGGTGGACTCGATGAACGTGGATGCACCGGACGTCGCCCTGAACCGCGCCACGGTCTCGGAGCGGAACCGCCCGTCGTCGCCGGTGAGGTCGAGGACGACCTCGTACTCGGGCGCGCTCACGACGGCGGCCCGCTCCTCGGCTTCGAGTCGGGTGAGATCAGCAGCCGGCATCCTCACGCCTCCTGCGCGTCGCGCTGCTGGGCGGCCACCGCGCGGTCGACGCCCGCGAGGCTCTCGACGACGAGGCGGCGCAGCGCCGGCGGCGCGTCGGGGTGGGCGTCGAGCCATCCGCGGCTCGCCTCGGCCAGCGCGGCGTTCGCGAGCGGCGACGGGTAGAGGCCGTCGACGAGCTTCTCGGCGATCGCGTAGCTGCGCTGCTCCCAGACGCGCTCGAGCATGTCGAAATAGCGCTCGACGAACGCCTCGAGCAGCGCAGGGTCGGCGGCGCGGAGGAAGCCGGCCGCGGTGTCGCGCACGACCGAGTTCGACGCGGTGTCGACGTCGACGATCGACGCCCACGCGCGCTCCTTGGCCTCGACGGTCGGGATCGCGGCGCGGGCCTTCGCGGCCGCCTCGCGACCGGTCACGGTGTCGTCGGTCGCGAGGCGCGCGTCGATCTCGTCATCGCCTGCCCGGCCGGCCGCGGCCAGCGCGACGAGCAGCTCCCAGCCGAGGTCGGTGTCGACGGCGAGGCCGTCGAGCTCGAGCGAGCCCTCGTAGAGTGCCTGGAGGTCGTCGAGGTGCGATCCCCGCTCGGCGATCGCGGCGAACGACTTGACGAACTGGAACTGCGCGTCACTGCCCGGCTCGGCCTGCGACGAGAGCTCCCAGAACCCGTCGGCGAGCCGCCGCTGCGCGTCGGCGCGTCGTGCGGGATCGGTGTAGGCGCTCGCGGCGAGGATCGCGTTGGCCAGCACGATGCGGAGCGTCGTCGACTCGGTCTCGCTCGCGATGTTGCCGAGGACGAGCGCCAGGTAGTCGGTCGCCCGCGTCTCGGCGTCGCGCGTGGCGTCCCACACCGAGCCCCACACCAGCGCGCGCGCCAGCGAGTCGTCGATCTCGGACAGGTTGGCGAGGGCGACGCCGTGCGATGCCGCGTCGAGTCGGATCTTGGCGTACGCGAGGTCGTCGTCGTTGAGCAGCACCAGGTCGGGGCGCGCGAGGCCCACGACTTCGGCGACCTCGGTGCGCTCGCCGTCGACGTCGAGCTCGACGCGGTGATCCCGCACGAGCTTGCCGTCCTTCAGGTTGTAGAACCCGATCGCGAGGCGGTGCGGGCGGATGGTGGGGTGCTCGGCGATCGCGGACTGGAGGACTGCGAACGAGGTGATGCGCGCGTCGTCGTCGGTCTCGAACTCGGGACGCAGCGTGTTGACGCCCGCGGTCTCGAGCCACTGCCCGGACCACCCGGAGAGATCGCGGCCGCTCGCGACCTCGAGCTCGGCGAGCAGGTCGGCGAGCGTCGTGTTGCCCCAGGCGTGCTTGCGGAAGTACGCGGAGACCCCGGCGAAGAAGGCGTCGACGCCCACCCAGGCCGCAAGCTGCTTGAGCACCGAACCGCCCTTGGCGTACGTGATGCCGTCGAAGTTGACGAGCACGTCCTCGAGGTCGCGGATCTCGGCGACGATCGGGTGCGTCGAGGGCAGCTGGTCCTGGCGGTACGCCCAGCTCTTCTCCATCGCGTTGAACGTGGTCCACGCGCCGTGCCACTCGGTCGCCTCGGCCGTCGCGATCGTCGAGGCCCACTCGGCGAACGACTCGTTCAGCCACAGGTCGTTCCACCACTTCATGGTCACGAGGTCGCCGAACCACATGTGCGCGAGCTCATGCAGGATCGTGACGACGCGGCGCTCCTTCACGGCGTCGGTCACCTTGGAGCGGAACACGTAGAACTCGGTGAAGGTGACCGCACCCGCGTTCTCCATCGCACCCGCGTTGTACTCGGGCACGAACAGCTGGTCGTACTTCGCGAACGGGTACGGCACTCCGAACTTGGCCTCGAAGTACTCGAAGCCCTGCTTGGTCTTCTCGAAGATGTAGTCGGCGTCGAGGTACTCCGAGAGGCTCTTGCGCGCGAAGACGCCGAGCGGGACGACCCGGCCGTCGGCGCTGGTCAGCTCGTCGCGCACGACGTCGTAGGGTCCTGCGATGAGCGCGGTGATGTAGCTCGAGATGCGCGGGGTCGGCTCGAACGCCCAGGTCGTGGCGCCCTCGTGGGCGGCGACCGGCTCGGGCGTCGGCGAGTTCGACACGACCTGCCAGTGCGCCGGCGCGGTGACCGTGAAACGGAATGCCGCCTTGAGGTCGGGCTGCTCGAACACCGCGTACATGCGGCGCGAGTCGGGCACCTCGAACTGCGTGTAGAGGTACACCTCGTCGTCGACCGGGTCGACGAAGCGGTGCAGGCCCTCGCCCGTGTGCATGTAGCGGCCATCGGCGACGACGGTCAGCTCGTTCTCGACCTTCAGGTCGGCAAGCTGGATGCGCACGCCGTCGCTCACCTCGGCCGGGTCGAGCTCGACGCCGTTGAGGGTGACCGAGTGCACGGCGGCCGTGATCGCGTCGATGAACGTCGACGCCCCCTCGCGAGCGGCGAACCGCACGGTCGTCTCGGAGCGGAACACCTCCGGGCCGGTCGTGACGTCGAGCCTGACGTCGTAGTCGTGCACCGTCACGAGCGCGGCGCGCTCCTCGGCTTCGATGCGGGTGAGGTTCTCTCCAGGCACGCGGGTCTCCATCTGCGTCGAACGGATGCGTCGGCCCGGCGTTCGTGGCGCGGGCAACCCGATCAGCCTAGCCCCGCGTGCGACGTGCACCCCAGCCCTGACGCGGTCGTAGCGTGGCGGTATGCGCGAGAGCACGGATGCCGCGGAGTCGACCGCGGAACGGTACCGGGTGTTCGCCGAGGTCGAGGCGCGGGGTACGTCGCCCGTCTACGCGGACTGGGCCTTGGGCGTCGCCGGCGATCCCGCAACGATCGATCTCATCGACGAGCTCCCCGCAGCGAAGCGACAGCCGAACCTCGTCTTCACGGCGGCGAGATTCCACGGGGCGCCGTCCGGGCCGTACCCGCCGTTCCGCGACTGGCTGCGAGCCCATTGGTCCGACGTGCGGGCCACGGCCTCGACGCATGCCACGCAGACGAACGAGGCGGCTCGATGCGCGCTCCACATCCCGGTGCTCGCCGCGATCGACGGTCCGCTCGCGCTCCTCGAGGTCGGGACGTCCGCGGGACTCTGCCTCTTCCCCGATCGGTACAGCTACCGTTACCCGGGCCATCCGCTGCTCCACCCCGTCGACGGACCCAGTCCGGTCGTCATCGACTGCGCCACGACCGGGCCCGTTCCCGTGCCCGATCACCTCCCCGAGGTCGTCTGGCGTGGCGGCATCGACCTCAACCCGCTCGGCGTCCGCGATCCCGACGACCTCGCGTGGCTCGACGCGCTCATCTGGCCCGAGCACGACGACCGACGCGCGCGCCTGCGGGCCGCTGCCGCGATCGTGGCGGCCGACCCCCCGCGCATCGTGGCCGGCGACCTCGATGCGGAGCTCGACGCGCTCGTCGCCGAGGCGCCGGCCGATGCGACCCTCGTTGTATTCCACACCGCCGTGCTCGCCTACGTCGACGCTCCCGGTCGAGCGCATTTCGCCGAGCACGTGCGCCGACTCCCGGGACACTGGCTCTCGGTGGAGGGGCGAACCGTGATGCCCGGCATCCGCGTGCGCGAGGACGTGCCGAACGAGAGCTCCGATGTCGTCGTGGCACTCGACGGCGTGCAGCTCGCGTGGGCGCAGCCCCACGGCCGTGCCGTCCGATGGGTGCCGGATCCCTAGACTTGCCCCATGCGCATCCACATCGCGACCGACCACGCCGGCCTCGAGTTCAGCCGCACGCTGCAGGCGCACCTGACCAACGGCGGGCACGAGGTCGTCGACCACGGTCCCACCGAGTACGACGCGCTCGACGACTACCCCGCCTTCTGCATCAACGCCGCGCTCGCCGTGGCACGCGATCAGGCCGCGGGCGTGCGCGCGCTCGGTGTCGTGTTCGGCGGGTCGGGCAACGGCGAGCAGATCGCCGCGAACAAGGTGCGCGGCATCCGCGCGGCGCTCGTCTGGAGCATGGACACCGCGATCCTCGCGCGCCAGCACAACGATGCGAACGTGATCTCGATCGGCGCACGCCAGCACACCGTCGAAGAGGCGATCCGCTACATCGACGCCTTCATCGCCGAGCCGTTCTCGGGCGACGAGCGCCACATGCGCCGTATCGGGCAGCTCGCCGAGTACGAGACCACGGGCGACATCGCGGGCAAGGGCGTCGATGCTTCGACGGGCTCAGCACGGCGTGTCGAGGCGTCGGCCGAGGCGCCGGCGGGGGAGTAGCGCCGGTGCCCGAGGGCCATTCCGTCCACCGCATCACCCGCCAGTTCGAGCGCAACTTCGTGGGCCATCTCGTTCGCGCTTCGAGCCCCCAGGGCCGGTTCGCCGAGGGCGCGGCCGACCTCGACGGGCGGCGGATGACGGATGCCCGCGCCGTGGGCAAGCAGATGTTCCTCGGCTTCGAGGGCGACCGCTGGCTGCGGGTGCACCTCGGCATGTACGGCGCGTGGGACTTCGCCGGCGACATCCTGATGGATGCCACCATCGCGTCGTCCAACGGGCGCATGGGGCAGACCAACCAGAAGGGAACGTTCCTCGACGGGCCGAACCCCGACGCCGTCGTGCTCGACACGGCCGGCGAGAACTCGATCACGTCGATCGGCGCCCCCCGTCGCACGCGCCTGCGCATGTCCGAGTCCGAGCGCGAGGGCGAGGGCGACGCGCTCGAGGCGTTCCCGCCCGAACCGGTCGGGCAGGTGCGCGTCCGGCTCCTCACCGAGTCGGTCGTCGCCGACCTCCGCGGGCCGACGGCGTGCGAAGTGCTCGATCCACCGCAGGTCGAGCAGGTGGTCGCGCGGCTCGGCCCCGACCCGCTCCTCTATGACGGGCCCGAAGCCGAGGATCGGTTCACGAGCGTCGTGCGGCGCAAGCCGACGCCGATCGGCCTCCTCCTCATGGACCAGAACGTCGTCTCGGGCATCGGCAACGTCTACCGTGCCGAGCTCCTGTTCCGGGCGCGCCAGAACCCGCACACGCCGGGCCGCCAGGTGCCCGAGGAGCACGTGCGGCACCTCTGGCGCGACTGGGCGAAGCTGCTGCGCATCGGGGTCGAGACCGGCCAGATGATGACCATGGACGACCTCGACGACGAGGCGTGGCGGGCCGCGATGGCCAACCGCGCCGACCGGCACTGGGTGTACAAGCGCGAGGGGCTGCCGTGCCGGGTGTGCGGCACCAACATCGCCATGGAGGAGATCGGCGGGCGCAAGCTGTACTGGTGCCCGTACTGCCAGGCCTAGGAGCGGAATGAGACAGAACCCGAGCTTCACCCTCGCCAGCGAGGAGGGCGTCAAGCGGCTGGTCCGCGAGCATCCGTGGGCCACGATCGTGAGCATGACGGACGCCTCGGGGCTGGTCGCGTCGCACTACCCCGTGCTGCTCGACGAGACCGCCGAGGGCATCGTGCTGCTCACGCACGTCGGCCGCCCCGACGAGCAGGTCCACGAGCTCGGCCGCCATGAGGTGCTCGTGATCGTGCAGGGCCCGCACGGCTACATCTCGCCCGGTTGGTACGACGCGAACCCGGCGGTGCCGACCTGGAACTTCGTGACCGCGCACCTGCACGGCACGCCCGAACTGCTCGACGCCGACGAGAACCTGCGCGTGCTCGAGGCCCTCGTCGACCACTTCGAACAGCGCCTGCCCGAGCCGCGCGGCATGCGATCGACGCCCGAGAACGCCGCGTACGCCGACCGCATCTCGGCGGGCACCGTGGGCCTGCGCATCCCCATCACGCGCTTCGTCGCAAAGAACAAGATGAGCCAGAACAAGCCGGCCGAGACCGTCGACCGCATCATCGCCGAGCTCGAGGGCGACGGCCCGTACGCGAGCCCCGCGCTGGCGGCCGAGATGCGTCGGACGCACGAGGCGTTCCGGGCGGCCCAGGCGTGAGCGGATCGGATGGCGCGCCGACGGCGACGCCCGTGCTCCTCGCCGGCGTGCGCCTGCCCGGTGCCGACGCGCCTGTCGACGTGCACGTCGCCGACGGAACGGTGCGGGCGGTGGTTCCCGCAGGAGCCGCACCGGCGGGTGGCGTCGCGGACGCGGCATCCGCTGCCGAACGCCTCGACCTCGACGGTCGCTTCATCGTGCCCGGGCTGTGGGACCGGCACGTGCACCTGGCGCAGTGGGCGATGGCCGCGCGCCGCCTGGACCTCGGCGCCGTGTCCTCGGCCCTCGAGGCGGCCGCGCTCGTCGCGGCCGCCGTGCGCGACGGCGCCGGCGAGGTGGTCGGCATGGGCTACCGCGACGGCCTCTGGCCCGATCGGCAGCGCATCGACCTGCTCGACCGAGTCGCCGGCGACGTCCCCGTCGTGCTGGTGTCGGGCGACCTGCACTCGTGCTGGGTGAACTCCGCGGCCGGCCGCCGCCACGGCCTGCTCGAGCGCGCCGGCGCGAGCGGCGTGCTCCGCGAGGACGACTGCTTCCGGCTCGTGCGCGAACTCGACGACGTCGCCGACGACGTGCTGGACGACTGGGTCGCCGACGCCGCCCGCGCGGCCGCGGCACGCGGTGTCGTGGGCGTGGTCGACTACGAGATGCGCTGGAATCGCGACGACTGGGCGCGTCGCGCCGCGGCGGGCTTCGACGCCCTGCGCGTGCGGTTCGGCGTCTACACCCAGCATCTCGAGCGCGCCGCCGATGCCCGACTGCGTACGGGCGACGCGATCGAGGGCACCGACGGGCTCGTGCGGGTGGGCGGCTACAAGGTGATCACCGACGGCTCGCTCAACACGCGCACCGCCTGGTGCGTCGACCCGTACCCCGGGCTCGGACCCGACGAGCACCCGTACGGACAGGCCAACGTGCCGTACGACGAGCTCGTGCCGCACCTGCGGCGGGCCCGTGAGATCGGCCTCGATCCGGCCGTGCACGCCATCGGCGACCGCGCGAACGAGCGCGCGCTCGACGCGCTCGAAGCGGTGCAGCCGAGCGGATGGGGCGGCCGCGCGAGCATCGAGCACGCGCAGCTGCTGCGGCGCGAGGACCTCGCGCGGTTCGCGAGTCTCGGCGTCGTGGCCAGCGTGCAGCCCGAGCATGCGATGGACGACCGCGACGTCGCCGAGCGGTACTGGCCCGGACGAACCGATCGGGCGTTCATGCTGCGCGACCTCGCCGACGCCGGCGTCGAGCTCGCACTCGGCTCGGACGCGCCGGTGGCGCGGCTCGACCCGTGGGCGGCCATCGCGGCCGCGGTGGGTCGCGCACGCGACGGCCGCGAGCCCTGGCATCCCGAGCAGGCGATCGACGCGCGCCTCGCACTCGCCGCGTCGACCGACGGCGCCGGATCCGAGGTCCGCGAGGGGGCAGTGGCCGATCTCGCGATCGTGGAGCGCGACCCGGTCGCAACGGAGGGCGCCGAGCTGCGCGAGATGCCCGTGACGATCACCCTCCTCGCGGGCCGCATCACGCACGACGCTCGCTGACGCCCCCGGCACGACCGCTGCCGGGGGTTGACCCCCGTCCCGCTTCGGATGCCCGCCGGCTGGGGCGGCGGCGCACCCGACGCGAGTCTGGATGCATGCCTCCGCACGCTCGCATCGCCACGTCCCGACCCTCCGCCGTCCGTCGCCCGCGCGCCGCTGCGACTGCGCTCGGCCTCCTGGCCGCGGGCGTCGCCGTGTCCGTGGCGTTCGCGGGGTGCGGGCTCGTCGGCCCGGCACGCGTGTCGACCGTCGGTGAGGTCGACTTCGACACGCCGCTGCCGATCCCGCCGCTCGCCCCGTCGACCATCGACGCCGACGGCACCCGCGTCTTCTCGCTCGAGGCGCAGGCCGGCACGACGGAATTCGCACCCGGCGTCGAGAGCGAGACCTGGGGCTTCGACGGCGCCTACCTGGGGCCCACGCTCGTCGCCGATCGCGGCGAGCGCGTGCGGGTCGACGTCGCCAACGGCCTGGACGTCGCGACGATCGTGCACTGGCACGGCATGCACCTCCCCGCCGAGATGGACGGCGGTCCGCACCAGATGATCGATCCCGGTGGCGCATGGTCGCCCGAGTGGACCATCGACCAACCCGCCGCGACACTCTGGTACCACCCTCACCCGCACGGCGAGACCGAGCAGCACGTCGCGCGCGGCCTCGCAGGCATGTTCCTCGTGCGCGACGACGCCGAGGCGGCGCTGCCGCTGCCGCGCGAGTACGGTGTCGACGACCTGCCGGTCATCGTCCAGGATGCCGCGTTCACCGACGAGGGTCGCATCGAGTCGTCCGCGCAGGGCTTCGCCGGCCGGCTCGGCGACGAGCTGCTCGTGAACGGCGCGCGCGGTCCGTACGCCGAGGTCCATGACGAGCTGGTGCGGCTGCGGCTGCTGAACGCATCGACCGCCCGGAGCTACGCCTTCACGTGGGAGGACGGGCGGCAGTCCGAGCTGATCGCGACGGACGGCGGGCTCCTCGAGGCATCCGTCGCGCTCGACCGCGTCGTGCTCTCGCCCGGCGAACGCGCCGAGGTGCTCGTGCGCGTGGCGCCCGGCGAGCGGCTCACGCTCCAGTCCGTCATGACGCCGGACGCCGCGGGGCTGCAGCCCACGATCGCGGCCATGAACGGCGGGACCGACGAGTTCGACGTGCTCGAGCTGCGCGCCGCAGCCGAGCTCGACCCGGCCCCCGACGTGCCCGACCGCCTCGCGGACCTCCCGCCCGTCGGCACCGAGGACGTGGTCGAGACGCGGACCTTCACGCTCGACGGCTTCCAGATCGACGGTCGGCAGATGCAGCTCGACCGGATCGACCACTCGACGACCGTCGGCACCACCGAACGCTGGCGGGTCGAGAACGCCAGCGCGATGCCGCACAGCTTCCACGTCCACGACGTGCAGTTCCGCATCGCATCGATCGACGGCGCTGCGCCGCCGCCTGAGCTCGCCGGATGGAAGGACACGATCTTCGTCCGGCCCGAGACCGAGTACGAACTGATCCTCCGGTTCGAGGACTACGCCGATCCGGACACGCCGTACATGTACCACTGCCACCTGCTGTGGCACGAGGACCAGGGGATGATGGGCCAGTTCGCCGTCGTCGAGCCCGGTCAGCGTGCGACGATGACCGAGGAGACCGATCATGACCACCATTGACTCCGCGAGCGCGCCTCGCGCCGCACAGCCGACGGGTGACGCCGCCGTGCGACGACGGCGCGGGTACGGCGGGCTGTGGGCGGCGGTGCCGCGCGAGCTCGGCTACCTCCTGCTCGGATTCCCCATCGCGATCGTCGGGTTCGTCGTGCTCGTCACGCTCTTCTCGACCGGCGTGAGCCTGCTCGTCGTCGTGGTCGGCCTCGCGATCGTGGTCGCGGCGCTCTACACGGCACGCGGTTTCGGCCTGGTCGAGCTCGTGCGACTGGCGTGGGCCGGGCGCCCCGAGATCCGGCGACCCAACTGGGATGCCGCGGCCCCGGCCGGCGACGGACCGTGGCGTGCCTTCTTCGCTCCCTTCGTCGACGGGCACTACTGGCTCTACCTGCTGCACGGCATGATCGTCGCCCCCATCGTCGCGCTGTTCAGCTGGACCGTCACCGTCGTCTGGCTCGCGGTCGGTCTCGGCGGCGTCACGTACTGGTTCTGGGCCATGTTCATCCCCGTGGACGGGCGGGAGTTCTGGCCGCACGAGTGGGTGCTCGACCGCATCTGGCCCGGAGGGGCCGCGGCCGTCGACGTCGAGCCGCTGGTCGGCGAATCCATCGCGCAGTTCCTGCTCGGCGCCGTCTTCCTCCTCACGCTCCCGTTCGTGACCGCTGGGCTCACGTGGATGCACGATCAGATCGCGCGCGGCATGCTCGGAGCGTGGCGCTCCGAGGCGCTCCAGCGCCAGGTGCAGCAGCTCGCGGCCTCGCGCGGCGCGGCCGTCCAGGCCGAGGACGCCGCGCTGCGGCGCCTCGAGCGCGACATCCACGACGGCCCGCAGCAGCGCCTCGTGCGCCTGCAGATGGACCTGGCCGCGATCGAGCGCAAGCTCGAGGCCGACCCCGACGCCGCACGCTCGCTGCTGGGGGAGGCGCGCGAACAGGCCCGTGACACGCTGGACGAGCTGCGCGCGCTCTCACGCGGATTCGCGCCGCCGCTGCTGCAGGACCGCGGCCTCGCGAGCGCGCTCGAATCGCTGGCCGGTCGCAGCCCGGTGCCGGTGATACTCGAGCTCGATCTCCCGGCGGACGCCGTGCTGCCCGCCGCGATCGAGCGCAACGCGTACTTCATCGCGGCCGAGCTGCTCACCAACGCGGCCAAGCATTCGTCGGCGAGCGCCATCCGGCTTCGTCTCTCGACTCGCGACACCGGCGCCTCCGGTCACTGGCTCGACCTCTGGGTCACCGACAACGGGCACGGCGGCGCGACGGCGATGCCGGGCCACGGGCTCGCCGGACTCGACGAGCGCGTCCGAGGGCTCGGCGGGGTGCTCGTCCTCGACAGCCCCGCCGGCGGTCCGACCGTGATCGGCGCCCACTTCCCGTACGTGCCGGCCGCTAGTGTGGGCGCGTGACCGCCACGTCCGACCGTCCGATCCGCGTCGTGCTCGCCGAGGATTCGATGCTCCTGCGCGAGGGACTCGTGCGGCTGTTCGACGAGGCCGGTTTCGAGACGGTCGGCGCCTACGGCGACGCCGAGGCGCTGCTGTCCGAAGTCGATCGGGTGGGGCCGGATGTCGCGGTGCTCGACGTGCGCATGCCGCCGACGTTCCGCGGCGAGGGCGTCCGAGCCGCCATCGAGTTGCGACGACGGGTGCCCGGGCTCGGGGTGCTGCTGCTCAGCCAGTACGTCGAGGGCACGTACGCGCATGAGCTCCTCGCATCGGCCGACGGCGGTATGGGCTACTTGCTGAAGGATCGCGTCGCGTCGCTCGAGGACCTCCAGGACGCGGTCGAGCGCGTGCACGACGGAGGCACCGTGCTCGACCCGCAGGTGGTGCGGGAGCTCCTCTCGCGACGCGGCGACCCGCTCGCAGCCCTCACGCCGCGCGAACGCGAGGTGCTCGAGCTCATGGCCGAGGGTCGCACCAACTCGGGCATCGCCACGCAGTTGTTCATCGGCGTCGGGGCGGTCGAGAAGAACGTGACGTCCATCTTCCAGAAGCTGGGGCTGGAGGACTCCGGGACCGACCACCGGCGCGTGCTCGCCGTGCTCGCGTGGCTGCGCCGGTAGGCGGCCTCACGCCGTCGGCGGCGTAGGTCGCAGCGGCGTGTGCTCGCGCCACACGCGACGGTACAAGTCGTACCCGCGGCGCAGCATCCAGACGAGCGCGCCCATTCCGACGACGACGCCCACCGCGACGCACACCCCGACCGGCGCGTCGAACGACGCCGCCACCCCGCCCGCCAAGAGGCCGGCCACGGTGGAGGTCACGACCGAGATGATCATCATCGAGCTGCCGAGGATCTGGGTGGCCGGGCGCGGGAAGAACACGTGGTACGTGACCTCCGAGCCTCGCATGTCGTCGAACGGCGACATCATCAGGTAGGGCTCGAGGCCCGGGTCGAGGTCGAGGTACGCCGCCCGCAGCCGGTTCATCGCGAGGACGTACATGAGGTCCTCCGTCGCCGTGTTGAAGGCGCGGAGCATGGTGATCAGGCCGAGCAGGAGCAGGAGGAACAGGACACCGAGGGCCGCGACTCCGAACCATCCTCGGAACTGGGTCGCGTTGCCGAGGATCCCGAGCCCGATGAGCCCGGCGGAGACCACGGTGAGGAAGATCGCGATCCTCGTGAGCACTTCGCCTTGGGTCGTGCTGCGCGACGCGAGCAGGCTCCAGTGTTCGGTCGCGAGCAGTTGGGCGCGGAGGGACTTCTGGGCGTCGGTGAGGCCGTCGGCTCCGAGCGCGTCGCCGGAGTCCGGCGGCGACGGGTCGGGCCCGGGCGCATCCGCCATACCGGCATTGTGCACCCGGGCCCGTCGCTGCCGCGCGTTCGCGGCGGCGAGGCGCTCGCGATTACTTCACGCTCACGTGCGCCGCGAGGAACCAGCGGTCCTTGTCGAGGCCGCGCCGGATCTCGATGGCGACGTCCTGGCTCGTGGGGTCGAGCTCCTCGAGGCCCTCGATCGCCGCGTTGACCTTCTCGGTGGCGACGTCGATCTGCGCGACCACGTCGGTGATGGTCTCGTCGGACTGCTTGAAGCCCGCCGACGGGTTCACCGCATCGCTCTCCTTGGCGATGGTCGCCAGGCGTGCGTCGATCGGCAGGCCGAGCGCGACGACCCGCTCGGCGGCGAGGTCGGCCCATTCCTGCGCGTGCTCCACGACGACGTCGAGAAACTCGTGCACCTCGAGGAAGTCGCGGCCGCGCACGTTCCAGTGCGCCTGCTTCCCGTTCAGTGCGAGCGCGGTCAGCTCATGGACCATCGGGGTGAAGAACTGCGACACGCCCGAGGCGACCTCGGGGTCGGCCCCCTTCATCGGTGCCTTGGGCTTCCGCGATGCGGTCTTCGATGCGGTCTTGGAGTCGGTCATGTGGTCCCCTTCCACTCGATGACGTGACGCATGCCACGCTACGCCGAACGTCGGACGCCGCGCCGGGATTCCCACCGGATCGGCGGGGGGTTGACGGCGTGGCTGCTCGTCTCAGTCGGTCGAGGGTCGCGGATGGTGCGGGCCGCGATGGATCTCGACCACGCGCGATACCCCGGGTGACTCCGGGTCGTCCGTGATCGGCCGGTCGGCCATGAACTGGCGGATGATGTGAGCGAGTTCGCCCGGGTGGCTGAAGTTGATGGCGTGCGCGGCACCGCGGATGCCCACGAGGAGCACGTGCGAGTCGGTCATCGCCGCCACCTCGTGCACGCGGCTCGGCGGCGGCATCAGCGGGTCGCGATCGCCGATCACCACGAGCGTCGGGACGCTGAGGTCCAGCAGCCGGTCCAGGGACGGGTACTGGGTGAGCGCACGGAACATCCTGAGCGTGCTCGGCACGCCGAATCGGAGGTAGTCGGGCGCGGCGACGCCGATCATGCGGGGCGGTTCGCGCATGCCGTCGCGGCTGAGCTGCCGTATGGCGCGGGAGAGCGGCTGGTTGAACAGCCCGCCGGCGGGCGAGACGAGCACGGCTCGCTCGAGGCGGTCGGGATGGTGGTACGCGAACTCCGTGATGACGGGACATCCCATCGAGTTTCCGACGAGCGTCACTTCCTCGACGCCGCGGTCGTCGAGGAAGCGCGCGGCGGCGTGAGCCAGGTCGGGGACGTCGAGGGCGTTCGCCATCCGCTGGCTCCGCCCGAAGCCCGGGAGATCGGGGACGAGCGTGTGGAAGTCGTCGCCGAGCCGTTCCGCGGTGGGGAGCAGGTACCGGCCCGAGAGTCCGAACCCGTGCACGTGCATCATGACCGGCGCGTCGGGCGGGTTCTGCGACTCCCGGTAGAACACCTCGATGCCGTCGATCTCGGTCCATCGGCCGGCCAGACCCGATTCGGGCCGGCTCGGGTGCATGCGCGACCGGTGCCGCGATCCTGAGCGCGTGTTCGACGGCGAGCCCGTCACGACGCATCACCCGCGCGCGCATCGAGTGGCGCGGGCCGGCGCTGCGTCCATCCCACGACGAGTCCGCCGAGCGCGAGCGCCGCCACGATGAGGGCACCCCTCCAGTAGGGCGCGGCGACCCAGGCCGCGTAGACCGCGGCTCCGAAGGAGAGCACGAAGGCGACCGTGACGACGGTCCACGAGGTGCGGACGCCGAACAGCACGAGCGTTCCGGCGAGCATCACGGCCGCGCCGCCGACCATCGCGAGCGTCGCGGCGACGACGGGAGCCTCAGGGCCGACGAGCAAGGCCGTGCCGAAGGCCACCTGGATCATTCCTCCGAGCCACGCCAGATCGGCGATGACCCGCGTCCGTTCCGACCGGGTTGCACCCATGACGTACCCCCTCGAGGCCACGGTGCTGCTGCACCGTCCAGAGTACTCCCGAGCACGGGACGTGGAGGGACCTCATCGGGCACGCGAGTCGGCGGCTCGGAACACGGGGTTCCGAGCCGCCGACGACAGGGTGGATGAGGTCGGCGAGCGTCAGTCGCCGCAGATGCCCCTGGCGGTCTCGTTCTTGCCCTGGCCGCCGAGCGCCGTGACGACGTCGCCGACGTTCGTGAATCCGAGGGCGCCCTCGGTGTTGATGGTCTTGTGCACCTGACCGAAGCAGGCCGCGTCGGCGGGCGCAGCGTGCGCGGTGCCGGCGACGCCGAACGTGGCGAGCGCGGCGACGAATCCGGTGGCGAGAATGCGCTTCATTGGACTTCCCCTTCTGTCGGCGGGTGGGATCACCCGATACCTGTACTTCCCTTCCAGGCGGGGAATCGGATGCACCTGATCGCAGAATCCTCTGCCGGCCCTGAAGGAGGTGGAACGGAAACGGCCGGACCCGCGTCATCCGCGGGTCCGGCCGTTCACGATGTCCTGAGACATCACAGAGAGGGGATGACGGGAATCGAACCCGCACCATCAGTTTGGAAGACTGAGGCTCTGCCATTGAGCTACATCCCCGTGCGCCCTCTCGGGCACCCGATCATCGTAGTACACGGGCGGGTCCGGTCCGTGACCGGCGTCGGCGTGGGCGCCTGGCTAGCGGAGCGCTGCGATCGTGCGGATGGCGCTGCGGGCGAGGCGCACCTGGCGTTCGTAGGTCGCCGCGATCGCGATGAGGAGCGCACCGGCGATGCCGAGCCACAGCCACCACCACACGTCCTCGTAGAACGCGCTGAGGTACGGCCAGAGCTGCACGATCCCATGGACGAGGAGGACCGCGCCGCCGACGAGCAGCGGCGCCTGGAGTCTGAGGGCTGCGCCGACCGCGACCGCCGCGGCGGAGACCACGCCGAGCGCGACGAGTCGCCACAGTTCGGGTTCGGTCCAGTCGGCGACGAGGGCCGGCACCAGGAGCACGGCCAGGCCCGGACCGAGTGCGGGCCAACTGCCGAGTGTCCTGTCCCTCCTCAGTGCGAGGGAACCCGCGCTGATCAGTCCGATCGCGATCGGAACGGTCACCACGTCGAACGGATCGACGGTTCCGGCAGTGAGTGCGGGCATGCCGGTGACCACGAAGGCCCCGACGCTCGACCACCGTACGACCGGTCCGCCGATGGGCCGTGCGTCGCTGGCGGCATTGGCGATGTGGAGTACGGCCAGCGCGGACATCATGACCGCCGCGCGGATCAGTGCGTGGCGATCCTCCAGGATGGCGGCCAGCGTCGGGACGCACGCCGCGATCACCGAGGCGACGAAGGCCCACTCGGCCGCGACCGCGGGGCGGCTCTGCGTGCGGACCCACGCGACCGCCGCCGCGAGGCCCACGGCGAGCGCGATGAGCGGCCAGAACTCGATGATCAGCCGGCTGGGTTCGCCCAGCGCGACCGCGGTGCCGCGAACGAGGGCTGCGCCGGTGACCGCGACCCACCCGGTACCGACTGTGAGCATGCGCACCGGCACGCCTCGGAAACGCTCCGGCAGGAAGAATCCCGCGAGGACGGCGACGGTTCCGGAAGAGACGAGGACCAGCACTCGGAGCTCCGAGTCACCGGCCGTGGCGACGCTGGGCAGCACCGCGACGGCGGCCGCGGAAGCAAGCACGGCGCTCCGGCCGGCGGCGGTGCCGTCGACCGACGCGCGCCGCCACATGATCAGTGCGCCGGCGGCGAGCAGGGCCCCGGCGAGCGGGAGGGTGTACGACTCAACCTCGCGCACGTCCTGCTCGCCGATCCACGCCCAGACGCTGCCGATCGCGAGCACCAGCGTCAGCCAGGACAGGTGGCGCGTCGGCGAGGCGCCCCCGATCGGGTCGCCGTCGAGAGCTGCGATGAGGATCGGGACGGGTGCCAGGACGAGCAGGACGATCCACGGTTCGGCCGCGTCCGTCCGGGGGACCATGGTGCTGATGAGCGCGATGAGGGCGACCAGGCCGACGGCGCCGCTCCACGCCCAATGTGTCGTTTGATCGTGCGGCACGACGACGAGGGCGAGCACGGCGGCCAGCAGTGCCGCGGCGGCCATCCCGTATCCCGCGCCGCCCGTTGGCCCGTACGCCGTCATGAGTCCGGCGCCCGCGAATCCCATCGAGACGGGCACGATGGCTGCGGCCGCGTGGCGGATGGGCATGAGGTCGGATCGGATCCATGCCGCGCCGGAGCCGACGAGTACGGCGGCCGGGATCCAGTCGAGCGGCATGGGCGGCATGGCGGCGAGGAGGATGCTGCCGCCGAGGCCGGCTGCGAACGACGGGACGACGATCGCCAGGCGGTCGGTCCGTGGCATCCGCGGGAACGCCGCCGGCACAGCCACCAGGACGGAACCGGTCAGTGCGAGCAGGAACACTCCCGATCGCCACGGCTCCGGGAACGGCGTCTCCGCCACGATGGCCCATCCCGGCAGCGCGAACGCGGCGAGGATCACCATCGCGGTCGCCGCGACGGTATGGAGCGGCGCGGCGACGGCCGAGGTCGGATCGGACCATACCCGGCTCGCGAGCGCACGCCCGCCGAGGGCCGCCGCGACCACCACGGGCACCGCCCACCACCACAGGTCGACACTCGCGTGCGAGAGGGCCCAGGCCGTGGCGGCCGAGGTCACTCCGAAGACGGCGAGCACCGCGGTGACTCCCGGCAGGGAGCGGACGGCGGGGAGCGCAGCGGCGACCAGCGCGACGATCGCCACGCCGAGGAGGATGCCCATGACCGCGAGGAGGGTGGGAGCCGCGACGGCGGCGGCGCCGGCGCCGGTGAGCGCGAGCGCGGTGGGAACTGCGGCGAGCGGACGGAGTCGGCGCAGCAGGCCGAGCGCGATGACGGCGCCGACGGCGAGCGCGAGCGGTGCGATCACGGCGCCGAGGCGCAACTCGTCGAGGCCGAGCAGTTCGCCGGGCGAGCGTGGCGCAGTCGCATCGGCGCGCCATCCGGCCATGGCCGCGGCGGGAAGGTCGGCTGCGAGTGCGGGAACCACGAGGATCGCCGGAAGTGCGGCGGCGGCAGCGACGACGGCGGCGGCGACGAAGGCGGCCATCGCGTGGCGGCCGGGCGATCCGCCCGCACGCGTGAGCGCCGCAACGACGACGGCGACTCCGGCGGCGGATGCCGGGGCGATCCAGATCGCCTCGCCGCGATCGAGCTCGAATGCGGCGCCGATGGCCGGCGCGAGCGCCGCGGCGACGCTCGCGGCGACGGCGGCGCCGAGCGTCCAGGCGTCGGTGGTGCGGGCGTCTCGCCACCGAGCCAGGAGGAGCGCGACCCACGACGCCGACGAGGCGAGCAGTGCACAGGTCGCGCCCCACGAGATCGTCGGGAGCGCCCAGGACGCGGCGACCAGCGCGATCGCACCGCCGCCGAACCCGCCGGCCAGCATGATGGTGCGCTCCACCGTCGGCCGCACGAACTGGCCGATGGCGCCTGCGACCACGGCAGCCAGCCCGCCGAGCCAGGCCGCCGTGCCGACCTCGTCATCGGGTGACGCGCCGAACCCGAGGAGGAAGGCGCCGACCGGCGCGAGCGCCGCCGCGGCGAATCCCGGGACGCGCACGCGGCTCACCCAACGAGCGGCGGCCAGGATCGCCGAGACCACCAGCAGCGCGCCGCCCCAGTAGCCCAGTTCGTCGAGCCGCTCGGTCCCGAAGAGCTCGTTCGCGCGGACGATCCAGACGTCGAGCACGAGCAGCACGACCGCGACCGCCGCGACGCCCTCGGCCGTGCCTCCGAGACCCCGGGCACGCAGTACCCACGCGAGCGCGAGCACGAGGACGCTCGCCGCGGCCGTGATGACGGATCGCACCTCGAGCGTCGCGACGAGGTAGGCGACGAGCAGGAACACGATCGCGGCGACGGAGAGGAGGACGACGCCGAGGGTGAGCAGGAGCACCTGCACGCCGGACCGTCGGGGGCGCGTGCCGGCCGGCGCATGCGGTGGCGTGATCGCTTCAGGAGGGGGAGACGAGCCGCGGTCGGGGGCCGATGTCACCGGCACCGGCACCGGCGCGGGCATGGGTACGGGCACGGACGCGACCGATTCGGGAGCCACCGGTGGCAGCGGGGGCGGGGTCGGTGCGGCCGGGATGGGCTGCCGCCCATCGACCTCGGCTCGCGCCTGCGCGGCACGCATCGATCCGATCACGGCCTGGCGCTCACGTTCGGCATCCCGGACGCGCACGCCCGCGGCGAATAGTTCTGCGGCGGCCGGCACGTCGAGCCGAAGCCCGCACACGTCGCAGCCCACCCGATGCAGCGGACTGAAGCAGGCCGGACAGAGCGTCGCATCGACCAGGTGCGCAGGGTCGCTCGGCCAGCGCCGCAGATCGGGTGCCGAAGGCGGGGACTGATCGGTCATGCGCTCACTCTGGCACGCGCCGAACGCCGGATCCTCGGTGCGCACACGGAGTCTCCGTCCACAGGACGGTTGCGGACGGGTCGCGACGCGGGGCGGCCGCGACGCGTGCAGTAGACTTTCCCGGGTCCATCCCGCGCATCGCGTGCTTCGGCGCGCCGACGCGCCGGACCGGCGAGTCAAGCCGGCGACTCGGGGCGTAGCTCAGCTTGGCTAGAGCGCCCGCTTTGGGAGCGGGAGGTCGCAGGTTCGAATCCTGTCGCCCCGACGAGTCGCATCGGCTCGACCACGTACTTCACACAACAGGAGAGACTTCCCCATGCCGACCACTTCGGTTGAGAAGCTGAGCCCGACGCGCGCCAAGCTCACCATCTCGGTGACGCCCGAGGAGCTGAAGCCCAGCATCGCCCACGCCTACGAGCACATCGCCGAGCAGATCAACGTGCCCGGCTTCCGCAAGGGCAAGGTGCCCGCTCCGATCATCGACCAGCGGGTCGGCAAGGCCGCCGTGCTCGAGCACGCCGTCAACGAGGGTCTCGACAGCTTCTACCGTGCCGCGGTCGCCGAGCACGAGCTCCGCCCGCTCGGCCGCCCGTCGGCCGACATCGTCGAGTGGCCGAACGAGAAGGACTTCTCGGGCGACCTGCTCCTCGCCATCGAGGTCGACGTGCGCCCCGAGATCGAACTGCCCGACTACTCGGGCCTCGAGCTCACCGTCGACTCGGTCGAGGTCGGCGACGACGAGGTGGGCGAGGAGCTCGAGCGCCTCCGCAGCCGATTCGGCACCCTGATCACCGTCGACCGTCCCGCGAAGACCGGCGACTTCGTCACCCTCGACCTCGTGGCCACGATCGACGGCGCCGAGGTCGACACGGCCAGCGGCGTCTCGTACGAGATCGGCTCGGGCGAGCTGCTCGAGGGCATCGACGAGGCGCTCGAGTCGCTCACCGCGGGCGAGACCACGACCTTCGACTCGAAGCTGCTCGGCGGCGACCACCAGGGCGAGACCGCCGAGATCACGGTCACCGTCACTGCCGTGAAGGAGCGCGAGCTCCCCGAGGCCGACGACGACTTCGCGCAGATCGCGAGCGAGTTCGACACGCTCGACGAGCTCACGGCCAGCCTCAAGGAGCAGGTCGCCAAGAACAAGTCCTTCGGCCAGGGCACCCAGGCGCGCGACCTCCTCGTCGACAAGCTCCTCGAGCTGGTCGAGGTCCCCGTCGCCGACAGCGTGATCGAGGACGAGGTGCACCGCCACCTCGAGTCCGAGGGCCGTCTCGAGGACGACGAGCACCGCGCCGAGGTCACCGAGGCGAGCACCAAGGCGTTCCAGACCCAGATCATCCTCGACAAGATCGCCGAGGCCGAGAAGGTCCAGGTCTCGCAGGAGGAGCTCACGCAGTACCTCGTGCAGGGCGCCGCCCAGTACGGCATGGAACCGAACGAGTTCGTGCAGATCCTGAGCCAGAACGGCCAGATCCCCGCCATGGTGGGCGAGGTCGCCCGCAACAAGGCGCTCGCGATCGCACTCGGCAAGGCCAAGGTGGCGGATGCCGCCGGCAACGCCGTCGACCTGTCCGAGTTCACCGCCGTCGCCGATGAGGCCGCCGAGCCCGCCGCCGATGAGGCCGCCGCCGACGAGGCGACTGCCGACGAGAAGAAGCCGGCACGAAAGCGCACCACCAAGAAGGCCGCGGCAGAGGATGCCGACGAGGCTCCCGCGGCCGACGAGGCGCCGGTCGACGAGAAGAAGCCGGCCCGCAAGCGCACCGCCAAGAAGGCCGACGCCGAGTAACCGGTACGTCGGACGACCACGGACGGGGTCGGGCACCATTGCCCGACCCCGTCCGTCGTCTTCGAGAGGATGAGGACACCCATGGACGACTGGCAGCGCCGCGTCGACGAGGTCTGGGCGACGGCGGCCGAGATCGGCGAGGACGCGGTGATCGACCGCATCGATGCGCTGGCCGCGGAACTCCCCGTGGACGACCCGCGCGGTCCGTTCGAGGCCGCCGGAGCGCGCGACTTCGCAGGCCTGGAGGCGGAGGCCGAGCCCCGATACCGCAGCGCGCTCGCACTGGGCCTCGCGGGCCGCGCCCGCGTCGAGGCGCAGATCCAGCTCGCGTCCACCGTGCGCAACCTCGGCCGACCCGCCGAGTCGCTCGAGCTCCTCGACGCGATCGGTGATTCCGCGGGCGAACTGGCCGACGCCGTCGCCGCCTTCCGTGCGCTCGCGCTCGCCACCCTCGGACGGCCGGATGCCGCGGCATCCGTCGCCCTCGTCGCCCTCGCACCGCACCTCGCCCAGTACGGTCGCGCGATCGACGCGTACGCGCGCGACGTGGTCCCGCCGGGCGTCGACGGCACTCGCAGGACCCCCTGAGGGGCGGCTCCGCGGCGCGGCATCCGCCGACGGCGAACAGCCCGGTTCACGCGCGTTCCAACGGATAGATTCGTTGCAACGCCTAAGGAAACGGAGCGAAATCCATGGCCGAACCGACACTGCAGCCCAGTGTGTTCGATCGACTGCTGAAGGACCGCATCATCTGGCTCGGCTCCGAGGTGCGCGACGACAACGCGAACGAGATCGCCGCGAAGCTGCTGCTCCTCGCCGCCGAGGACCCCAAGAAGGACATCTACCTCTACATCAACTCGCCCGGCGGCTCGATCACGGCGGGCATGGCCATCTACGACACGATGCAGTTCGTCCCGAACGACATCGTCACCGTCGGCATCGGCATGGCCGCGTCGATGGGACAGCTCCTCCTGACCGCCGGCACCAAGGGCAAGCGGTACATCACCCCCAACGCGCGCGTCCTGCTGCACCAGCCGCACGGCGGCTTCGGCGGCACCGCGAGCGACATCCAGACGCAGGCGCAGCTCATCCTCGACATGAAGAAGCGCCTCGCCGAGATCACTGCGGCGCAGACCGGCAAGTCGGTCGAGCAGATCAACCGCGACGGCGACCGCGATCGCTGGTTCAGCGCGCACGAGGCGCTCGAGTACGGCTTCGTCGATCACATCCGCGAGTCCGCGCTCGACGTGTCCGGCGGCGGCGGCACCGCCCCCGAGGTCGAAGACACCAAGGCCTGAGAAAGAGAGAATGCGAATGAACATCCCCGCTTTCGGCGGCGCCGCGTTCAGCGGCGTGTCCGCCCCGGGCTCGCGGTACATCCTCCCGAGCTTCGAGGAGCGCACGGCCTACGGCTACAAGCGCCAGGACCCTTACGCGAAGCTTTTCGAGGACCGCATCATCTTCCTCGGCGTGCAGGTCGACGACGCGTCGGCCGACGACATCATGGCGCAGCTGCTGGTCCTCGAGTCGATGGACCCCGACCGCGACATCATGATGTACATCAACTCGCCCGGCGGCTCGTTCACGGCCATGACCGCGATCTACGACACGATGCAGTACATCCGTCCGCAGATCCAGACCGTCGTGCTCGGGCAGGCGGCGTCGGCGGCGGCCGTGATCGCCGCGGCCGGCACGCCCGGCCGTCGTCTCGCGCTGCCGAACGCGCGCGTGCTGATCCACCAGCCGGCGATGGGCGAGGCCGGTCACGGCCAGGCGTCCGACATCGAGATCCAAGCCGCCGAGATCCTGCGCATGCGCACCTGGCTCGAGGAGACGCTCGCGAAGCACTCCAACCGCACCATGGAGCAGGTCAACGCCGATATCGACCGCGACAAGATCCTCTCGGCCGAGGAGGCCCGCGAGTACGGGCTCATCGACCAGGTGCTCACATCGCGCAAGACGCTGCCGGCGCTCGCGCGATAGCGCCCGACGGTTCGACGAGGGGCGGGTGCGGATGACGCATCCGCCCCTCGTTCGTCGCGTTTCCGCCAAACCGTGGCGGATCGGCCCGACCGGGGCCGCATCGGGCTAGGCTCGGATCAGATTTCGTTGCGAGGGAGGACGCGATGGCACGCATCGGGGAGAGTGCTGACCTTCTCAAGTGCTCCTTCTGCGGGAAGAGCCAGAAGCAGGTGCAGCAGCTCATCGCCGGGCCGGGCGTGTACATCTGCGACGAGTGCGTCGAGCTGTGCAACGAGATCATCGAGGAACGCCTCGCTGAGGCCGGCGAGCCGGAGTCGGGTGAGTTCGAGCTGCCGAAGCCGAAGGAGATCTTCTCGTTCCTCGAGGAGTACGTGATCGGCCAGGATGCCGCCAAGCGCGCCCTGGCCGTGGCGGTGTACAACCACTACAAGCGCGTGCGAGCCAAGACGTCGCTCACGTCGGCCGACCGCGCCCACGACGACGTCGAGATCGCCAAGTCCAACATCCTGCTCATCGGCCCGACCGGGTGCGGCAAGACCTACCTCGCGCAGACGCTGGCCAAGCAGCTCAACGTGCCCTTCGCCGTCGCGGATGCCACGGCGCTGACCGAGGCCGGCTACGTCGGCGAGGACGTCGAGAACATCCTGCTCAAGCTGATCCAGGCGGCCGACTACGACGTCAAGCGCGCCGAGACCGGCATCATCTACATCGACGAGGTCGACAAGATCGCGCGCAAGGCCGAGAACCCGTCGATCACCCGCGACGTGTCGGGCGAGGGCGTGCAGCAGGCGCTGCTCAAGATCCTCGAGGGCACGGTGGCCTCGGTACCGCCGCAGGGCGGCCGCAAGCACCCTCATCAGGAGTTCATCCAGATCGACACGACGAACGTGCTCTTCATCGTGGCGGGCGCCTTCGCCGGACTCGAGGACATCATCTCGTCGCGCGCGGGCAAGCGCGGCATCGGGTTCGGCGCACCCCTGCACTCCAAGCAGGATGAGGCCGAGCTCTTCAGCGAGGTGCTGCCCGAAGACCTGCACAAGTTCGGCCTGATCCCCGAGTTCATCGGGCGACTCCCGGTCGTCGCGACGGTCACCCCGCTCGACCGCACCGCGCTGATGGAGATCCTCACCGAGCCCCGCAACGCCCTGGTCAAGCAGTACCAGCGGATGTTCGAACTCGACGGCGTTCAGCTCGACTTCGAGCACGCCGCGCTCGAGGCCATCGCCGATCTCGCGGTGCTCCGCCAGACCGGCGCGCGCGGCCTCCGCGCGATCATGGAGGAGGTGCTCGGCCCGATCATGTTCGAGGTGCCCTCCACCACCGGCGTGGCCCGGGTCGTCGTGACGAAGGAGACCGTCATCGACAACGCGGCGCCGACGATCGTTCCGTCCAAGCCCAGGCGAGCCGAGAAGTCGGCGTAGCCGGCTCATCGCCACCGCATCGCGGGTCGACGCTCAGTCGAAGACGCGCAGCACCTGCCAGTGCCGACCGTCGTGTCCGACGTCGAACACGTGCGTCTCGCCGTCGGCGGTGCTCGCCTGGAACCGCCAGCCGGTGATCGCGAGGGGCGGGCGGCCGGGAGCGACGTCGAGCCCGTCGAACGGGAGCCACCAGTCGGCCGGCCCGACCAGGGGAGTGGGCGTGTCGTCGACGCGGAAGCGCCGCGCCCGCCACACGAGCCGCTCGGGTGCGCCCGTGGCACCGGTCCAGACCTCGGCGGGCTCGAGGGTACGCGGCATGCCGACCTCCACGTCATTCGAAACTGTGTTCGAATGATAGCAGGGCAGCAGGCGGCCCGGCGGTGCCGGATCGAGCTCTGCGCGAGGCGGGTCGGTTGGGGCCTAGGCCAGGTCGTCGTCGCTGCGCGCGCCGAAGACGATCTCGTCCCAGCTCGGCATCGCGGCGCGACCCTTCTTCGCACGCGGCGCCTGGCTCGCGGCCTTGCCGCCCCACAGCGCACGGGCCGCGGCACCCACCGGACTCTCGGGCGCGGGAACGTCCTCGGCGGACGAAGACGCGGACCCGGACGGCGAGGCCGGAGCGGGTTCGGCGGCGGGCACGTCGGCGCGGATCGACGATGCGGGCGCGACCGGCGACGGCGGTGGCATCCGCTCGACCGAGCCGCTCGCCTCGCGCTCGCCCCGCCGACGCCGCAGCGCCTCGAGCAGGTCGGCGGTCTCGCCGCTCGGCGGCTCGGGCTCGTCGGCGCGCTTGATGGCCGCCCGTGCGACGGCCGGGCTGGACGCGGGAGCGGGTGCCGGCTGCTGGCGCGGCCCGACGAGATCGGGCTGCGGTGCGGTGTCGTCGTTCGCGACATCCGGGACGTCGAACGTGAAGGCCCCGCTGTCGAACCGGGACTGCTCGTCATCGGGCGCGACCGCGCGCAGGCGCGGGATCATGCCGCCGCGCACCTCGCCGTGCCGGGAGAGGGTCATCGCGTCGGCGTTCTGCGGATGCAGCGCCTGCTTGCGGTGCTCGAACGACCACCGCGCGTCGTGGTCGATGCCGTCGGCCGTGAACTCGAGCTTGACCATCCAGCCGCGCTCCTCGTCCTTCCAGCTGGCCCACCGTTCGCCGTGGGCGCCGAGGCCGGCCAGGCGCTCGCGCACGACCGTGCCGAACGACGCCGGCTCGTCGGAATCGCTGTGCTCGGCGGCATGCACGGGGACCGCGAGTGCCGAGGTGACCACGTGTTCGCGCTCGGCGATCACCGGCCCCTCGAAGCGGCGGATGTAGTCGACGGACGCACCCGTCAGCTCGGCGACCTCTTCGGCCGACAGCCCGGAGCGGATGTGCGCCTGCACTTCGCGGGGCGACAGCTTCGGACCCGTCTCGGCCGGCGGCACCGCGTGACGGATGCGGGACTGCAGCACCTCGTCGATCTCGATCCGGAATCGCGCCCCGTCATCGGAGGCCGCGACGAGGGCGCCGTTCTCGACACCGATCACCTTCAGTTCCTGCATCGCGAGAGCCCTTCCGTGCCTTCGTCTCCGCCCAAGGATGCCACGCGGCCGAAGCACGGCTCGGGAATACGGCGGGCGTGCCGGAAGTTGTCCAATCAACCGGATACGACGGCTCGTGAGCGGTTTGCTTACGCCATCGAATTGATGCAGACTATGGCCGCCGAATCCTCGGCACCGAAAAAGGGATGGGAATGGCAACGGATTACGACGCGCCGCGGAAGACCGAAGACGACTCCGAGTCGATCGAGGCCCTCAAGGAGCGCGTGCCCGACAAGATGTCGGGTGTCGTCGACGTCGAGGACGCCGACAACCCCGGCAGCTTCGACCTGGCGGGTGCCGACCTGTCCGACGTCGAGCTCGATGTCGTCGTGCTCCCGCCGCAGGCCGACGAGTTCACCTGCGTGAACTGCTTCCTCGTGAAGCACCGCTCGCAGATCGACCACGAGACGAAGCTCGGTCCGATCTGCCTGGAGTGCGCCGCCTAGGCCTGCTCCTCTTCGACCCGTGGCCGTCGCGATCCGTTGATCGCGGCGGCCAGTTCATTCGGATGGCGCGACGAGACCAGCCAGTACGGCGCCGGATCGGCCGCATCGGTGATCGGCACGCGCACGACGTCGCGGATCCACCCTCGGATGACGAGGAACGCACGCGCATCCAGGCCGGTGCCGCGTTCCGTGCGTGCCGCCTCGTCGAGCGCCGGAATCGCGATGCCCGTGTACTCGAGCGGGATCTCGGCACGTCCGGCACGGAACATCCGGTCGGCGACCTCGATCACCGGTGCGGTGAACGACAGCGAGCCCGCGACCGCCGCATACATGAGCACGCCGGTGACGATGCCCGCCGGGACCGAAACGGGCGCGAGCACCAGGATGCTCGCGGGGATCAGCAGCAGGCTCGTCAGGTAGATCCAGGGCGTCGGCCACAGCCGTTCGCGGTACTCGGGCATGGGTCTATCAGACCAGACTTCTGCACTACCCTCGAACGGTGACCGATTCCGTCGATGTGCTGATCACGGCCGACCGCCTGCCCGCGTACGCCCACCCGGGCGATGCGGGCGCCGACCTCCACGCCGCCGAAGCGGTGGTGCTGGAGCCGGGGGAGCGGGCGACGGTCGGAACCGGGGTCGCGATCGCGCTGCCCGATGGGTACGTCGCCTTCGTGGTGCCGCGATCGGGCCTGGCCTTCAAGCACGGCATCACGATCGTCAACGCGCCGGGCACCGTCGATGCGGGCTACCGCGGCGAGATCAAGGTCGCGCTGCTGAACACCGACGCGCGCGACGCGTACCGGATCGAGGCGGGCGACCGCATCGCCCAGCTCGTCGTCATGCCGGTCAGTCGCGCGCGGTTCGTCGAGGTCGAACGGCTTCCGGGCAGCTTGCGCGGCGAGGGCGGATTCGGGTCCACCGGTTTCGGGGCACACCAGTCAGGAGTACACGCGTGAGCGACATCGAGAACATCGACGACATCCCCGTCGATCACCCCAAGTCCGCGCCCGCCGACCGGGCGACGAACGGTCCCCTCGACGAGGCCGAGGCCAATCCGGTCCGCCCGTACGTCGACCTCGGCGGCGTCAAGGTGCTGCCCCGCGAGGGCCTGCACCTGCGCCTCGAGGTCGAGGAGGGCACCAAGCGCGTCGTGGCGGTCGGACTCGACTACGCCAACTCGACCCTGCAGGTCCAGCCGTTCGCCGCGCCGCGTTCGAGCGGGCTGTGGCACGAGATCCGCGACCAGATCGCCGAGCAGATCGCACGCCAGGGCGGCACGACGACGGTCCGCGAGGGATCCTTCGGGCCGGAGCTGCTGGCTCAGATCCCCGTCGCCACGCCCGACGGCCAGGCCGGCCAGATGCGCCTCGCCCGGTTCATCGGCGTCGACGGACCCCGCTGGTTCCTCCGCGGCGTGATCGCCGGCGAGGCGGCGGCCGACCCGGTCGCCGCGGCCAAGGTCGAGGACCTGTTCCGTTCCATCGTCGTGGTGCGCGGCACCACGCCGATGCCGCCGCGCGACCTGATCCCGCTTCGCATGCCGGCACCGTCCTCCGGCGGTCCGACGGCGTGACCGACGAGCAGCGCGACGCCCGGTCCGAGCCCGATGTCCCCGGCGGGGACGCCTCGCCGTCGGGCGCGTCGCCCTCCGACGAACTGAGCCAGTCGCTCGCGGCGGCCGCGGAGCGCTCGGGGCTCGGGCGGATCGCGCGTGAGGACTCGCTCACGCCGGCCGACCTCATCGGGGCGCTCGGCGGCATCCGCGGGCTCGCCGAGGCCATCCTTCCCGGCCTGGTCTTCCTGATCGTCTACACGTTCACCCGCGAACTCGTGTGGGCGCTGGTCGCGTCCGTCGGACTCGCGGTCGTCTTCACGATCGTGCGCTTCATCACCCGAAGCCAGCCGACGCAGGCCATCGCGGGCCTCATCGGCGTGGGGGCGTCGGCGGCGCTGTCGCTGTGGACGGGTCGGGCGGAGGACAACTACGTCCTCGGCTTCTACACCAACGCCGCGTACGCGACCGCCCTCCTGGTGTCCCTGCTCGTGCGCTGGCCGCTCGTCGGACTGGTCGTCGGCTTCCTCATGGGCGACGGCACCGAGTGGCGACGCCGCAAGCGCACCTATCGGGCCATGCAGTTCCTGACGCTCGTGTGGCTGGGCATGTTCGTCGCCCGCCTGCTCGTCCAGGTTCCGTTCTACTTCGCGGGGAACGTCGAGGCGCTCGGCGCCACGCGCCTGCTGATGGGCGTCCCGTTGTACGCGCTGCTGCTGGTGTTCTCGTGGCTCGTGGTCCGCGCCGTCTACCCGGCGAAGCAGGCCGCCGCCGAGTGATACAGTTATCTCGATATCGAGATAAATCACGGGTGCCGGCGCGAGCCTGTCGGCAGGCGATGCCGTTGGGCTAGCCTTGCTGGGGCGGGCCCGCAGCCAGGGCACGGGCACCGCCCACGAACGTCGCGTCGGCGGCATCCGCGAAGGAGAGGACATCGTGTCTGCAGTGAACAGTTTCGGAGCGAAGGACACGCTCCAAGTCGGGGACACCTCCTACGAGATCTACCGGATCGACACCGTCGCCGGGCACGAGAAGCTCCCCTTCAGCCTGAAGGTGCTCCTCGAGAACCTGCTCCGCACCGAAGACGGCGCGAACGTCACCAAGGACCAGATCGAGGCCCTCGGGTCGTGGGTGCCGACGGCCGAGCCCGACACCGAGATCCAGTTCACGCCCGCGCGCGTGGTCATGCAGGACTTCACCGGCGTGCCCTGCATCGTCGACCTCGCCACCATGCGCGAGGCGGTGTCCTCGCTCGGCGGCGACCCCAACAAGATCAACCCGCTCGCGCCGGCCGAGATGGTCATCGACCACTCCGTCATCGCCGACCTCTTCGGGCGCCCCGACGCGTTCGAGCGCAACGTCGAGATCGAGTACGAGCGCAACGGTGAGCGCTACCAGTTCCTGCGCTGGGGCCAGACCGCGTTCGACGACTTCAAGGTCGTCCCGCCGGGCACGGGCATCGTGCACCAGGTGAACATCGAGTACCTCGCCCGCGTCACCTTCACGCGCGAAGTCGGCGGGGCGCTGCAGGCCTACCCCGACACCTGCGTCGGCACCGACTCGCACACCACGATGGTCAACGGCCTCGGCGTGCTCGGCTGGGGCGTCGGCGGGATCGAGGCCGAGGCCGCGATGCTCGGCCAGCCCGTCTCGATGCTCATCCCCAAGGTCGTCGGCTTCAAGCTGTCGGGCGAGATCCCCATGGGCGTCACGGCGACCGACGTCGTGCTCACGATCACCGACATGCTGCGCAAGCACGGCGTCGTGGGCAAGTTCGTCGAGTTCTACGGCTCGGGCGTGGCATCCGTGCCCCTCGCCAACCGGGCGACGATCGGCAACATGAGCCCCGAGTTCGGCTCGACCGCCGCGATCTTCCCGATCGACGACGTCACGATCGACTACCTGCGCCTCACCGGCCGCAGCGACGAGCAGCTCGCGCTCGTCGAGGCCTACTCCAAGGCGCAGAAGCTCTGGCACGACGCCGACAACGAGCCGGTGTTCTCCGAGTACCTCGAGCTCGACCTCTCCACCGTGGTCCCCTCGATCGCGGGTCCGAAGCGTCCGCAGGACCGCATCGTCCTCGCCGACGCCAAGGGGCAGTTCGAGAAGGACCTCACCAACTACGCCGACGTCGAGCACGACCTGGTCGACCTCGAGGTCGCAGAGTCGTTCCCCGCGTCCGACCCGCCCGGCAACACGCCCGAGGACGAGCACAACCTGCACGTGCACCACCACCACTCGCACGCACCCAAGACGGCCTCGAAGCCGACGCAGGTGCAGGGGGCGGATGGCACGAGCTACACGCTCGACCACGGCGCGGTGACCATCGCGGCGATCACGTCGTGCACGAACACGTCGAACCCGTCGGTCATGCTCGCGGCGGGCCTGCTCGCGCGCAACGCCGTGAAGAAGGGCCTCAAGGCCAAGCCGTGGGTGAAGACCACGCTCGCTCCCGGCTCGAAGGTCGTCACCGAGTACTACGAGAAGTCCGGTCTCACCAAGGACCTCGAGGACCTCGGCTTCTACACCGTCGGCTACGGCTGCACGACGTGCATCGGCAACTCCGGCCCCCTCATCGAGGAGGTCTCGGCGGCGGTGCAGCAGAACGACCTCGCCGTCACCGCCGTGCTCTCGGGCAACCGCAACTTCGAGGGCCGCATCAACCCCGACGTGAAGATGAACTACCTCGCGAGCCCGCCGCTCGTGATCGCATACTCGCTCGCGGGGTCGATGAACTTCGACTTCGAGTCCGACCCGCTCGGCCAGGACTCCGACGGCAACGACGTCTTCCTGAAGGACATCTGGCCCGACGCCGCCGAGGTGCAGAAGACCATCGACGAGTCGATCAACGAGGAGATGTTCACGCGCCAGTACGCGAGCGTCTTCGAGGGCGACGAGCGGTGGCGCAACCTGCCGACGCCGACCGGCGCGACCTTCGAGTGGGACGCCGAGTCGACCTACGTCCGCAAGCCTCCGTACTTCGACGGGATGGCGCTCGAGATCACGCCGGTCACCGACATCGCGGGCGCGCGCGTGCTCGCCAAGCTCGGCGACTCGGTGACGACCGACCACATCTCGCCGGCCGGTTCGATCAAGGCCGACAGCCCGGCGGGCCAGTACCTGACCGAGCACGGCGTCGACCGCAAGGACTTCAACTCCTACGGCTCGCGTCGCGGCAACCACGAGGTCATGATCCGCGGCACCTTCGCGAACATCCGCCTGAAGAACCAGCTCCTCGACGGCGTCGAGGGCGGGTACACGCGCGACTTCACGCAGGCGGGCGGCCCCCAGTCGTTCATCTACGACGCGTCGATGAACTACCAGGCGCAGGGCACGCCGCTGGTGATCTTCGGCGGCAAGGAATACGGCTCGGGCTCGAGTCGCGACTGGGCCGCGAAGGGCACGAACCTGCTCGGCGTCAAGGCCGTCATCACCGAGAGCTTCGAGCGGATCCACCGCTCGAACCTCATCGGCATGGGCGTCGTGCCGCTGCAGTTCCCAGCCGGCGAGTCGGCCGACTCGCTGGGCCTCGACGGCACCGAGATCGTCTCGATCACGGGGCTCGAGCAGCTCAACGAGGGGGTCACGCCCAAGACGGTCCACGTGGTCGCCGAGCCGAGCGAGCAGTCGCCAGAGGGCAAGGCGACGGTCGAGTTCGATGCGGTCGTGCGCATCGACACGCCCGGTGAGGCCGACTACTACCGCAACGGCGGGATCCTGCAGTACGTCCTGCGTTCGCTCGTCTGAGACCGACCCGGATCGGGGGCGGCGGGCTTCGGCCCGCCGCCCCCGATCTCTGCCCGGGCTCACAGGTGCCCCGGCGTACACTCGAACGAAACCGTGGCACCAGCCGCCCACAGCTCCGGAGGCACGACGCATGAGGCTGCTCGACACGATCCGCGGACCCCGCGATCTCGACGCGTTGACGCACGACCAGCTCGATGAACTGGCCCGTGAGATCCGTGAAGTCCTCGTCGCGAGCGTGTCGAAGACCGGCGGGCATCTCGGCCCGAACCTCGGCGTGGTCGAGCTGACGATCGCGATCCACCGCGTGTTCGACTCGCCGCGCGACCCGATCATCTTCGACACGGGCCACCAGTCGTACGTGCACAAGCTGCTCACCGGTCGCCGCGACCTGTCGACGCTCCGGCAGACCGGGGGAATGGCGGGCTATCCGCAGCGTTCCGAGTCCGAGCACGACGTGGTCGAGAGCTCGCACGCGTCGAGCTCCCTGTCGTGGGCCGACGGGATCTCCAAGGCGTTCGAGATGACCGGGCAGGGCGACCGCCACGTCGTCGCGGTCGTCGGCGACGGTGCGCTCACGGGCGGCATGACGTGGGAGGCGCTCAACAACATCTCCGACGACAACACGCGCAACCTCGTGGTCGTCGTCAACGACAACGGCCGGTCGTACGCCCCGACCATCGGCGGGATGGCGCGGTTCCTGAACTCGGTGCGCACCAAGCAGTCGTACCGCACCCTCCACCTGCGCAGCCGGAGCGCGTTCGACCGGCTCGGCTCGCCCGGGCGGGCGATCTACCGCGGCGTGCGCGGCGGCCTGCACGGCTTCCTCAGCCGGTTCAGCGGCAACGAGGCCCTCTACTCGAACCTCGACATCAAGTACATCGGCCCCATCGACGGGCACGACGAGCGAGCCGTCGAGGAGGCGCTCCGCCAGGCGAAGTCCTACGGTGCGCCCGTCATCGTGCACACCATCACCGAGAAGGGCCGCGGCTACGAGCCGGCGCGTCGCGATGTCGCCGACCAGTTCCATGCGGTCGGCCAGATCGATCCCGAGTCCGGTGAATCGCTCGAGACCGCGTCGGCACCCTCGTGGACCAGCGTCTTCGCCGACGAGCTCGTGAGCCTCGCCGAACGCGACGAGCGCCTGGTCGGCATCACGGCCGCGATGCTGCGACCGACCGGGCTGCACCGCATGGCCGAGCGCTTCCCGGGCCGCGTGTTCGACGTGGGCATCGCCGAGCAGCACGCCGCGACGTCGGCCGCCGGCCTGGCGTTCGGCGGCCTGCACCCCGTCGTGGCCGTGTACGCCACGTTCATCAACCGCGCCTTCGACCAGGTGCTCATGGATGTCGCACTCCACAAGGCCGGCGTGACGTTCGTGCTCGACCGGGCCGGCGTGACCGGACCGGACGGCCCCAGCCACCACGGCGTGTGGGACCTCTCGATCCTGCAGGTGGTGCCCGGCATCCGCATCGCAGCGCCCCGTGACTCCGTGCGGCTGGCCGAGGAACTCGGCGAGGCCACCCGCGTGAGCGACGGCCCCACTGTGCTGCGGTTTCCCAAGGGCACCGTCGGCACCGAGTACGACGCCGTCCGCCGCACCCACGACGGCGTCGACGTGCTCGTCGAATCCGAGCGCAAGGATGTCCTCGTGGTGACCGTGGGCCCGATGGCGGGCATCGGGCTCGAGGTCGCGAAGCGGCTCGAAGCGCAGGGGATCGGCGCCACGGTCGTCGACCCGCGCTGGGTCGTTCCCGTGCCCGACAGCGTGATCGCCCTCTCGGCCGACTACCGGATCGTCGTGAGCATCGAGGACGGCATCCGGGTCGGCGGCATCGGCACGCGGATCCGCCAGGACCTGCGCGAGGCCGGCGTCGACACGGCCGTCACCGAAGTGGGCCTGCCCGACGAGTTCCTCGACCATGGCGCGCGCGGCGACATCCTGGAGCGCGTCGGCCTGACCCCGCAGCACATCGCGCGCGACGTGACCGCGATGGTGCTCGGCAGCAAGCTGCCGCACGCGCGCAACGCGGGCATCGACGTTCCGGCCGACACGAGTCCGCAGCCTCGGGTGTGACGGCACTCAGCCGATGCGGTAGACGTGTTCGACCGCATCGCCCATCGTCGTGACGCCGGCCAGCCGCAGGGGCGGCGTCACCGCCGCAACAGGGAACAGCGGGCGCCCGCGTCCGAGCGCCACGGGCATGTAGGTGACCAGCAGTTCGTCGAGCCGCCCGGCCTCGAGGAACTGGGCAGCGACGGGACCGCCGCCGACGACCCAGACGTTCCGTTCGCCGGCGGCCGCGACGGCGGCATCGGCGACCGGCGCGACGGGTCCGGAGACGAAGCGGATGTCGGCGCCCTCGGGCACTTGGAGCTCGCGGTGCGTGAACACCCACGTGGCCAGCGAGCCGTAGGGCCATCCGGCGCCCTCGCGGAGGACCCACTCGTAGGTCGTGGCACCCAGCACGAGCGCTCCGACGTCGGCGAAGAACCGGTCGTACGATTCGCTGAAGTCGGCCATGCCGAACTGCAGCAGCCAGGAGAGGTCGTCGTGCTCGTCGGCGATGAAGCCGTCGAGCGTGGACGCCACGTAGTACTGGATCTTGGTCACCGGCCGAGCATACGAACGGCCCCCGACATCCTGCGTCGGGGGCCGTTCGTACGCGGTCTCGTCAGGCGCCCACGCCGCGGATCGGCGGGTGGTGGAACGTGTCGCCGAACACGCGCTCGGATGCGCCGACCCGGTCGAGGTAGGGGGTCGCCCCGCCCGCCTGGAACGGCCAGCCCGCTCCGAGGATGAGGCACAGGTCGATGTCCTCGGCCGCCGCGACGACCTCTTCATCGAGCATGAGCTTGATCTCGCCCGCGAGCTCGTCCTCGACGCGACGGAGGATGGTCGCCTCGTCGACGGGGGACTTGCCCACGGTGATCGCCTTCTTGGCGTCCTTCGAGAGGTCGGTGACCTTGCCGTGCTTGTCCTTCTCGACGACGGGGCCGCCGAGCTTCGCGAGCGCGTGCAGGTTCTCCGACGAGTAGAACCGCTCGGGGAACTCCCGGACCATGGTGTCCTGCACGTGTGCGGCGACCGCCCAGCCGACGAGGTCGATGAGCTCGAACGGGCCCATCGGCAGGCCGATCGGCGCGAGCGCCTTCTCGACGACCGGCACGGGCGTGCCCTCGTCGACCGCACGCGCGGCCTCGCCCATGACCTTGGCGAGCAGGCGGTTCACGACGAACCCGGGCGCGTCGGCGGTGAGCACCGCGCTCTTCTTGAGCTTCGCGGCGACGGCAAATGCCGTGGCCAGGGTCTCGTCGTCGGTGGCCGGCGCCTTCACGATCTCGAGGAGCGGCATGACGGCCACGGGGTTGAAGAAGTGGAAGCCGACGACGCGCTCGGGGTGGGCGAGCTTGGCGCCGATCTGCTCGACCGAGAGCGACGACGTGTTGGTCGCGATCACCGCAGTCTCCGAAAGGAAGGGCTCGACCTCGGCGAAGACCTGCTGCTTGACGGCCAGGTCCTCGAAGACGGCCTCGATGACCCAGTCGCAGTCGGCGAAGTCCGCCTTGTCGGTCGTGCCCGTCACGAGCGCCCGCAGTCGGTTCGCCTCGTCGGCGTCGATGCGTCCCTTCTGCTCGAGCGTGCCGATCTCATCGCGGATGTATCCGAGGCCCTTGTCGACCCGCGCCTGGTCGAGGTCGGTGATGACCACGGGGACCTGCAGTCGGCGCACGAAGAGGATGGCGAACTGGCTGGCCATGAGGCCGGCCCCGATGATGCCGACCTTGGTGACCTTGCGTGCGAGGTCCTTGTCGGGCGCGCCGGCAGGGCGCTTCGCGCGCTTCTGCACGAGGTTGAAGGCGTAGATGGATGCCACGAACTGGTCGCCCGCGACGAGGTCGGCGAGCGCCTCGTCCTCGCGCTCGAACGCCTCGGCTCGCGTGCCGGACTTCGCGGCCTTGAGCAGGTCGAGTGCGACGTACGGGGACTTGGCGGTGGTGCCGATCTTGCCCTCGAGGCTCTTGCGGGCGATGTTGATCGCGATGTCCCACTTGGCGAGCCGCTCGAGCTTGCCGGGAGCGTTCGGCCGCTTGACGACGATCGTGCCCCCGAGCACGCCGTCGGCCCACTTGAGGGAGTCCTCGAGGAAGTTGACCGGCGAGAACATGACGTCGGCGATGCCGAGCTCGAGGGCGTCCTTCGCCTTCAGCATGCGGTTGTTCTTCAACGGGTTCTCGACGACGACGCGGAGCGCGTTCTCGATGCCGATGAGGTTCGGCAGCAGGTAGGCGCCGCCCCAGGCCGGCACGATGCCGAGGAACACCTCGGGCAGCGCGATCGCCGGCGCCGAGGCATCCACGGTGCGGTAGTCGGAGTTCAGCGCGACCTCGAGGCCGCCGCCGAGGGCGAGCCCGTTGATGAACGTGAACGACGGAACGCCGAGCTCGCCGAGCTTGCCGAAGACCAGGTGGCCGAGCTGGCCCATCTTCAGCGCGATGTCGCGGCTCGGGATCTCGCCGACCTTCGACAGGTCGGCGCCGGCGGCGAGGAAGTACGGCTTGCCCGTGATCGCGACGGCATTGATCTCGCCCGCGGCGGCGCGCGCCTTCAGCTCGTCGAGCCGGTCGCCGAGTTCGAGCATCGTCACCGGCCCCAGCGTGGAGGGCCGGGTGTGGTCGCGCCCGTTGTCGAGCGTGATGAGTGCGAGCACCTTGCCCGACGGCAGGCGGACGTCGCGCACGTACGAGTGCGTCACGACCTCGTCGTCGGCGAACGCCGCGGCCAGCTCGGAGAAGTCGATCTTCGAGTAGTCGGTCATCTGTTTCAGCGGCCCTTTCCGTAGCGCTTGTGGTGCGGGTTCTCCCAGATGACGCTGCCGCCCTGGCCGAGGCCGACGCACATCGCCGTGAGGCCGTATCGCACCTCGGGGTGCTGCTCGAACTGGCGGGCGAGCTGGATCATGAGGCGGACGCCCGACGCCGCGAGCGGGTGGCCGATCGCGATGGCGCCGCCCCACTGGTTGACGCGCGGATCCTCGTCGTCGATGCCGAAGTGGTCGAGGAAGCTCAGCACCTGCACGGCGAACGCCTCGTTGAGCTCGAACAGGCCGATGTCGTCGATCTTCAGGCCGGCGCGCTTCAGCGCCTTCTCGGTCGACGGGATGGGTCCGATGCCCATGACCTCGGGCTGCACGCCGGCGAAGCCGAAGCTCACCATGCGCATCTTGGTGGGCAGGCCGAGTTCCTTCGCCGCATCCGCGCTGGCGAGGATCGACGCCGTCGCGCCGTCGGTGAGCGGTGAGGCGTTGCCGGCCGTCACCTTGCCGTGGGGCCGGAACGGGGTCTTCAGGGTCGCGAGTCCCTCCATGGTGGTCTCGGGGCGGCGGCCCTCGTCCTCGGTGGCGAGGCCCCAGCCCTCCGGGGTGCGGATCGCGACCGGCACGAGGTCGGGCTGGATCTGCCCGGCGTCGTAGGCGGCCTGCACCTTCTGCTGGCTGAGCATGCCGAAGCGGTCGCTGCGCTCCTTGGTGAGCTCGGGGAAGCGGTCGTGCAGGCGCTCGGCCGTGTTGCCCATGTTCAGCGCGTCGGCCGCGACGAGCTTCTCGGCGAGGAAGCGCGGGTTGGGGTCGGCGTCGAGGCCCATCGGGTGGCGGCCCATGTGCTCGACACCGCCGGCGATCACGACGTCGTACTGGCCGAAGCCGATGCCGGCGCCGGTGGTGGTCACGGCGGTCATCGCGCCCGCGCACATACGGTCGATCGCGAAGCCGGGCACGCTCAGCGGGAGGCCCGCGAGGATCGCCGCGGTGCGGCCGAGCGTCAGGCCTTGGTCGCCCTGCTGGGTGGTGGCGGCGATGGCCACGTCGTCCACTCGGTCGGTGGGCAGGTTGGGGTTGCGCTCGAGGAGACCGCTGATCGCCTTGACGGCGAGGTCGTCGGCCCTCGTGTTCCAGTACATGCCCTTTTCGCCGGCCCGTCCGAACGGGGTACGGACCCCGTCGACGAACACGACATCAGCTCGTTCAGCCACGCTGCAGCTCCCTTTTCGAGTGAGGAATGCCCCGATCCTAGGAACGCATCCCGAGCACGCGGAATCGGTTGGCGGTTCCTACGAAGCCTCGTGCGTCGCGTCCTCCAGCGATTGTGCCGCCTTCACAAACGCATCGGCGATTATCTGTGTGGTTGCCTCAAGCTGCCATGGCCTGGCACCGAGCGCGGCGAGGGCCTCGGCGATGTGCTCGGCCGACGGCTCGGCGGGCGGATGCCACGCGACACGGCGCAGGTGATCGGGCGTGAGCAGGTTCTCGACGGGCATGTCCATCCGCTCCGCCACATCGGCCAGCGCGGCCTTCGCGAGCCGGAGCCGTGCGTCGGCCTCCGGGTTGCGGGCGGCCCACGCACGCGGCGGCGGCGGCGCGTCGCTCGGCACCCGCGCGGCGGGCGGAGCTGCCGTGCGCGCCTCCTCGATGGCCGACCACCACCGGTCGAGCTCGGTACGGCTGGCGCGCCCGTTGAACGCCTTGAGATCGGCCAGCGCGCGCTTGGACTCGGGCAGCGACTTCGCCACCGCGAGGATCGAGGCGTCGGGAATGAGCCGTCCGGGTGCCGTGTCAACCTCGGCGGCGAGCGAGTCACGAGCCTGCCAGAGCGCACGAGCGACCGCGAGGTTGCGGGGTGAGCGCAGCGAATGGATGCCGCTCAGTCGGCGCCACGGCTCGGCTGCGGGCGGCTTCGCCTCGCGACGGATGGTGGCCTCGAACTCCTGCGCCGCGATGTCGGACTTGCCGGCCTGATCGAGCCGTTGCGCGAGCTCGTCGCGGACGTCGACGAGCAGCTCCACGTCGAGTGCGGCGTAGCGCAGCCAGGGCTGGGGGAGCGGCCTCGTCGACCAGTCGGCCGCCGAGTGCTCCTTCGCGAGCCGGATGCCGAGGAGCTCCTCGACCACGGAGGCCAGCCCGACGCGCGGCATGCCGAGCAGGCGCGCCGCGAGCTCCGTGTCGAAGATCCGCTCGGGGTCGAGTCCGACCTCGCGCAGGCACGCGAGGTCCTGGCTCGCGGCGTGCAGGTCCCACTCGACGTCGCGGATGACCGACTGGAGGTCGTCGAATCCGTCGAGCTCGGTCGGGTCGAACAGGAACGTGCCCGCGCCGCGGCGGTAGAGCTGGATGAGGTAGGCCCGTTGGGAGTAGCGGAACCCGCTCGCACGTTCGGCATCGACGGCCACGGGCCCCTCGCCGCCCGCGATGCGCTCGACGGCCTCGTCGTACTCATCGCGGGAGCCGATCACGTGGAACTCGTCAGCCACGTCTCCTCCTCCGTCGCGGAAGGGCCGTCACCCCCTCGGACGATGGAGGCAGCCCTGCCAGCATGCACAGCAACTCACTCCACCCTTCCACATGCGGGCCCGCCGCCTCATCGAGCGGGGTCCACGAGGCCCGGAGTTCGAGTTCGGCACCGTCGCCCTGGCGGGCGAGCTCGCCGAACCCGGTGGAGAGGATCTTCGTCACCGTGCCCGATGCCGCGACGTACTTGGCGCCACGAGCGTCGAGCGCGTCGACGAGCCACGACCACGCCACCTCGGCGAGGAACGGGTCGGTGCCGATGTCGGTCTCGAGCGGCGCCTGCGCGAAGCACACCACGCGGAACCGGCCGCCCCAGGACTCCGGTTCGGCGGGGTCGTAGAGCAGCACGAACCGCCCGGTGCCGAGCTCGGAGTCGTCGCCGTGGCGGCCCGTGCCGACATCGGCCGAGAGGGCGACGGCCCACGGGGCGAGCGAGGACGGCGCGGTGATCTCGGACACCCGCAGTTCCGGGCGCGGCGCGGCGCCCCGCAGCGACGCGAGCGCCGCGGCGAACTCCGGGGGTGGCACCGCCGAGTCGGACACGTGTGCAGACTAGAGTCTGGATCAGGGGGGTCCGTGGCGGCGCGCCGCGACCTCGCGGCGAAGCAGCCGAGAGCCGGGAGGCAGGATGTCACGACTCGAGCGCACGGTGGGACCGGTCGCTGCAGTGCTGGGCGGCGTGGCGGTGCTCGGTGCCGCGGCCGTCGCCGCGACCGCCGCGACCGCCGTCGTGTTCGCGCGTCGGGTCGTCACCCCCGAACCCCAGCGCGAGGACGACCTGCGCATCGAGAGCGTCGATCTCGCCGCGGGCGAGCTCACCCTCACGTCGAACCCCGACACCCGCGTCCCGGGCCGGTACGGTCTCTGGTTCGAGCACGATTCGGGCCATGCCCGGCTCGGCGAGGTGGTCGACGACGACGGCCACCGGGTGCGCCGTCGGATCGAGGCCGTCGACTTCGGACGCCTGGACCGTGCGGGGCGAGGCCGGCTCAGCGGCTGGTACCACCTCGGTCCGTGGGAGGTCGGCGACCACTACGAGAACGTGGTCGTCGAAACGCCGCTCGGACCGGCGCCCGCCTGGTTCATCCCGGCTCCTGACACGACCGGTGCGCCCTCGACCGACTGGGTCGTGCAGGTGCACGGTCGAGGCGCGAAGCGTCACGAGACGCTTCGCGCGGTGTCCCCGGCCCGCGAGGCCGGCTGGTCGACCCTCGTGATCTCCTATCGCAACGACGGCGAGGCGCCCGAGAGCGAGGATCGCCGCTACGGCCTGGGCGGCACCGAGTGGGAGGACGTGGTCGCCGCGGTCAGGTACGCGGTGGCCCATGGCGCCCGGCGCACCGTGCTCATGGGATGGTCGATGGGGGGGTCCATCGTGCTGCAGACCGTGCTCCGGTCCGCCGAGGTCCGAGAGCACCTCGTCGGCGTGATGCTCGAGTCGCCGGCGGTCGACTGGCCCGACATCCTCCGATTCCAGGGCCGTGCCCTCGGCTGGCCCGCCGAGCTCGGCGGCGCCGTCGCGCGCGTCCTCAGCGCGCCGGTCGCCGGGACGCTCACGGGCCTGGCGGCCCCGATCGACCTCGAGGCGCTCGATGCCGTGGCTCGGGCCGATGAGCTCGACGTGCCGATCCTGCTCATGCACAGCGAGGACGACGGCTTCGTGCCGATCGACGGGTCGCGCCGGCTCGCGGCGGTCCGCGCCGACCTCGTGCGGTTCGAGGTCTTCGACGAGGCGCGCCACACGCGGCTGTGGAACTTCGATCCCGAGCGCTGGAGCGGGCTCGTTCGCGATTGGCTCGCCGCGCGCTGAACCGTTTGCTCAGGCGGCCAGTCGCGCCGACAGTTGACGCTTGGCCCGCGCCAGCATGCCCGACATGCCGCGCACGCGGAGCGGCGAGACCGCCTCGTTCAGCCCCAGCGACTGCGGGTAATCGGACGGGATCGCCATCACCTCGTCGGGCGTGAGCCCGTCGAGTCCCTGCGCCAGGATCGAGGCGAACCCGCGCGTGGTCGGCGCTTCGGCGGGAGCCGTCGCATGCATGTGCACGCGCCCCGCGTCATCCAGCTCGACGAAGATGTACACCGGCGATTGGCATTCCTCGACGCGCTCGAGCAGGTCAGGGTGATCGCGGTACCGCTCGGGCAGCTCGGGGAGCTCGTTCGAGAAGTCGAGCAGCAGGGTGAGGCGGTCCTTCACGCCGAGGGCGAGGAAGTCCTCGCGCGTCTCGGCGAGTGCGGCGGGCAGGGTCGTGGCATCCATCCCGACCATTCTCCCATCCGGCGGCTGGAGGGTTCCCCGGCTCAGCGGGCGGGCAGCTCGCCGCGTGCGGTGCCCGTCACGATCGGGACGCGTACGGCGCTGCCCCACTCGGTCCACGAGCCGTCGTAGTTGCGCACGTGGTCGTAGCCGAGGAGGTGCTCGAGCACGAACCAGGTGTGGCTCGAGCGCTCGCCGATGCGGCAGTAGGCGATGATCTCGTCGTCGTCCTGCAGCCCCACCTCGTCGCGGTAGATCGCCTCGAGCTCGGCGCGCGAGCGGAACGTGCCGTCGTCGGCGGCGGCGCGAGCCCAGGGCACGGATGCCGCGGTCGGGATGTGGCCCGCCCGAAGTGCACCCTCCTCGGGATAGGCGGGGGCGCTCGTGCGCTCGCCCGAGTACTCCTCGGGGGAGCGCACGTCGATGAGGGGCTTGCCGAGGTGGGCGAGCACGTCCTCCTTGAAGGCACGCACGGTGGAGTCGTCGCGCTCGACGACGGGGTACTCGACGGGGACGACCGTGGCCGGCTCGGTTGTGAGCGGCCGCCCCTCGGCGATCCACTTGTCGCGGCCGCCGTCGAGCAGGCGCACGTCCGCGTGCCCGAACAGCGTGAAGACCCAGAGTGCGTACGCCGCCCACCAGTTGTTCTTGTCGCCGTAGATGACGACGGTCGAGTCGCGCGCGATGCCCTTGGAGCCGACGAGCGCCGCGAACTGCTCGCCGTTCAGGTAGTCGCGCACGACCGGGTCGTTGAGCTCGGTGTGCCAGTCGACCTTGGCTGCGCCCGGGATATGCCCGGTCTCGTAGAGCAGGACGTCCTCGTCGGACTCGACGACGACGAGGCCCGGCCGGCCGAGCCGCTCGGCGAGCCATTCGGTGGTGACGAGGCGCTCGGGGTGCGCGTACTCGGCCAGCTTGGCGGCGGGGTCGAAATCGACGGGCATGGGGACCTCCTGGGGTCGTCCGGTCGGACGAGGGGTGCGGGGCGTCGGACTAGGCTGGTCACCTGTCCACCACGAATCTACGCGGCGCGCCGGTCGGCGTCACCGGGCCCGTCACCATGTGCAACACGGGAGCCCCTCGCCGATGACCACTGCAGCGACATCCGCCCCCGAGCGCCTCGTCGACCGGAACCCCACCATCACCGGTGCGGAGATCGCCTCCGAACTGGTGCCGCCGCCCCAGTTCGAGCACGCCTCCTTCGAGTCGTACCGGCCCGACCCCGACTTCCCGTCGCAGCAGGCCGCGCTCGACCGGCTCAAGGAGTTCGCCGGAGCATGGCGCGCGGCGCAGCGCCCCGGCGGGTTCTTCTCGCGCAAGCGGCCTGCGCGCATCGAGCTGCCCGGCGTCTACCTCGACGGCGGCTTCGGCGTCGGCAAGACGCACCTGCTCGCGGCGCTGTGGCACGTCGCCCACGGACCCAAGTACTTCGGCACGTTCATCGAATACACGGCCCTCGTCGGCGCGCTCGGCTATGCGCCGGCCGTCGAGCTGCTGCGCGGCGCGCGCCTGGTCTGCATCGACGAGTTCGAGCTCGACGACCCAGGCGACACCATGCTCATGACGCGCTTCCTGGGCGAGCTCATGGCCGGTGGCACGCGCGTCGCCGCGACATCGAACACGCCGCCGAACGCGCTCGGCGAAGGGCGCTTCGCAGCCGCCGACTTCCTCCGCGAGATCCATGCACTCTCGTCGAACTTCGAGACGCTGCGGATCGACGGCCTCGACTACCGTCGCCGCGACACCGAGGGGCACAGCGAGACGCAGGGCGACGACGCGAGCGTGCAGCACGCGGCGTCCGCCCTCGCCGGCCGGGGCCATCGGGTCTCGCTCGACACGTTCGACGCGCTCATCGCACACCTGGCGACCGTGCACCCGTCGAAGTACATCAAGCTCATCGACGGGCTCGAGATCATCGCGCTCACCGGGGTCCACGAGCTGACCGACCAGAACGCCGCGCTGCGGCTCGTCGCGTTCATCGACCGCGTCTACGACGCCGAGGTGCCGATCATCGCGAGCGGCGTCCCGCTCGACGGGGTCTTCGGCGGTGACATGCTCTCGGGCGGATACCGCAAGAAGTACCTGCGCTCGATGTCGCGCATGATCGCCCTCACGACCGGCGAGCTCCCGCCGCACGACTGATCATCGGCCGACGCCGCGCGGGGCGATCGGATGCCGGCGCGACGCGAGTTCACATCCGATCCTCCGGTCCGCGAAACATGGTGTTTACGCGACGCCGAATCCCGTAACGACCGCGAAACATCCGACGCCGTGTTCGGAAACGTCCTCTCAAGAAACTGTTCAGCACCTGCCCCCCCAGATTCTTGAGAGAGGTTCGACATGGATCAAGGCAACACCGCGTTCCTGCTGATCGCGGCAGCCCTCGTCCTGCTGATGACCCCCGGACTCGCGTTCTTCTACGGCGGCCTCGTCAAGGCCAAGAGCGTGATCAGCATGATGATGCTCAGCTTCGGCGCGCTCGGCCTGATCGGCGTGCTGTGGGTCCTCTACGGATACGCCATCGCGTTCCCCGGCTCCGAGGGCCTGGTCCCGCCGTGGTCCATCGACTGGTCGGCCATCGGCCTCACCAGCCTGCTGGAGACACCTGAGGGTGCCGCCTACCCGCCGCTGGCCTTCGTGGCTTTCCAGGCGACCTTCGCGATCCTCACGGTCGCGCTCGTCTCGGGCGCCATCGCCGACCGCGCCAAGTTCGGCGCGTGGATGATCTTCGCCGCCATCTGGGCGACCGTGGTCTACTTCCCGGTCGCGAGCTGGGTCTTCAACTTCGGCCTCGCCGACGACGGATCGTTCGCGTACGGCGGCTGGACGACGTACGGCATGCAGGAGTTCTTCGGGCTCGGCGTGATCGACTTCGCGGGCGGTACCGCGGTCCACATCAACGCCGGTGCGGCCGCGCTCGCGCTCGCCCTGGTGCTCGGAAAGCGCGTCGGCTTCTCGAAGGGCGCGCACGTGCCCCACAACCCGCCGTTCGTGCTCCTCGGCGCCGGGCTTCTGTGGTTCGGATGGTTCGGCTTCAACGCCGGTTCGGAGCTCGCCGCCGACGGCGTGGCCGCGCTCGCGTTCGTGAACACGATCGCCGCTCCCGCCGCGGCGCTGCTCGCCTGGCTCGTGGTCGAGAAGATCCGCGATGGCAAGCCGACCTCCGTCGGCGCCGCCTCGGGCGCCGTCGCCGGCCTCGTCGCGATCACCCCGGCCTGCGCCGCGCTCGACCCGGTCTGGGCCATCCTGCTCGGCGTCATCGCGGGTGCCGTCTGCGCCCTCGCGATCGACCTGAAGTTCAAGTGGGGCTTCGACGACTCGCTCGACGTGGTGGGCATCCATCTCGTCGGCGGCCTGATCGGCACGCTCTACATCGGCTTCTTCGCCAACGGCACCGGCCTCTTCATGGGCGGCGACGGCACGCAGCTGCTCGTCCAGGCCATCGCGGCCCTCGCCGTCCTGCTCTACTCGTTCACGCTCGCCTACGTCATCGGCTTCATCATCCAGAAGACGATCGGCTTCCGCGTGAAGAACGAGGACGAGGTCGCCGGCATCGACACGGTCGTGCACGGTGAGAAGGGCTACGAGCTCGAGACCGTCTGATCCTCCGGATCACCGCGAGGGCGGTGAGGGTAGTGTGCGGGTGTGCCAGACACCCGCCGCTTCCTCACCGCCCTCGGGCGCGTCATCCGTTCGCTCACCGGCTCGGGGCGGGGTCGGTTGCCGGATGTCGCGCCGCGGCCGCGCGCGGAGGGCGACGAGTCCTGGCCCGGTCGAACGGGTCCATCGGCGACGGTCGAGCTCGACCCCGCTCGGATCGGACGCGTGCGCTTCTCGTACACGCCCGATCGAGACGGCGAGCCCGACCCCGGCGAGGTCGTGTGGACGTGGGTGCCCTACGAGGAGCACGACGGTCGCGGCAAGGACCGGCCCGTGGTGGTCGTCGCCGCGGGCGCGCCGGGGGAGTTCCTGGCCGTGCAGCTCACGAGCACGCCGCGCGACCATGATCGCAACGCGCTCGCGCTCGGCGCCGGGCCGTGGGATCCGCAGGGGCGGCCGAGTTGGGCCCGGCTGGATCGCGTGTTCCGGGTCCACGCCGGCGGGATGCGCCGTGAGGCGGCCTCGCTCGACCGCGATCGGTACGGACGGCTCGTCGCCGCGCTCGAGGAGCGCTACGGCTGGGGCGCACGGCGCTAGGGCGGGAACGACGAAAGCCCCCGGCGGACCGGGGGCTTCGTGGTGGGCGATGCCGGGCTCGAACCGACGACCTCTTCCGTGTGAAGGAAGCGCGCTACCAGCTGCGCCAATCGCCCGAGGTCGTGCGGCCGACGAGGTGGTCGTGACCGCGAAGTCGATACTAGCCCACGCCGGGCGGGTGACGCACATCGGCGCAGCGCCCGGGCGCGTCGACGCACCGGGGCAGCGCGACCCGCTCGGGACGGAGTGCGATCAGCGTCCCGAGCGGGCCCCGAACACGCCGACACGCCCGGGATGTGCGCTCGGAATGCCCCTGTGACCGGGGCGAACGTGCCACTCGGCTCGCTCGGTTTGTGATTCGTTCGCGTCATCCGTTAGAGTCTCTCTGTCGCCGAAACAGCGACAACGCGGATGTGGCGCAGTTGGTAGCGCATCACCTTGCCAAGGTGAGGGTCGCGAGTTCGAGTCTCGTCATCCGCTCTGATCAGACCGGCGCAAGCCGGTTCTGTTCTTTGGTGGTGAACCCAAGCAACGGTGGATTGGCCGAGAGGCGAGGCAGCGGCCTGCAAAGCCGTATACACGGGTTCGAATCCCGTATCCACCTCGAGACGAGCACCTCGCTGCTCACTCAACCCGGGCGATTGGCGCAGCGGTAGCGCGCTTCCCTGACACGGAAGAGGTCACTGGTTCGATCCCAGTATCGCCCACCACACGAACCCCCGAGCGATCGGGGGTTCTTCTGTTTCCGCACCAGCCGACACCCGCCTGCGGATCGGGTCATCATCCGACCCGCCCGAGAGGCCGGCTTCCCGCCCCGGCTCCCTTGAGCGCGACGACGCGCCCGCGCCCGCGCGCTCGTTCGACCTCGTCGGCGATGACGGCGTCCCAGTCGGTCAGGAACCGCGACAGACGGTACCGCTCAAGGGCCGCCTCGCGCCCTGCGGCGCCGAGCCGGATCGCCTCGTCATGGTCCTCGAGCAGCCAACGTGCTGCCGCGACCAGCTCGCCGACGTTCGCCGAGACGAAGCCGGCCCCGGGCGGGATCGCACGTGCGGCCTCGGTCGTCTGCAGCGCGACGACCGGCATCCCGAGGTGCATGGCCTCGATCAGCGAGAGCCCGAGGGACGTCCACCGCACAGGGTGCAGGTAGAGGCGCCGTCGCGCCATCGCGGCGTGCAGCTCGGACGTCGAGAGGTTCCCGCTCGGCCGCACGCGTTGCGGATCGATGTCGAGCGCCGCCGGGACCCGGTCGGCGTCGATGCCGAAGACATCGATCCCGCCGGCCGCCGTGAACCGGGGGAGCAGGTCGGTCCCCGTGATCCGGCCGCGGCGGACGGGCTCGTTCACGACGACGGCCAGCCGCTCCAGGTCGCCGACGTACCGGTGCCCGGGGTCCGGCACGCCATGCTCGACCACCGTCGATCTGGTGCGGCCGACGTCCCACATGAGCTCGTTGAAGTGGGTGACGTGCACGACGAGCAGGTCATCGCGGTCGGCGAGCGGATGCCGCGTGGTCGCGGCGTGCGGCTGCGGCGTGTTGTGCTCGACGAAGACCGCCGGCACCTCCGCCCCCGGCTTGCGACCGAGCAGGGCCTCCGCGAGCACGAGCTCCTCGGTCCGCTGCAGCACGACGAGGTCGACCTCCTCGTCGCGCAGTGCGGCGAACGGCACCTCGCGAGCGGCGGGCCAGTCGCGGTCGTCTCGCCCGAGCCCCCAAGGCCCGCGCCGGTCGTCGACGGGCACGAGGTACTCGTGCGGACCGCGGACGAACGCGTCGGTCCAGCCGCCGTGCACGTGCCAGAGCAGGATCCTCACACGACCATCTCCTTGTTCCAGGGCCAGGGGTCGACCGGTTGGGACAGCGAAGCAGCCCGCCCTCGCGCACGGAAGGCGGTTGCGAAGGAGCGGACGGGGGAGTAACCGCGAGCGCTGGTCCGCGGCCGGCCGCGCACTACAGTTGAAGGGTTCGTCTCAACCTCTCAGGGAGTGGATCCAGTGGCCGATGGCTTCGAGCTCTTCACCGACCGGTCCGTCGTCGCGATGCGCGTCAACGGCGAGCTGAAGGACCTCGCCACGACGGTGACGGACACCGATGTCGTCGAGCCGGTCGCCATCGATTCGCCCGACGGTCTCGCCATCCTGCGGCACTCCACCGCGCACGTGCTGGCGCAGGCCGTGCAGAAGGTCAATCCCGACGCCAAGCTCGGCATCGGGCCTCCCGTGACCGACGGCTTCTACTACGACTTCGACGTCGCCGAGCCGTTCACGCCCGACGACCTCAAGGCACTCGACAAGGAGATGGCGCGCATCGTCCGCTCCGGGCAGCGGTTCGTGCGCCGCGTCGTGAGCGACGACGAGGCTCGTGCCGAACTGGCCGACGAGCCGTACAAGCTCGAGCTCATCGGCCTGAAGGGTCACGCCACCGGCACCGAGCAGTTCGAGGAGAGCGAGTCGGTCGAGGTCGGCGGTTCCGAGCTGACGATCTACGACAACGTCGACCCGAAGACCGGCGAGGTCGCCTGGAAGGACCTCTGTCGCGGGCCGCACCTGCCGAGCACGCGCATGATCGGCAACGGCTGGGCGCTCATGCGGGTCGCCGCGGCGTACTGGCGCGGTTCCGAGAAGAACCCGCAGCTGCAGCGCATCTACGGGACCGCGTGGCCCACCAAGGACGAGCTCCGCGAGTACCAGCACCGGCTCGAGGAGGCGGCGCGACGCGACCACCGCAAGCTCGGCGCCGAGCTCGACCTGTTCAGCTTCCCCGAGGAGATCGGGTCGGGCTTGCCCGTCTTCCACCCGAAGGGCGGCGTGATCAAGCGCGAGATGGAGGACTACGTCCGCCGGCGCCACATCGAGGAGGGCTTCCAATACGTCTCGACCCCGCACATCACGAAGTCGCACGTCTTCGAGCTGTCGGGTCACCTGCCGTACTACAAGGACACGATGTTCCCGCCCATGGAGCTCGAGAACAGCGAGTACTACCTCAAGGCGATGAACTGCCCGATGCAGAACCTCATCTACCGCTCGCGCGGCCGGTCCTACCGCGACCTCCCGCTGCGGTTCTTCGAGTTCGGCACCGTCTACCGGTACGAGAAGTCGGGCGTCGTGCAGGGGCTCACGCGCGTGCGCGGACTCACCCAGGACGACTCGCACAGCTACGTCACGCCCGAGCAGGCGCCCGCCGAGATCGAGCACCTGCTGAACTTCGTGCTGGGCCTCCTGCGCGACTTCGGCCTCGAGGACTTCTACCTCGAGCTCTCGACGCGCGACGACGCCTCCGACAAGTTCAAGGGCTCCGACGAGCAGTGGGAGATCGCGACGAACGTGCTGCGCGAGGTCGCCGAACGCTCGGGCCTCGAGCTCGTGCCCGACCCGGGCGGGGCCGCGTTCTACGGACCCAAGATCTCGGTGCAGGCCCGCGACGCGATCGGCCGCACCTGGCAGATGTCGACGATCCAGTACGACTTCAACCAGCCCGAGGGCTTCGGGCTGCAGTACACCGCAGCGGATGGCACGCACCAGCAGCCGGTCATGATCCATTCGGCGAAGTTCGGCTCGATCGAGCGGTTCTTCGGCGTGCTCACCGAGCACTACGCCGGCGCGTTCCCGGTGTGGCTCGCTCCCGTGCAGGTCGTCGGGATCCCGGTGGCCGACGAGTACGCGCCGTACCTCGGCGGCATCCTGACCCAGCTCGCGGGTGCGGGCGTGCGCACCGAGCTCGACACGAGCGACGACCGCATGCAGAAGAAGATCCGCACGCACACCACCCAGAAGGTGCCGATCCAGCTCATCGCGGGCGAGAACGACCGCACCGGCGAGACCGTGAGCTTCCGGTTCCGCGACGGCACGCAGGAGAACGGCGTGTCGATCGCCGAGGCCGAGCGGCGCATCCTCGACGCCGTCGCCGACCGTCGCCAGGTGACGACGAGGGACGACCTGTTCGCATGACCTCCTACGACCACGGCGAGTTCGACGGCGTCCCGACGGATGCCTCGTCGGACCTGGCCGGGGTTCCCGACGCGTTCCAGCGGCTCTGGACCCCGCATCGGCTCGTGTACATCCAGCAGGGCGAGCAGCCCGACGAGCACACGTGCCCGTTCTGCCGGGCGCCGAAGCTCTCCGACGAGCAGTCGCTCATCGTGGCCCGCGGGGAGCACGCGTTCGTGCTGCTCAACCTGTTCCCGTACAACAGCGGACACCTGCTCGTCTGCCCGTACCGGCACATCGCGACCTACGACCAGGCGAACGCCGATGAGGTCGCCGAGATCGGCGAGCTCACGCAGATCGCGATGCGCACCGTCAAGCAGGTGTCGAGGTGCGACGGCTTCAACCTCGGCATGAACCAGGGCCGTATCGCCGGAGCCGGCATCGCCGAGCACCTGCACCAGCACATCGTGCCGCGATGGGCGCTCGACGCGAACTTCTTCCCGATCGTGGCCGGCACCAAGGCGATCCCGCGCCTGCTCGGCGAGGTGCGGCAGGAGATCGCCGACGCCTGGCCGAGCTGAGCCCGGTCAGCCGACCCGGCGAACCTCGAACTGCATGACCGGGTGGGCGTAGGACTCCTGCGACTCGACGAGCTGCAGCTCGCGCTCACCCGATTCGTGGGTGTTCGCGAGCAGGTCGAACACGCTCGACGCGGTGCGTGCGAGCGCGTCGGCCGCGTCGCCCGTGCGGCGGTAGTGCGCGGTGAAGAGCGCGGCCGTGACGTCCCCCGACCCGTTGGCCTTCATCGGCAGCAGCGGGGTCTGCACGATCCACGCGCCCCGGTCGTCGACCGCGAGCATCTCGATCGTGCCCTCCTCGCGGTCGGGCCGCTCGACGCTCGTGACGAGCACGGTGCGCGGGCCCGTCGCGCGCGCGAGGTCGACCGATTCGAGCGTCGTCTCGAGTGTGTCGGGTTCGGTCCCGGTGAGGTAGCCGAGCTCGAACTGGTTCGGCGTGATCAGGTCGGCGGCGGGCACCACGCGATCGCGCAGCAGCACCGGGATGGCGGGCGCCACGAAGCATCCGCTCTTCGCATTGCCCATGACCGGGTCGCACGAGTAGACGGCCTCGGGGTTCGCTGCCTTGATGCGCCCGACCGCGTCGAGGATGACGTCGGCGATGCCCTCGGATCCCTGGTAGCCCGAGAGGACGACGTCGATCTTCGGGAACGCGCCGCGGTCCTCGATGCCGTTGATGACCTCGCGCACGTCGACGGGGTCGATGAGCGGCCCGCGCCACGCCCCGTAGCCGGTGTGGTTCGAGAAGTTGACCGTGTAGACCGGCATGACCTCGACGCCGATGCGCTGGAGCGGGAAGACGGCCGCGGAGTTGCCGACGTGGCCGTAGGCGACTGCGGACTGGATCGAGAGGACCTTCACCCCTCGATCATTCCATCCCGGTCGGGATGAGGCGTCCGCCTGCAGCGCGAACGGCGCCGACGATGTCCGTCGCGAGGCGGTCGGCGTCGGCCTCGCCCAGGTCGTGCACCGTGAGCCGGAGCCGGCGCGATGCGGAGGCGTCGCCGAGCGCGAACTCGTCGCCGGCTCGAGCGAGCCAGCCGCGCCGCATGAGGTGCTCCGACACATCCCGCGCCGGCACCGGGAGCGCGATCCAGAGGTTCAGCCCATCGCCGGCTGCGGCGGGCAGGCCGAGCCCGGTCAGTCGTGCGGCGAACGCGTCGTTGCGTGCGGCGTAGTGCGCACCGGCCTCGCCGATGGCCGACACGACCGACGGGTCGGTCACGAGCGCGAGCGTGAGGCGCTGCAGGAGATGACTCACCCAGGTCGTGCCGGGCGTGAGCCGCATGGCGAGCCGTTCGGCGGTGTCGGGGTCGGAGGCCGTGACCGCGAGGCACATGTCGGGACCGAGGAACTTCGACACCGAGCGGACGAGCGCCCAGCGACGGTGGTCGGGCCCGATGAGCGAGCGGAAGGGGCGGCGCGAGAGCATCGAGAAGTGGTCGTCCTCGATGACGAGGACGTACGGGTGGGCGCGGAGCAACTCGCGCAGCTGCTCGGCGCGTCGCTCGGAGAGGCTCGCGCCCGTGGGATTCTGCGCCCTCGGCGTGCACACCACCGCGCGGACGCCTTGGTCGAGCGCCGCACGAAGCCCCTCGACGGTCATGCCCTCGTCGTCGACCGGGACCGGGACCGGGCGATAGCCGCCGACGCGGACCGTGTGGATGCTGGTGAGGAAGCACGGATCCTCGAGCGCGACCGCGTCGTCGCGGACGAGGGCCTGGGCGAGGAGGCGCTCGACCGCGTCGGCCGCGCCGCTCGTGATCGTGAGTCGCAGGTCGGACGGCGCGAGGTCGGCGCGCATCCAGGCGTCGGCCCAGCGCTCGAGGTCGGGGTCGATCACCGGCTCGCCGTAGAGCACCGGCCGGCCCGCCATGCCCGTGAGGGCGCGAGAGGGGTCGGGGATCAGGTCCGGGTCGGGGTTTCCGGTCGCGACGTCGCGGAGGACGCTGTCGGCGGCGAAGCCCTCCTGGGCGACGGGGGAGCGGCCGGCCACGCGGGTGCCGCCGCGGCCGCGCGTGACGACCATGCCCGCCTGCGTGAGCTGCCGGTACGCCGCCACCGCGGTGTTCCGGTTCACTCCGAGGTCGTCGGCGAGATTGCGCACCGGCGGCAGCGGGTCGCCGGGTGACAGCGCACCGCGTTCGATGAGCGCGCGGACGCTGGCGGCGATGTCGGCGGCCGACCGGCCGGTGATCTCGAGGGTCATGTCACGATCCGTCGTTGGTCTGAGAGCAAGGTCGGGACCATGCTATCTTTTGGCCTAGGCCAAGCAACCGTCTTGTCCGCGAGTTGCGCGATCGCGCGTCATCCGTCGAAGGGAACCACCGATGAGCACTGCCCAGACCGGCTCCAGCCGCGTGAAGCGCGGCCTCGCCGAGATGCTGAAGGGCGGCGTGATCATGGACGTCGTCACGCCGGAGCAGGCGCGCATCGCCGAGGACGCCGGAGCCGTGGCCGTCATGGCCCTCGAGCGCGTCCCGGCCGACATCCGGGCGCAGGGCGGTGTCGCGCGGATGAGCGACCCCGACCTGATCGAGGCGATCATCGCCGAGGTGTCCATCCCCGTCATGGCCAAGGCCCGCATCGGCCACTTCGTCGAGGCGCAGGTCCTGCAGGCGCTCGACGTCGACTACATCGACGAGTCCGAGGTGCTCTCACCGGCCGATTACGTCAACCACATCGACAAGTGGGCGTTCACGACCCCCTTCGTGTGCGGCGCGACCAACCTGGGCGAGGCGCTGCGACGCATCAACGAGGGCGCGGCGATGATCCGCTCGAAGGGCGAGGCGGGCACGGGCGACGTGTCCGAGGCCACCAAGCACATCCGCAAGATCACCTCCGAGATCAACCAGCTCAAGTCGATGACGCGCGACGAGGTCTACGTCGCGGCCAAGGAGCTGCAGGCGCCGTACGAGCTCGTACTGGAGGTCGCAGAGACGGGCAAGCTCCCGGTGGTGCTGTTCACCGCGGGCGGCGTGGCCACCCCCGCCGACGCCGCGATGATGATGCAGCTCGGCGCCGACGGCGTGTTCGTGGGCTCGGGCATCTTCAAGTCGGGCAGCCCCGAGCAGCGCGCCGCCGCGATCGTGAAGGCGACCACGTTCTACGACGACCCGAAGGTCATCGCCGAGGTCTCGCGCGGGCTCGGTGAGGCGATGGTCGGCATCAACGTCGCCGACCTCGCCGCGCCGCACCGCCTCGCAGAGCGCGGATGGTGACGCTTCGCGACGAGTCCGTGGGGCGCGCGGATGCCACGGGCCCCACGGTCGGCGTGCTCGCCCTGCAGGGCGACTTCCGCGAGCACGCGCGCGTGCTGGCCGAGCTCGGCGCCCGGGTCGTGCTCGTCCGGCGACCCGAGGACGTGGAGGGGCTCGACGGTCTCGTCATCCCCGGCGGCGAGTCGACCGTCATGGACAAGCTGTCGCGCGCGTTCGGGGTCGCCGAGCCGCTGCGGCGCCGCATCGCCGAGGGACTCCCCGTCTACGGAACGTGCGCGGGGCTCATCATGATCGCCGATACGCTGCTCGACGCGATCGACGGCCAGCAGAACTTCGGCGGGCTCGACGTGGTCGTGCGCCGCAACGCGTTCGGATCGCAGAACCAGTCGTTCGAGACCGATCTCGAGGTCCCGGCGCTCGGCGGCGAGCCCGTCCGCGCGGTGTTCATCCGCGGGCCGGTCGTGGAGTCGCTGGGCGAGAAGGCCGCCCCGCTCGCCTCGTTGCCCGACGGCCGCGTCGTCGCCGTCGAGCAGGGCGACCTCATCGGCACGAGCTTCCACCCCGAGATCCAGGGCGACGTGCGGTTCCACGAGTACTTCCTCGCGAAGGTGCGCGCACGCGCGGGCGCCGCGGCGTCGGCATCCGCGGCGATCGCATAGCGCAGGAGCCCGCGACCACGCCAGAGTTGGGGGCATGAAGCTGTACTCGGATTTCGCCGGCCGCCGTGTGGCGCAGGTCATCGGAGACCTCGTCGCGCTCGCGTTGGTCGCCGTGGCGGTGTGGGCCGCCGTGGTCTTCCACGGATTCGTGACGGAGTTCGCCGCACTGGGCCGGCAGCTCGAGGAGGCCGGCACGGGATTCCGCGGCAGCATGACCGACATCGGGGACACCCTCGCCGACGTGCCGATCATCGGGTCCGGCATCGCCGCACCGTTCGACGGAGCCAGCGCGGCAGGGGCGACGCTCGAGTCGGTGGGTCGCGGACAGCAGGACGTGGTCGGCTGGATCGCGCTGTTCGCCGCGATCGGCATCGCGGCCCTGCCCATCGGGGTGGTGCTCCTGCTGTGGGTGGCGCCACGCCTCGTGCGCGCGGTTCGCGCGCGGCGCACGACCACGCTCCTCACGCGTCCGGGCGGCGCCGACCTGCTCGCGCTGCGCGCGCTGACCGACCGCAGCCTGTTCGACGTCCTCGCCGCCGACGCCGACGCCGCCGCGGGATGGCGTCGTGGCGACGGCGAAACCATCCGAGCGCTGGCCGCGCTCGAGGCACGCGCCGTCGGGGTGCGGATTCCCGGGCCATGACGGCGGGCCGCCCTACGCTGGCCGCATGAGCGACTGGATCGCGCTGCTGCGCGGAGTCAATGTCGGCGGCGTCACGGTCAAGTCCGCCGAGTTGCGCGAGACGTTCGCCGGGCTCGGCTTCACCGGGGTGCGGACCGTGCTCGCCAGCGGCAATGTCGCGTTCGAGAGCGATCGAGCGGATGCCGCCGCGCTGAAGCGCGACATCGAGCGGGCCCTGTCGGACCGCTTCGGGTACGAGGCGTGGATCGTCCTGATCACGCCCAGCCGCCTCCGGGCGATCGTCGCGGCGTTCCCGTTCGATGCGACCGATGCGTCGCGTCAGCCGTACGTCGTCTTCGCCTCGGAGCCATCGGTCGTCGACGAGCTCATGACGGCCGCAGGCGAGCCGGACCCCCATGCGGATCCGCTCGAACGCGGAGACGGCGTCGTCTACTGGAACCCGGTCAAGGGCACCACGGTCGACACCGGATTCGCGAAGGTGCTCGCGAGGCCCGCGTTCAAGCCGACCACCACCAACCGGAACCTGCGCACGCTCGAGAAGCTGCTCTGATGATGGCGCCGCCTGCGGTATGCCCGTCAGGCGGACTCAGTGCCATCCCCGGCCATGAACGGGGGATGGCCCCGGGGTGGGACGGGGGACCGCACGGGCGCGGCGGATCGCGACATCCGGTTGTGTTCGGGCATGACCACTCGACTTCCCAGCACCGGCGCACCTGCGCTCGACGCCGCCCCGGCCACGACCTGCCGCAGCGACGAGGTGGTGGTGATCCACCGGATCTTCCGCCGGCTCTTCGCCGACGCCCCGCGTCTCGTGCGGGATGTCGAGCCGGGCGACACCGATCGCGCCAGGTTCCTCGCGAAGCACCTGCACGGCATCACGACGCTGCTGCACGTGCACCACCGCACCGAGGACGAGTTCTTCTGGGACCCGATGCGCGACCGGGCGCCGGCCTGCGGCCTCCACGTGGCGCTCATGATCCGCCAGCATCAGGCGGTCTCCGATCGTCTCGACGCCGTCGACGTGCTGATCGACGAGTGGGCGACGCATGCGAACGCCGCGGCGGCCGCGAGGCTGGCCGCCGAGCTCGACGAGGTCGACCGCCTGCTCGTGGAGCACCTCGCCGACGAGGAGCGCGACGCGTTCCCGGTGCTCGACGCCGTGCTCTCCGACGAGGAGTGGGACGACATCCATCGCCACGCGCGTCGCCACAAGCCGCCGCTGCCCGTCTTCCTGCTGCTGGGGCTCATGATCGACAGCGTGCCCGAGGCCGAACGCGACGAGTGGGTCGCGACCCAGCTGCCGGCCCCGATCCGCGTCGCCTACCGCGTCATCGGCCGGCGGCAGTACGAGCGGGCACTCGTGCGGCTCTTCCCCGACCGAGCGGCGGCCGCCTTCGCGTGAGGCGACGCAGACCGCCCCGCCGCGGCATCCCCCCCGGTACGGCCCGCCGAGCCCGCGTCGACGGTGACGGCGGTGCGCTGGCCTAGAATGTCCCGGTACTGATCACCGTTACGGGAGACGCATGTCCGGGCATTCCAAGTGGGCGACGACCAAGCACAAGAAGGCCGTCATCGACGCGCGCCGCGCGAAGTCGTTCGCCAAGCTCATCAAGAACATCGAGGTCGCGGCCAAGCTCGGCGGCGCCGACCTCAACGGCAACCCCACCCTGTACGACGCCGTGCAGAAGGCCAAGAAGACCTCGGTCCCGAACGACAACATCGACCGTGCCATCAAGCGAGGCGCCGGCATCGGCGGCGAGGCGGTCGAGTACCAGAACATCACGTACGAGGCGTACGGGCCGAACGGCGTGGCCCTCATGATCGAGGTGCTCACCGACAACAAGAACCGCGCCGCCGCCGAGGTCCGCACCGGGCTCAGCCGCAACGGCGGCACGCTCGCCGACCCGGGCTCGGTCGCGTACAACTTCACCCGCAAGGGCGTCATCGTCGTCAGCGGCGACGGCACGACCGAGGACGACGTCATGATGGCCGCCCTCGAGGCCGGCGCCGAGGAGATCGAGCCGCACGCCCAGGGATTCGAGGTCGTCACCGAGCCCTCCGACATGGTCGAGGTGCGCAAGGCGCTGCAGGAGGCGGGCCTCGACTACGAGTCGGCCGACATCGAGTTCGTACCCAACCTCAAGGTCGAGATCGACGCCGAGACCGCCAAGAAGGTCTTCCGTCTGATCGACGCGCTGGAAGACAGCGACGACGTGCAGAACGTCTACAGCAACTTCGACCTCACGCCCGAGGTGCAGGCCGAGCTCGAGAACGAGTCGGAGTAGTCGCGGTGCGGGTCCTCGGCATCGACCCCGGGCTGACCCGCTGCGGCGTGGGCGTCGTCGACGTCGCGCCCGACCGGACCGCGACCCTCGTCGACGTGGTGGTGCTGCGCTCGCCCGCGGAACTCGCGACGCCGGGCCGGCTCGCCCGCATCGCCGACGGGCTCGAGGCGATCGTCGAGGAGCTCCGGCCGCAGGCCGTGGCGCTCGAGCGCGTGTTCGCGCGCAGCGACGTGTCGACGATCATGGGCACGGCGCAGATCTCGGGCGTCGCGATGCTCATCGCCGAACGACGCGCGCTGCCGGTCGCCCTGCACACGCCCAGCGAGGTCAAGGCGGCGATCACCGGGTACGGCCGCGCCGACAAGAAGCAGGTGGGCGCGATGGTTGCCCGCATCCTCGGGCTCGAGGCCGTGCCGAAGCCGGCGGATGCCGCGGACGCCCTCGCGCTCGCGATCTGCCATGCGTGGCGGACCGGCGGAGTCGCCGGCGCGGCGATCGCGGACGCGGCGGGTGCCCGAGCCTCCGGCGCCGGGGACGGATCCGGGCTGACGCCCGCACAGAGGGCATGGCGCGCCGCTGAGCGTGCCGCGGCCGTGTCGGGGGCCGCCCGTAGGGTGAAGGAGTGATCTCCTCCCTGCGCGGCCGTGTGGCCTCGGCTTCCGGCGGAACGCTCGTCGTCGACGTCGCGGGCGTCGGCTACCTGGTGCACGCCACCCCGGCGTTCGTGCTGTCCAGCCGCCAGGGCGACGACGTGTTCGTGCACACCGCCCTCATCGTGCGAGAAGACGCGATGACCCTCTTCGGCTTCGCGACGCGAGACGAGCTCGACGTGTTCGAGCTGCTCATCGGCGTGACCGGGGTGGGGCCGAAGTCGGCGCTCGGCGTGCTCTCGGCGATGTCGCCGATCGAGGTCGCTCGCGCCGTCGAGTCCGACGACGACGCCGCGTTCCGGCGCGTGAGCGGCATCGGGCCCAAGACGGCCAAGCTCATCACGGTCTCGCTCGCCGGCAAGCTGGTCGCTCCCGTCGTTGCGCCGTCGGGTGCGCCGGTCGCCGCCGGTGGCATCGCCGACGACGTCCTCGCCGCGCTGACCGGGCTCGGCTGGTCCGAGAAGCTCGCCGGCGAGGCGCTCGCCGAGACCCTCGAGACGGCCGATCCGGTCGCGGCGGCCTCCGTGCCCGCCCTGCTTCGCCTGACGCTCGCTCGGCTGGGCCCGGCGCAGTCGGCTGCGAGGGCGCGATGAGCGACGCCGAGGTCGACCTCACCGATCCCGTGCTCGCGTCCGAGGCCGAGCTCGCCTTCGAAGGCGCGCTCCGGCCGCGCAGCCTCGAGGAGTTCGTGGGGCAGACCCGGGTGCGGGGCCAGCTGCAGCTGCTGCTCTCGGCGGCGGCCCTCCAGCAGCGCACGCCCGACCACATCCTGCTCGCCGGACCTCCCGGGCTGGGCAAGACGACCCTCGCGATGATCGTGGCCCACGAGGGAGGCCGGCCGTTGCGCATGTCGAGCGGTCCCGCCATCCAGCACGCGGGCGACCTCGCCGCCATCCTGTCCTCGCTCGTGCCGGGCGAGGTGCTCTTCATCGACGAGATCCACCGCATGGCCCGTTCGGCAGAAGAGATGCTCTACCTCGCCATGGAGGACTTCCGCATCGACATCATGGTCGGCAAGGGCGCCGGCGCCACGTCGGTGCCCCTCGATCTCGCGCCGTTCACGCTGGTCGGGGCGACCACTCGCGCCGGCCTGCTGCCCAACCCGCTGCGCGACCGCTTCGGCTTCACCGCGCACCTCGAGTTCTATGACGAGGCCGAGCTCGAGCAGGTCCTCGCGCGCGCGGCCACCATGCTCGGCCTCGCGATCGACGGCGAGGCGATCGCCGAGATCGCCGGGCGGTGCCGCGGTACTCCGCGCATCGCGAATCGGCTGCTGCGACGCGTCCGCGACTACGCCCTGGTCCACGGGGGGCGCGCCGATGTCGACGCCGTCCGCGCGGCGCTCGAGCTGTACGACGTCGACCCGCTCGGGCTCGACCGGCTCGATCGCGCGGTGATGATGACGATCCTGACGCGGTTCGGCGGTGGCCCCGTCGGGCTCAACACGCTGGCCGTTTCGGTCGGCGAGGAGGCCGAGACCATCGAGGCCGTCGTCGAGCCCTTCCTCGTGCGAATCGGGCTGATCACGCGCACGCCGCGCGGGCGCGTCGCGACCCCGGCGGCCTGGCGTCACTTCGGGCTCGTGCGCGAGGGTGTGGAGGGTCCGACGACCCTTCCGATCGATGACCTATAATCCTTGGAGGCTTCGGCCGCCCCGCCCTTGATCGTGCGCGCTGCGCACCCCGGAAGGTTTCCACCCCATGGTCTTCGACCCGTTCACCATCATCATGCTCGCCGTCCTGGCGGTGCTGATCTTCTTCATGTTCCGCAACTCGCGCAAGCGCCAGAGCGACGCGCGCGAGCTGCAGACGAAGGTCGTCCCGGGCGCCAAGGTCATGACCAACTTCGGGCTGTTCGGCACGATCCTCTCCATCGACGAAGAGGAGAACCAGGTGGAGCTCGAGTCGACCCCGGGCACCGTGCTGACGGTCCACCGCCAGACCATCGCGCGCGTCGTCGACGCGGTCGAGGCGACGACGCCGGCCGCGGTAGAGGGCGAGCCCGAGTTCGGCGAGCGCGTCGACGAGACGCCGGGCGACGAGACGCCCGACGTCAAGAAGTCCGACGACTAGAGCTCATCCACCGCTCGGCCCGCGCGACGACGCCCGGGCTCCGGCACAGAAAGCAGAATCAGTGGCTGCACCATCCAAGCGGTCCTCCCGACCCACGCCCGTCCGCAAGGCGGTGCGATCCCTCACGTGGCTCGGCGTCATCATCATCGCCCTGTTCGGCATCAACGCCGCCGGCGTGATCTGGGGCAACGGCTCGTGGACGCCGAAGCTCGCGCTCGACCTCGAGGGCGGAACGCAGATCATCCTCGCGCCGCAGGTCGAGGCTGGTGCCTCGGTCTCGCAGGAGCAGCTCGACCAGGCGGTCTCGATCATCCGCCAGCGCGTCGACGCCTCGGGCGTCGCCGAGGCCGAGATCAACACCGAGGGTTCGAACGTGGTCGTCCGCATCCCGGGCGAGCTCGACGAGCAGACGCGCAACCGCATCGAGTCGTCGGCCAAGCTCGAGCTGCGTCCGGTGCTGCTCGCGGATGCCGCGACGAACCAGTCGATCGACCCGAGCGCGAGCCCCGAGCCGACCGACGGCGCCGAGGAGGAGCTCCAGGCGACTCCGACCGTCGAGCCGACCGACGCGAGCGACCCGAACTGGGTCACGCCCGCGCTGCAGGACGAGTTCGACACCTTCGACTGCGCCGCGCTCGACGAGGGCGAGGCCAACGTCGCGGCGTCCGACGAGCCGCTCGTGACGTGCGACACCACGCGCCAGATCAAGTACCTGCTCGGCCCGGTCGAGGTCAGCGGTGAGGACATCGTCGACGCGACCAACGGCATGGTGCAGACGCAGACCGGCGCTTCGACCGGTCAGTGGGCGGTCAACATCGTCTTCAACGACCGCGGCACCGAGCAGTTCGCCGAGGTGAGCCAGCGCCTGTTCGCGCTCAACGGACAGACGCCGCGCGACCAGTTCGCATTCGTGCTCGACGGCGCGGTGCTCTCCGCGCCGCAGATGAACGGCGTGATCACCGACGGCCGGCCGCAGGTCACCGGCAACTTCGACCAGCAGTCCTCGAAGGCCCTGGCCGACCAGCTGAAGTTCGGCGCGCTGCCGATCAGCTTCGAGGTGCAGTCGTCCGACACCATCTCGGCGACGCTCGGTACCTCGCAGCTGCAGTCGGGCCTCATCGCCGGCCTCATCGGCCTCATCCTGGTCGTCATCTACACGCTGTTCCAGTACCGCGCCCTCGGCAGCGTCACGATCGCCTCGCTCGTGATCGTGGGGCTCATCACCTACCTGTCGATCACGATCCTGTCGTGGCGCGAGGGCTACCGGCTCTCGCTCGCCGGTATCGCCGGTCTGATCGTCGCGATCGGCTTCACGGCCGACTCGTTCATCGTGTACTTCGAGCGCGTGCGCGACGAGTTGCGCGACGGCCGTCCGCTCGTCGGCGCCGTCGAGGCCGGTTGGAAGCGCGCGTTCCGCACGATCCTGGCGTCCAAGGGCGTCAACCTGCTCGCCGCGGTGGTGCTCTTCATCCTCGCGGTCGGCAGCGTCAAGGGCTTCGCCTACACCCTCGGACTGACGACGATCATCGATGTCGTCGTCGTGATCCTGTTCACCCACCCGATGCTGCAGCTGCTCGCGCAGACGCGCTTCTTCTCGAGCGGACACACCTGGTCGGGCCTCGACCCGCAGGCGCTCGGCGCCGTCTACCGGGGCCGTGCCGAGTTCCGCAAGCCGGTCGCCGTGCCGGCGAAGAAGGCGGCCTCCAGCTCGCGCGAGGCGCAGAAGCGCCAGACGATCGCCGAGCGCAAGGCAGCACAGGTCGACGCCACCGTCGGCGCCGGCGAAGGCAAGGAGTCCTGATGGCCAACCGGCTCACCCAGTTCGGCAACGACCTCTACACGGGCAAGCGCTCGTTCAACTTCGTCGGCGGCCGCAAGAAGTGGTACGCCGTCGCGGCGGTGCTGATCATCCTCTCGATCGCGATTCCGCTGCTGCGAGGCGTGAACTTCAGCATCGAGTTCCGTGGCGGATCGCAGTTCCAGATCGCCGGGGTGCAGGACGCGACCACTCAGCCCGCGAGCGATGCCGTCGCCTCCGTCGTCCCGGGTGCGGTGTCGCACGTCACGATCGTGGGCGGCGACGGCGTGCGCGTGCAGACCGAGCAGCTCGAGCAGGCCGAGTCGCGTGAGATCACCGCCGCGCTGGCCGAGGCGTACGACGTGCCCGAGTCCGAGGTGACCTCGTCGTTCATCGGCCCGAGCTGGGGCGCCGACGTGACGAGGCAGGCCCTCATCGGCCTCATCGCCTTCGTCCTGCTCGCCGCCATCATCATGGCGCTGTACTTCCGCACGTGGAAGATGTCGCTCGCGGCCATCATCGCCCTCGTCGGCGACCTGATCGCCACGGTCGGCATCTATGCAGCGGTCGGCTTCGAGATCAGCCCGGCCGCCACCATCGGTGTGCTGACGATCCTGAGCTACTCGCTGTACGACACCGTCGTGGTGTTCGACAAGATCCGCGAGAACACGGCCGAAGACGGACAGGAATCCCGCCGCACCTTCGCCGAATCGGTGAACCTCGCGGTGAACCAGACGCTGGTGCGCTCGATCAACACGAGCGTCGTCGCCGCCCTGCCGGTCGCCGCGATCCTGTTCATCGGTGCCGGCGTGCTCGGTGCCGACACCCTTCGCGACATCTCCCTTGCGCTGCTCATCGGCATCCTCGTCGGAACGTGGTCGACGGTGTTCATCGCCGCACCGCTCTACTCGCAGCTGCGAGAGGGTGAGCCCGAGATCAAGCGGCACGACCAGAAGGTGCTGAAGGAGCGCGAGCGCGCGGGCGGCTCGGCCGCCGCAGGCGTGAGTCCCGTCCCCGTCTCCTGAGGGTCCGTGCCCGCCGACCTCGGTGGCGCACGGCTCCTCCCGGAGCGGTGATAATTGAGGTCTGGAGGTGCGGGCATGACCGAGACCGGAGTCAACTCGACGGCATCGCTGCGCCGTCTCGTACCCCGGATCTTCTCGAAGGCCCTGCCGACCGGCGCGGTCGACACCGTCCTCCGAACCGTGCGGATGCACCATCCGAAGGCCGACCTCTCGGTGATCGAGCGCGCCTACACGGTCGCCGAGCGTGCGCACGAAGGGCAGAAGCGCCGCAGCGGTGAGCCGTACATCACACATCCGATCGCGGTCGCGCAGATCCTCGCCGACCTCGGCATCGGCTCGAAGGCCGTGGCCGCGGCCCTGCTCCACGACACGGTGGAAGACACGGCATACACGCTCGACCAGCTGCGCGCCGACTTCGGCGACGAGATCGCGATGCTCGTCGATGGAGTCACGAAGCTCGACAAGGTCAAGTACGGCGACTCCACCCAGGCCGAGACCGTCCGGAAGATGATCGTCGCGATGTCGAAGGACATCCGCGTGCTCATCATCAAGCTCGCCGACCGCCTGCACAACGCCCGCACGTGGGGTTTCGTCCCGGCCGACTCCGCCGCGCGCAAGGCGACCGAGACGCTCGAGATCTACGCGCCCCTCGCACACCGCCTCGGCATCCAGACGATCAAGTGGGAGCTCGAGGACCTCTCCTTCGCGGTGCTCTACCCGAAGCTCTACGCCGAGATCGAGAGCCTCGTGAAGGGCCGGACGCCGCAGCGCGAGCAGTACGTCCAGTCGGTGATCGACATGGTCTCAGAGGATCTCAAGGCCGCCCGCATCCGCGGCAAGGTCGTCGGGCGACCCAAGCAGTACTACTCGATCTACCAGAAGATGATCGTGCGCGGCCGCGACTTCGACGAGATCTACGATCTCGTCGGCATCCGCGTGCTCGTGAACACCGTGCGCGACTGCTACGCCATCCTCGGCTCGATCCACGCGCGCTGGACGCCGCTCCCGGGGCGGTTCAAGGACTACATCGCGACACCGAAGTTCAACCTCTACCAGTCGCTGCACACGACCGTGATCGGCCCGAAGGGGCGCCCGGTCGAGATCCAGATCCGCACGCACGACATGCACCAGCGCGCCGAGTACGGTGTCGCCGCCCACTGGAAGTACAAGGAGCGGATGGCCGGTGGTCGCGCCGAGGTCGCGAGCTCGCGCGACGAGGCCGACATGGCCTGGCTGGCGCACATCTCCGACTGGCAGGCCGAGACCGCCGACCCCGGCGAGTTCCTCGACTCGCTGCGCTTCGAGATCGGCGCCAAGGAGGTCTACGTCTTCACGCCCAAGGGCCGGGTCATCGGCCTGCCCGCTGGTGCGACTCCCGTCGACTTCGCGTATGCGGTCCACACCGAGGTCGGTCACCGCACGATGGGCGCCAAGGTCAACGGCCGGCTGGTGCCGCTCGAGAGCACGCTGAACAGCGGCGACGTGGTCGAGGTGTTCACGTCGAAGAACCCCGACTCGGGCCCGAGCAAGGACTGGCTGAACTTCGTCAAGAGCCCGCGGGCCCGGAGCAAGATCCGCCAGTGGTTCACCAAGGAGCGCCGCGACGAGGCCATCGAGCACGGTCGCGACGCCATCGCCCGCGCGATGCGCAAGCAGAACCTGCCGCTCCAGAAGCTGATGAGCCAGGAGTCCTTCGCCGAGGTCGCCGCGCAGCTGCGCTACGACGACGTCTCGTCGCTGTACGCCGCGGTCGGCGAGGGGCACGTCTCCACGCAGTCGGTCATCGAGAAGGTCGTGGCGCTCGTGCGCGACGTCGACGACGTCGACGAGCCCGACCTTCCCATCCCGGTCCGCACGAGGCCGCTCCCGCGACACAGCGACTCGGGCGTGCTCGTGCGCGGCGCCCCCGACATCCTCGTGAAGCTGGCGCGTTGCTGCACGCCCGTCCCGGGCGACGAGATCGTGGGATTCATCACGCGGGGTTCGGGCGTCTCGGTGCACCAGTCGTCGTGCCACAACGTGCAGTCGCTGCTTCGCGAGCCCGAGCGGATGATCGACGTCGAGTGGGCGCCGAGCTCGAAGAGCGTCTTCCTGGTGCAGATCCAGATCGAGGCGCTCGATCGGGCCGGACTCCTCTCGGACGTCACGCGCGTGCTGTCGGAGCACCACGTCAACATCCTCTCGGCGAACGTGTCGACCGGGACCGACCGTCTCGCGCTCAGCCGGTTCGTCTTCGAGATGGGCGACACGACCCACTTGGACCGGGTGCTCAACGCCGTGCGCCGCATCGACGCGGTGTACGACGTCTACCGCGTCAACGACGGCTAGGCGGCGAGCGCGCCCGCGAGCCGGCGCAGCGCCACCGCGCGATGCGGCAGCCGGTGCGCCGACGAGACGCGGCGGTGCACCGGATGGCGGGCCCACGGCGCCGCGGTGAACAGCGTCCGCACGATCTCGATCGTCGCCTCCTCGTCGGCGGCGACATCCCGCACCAGGTCGAAGACCGTTCGCTCGACCGTCGTGCATCGGACGCCGCCGTATTCGGCGATGTCGGACGCGTCGATGGCCACCTCGCGCACGACGCAGCCGGGATCGGTGCGTACGGCCACCCGGCTCTCGTGCGGCACGCAGTACTCGGCGACCTGCGGGGGACGGGGGAGTGCGCCGTGCACCCATGCCGCCGACCGTCGCTCGATGATCATCGGCGGGGGGCGGCGCGGCCCGACGGCGGCGGCGCGCAGCGCGGGCAGGTCGGGCTCGTCGATCGGGCACCACCCGGCGCCCAAGCGGAACAGCTCGCCGTCGAGGCGCGCCGCGGAGAGCTCGGCGAGCGGGAGGTCATCGGTGCCGAGCACCGCGGGGAGCCTTGCCATGCCCCCATGCTGCGCCATCCGATGAGTGCCGCGGAGCTCGCCCCGGGCGTCCTGTGGACAACGCCGGGCGCCCCGCCCGTGTGGACGGATCGCGCGCCGGGCGTCAGCCGCCGACGGCCTTGAGCCAGGCGCGCCGTGCCTCGAGCGCCTCGCGCGCGGTCGCGGCGGCCTTCGCGTCGCCCGAAGCCTCGGCGGCCGCAAGCTCGGATTCGAGCTTGGCGATGGCGTCGTGCAGCTGGCCCAGCATGCCCTCGGAGCGCGCCTTCTTCTCGGGGTCCTCGCGCTCCCAGCGCTCGTCCTCGAGCGTGCGCACGTGGTTCTCGACCTTCCGCAGGCGATCCTCGACCGAGCGGACCTGGTCGCGTGGGACGCGACCGATCTCGTCCCATCGGCGCTGGATCCCGTTGAGGGCGTTCCGAGCCGCACGCGCGTCCTTCGAGGCGAGCAGCTTGTCGGCCTCGTCGAGGAGCGCGAGCTTCTCGGTGAGGTTGGCGCGGTACTCCTCGTTGTCCTTCGCGTCGACTTCGGCCTTGGCCTGGAAGAGCACGTCGCCGGCGGCCTTGAACTTCGCCCAGAGCGTGTCGTCGACCTTCTTGCCGGCGCGTCCCGCCTGCTTCCACTCGTCGAGCAGGGCCCGGTACTCGGCCACGCCGTCGGCGCCGCGGGGGGCGAGCGCCTCGGCGCGCTCGATGAGGCGCTGCTTGCGCTGGCGGACGTCGCGATGCGCCGCATCGAGCTCTGCGAAGAACGCCTTGCGGTGCTGCTCGATGGTCGAGCGGGCGGCGCGGAACCGCTTCCACAGCTCGTTGGCCTCGCCCTTGGGCAGGCGCGGGCCGTCCTGCTGGTGCTTCTGCCACTGCGCGAAGAGGGCGTCGAGCTCGGCGCTCGTCTGCTTCCACTGCGTCTTCGACGGGTCCTGTGCGGCGAGCGCCTCGGCCTGCTCGACGATGCGCGTCCGCTCGGCGATCGCCTCCTGCAGCGCCGCCTTGGCCTCGGCCTGCTGCTGCGCCGTGAGCTCCTGCGTGGTGCCCGAGAGCGCCTCGAGGCGACGCGAGAGCGACTCGAGGTCGCCGACGGCGTGGGCGTTCGCAACGCTCTCCTGGAGGGTGGCGACGGCCTTCGCGACATCCGCCGCCGGGGCACCGCGACGCACTCGCTGCTCGAGCAGCCCGACGGCTCCGGCGAGGTCGGCGTACTTGCGCTCGAAGTACGCCAGCGCCTCTTCCGGGGTGGCGTCGGGGTACTGCCCGACCTCGCGCTCGCCCTCGCTGGTCCGCACGAAGACGGTGCCCGTCTCGTCGACGCGGCCCCACGGCTGCTGTGCTGAATCGGTCACTGATTCACCCTGTCGTTCGTCGGATGCCGCGTGCGCGGCGGATGACGGCATCAAGCCTATTGCACCCCCGGATCGGGAGACCGCCCGGCCCCCGGTCACCATCGCGACGGTGTTCGGGGCCCGCTCCTCTCACTCGAGGGAGAAGCCCGTGATGGTCACCGGCTGGGCGGGCGGGCCGTCCGTGGAGCCGTCGGAGGTGCCGAGGTCGGTCACGTCGGCGACGAGGGCGTCGAGTCCCGAGGTGACGCGTCCGATCACGGTGTAGCCGCCGGCGTCGTCGGCGGGCAGCGTGGTGTCCTCGTAGACGATGAAGAACTGGCTGCCCTGGCTCTCGGCGTTCCCCGGCTGGCGGGCCATGGCGATGGTGCCCGCGGGGTAGACGCCGTCGGCCGGCGCGTTCTCGATCGGACCGTAGTTGTAGCCGGGACCGCCCGTCCCGTCGCCGTTCGGGTCGCCGCACTGCAGCACGAAGATGCCCTCGGTCGTCAGGCGGTGGCACGAGACCCCGTCGTAGAAGCCGTCCTCGACGAGGCTGATCGTGCTCGAGACCGCCTGGGGCGCCGCGGCGCCGTCGAGCTCGACCGAGAGCGCCGTGTCGTTCAGTGTGAGCGCACCGGTCCAGGTGCGGTCCTCGGCGAGGTCGGCGGAGGGCACGGCCGCCGGCGTGGCGGAGGGCGTGGGCGTCGGCGACGCCTCCGGAGCGCCCGGTCCGCCGTTGAAGTAGAACAGCTGCGCTCCGACCGCCAGCGCGAGCACGACGGCGAGGCCCACTCCCGCGATGACGTTGTCGCGCCTGCGACGGTGCACCGCGCGGCGGTGCACCTCCTGACGTGCCTGGTAGGTGCGGAGGCGCGCACGCTCCTCGCGCGCCTGACGGTCGTTCGCTGCCACGCTGCTCCTTCGGGGGTCCTGCGGGGAGACTCTACGGGGGAGCGGGCCCGGCGTGCCAATCAGCCGGTGCGGGCCGCGGCGTCGGTGTCGGATGCCGCGGCTACGCTGGTCGGCATGGTGGATTCGGCTCCGGGGCTGCGTTCCGGCGCGACCCCCCTCGCGGTGCGCATGCGCCCGCGGAGCCTCGACGAGGTCGCGGGCCAGAAGCACCTCCTCACTCCCGGCTCACCGCTCGTGGCGCTGGCCGCCGACCGCTCGGGTGAGTCGGGTGCGGTGTCGGTCATCCTCTGGGGCCCTCCCGGCACCGGCAAGACCACGCTCGCGCAGGCGATCGCCCGCTCGTCGGGGCGCAAGTTCGTCGAGCTCTCGGCCGTCACGGCCGGCGTCCGCGACGTTCGGCAGGTCATGGAGGAGGCGCGCGCCAACCGCGACCTGTACGGGCTCTCGACCGTCCTCTTCCTCGACGAGATCCACCGCTTCACCAAGGCGCAACAGGATGCCCTGCTGCCGGGCGTCGAGAACGGATGGGTCATCCTCGTCGCGGCGACCACCGAGAATCCCTCGTTCTCGGTCATCTCCCCGCTGCTCTCGCGTTCCCTCCTGCTCACGCTCGAGACGCTCGACGACGACGACCTCGCCATGCTCGTCGATCGCGCGGTGGCCGACCCGCGCGGCCTCGACAGTGCCGTCGAGCTCACGCCCGAGGCGCGCGCGGCGATCGTGCGGCTGGCCTCGGGCGACGCGCGACGCGCGCTCACCGCCCTCGAGGCGGCGTCGGTGTCTGCGGTGAGCGAGGCCGCGCACGCCGCGGCGGGCGAGGGCGAGGGCGACGACGACACGGATGCCGCGGCCGACGCGGCGGCCCGGGCGACGCGACCCGTCATCACGCCCGAAGTCGTCGCCCGCGCGGTCGACCGCGCGCTGCTCCGGTACGACCGCGACGGCGACGAGCACTACGACGTCATCTCCGCGTTCATCAAGTCGGTGAGGGGCAGTGATGTCGACGCCGCGCTGCACTACCTGGCGCGCATGATCGAAGCCGGCGAAGATCCGCGCTTCATCGCGCGCCGCATCATCGTGCTCGCCTCGGAAGACATCGGCATGGCCGACCCCACCGCGCTGGGCGTCGCGGTCGCCGCGGCCGACGCGGTGCAGTACATCGGCATGCCCGAGGGCCGGATCCCGCTCGCCCAGGCGGTCGTGCACCTCGCGACGGCGCCGAAGTCGAACGCGGCGTACCTCGGCATCGACCGCGCGATCGCCGACGTGCGCGCCGGCAAGGCGGGGCGGGTGCCCAAGCATCTCCGCGACGCGCACTATCCCGGTGCGAAGCGGCTCGGGCACGGCAAGGGCTACGTCTATCCGCACGACGATCCGATCGGCGTGGTCCCGCAGCAGTACCTTCCCGATCCGTTGCGCGGAGCGGTCTACTATGCACCGACCGAGCACGGCAACGAGCGCGAGGTCTCGGCACGCCTCGCCAAGCTGCGCCGCATCGTGCGCGACGAGCGCTGAGGGCGTCGCACGTCGCGCGCGGGTCGAGCGTCGCGACCTCCCCGTGATACCATCGACGTTGGCCTGAAGCCAGGTCCTCGAGCGCGGCTGCGAGAGGATCACCGGCGAACGGGTGCGATCTGTAGCCGATCCACCCTTGGCGAATCCCTCTGACACGGACTTCCGGCGCGACCGCGCGCCGTGAAATCGCATTTGAGATTCTTCCGAAAGGACACTTGTGTCGAACCAGTCACGCAGCAAGACCCGCCTCTCCCGGGCGCTCGGCGTCGCCCTCACCCCGAAGGCCGCCAAGTACCTCGAGAAGCGCCCGTACGCTCCCGGTGAGCACGGCCGCACCAAGCGCAAGCAGGACTCCGACTACGCCGTGCGTCTGCGCGAGAAGCAGCGCCTGCGCGCCCAGTACGGCATCCGCGAGAAGCAGCTCCGCATCGCGTTCAACGAGGCGCGCCGTACCGAGGGCCTGACGGGTGAGAACCTCGTCGAGCTGCTCGAGATGCGCCTCGACGCGCTCGTGCTCCGCGCCGGCTTCGCCCGCACCATCGCGCAGGCCCGCCAGTTCGTCGTGCACCGCCACATCACCGTCGACGGCGGCATCGTCGACCGTCCCTCGTTCCGCGTGAAGCCGGGCCAGGTCATCGGCGTCAAGCAGCGCTCCGAGGGCACCGAGCCGTTCCAGGTCGCCGCGGCCGGCGGCCACGTCGACGTGCTCCCGAAGCTCCCGGGCTACCTCGAGGTCGAGCTCGACAAGCTGCAGGCCAAGCTCGTGCGTCGCCCGAAGCGCGCCGAGGTGCCCGTCACGTGTGACGTGCAGCTCGTCGTCGAGTACTACGCCGCCCGCTAGTCGGACGGCTCACCGAACGGGGTCGCGGTTCGCCGCGGCCCCGTTCGTCGTCCCATCGCGCGGTGCCCTCCACGCCCTAGACTGAATGAATGCGTGCGCAGCGCACGCTGCCGGGCTCGACCTCTCGAGGAGTGACACGTGAAGAGCATCCTGTGGTTCGCCGTCGGCGTCGCGGCGGGGTTCGCCGTCGCGCACCAGGTCAACCGCACCGCGCAGGGCCGCGAGTTCTTCGCCGGCCTCGACGCGAAGGCGCGAGCATTCGGCCGCGCCGTCGCCGAGGGGTACCACGCACGCGAGGCCGAGCTGCGCGCCGCCGAGGCGCCCGCCGTCGAGGGCCGCTAGCTCCGCCTCCACGACCTCTCTCGCTCTCGCGCGGGACGCTCCACCATTCCAGGAACCAGAACGGAACCATGCAGACTGCCGAGATCCGCCAGCGCTGGCTTGACTTCTTCGCCGCACGCGGCCACACGGTCGTGCCGTCGGCCTCGCTCGTGTCCGACGACCCCTCGCTGCTGTTCACGGTCGCGGGGATGGTGCCCTTCGTGCCGTACCTGACCGGTGTCGTGCCTGCACCGTACGACCGGGCGACCAGCGTGCAGAAGTGCATCCGCACGAACGACATCGAAGAGGTCGGCAAGACCCCTCGCCACGGCACGTTCTTCCAGATGAACGGCAACTTCTCGTTCGGCGACTACTTCAAGGAGGGCGCGATCTCGTTCGCGTGGGACCTCCTCACCATGCCCGAGGCCGACGGCGGCTACGGCTTCGACCCGAAGGATCTCTGGGTCACGGTCTACGAGGACGACGACGAGGCGCGCGACATCTGGAGGCGGGTCGCCGGACTGCCCGACGACCGCATCCAGGGCCTCGGCAAGGACACGAACTACTGGCACACCGGCCAGCCCGGCCCCGCCGGCCCCTGCTCGGAGATCTTCTTCGACCGCGGCCCGGAGTACGGCATCGACGGCGGACCCGCGACCGACGACGACCGCTACGTGGAGATCTGGAACCTGGTCTTCATGCAGTACCTGATTGCCGACGTGAAGTCGAAGACCGACTTCACGATCGTTCGCGAGCTGCCGAAGAAGAACATCGACACCGGCATGGGCCTCGAGCGCGTCGCGTTCATCAAGCAGGGCGTCGACAACATGTACGAGATCGACCAGGTGCGGCCGGTGCTCGACCGGGCGGCCGAGCTCTCCGGGCGACGGTACGGCGCCGACCACGACGACGACGTGCGCATGCGCGTGATCGCCGACCACATCCGCTCGTCGCTCATGCTCATGAGCGATGGGGTCACTCCGTCGAACGAGGGCCGCGGGTACATCCTCCGTCGCCTGCTGCGTCGCAGCATCCGCGCCATGCGCCTGCTCGGGGTCGAGGGGCCCACGTTCCACGACCTGTTCGCGGCATCCCGCGACGCGATGCAGGCCGCCTACCCCGAGGTCGCGACCGATTACGCGAAGATCGAGCAGCTCGCCGTGGGCGAGGAGGCGGCGTTCCTCCGCACGCTCTCCGCGGGAACGTCGATCCTCGACACGGCGGTCGCGAAGACCAAGCAGGCGGGTTCCGACCGGCTCGCGGGCGACACCGCCTTCCTGCTCCACGACACGTACGGCTTCCCGATCGAGCTCACGCTCGAGATGGCCGAGGAGGCCGGGCTCGCGGTCGACCGACAGGCGTTCGACACCCTCATGTCCGACCAGCGCTCGCGCGCCAAGGCCGATGCGAAGTCGAAGAAGAAGGTACTGGCCGACCTGTCGGTGTACAGCGATTTCCGCGCGAAGGGCGAGACCGTCTTCACGGGCTACACCGACCTGACGACCGACTCGACCGTGCTCGGCATCCTCGTCGACGGGCGGCCCGCGCAGCGCGCGATCGCGGGCCAGACCGCCGAGGTGATCCTCGCCGAGACCTCGTTGTATGCCGAATCCGGCGGCCAGGCGCCCGACCAGGGCCGCATCGTGGGCGACGGGTTCGAGCTCGAAGTGCTCGACGTGCAGAAGCCCGTGAAGGGGCTCATCAGCCACACGGTGACGGTGACCTCCGGCGAGGTGGGCGTCGGCGTTCCGGCGACGACCCTCGTCGACGAGGACTACCGCCGCGGGGCGACCCAGGCGCACTCCGGCACGCACCTCGTGCACGCCGCGCTGCGCGAGGTGCTCGGGCCGACCGCGCACCAGTCCGGTTCGTTCAACAAGGCGGGCTACCTGCGTCTCGACTACGGCTGGAACCAGGCCTTGTCGGCCGAGACGCGCAGCGAGATCGAGGAGGTCGCGAACGGCGCCGTGCGCGAGAACCTCGAGGTCGTCACGCGTGAGCTCCCGATCGACGAGGCCAAGGCGCTCGGCGCCATGGCCCTGTTCGGCGAGAAGTACGGCGATATCGTGCGAGTCGTGGACATCGGCGGCCCGTGGTCGCGTGAACTCTGCGCCGGGACCCATGTCGCGCGCAGCGCCGAGGTCGGCATGATCAACATCATCGGCGAGTCGTCGGTGGGCGCGTCGAACCGCCGTGTGGAGTCGCTCGTCGGCCAGGACGCGTTCCGGCGCTTCGCGGCCGAGCGCACGCTCGTGCAGGAGCTCACCTCGACCCTGAAGACGCGCCCCGAGTCGCTCGTCGATCGCGTCGGCGAGCTGATCACCAGCCTCAAGGCGGCCGAGAAGAAGATCCAGGCCTACGAGGCGAAGGCGCTCAGCGACCGCGTCCCCGAGCTCGCAGCCACGGCCCAGCGGGCCGGTGAGGTGCTCGCGGTGATCGAGGCGGTCGGCCGGATCGGATCCGGTGACGAGCTGCGTTCGCTGGCGACCTCCGTCCGAGCCCGGCTCGGCGACGCGGCATCCGTCGTCGCGCTCGTCGGCGAGGTCGGAGGCAAGCCGCTCGCGATCGCCGCGACGTCGCCCGCCGCTCGCGATGCGGGCGCGAACGCCGGCGCCATCGCCAAGGCGATGGCCGCGGCCCTCGGCGGTGGTGGAGGCGGCAAGCCCGACCTCGCCCAGGGCGGCGGCAACGACCTCGCCGCCATTCCCGCGGCGCTGTCGGCCGCGCGCTCGGCGATCGGCGGATGACCATGCGTCCCGGTGCGCGGCTCGGCATCGACGTCGGCCGGGCCCGCATCGGCGTGGCGCGCTGCGACCCCTCGGTGATCCTCGCGGTCCCGGTCGAGACGGTCGCGAGGAGCGCCGAGGGCGACGACGGCGACGTCCGACGCATCCTCGACCTGGCCGCCGAGCACGAGGCGATCGAACTCGTCGTCGGCAACCCGCTCTCGCTGTCGGGCCAGCCGACGGCGTCGACCGCCGACGCCGTCGCGTTCGCCGGACGGCTCGCGGCGACGGGGGCACACGTTCGCCTGGTCGATGAGCGCATGTCGACCGTCAGCGCACAGCAGGCGCTGCGTTCCGCGGGGAAGTCGTCGAAGAAGCAGCGTCCGATCATCGACCAAGCTGCAGCCGTTATCATTCTGCAACATGCCATCGATGCCGAGCGGGCATCGGGCACCGCCCCCGGACGAACCGTCCTCCCCGACGAAGGATCCTGAAATCCCGTGACCCAGCTCCCCCCAGAGCGTCGCCGCGGCTCCGACCGGCCGACTCCTCCGGATGGCGCGCGCGAGGCGCGGGCGCCGCGCAGCCGACGCGAACTCCGTGAGATCGAGCAGCGCGAGGCCGAGGCGGAGCGCCGTCGGAATGCAGAGCTGGAAGAGCGCCGCGCCGAGCAGGAATGGCGCGCCGAGCAGGAGCGCGTGGCGAAGGAGCAGTGGCGGGCCGAGCAGGAGCGACTGGCCGAGCAGGAGTGGCGGGCCGAGCAGGAGCGACTGGCCGAGCAGGAGTGGCGGGCCGAGCAGGAGCGACTGGCCGAGCAGGAGTGGCGGGCCGAGCAGGAGCGACTGGCCGAGCAGGAGTGGCGCGCCGAGCAGGAGCGCCTCGCGTACGAGGCGCAGCTCGCGGCCGCCGCGCCGACGCGTGCCCCGCGCGAGGCGACGGCCGTCGACCACGGGTTCGACTCCGACGACGCGTACGGCCGCGACGACGCGCTCGCGGCGGGAGCGACCGCCGACGGCGAGGAGCGCGTCCGTACCGCGACGCCGCGCCGCAGTCCCGTGGTGCACGACGCGCAGGATGACGGAGCCGACCTCTTCGCACCCTGGGACGACGATCCCGCCCCGCGGCCCTCCCGCTCGGATCGCCGCGCGGCGGCAATCGACCCCCACGGCGAGAGCGATCAGGGCGGCCCGGGTCGCAAGCGCGGACGCGGCGCGATCGGCTGCCTGGTGGCGCTCCTCGTGCTCGTCGGCATCGGGGCGGGCGCCTGGTTCTTCGTGCTGCAGGAGCCGGTCACGGCGTTCTTCCAGCGATTCGAGCCGCCCGCCGACTACACCGGTTCGGGCGAGGGCGAACTCGTCTTCATGATCAACGAGGGCGACGGCGGCGAGACGATCGCGGCGAACCTCGAGGAGGAGGGCGTCGTGGCCTCCGCCGAGGCGTTCATCGACGAGGTGACGAGTCGGTCGCCGCATCCCACGTTCTACCCGGGCGCGTACCAGCTCGCGAGCGAGATGAGCGCGAAGGCCGCCCTCGATGCGCTGCTCGACCCCGAGAACAAGCTCGAGAACACCTTCGTGATCCAGGAAGGGCTCTGGGCGCGCGACGCGCTCGCGGCGGCCTCGTCCGCCACGGGCATCCCGCTCGAGGAGCTCCAGGCGGCGGCGGCCGATCCGCAGGCGCTCGGGCTGCCCGCCGAGGCGACCTCCGTCGAGGGGTTCCTGTTCCCGGCGACCTACACGTTCCCGCCCGACGTCACGGCGCAGGAGGTCGTGCAGACCCTCGTCGACCGGTCGTTCGAGGCGCTCGACGCGGCCGGCGTGCCCGTCGAGCAGCGCTGGGAGACGGTCGTCATCGCGTCGCTCATCGAGCGCGAGGCGGGCTCGGCGGATGACTCGTACAAGGTCTCGCGCGTCATCCGCAACCGCCTCGACCCGAACCAGTTCCCGAGCGGACTGCTGCAGTTCGACTCGACGGTGCACTACGGCATCGGCGACGACTCGACCGTCGAGACGTCGGACGCCGAGCGCGCCGATGCGAGCAACACGTACAACACCTACGTGCACCCGGGCCTGCCGCCGGGTCCGATCGGCAACCCGGGCGACGTCGCGATCGACGCGGCGCTCAACCCGGCCGACGGGCCGTGGCTGTACTTCGTGACGGTGAACCTCGAGACGGGTGAGACGGTGTTCTCGGCCACGCTCGAGGAGCACGAGGCCGCGGTCCAGCAGTTCCTGCAGTACCTGGAGGAGAACGGGTAGATGGCCGAGCCGACGGATGCCACGGGCGCGCCCCTCCCTCGCGGCGCCCGTCGTCCGCGTCGACTCGCGGTGTTGGGCTCGCCGATCGCGCACTCCAAGAGCCCCGCGCTGCATCGGGCGGCCTACGACCGCCTCGGGCTCACCGACTGGGCGTACGAGCGCGCCGAGGTCGGCGAGGGCGAGCTTGCCGCGTACCTGGATCGGCTCGGGCCCGAATGGCGGGGGCTCTCGCTCACGATGCCCCTCAAGCCCGAGGCGCTCGAGATCGCCGACGACGTGGAGCGGCTCGCCGAGCGCGCGGGTGCCGTCAACACGCTGCTGCTCGCCGACGACGGCAGCCGGCTCGGCTTCAACACCGACATCGGCGGGATCGTCCGCGCGCTCGCGGACGCCGGCATCAACGAGATCCGGCACGGCGTGCTGGTCGGGGGAGGCGCCACGGCCGCGTCGGCGCTGATCGCGATGGCCGAACTGGGGGCGCTGAGCGTCGAGGTCTGCGTGCGCGACGCCGGCCGCGCGGCATCCGTCGTCGAATTGGGCCACGCCATGGGCCTCGTGATCGAGACCCGCCCGATCGCCCGGCTCGCAGAGCACGCGCCCGCCGACCTCGTCATCAGCACGGTGCCGGGCGGCACCGACCTCGGAATGGTGCCCTCGGACCCGATCGCGGCGGCCACGCTGCTCGACGTCGCGTACGCGCCGTGGCCGACGCTCCTGGCATCGTCGTGGCTCGAGCGCGGCGGTCGCGTCGTGCACGGGCTCGAGATGCTGCTGCACCAGGCGCTGTTGCAGGTGCGCATCTTCGTGGGCGGAGATCCGCTCGCGCCGCTGCCCGACGAGGAGGGCGTGCTCGACGTCATGCGTCGGGCCCTCTGACGGCGCTGTGGGAGGATGGTGGGCATGCTCCGTTGGCTCACCGCCGGTGAATCGCACGGCCCCGAGCTGGTCGCGATCCTCGAGGGACTTCCCGCCGGCATCCCCGTCACGCTCGACGACATCCGCGCCGATCTCGCCCGCCGCAAGCTCGGCTACGGGCGCGGCGCGCGCATGAAGTTCGAGCAGGACGAGCTGGCGATCTCCGGCGGTGTCCGGCACGGCCTGACGCTCGGCAGCCCCGTCGCCCTGCGGATCGGGAACACCGAATGGCCCAAGTGGGAGCAGGTCATGAGCCCCGAGCCCGTCGACCCCGAGACGCTGGGGCGGGGTCGCGGTGCGCCGCTGACGCGCCCGCGTCCCGGTCACGCCGACCTCGTGGGCATGCAGAAGTACGGCTTCGACGAGGCGCGTCCGGTGCTCGAGCGTGCGAGCGCCCGCGAGACCGCGGCGCGCGTGGCGCTCGGCGCGGTGGCCCGTGCGTTCCTCGGCGAGCTCGGCATCCGGCTCGTGTCGCACACCGTCGCCATCGGGCCGGTCCGCGTTCCCGAGGGCAGCGCGCTGCCCATGCCGTCCGACGTCGACGCGCTCGACGCCGACCCCCTGCGCTGCTTCGACGCCGAGACCAGCGCGCGGATGGTCGCAGAGGTCGACGACGCGCACAAGGAGGGTGACACGCTCGGCGGCGTCGTCGAGGTGCTCGCCTACGGGCTTCCGCCGGGGCTCGGATCGCACGTGCACTGGGACCGCCGGCTCGACGCGCAGCTCGCGGCCGCGCTCATGGGCATCCAGGCGATCAAGGGCGTCGAGGTCGGCGACGGCTTCCTCACGACCACGCGGCGCGGGTCGGCCGCGCACGACGAGCTGCACCTCGCCGACGGCCGGATCGTGCGCGCGAGCGATCGCGCCGGCGGCACCGAGGGCGGCATGTCGACCGGCACGGTGCTGCGCGTGCGCGCGGGCATGAAGCCCATCGCGACCGTGCCGCGCGCGCTTCCCACCGTCGATGTCGCCACGGGAGAGCCCGCGCCGGCGCACCACCAGCGCTCCGACGTCTGCGCCGTGCCTGCGGCGGGCGTGGTGGCCGAGGCCATGGTCGCGCTCACGCTCGCGAACGCGCTGCTCGAGAAGTTCGGCGGCGACTCGGTCGTCGAGACGCGCCGGAACCTCGAGGCGTATCTCGCCGCGATCCCCGATGCGCTCGCGAGCGAGGTCGCGACCCCCGACGCGGTCCGTGCCTGACGTGCCGGGCGGGCCGGCGGCGAGCGCGCCGCGGCCCGTGCCGCTGCCGATCGTGCTCGTCGGGCCGATGGGCGCGGGCAAGTCGCGGGTCGGCTCGCGGCTCGCGACCTCCGTCGGCGCGCCCTTCGTCGACACCGACCAGCGCATCGTCGAGCGTCACGGTCCGATCGAGGAGATCTTCGCCCGTGAGGGCGAGTCGTTCTTCCGCGCTGTCGAGCGCGAGGTGGTCGCCGAAGCGCTGCGCGAGGAGGCGGTCGTCTCGCTCGGCGGCGGAGCGGTGCTCGACCCCGCGACGCGCCGCGACCTCGCCGGCCTCGCCGTCGTCTGGCTGCAGGTGTCGGCCGATGCGGTCGCACCGCGGCTGAGCGGCGGCACCCGGCCGCTCATCGCGGACGGCGGCCTCGAGCGCTGGATCCGCATCCGCGACGAGCGTCGGCCGCTGTACGCCGAGGTCGCCGGCCTCACCATCGACACCTCGCGCCGCTCGGTCGCGAGGATCGTCGCCGAGATCACCGAGTGGGCCGGAGCACGAGCATGACCGAGGACGCCACCACCACCATCCGAGTCGGAGGCGAGACGGGCTACGACGTCAACGTCGGCCGCGGCGTGATCGCCGGCCTCGCCGACGCGATCGGGGGCGGTGCCGCCAAGGTGCTCATCGTGCATCCGCCGACTCTGGGAGCGCGGGCTGCCGCGCTGCGCGAGTCGCTCCTCGATCGGTACGACGTGCTTCTGGCCGAGGTTCCCGATGCCGAGCAGGCAAAGCGCGTCGAGGTCGCCGCGTTCTGCTGGCAGATCCTCGGGCAGGCCGACTTCACGCGCACCGATGTCATCGTCGGGGTCGGCGGGGGAGCGATCACCGATCTCGCGGGCTTCGTCGCCGCGACGTGGCTGCGTGGCGTCCGCATCGTGCAGATGCCCACGTCGGTCCTCGGCATGGTCGACGCGGCGGTCGGCGGCAAGACGGGCATCAACACCAACGAGGGCAAGAACCTGGTCGGCGTGTTCCACGCGCCCACGGCAGTGCTCTGCGACCTCGAGCTGCTCGACACCCTGCCGCGCAACGAGATCCTGGCGGGCTTCGCCGAGATCGTGAAGGCCGGGTTCATCCGGTACCCCGAGATCCTCGACATCATCGAGGCCGACCCCGATGTCGCGACCGACCCGTCGACGCCCCAGTTCCGCCGCGTGGTCGAACTCGCGATCCGCATGAAGGCCGAGGTCGTGAGCGAGGACTTCCGCGAGGCCGGCGTCCGCGAGATCCTCAACTACGGCCACACGCTCGGCCACGCCGTCGAGCACGCGGAACGCTACCAGTGGCGGCACGGCGCCGCGATCGCCGTCGGCATGGCCTTCGCGGCCGAGCTCGGCCGGCTCTCCGGCCGCCTCTCCGACGAGGTCGCCGACCGGCACAAGCGCGTGCTCGACCTGCTGAGCCTGCCGACGAGCTACCCGGCCGGGCGGTGGAACACGCTGCTCGCGACGATGCAGCGTGACAAGAAGGCGCGCGCCGGACAGCTCCGGTTCATCGTCCTCGACGACCTCGCCAAGCCCACGGTGATGCTCGCGCCCGACCAGTCCCTGCTCTTCGCGGCCTACCAGGAGATCGCCTCCTGACCTGCCGGCGGGCGAGCGGATGCCGCGCGGATAGGCTTCGAGCATGACCACGATCCTCGTCCTGAACGGGCCGAACCTCGGCCGGCTGGGCTCCCGCGAGCCCGAGGTGTACGGCTCGCAGACGCTCGCCGACATCGGCGCCGACCTCGCGTCCTCCGTGCCCGACGGCGTCGAGATCGACCTGCGGCAGACCGACGACGAGGGCGAGCTGGTCGGATGGCTCCACGAGGCCGTCGACCGCGGCACGCCCGTGGTGCTGAACCCGGCGGCGTTCACCCACTACAGCTATGCGCTGCGGGATGCCGCGGCGCAGCTGAAGACGGCCGGCGTCCCGCTCGTCGAGGTGCATCTCTCCAATCCGCACGCGCGTGAGGCGTTCCGGCACACGAGCGTCATCTCGGGGGTGGCGACGGGCGTGATCGCGGGGTTCGGAGCCGACTCGTACCGGCTCGCGATCGACTGGCTGCTGCGCCATCCGTAGTCTCGACTAGAATCGATCGGTCGCACGCGCACCCGCGTGCCCATCGACTTCCCCTTCCTCCACCGAACGGACCACCCATGGCAAGCACCGCGGACATCAAGAACGGCGTCGTCCTCAACATCGACGGCCAGCTCTGGAGCGTCATCGAGTTCCAGCACGTCAAGCCCGGCAAGGGCGGCGCGTTCGTGCGCACCAAGCTGAAGAACGTCGTCAGCGGCAAGGTCGTCGACCGCACGTACAACGCCGGTGCCAAGGTCGACATCGAGAACGTCGACCGCCGCGACTTCACCTACCTCTACAGCGACGGCGACGGCTTCGTGTTCATGGACGCGACCGACTACGACCAGATCACCGTTCCGGCGACCATCGTGGGCGACGCCAAGAACTTCATGCTCGAGAACCAGGCCGTCACCATCGCCCTGAACAACGGCAACCCGCTCTACATCGACCTGCCCGCGTCGGTCGTGCTCGAGATCACCTACACCGAGCCCGGCCTGCAGGGCGACCGCTCCACCGGCGGCACCAAGGCCGCGACGGTCGAGACCGGCTACGAGATCCAGGTGCCGCTGTTCCTCGAGACGGGCACGAAGGTCAAGGTCGACACCCGCTCGGGCGAGTACCTCGGCCGTGTGAACTAGTGAGCGCCCGTACGAAGGCGCGCAAGCGCGCCCTCGACCTGCTCTACGCGGCCGACATGCGCCAGGTGCCGGTCGAGCAGTTGCTCGCCGTCGAGGCCGAGCGCGCCGTCAACGAGCCCGAGCGACAGGCGTCGTGGCTCTACGCACGCGAGATCGTCGACGGGATCGTCGATCACCGCGACGAGATCGACGAGCTCATCACGACGCATTCGCGCGGCTGGACGCTCGAGCGCATGCCCGCGGTCGACCGGGCCCTGCTGCGGATCGGCGTGTGGGAGATCGTCTACAACGACGAGGTGCCCGACCCCGTCGCGATCAGCGAGGCCGTCGAGGCGGCGACGGTGCTCTCGACCGATGACTCCGCCGGTTTCGTCAACGGCCTGCTCGCGGCCGTCTCCCACTCCAAGGGCTGACACGCGGCACCGCGCTCACCGCGCAGAGCCGGATCTGCGGTCGTCGAGCAGCCGCATGGCGTGCTCGACGACCTCGCGCGGCCCGTCGTGCCGGCGCAGTTCGCGGCCGAGGTGCTCGGCGCGCTCCCGATAGCCGGGATCGCTCGACAGCCGGCGCCACGCCCGGAGGATCGCCCGCGGCTTCGGAGTGCCCGTTCGCAGGTCGATCCCGGCGCCCGCCCATGCGACGCGCGCGGCGATCTCCGGCTTGTCGAAGTCGCCTCCGGCGACGATGAGCGGGACGCCGTGCGAGAGGGCGGCGAGGACGCCGCCCCACCCGCCGTTCGTGATCATCGCGGTCGTTCTCGGCAGCAGCCTCGCGTAGTCGATCAGCCCGGTCACGAACGCGTTGGGCGGCGAGGGGAACGGCAGCCCGGGCGTTTCGGCGCGCCCGGTCGCTGCGACGATCGAGACAGGCTGGCGGCCGAGCGCGGTGAACGCCGGACGGATGAGGTCGTCGGGATGGACGTTCAGCGTGCCCTGGGTGACGTGGACGATAGGGCGGTCGGCGGGAACGTCATCCCACCACGGCGGGGACGCGGCATCGACGACGCCGGTCGGGGTGAGCGATCCGACGAACTCCACCGCGACCGGCCAGCCGCTGCGAGGCCATTCGAGCTCCGGGATCCCGGTTGCGCAGACGAGCTCGGGGGAGTGGAAGGCGTGTTCGAAGGGCTGCGGCGACGGGCCGAGCCGTGATGCCGCGCGCTGTGCGTCGTACGCCTCTCGGAGTCGACGGGTCGCGATCGGAAGGATCGCGTGCAGAAGCCGGTCCCGCGCGTGTCCGAGCGGTCCGCCCGCAGGCCGGATCGCGAAGCCCGGCGGCGGCAGCTCCGGCGTGGGGATCGCGAGCGGAACGACTGACACGGTTACCCAGGGCGTCACGGTGTGCTCCGACGCGAACCGCGCACCGAGGCTGAGGGCATCGGCGACGATCAGGTCCCATGGACGCTCCTGGTAGGCCGCCAGCAGGTCGTCGCCCTGCGCAGCGGCGGTCCGGATGAAGACATGCTCGACGTTCGCGAGTGCCTGCATCGGTCCCTTGCGGCCACGGAGCGTCGGGAACGTCGCCGGAAGGTCGTACTCGTCGAAGTCCGGCGCGCGCGACCACGTCACGACGTCCGCCCCGGTGGCGTCGAATCGATCGCGGTACGCGGAGCCCGTGTACACGCGGACCGCGTGCCCGTCCTCGAGGAAGGCCTTCGCAACGGCCGCCAACGGTGCCACGTGCCCGGCGAACGGCATCACCGCGATCATCACGTCGGCCATGTGCGATGGCACCACGTGAGCCGGTCGGGCCGCGGCCCCCGAAGAGGGGCGGATGTCGCACGACCCCGAGACGACGTCCGGGACGACCCGCACGGAAACGGAGGGGGAACCCTCGCTGCGATCCGGGATGCGCCCGGATCCGGGCACGAGCGCGCGCCGGTTCCATGGATGACATCGCCGCATTCCGGCATGTCACCCACAACGTCGCTCTGGAAGGAGCACCACCATGTCCACGCTCTCCGCCCCCACTCGGCTCCATCCCGTGTCGCACCGTCCCGCGTTCGCGGGGGTACGGCCGCTTCTCGCCCGCTTCGCCGCAGCCGAGGCCGCCCTGAAGGCGTTCCTCGAGCGCTGGAGCATCCCGGCCCTCCGCGTCGCCCTCGGCGCCGTCTTCGCCGTGTTCGGCGTCCTGAAGTTCTTCCCCGGCGTGAGCCCGGTCGAGTCGCTCGTCGAGGCGACCTGGGGTGTCCTCACGTTCGGCATCGTCGGCGGCCAGCTCGCCATGATCCTCACGGCGGTCATCGAGACGACCGCCGGCCTGCTGATCATCTCCGGCCGGTACGCGCGCCTGGGCCTGGTGGTCCTGGCGGTCGCCTTCGTGGGGATCTTCTCGCCGATCGTCTTCTTCACCGACCAGCTCATCACCGCGGCGGGCCCCACCCTCCTCGGACAGTACGTCGCCAAGAACGTGGTGCTCGTCGCCGCGGCGCTCGTCGTCGCCTCTCGGGTGCTTCGCGGGCGGAGCGAGACCCGGTGATCGCCGAGCCACTCGACCCGGAAGGGGCGCGACAGACGATGTCGCGCCCCTTCCGCTCGTTCAGGCTGCGCGCTCCGCGATGCCCGGCTCCGGGGCCACCGTCGCCGGACTCGCGCGAGGAGGGCGCGCGCCCCAGGCCGCCAGCGCGGCGGCCTCGAGGCCGAGTCCGACCAGGGTCCCGTGCGGGTAGTAGCTGAGCCCGAGCGTCGCGAGCACGAGGATGGGCAGGGTGCAGCCGAGCACGACGCGCTCCCACGCGGGGATGCCGGCGCGGCGCGGGGCGGCGATCGCGACGACCACGGCCCAGAGCCCGATCGCGATGAGCACGAACGCCTCGGCGCCCCACAGGGCGTGCAGCGGCGCGTCATCCGGATGGTTGAGGTAGCTCAGCAGCGTGATCGCGGCACCCAGCAGCACGAGCCAGCCGAGCGCCCGTCCCGACCAGCCGAGCGCTGCGAACGCGGGACCCGTCGCGAGCCAGATCAGCAGGAACGACGCGGAGGCCGCGGCCCCGAAGACGAGGTAGAAGTCGGGTTGCCCGTTGGCGACCAGCCAGTCCCGCACGGCGTCGTACGGCGAGAGCCGGTTCAGCTCGAACAGCCAGCGTGGCATGGCGTAGGCACCGGACCACACCGCCTGCTGCGGAGGCAGGAGCACGAACGCCCACGCTGCGGCGATGAGCGCGAGGACGGCGCCGACAGTGCGGCTCGGACGCGTTCGCATGGATCGAACCGTAGCGGAACGTCCAGCGGAACGACGGGAGCCGCGGCATCCGCTCCACCGTGCCGCTGGTAGGATCGATCGACCGACAACCTTGAAGTCCGTCCCGTGAGGCGGAGAAGGGAGTCTGCATCGCTGTGCGCACCGTGCTCCAGCAGGCCGACCTCGAGCGGGCGTTGACCCGCATCGCCCATGAGATCCTCGAAGCCAATCGCGGCGCCGATGATCTCGTCCTCCTCGGCATCCCCACGCGCGGCGTGGTGCTGGCCGAGCGACTCGCGCGGATCGTCTCCCGGATCGCCGGCGCCGAGGTGCCCGCAGGCGCCCTCGACGTGACGATGTACCGCGACGACCTGGGCCGCAACCCGGTGCGCGCGACGCACCCCACGCAGGTGCCGGGCGACGGCATCGACGGCCGGGTCGTCGTGCTCGTCGACGACGTGCTCTATTCCGGGCGCACCATCCGCGCCGCCTTCGACGCGCTCGCCGACCTCGGTCGTGCCCGCGCCGTGCGACTGGCCGTGCTCGTCGACCGCGGGCACCGGGAGTTCCCGATCCGCGCCGACTACGTCGGCAAGAACCTGCCGAGCTCCGCGCGTGAACGCATCAACGTGCGGCTCGCCGAGGTCGACGGCGACGACGCCGTGACGATCGAGGGAGGCGACGAGTGAGGCACCTGCTCAGCACGCGCGACCTCGCGCGCGACGACGCGATCGGCCTGCTCGACGTCGCCGAGGACATGGCGGCCGTCCAGGAGCGCGAGGTCAAGAAGCTGCCGACCCTCCGCGGCCGCACGGTCGTGAACCTCTTCTTCGAGGACTCCACCCGCACGCGCATCTCGTTCGAGGCCGCCGCCAAGCGGCTCTCGGCCGACGTCATCAACTTCAGCGCCAAGGGCTCGAGCGTGTCCAAGGGCGAGAGCCTCAAGGACACCGCGCAGACGCTCCAGGCGATGGGCGCCGACGGCGTCGTGATCCGGCATCCGTCGTCGGGCGCGCCGTCGACCCTCGCGACGAGCGGATGGATCGACGCGGGCGTCGTCAACGCCGGCGACGGCACGCACGAGCACCCCACTCAGGCGCTGCTCGACGCGTTCACCATGCGACGACGCCTGCACGGAGCGGCATCCCGCGGTCGCGACCTCGACGGCATCCGCGTGGTCATCGTCGGCGACATCCTGCACTCGCGCGTCGCGAGGTCGAACGTGTGGCTCCTCGAGACGCTCGGCGCCGAGGTGACGCTCGTGGCGCCGCCGACGCTCGTGCCGGTCGACGTGTCGGGATGGCCCGCCGAGGTCGACTACGACCTCGATCGCGCGCTCGCTGCGCAGCCCGACGTGGTCATGATGCTCCGCGTCCAGGCCGAGCGCATGCACGGGGCGTTCTTCCCGAACAGCCGCGAATACGCCCGCACCTGGGGTCTCGACGACGCGCGATTCGAGCGGTTGCCCGCGACTACCATGGTCATGCACCCCGGCCCGATGAATCGCGGGCTCGAGATCGCCGCCCGCGCCGCCGACTCGTCGCAGTCCACGGTGCGCGAGCAGGTTGCGAACGGAGTATCAGTGAGAATGGCCGCCCTCTATCTGCTGCTGTCCGGCGAGCGGGGTGAGGCCCGATGAGCGACGCGTTCCTCATCCGGGGCGCCGCCCTGCCCTCGGGCGAGCGTGCCGACATCCTGCTCGATGGAGGCCGTGTCACCCGGGTCGGCTCGGTGACGGATGCCGGGGGAGCCACGGTGGTCGATGCCGACGGGCTCGTGGCGCTGCCCGGCCTCGTCGACCTGCACACGCACCTGCGCGAACCGGGCTACGAGCAGAGCGAGACCGTGCTCACCGGGACGCAGGCCGCCGCGGCCGGCGGATTCACCGCGGTGTTCGCGATGGCCAACACGTTCCCCGTGGCCGACACCGCGGGCGTCGTCGAGCAGGAGCTCTCGCTCGGCGAGGCCGCAGGCTACGCCACGGTCCAGCCGATCGGCGCGGTCACGGTCGGACTGAAGGGCGAGCAGCTCGCCGAGCTCGGCGCGATGGCGGCCTCGCGCGCCCGGGTCCGCGTCTTCAGCGACGACGGGTTCTGCGTCTTCGACCCGCTGCTCATGCGCCGCGCGCTCGAGTACGTGAAGGCGTTCGACGGCGTCATCGCCCAGCACGCGCAGGAACCGCGCCTCACGCAGGGTGCGCAGATGAACGAAGGCGCCCTCTCGGGCGAGCTCGGCCTGGCCGGGTGGCCCGCGGTCGCCGAGGAGTCGATCATCGCGCGCGACGTGCTCCTCGCCGAGCACGTCGGCTCGCGACTGCACGTCTGCCACGTGTCCACGGCCGGCTCGGTCGAGGTGATCCGGTGGGCGAAGGCACGCGGCATCGACGTGACCGCCGAGGTCACGCCGCACCACCTCCTGCTGACCGAGGAGCTGATCGCCGGACGTGGCGACGGCGGAGGGGACGGTGCGGGCTACGACCCGCGGTTCAAGGTCAACCCGCCCCTGCGCCGCCCTGAGGACGTCGAGGCGCTCCGCGCCGCGCTGGCCGACGGCACGATCGACATCGTCGCGACCGACCACGCGCCCCACCCGGTCGAGGCGAAGGAAGGCGAATGGGACGCCGCGGCCAACGGCATGATCGGCCTCGAGTCGGCCCTCTCCGTCGTGCAGCACGCGATGGTCGACACGGGCCGCATGGGGTGGGCCGACGTCGCGCGCGTCCTGTCGTCGACCCCGGCGCGGATCGGCCGCCTCTCGGGTCACGGCGAGCCGATCGCCGAGGGCTCGGGCGCCGAGCTCACGCTGGTCGATCCGACCGCGTCGGCCGAATTCGGCACCGATCGCCTCGCGGGCCGGAGCGTGAACTCGCCCTACCTCGGACGCGTGCTGCCCGGCCGGGTCGTCGCGACGTTCCATCGCGGCATCCCCACGGTCCTCGACGGCGTCGTACGCCCGGCGGAAGAGGTGGCGCGTGGCTAGCGGCTGGATCGTCGGAACCGTCGTCGCGGTGGTGCTGATCGGCGCCGCGGCCTGGCTGATGGTGCGCTCGTGGCGTCGGCGGACCGAGCGCGATGAGACGCTCGCGGCGTACGTGGCGCCTGCGGGCCTCGGCGCTCCGGTGCTCGAGATCGAGGCGCTCTACGTCGCGACCACGCCCGAGTCCGAGCCGCTCGAACGGCTCGCGGTCGAGGGGCTCGCCTTCCGCGGATCGGCCCGGATCGAGGTGCACGACGCGGGCGTGCTGCTGCGCATCGCGGGCGAGCAACCGAGCTTCATCCCGGCCGACCGGCTGGTGGCCGCCGGAACCGCGACCTACGCGATCGACCGGGGGGTCGAGCCCGAGGGCCTCGTCGCCCTGACCTGGATCGTCGACGACCGGTCCGAGCCCGAGACGCCGACCCGGGTCGACAGCTACCTGCGGTGCCGGTATCCGGGAGATTCCGCCCGGCTGGTGACCGCCCTGAACGACATCGCCGCCGCGCCCGCCGAGGTGCGGCCGGCCGCAGAGAACGCAGAGAGCGAGGCCTCCGATGACTGAGACCCCGAACCCGATCCCCGCCGACACCGGTGCCGTGCCCGTCGCTGTCGACCTCGACCGCGCGGTCCTCGTGCTCGAGGACGGCTCGCGCTACGAGGGCCGCGCCTACGGCGCGCGTGGCCGCACCTTCGGCGAGGCCGTCTTCGCGACGGGCATGACCGGTTACCAGGAGACCCTCACCGACCCGTCGTACGCGGGTCAGATCGTGCTCATGACCGCGCCGCACATCGGCAACACCGGCATGAACGACGACGACATGGAGTCGTCGAAGATCTGGGTCGCGGGCTTCGTCGTACGCGACCCCTCACGCGTCGTCTCGAACTTCCGGTCGCAGCGCAGCCTCGACGACGACCTCGCCGAGGCCGGGATCGTCGGCATCAGCCGCATCGACACGCGGGCGGTGACGCGTCACATCCGTTCACTCGGCGCCATGCGCGCGGGCGTGTTCTCGGGCGAGGACGCCTGGCTGTCGCCCGGCGAGCAGCTCGAGCTCGTCCAGGGCGGTGAGCAGATGGCGGGCCGGAACCTCTCCGGTGCGGTGTCGACCGACGAGCTCTACTCGCTCGACGCCGTCGGCGAGCGCGTGGGATCCGTGGCGGTGCTCGACCTCGGCGTCAAGACCTCGACGCTGAAGTATCTCGCGGAGCGCGGATTCGACGTGCACGTGCTGCCGCAGACCGTCACCGCCGACGACGTCATGGCGCTGAAGCCCGACGCGCTGTTCTTCTCGAACGGCCCGGGCGACCCCGGCGCATCCGACCGCCATGTCGAGCTGCTCCGCACGACGCTGCGCGAGGGACTGCCGTACTTCGGCATCTGCTTCGGCAACCAGCTGCTCGGGCGCGCGCTCGGCTTCGAGACATACAAGCTCCCGTTCGGCCATCGCGGCATCAACCAGCCGGTGCTCGACCGCGAGACGGGTCGCGTCGAGATCACCGCCCACAACCACGGCTTCGCGGTGGCCGCGCCGACCGATCGGGTCAGCGACTCCGCCGAGGGCTTCGGGCGGGTCGAGGTCAGCCACGTCGGCCTGAACGACAACGTGGTCGAAGGGCTGAACTGCCTCGACATCCCCGCGTTCTCGGTGCAGTACCACCCCGAGTCGGCGGCCGGGCCGCACGACGCCAACTACCTCTTCGACCGCTTCCGCGACATGGTCATCGCGAGCAAGACCACCGACGACAGCCAGGAGGCCGGCGAGTAATGCCCAAGCGCGACGACATCAACTCCGTCCTCGTCATCGGATCGGGACCCATCGTCATCGGCCAGGCGGCGGAGTTCGACTACTCGGGTACCCAGGCCTGCCGCGTCCTCCGCGCGGAGGGCGTGCGCGTCATCCTCGTCAACCCGAACCCGGCGACGATCATGACCGACCCCGACTTCGCCGACGCGACCTACGTCGAGCCGATCACGCCCGAGGTGATCGAGTCGATCATCGTCAAGGAGCGGCCCGACGCCGTCCTGCCCACACTGGGCGGGCAGACCGCGCTGAACGCGGCGATCGCCCTGCACGACGCGGGCATCCTCGAGAAGCACGGCGTCGAGCTCATCGGCGCGAAGGTCGACGCGATCCGCAAGGGCGAGGACCGGCAGCTGTTCAAGGACCTCGTGATCGAGGCCGGGGCCGATGTCGCCCGCTCGCACGTGGCCACCACGCTCGAGCAGGCGAAGGAATTCGCCGAGGACCTCGGGTACCCCCTCGTGGTCCGCCCGTCCTTCACGATGGGCGGACTCGGCTCGGGCTTCGCGTACACCGAGGAGGACCTCGTCCGCATCGTGACGCAGGGCCTGCACGACTCGCCGACCACCGAGGTGCTCCTCGAGGAGTCCATCCTCGGCTGGAAGGAGTACGAGCTCGAGCTCATGCGGGACACTGCCGACAACACGGTCGTCGTCTGCTCGATCGAGAACGTCGACCCGGTCGGCGTGCACACGGGCGACTCCATCACGGTCGCGCCGGCGCTCACGCTCACGGACCGCGAGTACCAGAAGCTCCGCGACATCGGCATCGACATCATCCGCGCCGTCGGCGTGGACACGGGCGGCTGCAACATCCAGTTCGCGGTCGACCCCGTGGACGGCCGGATCATCGTGATCGAGATGAACCCGCGCGTGTCGCGGTCGTCGGCGCTCGCGTCGAAGGCGACGGGCTTCCCGATCGCGAAGATCGCCGCGAAGCTCGCGATCGGCTACCGCCTCGACGAGATCCCCAACGACATCACCAAGGTCACGCCGGCGTCCTTCGAGCCGACGCTCGACTACATCGTCGTGAAGGTGCCCCGGTTCGCGTTCGAGAAGTTCCCGGCCGCCGACCCCACGCTGACCACGACCATGAAGTCCGTCGGCGAGGCCATGGCGATCGGACGCAACTTCACGACTGCGCTGCAGAAGGCGCTGCGCTCGCTCGAGAAGCGCGGGTCGAGCTTCCACTGGGAGGACGAGCCGCGTTCGATCGAGGAGCTGCTCGAGGCGTCCACGGTGCCGACCGACGGCCGGATCGTGCTCGTGCAGCAGGCGCTGCGCAAGGGCGCCACGATCGAGCAGGCATTCGAGGCCACGAAGATCGACCCCTGGTTCCTCGATCAGATCGCGCTGATCAACGAGGTCGCCGAGCAGGTCGCGGCCGCGCCGGCGCTCGACACCGAGACCATGCTGCTCGCGAAGGACCACGGCTTCTCCGACGTCCAGATCGGCCAGCTCCGCGGATTCGGCGAGGCCGACGTCCGCGAGGTGCGGCACATCCTCGGCATCCGGCCGGTGTTCAAGACGGTCGACACGTGCGCCGGCGAGTTCCCGGCGCTCACGCCGTACCACTACTCGAGCTACGACCTCGAGACCGAGGTCGCGCCGAGCGAGCGCCGCAAGGTCGTGATCCTCGGCTCGGGCCCGAACCGCATCGGCCAGGGCGTCGAGTTCGACTACTCGTGCGTGCACGCGTCGTTCGCACTGTCCGACGCCGGGTTCGAGACGATCATGATCAACTGCAACCCCGAGACCGTCTCGACCGACTACGACACGAGCGACCGGCTCTACTTCGAGCCGCTCACGCTCGAGGACGTGCTCGAGGTCATCCACGCCGAATCGCAGTCGGGCGAGCTCGTCGGCGTCGTCGTGCAGCTCGGCGGGCAGACCGCCCTCGGGCTCGCCAAGGGCCTCGAGGCCGCGGGTGTCCCGATCCTCGGAACGAGCCCCGAGGCGATCGACCTCGCCGAGGAGCGCGGGCTCTTCGCCGGGATCCTCGAGCGCGCTGGCCTGCTCGCACCGCGCAACGGCACGGCGATCGACCTCGCCGGCGCCGTGCACGTCGCCGAGCAGATCGGCTATCCCGTGCTGGTCCGCCCGAGCTACGTGCTCGGCGGCCGGGGCATGGAGATCGTGTACGACACCGCCTCGCTCGCCGACTACTTCGCCCGCATCGAGGGGCAGGGCATCGTCGGCCCGAGCCATCCGCTGCTCGTCGACCGGTTCCTCGACGACGCCATCGAGATCGACGTCGACGCGCTCTACGACGGCACCGAGCTCTACGTGGGCGGGGTCATGGAGCACATCGAGGAGGCCGGCATCCACTCGGGCGACTCGAGCTGCACGCTGCCGCCCGTGACGCTCGGCCGCGCCGAGATCGACCGCGTACGCGAGGCGACCCGCGCGATCGCCGAGGGCATCGGCGTGCAGGGCCTGCTCAACGTGCAGTTCGCGATCGGCGCCGGGGTGCTCTACGTGCTCGAGGCCAATCCCCGTGCGAGCCGCACGGTGCCGTTCGTCTCGAAGGCGCTCGGCATCCCGCTCGCGAAGGCCGCGTCCCGCATCATGGTGGGCGCGACGGTCCGCGACCTAATCGACGAGGGCCTGCTGCCCGAGGTCGACGGGTCGCGCGTGCCGCTCGACGCCCCGGTCGCCGTCAAGGAGGCCGTGCTGCCGTTCCACCGCTTCCGCACGCGCGAGGGCATCATGGTCGACTCGGTGCTCGGCCCCGAGATGCGCTCGACCGGCGAGGTCATGGGCATCGACCGCGACTTCCCGACGGCGTTCGCGAAGAGCCAGCTGGCCGCCTACGGCGGGATGCCGCTCTCGGGCCGCGTGTTCGTGTCGGTCTCCGACCGCGACAAGCGGGCCATCGTGCTGCCCGTGCTGCGCCTGCAGCAGCTCGGCTACGACCTCGTCGCCACGGAGGGGACCGCCGAGGTGCTGCGCCGCCACGGCATCGAGGCCGGCACCGTGCTGAAGTTCAGCGAGAAGCACGGTGGCGACGCCGTCTCGGTCGTCGAGCTCATCCACCGCGGCGAGATCGACGTGGTCGTCAACACGCCCAGCGGTCGGTCGGCGCGCGCCGACGGATACGAGATCCGCGCCGCAGCCGTCGCCGCCGACATCCCGCTGTTCACCACGATCGCCGAGCTCTCGGCGGCCGTCGCGTCGCTCGACGCGGTGAAGGGCGGCTTCGAGGTGACCAGCCTGCAGGAGTACGCGGAGCGCCGCGCGGTCGAGGTGGTCGCGTGAACGGCGCCGCCTCGTTCGGCGAGCGACTCCACGGGGCGTTCGCCGCATGGGGTCGCCTCTGCGTCGGGATCGATCCGCACGCGTCGCTGCTCGATCGATGGGGCCTCGACGACTCCGCCGAGGGCGTGCGCGAATTCGGCCTCAGGGTGGTGGGCGCCGCCGCGGGCCGCGCCGGAATCGTGAAGCCGCAGGTCGCCTTCTACGAGCGGCACGGCGCGGCGGGCTACGTCGCCCTCGAGCGCGTGCTCGCCGAGGCGCGCGACGCCGGCCTGCTGGTGATCGCCGACGTCAAGCGCGGCGACATCGGCACGAGCGTCGACGCGTACGGCGAGGCGTGGCTGCGACCCGGCTCCTCGCTCGAATCCGACGCCATGACCATCAGCGCGTACCAGGGGCTCGGCTCGATCGAGTCGGTCATGCGCCGAGCGGATGCCGCGGGCAAGGGCCTCTTCGTGCTCTCCGCGACGTCGAACCCCGAGGCCGCCGCCATCCAGCGCGCGATCCTGCAGCAGTCCAGTCGCGAGGGCGACACGGTCGCCGGGGCGATCTGCGCGGGCGTCGCGGCTTGGAACGCCTCGCGCGAAGACGCCGCGGAGCGCCCCATGGGTTCGATCGGCGTGGTCCTCGGCGCCACTGTCGACCTGGCGGCATCCGGCATCGACACGTCGGCCGACCCCGTCGCACCGACCCTGCCGGTGCTGGCGCCCGGGTTCGGCCACCAGGGCGCCGACGTGCGCGACCTCGACGCGATCTACGGGTCGCTCGCGGCCGGGGTCGTCGTGAGCGAGTCGCGCTCGCTGCTCGGCGAAGGGCCCGACGGGCTCGCCGAGGCGATCGTCCGCCGTGCCGACGAGATCGGAGCCGCCCGTGTCTGAGCGCACCGCGACCTCCGCGCCGCCCGAGGTCGACCGCGTTGCCGCGTCGCGAGCGGCCGTCGCCGCCCGCCGCGCCCGCGCGGCCGTGAAGCACGACATCTCGACCGGCGATCGCAGCCCGCTCGACGTGCTCCGGGCGGCCTACGAGGAACCCGAGGGGGCCGAGGGGCGCCTGCGGGTGACCGAGTTCCTCACCTCGATCCCCGCCATCGGGCAGACCAAGTGCGCGCGCATCATGGACGAGCTGCAGATCGCGAACGCCAAGCGACTGGGCGGGCTCGGCCGACTGCAGCGTCGACGGCTCCGCGAGTTCGTCGCCGAGTGGGTCGCCGATCACGGCGGCACGGGGGACCGGCTCGTCGTCCTCGCCGGCCCCACCGCCGTCGGCAAGGGCACGGTCGCCGGATACATCCGCGAGCACCATCCCGACGTCAAGCTCTCCGTCTCGGCGACGACACGTGCGCCGCGCCCCGGCGAGGTCGAGGGCGAGCACTACTTCTTCGTCTCCGACGACGAGTTCGACCGCATGGTCGCCTCGGGCGAGCTGCTCGAGTGGGCGACCGTGCACAACGCGTACCGCTACGGCACGCCGCGGCGCGCCGTCGAGGAGGCGATCGCCGCCGGCAACAGCGTGCTCCTCGAGATCGACATCCAGGGCGCGCGCTCGGTCCGCCGCGCCATGCCCGAGGCGACCCTCGTCTTCCTGCTGCCGCCGACCTGGGACGAACTCGTCCGACGCCTGGTCGGGCGAGGCACCGAGAGCGCCGCCGAACAGCAGCGACGGCTCGAGACGGCGAAGGTCGAACTCGCCGCCGTCGAGGAGTTCGACCACCAGGTCGTGAATCACGAGGTCCGCGAGGCGGCGCAAAAGGTCGTAGACTTGATGCGGCCTCGCCGGGGTCGGCGTCAGCCTGCCCCGCGCCACGATCTTCCGCGCATCACGGATGCGCCTCACTCGAAGGAGTCCCTGCATGGCTGAGAAGCTGTCCGGCATCATCGACCCGCCCATCGACGACCTGCTGTCGAAGGTCGACTCGAAGTACCAGTTGGTCATCTTCGCGTCCAAGCGCGCGCGCCAGATCAACGACTACTACGCCGACCTGCACGAAGGCAGCCTGTTCGACAACGTCGGACCGCTCGTCGACTCGTCGATCGACGACAAGCCCCTCTCGGTCGCGCTCCACGAGGTGAACGAGGACAAGCTGCGCCTCCGCCCGATCGGCGAGTAGCCGGCAGGCGCGCATGGCGCTGAACATCGTCGTCGGCATCACCGGCGGCATCGCGGCGTACAAGGCCGTGTCGGTCGTGCGTTCGCTCGTCCTCGCCGGTCACGACGTCCACGTCGTGCCCACCGAGTCGGCGCTCCGATTCGTCGGCCGGCCCACGCTCGAGGCGATCTCGCGCAACCCGGTGCAGACCGACCTCTTCGTGGGCGTCGCCGAGGTGCGCCACGTCGCCATCGGCCAGGCCGCCGACCTCATCGTGATCGCCCCGGCGACCGCGAACAGCATCGCGAAGCTCGCCGCGGGACTGGCCGACGACCTGCTGGGCAACACCGTCCTCGCGAGCGAGGCGCCCGTCGTGATCGCCCCGGCGATGCACACCGAGATGTGGCGCCATCCGGCCACCCAGGCGAACATCGCGACCCTGCGCGACCGCGGGGTGACGATCGTCGGCCCCGCCGTCGGCCAGCTGACTGGCACCGACAGCGGGCCCGGGCGGCTCGAGGAGCCCGACGTGATCGTCGCCGCGGCGCTCGACGTCGCCCGCCGCCACGGCCTCGAGGCGAGCGCTTCCGGAGTCGCGCCGGCCGCGGCTCCCGATGCCGCGAGCCCGGCACATCCGCAGGACCTCGCCGGCCGACGCATCGTCGTCTCCGCAGGCGGCACGCGCGAACCGCTCGACCCGGTGCGCTTCCTCGGCAACCGCTCGAGCGGACGGCAGGGCGTGGCGATCGCCGAGGCCGCCGCCGCACGCGGCGCCGAGGTCACGCTGGTCGCCGCGAACCTCGAGGTCCCCGATCCGGGCGGATGCCGCGTCCGCGCGGTGTCGACGGCCCTCGAGCTTCGCGACGCGATGACCGAGGCCGTCGCCGGCGCCGATGTCGTCGTGATGGCCGCGGCCGTCGCCGACTACCGGCCGGCGACGGTGAGCGAGGCCAAGATCAAGAAGGTCGACGGCCGCGACCACATGACGCTCGAGCTGGTCCGCAACCCCGACATCCTCGCGGGCCTGGGGGCGTCTCCGCACGACGGCACGCTGCTCGTCGGCTTCGCGGCCGAGACCGAGGCCGACCCGGTGCGCCTGCTCGAGCTCGGCCGTGCCAAGCGCCGGGCGAAGGGCGCCGACCTCCTCGTGGTCAATCGGGTGGGGTGGACGCAGGGCTTCGCCGCCGACGAGAACGCCGTGACGATCATCGGGCCCGCCGACGAGGTCGTCGCCGAGGCATCCGGAACCAAGATGTCGGTGGCGCACGGCATCCTCGACGTCGTCGCCGCCCGGCTTCCCGATGGCGACGAGCCCGACCCCACGACGAAGGAACCCCACCCCGCATGAGCGCACTGCGCCAGTTCACCTCGGAGTCCGTCACCGAGGGTCATCCCGACAAGATCTGCGACCAGGTCTCCGACGCGATCCTCGATGCGCTGCTCGCCGTCGACCCGCAGGCGCGCGTCGCGGTCGAAACGCTCGTCACGACCGGGCTCGTGCACGTCGCCGGCGAGGTGTCGACCTCGGGGTACGTCGAGATCCCCGCGATCGTGCGCGACCGCATCACGTCCATCGGCTACGACTCGTCCGACGTGTGGTTCGACGGGCGCTCGTGCGGCGTCTCGGTCTCGATCGGCGGGCAGTCGCCCGACATCGCGCAGGGCGTCGATCACGCGTACGAGTCCCGCGAGGGCGCGAGCATCGACGAGCTCGACCGACAGGGCGCGGGCGACCAGGGCATCATGTTCGGCTACGCGGTCCGCGAGACGCCCGAGCTCATGCCGGTGCCCATCTGGCTCGCGCATCGCCTCGCCGAGCGGCTCGCACGGGTTCGCAAGGACGGCGAGCTCGACTACCTGCGTCCCGACGGCAAGACCCAGGTCACGATCGGCTACGACGGGCAGACCGCCCGCACGATCGAGACCGTGGTGCTCTCCACGCAGCACGCCCCGAGCGTGTCGACCGAGCAGCTGCGCGCCGAGGTCGAGGAACTCGTGATCCGTCCGGTCCTCGACACCGTCGAGCTGTCGCGTCACGACCTCAAGGTCCTGATCAACCCGACCGGCCGCTTCGAGATCGGCGGCCCGCAGGGCGACGCCGGGCTCACCGGCCGCAAGATCATCATCGACACCTACGGCGGTGCGAGCCGGCACGGCGGCGGCGCCTTCAGCGGCAAGGACCCGTCGAAGGTCGACCGCTCGGCCGCATACGCGATGCGCTGGGTCGCGAAGAACGCCGTGGCCGCGGGCCTGGCCGACCGGCTCGAGCTGCAGGTCGCGTACGCGATCGGCGCCGCAGCCCCGGTCGGGCTCTACGTCGAGACCTTCGGGACCGCCAAGCTCCCCGACGAGCGCATCATCGGAGCGATCCGCGAGGTGTTCGACCTGCGTCCCGCCGCGATCATCCGCGACCTCGACCTCCTTCGGCCCATCTACGCCGACACGGCGACCTACGGTCACTTCGGCCGTGAGCTGCCCGCCTTCACGTGGGAGCGGCTCGACCGCGTCGACGACCTCCGCGCGGCCGCCGGGCTCTGACGTGGCCTCGGGGCCGGTCGCGAGGGTCCTCGTCGACTCGCCGCTGCCGCAGCTCGACCAGCTGCTCGACTACCGCGTCCCGGCTCGGCTCGCCGACGCGGTGTCGGCCGGCGTGCGCGTGCGCGTGCCGCTGCGAACGGGCGGCCGCATCGCCGACGCCTGGGTCGTCGAGCTCGCCGGGCGATCCGAGTTCCGCGGCGAGCTGAGCGAGGTCCAGGACGTCGTGACCGACGTGCCGCTGCTCATGCCCGACGTGTGGCGGCTCGCTCGCGCCGCTGCCGATCGCGGGGCGGGCAACGCGAGCGACATCCTCCGCCTCGCCATCCCGGGTCGCTATGTGCGCGCCGAGAAGGCGTGGCGCGCCGATCCCGGCGAACCCGGCGCGCTGCCGGCGTCGGGTCGGGCGATCGACGGCTACGAGCCGGGCCGCGTCGAGCGGGGGCTCGCCGAGGGCGAGCGGATGGCGCTGCACGCCGACCCCCGCACCGTCCGGCTTCCCTCGGGCACCTGGGTCGGCGCGTGGGCCGTGACCCTCGCCGAGGCGGCCGCACACGTCCTCGCGCACGACCGGTCGTCGGTCATCGGCGTTCCCGACTACCGCGACCAGGAGCAGCTCCAGGCCGCGCTCGGCGAGCTGGTCGATCCGCGCCGGGTGATCCGTACCGACGCACGCCAGTCCGGTCGCGACCGCTACCGTGCGTTCCTTGACGCCACGGGCGAGGCCGCACGCATCGTCGTCGGCAATCGCTCCACGGTGTACGCGCCTGCCGCCCGACTCGGCCTCATCGCAGTGTTCGACGACGGCGACGGGCTGCAGTCCGAGCCGCTCGCCCCGGGCGTGCACGCGCGCGACGCGGCGCTCATCCGGCAGGAGCAGAGCGACGCCGCGCTGGTCTTCATCGCCCAGACCCGCAGCGTCGAAGTCCAGCGACTCGTCGAGGTCGGCTGGGTGCACGACGTGCCGCTCCGCCGGGGCACCCGTCCGCGAGTGGTGCTCACCGAGCAGCAGCCGGCCCCCGAGAGCGGCGGCGCGCGCATCCCGTCCGCGGCGTGGCGCGAGGCGCAGGAGGCCATCGCCCAGGGTCCGGTGCTCGTGCAGGTGGCGCGGCCCGGCCACGCGCCGATGCTCGTGTGCGATCGGTGCCGCGAGCCCGCGCGGTGCACGGCCTGCGGGGGCGCGCTGGCCGTTCCGCGCTCGGGCGGCCCCGCATCGTGCGTGCTGTGCGGCACGAGCGCGAACGGGTGGCGATGCCGCATCTGCGAGGGCACGCGGCTGCGAGCCGCGGTCGTCGGCGCGAGTCGCACGGCCGAGGAGCTCGGACGCGCCTTCCCGCGGTCGCGGGTCGTCGTTTCCGACGGCGAGCGACCGCTCGTGCGGGTCGACGCCGAGCCGAAGCTCGTCGTCGCGACGCGCGGCGCGGAGCCCATCGCCGACGGCGGCTACCGTTCGGTGCTGCTGCTCGACGGGGAGCGCATGCTGCTGCGCGAGTCGCTGCGGGTGGCCGAGGACTGCCTGCGCTGGTGGTCGAACGCCGCGGCGCTCGCAGCGCCCGGCGCCCCCGTGTTCCTCGTCGGCGTGGGCGGAGCGATCGGCACCGCGCTGGCGACCTGGACGCAGCCGGCGTGGGCAGCCGAGGAGCTTGCGAGCCGCCGGGCGCTGCGGTTCCCGCCGGCCGTGCGCATGGCGTCGGTCGTGTCCAGCCGTGAACGGCTCGCCGAGGGCCTCGAGCGCATCCGCGGAATCGGCGGGGTCGACGTGCTGGGACCTGCGCCGGTCGACGACGGCCTCGAACGGGCGGTCGTCCGATTCGGCTATGCCCAGGGGGCCGAGGTCGCCGCCGCGTTGAAGGCCGAGGCGATCCGCGCCGCGACCGAGCGTCGCCGGCCTGTGGCGGGTCGTCGCCCCGGTCGTCCGCCCACGCTGCGCGTGCGAATGGACGATCCCGACCTGCCATGACCGGCTGGGATGATGGGGTGGTGCCCCAGCTCCGGATCGTGTTCGCGGGAACGCCCGCCGCCGCCGTGCCCACCCTCGACCGCCTCGCCGAATCTCCGCACGAGGTCGTCGGCGTCGTGACCCGCCCGCCGGCGCCGACGGGTCGCAAGCGCGTGCTCACGCCCTCGCCGGTCGCACAGGCCGCCGAACGGCTCGGGATCCCGGTCATCGACGCGCGTCGGCTCGACGCCGACGCGACCGCGCGGATCACGGCACTGCGTCCAGATCTCGGCGTGATCGTCGCCTACGGCGGGCTGGTGCGCGAGCCGCTCCTCTCGACGCCCCGGCACGGATGGATCAACCTGCACTTCTCGGCGCTGCCGGCGTGGCGCGGTGCGGCGCCCGTGCAGCACGCCCTCATCGCGGGCGACGACGAATTGGGGGCGAGTGTGTTCCGCCTCGTGCCCGAGCTCGACGCCGGCGACGTGTACGCGATGCGCACGCGGCCGGTCGCCCCGGGTGAGACGGCCGGGCTCGCGCTCGAGTCGCTCGCGGCATCCGGGGCCGACCTGGTCGCCGAGGTGGTCGAGGGGATCGCCGACCGCACCGCGGTGGCCGTGCCGCAGGAGGGCGAGGCGACGTTCGCGCCGAAGCTCGCGATCGAGGATGCGCGGCTCGACTGGCAGCGGCCGACCGCCGAGGTCGATGCGCGGTACCGCGGCGTGACGCCCGAGCCGGGCGCATTCACCGAGGTCGAGGGGGTTCGGGTGAAGGTGCTCGACGCGGCTCCGGCGCATCCGGTGCCCGCCGCAGACGACCCTCGGCTCGCGCCCGGCGAGCTCCGGCTGGTCGCCCGACGCGTGCTCGCGGGCACCGGTGACGGCGCGATCGAACTCCGGCGCGTGCAGCCCGCGGGCCGCACCGCGATGGCGGCCGCCGATTGGTGGCGCGGCCTCGGCGTCGATCGGGCGGAGGCCCGGTGACCGACGGCGGCGGGCGCGACGAAGCCAAGCGCAGCGGCGCGCGCGGGAAGAGGCCGCAGGGCCGTGGCGGCCGTCCCGACACGATCTCGCGGGCACGACAGGTCGCCTACGACGTGATCGAGGCCGTCCGGGATTCCGACGCGTACGCCAACCTGCTCCTCCCGGCGCGGATCCGCCGCGCCGGGCTGTCGGAGGCCGACGCCGCGTTCGCGACCGAACTGACCTACGGCACGCTCCGACGTCAGGGGTACTACGACGCGGTGATCGCCCTCGCCGCCGGTCGACCGATCGACGCGATCGACCCGGGCGTGCTCGACGTGCTCCGGCTCGGCGCACACCAGCTCCTCGCCACGCGGGTGGCCACGCACGCCGCGGTGAACGAGTCGGTCGCGCTGGCGCGGCGCGTCCAGCCGAAGGCGGCCGGCTTCGTCAACGCCGTGCTCAGGACCGTGTCGCGTCGCGAGGCCGACCGGTGGCGCGAGCTCGTCGCCGCTGAGGCCGGCTCGCCCGACCAGGCGCTCGCCGCAGTGCACTCGCACCCGCTGTGGGTCGTCCGGGCGCTCCGCACGGCGCTCGATCGCGAAGGCCGTGCCGACGAGCTGGTCGAGCTGCTCGAGGCCGACAACGCGTCGCCGCGCGTGAACCTCGTCGCGCTGCCCGGCCTGGTCGACGATCCGGCCGCGCTCGGCGACCCCGATCGATACTCGCCGGTCGGGTCGACCGCCGACCAGCCGCTCCGCGTCGTCGAGCAGCACGCGGGTCGCGTGCGCGTGCAGGACGAGGGCTCGCAGCTCGCCGCGCTGGCGCTCAGTCGTTCCATGCCGGTGCGCACGGGAGAGCGGTGGCTCGACCTCTGCGCGGGTCCGGGCGGGAAGACCGCGCTGCTGGCGGCCGAGGCGCTCGCGGGCGGCGCGACACTCGTGGCCAACGAGGTCGTCCCCTCTCGCGCCGAGCTCGTGCGACGCGCGGTCGCACCCGTCCCGCTCGACGTGCCGGTCCGCGAAGGCGACGGCCGCGAGCTCGACCCCGGCGAACTCGGCGCCCCGGGCGGGTTCGACCGCATCCTGCTCGATGCGCCGTGCACGGGGCTCGGAGCGCTGCGTCGCCGCCCCGAGGCGCGCTGGCGGAAGTCGCCGGCCGACGTCCCCGAGCTCACGGCCCTGCAGGGCGAGCTGGCGGATGCCGCGTTCCGCGCCTTGGCGCCCGGCGGCGTGCTGGCCTACGTCACGTGCTCGCCGCACGCGGCGGAGACGCACGGCACGCTCGGCCGGGCCCTCGAGCGCTGGGGAGCCGACGCCGAGCAGCTCGACACCGCCTCCGTCGTGCAGGGGCTGTCGCGCCATCCGCTCGACCTCGCCGGCGACGGCCGCACCGTGCAGCTCTGGCCGCATCGGCACGGCACCGACGCCATGTTCATCGCGCTCCTGCGACGGCGCTGACCCGCGTCATCCCGAATCGCCCCGCCGGTAGGCTCGACGCCATGCCCATGCGCATCAACCCGAGCATCCTGGCGGCCGACTTCGCGAACCTCGAGCGCGAGCTCGGGCGCATCTCGAGCGCCGACCTCGTGCACGTCGACATCATGGACAACCACTTCGTACCGAACCTCACGTTCGGACTGCCGATGGTCGAGCGCCTTCAGGAGGTCTCGCCGATCCCGCTCGACGTGCACCTCATGATCGACGACCCCGACCGCTGGGCGCCAGGGTACGCCGAGGCCGGCGCGGCATCCGTCACGTTCCACGTCGAGGCCGCACGCGACCCGATCGCCCTGGCACGCCGGCTCCGCGACATCGGCGCACGCGCGGGCATCGCGCTGAAGCCCGGGACGCCCGTCGACCCGTACCTCGACGTGCTGCACGAGTTCGACCAGGTGCTCGTCATGACCGTCGAACCGGGCTTCGGGGGGCAGTCGTTCATGCCCGAGACGATGCCGAAGCTGCGACGTGTCGCCGACGCCGTCACCGATGCGGGGCTCGACGTCTGGCTCCAGGTCGACGGCGGCATCTCCGTCGACACCATCGGCGTCGCCGCCGAGGCCGGCGCGAACACCTTCGTCGCCGGTTCGGCCGTGTTCCGCGGCGTGCCCGAGGAGCAGATCGAGCTGCTGCGCGACGCCGTGGCGTCGCACCCGCACGCGCATCGGTAGGCTGGTCGGGTGAAATCCTTCGACGACCTCTTCGTCGAGCTCGAGGACAAGGCCCGCACGCGCCCCGACGGCAGCGGCACCGTCCGGCAGCTCGATGCCGGCGTCCACGCCATCGGCAAGAAGATCGTCGAGGAGGCGGCCGAGGTCTGGATGGCCGCCGAGTACCAGAGCGACGCCGAGACGGCCGAGGAGATCTCGCAGCTGCTCTACCACCTCCAGGTCCTCATGCTCGCGAAGGGACTGACCCCGGCCGACGTGTACCGACATCTGTGATCGCGCCCATGACCGCAGACCAGTTCCGTCGACACGAAAGCCAGGGAATGCTCCGAATCGCCGTGCCCAACAAGGGCTCGCTCGCCGAGACCGCCGCGCAGATGCTCTACGAGGCCGGGTACACCGGTCGCCGCGACCCGAAGGAGCTGATCGTCGCCGATCCGCGCAACGGGGTCGAGTTCTTCTACCTCCGTCCGCGCGACATCGCGACCTACGTCGGCTCGGGCGCCCTCGACGTCGGCATCACGGGTCGTGACCTGCTGCTCGACTCCGGGTCCGAGGCGGCCGAGATCGCGCCGCTCGGATTCGGCGAGTCCACCTTCCGCTTCGCCGGGGCGCCCGGTGCGTTCACCGAGCTCGCCGACCTCGAGGGCGTGCGCGTGGCCACGAGCTACCCGGGGCTGGTGGGCGACTTCCTCGCCCGGCACGGGGTCACCGCCAACCTCGTCAAGCTCGACGGAGCGGTCGAGTCCGCCGTCCGGCTCGGCGTCGCGGATGCCGTCGCCGACGTCGTCTCGACCGGGTCGACGCTGCGCAAGGCCGGCCTCGACATCTTCGGCCCGGTCATCCTCGAGTCCGACGCGGTGCTCATCGGCTCCGGCGTCGAGAAGCCGGGCACGCAGACGCTCGTCCGACGCCTGCAGGGCGTGCTCGTCGCGCGGCAGTACGTGCTGCTCGACTACGACGTGCCGGTCGCGCAGCTCGAAGCCGCCACAGAGGTCGCGCCCGGCTTCGAGTCGCCGACGGTGTCGCCGTTGCACGATCCCGAATGGGTCGCAGTGCGGGTCATGATCCCGCGCACCGAGATGAACCACGTCATGGACGAGCTGTACGCCCTCGGCGCCCGAGCCATCCTCGTCAGCGCCATCCACGCGGCGCGACTGTAGGGAGCGGTCGATGAGCCTCGCCGTCCGCGTGATCCCGTGCCTCGACGTGGCCGGTGGCCGCGTCGTCAAGGGCGTCAACTTCCTCAACCTCCGCGACGCCGGCGACCCCGTCGAGCTCGCGGCGCGGTACGCCGAGCAGGGGGCCGACGAGCTCACCTTCCTCGACGTGACGGCCACGGTCGACGACCGCTCGACGACCTACGACATGGTGCGGCAGGTGGCCGAGCAGGTGTTCATCCCGCTCACGGTCGGCGGCGGCGTCCGATCCGCTGAGGATGTCGCGCGGCTGCTCGGCCACGGCGCCGACAAGATCGGCGTGAACAGCGCCGCGATCGCGCGCCCCCAGCTCATCGCCGAGATCGCCGACCGGTTCGGCGCGCAGGTGTGCGTGCTCTCGCTCGACGTCACGCGCTCCGAGCGCACCGAGTCGGGCTTCGTCGTGACCACGCACGGCGGCCGAACCGAGACTCACCTGGATGCGCTCGAGTGGGCGCGCCGCGCGATCGAGCTCGGCGCCGGCGAACTGCTCGTCAACTCCATCGACGCCGACGGCACCAAGCAGGGCTTCGACCTCGAGCTCGTTCGACGCATGCACGAGGTCTCGTCGGTGCCCGTCATCGCGTCGGGCGGCGCCGGCGAGGCCGGGCACTTCGCCCCGGCGATCGCCGCCGGAGCCGACGCGGTGCTCGCGGCATCCGTGTTCCACAACGGCGAGCTGACGATCGGCGACGTCAAGCGCGCCCTCGCGGCCGACGGGAGGAGCGTGCGATGAACGGCACGGGCGACGAGGAACTCGAGTTCACGAGCGACGTGTGGTCGCCGGATGCGACCGCGGTCGACCGTGCCGCGTTCAATGCCGACGGGCTGCTGCCCGCCGTCATCCAGCAGTGGGACACCGGCGAGGTGCTCATGCTCGGGTGGATGGATCGCGAGGCGATGCGGCGCACGCTCACCGAGGGGCGCGTCACGTTCTGGTCGCGCTCGCGGCAGGAGTACTGGCGCAAGGGCGACACGTCCGGCCACGCGCAGTTCGTGAAGGCCGCCGCCCTCGACTGCGACGCCGACACGCTGCTCGTGAAGGTCGAGCAGGTCGGGGTGGCGTGCCACACGGGAACGCGCACCTGCTTCGACGGCGACCCGCTGCCCGTCCTGGTCGCGAGCCCCGACGCCCCGACCGACCCCGACGACCCGCACGGAGGAGCACGATGACGGCCGCCAACACCGCCACGACCCGCTTCGACGACTTCGCCGCGCTGCTCGACGGACGCCGCGTCGTCCCGGTCGTCCGCGAGCTCTTCGCCGACGGCGAGACGCCCGTCGGCATCTACCGCAAGCTGGCCGGCGACCGGCCGGGCACGTTCCTGCTTGAGTCCGCCGAACAGGGCGGCATCTGGTCGCGCTACTCCTTCGTGGGCGCCGCCTCCTACGGGGTGCTCACCGAGCGCGACCGCACGGTGGACTGGATCGACACCGGCCTGTCGCGCGAGCGCGCGTTGGGCGACGCATCCGAGGGGCTCGCGCCCCTCGCGGCCCTCGAGGCGCTGTACGAGCGGTGGGCGACCGAGGACGTCCCGGGTGCGCCACCCCTGACCGGCGGGCTCGTCGGCTTCATCGGGTGGGAGGCCATCCGCCAGATCGAGCACCTGCCGAACCGGCCGCCCGCCGACTTCTCCGTTCCCGGGCAGGCGTTCGCATTCGTGTCCGAACTGGTCGTGATCGATCACCGCACGGGCACGGTCCAGCTCGTCGCATCCGTGCTGAACGACCTCGGCGACGCGCCCGAGGCGCTCTGGGCCGACGCGCAGGCCCGGCTCGATCGCCTGCAGGCCGCGCTCGCGACGCCGGCCGAGGCGTACCTCGCCGAGATCGATCTCACCCGCGCGGCCGAGCCGCGGTACCGCACCGAGAAGGCCGACTTCCTCGCGGCGGTCGAGCGGTCGAAGCACTACATCCGCGAGGGCGACATCTTCCAGGTGGTCGTATCCCAGCGATTCGAGCAGGATGCGGCGGCGCACCCGATCGACGTCTACCGAGTGCTGCGCAGCCTCAACCCCAGCCCCTACATGTACCTGCTGCATCTCGAGGATGTCGCGGGCGAGCCGTACTGGATCGTCGGCTCCTCGCCCGAGGCGCTCGTGAAGGTCGAGGACGGCCGGGTCTACACGCACCCCATCGCCGGATCCAAGCCTCGCGGCGCCACGCCCGAGGACGACGCCGACCTCGAGGCCGAGCTCATCGCCGACCCGAAGGAGCAGGCCGAGCACCTCATGCTCGTCGACCTCGCGCGGAACGACCTCGCGAAGGTGTGCGACGCGGGTTCGGTCGAGGTGACCGAGTTCATGCGCGTCGAGCGGTTCAGCCACATCATGCACCTCGTCTCGTCGGTCGAGGGCGACCTGCGCGGGGATGCCAACGCGATCGACGTCTTCCGGGCGACGTTCCCTGCCGGCACGCTCTCGGGCGCGCCGAAGCCGCGCGCGCTCGAGATCATCGACGAGCTCGAGCCGGCGCAGCGCGGGGTGTACGGGGGAGTGGTCGGCTACTTCGGGTTCGGCGGCGACGCCGATCTCGCCATCGCGATCCGCACCGCGACGATCTCGGGCGGCGTGGCGCGCGTGCAGGCCGGGGGCGGCCTCGTGGCCGACTCCGACCCCGAGTCGGAGTACCAGGAATCGGTCAACAAGGCGGCCGCTCCGCTGCGCGCCGTGGCCGTCGCCAACGCCATGCGGCGCGTCCGCTAGGGGTGCTCGTGCGACCTGAACGGATGAAGCTGCCCGCCATCGTCGGCATCCTCGCCGGGTCGGGGCTCGGCCTGCTGGCCTGGAGCCAGACCTGGTTCGCCGTGACGCTCGTCGACGGGGCTGCCGCCGCCGGCGCCACGACCCTCGAGGTCGGTGGCGCGACCGCGTCGCCGGCCATCGCCGCGCTGGCGCTCGCGGGACTCGCACTGGCGGGGGCGCTGGCCATCGCCGGCCCGCTGATCCGGATCGTGCTGGGCCTGCTCGCCGCGGTGCTGGGCGGATGCCTCGTGCTCGCCGCGTCGCTCTCGTCCGCCGCTCCGGTGGCATCGGTCTCCGGAGCCGTCGCGGAGGCGACGGGTGTGGCCGGTGCCGAGTCGACCGCCGGACTCATCGCATCGGTCACCGCCACCGCCTGGCCGGTGGTCGCGATCGTGGGCGGCGTGCTCGTCGTGCTCGCCGGAGTGCTCGTCGTCGCCACCGGTCGCGCCTGGCCCACGTCGCGCCGGTACGGCGGCGGCGCGCGGCTGGCCGCCGACGGGACCGCGACGGTCGCGACCTCCGATCGAGCCGTCGACGACTGGGACGGGCTCAGCCGCGGCGACGACCCGACCGAGGACACCGATCCCGAGCCCGGAGCGGAGACGCGCGACACCGACGCGGACGACGCGACCGACCCCTCCGAACCCACCCGCTAGACTTTGCAGCGACCCCAGCACAGAAGGAGCACCATGAGCACTGAGCACGCCGACCCCGGCCACGGACACTCGCCCGCGGCGTGGACCGCGGTGGTGATCATGCTCGTGGCCATCGCCGTCGGCACGGTGGCGTTCTTCCTCGACGTGCCGTGGCTCGTGTGGGCTTCGGCCGGGCTGCTCGTGATCGGCATCATCGTCGGCTGGGCCCTCGCCCGCGCCGGCTACGGTGTCGACGGTGCGAAGACCGCGCCCAAGGTGCACTGACGCGTGCTCTCCGAGCTGACGGCGAACGCGGTCGCCGACGCTGAGACGCGTCGCGCCGATCGTCCCCTCGCCGAGGTCGAGGCCGCGGCGCTCGCGCGCCCGGCCGCCATCGATGCGCTCGCGGTGCTGGCCCCGGCCGAGCGCGTCAAGGTCATCGCCGAGATCAAGCGTTCGAGCCCGTCGCGCGGCGCGCTCGCCAGCATCGACGACGCGGCGGCGCTCGCGCGCACGTACGAGATCGGCGGCGCCAGCGCGATCAGCGTGCTGACCGAGGGCCGCAAGTTCGGCGGGTCGCTCGCCGACCTCGAGTCCGTGCGCGCCGCGGTGTCGCTGCCCGTGCTCCGCAAGGACTTCATCGCGACGCCGTACCAGGTCTTCGAGGCGCGCGCTGCGGGCGCCGACCTCGTGCTCCTGATCGTCGCCGCGCTCGACGACGCGACGCTGGGCGAGCTGCACGGGCTCATCACCCAGCTCGGCATGACGCCGCTGGTCGAGACCCACTCCGCCGACGAGCTCGAGCGCGCCGCGCAGCTCGGCGCACGGCTCATCGGCGTGAACGCTCGCGACCTCACCACCTTCGAGCTCGACCGCGACCTCTTCGGCCGCCTCGCCGACCGCTTCCCCGAGGGAGCGATCCGCGTGGCCGAGTCGGCCGTGCTGTCGGCCGCCGACGTCGCGCACTACCGCGCGGCCGGCGCCGACGCCGTGCTCGTCGGCGAGGCCCTCGTCACGGGCGATCCCATCGCGAACCTCTCAGCATTCCTGGCGGTATGACATGGCGCTTCGAGCCCAGACCGGTCCGTACTTCGGCGAGTTCGGCGGGCGGTTCGTCCCCGAATCCCTGATCGCCGCGCTCGACGAGCTCTCCGAGGCGTACACGCTCGCCAAGCTCGACCCCGAGTTCGAGCGCGAGCTCGACGAGCTCGGCCGCACCTACACCGGCCGGCCGTCGATCATCACCGAGGTGCCGCGCTTCGCCGAGCACGCGGGGGGCGCTCGCGTCATCCTGAAGCGCGAAGACCTGAACCACACCGGTTCGCACAAGATCAACAACGTGCTCGGCCAGGCGCTCCTCACCCGTCGCATCGGCAAGCGCCGCGTCATCGCCGAGACCGGCGCCGGACAGCACGGCGTGGCGACCGCCACGGCCGCCGCGCTGTTCGGGCTCGAGTGCACCATCTACATGGGGGAGGTCGACACCGAGCGCCAGGCGCTCAACGTCGCGCGCATGCGGCTCCTCGGCGCCGAGGTGATCGCCGTCAAGACCGGTTCGCGCACGCTCAAGGACGCCATCAACGACGCGATGCGCGACTGGGTGACCAATGTCGAGACCACGAACTACATCTTCGGCACCGTGGCCGGGCCGCACCCGTTCCCCGAGATGGTCCGCGACTTCCAGAAGGTCATCGGCGAGGAGGCGCGCGAGCAGGTCCTCGAGCTGACCGGGCAGCTGCCGACCGCGGTCGCGGCCTGCGTCGGCGGCGGATCGAACGCGATCGGCATCTTCCATGCCTTCCTCGACGACGCGGATGTCGCGCTGTACGGTTTCGAGGCGGGTGGCGAGGGGGTCGACACGCCCCGCCACGCCGCCACGATCTCCAAGGGCCGACCCGGCGTCCTGCACGGCGCGCGCAGCTACCTCCTCCAGGACCAGGACGGCCAGACCATCGAGTCGCACTCGATTTCGGCCGGACTCGACTACCCGGGCGTCGGCCCCGAGCACTCGTGGCTCGCCGCGCTCGGCCGAGCGCAGTACCGCGCCGTCACCGACGACGCCGCCATGCAGGCGCTGCGCCTGCTCACGCGCACCGAGGGCATCATCCCCGCGATCGAGTCCGCGCACGCACTGGCCGGCGCGCTCGAACTCGGCCATGAGCTCGGTCGCGACGCGGTCATCCTGGTGAACCTCTCCGGACGCGGCGACAAGGACATGAACACCGCGGCGAAGTACTTCGGGCTGTACGACGGAGCCGACGCATGAGCGGCGTGGGTCCCGTCATCCGGCGCCGCAACGACGAGGCGGCCGGTGCCCTGATCGGCTACCTGCCCGTGGGCTTCCCGACGCTCGACGACAGCGTCGAGGCCGCGATCGCGCTCGTCGAGAACGGTGTCGACGTGCTCGAGCTCGGGCTGCCCTACTCCGACCCCGTCATGGACGGCACCGTGATCCAGGCGGCCACGCAGCAGGCGCTCGCCAACGGCTTCCGTCTCGCGCACGGCTTCGAAGCCGTGCGCCGGATCACCGAGCGCGTCGAGGCGCCGGTCCTGATCATGACCTACTGGAACCCCGTGGTGCAGTACGGGGTCGATCGGTTCGCCGACGACCTCGCGGCGGCCGGGGGAGCGGGCCTGATCACGCCCGACCTCATCCCCGACGAGGCAGCCGACTGGATCGCGGCATCCGAGCGCACCGGTCTCGACCGCGTCTTCCTCGCGGCGCCCACGTCGACCGACGCACGCCTGCGCCAGGCCGTCGACTCGAGTCGTGGGTTCGTCTACGCCGTCTCGACGATGGGCATCACCGGCGCGCGCACCGACGTCGACCAGGCAGCGCGCGGCCTCGTGGCGCGGCTGCGGGAGGCGGGCTCCACCGCGAGCTGCGTCGGGCTCGGCATCTCCACGGCGACGCAGGTCGCCGAGGTGCTCGAGTACGCCGAGGGCGCGATCGTCGGGTCGGCCCTCGTGAAGGCGCTCGCCGAGGGCGGCGTCGATGCCGCCGGCGCGCTCGCGGCCGAGCTCGCGCGCGGCACCGCCCGCAAGTGAAGTAGTCTCGACGGGGCCGCCACGCAGGGCGCGCCTCGCACCATCGACGAAAGGCAGACGCCGGCGTGATCGCACCGATCAGCATCCCGAGCCCCGACGAGGCGTGGCGCACGCTCGAGATCCCCGTCCCGTGGGGCACGCTGAACATCCAGATGTACGCCCTGTGCATCCTCGCGGGCATCATCGTCGCCACGATCTGGACTTCGCGCCGGCTCACGAAGCGCGGCGCCGAGCCGGGCATCGTGCTCGACGTCGTGCTCTGGGCCGTGCCCCTCGGCATCATCGGTGCGCGCATCTACCACGTGCTCACGCACCCCGACGACTACTTCGCCGGCCAGGAGCTCTGGCGGGTGTTCGCGATCTGGGAGGGCGGGAACGCCATCTACGGCTCGCTCATCGGCGGCGCCGTCGGCGTGATCATCGCCTGCCGCCTCACCGGCCTGCGCTTCTGGTCGTTCGCCGATGCACTCGCTCCCGGCCTCCTGCTCGCGCAGGCGATCGGCCGCCTCGGCAACTGGTTCAACCACGAGCTGTTCGGCTGGCCCACCGACCTGCCCTGGGGGCTCGAGATCGAGTCGACCAACCCGGCCTTCCCGGCCGGCCTCGAGGACGGAACGCTGTTCCATCCCACGTTCCTCTACGAGATCATCTGGAACATCGTCGGCATCGTCGTGCTGCTCGGTCTCGAGCGGTTCTTCCGACTGCGCTGGGGCATGATGTTCGGTGCCTACCTGATCTGGTACGGCACGGGGCGGGCCGTGTTCGAGACGATCCGCGTCGATCCGAGCGAGATGTTCCTCGGCATCCGGTCGAACGTGTGGGCGTCCTTCCTCGCGATCCTCATCGGCATCGTCATCATCCTCGTGCAGCGCCGCCGTCACCCCGGCATCGAGCCGAGCGTGTACCGCCCCGGCCGTGAATGGAAGCCCGCCGATGCTGAGGTAGACTCGGACGACTCCACCGAGTCCGACTCAGACTCTCTCGACGATGGCGTCGAGGGTGAGAACGAACCCGGCGAGCCGGCTGCCACAAGCTCGAGCCGCTCGGCCTCCGCGTAAGGGGCCACGCCACCACCACGTTCTCCGCCGCGGCGCCGCACCTCGCGCCGCGAATCCTCCATCGTGGGCCGACGTCGTCCCCGTGCCACCGAGATACCGAGGACGGTCCAACGTGTCGCTTCACCCTCCCCACTCGCGGTTCGGAACCGTGCCGCCCGCCCAGGGCATGTACGACCCTGCCGCAGAGAAGGATGCCTGCGGGCTCGCGATGGTCGCGACCCTGCGGGGCAGCGCCGGGCATGACATCATCACCGCCGCGCTCGACGCGCTGCGCAACCTCGAGCACCGCGGCGCGGTCGGCTCCGACGCCGGCACCGGCGACGGCGCGGGCATCATCACGCAGGTTCCCGACGCGTTCCTGCGCGAGGTGGCGGGCTTCCCGCTGCCGCCGGCCGGCAGCTACGCCGTGGGCAACGCGTTCCTCCCGGTCGACCCGACGTCGCGCAGCGCCATCAAGCAGCGGCTTCAGCGCATCGCCGCGTCCGAGGGGCTCGAGGTGCTCGGCTGGCGCGAGGTCCCCGTGCGACCCGAGGAGCTCGGCACTCTCGCACGAGCCGCAATGCCCGTGGTCCAGCAGCTCTACGTTCGCAGCTCCGCGAGCACGTCCGAGGGCGAGCACCTCGCGGGCATCGCCCTCGACCGCCTCACGTTCCGCCTGCGCAAGCGCGCCGAGCGCGAGCTCGAGCTGTACTTCGCGTCGCTCTCGAGCCGCACGCTCGTCTACAAGGGCATGGTCACGACGCTCCAGCTCGAGCCGTTCTACCCCGACCTCTCCGACGAGCGGTTCGCCTCGCGCCTCGCGCTGGTGCACTCGCGCTACTCCACGAACACGTTCCCGTCGTGGCCGCTCGCACAGCCGTTCCGCATGATCGCGCACAACGGCGAGATCAACACGATCCAGGGCAACCGCAACTGGATGCGCGCACGCCAGTCGCAGCTCGAGTCCGAGCTGCTCGGCGACCTCGCGCCGCTCATGCCGATCGTGACCCCGGGTGCGAGCGACTCCGCCTCGTTCGACGAGGTCGTCGAGCTGCTCACGCTCGCCGGCCGCAGCCTGCCCCACGCCGTCATGATGATGGTCCCCGAGGCGTGGGAGAAGCAGACCGAGATCGACCCCGAGCGTCGCGCGTTCTACGAGTACCACTCGATGCTCATGGAGCCGTGGGACGGACCCGCGGCGATCGTCTTCACCGACGGCACCCTGGTGGGCGCGACGCTCGACCGCAACGGCCTCCGTCCGGGCCGGTACGTCGTCACCGATGACGGACTCGTCGTGCTCGCGAGCGAGATCGGCGTGCTCGACCTACCCCAGCGGCGGATCGTCCGCAAGGGCCGGCTCCAGCCGGGTCGGATGTTCCTCGTCGACACCGATGCGGGCCGCCTCATCGAGGACGACGAGATCAAGTCCGACCTGGCCGCATCAGCGCCCTGGGGCGAATGGCTCGACGAGGGGCGCATCCACCTCGCCGACCTGCCCGAGCGCGAGCACATCGTGCACCCGCCGGCCTCGGTCAACCGCCGCCAGCGTACCTTCGGCTACACCGAGGAGGAGGTGAAGATCCTGCTCGCTCCCATGGCCGCCAACGGCCAGGAGCCGATCGGCGCGATGGGATCCGACACTCCGATCGCGGTGCTGTCCGAGCGTCCTCGCCTCCTGTTCGACTACTTCACGCAGCAGTTCGCACAGGTGACGAACCCGCCGCTCGACTCGATCCGCGAGCAGGTCGTCACCTCCCTGTCGACCTCTCTGGGTCCCGAGCGCAACCTGCTCTCGGCCGGAGCCGAGCACGCCCGCCAGGTTTCGCTCGACTTCCCGGTGATCGACAACGACCAGCTCGCCAAGATCGTGCACATGACCGCGCCGTCCGGTGCACGGGCGAGCCGCACGCTTCGCGGCCTGTACCGCGTCGACGAGGGGCCCGACGGCCTGCGTGCGCGCCTCGCCGAGCTCTGCCGCGAGGTCGACGAGGCGATCGACGAGGGCGCCTCGTTCATCGTGCTCAGCGACCGCGACTCCACGAAGGACCTCGCGCCGATCCCGTCGCTGCTCATGCTCTCCGCGGTGCACCACCACCTCATCCGCTCCGAGACGCGCATGAAGGCCGGCCTCGTGGTCGAGGCCGGCGACGTCCGCGAGGTGCACCACGTCGCGCTGCTCGTGGGCTTCGGCGCGTCCGCGGTGAACCCGTACCTCGCGATGGAGACGTGCGAGGACCTCGTGCGCTCCGGCGTGCTCGCGAACGTCACGCCCGAGCAGGCGGTGCGCAACGTCATCACCGCGCTCGGCAAGGGCGTGCTGAAGATCATGTCGAAGATGGGGATCTCGACGATCTCGTCGTACGCCGGCGCCCAGGCCTTCGAGGCCGTCGGCCTCGCGCAGGAGTTCATCGACGAGTTCTTCACGGGCACCACCTCCAAGCTCGGGGGAGTCGGCATCGAGGTGATCGCGTCCGAGAACCTCGCCCGCCACGCCGTGGCCTACCCGGCGGATGCCGCGGTGCGGGCGCACGAGCGCCTGCAGACCGGCGGCGAGTACCAGTGGCGCCGTGACGGCTCGCCGCACCTCTTCAACCCCGAGACGGTGTTCCGCCTGCAGCACTCGACCCGCAATCGCCGGTACGACGTCTTCCGCGAGTACACCGGCATGGTCGATTCGCAGGCCGAGCAGCTCATGACGCTCCGCGGCATGTTCGCGCTGCGCACGGGCGTTCGGCCGGCCGTGCCGATCGACGAGGTCGAGCCGGTCGAGTCGATCGTGAAGCGCTTCTCGACCGGTGCGATGAGCTACGGCTCGATCTCGAAGGAGGCGCACGAGACGCTCGCGATCGCCATGAACCGGCTCGGCGCGAAGTCGAACACCGGCGAGGGCGGTGAGGACCTCGATCGGCTGCTCGATTCTGAGCGTCGCAGCGCGATCAAGCAGGTCGCGTCCGGCCGCTTCGGCGTCACGAGCATGTACCTCACGCACGCCGACGACATCCAGATCAAGCTCGCCCAGGGCGCGAAGCCCGGCGAGGGCGGGCAGCTGCCGCCCACGAAGGTGTACCCGTGGGTCGCCCGCACGCGTCACGCGACCGCCGGCGTCGGGCTGATCTCGCCGCCGCCGCACCACGACATCTACTCCATCGAAGACCTCAAGCAACTCATCTTCGACCTCAAGCGCGCCAACCCGCAGGCACGGATCCACGTGAAGCTCGTGAGCCAGTCGGGCATCGGCGCGGTCGCCGCGGGCACGGCCAAGGCCCTGGCCGACGTCATCCTCGTGTCGGGGCACGATGGCGGCACCGGTGCGAGCCCGTTGAACTCGCTGAAGCACGCCGGCACCCCGTGGGAGCTCGGCCTCGCCGAGACGCAGCAGACGCTCATGCTGAACGGCATGCGCGATCGCGTGGTCGTGCAGGTCGACGGCCAGCTGAAGACGGGCCGCGACGTCGTGATCGGCGCGCTGCTCGGCGCCGAGGAGTTCGGCTTCGCGACCGCCCCGCTCATCGTCGAGGGCTGCGTCATGATGCGCGTGTGCCACCTCGACACCTGCCCCGTCGGCGTCGCCACGCAGAACCCCGAACTGCGCAAGCGCTTCACGGGCAAGCCCGAGTTCGTCGTGAACTTCTTCGAGTTCATCGCCCAGGAGGTCCGCGAGTACCTCGCCGCGCTGGGGTACCGCTCGATCGACGAGATCATCGGCCGCCGCGAGCTGCTCGACGTCGACCGCGCGGTGGCGCACTGGAAGGCGTCGGGCCTCGACCTCACGCCGGTGCTCGTCGGCCCCGACTTCTCGGAGTCCGACCCGCGTCGCAACGGCCGAGCGCAGGACCACGAGCTCGACGAGCACTTCGACAACGAACTCATCCGCCGCAGCCAGCTCGTGCTCGAGCAGGGCGGCCGCATCGAGATCTCGCTGCCGATCCGGAACACCGAGCGCGCAGTCGGCACGATGCTGGGCCACGAAGTCACGGTGCGGCACGGCGCACAGGGCCTGCCCACCGCGTCGATCGACGTCACGCTGACCGGCTCGGCGGGGCAGTCGCTCGGCGCGTTCCTGCCGAGCGGCATCACGCTTCGGCTCGAGGGCGACTCGAACGACTACGTCGGCAAGGGCCTCTCGGGCGGGCAGATCATCGTCCGCCCGTCGCGCGAGGCCGGCTTCGTCGCCGAGCGCAACGTTATCGCCGGCAACGTCATCGGCTACGGCGCGACGCAGGGCAGCATGTTCATCCGCGGCATCGTGGGCGAGCGCTTCCTGGTCCGCAACTCGGGTGCGACCGCGGTCGTCGAGGGCGTGGGCGACCACGCGCTCGAGTACATGACCGGAGGGCTCGCGCTGATCCTCGGCGCGACGGGACGCAACCTCGGCGCGGGCATGTCGGGCGGCACCGCCTACGTGCTCGACCTGGCCGAGTCGCTGGTCAACCGCGAGGCCCTTTCGAGCGGCGAACTCGAGCTGCACGCGCTCGGCAGCGCCGACCACGAGATCGTGCGCGACCTGCTCGAGCAGCATCTCGAGCACACCGATTCCGCGGTCGCCGCGGCACTCCTCGCCGACGGGGACGCCGCGTTCGACCGATTCACGAAGGTGCTGCCGCGCGACTACGCGGCGGTGCTCCGAACCCGTCAGACGGCGGTCGACGAGGGGCTGGACCCCGACGGCGACGTGGTCTGGACTCGGATCTTGGAGGTGACGGGTGGCTGAGACGACGGTCGTCCGGACTCGGGCTGTGCCCATTGACCGCTTGGAGGTGACGGGTGGCTGACCCGAAGGGCTTTCTGAAGGTCACCGAGCGCGAGCTGCCCAAGCGGCGCCCCGTGCCGGTGCGCATCATGGACTGGAAAGAGGTCTACGAGGCCGGCGACTCGGCGCAGCTGCGTCGCCAGGCCGGTCGCTGCATGGACTGCGGCATCCCGTTCTGCCACCAGGGCTGCCCGCTCGGCAACCTGATCCCCGAGTGGAACGACCTCACGTGGCGCGGCGAGGGCCGCGCGGCGAGCGAGCGCCTGCACGCCACGAACAACTTCCCCGAGTTCACGGGCCGCCTGTGCCCGGCGCCGTGCGAGTCGGCGTGCGTGCTCGGCATCAACCAGCCCGCCGTGACGATCAAGCAGGTCGAGGTCTCGATCGCCGACCAGGCGTTCGGCAACGGCTGGGTGCAGCCGCAGCCGCCCGGCCGGCTCACGGGCAAGACGGTCGCCGTCGTCGGATCCGGCCCGGCCGGGCTTGCGGCGGCGCAGCAGCTCACGCGCGCCGGCCACACGGTCGCCGTGTACGAGCGCGACGACCGCATCGGCGGACTCCTGCGCTACGGCATCCCCGACTTCAAGATGGAGAAGAAGGTCCTCGACGCGCGCCTCGCGCAGATGACGGCCGAGGGCACGCGCTTCCGCGCGGGCGTCGAGATCGGCGTCGACCTGTCGTGGAGCGAGCTCCGTCGTCGCTACGACGCGGTCGTGGTCGCGACCGGGGCCATCGTGCCGCGAGACCTCCCGATCCCCGGCCGCGACCTGCCGGGCGTGCACTTCGCCATGGAGTACCTCGTGCAGTCGAACCGCCGCATCGCCGGCGAGGACGTCTTCGACCAGATCACGGCCGAGGGCAAGCACGTCGTCGTCCTCGGCGGCGGCGACACGGGCGCCGACTGCATCGGCACCGCGCACCGCCAGGGCGCGCTCTCGGTCACGAACCTCGCGATCGGCAAGCAGCCGAGCCCGACCCGTCCGACCGAGCAGCCGTGGCCGATGCATCCGACCCTGTTCGAGGTGCAGAGCGCGCACGAGGAGGGCGGAGTGCGCCAGTACCTCGCCTCGACGGTCGAGTTCCTGGCCAACGAGGTCGGCGAAGTCCGCGCCATCCGCGTGGCCGAGACCGAGTACCTCGACGGCCGCCGCGTGCCGAAGGCCGGCACCGAACGCGAGATCCCCGCCGACCTCGTCCTGCTCGCGCTGGGCTTCACCGGCCCCGAGACCGAGGCCGCGAACGACCAGCTCGGCCTGCAGGCCAGCGACCGCGGCAACTTCGCGCGCGGCGCCGACTACGCGACCTCCGAGCCGGGCGTCTTCGTCGCCGGCGACGCGGGGCGCGGGCAGTCGCTCATCGTGTGGGCGATCGCCGAGGGCCGTGCTGCGGCTGCGGCCGTCGACCGCTACCTTGAGGGTGAGACGCAACTGCCGAGCCCGATCCCCGCGACGGCGCGAGCCTTCGCCATCTGACCCGCGTCATCCGGCGCCTGACAGTCCGTACCAGCGCTTCGGCGCGCAACCATGGAGCACACACCGATATGAGAAGAGCGAAGATCGTCGCCACGCTCGGGCCGGCCACGTCCAGCTACGAGCAGATCCGCGCGATCATCGATGCCGGCATCGACGTCGCCCGCATGAACCTCAGCCACGGCAGCTACGACGTGCACGAGGGCGTCTACCAGAACGTGCGCAAGGCGGCGAACGACTCCGGCCGTGCGGTCGCGGTGCTCGTCGACCTGCAGGGCCCGAAGATCCGGCTCGGCAAGTTCGAGAACGGCCCCCACGAGCTGGCCGAGGGAGACATCTTCAAGATCACGACCGAGGACATCCTCGGCACCAAGGAGATCGTCGGCACGACCTTCAAGGGCCTGCCGCACGACGTCGAGCCGGGCGACCACCTCCTGATCGACGACGGCAAGGTGCGCGTCGAGGTCCTCGAGACGGATGGCACGGTCGTGACGACGAAGGTCGTCGTCGCCGGACCCGTCTCGAACAACAAGGGCATCAACCTTCCCGGCGTCGCCGTCAACGTGCCGGCCCTCTCCGAGAAGGACGAGGCCGACCTGCGCTGGGCGCTCCAGCTCGGCGCCGACATCATCGCCCTCTCGTTCGTGCGCAACGCGCACGACATCGTCCGCGTGCACGAGATCATGGCCGAAGAGGGCCGTCGCCTCCCGGTGATCGCGAAGATCGAGAAGCCGCAGGCGGTCGACGCGCTCGAGGACATCATCGAGTCGTTCGACGGCATCATGGTCGCGCGCGGCGACCTCGGCGTCGAGCTCCCGCTCGAGGCGGTGCCCATCGTGCAGAAGCGCGCCATCGAGATCGCGCGCCGCCTCGCGAAGCCCGTCATCGTCGCGACGCAGATGCTCGAGTCGATGACCCACGCGCCCGTTCCGACGCGCGCCGAGACATCCGACGTGGCGAACGCGATCCTCGACGGCGCCGACGCGGTCATGCTCTCCGGCGAGACCAGCGTGGGCGAGTACCCCGTCCAGACGGTCAAGACCATGGCGCGCATCATCTCGTCGACCGAGCAGCACGGCCTGCACCGCATCGCGCCGCTCGGCACGAAGCCGCGCACGCAGGCAGGTGCCATCACGCTCGCTGCGGTCGAGGTCGCCGACTTCGTCGAGGCGAAGTACCTCTGCGTGTTCACCGAGACGGGCGAGTCGGTGCGACGGATGTCGCGCCTGCGCAGCATCATCCCCATCCTGGCCTTCACGCCCTACCCCGAGATCCGTCGCCGCATGGCGCTGAACTGGGGCGTCGAGTCGTTCGTCGTCGAGCGCGTCACCCACACCGACCAGATGGTCGGCCAGGTCGACGAGGTGCTCGCCCGCACCGGCAAGGCCGAGGCCGGCGAGAAGGTCGTCATCATCTCCGGGTCGCCTCCCGGCATCCCGGGCACCACGAACGACGTGCGCGTGCACGTCGTCGGCGAGGTGCTCTAACTGTAGTTCGCCGGTCCGAGGGCCCGGTCATCCGAGCGGATGGCCGGGCCTTCGGCGTGCGCGCGCGGCGGCCGTTGCGACCGTCGCGACCGCTGCTGGTGCCGGTGGTGGGGGTCGAACCCACACGCCCTTTCGGGCAAAGCATTTTGAGTGCTCCGCGTCTGCCATTCCGCCACACCGGCCCGAAGGCCCCGGCCAGAATACCGTAGGCTTTTCAGCGTGACAGACACCGAAGACACCCAGCCGGCACCGCGACGCGTCGTCGTCGCGGAAGACGAGTCGCTCATCCGCCTCGACATCGTCGAGATCCTGCGCGACAACGGCTACGAGGTGGTCGGCGAGGCCGGAGACGGCGAGACGGCGGTCCAGCTCGCGACCGAGCTGCGTCCCGACCTCGTCATCATGGACGTGAAGATGCCCCAGCTCGACGGCATCTCCGCCGCGGAGCGGCTCTCCAAGGGGCACATCGCCCCGGTCGTGCTCCTCACGGCGTTCAGCCAGAAGGAGCTCGTCGAGCGCGCCAGCGAGGCGGGTGCCCTCGCGTATGTCGTGAAGCCCTTCACTCCGAACGACCTGCTTCCCGCGATCGAGATCGCGCTCGCCCGCCACGCGCAGATCATCGCGCTCGAGGCCGAGGTCGGCGACCTCGTCGAGCGCTTCGAGACCCGCAAGCTCGTCGACCGTGCGAAGGGCCTGCTCAACGAGAAGATGGGCCTGACCGAGCCCGAGGCCTTCCGCTGGATCCAGAAGGCCTCGATGGACCGTCGCCTCACGATGCGCGACGTCTCGCAGGCCATCATCGAGCAGCTCGCACCGAAGAAGTAGGCCCTCCGGCCCTACGACCGCTCGGCGGCGTAGGCGAGTGTGGGTGTATCCCGGGCCCGCTCCGGCCCGGTTCCGTCCGGAACGAGGGGTACACGCGCATGCTGCACGACGCCACGACCACGCTGGTCAGCCGGTTCGAGGAGGTTCGCCTGGGCGACGCCGGCTCGGTCGGCGGCAAGGGGGCGAACCTCGGTGAGATGACGGCCGCAGGATTGCCCATCCCTCCCGGCTTCGTGGTGACCGCCGAGGCCTACCTCCACGCGATCGACGGGGCCGGAGTCCGGCAGCGTCTGCTCGACGGGTTCCGCGCGGCCGCGAACGTGGTCGACGATCCGGCGGCGCTCGCGAGTGCGGCGGCCGACCTGCGCGAGACGGTCGAGGGCCTCGCGGTCCCCGATGACGTCCGCCGGGCGATCCTGGACGAGTACCACCGACTGGGCGACCGCATCGCCGTGGCGGTGCGGTCGTCGGCGACGTCGGAGGACGCCGAGGGCACGTCGTTCGCCGGCATGCACGAGACGTACAACAACGTGGTCGGCGACGACGAGGTCATCGAGCGGATCCGCGACTGCTGGGCCTCGCTCTACGGCGACCGCGTCATCGCCTACCGCGCGAGCCAGCGCATGGACGAGGAACCCGAGCTCGCGGTCGTCATCCAGACCCAGATCGTCTCCGACCGCTCGGGCGTGATGTTCACCGTCGACCCGTCGACCGGCGCGCGCGACCACATGGTGATCGAGGCGGCACTGGGGCTCGGCGAGGTCGTCGTGTCGGGCGCGGTCGAGCCCGATACCTACATCGTCGGCAAGGACGGACCGCGGCTGGTCTCCATTCGCGTGGGCCGCCAGACCCACCGTCTCGCCGCGATCGACGACGGGACGGTGCGCCGGGAAGAACTGGAGCCCGCGTTGGCGGACGCGAGGGTGCTCACCGACGACGAGGTGCTCGAGGTCGCGGCGCTGGGCCTGCGCGTCGAGGCCCATTACGGCGAGCCGCAGGACACCGAGTGGGCGTACTCCCACGGGCGGCTCTGGATGCTGCAGTCGCGGCCGGTCACGACGCTCGGCGGTCCCACGGTGACGCCATCAGGGGATGGGGCGGGCGAGCCCGGCAAGGCTCCGGTCGGGACCGTGCTGCTGCGCGGCCTCGCCGCGGCGCCCGGCCGCGTGAGCGGGCGGGTGCGGATCCTGCAGGGTCCCGAGGACGGGGCGGCGCTGCAGGCGGGGGAGATCCTCGTGGCGCCCATGACCAACCCCGACTGGGTCCCGACGATGCGACGTGCGGCCGCGGTCGTGACCGACGGCGGCGGCATGACATGCCACGCCGCCATCGTGGCGCGCGAGCTCGGCGTCCCCGCCGTCGTCGGCGCGAGGACCGCGACCCACGTGCTGCGCGACGGCGAGCTGGTCACGGTCGACGGGGCGAACGGCGAGGTCGTCGAGGGCGCGGATGTCGCGCCATCCGGCACCCCCGCCCCCGCGCCCGTCTCCGTCTCGGCCGCGGCGCCCGCAGTGGCCGCCGTGCCGCTCGCGACGAAGCTCTACGTCAACCTCGCGATCGCCGAGCGCGCCACGGACGTCGCGGCGCTCGACGTGGACGGCGTGGGACTGCTGCGCGCCGAGTTCATGATCACCGACGCGCTCGGCGGCCTGCACCCGCGCGAGATGCTGGCGAGGGGCGAGCGCGAGGAGTTCGTCCGCCGCATGAGCGCGTCCTTGCTCACGGTCACGCGCGCGTTCGGTCGACGGCCCGTGGTCTACCGTTCGATCGACTTCCGCACGAACGAGTTCCGCGGGCTCGAGGGCGGCGACCGGTTCGAGCCGCAGGAGAACAACCCCATGATCGGCTATCGCGGGGCCTATCGATACGTGAAGGAGCCCGAGCTCTTCTCGCTCGAGCTCGAGGTGCTCGCGCGCGTGCGGGAGGAGACGCCGAACCTCAACGTCATGCTGCCGTTCGTGCGCACGCGCTGGGAACTCGAGGCATGCCTCGAACTCATCGACGCGAGCCCGCTCGGCCGCCAGCGCGGACTCAAGCGCTGGGTGATGGCCGAGGTCCCCTCGGTGGTCTACCGGATCCCCGAGTATGCCGCGATGGGCATCGACGGCGTCTCGATCGGCTCCAACGACCTGACGCAACTGATGCTCGGCGTCGACCGGGACTCGGAGATCTGCGCCGAGCTCTTCGACGAATCCGATGCCGCCGTGCTCGACGCCATCGAGCGCATCGTGACGGCCTGCCACGCCGCCGGCATCACGTCGTCGCTGTGCGGCCAGGCGCCCTCGAACTCGCCGGCGTTCGCCGAGCACCTCGTACGCTTCGGCATCGACTCGATCTCGGTGAACCCGGATGCCGCGGACCGCACGCGTCGGGTGATCGCCTCCGCCGAGCGGCGCATCCTCCTCGACGCGGCACGGCACTCGGGCGACGGCTGAGCACTCGCGCGGCCCGGCGCCGAGGACGATCGGGCGTCGGTGGCCGCTTGTAGTCTTGGTGGGTGCCGAGCCCCACCCTCGAAAAGCCCACCCTCCTCGTCGTCGACGGCCACTCGCTGGCCTATCGCGCCTTCTACGCGTTGCCCGTCGACAGCTTCAGCACGCGCGACGGGCAGCACACCAACGCGATCCACGGCTTCCTCTCGATGCTGCTCATGCTGCTGCGCAACGAGCGGCCCACCCACCTCGCGGTGGCGTTCGACACGTCGCGCCAGTCGTTCCGCACGCGCGAGTACACCGAGTACAAGGCCAACCGCAGCCAGACGCCGCCCGAGTTCAAGGGCCAGATCGGGCTCCTGAAGGACGCACTGCGCGCGATGCGCATCACGGTGCTCGAGAAAGAGGACTTCGAGGCCGACGACATCCTCGCCACGCTCGCCACGCGGGGAAAGGAACAGGGCTACGAGGTGCTCGTCGTCTCGGGAGACCGCGACACGATCCAGCTCGTCGACGACGACGTCACGCTGCTCTACCCCAACGTGCAGGGCGTCTCGCAGCTCAAGCGCTACGACGCCGACGCCGTGGTCGAGCGCTACGGCGTGCGGCCCGAGCAATACCCCGACGTCGCCGCGCTCGTCGGGGAGACGAGCGACAACCTGCCCGGCATCACGAAGGTCGGCGAGAAGACCGCGGTGAAGTGGCTCGGGCTCTACGGCAGCCTCGACGGCATCCTCGAGCACATCGACGAGATCAAGGGCGTCGTGGGCGACAACCTCCGGCGCGAGCGCGAGAACGCCGTCCGCAACCGCAGGCTCAACCGGCTCGTGCGCGACCTCGAACTCGACCTCGAGCTCGACCAGCTCGCCGCCCAGCCGATGGACGAGGCGGCGGTCCGCGAGCTCTTCGACCGGCTCGAGTTCAAGACGCTCCTCGAGCGCGTGAGCAAGATGGCGGCCGAGTCCAACGGGCTCACCGCCGATGGCACGGCGGCGCTCGCGGCCGAGCCCGAGCCCGCGGCGACGGCCCCGACGCCGCGCGAGCTGCACGGCGCCGAGCTGGCGACCTGGTTCGAGCGCGCGACAGTGGCCGAGCCCGCCGGGCTCGGTCTCAGCCTCGAGACGCTCGACGGCAAGGTCATCGGCGCCGGCATCGCGACGAGCACCGAGTCCGTACAGCTCGCCTGGAAGCCCGGCACGCCCGACCTCGAGCCGTTCGAGCGGTGGCTGGCGAGCGATGCGCCCAAGATCATGACCGATGCGAAGCCGCAGCTCAAGGCGATGCGCCGCTCCGGCCTCGCGTTCGAGGGCCTGGTCGTCGACAACCTCGTGGCCGGATGGCTCATGCGCCCCAGCCTCGTCGAGAAGGACCTGCCCGACCTCGTCTCGCGCTACCTCGGCGAGACCGTGCCCATGGCCGACCCGTCGCAGCTCGTCCCCGACGCCGACTCGACCGCCGGCGCGCCCGAGTTCGCGTGGTATTCGCTCCGGGTCGCGCCGGTCGTGCTCGCGGCGCTCTCCGAGGGTTCGCGTCGCGTGCTCGCCGACATCGAGATCCCCATTGTCGCGATCCTCGCCGAGATGGAACTGCGCGGCGTCACCGTCGAGCACGGCAAGCTCGCCGACCTGTCGGCGCAGCTTGGCGAGCGGGCGGCGTCGCTCGCCGAGGCGGCCTACGCCGAGCTCGGACGCGAGGTGAACCTCGGCTCGCCCAAGCAGCTGCAGGAGGTGCTCTTCGACCAGCTCGGCATGCCCAAGACGCGGGCGACCAAAACCGGGTACTCGACCGACGCCGGTGCGCTCGCCGACCTGCAGGAGTCGCACCCGCACCCCTTCCTCGGCCTGCTGCTCGAGCATCGCGACGCGACGAAGCTCCGCCAGATCGTCGATGCGCTCGACAAGTCCATCCAGTCCGACGGCCGCGTGCACACGAGCTACGTGCAGGTCGGCACCACGACCGGTCGCATCTCGTCGACCGATCCGAACCTGCAGAACATCCCCGTCCGCACCGAGGAGGGGCGACGCATCCGTGCGGCCTTCACCTACGGCACCGAGTACGCCGAGCTGCTGACCGCCGACTACTCGCAGATCGAGATGCGGATCATGGCGCACCTCTCCCAGGACCCGGGTCTCATCGAGGCGTTCCACTCGGGTGAAGACCTGCACAGGTTCGTCGGCGCGCGCATCTTCGACGTCGACCCGGCCGACGTGACCCCGCTCATGCGCACCAAGGTCAAGGCCATGTCGTACGGCCTCGCCTACGGACTCAGCGCGTTCGGCCTCTCCAAGCAGCTCCGCATCGACCGCGCCGAGGCGACGCAGCTCATGAACGAGTACTTCGAGCGCTTCGGTGCGGTGCGCGACTACCTCCGCGGCGTGGTCGGTCAGGCCCGGCTCGACGGGTACACCGAGACGATCTTCGGTCGCCGTCGACCGTTCCCCGACCTGAACAGCCCGAACCGCGTGCTGCGCGAGAACGCCGAACGTGCCGCGCTCAACGCGCCCATCCAGGGTTCGGCCGCCGACATCATGAAGTTCGCGATGATCGGGGTCGAGCGCGAGCTGCGAGCTCGCGAGCTGCGCTCGCGCATGCTCATGCAGGTGCACGACGAGCTCATCTTCGAGGTCGCGGCCGGCGAGGGCGACGAGGTCGAGGCGATCGTGCACGATCGGATGTCGCACGCCGCCGACCTGCTCGTGCCGCTCGACGTGCAGGTCGGGCGTGGTCGCGACTGGGAGGACGCCGCGCACTGATCGCCGGCCGAGGCGAGGAGTCCTCGCAGGTGCGGCTGCGACATCCGCTCGTCTAGGCTCGCCCGCATGGCCACCGCAGTGCGCACGCCCACCGATGTCGACCGCGTCGCCGAGGACTGGGTCGACACGATCGTCGGGCTCAACCCCATCGCCGGGACCTACATCGGGCGCACCGACCACGATCACCGCCTGCCCGACTTCTCGCCCGACGGGCACGCGGCGCGCATCGAGGCGAAGCGAGCGGCGCTGGCCGCGCTTCGCGCCGCCTCACCGGCCGACGACGTCGACCGGATCACCGTGGCCGACCTCGGCAGCGAACTCGATCTCGACCTCGAGAGCGACGCCGCCGAGCTGCACCTGCGCGACCTCAACGTCATCGCGAGCCCGGCGCAGGACATCCGCGAGGTCTTCGACCTCATGCCGACCGACGGCACGCCCGAGTGGGAGCGCATCGCCACGCGGCTCGGCGCCGTGCCGGGGGCCATCGACGGCTACATCGAGACGCTCCGCCTCGGCATCCGCAGGGGCGTCGTGCCGGCGGTGCGGCAGGTCCGCGAGGTCGCCGTGCAGGCTCGGCGTCACGCCCGCCCGGACGGCTTCTTCCCCACGTTCGTCGCAGGTGCGGGGGAGCACACGGGCGAGGCGCTCCGGGGCGAGCTCGACCGGAGCGCGGGTGCCGCGGCATCCGCCTACGAGCGCCTGGCGGACTTCCTCGAGCGGGAGCTCGCTCCGAGCGCCGGCGACGCGGACGCCGTCGGCCGTGACGTGTACGCGCTCGAGTCCCGCCGGTTCCTCGGCGCGGTGATCGACCTCGACGAGACGTACGAGTGGGGCATCGAGGAGCTCGCCCGCATGGTCGCGGAACAGGAGGCCATCGCGCGGGAGATCCTGCCGGGTGTCTCCGTCGCCGAGGCCGTCGCGCACCTCGAGGCCGATCCCTCCCGCAAGCTGGTCGGCACCGATGCGCTGCAGCGCTGGATGCAGGAGACGAGCGACCGTGCCGTGGCCGAGCTCGGCGCCACCCAGTTCGACATCCCGCATGAGATCCGCACCCTCGAGTGCCTGATCGCGCCCACGCAGGAGGGCGGCATCTACTACACCGGTCCCAGCGACGACTTCTCGCGCCCCGGCCGCATGTGGTGGTCCGTGCCCGAGGGCGTCACCGAGTTCGACACGTGGCGCGAGAAGACGACCGTCTACCACGAGGGCGTGCCGGGCCACCACCTGCAGATCGGCCAGGCGGTCGTCAATCGCGGGCTCCTGAACACCTGGCGGCGGCAGCTCGCGGGCACGTCGGGGCACGCGGAGGGCTGGGCGCTCTACGCCGAGCGGCTCATGGAGGAGCTCGGCTACCTCGACGACCCCGCCGACCGGCTCGGCATGCTCGACGGGCAGCGGATGCGCGCGGCCCGCGTCGTGCTCGACATCGGCGTGCACCTCGGCAAGTCGCGACCCGACGGCCAGGGCGCCTGGACGGGGGAGTACGCGTTCGAGTTCATGGGCGCGAACGTGAACATGCCGCCCGAGTTCGTCCGCTTCGAGGTGCATCGCTACCTCGGCTGGCCGGGCCAGGCGCCGTCCTACAAGGTCGGCCAGCGGATCTGGGAACAGCTTCGCGAGGACGTGCGGCGACGCGAGGGCGACGGATTCGACATCCGCTCCTTCCACTCACGGGCACTCGCCCTCGGAGGCGTCGGACTCGACACGCTTCGCCGGGCGTTGGCCGGCTGAGGGGCGTGGTTGCCGCCGAACGGGCGTTGAGGCTAGGATGGAGCGTCACTCGTGTGACATCCATGTCCGCCTGCCCGCCGCGGTCCTACAACACGCTCTTTCCGCGACGGGCCTGATTTTGTCCATAACGGAGCATCCACTACATGACAACCGCAACGACCAAGGCGCCCAAGCAGGTCGCGATCAACGACATCGGATCTGCTGACGATTTCCTCGCCGCGGTCGAGAAGACGCTCAAGTTCTTCAACGACGGCGACCTGATCGAGGGCACCGTCGTGAAGATCGACCGCGACGAGGTCCTCCTCGACGTCGGCTACAAGACCGAGGGTGTCATCCCCTCACGCGAACTTTCCATCAAGCACGACGTCGACCCCAGCGAGGTCGTCAACGTCGGCGACACCGTCGAGGCCCTCGTCCTCCAGAAGGAGGACAAGGAAGGCCGTCTGATCCTGTCCAAGAAGCGCGCGCAGTACGAGCGCGCGTGGGGCGACGTGGAGAAGATCAAGGAGAACGACGGCGTCGTCACCGGCTCGGTCATCGAGGTCGTCAAGGGCGGCCTCATCGTCGACATCGGCCTGCGCGGCTTCCTTCCCGCGTCGCTCATCGAGCTCCGCCGAGTCCGCGACCTCACGCCGTACCTCGGCCAGGAGATCGAGGCGAAGATCCTCGAGCTCGACAAGAACCGCAACAACGTCGTGCTCTCGCGCCGTGCGCTGCTCGAGCAGACCCAGTCGGAGTCGCGCTCGACCTTCCTGCAGAACCTCCACCCGGGACAGATCCGCAAGGGCGTCATCTCGTCGATCGTCAACTTCGGTGCGTTCGTCGACCTCGGTGGCGTCGACGGCCTCGTCCACGTCTCCGAGCTCTCGTGGAAGCACATCGAGCACGCGTCCGAGGTCGTCGAGGTCGGCCAGGAGGTCACCGTCGAGGTGCTCTCCGTCGAGCTCGACCGCGAGCGCGTCTCGCTGTCGCTCAAGGCGACCCAGGAGGACCCGTGGCAGGTCTTCGCGCGCACGCACGCGATCGGCCAGGTCACCCCGGGCAAGGTCACGAAGCTCGTGCCGTTCGGCGCGTTCGTCCGCGTGGCCGACGGCATCGAGGGCCTCGTGCACATCTCCGAGCTGTCGGGTCGTCACGTCGAGCTCGCCGAGCAGGTCGTGTCGGTCGGCGAGGAGGTCTTCGTCAAGGTCATCGACATCGACCTCGAGCGTCGCCGCATCTCGCTCTCGCTCAAGCAGGCCAACGAGGGCGTCGACCCCGAGGGCACCGAGTTCGACCCGGCGCTCTACGGCATGCTCACCGAGTACGACGAGCAGGGCAACTACAAGTACCCCGAGGGCTTCGACCCCGAGACCAACGAGTGGCGCGAGGGCTTCGAGGCCCAGCGCGAGAAGTGGGAGCAGGAGTACGCTGCCGCCCAGGCTCGCTGGGAGGCGCACAAGAAGCAGGTCGCGTCGTCGCTCGCGGCCCAGGCTTCGGACGACTCGTTCTCGTCGGGCACCTCGTCGTACACGAGCGAGTCCTCGTCGGGCGGCACGCTCGCCGACGACGCGTCGCTCGCGGCACTGCGCGAGAAGCTCTCGAGCAACTAGCAAGCCCGAACGCACCACGGAAGGCCGGTCCCGCAGGGGGCCGGCCTTCCGGCGTCTGCGGCGGAGCCCAGACGCCGGGCGTCCATCGTACCGGTGCCGCTACGCCTGCCGGAGCGGGTGGGCGGGGCGGTCACCGCGTCAGGATCCGGGCGCGGCGACATCCGTTCCGGCTCGCCGTCGCCGCCGACGACGGACGACCACCACGACCAGCCCGATCATGACCCCGAGCGCGATCACGATCAGCACCGGGACGAGGATCGCGAGGAACGACAGCAGCACGCTGCCCACGTCTTCCACGGTGCTCACGACCGGCGCGCCCACGCCGGCCGTCGAGGCGTTCACCACCGGACGCACTCCGGCCTTGGCCAGGTGCACGCCGAGCGCGAGCACGACCCCGACGGCCACCGGGATCCAATCGGGCGAGGTGAAGAACGCCTCGGGATCGGTGACCGCGACCGTCGACGCACCCACGCCCGAGCCGAACGCGAGTCCGCCCGCGGTCGGCCGCACGACCGTCTGGACGATGTCGTTGAGCGAGTCGAGCCCCGGGACCTTGTCGGCGACGACCTCGACGATGAGGAGCACCACGAGGACCAGCAGCACCCACTCGTTCGCGAGCCACTCCCAGCCCACGGGCAGGTCGACGAGATCGGTGAAGCGATCGAGCGCGCCCAGGACGAGCAGCGGAATCCACGCGTTGAGGCCGGCGGCGAGCGCCAGGCCTGATGCGGTGAGGACTTCGAGCACGTCGCCTCCTGACGGTTCGAAGTCGAGTGTGGCACACGGATAGGGTGGGAGACGTGTACCTGATCGGCCTCACCGGGGGGATCGCCTCCGGAAAGTCCACCGTCGCCCGCCGCCTCGTCGAGCACGGTGCGATCCACCTCGATGCCGACCAGCTCGCGCGGCGTGTCGTCGAACCCGGCAGCGCCTGCCTCGACGCCATCATGCGCGAGTTCGGCGAGGGCGTCGTGACCCATGACGGCATGCTCGACCGGCAGAAGCTGGGCGAGATCGTCTTCCGCGAGGAAGGTGCGCGTGCGCGCCTCAACGCGATCGTCCACCCCGCGGTCCGCGAGCTCTCCGGTCGGCTCATCGCGAAGGCCGAGCAGGAGGACCCGAACGCGGTCGTGGTCTACGACGTGCCGCTGCTCGTCGAAGCGCAGGTCGACCACCCGTTCGACCTCATCGTCGTCACGAGCGCACCCAAGCGCACGCAGGTCGAGCGCCTCGTCCGGGAGCGCGGGCTCGACCCGATCCAGGCCGAGGCGCGCGTCGACGCGCAGGTCAGCGACGCCGATCGTCGCGCCGTCGCCGACGTGGTGATCGACACCGGCGGTTCGCTCGCGCACACCATGAGCCAGGCCGACGACCTCTGGGTCCGCATCGATCGCGAGCGCCGGGCGAAGCGAGCGTAGGGTCCGGATGGCGCGGGGCGGCGCCGTCCGCTTCGCTGTCGGCGTACCCGGGCCGCGTGTCGGAGGGCCGACCTAGACTCGAATCCATGCAGTCGACCCGTTCCGTGCGCCCGTTCCAGGTCGTCAGCGAGTACGCGCCGAGCGGTGACCAGCCGCAGGCGATCGCCGATCTCGCGGGGCGGATCAACGCCGGCGAGACCGACGTGGTGCTGCTCGGCGCCACCGGTACGGGCAAGTCGGCGACCACGGCCTGGCTCATCGAGCAGGTGCAGCGGCCCACGCTCGTGCTCGCGCACAACAAGACCCTCGCCGCCCAGCTGGCGAACGAGTTCCGCGAGCTCATGCCGAACAACGCGGTCGAGTACTTCGTCTCGTACTACGACTACTACCAGCCCGAGGCCTACGTGCCGCAGACCGACACGTTCATCGAGAAGGACTCGTCGATCAACGCCGAGGTCGAGCGGCTGCGGCACTCGACCACGAACTCGCTGCTGAGCCGACGCGATGTCGTCGTGGTTTCGACCGTGTCGTGCATCTACGGCCTCGGCACGCCCGAGGAGTACCTCAGTGCGATGATGCCGCTTCAGGTGGGCCAGCGGCTCGACCGCGACTGGCTGATCCGCAAGTTCGTGTCGATGCAGTACCAGCGCAACGATGTCGCGTTCTCGCGTGGCACCTTCCGCGTCCGTGGCGACACGATCGAGATCATCCCGGTCTACGAAGAGCACGCCATCCGCATCGAGATGTTCGGCGACGAGGTCGAGGCGTTGCACAGCCTCCATCCGCTCACCGGGTCGGTGATCTCGAAGCTCGACGCGGTGGCGGTGTTCCCCGCGTCCCACTACGTCGCCAGCACCGATGTCATGCAGCGTGCGATCGGCACGATCCGCGACGAGCTCGACGAGCGCCTGCAGGAGCTCGAGCGCGAGGGCAAGCTGCTCGAGGCGCAGCGCCTCCGCATGCGCACGACCTTCGACCTCGAGATGATGGAGCAGATCGGGTTCTGCTCGGGCATCGAGAACTACTCGCGGCACATCGACGGTCGCGCTCCCGGCGAGGCGCCGCACTGCCTGCTCGACTACTTCGCCGACGATTACCTCGTCGTCATCGACGAGTCGCACGTGACCGTTCCGCAGATCGGCGCGATGTACGAGGGTGACGCCTCCCGCAAGCGCACGCTGGTCGAGCACGGGTTCCGCCTGCCCAGCGCGCTCGACAACCGCCCGCTGAAGTGGGATGAGTTCAAGGCTCGCGTCGGTCAGACCGTCTACCTGTCCGCGACGCCCGGGTCCTACGAGATGGGCGTGGCCGACGGCGTGGTCGAGCAGATCATCCGGCCGACCGGTCTCGTCGACCCCGAGATCGTCGTGAAGCCCAGCAAGGGCCAGATCGACGACCTCCTCGAAGAGATCCACGTGCGCGCCGAGCGCGACGAGCGCGTGCTCGTCACCACGCTCACCAAGCGCATGGCCGAAGAGCTGACCGACTTCCTCACCGAGGCCGGCGTGCGGGTGCGCTACCTGCACTCCGATGTCGACACCCTCCGCCGGGTCGAGCTGCTGACCGAGCTGCGGGCCGGCGTCTACGACGTCCTCGTCGGCATCAACCTGCTCCGCGAGGGCCTCGACCTGCCCGAGGTGTCGCTCGTCGCGATCCTCGACGCCGACAAGGAGGGCTTCCTGCGCTCGTCGACCTCGCTCATCCAGACGATCGGGCGCGCCGCGCGCAACGTGTCCGGCGAGGTGCACATGTACGCCGACGTGATGACCGAGTCGATGGCCTCGGCCATCGACGAGACCAACCGCCGGCGCGACAAGCAGCTCGAGTACAACCGGGTGAACGGCATCGATCCCACACCGCTGCGCAAGCGCATCGCCGACATCACCGAGGTGCTCGCACGCGAGGGCGCCGACACCGCGGCGCTGCTGGCCGGGCGCGACACCCGGAAGACCTCCCCGGTGCCGATGAAGCGCGAGGGCATCGCCGCGGCCGGGGCGAACGACCTCGAGGAGCTCATCCGCGACCTGAACGAGCAGATGCTCGAGGCGGCGGGCGAGCTCAAGTTCGAGCTCGCGGCGCGCCTCCGCGACGAGGTCTCCGAGCTCAAGCGCGAGCTCCGCCAGATGGAGAAGGCGGGGCACCTCGCCTGAGTCCGGCGAGGGAGCCGGAGGCCGATGAGCCGAGAATCGAACGTGTGTTCGCTCTCAGCGCGTGCGATCCGGGCGGGAGTGTCGGAGGCGGTTCGTACACTCGTAGGGTGCCAGTTTCACGTCTCGATGCCCACTCGCGCCTGAGCGTCCGCGGTGCCCGCGTGCACAACCTGCACAACGTCGATGTCGAGATCCCGCGCGATGCGATGGTCGTGTTCACCGGCCTGTCGGGCTCGGGCAAGTCGTCGCTCGCGTTCGACACCATCTTCGCCGAGGGCCAGCGCCGCTACGTCGAGTCGTTGTCCGCCTACGCGCGCCAGTTCCTGGGCCAGGTCGACCGACCCGACGTCGACTTCATCGAGGGCCTCAGCCCCGCGGTGTCCATCGACCAGAAGTCGACCAACCGCAACCCGCGTTCGACGGTCGGCACGATCACCGAGATCTACGACTACATGCGCCTCCTCTGGGCGCGTATCGGCGTGCCGCACTGCCCCGTCTGCGGCGAGCGCATCCAGCGCCAGACCGTGCAGCAGATCGCGGACCAGCTGATGGAGCTGCCGTCCGGAACGCGCTTCCAGATCCTGAGCCCGATGGTCTCGCAGAAGAAGGGCGAGTTCGTCGACCTCTTCCGCGAGCTCTCCTCGCAGGGGTACTCCCGGGCGGTGGTCGACGGCGAGCTCATCCGGCTCGACGAGCCGCCGCTGCTGAAGAAGCAGGTCAAGCACGACATCTCGGTCGTCATCGACCGGCTGGTGGCCTCCGACGAGATGCTGGGCCGCCTCACCGACTCGCTCGAGACCGCGCTGCGCCTGACCGACGGGCTCGTGCAGATCAACTACGTCGCCCTCGAGGGCGACGATGCGTGGCAGACGTTCTCCGAGAAGCTGAGCTGCCCGAACCAGCACCCCATCGCGCTCACCGAGATCGAGCCGCGCACGTTCTCGTTCAACGCGCCGTTCGGGGCGTGTCCCGAATGCTCGGGTCTCGGCACGCGGATGTCGGTCGACGAGGACCTCCTGCTCGGCGACCCCACGATGAGCATCGCCGAGGGAGTGATCCTGCCGTGGACCTCCCAGGGCAAGAGTCTCTACAACTACTACGAGAAGCTGCTCGACGGCCTCGCCCGCGACTTCGGCTTCTCGCTCGACACCCCATGGGAAGAGCTGCCGGGCGGTGCCCGCAACGCGGTGCTCCGCGGCGACAACTTCGAGGTCAAGGTGCGCTGGCGCAACCGGTACGGGCGCGAGATGAGCTACACCTCCGGCTTCGAGGGCGTCGTGCCCTACATCGAGCGGCAGTACCTGCAGGCCGAGACCGACGTGCAGCGCGCGCGCTGGGCCGAGTACCTGCGCGAGGTCCCGTGTCCGGTGTGCGAGGGCGATCGGCTCAAGCCCGAAGTGCTGTCCGTCCTCATCCACGACGCGTCGATCGCCGACGTCTGCCGGCTCAGCCTGCACGACGCACGCTCCTTCATGGACCGGCTGCAGCTCACCGAGCGCGAGCAGGCCATCGCCGCCCAGGTGCTCCGCGAGATCAAGCTCCGGCTCGACTTCCTCATCCGCGTCGGCCTCAGCTATCTCGACCTCGCTCGCGCCGCCGGCACGCTCTCGGGCGGCGAGGCGCAGCGGATCCGGCTCGCCACGCAGATCGGCTCCGGACTCACCGGCGTGCTCTACGTGCTCGACGAGCCCAGCATCGGACTCCACCAGCGCGACAACCGACGGCTCATCGACACCCTCGTGGCGCTGCGCGACCTCGGCAACACGCTCATCGTGGTCGAGCACGACGAGGACACCATCCGCACGGCCGACTGGATCGTCGACATCGGTCCAGGCGCCGGCATCCACGGCGGCACCGTCGTGCACAGCGGCAGTTACGCCGACCTCGTCAAGAACACCCGGTCGATCACTGGCGACTACCTCGCGGGTCGTCGCGAGATCGCGATCCCGTCGAGCCGTCGACCGGTCGACCCCGAGCGCATGATCACGGTCGAGGGTGCCCAGGCCAACAACCTGCGAGGCGTCGACGTCTCGTTCCCGCTCGGCACGTTCACCGCGGTGACCGGCGTGAGCGGCTCGGGCAAGTCATCCCTCGTCAACGACATCCTCTATCGCGTGCTCGCCAACCGGCTCAACGGCGCTCGCAAGGTGCCCGGCAAGCACCGCCGCGTGAGCGGGCTCGACCATCTCGACAAGGTGGTGCACGTCGACCAGGCGCCGATCGGCCGGACCCCTCGCTCGAACCCCGCGACGTACACGGGCGTGTTCGACCGCATCCGCACGTTGTTCTCCGAGACCACCGAGGCCAAGGCGCGCGGGTACCTCCCGGGGCGCTTCAGCTTCAACGTCAAGGGCGGTCGCTGCGAGGCCTGCTCGGGCGACGGCACGATCAAGATCGAGATGAACTTCCTGCCCGACGTCTACGTCGCGTGCGAGGTGTGCGGCGGCAAGCGCTACAACCGCGAGACCCTGCAGGTGCACTACAAGGGCAAGAACATCGCCGAAGTGCTCGAGATGCCGATCAGCGAGGCGGCCGAGTTCTTCGAGCCCATCTCTGCGATCCACCGCTACCTGAAGACGCTGGTCGACGTCGGCCTCGGCTACGTCCAGCTCGGCCAGAGCGCCACCACGCTCTCGGGCGGCGAGGCGCAGCGCGTCAAGCTCGCCACCGAGCTGCAGCGGCGATCCAACGGCCGCAGCGTCTACGTGCTCGACGAGCCGACCACCGGCCTCCACTTCGAGGATGTGCGCAAGCTCCTCAAGGTGCTGGGCAAGCTGGTCGACAAGGGCAACACCGTCATCGTGATCGAGCACAGCCTCGACGTCATCAAGTCGGCCGACTGGATCATCGACCTCGGTCCCGAGGGCGGATCCGGCGGCGGCCAGGTCGTCGCGGTCGGCACGCCCGAACAGGTCGCCGACGTGCACGAGAGCCACACGGGGTACTTCCTGCGCGAGATCTTCGACGCGGCGTCCGCCCACGTCGAGGTCGCCAGCTGACGAGGATGAGCACGGCACGATCGAGGAACGAGGGCGTCCCGTACCGCCCGCGGCCGGGGGAGATCCCGACCCGCCCGGGCGTCTACCGATTCCGTGACGCCGACGGGCGCGTGCTCTACGTCGGCAAGGCGAAGAACCTGCGCGCGAGGCTGTCGAACTACTTCGCACCGCTGTACAGCCTGCACGAGCGCACCCGGCGCATGGTGCTCAGCGCGGCGTCGGTGGAATGGACGGTGGTCGCGAGCGACGTCGAGGCCCTCAACCTCGAGATCACGTGGATCAACGAGCTGAAACCGCCGTTCAACGTGCGATTCAAGGACGACAAGTCCTACCCCTACCTCGTGGTGACCCTCGCCGACGAGGCGCCGCGGGCGATGGTCTCTCGCAAGCGCGGCATCCCGGGTGCGCGGTACTTCGGCCCCTACCCGAAGATGTGGGCCGTCACCGACATGCTCGAGATCCTCATCAAGCTGTTCCCGATCCGCACGTGCAAGGACAGCGACTACCGGCGCGCGATGGCGACCGGCAAGCCGTGCTTCGCCGGCCAGATCGGCCGGTGCTTCGGGCCGTGCTCGGGCAAGGTCACCATCGACGAGCACCGGGCGAACGTCGATCGGTTCGTCGCGTTCATGCAGAACCAGGATCCCCGCATCATGCGCGACCTCGAGCGCGAGATGCGCGCCTCGGCGGCCGAGCAGGACTACGAGACCGCGGCCCGCAAGCGCGACCAGCTGCAGGCCGCGACGGCGTTCTTCGAGAAGAGCGCGGTCGTCCTCGGCGACCGGGTCGACCTCGACGTGTTCGGCATCGAGCACGACGAACTCGCCGCCGCGGTGCACCTGTTCATGGTGCGCGGCGGGCGGATCCGAGGCGAGCGGTCGTGGACCGTCGACAAGGAGCTCGACGTGCCGTTCGGCGAGCTCGTCGGCTTCGTGGTCGAGAACGCGTACGGCGACGATGTCACACCGGCGCGCGAGGTGATCGTGCCCGAGCTGCCCGACGACGCCGAGGCGCTCGAGGCGTGGCTCACCGGGCTCGCCGGCCGCAACGTCCGACTGCGCGTGGCGCAGCGCGGAGCGAAGGCCCAGCTGCTCGCGACCGCGACGCAGAACGCCAAGCAGGCCCTCATGCTCTACAAGACCCGCCGCAGCGCCGACTTCACGACCCGTTCGCAGGCCCTGGAGGACATCCAGGAGGCCCTCGGCATGGCTGACGCGCCCCTGCGCATCGAGTGCTTCGACGTGTCGCACCTGAGCGGAACGAACATCGTCGCCTCGATGGTCGTCTTCGAGGACGGGCTGGCGCGCAAGGACGAGTACCGCCGGTTCACCATCCCCAACTCGACCGACGACACGGACTCCATCCACCAGGTGCTCACGCGCCGGCTCGCCTACCTCGCGAAGCCCTCCGAGGATCCGGCCGGCCGGGCGATGAGCCCCGATGCCGACGCAGGCGGGTCCGATGCGGCAGATGCCCCGGTGGCGCCCGAGCGCCGCAGGAAGTTCGCGTACCGACCCAACCTCCTCGTCGTCGACGGCGGCCAGCCGCAGGTCGCCGCCGCCGAGCGGGCGCTCCGTGAATCGGGCGTGCAGGGCATCTACCTCTGCGGCATCGCCAAGCGGCTCGAGGAGATCTGGACCCCCGAGTCCGACTTCCCGGTCATCCTGCCGCGCAACAGCGACGCACTGTTCCTCTTCCAGCGCGTCCGCGACGAGGCGCACCGGTTCGCCATCACGCACCAGCGCCAGCGCCGCAAGCGCGACATCGGCACCGTGCTCAGCGAGGTGCCGGGCCTCGGCCCGGCCCGCGTGAAGGCGCTCCTGAAGCACTTCGGCTCGGTCGCGCGGCTCCGGGGCGCCGACGAGGGGGCGATCGCGGAAGTACCGGGCATCGGACCGGCCCTCGCGGGCGCCATCCGCACGCACCTGCACGATCAGGCCGGGTCCAGCGCCGACTAGGCTGGGTGGCCGGGGGAGTTGCAGGAAGGGAGCGCCGACACCATGGGCGACGGCGACCGACAGGAGATGCTCATCGTCACGGGGATGTCCGGCGCGGGGCGCTCGACGGTCGCCGACGCGCTCGAGGACCTCGGCTGGTACGTGGTCGACAACCTCCCGCCGCAGATGCTTCGCCCGCTCGTCGAGCTCGTCGAGCGCGCCGGCGCGTCGCTGCCGCGCATCGCGGCGGTCGTCGACATCCGAGGCGGCGATTTCTTCTCCGAGTTCCGCGACATCGTGCAGGCGCTCCGCGCCGGCGTGAACGTGCGCGTGGTGTTCCTCGATGCCGCCGATGCCGTCCTGGTGCGCCGCTTCGAGTCCGTGCGGCGCCCGCACCCGCTGCAGGGCGACGGCACGCTGCTCGACGGCATCACGGCGGAACGCTCCCGCGTGGCGGGGGTCCGCGAGGCGAGCGACATCATCGTCGACACGTCCGACCTCAACATCCACCAGCTCGCCAACCTCGTGACCGACACGTTCGCCGAGGCCGATCGCGCGGGCCTCCAGGTCGCCGTGCAGAGCTTCGGCTTCAAGTACGGCGTGCCGGCCGACGCCGACCTCGTCGCCGACGCGCGCTTCCTGCCCAATCCGTTCTGGCAGGATGAACTGCGGCCCCTCACCGGCGAGGACCAGAGGGTCAGCGACTACGTGCTCGACCAGCCGGGTGCCCGCGAGTTCCTCGACGCGTACGTCGAGGCGCTCCGCCCCGTGCTCGAGGGGTACCAGCGCGAGAACAAGCGCCACGCGATGATCGCGATCGGCTGCACCGGCGGCAAGCACCGCTCCGTCGCGATGGTGCGTGAGCTGGCCGCGCGACTCCGGAGCATCCCGGGGCTCGCGGTCAGCGTCAAGCACCGCGACCTCGGCCGCGAATGACCCGGCGCCCGAGGGGCGCCCACGACGGATGACAGCGAGAGAGAGGACGACCACGTGGCCCTGACGGCTGAGGTGAAAGAGGAGCTCGCGAAGGTCGAGGTGACGAAGACGTCGGTGCGCGCCGCCGAACTCGCCTCGGTGCTCCGGTTCGCCGGCGGACTCCACATCATCTCCGGGCGCATCGCCATCGAGGCCGAGCTGGATTCGCCGACCATTGCGCGGCGCGTGACCCGCGACCTCGGCGAGCTGTACGGCGTCCGTCCCGACGTCTCGGTCATCTCGGCGTCCGGGTTGCGCCGCACGAACCAGTACCTCGTGCGCGTGCTCGACGGCGGCGAGACCCTCGCGCGCCAGACCGGCCTGCTCGACGCGCGCCGGCGGCCCGTCCGCGGGCTGCCGAACAAGCTCACGACCGGCTCGCGCGACGACGTCGCCGCGGTCTGGCGCGGTGCGTTCCTGGCGCGAGGCAGCCTCACCGATCCGGGCCGGTCCGCCGCGCTCGAGGTGACCTGCCCCGGCGGCGAGACGGCGATGGCGCTCGTCGGGGCCGCGGGCCGGCTCGGGGTGGCGGCCAAGGCGCGCGAGGTCCGCGGCGTCCACCGCGTCGTCATCCGCGACGGCGAGGCGATCAGCGCGATGCTCGCGCTCATGGGTGCGACCGAGACCGTGCGCAACTGGGAGGAACTCCGGCAGCGTCGAGAGGTTCGCGCCACCGCGAACCGGCTCGTGAACTTCGACGACGCGAACCTGCGTCGCTCGGCGCAGGCCGCGGTCGCGGCGTGCGCCCGCGTCGAGCGCGCCATGGAGATCCTCGGCGAGGAGATCCCCGACCACCTCAAGTACGCCGGCGAGCTCCGCCTCGCGCATCGCGACGCGAGCCTCGACGAGCTCGGCCATCATGCCGACCCGCCGCTGACGAAGGACGCGGTCGCCGGCCGCATCCGCCGACTGCTCGCGATGGCCGACAAGCGCGCCGCCGAGCTGGGCGTACCCGGCACCGAGGCCAACCTGCCGCCAGACCTCGACGACGTCTGAGCGCTCGGCGAACCGGCGCCGAAGAGCGTCAACCCCCGTCATCCGTCGCGGCCCCGGGCATAGGATCGAGGAAGCCGCGGTCCACCCGGGCAGAGGTCCGGGACGCCCGGCTGCTGACAAGGAGAAGCAATGGCTGACTACACCCTCCCTGAACTCGCCTACGACTACTCGGCCCTCGAGCCGTCGATCAGCGGCACGATCATGGAGCTGCACCACTCGAAGCACCACCAGGCGTACGTGACCGGTGCGAACACCGCCCTCGAACAGCTGGCCGAGGCGCGCGACTCCGGCAACCTCGCCAACGTGAACAAGCTCGAGAAGGACCTCGCGTTCAACCTCGGCGGCCACGTCAACCACTCGATCTTCTGGACCAACCTCTCGCCCGACGGCGGCGACAAGCCCACCGGCGAGCTGGCCTCGGCGATCGACGACCACTTCGGATCGTTCGACAAGTTCCAGGCGCACTTCACCGCGACCGCGCTCGGCGTGCAGGGGTCCGGCTGGGCGGTGCTCGCGTGGGATTCGATCGGCCGGCGCCCGATCATCGTGCAGTTCTTCGACCAGCAGGGCAACCTGCCCGCGGGCATCGTGCCCCTGCTGATGCTCGACGTCTGGGAGCACGCCTACTACCTCGACTACAAGAACGTGCGTGCCGATTACGTCAAGGCGTTCTGGAACATCGCGAACTGGGAGAACGTCCAGCAGCGCTTCACGGCCGCCTCTGAGAAGACCTCAGGCCTGCTGCTACTGTCATAGCGGATGGTGTCCCCGGGCTCCGTCCGGGGACACCGCCGTCCGATCAGCCCCATCAGATCCATCTCGATCGCGCGATCGCGCCTTCACGACAGGGAGACACCCGTGTCCGTAAAGATCGGCATCAACGGCTTCGGCCGCATCGGCCGCAACTACTTCCGAGCAGCCCTCGCGCAGGGCGCCGACCTCGAGATCGTCGCCGTGAACGACCTCACCGACAACAAGACGCTCGCCCACCTGCTGAAGTACGACTCCGTCACCGGGCCGCTCGGCGCGACGGTCGACTACGACGACGACCACATCATCGTCGACGGCAAGGCGATCAAGGCGTTCGCCGAGCGCGACCCCGCCAACCTGCCCTGGGGCGAGCTCGGAGTCGACATCGTCATCGAGTCGACCGGGTTCTTCACCAAGGCCGTCGACGCGCGCAAGCACATCGACGCGGGTGCGAAGAAGGTCCTCATCTCCGCTCCGGCGACCGACGAGGATGCCACCTTCGTGATGGGCGTCAACGAGGAGTCGTACGACCCCGCGAACCACCACATCATCTCGAACGCGTCCTGCACCACGAACTGCCTCGCGCCGCTCGCGAAGGTCTTCAACGACGAGTTCGGCATCGAGCGCGGGCTCATGACCACGGTGCACGCGTACACGGCCGACCAGAACCTGCAGGACGGTCCGCACAAGGACCTCCGGCGTGCGCGCGCCGCGGCGATCAACATCGTGCCGACCTCGACCGGCGCCGCGAAGGCGATCGGCCTCGTCCTTCCCGAACTGCGCGGCAAGCTCGACGGCTTCGCGCTGCGCGTCCCGGTCCCGACCGGTTCCATCACCGACCTCACCGTGACCAGCTCGCGCCCGGTGACGGTCGACGAGGTGAAGGCGGCGTACAAGAAGGCCGCCGAGGGCTCGCTGAAGGGCATCCTCAAGTACACGGAGGATGACATCGTCTCGAGCGACATCGTCTCCGACCCGTACTCCTGCATCTTCGACGCCGGACTGACGCGCGTGATCGGCGACCAGGTCAAGCTGTCGGGCTGGTACGACAACGAGTGGGGCTACTCGAACCGGTTGGTCGACCTCACCGAGTACGTGGCCGAGCGACTCTGAGGCGAGTGACGTGACCCTCCGAACCATCGATTCACTGGGTCCGCTCGCCGGCAGGCGCGTCGTCGTCCGTTGCGACCTCAACGTCCCTTTGCAGGACGGGGTCATCACGGACGACGGCCGCGTGCGCGCGTCGGTCCCCACGCTCACCGCGCTCGTCGAACAGGGCGCCAAGGTCATCGTGATCTCGCACCTCGGCCGCCCCGAGGGCGCGCCCGATCCGAAGTACAGCCTCGAGCCGGTGGCGACGCGCCTCGGCGAGGTGCTCGACGCTCCGGTGGCCTTCGCCTCCGACACGGTGGGCGACGATGCGACCGCCAAAGTCGCGGCCCTGGGCGACGGTGAGGTACTCGTGCTCGAGAACCTCCGCTTCAACCCGGGCGAGACGAGCAAGAACGAGGCCGAGCGCACGGCGTTCGCCGGGCAGCTGGCCGAGTTCGCCGATGCGGTCGTGTCCGACGGCTTCGGCGTCGTGCACCGCAAGCAGGCGAGCGTCTACGAGCTCGAGCAGCTTCGTCCGAGCGCCGCCGGATCCCTCATCGCGGCCGAGCTCGACGTGCTCGACCGGCTCACCGAGAACCCCGAGCGGCCGTACGTGGTCGTGCTCGGCGGCTCCAAGGTGTCCGACAAGCTCGGCGTCATCGAGCACCTGCTGCCACGCGTCGACGCCCTCCTGATCGGGGGCGGCATGCTGTTCACCTTCCTCGCGGCACAGGGTCACAAGGTCGGCTCGAGCCTGCTCGAGGCCGACCAGATCGACACCGTGAAGGGCTACCTCTCGGATGCCGCGGACCGCGGCGTCGACATCCTGCTGCCGACCGACGTGGTCGTCGCGGCCTCGTTCTCGGCCGACGCCGAGCACGAGGTCGCCCCGGCCGACGCCATCGAGGAGACGCCGTTCGGCGCGTCGGGCCTCGGCCTCGACATCGGTCCCGACACCGCGGCCGCGTTCGCCGAGCGGATCCGAGACGCCAAGACCGTGTTCTGGAACGGCCCGATGGGCGTGTTCGAACTCGCGCCGTTCGCCGAGGGCACGCGCGTCGTGGCATCCGCCCTCACCGAGGTCGACGGGCTCAGCGTCGTCGGCGGCGGCGACTCGGCCGCGGCCGTGCGGCAGCTCGGGTTCGACGAAGGCGCGTTCGGTCACATCTCGACGGGCGGCGGCGCGAGCCTGGAATTCCTCGAAGGCAAGAAACTCCCCGGACTGGAGGTCCTCGGATGGCAGTGACCCGCACCCCGTTCATCGCGGGCAACTGGAAGATGAACCTCGACCACCTGCAGTCGATCGCGTTCGTGCAGAAGCTCGCGTGGAGCCTCTCGGACGCGAAGCACGACTTCGCCGACGCCGAGGTGGCGGTGTTCCCGCCCTTCACCGACCTGAGGTCGGTGCAGTCGCTCATCTCGGCCGACGACCTGCCGCTCGGCTTCGGTGCGCAGGACCTGTCGCAGCACGACTCGGGCGCGTACACGGGCGAGGTGTCGGGGGCGTTCCTCGCGAAGCTCGACTGCGCGTACGTCATCATCGGCCACTCCGAGCGGCGGCAGTACCACGCCGAGACCGACGAGGTCGTGAACGCCAAGGTCTCTGCGGCGCACCGCCACGGGCTCGTCCCGGTGCTCTGCGTCGGCGAGACGGCGGAAGACCTGGAGCAGCACGGCGCGAGCGCGGTCCCCGTGGCGCAGCTGCGGGCAGCGCTCGACGGCGTGGATGTCTCGAAGGGACTCGTCGTGGCGTACGAGCCGGTCTGGGCCATCGGCTCCGGACAGGCCGCGACGCCCGAGCAGGCGCAGCAGGTCGCGGCGGCGCTCCGCGCCGTGCTCGCCGAGCTCGCGGGGGATGAGCTCGCCGCGTCCACGCGGATCCTGTACGGCGGCTCGGTCAAGGCCGCGAACATCGCATCCTTCCTCCGCGAGCCCGACGTCGACGGCGCGCTGGTCGGCGGGGCGAGCCTCGACATCGACGAGTTCTCGAGCATCGTCCGCTTCAAGAAGCACGTCGGCGCCTGACTCGTCCTCCCGCGTCGCCCGTGCCCTCGTGACGTGGGCGGGGCGGCGCGGGCGGCTATACTCGACTGGCGGCATCGACACTTCGTCATGCCCGGAAAGGTTTCACCGTGGAGATTCTCCAGGTCGTCCTGCAGGTGCTGCTCGGCCTCACGAGCATCCTGCTCACGCTCCTGATCCTGCTGCACAAGGGTCGCGGCGGCGGTCTGTCCGACATGTTCGGCGGCGGCGTCACGTCGAACCTCGGCGCGTCCGGGGTCGCGGAGCGCAACCTGAACCGCATCACGATCATCCTCGGTCTCGTGTGGGTGACGTGCATCGTGGTGCTCGGGCTCATCACGAAGTTCGACGCCGGAATCTGACGGAGGGCCACGTGGCATCAGGCAACAGCGCGATCCGGGGCTCGCGAGTCGGCTCCGGACCTATGGGCGAGCAGGACCGCGGCTTCCATGCCGACAGGGTCGCCGTCAGCTACTGGGACGCCCAGGGCAATGAGACGGTCCGGTACTTCGCGGCGAACCTCCCCGAGGAGGAGATCCCCGACGTCATCGACAGCCCCTCGACGGGCCTGCCGGCCGGGCGCGACAAGGACAACCCGCCCGCGGTCGCGAAGCTCGAGCCGTACAAGACGCACCTCGCGTACGTGAAGGAGCGCCGCACCGAGGAAGAGGCGGCCGCCCTCCTCGAAGAGGCGCTGCAGCAGCTTCGCGCGCGCCGCGGCACCGCGCAGGCGACCGACTGACGCAGGCGCCGCCGATCGGCGTCGGCGAGCACGACGACGAAACGGGCCGCCCCGAGTGGGGCGGCCCGTTCTCGCATGCGAGGTGCGTTCAGTAGTCGCGCGCGATGAGTGCGTCGGGCACCTCGGCCGCAGCATCCCGATCGACGAAGAACACGGTGCGCCGGCGACCCTTGATTCCGGCCACGGGGACCTCGTCGCGGCTGGCGCCGGCGAGCGCGAGCCCGAGGGCGGCCGCCTTGTCGGCACCCGCGAGCACCAGCCACACGCGCTGCGACGCGTTGATCACGGGACGCGTGAGGCTCAGGCGCTCGGGCGGGGGCTTCGGGGATTCCCGCACGGCGATCACGGGCCGGTCGACGACCTGGATGCCGGAACGGTGCGGGAACAGCGAAGCGATGTGGCCGTCGGGACCGACGCCGAGGAACACGATGTCGAACACGGGATGCGCGAGCCCCTCCGCGCCGAATCGCGCCAGCTCGGCCGCGTAGGCGTCGGCCGCCTCGTCCAGGCTGATGCCCTGGTCGGACGCCGGGAACGGGTGGATGTTCCCGGCCGGCAGCTGCAGCGCGTCCAGGAGCGCCTCGCGCGACAGCCGATCGTTGCGGTCGGCATCGCCATCGGGCACCCAGCGCTCGTCGCCCCACCAGAAGTGGACGCGATCCCAGTCCACGGACTGCCGGGCGGGTGACTCGCGCACGGCCTCGAGCACCGCACCGCCCATCGACCCGCCCGTCAGCACGACGTGCACGGTCTCCTGCGCGTCCAGCAGATCGAGCACCTTGGTGATGAATCGCGCGGCGACCGCTCCGGCGAGGGTGTCCTTGTCGGGATGGACGAGCACTCGGCGCTCGTTCGTCATGCGGTCGCTCCTTCGTCGTTCGCCGCTCGCTGCGAGACCAGCGCGAGCCCCCTGGTGATCACCTCACCGTACAGCTCATCGGGGTCCAGTCGGCGCAGCTCGTCGGCAAGGCAGTCGCGGAGGCTGCGCCGGGGGAGTGCGAGGTCGTGGACGGGCTGTCCGGGCTGACGCAGGGTCGCGACGCCGGGCTGATCGCGCACCAGCTCGATGCGGCCGTTCGGCCGGACGAGGTGGACGCCGTGGATGCCGTGCGAGCCGTGCTCGAGGCCGGTGAGCGTGCAGTCGGCCGGGGCGCCGAGCTGCATCGAGAGCCAGGCCGCGAGGAGCGTGGTCGACGGCGAGTCGACCGCGCCGGTGACGCTCACCGCCGTCACCGGATCGTACGGCGGCTGGTCGAGGACGGCCGCGAGCTGGGCGCGCCACAGCGTGAGCCGCGTCCACGCGAAGTCGGCGTCTCCCGGACGGTAGCTCGCGGCGAGCCGGTCCAGCGCGTCCTGCGGGTCTGGCTGCGTCGAGGCATCCGTGATGCGGCGCTGGGCGATGCGGCCGAGGGGCGAGTCGCCCGGCACCTCGGGCGCCGCACCCGGCCACCACGTCACCACGGGCGCGTCGGGGAGCAGGAGGCCCATGACCAGGCTCTGCTCGTCGTCGGCCGCGTCGCCGCGCGCACGGAGGATGATCACCTCGCTCGCGCCCGCGTCGCCGCCGACGCGGATCTCTGCGTCGATGCGGCTCTCGGTCGCGGGTGAGCCGTCGTCGTCCTCGGAGACGACGATGACGCGCATGGGGTGCTCGCGCGACGCGTCGTTCGCCGCCTCGATCGCCTCCTCCTCGCCATCGTGCGTGGTGTCGATGATGAGGGTCAGCACGCGCCCGAGGGCGACCACGCCGCCCTCCTCGCGGATCTTCACGAGGGTCTTCGACACCTGGCTGGTCGTGGTGTCTGGCAGTTCGACGATCATGGGCGCCTCCAGGTGCGGCCGTCGCGGGCGAGGAGTTCGTCAGCGGACGCCGGGCCCCACGAGCCGGGGCTGTACTGCTCGGGCCGGCCCTGCGTCGCCCAGAACTCCTCGATCGGGTCGAGGATCTTCCACGAGAGCTCGACCTCCTCCTGACGGGGGAACAGCGGCGGGTCGCCGAGGAGCACGTCGAGGATGAGTCGCTCGTAGGCCTCGGGGCTCGCCTCGGTGAACGCGTGGCCGTAGCCGAAGTCCATCGTGACGTCGCGCACCTGCATGCCGGCCCCGGGCACCTTGGAGCCGAACCGGATGGTGACGCCCTCGTCGGGCTGGACCCGGATCACGAGTGCGTTCTGGCCCAGCTGCGAGGTCTGGCTGTCGGCGAACACCTGCTGCGGCGCGCGCTTGAACACGACCGCGATCTCGGTGACGCGGCGGCCCAGGCGCTTTCCCGCGCGGAGGTAGAACGGCACGCCGGCCCACCGGCGGGTGCCGATGAGCAGCTTCATGGCGGCATAGGTCTCGGTCGTCGAGTCGGGGTTCATGCCGTCCTCGTCGAGGAAGCCGATGACCTTCTCGCCGCCCTGCCAACCGCCCGAGTACTGCCCGCGGGCCGTGGCGGTGGCGAGGTCGTCGGGCAGGCGCACCGCTCGCAGGATCTTCTCCTTCTCGGCGCGGAGGTCGGCCGCGTCGAACGAGATGGGCTCCTCCATCGCGGTGAGCGCGAGCAGCTGCAGCAGGTGGTTCTGGATGACGTCGCGCGCTGCGCCGATGCCGTCGTAGTAGCCCGCGCGGCCGCCCACGCCGATGTCCTCGGCCATCGTGATCTGCACGTGGTCGACGAAGTTGGCGTTCCAGATCGGCTCGTAGAGCTGGTTGGCGAACCGCAGCGCGAGGATGTTCTGGACCGTCTCCTTGCCGAGGTAGTGGTCGATCCGGAAGACCGAGTCGGGCGGGAAGACCGAGGCCACCACGTCGTTCAGCTCGATCGCCGTCTTCAGGTCGGAGCCGAAGGGCTTCTCGATGACGACGCGTCGCCACTGGCCCTCCTTCTGCTCCGTCAGTCCCGAGCGCTTGAGCTGCTCGGTGACGATCGGGAACGATTTCGGCGGGATCGAGAGGTAGAACGCGTGGTTGCCCATGGTGCCGCGTTCGCGATCCAGCTCCTCGACGGTCCGGCGCAGGCGGTCGAACGCCGCGTCGTCGTCGAAGGCGCCGGGCACGAAGCGGATGCCGCGGGCGAGCTGCTGCCACACGTCCTCGCGGAACTCGGTGCGGGCGTACTGCTGCACCGAGTCGTGCACGACCTTCTCGAAGTCCTGGTCCTCCCAGTCGCGACGCGCGAAGCCCACGAGCGCGAAGCCGGGAGGAAGCAACCCCCGGTTGGCGAGGTCGTAGACCGCGGGCATGAGCTTCTTGCGCGACAGGTCGCCGGTGACGCCGAAGATGATGAGGCTCGACGGTCCGGCGATCCGGTTCAGGCGGTAGTCCTTCGGCGAGCGCAGGGGGTTGTGCGTCGCCGTGATCTCGACCGGATGCATGTGCGCTCCCGGCATCAGCCGATCGCGGAGCGCAGCGACGCGAGGTCGGCGCTCGGATCGTTCAGCGTGAGCGTGAGCACCGGACGGCCGTGCTCGGCCAGCACCGACGCATCGCCCGACGCCTGCGCGGCGATGAGCTCGCCGAAGGTGAAGGGCCGCTCGGGGATGGCCAGGTCGTCGGCCGACCGCTGCACGAGCTGCAGGAACACGCCGTGCGCCGGGCCGCCCTTGTGGTACTGGCCCGTCGAGTGCAGGAAGCGCGGCCCCCACCCGAAGGTGACCGGCCGGCCGCTGCGCGCCGCGAGCTGGTCGCGGAGCTCCGCGAACTCGGGGTGAGCGACGCGGTCGACGTAGGCCTGCACCGAGATGTACCCGTCGGCCGGAACCTCCTCGAGGAGCACCTCGATCGCCGACGTGAGGTCGCTCGCGGCACCGATCACGTCGGGCGTACCCCGCACCTCGATGCCGTCGGTGACGAATGCGGCCGGAGCGGGCTCGGGACGCGCATCGAGCAGGCCGCGTGCCGCGATCTTCGCCGACTCGACGTCGGGCTGGTCGAACGGGTTGATGCCGAGGATGCGTCCGGCCACCGCGGTCGCGTACTCCCAGACGAGCAGCTGGGCGCCGAGCGTTCCCGAGACCCGGATCTCGCCGTGCGTGTCATCGACGAAGAGGTCGGTGCCGGCGTCGCTCACCAGGCGCACGACCTGGACGTCATCGGCGACGTTCGCCAGCTCGGGAGCGCCGCGGTCGAGGACCACGGGCAGGATGCCGGTGCCGTCCTTGCCGGTCGACTCCGCGATGAGCTGCTCGGCCCAGTCGGCGAAGCCCACGATGTGCGTGCCGTCGGCGACGATCGCGAGCTTGTCGCGTCGCGGCTCGGCACCGGCGATCGCCGCGCCGAGCACGAGTCCTGGGTTCTCCTCGGAGTCCACCGCGAGGGCGAGCTCGATGGCCTCGGCCTCGCCGAGCAGTTCCTCGAGGTCGACGCCCGCGAGGCCCGAGGGCACGAGTCCGAACGCGGTGAGCGCCGAGTACCGGCCGCCGACCGTCGGGTCGGCGTTGAAGACCCGGTAGCCCACGGCGCGAGCCGACTCGTCGAGCGGCGATCCGGGGTCGGTGACGACGACGATGCGGGACGCCGGGTCGATGCCGGCATCGCGGAACGCCTGCTCGTAGATGCGGCGCTGCGAGTCGGTCTCGACGGTCGAACCCGACTTCGACGACACCACGAGCGCCGTGCGCTCGAGCCGGTCGGCGAGCGCGGCGCCGACCTGCGCGGGCTCGGTCGAGTCGAGCACCGTGAGGTGTGCGCGCGCGGTCCGAGTGATGACCTCGGGTGCCAGCGAGCTGCCTCCCATGCCGGCCAGCACGATGTGGTCGACGCCATCGGCGCGCAGCTGGTCGCGCAGTGCAGCGATCTCGGGGAGGAGGGGTCGCGAGATCGCGACGGCCTCGGTCCACCCCAGCCGCTTCGACGCCTCGGGCTCGGCCTCGGGACCCCACAGGGACGCGTCGAGCGCCGTGATGCGCGACGCGACGTCGTCGGCGACGAGCTGGGGCACGAGGCGGCGGACCGCCTCGGCGGCGGGGCCGCTGACGGAGATGCGGACGTTCATCGCGCCGACTCCAGCGCGCCGCGAACCGTGTCCAGGAGTTCCTTCCACGACACGATGAACTTCTCGACGCCTTCGCGCTCGAGCAGTGCGGTGACGTCGTCGTAGTCGACGCCGGCGCTCGCGAGCGCGTCGAGGAGGCGGCCCGCCTCGGCGTACTTCCCGGTCACCGAGTCGCCCTCGATCACGCCGTGGTCGTAGGTGGCCTCGAGCGTCTTCTCGGGCATCGTGTTGACGACGCCGCGGGCGACGAGCTCGGTCACATACAGCGTGTCGGGCAGCGAGGGGTCCTTCACACCGGTCGAGGCCCACAGCGGGCGTTGGCGGTTCGCCCCGGCGTCGAGGAGCGCGACGGCCCGGGGGCTCGCGAACTCCTGCTCGAAGAGCTCGTAGGCGAGCTGCGCGTTCGCGACGCCCGCCCGGCTCTTCAGCGCGGCGGCCTCGGGCGTGCCGATCGCGGCGAGGCGCTTGTCGATCTCGGTGTCGACGCGCGAGACGAAGAACGACGCGACTGAGTGGATGGTGGAGAGGTCGATGCCGGCGGCCTTGGCCTGCTCGAGCCCGGTGAGGTAGGCGTCGATGACCTGGCGGTAGCGGTCGAGGCTGAAGATGAGCGTGACGTTGACGCTGATCCCGGCGGCGATCGCGGCGGTGATCGCCGGCAGCCCCTCGAGGGTGGCGGGGATCTTGATCATGACGTTCGGCCGGTCGACCTTCTCCCAGAGGCGGTGCGCCTCGGCGACGGTCGCGTCCGTGTCGTGCGCGAGATCGGGGGAGACCTCGATCGAGACGCGCCCGTCGTAGCCCTGGCTGCGCTCGTAGACCGGCAGGAAATGGTCGGCCGCGTCGCGCACGTCGTCGGTCGTGATCTCGAAGACCGCGCGGTCGACGTCGGCGCCGTCGGCGGCGAGCGCGTGCAGCTGCTCGCGGTACGACTCGCCGTCGGTCAGCGCCGCGGCGAAGATCGTCGGGTTCGTGGTGACGCCGACGACGTCGCGCTCGGCGATCAGTCGCTCGAGGCCGCCGGAGGTGATGCGCTGGCGCGACAGATCGTCGAGCCAGATGCTCACGCCGGCCTGCGAGAGGGCGGCGGTCGGAGTGTTGGTGCTCATGACAGTGGTCTCCTTCATGCTCGGACTCACGCGGAGGCGAGCGATTCCTTCGCGGCGGCGACGACGGCCTCGGCCGTGATCCCGAACTCGCGGAACAGCGTCTTGTAGTCGGCGGACGCGCCGAAGTGCTCGATCGACACGGCGCGTCCGCGCGTGCCGAGGTAGCGGTACCAGCTGAGGGCGAGGCCCGCCTCGACGCTCACGCGCGCCGTGACCGACGCCGGCAGCACCGATTCGCGGTACTCGGCGTCCTGCTCCTCGAACCACTCGAGGCTCGGCGCCGAGACGACGCGCGCGGCGACTCCGTCGGCGGCGAGCTGTTCGCGGGCGGCGAGCGCGACCTGCACCTCGGAGCCGGTCGCGATGAGGATCACATCGGGTGTACCCGACGCCGCATCGGCCAGCACGTACGCACCCTGCGACACGTTGTCCGCCGAGGCCAGCGTGTCGCCGGATGCCGCGCCCTCGCCGCGCTCGAACACGGGGATGTTCTGGCGCGTCAGCGCGATGCCGGCCGGACCGCCGCGGCGCTTGAGGATCTCGAGCCACGCGTAGGCCGTCTCGTTCGCGTCGGCGGGACGCACGACCGAGAGGTTCGGGATGGCACGCAGCGCCGACAGCTGCTCGATCGGCTGGTGCGTGGGGCCGTCCTCGCCGAGCGCGACCGAGTCGTGCGTCCAGACGAAGATCGAGGGGATGCCCATGAGCGCGGCCAGGCGCACGGCGGGGCGCATGTAGTCGCTGAAGATCAGGAACGTGCCGCCGAACGCGCGGGTCGGGCCGTGCAGCACGATGCCGTTGATGATCGAGCCCATCGCGTGCTCGCGGATTCCGAAGTGCAGCACCCGACCGTACGGGTTGCCGCTGAATTCGTGCGTCGACCACTGCTCGGGGATGAACGACGCAGCGTCGTTGATCGTGGTGAGGTTCGACTCGGCGAGGTCGGCCGAGCCGCCCCACAGCTCGGGCAGCTGCGCGGCGAGCGCGTTGATGACCTTGCCCGAAGCGGCACGCGTCGAGAGGTCCTTGCCGGCCTCGAACACGGGCAGCGCCGCCTCGAGTCCGTCGGGAAGCTCGCCCGCCTCGAGGCGGTCGAGCAGCGACTTGCGCTCGGGGTTGGCTGCGGCCCACGCGTCGAACGACTCCTGCCAGGCGGCCTTCGCCTCGGCGGCGCGATCCCGCGCGTTGCCGCGGGTGTGCTCGATGACCTCGTCGGCGACGACGAAGTGCTTCTCGGGGTCAAAGCCGAGCACCTGCTTGGTCGCGGCCAACTCGTCGGCGCCCAACGCCGAGCCGTGGATCTTGCCGGTGTTCTGCTTGTTCGGGGCGGGCCATCCGATGATCGTCTTCAGCACGATGATGGAGGGCTTGCCCGTCTCGGCCTTCGCCGCGGCGATCGCCTCGTCGAGCTCGGCGACATCCTCGACGTACTCGCCGGCCTTCTTCCAGTCGACCGTCTGCACGTGCCAGCCGTAGGCCTCGTAGCGCTTCGCGACGTCTTCGGTGAAGGCGATGTCGGTGTCATCCTCGATCGAGATCTGGTTCGAGTCGTAGATGACCACGAGGTTGCCCAGCTGCTGGTGACCCGCGAGCGAGGACGCCTCGCTGGTCACGCCCTCTTCGAGGTCGCCGTCGCTCGCGATCACGAAGACGTGGTGGTCGAACGGGCTCTCGCCGGCCGCCGCGTCGGGGTCGAACAGGCCGCGCTCGTAGCGCGCGGCGTAGGCGAAGCCGACGGCCGACGCGAGGCCCTGGCCGAGCGGGCCGGTCGTGATCTCGACGCCGTCGGTGTGGCCGTACTCGGGGTGGCCGGGCGTCTTCGAGCCCCACGTGCGGAGCGACTCGAGGTCGACGAGTTCGAGCCCGTCGCCCGCGAGGTAGAGCTGGACGTACTGGGTGAGCGAGCTGTGACCGGCCGACAGGATGAACCGGTCGCGCCCGAGCCAGTGGTGGTCGGCCGGGTCGCGGCGCATCACCTTCTGGTAGAGCAGGTAGGCGACGGGCGCGAGGCTCATCGCCGTGCCGGGGTGGCCGTTGCCGACCTTCTCCACGGCGTCGGCGGCGAGCACGCGCGCCGTGTCGACCGCGCGGTCGTCGATGGGGTCCCAGTGCAGAGGTGCCACGGGTAGCTGTTCCTTCCGGTTGTGACGGGCGTCGGGGAGCTCACAGGCGGCTCCCGACCCGCCGGGAAACGCGACGGCGCGGTGGAGCCCGGCGACGATCCGGTCATGCGCAGGTGGAGGTGCACGTCGAATCCGCGCCGCCGGGCGCGCTGGGTTCAGTATATGGAGTGGTCCTCACTCTGTGACGGGCCTTGACGGCCCGCGACTCGGCACCCGAGCCGCCCGGAAGTCGAGGGCGCGGCGTCTCGATGTCCTAGACTCGAACGGGATGCGCACGCCCGCCGTTCGCGCGCGCCCCGGAAGAGGAATCAATGCAGGCCGCTGCCATCACCCGTGAAGCTCGTCCGGCGATGAGCGTGCGACGCAAGGTCGCCGCCTACGTCGCCCTGACCAAGCCGCGGGTCATCGAGCTGCTCCTCGTCGTCACGGCGCCGACCATGATCCTCGCGTCGAACGGGCTGCCCGACCTCTGGCTGCTCGTCGCCACGCTCATCGGCGGCGCCATGAGCGCCGGATCGGCCGGCGCGTTCAACTGCTACATCGACCGCGACATCGACCGCGTCATGAAGCGCACCAAGGGCCGTCCGCTCGTAACGGGCGAGCTCACCGACCGCGAGGCGCTCGTGTTCGCCTACGCCCTCGGCATCGCCTCGATCCTCTGGCTCGGGGTGTTCACCAACTGGGTCGCGGCCGGGCTCTCGCTCCTCGCCATCCTCCTCTACGTCGTCTTCTACAGCCTCATCCTCAAGCGCCGCACGGCGCAGAACATCGTGTGGGGCGGCGTCGCCGGATGCATGCCCGTGCTCATCGGCTGGGCAGCCGTGACCGGCAGCCTCGATTGGGCGCCGTTCATCCTGTTCCTGGTCATCTTCCTCTGGACGCCGCCGCACTACTGGCCGCTGTCCATGAAGTACAAGGAGGACTACGCGGCCGCCGGCGTGCCGATGCTCGCGGTCGTCCGCGGACGCGCGCAGGTCGGCCTCCAGGTCATCCTCTACGCCTACGCGACGGTCGCCGCATCACTGCTGCTCATCCCCGTCGCCGGGATGGGGCTGCTCTACTCGAGCGTGGCGCTCGTCACCGGCGTGTGGTTCATCGCCGAGTGCCACCGTCTCTACAGCCTCGCCATCCGCGGCGTCGAGGTGTCGCCGATGCGCGTGTTCCACGGCTCGATCGTGTACCTCTCCCTGCTGTTCCTCGCGGTCGGCATCGACCCGCTGCTCCCGTTCTGATCCGCGCACCTCACGGGTGCTCGGGGATGTAGCTCGGGGCGGGGACACCGGCTCCCGTGAGGTCGTCGCACTTGACGAACTGGGTGCCGACCCGCTGGAGCTCGCACGCGTCGCGGTCGCCGAGCTGCACGTGACGGGCGGGCCACTGCCCGGGATCCGGTATGGCGACCGCAGGTGCGGCGGCGATGCCGACGATGAGTGCGGCGGCCGAGGCCACGAGGGCCGTGGTGGTCGCGGTGGTGATCGTGGTGCTGGTGGTGCGCATGATGCCGGTCCTTCCTTCACGGTTCGGCGTGTTCGATGCCTCGAGGCTCGTCGCGCGGGGGTGCGACGGGATCGGGCGCACCCCCTGAGATCCCGGACGAAAGTCCTGATTTCGGGTCCGGCGGATGGGACACTGGTTCGGTGGTCGTTTCGGCCGCGACCGCCGGGCCCGACCTCGTCGGCCGTGAGCGGGAGCTCGACATCCTGGGGGGACTCCTCGACCGTGCGTGGGCCGAGGAGGCGCACTCGGTCGTCGTCTCGGGCGATTCGGGCGTCGGCAAGACGGCGCTCGTCGCGCGCGCCTGCGCCGACCACCGGGGAGGGGAGGCCCTGATCGGGACCTGCCTTCCGCTGACCTCGATGTCGATCCCGTTCCTGCCCATCCGCTCAGCACTGCGCGCCAACCCGCATCTGGTGGCCCCTCCGGAGGCGCCCGTCGACGGCGGCGAACGCGAGTTCGCGCTGCGCTTCGACGCCTGGCTCGACGAGCAGACCGCGCGGACCCCGGTCGTCCTCGTCGTGGACGACGTCCAGTGGGCCGACCGGAGCACGCTCGATACCCTCATGTACGCCATCGCGGGATCGCCGTCCCGTCGGCTCGCCATCGTGATGACCTTGCGGGCCGGTGAGATCGGGCTCGGGCATCCGCTTCAGCGCTGGCTCGCGGATGTCCGGCGCATGCCGCGGACGTTCGAGATGGAGCTCGCGCCCCTCGACCGGGAGGCCACGGCCGCCCAGATCGAAATCCTGCTCGGGGGATCGCCGCACCAGTCGCTCATCGACGACGTGTATTCACGGAGCCGCGGCAACCCGTACTTCACCCGACTGCTGGTGGCGGGGCTCCCTCCTGAGGCCCGTGGCGTGCCCGCGGCCTTCCCTTCCGACCTGAGCTCCGCGGTCCTGCAGTCGTGGTACCGCCTCTCGGAGCCGACCCGCGAGCTCGCGTCCGTGCTCGCGGTCGGCGGCCGCGCGATGAGCGCTGACGAGCTCGCACGGATCGTCGCGAACGGCGGCGGGAGCGAGGACGTCAGGGCCTCCCTGCGGGAGGCGGTCGACTCGGGCACGCTCGACCGGCTGGAGGACGGCACCGTCTGGTTCCACCATCCGCTGAATGCCGAGGTCCTGGAGGCCACGCTCGGAGAGGACGAGCGACAAGGCTGGCACCGCCGGTTCGCCGACGACCTCGCCGCCGCCGCGAGTGGAACGTCCCTGGCAGTCGGTTCGGCGGTGTCGCTCGCCGACCACCGATACCGCGCGGGGCAGGATCACGAGGCTTTCGAGGCCGCACTGGCCGCCGCGGACGCCGCAGGCGCGGTCGCCGGGCACGCCGAGCAGATCCGCCTGCTGCGGCGGGCCGCCGAGCTGCGCATCGAGCTGCTCGGCGCGGGGAGGTCGCTCGAATCGATCCTCCGCAGCATCCGCGCGGTGGCGGCAGAGGCCGGGCAGACGGAGGATGAGCTCTGGGCGGTCGAACGCCTGCTCGCGACGGTGGATCCGACCGCGGCGCCGCTCGTGGCCAGCGAGCTGCTGGTCCGGCGGATGCACCTCCGCTTCATGGCCGGCCTCGGATTCATCGACGTCCGCGAGATGCAGGAGGCCGTGCGACTCGCCGAGGCCGACCGCTCGAGTCCGGAGTACTCGCTCGCCCTCGCCGAGCTCGCGCACGCCGAGCTGTGGGCCGGGCTGCCCGACGCCGGCGAGCATGCCGAGACGGCGATCGCCGTGGCGCGCCGGACCGCCGATCCACGCGCGCTCGCGCTCGCGCTCGCGGCCGGTTCGATGGCGGCCAGCTTCGCGGGCGATCTGTCGAGTGCCGCTGAGCTCGGGACGGAGGCCCTCGCCCCGGCGCTCCGGGCGCGTGCCTGGTGGGAATACGTCCACGCGTCGATGTGGGCGGCGAACGCCGTCGAGACCTGGGCGAGCGAGGCGTACGCGTCGATGATGCGGGATCGCGCCCTCGCCCTCGTTCAGCACGGCGGCCCCCACCCGTACGTCGCCTGGCTCGCCACGTCCGAAGCGCTGTCGCGGCTCACGAGCGGATCGCCGGACGAGGCGGAGATGCGGCTGCGCATCGCGCTCGGTTCGGACCCCGGCCCGCTCGGCGACGTCGAGGCACGGCTGGCGGCGGCACGGCTCGCGGTGCTGCAGGGTCGTCAGCGCGAGGCCGAGGATCACCTGCGCCGCGTCGAAGAGCTGATCGTCGACGGGTCGACCTTCCGCAACCTCGAGTACGACGCCGTCCGCGCGGAAGTCCGACTGGGGGCCGGCGACGCCGCGGGCGCGTACGACGCGGCACTCGCGGGTGCGGCCGATCGGGGATCCCCGCCCACGATGGCCGAATGGCTGCTGCCGTTCGCGGCGCGCGCCCTCGCCGACCGGGCGCAGGCGGCGAGGGACGTCGGCGAATCGGACCGAGCGGCGCTCGCGTCACTCGACGCGCTCGTCGAGCGCTTCCCGCACGTGATCGAGGACGTCGGATCGTGGACCGAGCTCATGCGGCGGCAGAACACCGCGCTCGACGCGGTGTACGCCGCCGAGTGCGCTCGCGCCCGTGGGTCGGCCGGCGCGGCGGAGGCGTGGGTCCTCGCCGCGCACCGGTGCCACGCGGCGCGACTGCCGTGGGAGGAGGCCTATGCGCGGTGGCGGGCTGCGGAGGCGCTCCTGGTGCGGGGCGGCGATCGGCTCGCCGGCGCCGACATGCTGCGGCTTGGACTCGTGCTCGCCCGTCACCTGGGCGCGCGGCCGGTCGTGGACGAGCTGCTCGACTTGGCGCAGCGTGCCAGGATCCCGATCGAGGAGTCACGCCCGGTCCGGGTCGCCGCCGACACGAACCTGCCCTCCTTGACCGAGCGCGAACGCGAGGTGCTCGCGCTCGTCGCGGTCGGCCGGACCTACTCGGAGATCGCGCGCGAGCTGATGATCAGCGACAAGACGGTGAGCACCCACGTCTCGCACCTGCTCGCGAAGACGGGTTCCGCCAACCGCGTCGAGCTGGCGCGGCTCGTTCACCGCGTGGGAGCGGACGGAAACCGCGGCGGCGAGTGACGCCGCCGGGTCAGCGAGCGGATGCCGCGACCGCGGCGTCGCCTGCGGGGGCGGCGGTCGCGGTCGGCCGCTTGAGCTTCAGCACGAGGACGGTCATCGTGGCCGCCGTCAGGGCGGCGAGCACCATGTGCACGCCGACGGCCAGCGGCGGCAGGCCGTTGCGGGCCTGGTAGAGCCCGACGGCGATCTGCACGACCTCGACCAGCAGCAGCACGACGACCCATCGGCGCACCGGAAGGCGCAGGCGCGAGGCGCCAACGAGCAGCACGAGCGTGAGCACGAAGAGCGCGTATCCCGGCCAGGCGTGCACGTGCTCGAGCAGTTCGGCGTTGTATCCGGTGCGGCCGGCGTCGGCGTCGCCCGAGTGCGGCCCCGACGCGGTCGTCAGCACGCCGAACACGATCGAGACGGCAAGGACCGCGGTGGTCGCGTGCGTCAGGCCGGCGTACCAGCTGGGCACCGCGAGCTCCCGCGGACCCGGAACGGCGTCGAGGCGCACGAGGTACGCGGCCGTGACGCACACGAGCACCAGCGACGCGACGTAGTGGAAGCCGACGATGAAGGGGTTCAGCCCGGTCCAGACGGTGATGCCGCCGACGATCGCCTGGGCGACGATCCCGAGCACCACCACGACGGCGAGCGTCCACAGGTCGCGGCGTTCGCGACGGATCCGCCAGATCGAGAGCACCACGAGCACGGCGACGATGCCGACGACGCCGGTCATGAGGCGATTGCCGAACTCGATCATGCCGTGGATGCCCATCTCGGGCGTGGTCACGAGCGAGCCCTCGGTGCAGAGCGGCCAGGTCGGGCAGCCGAGGCCCGAACCGGTGAGCCGGACGGCCCCGCCGGTGGCGATGATGATCGTCTGGGCGAGGAACGACAGCCACGCCACGACGCGCACGCGGCGGTCGATGCGGTCGGGCAGCCAGGCGGTCACGCGGTTCACGCTCGTGGATTCCTGATCCGGGTCGCAGTGGGAGGGTTCTGGGAGTCAGGACTCCGGGACCTTGGACCCTATAGACTTGATGGGTTGGCACGGCCCGACGCGCGCGCTTCGGCGCGGCACCGGCGCACAGCCATTCTAGGTTCGCGACGACGCCACCCGCACATCACTCCACGACCGCACCGGCGCCTCGACCGGGAGGCAGGAGTGGCCGGACTGATATCCGGTGAGTGGGAGGAGAAGAGGGAGAGCATGACGGACGTACTGATCGACCGCCCCGAGTTGGAAGGGCTCGGCACGTACGAGTTCGGCTGGGCCGACTCCGACGTGGCCGGGGCATCCGCTCGCCGTGGCCTGTCGCCCGAAGTGGTGGCCGACATCTCTCGGCTGAAGGACGAGCCCGAGTGGATGCTGCAGCGACGGCTCCGCGCACTGCAGCTGTTCGACCGCAAGCCCATGCCGAGCTGGGGCGCCGACCTGTCGGAGATCGACTTCGACAACATCAAGTACTTCGTCCGTTCCACCGAGAAGCAGGCCCAGACCTGGGAGGACCTTCCCGAGGACATCCGGAACACCTACGAGCGACTCGGCATCCCCGAGGCCGAGCGCCAGCGCCTCGTCGCCGGTGTGGCCGCGCAGTACGAGTCCGAGGTCGTGTACCACCAGATCCGTGAGGACCTCGAGGAGCAGGGCGTCATCTTCCTCGACACGGACACTGCGCTCAAGGAGCACCCCGAGTTCTTCGAGGAGTACTTCGGCACGGTGATCCCCGCGGGCGACAACAAGTTCGCGGCGCTCAACACCGCGGTATGGTCGGGCGGCTCGTTCGTCTACGTGCCGAAGGGCGTGCACGTCGAGATCCCGCTGCAGGCGTACTTCCGCATCAACACCGAGAACATGGGCCAGTTCGAGCGGACCCTCATCATCGCCGACGAGGACTCGTACGTGCACTACATCGAGGGCTGCACCGCCCCGATCTACAAGTCCGACTCGCTGCACTCGGCCGTCGTCGAGATCATCGTGAAGAAGAACGCTCGCGTTCGCTACACCACGATCCAGAACTGGTCGAACAACGTCTACAACCTCGTCACGAAGCGTGCGGTCGCCCACGAGGGCGCCACCATGGAGTGGGTCGACGGCAACATCGGCTCCAAGGTGACGATGAAGTACCCGTCGATCTTCCTGATGGGCGAGCACGCCAAGGGCGAGACGCTCTCAGTCGCCTTCGCGGGCCCGGGTCAGCACCAGGACGCCGGCGCCAAGATGATCCACATGGCTCCGTACACGCAGTCGTCGATCGTGTCGAAGTCGATCGCGCGCGGCGGCGGCCGCGCCGGGTACCGCGGCGAGGTGCGCGTCGACGCCAACGCCCACCACGCCGCGAACACCGTGCGATGCGACGCGCTGCTCGTCGACACGATCTCGCGCTCCGACACGTACCCCGCCATCGACATCCGCGTCGACGACGTGCAGCTCGGCCACGAGGCCACGGTGTCGAAGGTCAGCGAGGAGCAGCTCTTCTACCTGATGGCGCGCGGCATCCCCGAAGACGAGGCGATGGCCATGATCGTGCGCGGGTTCATCGAGCCGATCGCGCGCGAGCTGCCGATGGAATACGCGATGGAACTCAACAAGCTCATCGAGATGGGCATGGAAGGATCGGTCGGCTAGGAATGACCGACACTATGCAGAGCACCGCCATGCCCACTTCGGAGCAGCACGGCTTCCGACCCCATTCCGACGGCGCGTTCGTCCCCGTGCAGACGCGTTCCGAGCGCTTCCGGTCGACGGATGTCGCGGAGTTCCCGCCGGTGACCGGGCGCGAGCACGAGTGGAAGTACTCGCCGGTCGCGGCGTTCGCCGACCTCACCTCGGGTGAGCTCGACGGCGCGCGAGTCGAGGTCGAGTCGACGGATGTCGCGGGCGTCTCGGTCTCGTGGATCCCGAGCGACGACGCCCGCATCGGCCGCGCCGGCATTCCGGAAGACCGTGCGTCCGCGAACGCGTGGTCGAGCTTCGACGAGGCGCTCCTGGTCGCGATCTCGGGCGAGGAGGCGAAGACCGTCACCGTGACGCGCTCGGGCCTCGGCATCGCTCCTCGCGGCGCGCACACCGTGATCGAGGCGGCGCCGAACAGCCGCGCGCTCGTCGTGCTGCGCGGAACGGGCGACGCCCGCCTGGCCGAGAACGTCGAGGTCGTGGTGGGCGAGGGGGCGAACCTGACGGTCGTGTCCCTCCAGGAGTGGACCGACGACTCGGTGCACCTCGCCAGCCACTTCTCGCGGATCGCGCGCGACGCCAAGCTCAAGCACATCGTCGTCTCGCTCGGCGGCAAGGTCGTGCGGGTCAACCCGTCCACCCACCTCGCCGAGCAGGGCGGCGACGTCGAGGCCCTCGGCCTGTACTTCTCCGACGCCGGCCAGCATCTCGAGCAGCAGGTGTTCGTCCACCACGATGCGCCGCACACCCGCTCGCGCGTCACCTACAAGGGCGCACTCCAGGGCGAGGGCGCGCGCAGCGTCTGGATCGGCGACGTCCTCATCGGGAACGCGGCGACCGGTACCGACAGCTACGAGCAGAACCGCAACCTCGTGCTGACCGACGGCACGCGCGCCGACTCCGTCCCGAACCTCGAGATCGAGACCGGCGACATCGAAGGCGCCGGCCACGCGAGCGCGACCGGCCGGTTCGACGACGAGCAGCTGTTCTACCTCCAGGCACGGGGCATCCCCGAAGAGGAGGCCCGACGCCTCGTCGTGCGCGGCTTCCTCGCCGAGGTCGTCCAGCAGATCGGCGACGCCGAACTCGAGGAGCGCCTGATGGCGGCGCTCGAAGCCGAACTCCAGGGGAGCTGACGTGGCAGGCACGCGCGTGTGCGGGGTCGACGACCTCGCCGTGAACGAGGCACAGCGGTTCGTCGTCGACGGCGTGCCGATCGCCGTGGTGAAGGATGCCGCGGGCGAGATCTTCGCGATCGGCGACACGTGCACGCACGGCGACATCTCCCTCTCCGAGGGGTTCGTCGAGGACGACACGCTCGAGTGCTGGGCGCACGGCTCGAAGTTCTCCCTCGCCACGGGCAAGCCGCTCACGCTGCCGGCGTACGAGCCCGTGCCCGTCTTCAAGGTCGAGATCACCGACGGGGGCGTCGTCATCGACCCCGCGGTGAAGCTCGCCGTCTGAATCCCGACTTCCCACGACCTCCGGCCGCTTTGCGGCCCGCAACGAAAGAGACCACCGAATCACCATGTCCGTGCTCGAGATCAAGAACCTGCACGTCAACGTCGAGACCGACCAGGGCACCCGCGAGATCCTCCGCGGCGTCGACCTGACCATCAACGAGGGCGAGATCCACGCCATCATGGGGCCGAACGGCTCCGGCAAGTCCACGCTGGCCTACACGATCGCCGGTCACCCGAAGTACACCGTCGTCGAGGGCGAGATCCTGTTCGACGGCGAGAACGTGCTCGAGATGACGGTCGACGAGCGCGCGCGAGCGGGCCTCTTCCTCGCGATGCAGTACCCCGTCGAGATCCCCGGCGTCACGGTCACGAACTTCCTCCGCACCGCGAAGACCGCGATCGACGGCCAGGCGCCCTCGATCCGCGGCTGGGTCAAGGACGTCCGCGAGTCGATGAACAACCTCAAGATGGATCCGGCCTTCGCCGAGCGCAACGTCAACGAGGGCTTCTCCGGCGGCGAGAAGAAGCGCAACGAGATCCTCCAGCTCGAGCTGCTCAAGCCGAAGTTCGCGGTGCTCGACGAGACCGACTCGGGCCTCGACGTCGATGCGCTCCGCATCGTCTCCGAAGGCGTGAACCGCGCCCACGAGAACACCGACGTCGGCATCCTGCTGATCACGCACTACACGCGGATCCTGCGCTACATCAAGCCCGACTTCGTGCACGTCTTCGTGGCCGGCAGGATCGCCGAGCAGGGCGGACCCGAGCTGGCCGAGCGCCTCGAGGACGAGGGCTACGACCGCTACAACGTGGCCGAGTCGGCCACCCAGTAGGCGACGGTAGACTCCAGACATGGTCACCTCACTCGCTCCCGAGCGATTCGATGAGATCAGCGAGGCGCTGAAGGACGTCGTCGACCCCGAACTCGGCGTGAACATCGTCGATCTCGGGCTCATCTACGACCTCAACTGGGATGACGAGCACGACGCGCTCGTCATCAACATGACCCTCACGAGCGCCGGCTGTCCGCTCACCGACGTGATCGAGGAGCAGACCGCCGAGGCGCTCGACGGCACGGTCGAGCGATTCCGCATCAACTGGGTGTGGATGCCGCCGTGGGGTCCTGAGCGGATCACCGACGACGGGCGCGACATGATGCGCGCACTCGGTTTCGCGATCTGATCCCATGGACGGCGCGCCGGCTCCCGCTTCACGCGAGGGCTACACGCACGGCCATCACGAGAGCGTGCTCCGGGTCCACGAGTGGCGCTCGGTCGACAACTCCGCCGCGTATCTGATCCCGCACCTACGGGAGGGCCTGCGGATCCTCGATGTCGGAAGCGGGCCGGGGACGATCTCGATCGACCTCGCGCGGCGCGTCCGCCCCGGATCCGTCGTGGGCATCGACGCGTCGGCCGATATCGTCGAGCGAGCGGCGGGCCTGGCCGCGAGCCAGGGTGTGACGAACGTCGAGTTCCGCGTCGGCGACGCGTACACGCTGGACTTCGACGACGACAGCTTCGACGTGGTCCATGCGCACCAGCTCATGCAGCACCTCGCGCGTCCCGTCGACGCCATGCGAGAGATCCGGCGGGTCCTCGCACCGGGCGGGGTGCTGGCGGCACGCGATGCCGATTACGGCGGCGTGATCTGGAGCCCTGCGTCCGACGGGCTCGCCCGCTGGCTGCAGTTGAATCGCGACATCTACCGGTGGAACGGCGGGGAGGCGCTCGCGGGCCGCCTGCTCAAGCGGTGGGCCCGTGCGGCCGGGTTCGACGACGTCGAGGCCACGGGCTCGGTCTGGGTGTTCTCATCCGATCGCGAGCGAGAGTGGTGGGGCGGCGCCTGGGCGGACCGGGCGACGAAGTCGCAGTTCGCGGCGCACGCCATCGAGTCGGGTCATGCGTCGATCGCCGAGCTCGAATCCGTCGCAGAGGCCTGGCGGACGTGGGCCGTCGACCCCGAAGGCTGGCTGCTCATGCCGCACGGGGAGATCGTCGCGCGCGCCTGACGGCGCCGGCTCACCAGTCGTCGTCGGACTCTCCCGACGGTGCAGGCCCGGTGTCGACCGGCGCGGTCGTCACGATTGTCCCGTCGTCGAGCTCGGCGATCGGACGGCCCTCGAGCCAGGTCAGCGTCCAGTGCCGGCCGGTTCCATCGGCAGCGCGAGCTTCGGCGGCCTCGATGAGCGGTCGGAGGTCTGCCGGCACCGAGGCCGGCGGCTCATCGCCGAAGGACCAGCGCGTGCCGAGCCGCATCAGACGTCCAGCTCGAAGCCGATCGCGGCGCTGCGCCGTCCGAGCTCGTCGGAGAGGCGCAGGGATTCCGCGTCGGCGGGATCGTTCGTCCACGTGATGCGCGACGCGTTGAGCTCGGACGCCTGCTCGCGCACGAGGTCGAGCAGCTGCCGGCCGACGCCGTTGCCGCGGTGCGCGTCGCCGACGTAGAGGTCGTCGACCACGACTCCGGTGCTCGCGTCGAAGGTGCGCGATTCTGCGTGGTAGTGGACGAGACCGATCGGCGTGCCCTCGTCATCGACCGCGAGGGCGGCGCGCAGCGGATTGCGCGGCTCCTGGATCCAGCTCCACACGATGAGCGCCTTCGTGTCGTCGAGCTGCGCTCCGCGCGAGGCGCAGTAGGCGTCGAACAGGGGCAGCCAGCCGAAGAAGTCGTTCTCGGCGATGTCGCGGACGGTGACGCTCATGCGCGGGCCTCCTCTGCGGGGATCTCCAGCTCGACGTCGCGGACCTCGAGCTCGTCGGACGCGTCGAACTCGAGCACGCCGATGCGGCCGACGGCGCGCAGGTCGGACTCGGCGTGCGCGAGCAGCGCCGTTGCAGCGTGGGGTGCCGCGATGACCGCACGGGCGACCGGCGTCTTCTGCGACGCCTTCGCGTCGGTCTTGGCGCGACGGATGCCCGTGAGCGCGAGGCTCGCCAGTTCGAGCAACTCGACGCCCGCGTCGCCGCGCGCGGCGAGCTCGTCGGCCGTGGGCCACGAGGCCCGGTGCACCGAGCCGTCGTGCGACCAGCGCCACGCCTCCTCGGCCGCGAACGGGATCACGGGGGCGAACAGGCGCAGCAGCACGCTGAGCGCGGTCTTGAGCGCCGCGACCGCCGACGCCTGCTCCTCGCTCGCCTCGCCGTAGGCGCGCTCCTTCACGAGTTCGAGGTAGTCGTCGCAGAATGTCCAGAAGAAGGTCTCGGTGACCTCGAGCGCGCGCGCGTGGTCGTACGCCTCGAGCGCACGCGTGGCCTGCTCGACGACCGTCGCGAGTCCGGCCAGCATGCTCCGGTCGATGGGCACCGTGACGGCGGCATCCGCCCGGCCCTCGAACCCGAGGATGAACTTGGCGGCATTCAGCACCTTGATCGCGAGGCGCCGGCCGATCTTGACCTGCGTGGGGTTCTGCGGGTCGAACGCCGCGTCGGTGCCGAGGCGCGACGAGGCCGCCCAGTAGCGCACGGCGTCGGAGCCGTGCTGCTCGAGCAGCCCGGCGGGCGTCACGACGTTGCCCTTGGACTTCGACATCTTCTTCCGGTCGGGGTCGACGATGAAGCCCGAGATGGCGGCGTTGCCCCATGGCGCGACGCCGTGCTCGAGCTCGGCGCGGAGCACGGTCGAGAACAGCCACGTGCGGATGATGTCCTGGCCCTGAGGACGCAGCGAGTAGGGGAAGAGCAGCTCGAACAGTTCGGCGTCGCGCTCCCAGCCGGCCGCGAGCTGCGGCGTGAGCGACGACGTCGCCCACGTGTCCATGATGTCGTGCTCGCCCGTGAACCCGTTCGGCTGGTCGCGCTGCGCTTCGTCGAACCCGGGCGCCGGCGTCGAGGAGGGGTCGACGGGCAGCATCTCGCGCGTGGCGATGATCGGCTGGTCGAACACGGGCTCGCCTTCCGCGTCGATCGGGTACCAGACCGGGATCGGCACGCCGAAGAAGCGCTGACGCGAGATGAGCCAGTCGCCCGACAGGCCGCCGACCCAGTTCTCGTAGCGCACGCGCATGAAGTCGGGGTGCCAGTCGATCTCGCGGCCGCGGCTCACCAGGCGGTCGCGCAGCGCCTCGTCGCGCGCGCCGTTGACGATGTACCACTGCCGCGTGGAGACGATCTCGAGCGGACGATCGCCCTTCTCGTAGAACTTCACGGGGTGGGTGATGGCCTTCGGGTCGGCGAGCAGGTCGCCCGACTCGCGCAGGAGCTCGACGACCGCCTGCTTGGCCGAGAACGCGGTCTTGCCGGCGAGCTTCGCGTACGCCTCGCGTCCCGCATCGGACGAGATCGCCTCGGGCGCCTCGGCGATGATGCGGCCGTCGAAGCCGATGATCGCCCGGTTGGGGAGATCGAGCTCGCGCCACCACACCACGTCGGTCACGTCGCCGAACGTGCAGATCATGGCGATGCCGGTGCCCTTGTCCTTCTGGGCGAGGTGGTGCGCGACCACGGGCACCTCGACCCCGAACACGGGCGTCGTCACGGTCGTGCCGAACAGCGGCTGGTAGCGCTCGTCGTCGGGATGCGCCACGAGCGCGACGCAGGCCGGGATGAGTTCGGGCCGGCTCGTCTCGATCTCGACGTGGCCGCCGTCGGGCCGGTGGAACGCGACCCGGTGGTAGTGGCCGGGCTGCTCGCGGTCCTCGAGCTCGGCCTGCGCGACCGCGGTGCGGAACGTGACGTCCCACAGGGTCGGCGCGAGGGCCTGGTAGGCCTCGCCGCGCTCGACGTTGCGGATGAACGCGAGCTGCGAGGTGAACAGCGCCTCGTCGGCGATCGTGCGGTAGGTCTGGGTCCAGTCGACCGAGAGACCGAGCTGTCGGAACAGCTCCTCGAACTGCTGCTCGTCCTCGGCGGTCAGCCGCTCGCACAGCTCGATGAAGTTGCGGCGGCTGATGGGGACCTGGTCGGCCGGCTTGATCGTCTTGCCCTCGGTGCCCTCGTGCGGCGGCGTGAAGTCGGGCACGTAGGGCAGCGACGGGTCGCAGCGCACGCCGTAGTAGTTCTGCACGCGGCGCTCGGTGGGCAGGCCGTTGTCGTCCCATCCCATCGGGTAGAAGACCGACTTGCCGCGCATGCGCTGGAAGCGTGCGACGAGGTCGGTGTGCGTGAACGAGAACACGTGGCCGATGTGGAGCGAGCCCGAGGCGGTGGGCGGGGGAGTGTCGATCGAGTAGATCGAATCGCGCGTCGCACCTTCCCGCCGGAACCGGTAGGTGCCCTCGGATTCCCAGACGCCGCCCCACTTCGACTCGAGGCCCTCGAGAGCGGGCTTGTCGGGAATGCGCGCGGTGTCGGTCATGATGCTCCGGTTCGGTATATGCGGCACCGAGTCCATGGGGGTGCCTGAATGTGGACGCTCAAGCCTACCGGAGTCGGTGCATCCGCGCCGTGACCGGCCCGAACGCCGGGCGATCCCCATGACGGCGAGCGGATGTCGCGAGCGCGCGCCGCGACATCCGCTCGTCGCCTACGCGGCGACCGGCTCGGCCACCTCGCGGCCGTCCTCGGCGATCGGAGCGTGTCGCATGCGCGCCGCCGCCCACGCCGAGACCAGCGTGATGGCCGACAGCAGCGCGAGCACGACGCCGGGGTGCCACCACGCGAAGTCGGTCAGACCGCCGAGCCACAGCGTGACGAGCGGGATGAACCCGGAGATCGCGGCCGCGACGGCGTACGCGACCGACAGCGCCGAGTAGCGGTAGTGGTCGGCGAACAGGTCGTTCATCAGCCCGCCGAGCGCCGCCCATGACATGGTGGGCAGGATGCCGCCGACGATCATGGTGCCCACCAGGACGGGGAAGCTCGCGAACTGCAGGAGCCAGTACATCGGGAAAGTGATCAGCAGCGTCCCGAGCGCACCGTAGGCGACGACCTTCGCCGACCCGACGCGCGTGGCCCACCAGCCGAACAGCGGGATCGTGACCAGCTGCAGTAGGGCGCCGATCGTGGTCGCGATGAGCAGGCCCTGGAAGCTGAACCCGAGCGTCGTCACGCCGTAGTTGACGGTGTACGTGTTCATGAGCGAGTACGAGCCGATGCCGAGCAGCGCGGCGCCGAATGCGACGAGGAGCGCGACGGGCTGGGCGCGGAACATCGTGGCGAAGGGGACACGGTCGCGGCGCTGCTCCGACACGACCGCCTTGAACACCGGGGTCTCGTCGATCGAGAGGCGCAGCCACAGGGAGACGAGCAGGAGCGGGAACGCGAGGAGGAACGGGATGCGCCATCCCCACTCGGCCAGCTGGTCGGCCGGCAGCGCCAGCGTCATGACGATGAACACCACCGCGGACAGGATCGATCCCACGGGCGACCCGAGCTGCGGCACTGCCGCGTAGAACGCGCGCTTGATCGGGCTCGCGTGCTCGGTCGCGAGCAGGATCGAGCCGCCCCACTCGCCGCCGAGCGACAGGCCCTGGGCGACGCGGAGCAGCACGAGCAGCACGGCGCCGAGCCATCCGGCCTGCGCGTACGTCGGCAGCAGCCCGATGAGGCCGGTCGCGACGCCCATGATGCCGACCGTCCAGAGCAGGGTGGCGCGGCGGCCGATCCGGTCGCCGAGGTGGCCGAAGATCGCCGCGCCGATGGGGCGCACGACGAACGCGACGCCGATCGTGGCGAACGCGGCGAGCGTGCCGCCGAACTCGCCAAGCGGGTCGAAGAAGAGCGGGCCGATGAAGTACGCGCTGAAGTAGGCGAAGACGTAGAAGTCGAACGACTCGAGCGAGGTGCCGATCATCGACGCCCAGGCGACGCGTCGCACCGGGGAGGAGCTCGGAGGGAGGGGTTCCGTGGAGGGGACTGCAGTGGTCACGGCTGACCATCCTGACAGCGAGCGGACGGCACGACAAGGAACTTGTGCGATTCGCACTAGCACAAGTACTTGAAGTACCCGTTCGGGAGCCATAGGTTCGGATCGTGCGCATCCGACTCGACCTCGCGACGCCGGGCCCGCTGTTCGAGCAGCTCGCCTCCTCGCTGCGCGCCTCCATCGTCGACGGCCGCGTGGGCTACGGCGAGCGCCTTCCCGCCGCACGCGATCTCGCGTCGGCGCTCCAGGTCAACGTGCACACCGTGCTCCGCGCCTATCGGGTGCTGCGCGACGAGGGCCTGATCGAGCTGCACCCCGGCCGCGGCGCGACCGTCGCCAAGCGTCTCGGCCACCACACTGCGCTGGCCGGCGCCATCCACGACCTCGTCGACGAGGCACGCCTGAACGGCGTCGACGCCCCGGCGCTCATCTCGCTCATCCGCGAGGCGTACCGCTGAGCCGTCCGGTACGCTGGAGGCAACGACTGCGATCCGGCCATCACCGGGGAGTCTCCGGAAGAACGCGAGACGGATGCCGCGGCATCCAGCTCGTCACTAGAACCGGACGGGACCAGCCCGTCACAGCTGAGGAACGAGAGGCTCCGGCTCGGCCGGGGCAAGCGGGGTGGTACCGCGGTGGCGCTCGACGAGCGCACCGTCCTCGTGGAACCGGCGAATCCAGCAGGAGCGAGCGTTGTACCCCAAGGGCCAGGACCCCGAGCAGCAGTCCGTCACGCCGTCGCCGTCCTTCCCGGCGATCGAGCAGGCCGTGCTCGCGCACTGGAAGGCCGACGGCACCTTCCAGGCGTCCATCGACCAGCGCGAGGGCGCACCCGAATGGGTCTTCTACGACGGGCCGCCGTTCGCGAACGGCCTGCCCCATTACGGGCACCTGCTCACCGGCTACGCCAAGGACATCTTCCCGCGCTTCCAGACCATGCGCGGCAAGCAGGTGCAGCGCCGATTCGGCTGGGACACGCACGGCCTGCCCGCAGAGCTCGAGGCCGAGCGCCAGCTCGGGATCACCGACAAGAGCGAGATCGAGCGCATGGGCATCGCCGCCTTCAACCAGGCCGCGCGCGACGCCGTCCTCCGGTACACCGAGGAGTGGGAGGAGTACGTCACCCGCCAGGCGCGCTGGGTCGACTTCGACAACGACTACAAGACGCTCGACGTGACCTTCATGGAGTCGGTGGTCTGGGCGTTCAAGCGGCTCCACGACCAGGGGCTCGCGTACGAGGGCCACCGCGTGCTGCCCTACTGCTGGCGCGACCAGACGCCGCTGTCGAACCACGAGCTGCGCATGGACGACGACGTCTACAAGATGCGGCAGGACCCCTCGGTCACCGTGACCTTCCCTTTCACGGGAGCGAAGGCCGAGTCGCTCGGGCTCACCGCCGTACGAGCGCTCGCCTGGACGACGACGCCGTGGACGCTGCCCACGAACGCGGCGCTCGCGGTCGGGCCCCACATCGAGTACGCGGTCGTGCCCGCCGGCCCGAATGGCACCCCCGACGCCACCGTCCTTCGCGAGCGCGCCGGCGGCGCGGCATCCGACACCGAGGTGCTCGGCGGCGAGTACCTCATCGCCCTCGACCTCGTCGGCAGCTACGCCAAGGAACTCGGGTACGACTCGCCCGACGAGGCCCGCGCCGCCGTGCGACGGACCGTGCGCGGCGCCGAACTCGAGGATGTCACCTACGACCGGCTCTTCGACTACTACGCCGACGTCGAGCGGTGGGGCCTGCAGAACGCGTGGAAGGTGCTCGTCGCCGACTACGTCACGACCGAGGACGGCACCGGCATCGTGCACCAGGCGCCCGCCTACGGCGAGGAGGACCAGAAGGCGTGCGAGGCCGCCGGCATCCCCGTGTGGCTCTCGCTCGACGAGGGCGGTCGCTTCCTCCCCGAGGTGACGGATGTCGCGGGGCAGCTGTGGAGCGACGCGAACACGCCGCTCATCCGCCTGCTCCGCGCCGAGGGGCGCCTGCTCCGCCACGCGAGTTACGAGCACTCCTACCCGCACTGCTGGCGCTGCCGCAATCCGCTCATCTACCGGGCGGTGTCGAGCTGGTTCGTGCGCGTGCCCGAGTTCCGCGACCGCATGGAGGAGCTCAACCAAGACGTCGAGTGGGTGCCCGCCAACGTCAAGGACGGCCAGTTCGGCAAGTGGCTCTCGGGTGCACGCGACTGGTCGATCAGCCGCAACCGGTACTGGGGCTCGCCGATCCCGGTGTGGAAGTCCGACGACCCCGCGTACCCGCGCATCGACGTGTACGGCTCGCTCGAGGAGCTCGAGCGCGACTTCGGCCGCCTGCCGCGCAATCAGCACGGCGAGCCCGACCTGCATCGTCCGTTCATCGACGAACTCACGCGCCCGAACCCCGACGACCCCACCGGGGCGTCGACGATGCGCCGCATCCCCGACGTGCTCGACGTGTGGTTCGACTCGGGCTCGATGCCGTTCGCGCAGGTGCACTACCCGTTCGAGAACCGCGAATGGTTCGACACGCACAGCCCGGCCGACTTCATCGTCGAGTACATCGGCCAGACGCGCGGATGGTTCTACACGCTGCATGTGCTCTCGACCGCCCTCTTCGACCGGCCGGCGTTCAAGAACGTCGTGAGCCACGGCATCGTGCTCGGCAACGACGGGCAGAAGATGTCGAAGTCGCTGCGCAACTACCCCGACGTCAACGAGGTGTTCGACCGCGACGGCTCCGACGCGATGCGCTGGTTCCTCATGTCGAGCTCGGTGCTCCGCGGGGGCAACCTCGTCGTGACCGAGGAGGGCATCCGCGAGGGCGTGCGCCAGCTCATGCTGCCGCTGTGGAGCACCTGGTACTTCTTCTCGCTCTACGCCAACACGGCGCGCGAGGGCGGCTACGAGGCATCCCGTCGCACCGACTCGGCCGACGTGCTCGACCGGTACCTGCTCGCCAAGCTGCGCGACCTCGTCGAGGCGGTGACCGCCGATCTCGAGGACTTCGACTCCCCGCTCGCGGCCCAGAAGCTCCGCGACTTCGCCGACGTGCTCACGAACTGGTACGTGCGCCGGTCGCGCGATCGGTTCTGGCAGGGCGTCGATCCGGACGGCACGGGCACCGAGGCGTTCGACACCCTGTACACGGTGCTCGAGACGCTCACCCGGCTCGCCGCGCCGATGCTGCCCCTCGTGACCGAGCAGGTGTGGCGTGGACTCACGGGCGGGCGCAGCGTCCACCTCGAGGACTGGCCCGTGGCCGACGAGTTCCCGGCCGACCCCGAGCTGGTGGCCGCCATGGACGCCGTGCGCGAGGTGACCGGAACGGTCCTCGCGCTCCGGAAGCAGGCCGGCCGCCGAGTGCGCCTGCCGCTCGCGTCGCTCACGGTCGTGACCTCGCATGCCGCGGCGCTCACGCCGTTCGAGTCGATCCTTCGCGACGAGCTCAACGTCAAGCGGGTCGACCTGGTCGCGCTCGACGAGTCGAGCGCCGCCTCCTACGGCGTGACGAAGCGGCTGACCGTGAACGCGCGCGCCGCGGGCCCGCGCCTCGGCAAGCAGGTGCAGCAGGCCATCCAGTCGGCGCGCTCGGGCGACTGGTCGCTCGACGGTGACACGGTCGTGGCCGGCGGGATCGCTCTCGAGCCGAACGAGTACGAGCTGGTGCTCGAGGCCGGGGGCTCCGGCGAGGGTGGCAGCGCGCTCGGGCTCCTCGCCGAGGGCGGCTTCGTCATCCTCGACACGACGACGACCCCCGAGCTCGAGGCCGAAGGCCTGGCTCGCGACGTCGTCCGCGCCGTGCAGGAGTCGCGCAAGGCCGCCGGCCTCGAGGTGGGCGACCGGATCCGGCTCGAGCTCACGCTCGACGCCGCCGGCGCGGCCGCGGCCGAGGCGCACCGCGACCTCATCGCCCGCGAGACGCTCGCGACCGACCTGCGCATCGCCGCCGGCGACGCCGGCGGCGACGGCGCCCGCGCGGTGGGCGACGGGTCCCGGCTCGTGGTGACGCTGGCGAAGGCCGACGAGACCGCGGAGGTGACCGTCCCGTGACCGACGCCATCCCCGACGCGACGCCCGAGGAGCGCGACGCGGCCGACGCCGTGTACGCCGCGTTGCTCGCCCGCGTGGGCGAGGCCGCGCCGCAGCCGCGCCTCGACGCGACCCGACGCGCCGTCGAACTGCTCGGCGACCCGCACCGGGCGGCACCCGTCATCCACCTCACCGGCACCAACGGCAAGACGTCGACGAGCCGCATGATCGAGAGCATCCTCCGCGCAGAGGGCCTGCGGACGGGACTGCTCACGAGCCCGCACCTCGTGCGGTTCACCGAGCGGATCCGCATCGACGGCGAGCCGATCACCGACGAGGCCGTCGCCCGGATCTGGGACGAGATCGAGCCCTTCATCGGGCTCGTCGACGCCGAGCTCTCCGACCGTGGGGAGGAGCCGCTGACCTTCTTCGAAGCGCTCACGGTACTCGCGTTCGCGGCCTTCGCCGACGCTCCCGTCGACGTGGTCGTACTCGAGGTCGGCATGGGCGGGGAGTGGGACTCCACGAACGTCGCCGACGGCCAGGTCGCGGTCTTCACGCCCATCGCGCTCGACCACGAGTCGCGGCTCGGGCGCACGGTCGCCGAGATCGCTCGGACGAAGGCCGGGATCATCAAGCCCGGTGCCGCGGTGGTCACCGCCTTCCAGGCGCCCGAGGCGCTCGGGGTGCTGCACGAGGTCGCCGCGGCGAACGACGCGACGGTCGCGATCGAGGGCGGCGGCTTCGCCGTGCTCGACTCCCGAGTCGCGGTCGGCGGTCAGCTCGTCGGCATCCGCGGGCTCGCGGGGGAGTACCGCGACGTCGCGCTCCCGCTCTACGGGCGCCACCAGGCCGAGAACGCGGCCGTCGCCGTCGCGGCCGTCGAGTCGTTCCTCGGCGGCGGCGCCGTGCGCCTCGCCGACGACGTCCTCGAGGAGGGCCTCGGCGCGGTGACGTCGCCGGGCCGTCTGCACCCGATCTCGACCGAGCCCACCGTGCTCGTCGACGCGGCGCACAACCCGCACGGTGCCGCCGCCCTCGTCGAGGCACTCGGCGAGTACTTCGATTTCGACGAGGTGCTGTACGTGTTCGGCGTGCTCGCCGACAAGGACGCGGCCGGCATCGTCCGGGCGCTCGATTCAGGCGGAGCCCGGTTCCTCGTGACCCAGTCGGAGTCCGACCGGGCCGTTCCGGCGACCGAGCTCGCGCCATCCGTCGCCGCCCTCGTGGGCGCCGACCGCGTCGACGTGGCCGATCGGCTCGACGACGCGCTCGACGAAGCCCGCGACTGGGCCACCCGCGGCGAGAAGCGCGGGGTGGTCGTGACGGGCTCGATCACGCTCGTCGGCGACGCCATCGCCATCGCCGAGGACCGCGAGTGGGGCGCCCGATGAGCGACACGGCCCCCGATGCCCCCGGGGACGCGCCCGACGCCGCTGCTGAGCCGACGGCGCAACCCGCTCGGTCGCTCCGCCGCAGCCTCGCCTCGGTGCTGCTGACCTTCGAGCTGATCATCATCTTCCTCGCCGCGCTCGTGATCTGGGGGCTCTCGCGCGAGGACGGCGGCCCGTTCGGGCTTCCCACGTGGGTGCCGCTGGCCGCGGGCGGCGTGCTCATCCTGCTGACCCTCGCGACCATCGCGCTCCTGCGCTTCGAGTGGGCCTACGTGCTCGGCTGGGCGCTGCAGGTGCTCATCCTCGCCGCCGGACTGCTCAACCCCGCGATGTACCTGATCGGCGCGATCTTCGGCGGCATGTGGGCGTACTGCATGATCGTCGGCGCGCGCATCGACCGCGCCCGGGCGGCGGAGGCCGCACCGGGTACCGAACCAGGAAAGGAACCGGCATGACCACCGCCATCGAGGAGACGCTCGTCCTGATCAAGCCTGACGGCGTGGCCCGCAACCTCACCGGCGAGATCCTCCGCCGCATCGAGGCCAAGGGCTACTCGCTCGTCGACATCCGGATGGTGCAGGCCGATCGCGAGCTGCTCGCGCACCACTACGCCGAGCACGAGGGCAAGCCGTTCTACGAGCCGCTCCTCGAGTTCATGCAGTCCGGGCCCTCAGTGGCGGTCCGCGTCGCCGGCAACCGGGTCATCGAGGGCTTCCGCGTGCTCGCCGGCACGACCGACCCGACCACGGCCGCGCCCGGGACCATCCGGGGCGACTTCGGTCGCGACTGGGGCCTCAAGGTGCAGCAGAACCTCGTGCACGGCTCCGACTCGGTGGAGTCGGCCGAGCGCGAGCTCGCGCTCTGGTTCGCCTGAGCGCGTCGCCGGGCGGCGGCATCCGATCGACCGGATGCCCCGCCCGACTCAGAACAGCGTGCTCAGGTCGGCGATGACGCGCGGGATGGCGTTCATCTGGACCTGGGCGAGCACGATCACGAGCACGTAGCACGCGAGCGTGACGACCACGATCCAGCCGAGGCCCACCGCACCCACGCGCCGCACGCGCTCGCCACCTCCGAACACGCCCTCGCGGAGGTTGCGGAAGGTCACCGCGAGGAACGTCGGGATGGTGACCGCCCACGTGAGCATGCACCAGGGGCACAGGACGTCGAGCACGTAGATGCTCTGCGCGATGAGCCACGCGACGAGCACCAGCGCGCCGGTCACGCCGACGTTGAGCCCGACCCAGAACCAGCGGTCGAACCGGGCGCGCGCGAGCAGCGCCATCCCGATCGTGATCACGACCGGCCATGCCATGAGTCCGATGAACGGGTTGGGGAAGCCGAAGATCGCTCCCTGCTGGGACGCCAGGTTGGTGCTGCACCCGACGAGCACGCCCACGTTGCAGCCCGGCTCGTAGCTCGGGTCGGAGAGCGTGAGGATCTTCTCGATGGACAGCTCGAAGGCTGCGAGGAGCCCGAGTGCGCCCGCGATCACGAGGAAGACAGCGAACGCGAGCGGCCGCGCCGTGCTGGGGGAGTCGGGCATGATCCGTATTCTGGCACGCCGATTCCGCGCAGGGCTGGGAGACCGTGCGATAATCGGATGAGTCGTCCGGGCCGCGCCCGGTGCGACGCCAACGAGGGCTTTGAGGATGCACCGCATCCCATCCGCGGAGCAACCGCGAGATTTGGCGTCACCGGCACCCGCCGGGCGCAGCAGTGAAGGATTGGCGATCCCGCCGCACGGCAGCGGATCGCTCTGAGGAGTACGGGCGAGATGGCGCGGCCATCGGTCCCGGCGTAGGAGTGCACCAGAGATGGTGGAAGACAACGGAACACCGCCGAACGCATCCGAGCACGAGGCGCCGCGCCGTCGCGCGGGACTCTTCGGGTCGCGGCGCAGCGGTCGTCGCGCACAGGTCGTGCCGCGAGAGGGCGGCGCCGTCGAGGCGACCGCCGAGCCGACGATGACCGATGAGGCGGGCCGGGCGCCCGACGAGGGCGCCGACGCCGCGGTGCTCGACTCGGCGGCGCCCGACGCGCAGGTCGCCGACACCGCTGCGAGCGCCGTGGACGTGCCGGCCGAGACCGCCGAGTCGCCGGCCGACGGCACCGACGCCGACGCCGAGTCCCAGGGAGAGTCTCCGGCGGATGCCGCCGAGGAGCTCCTCGCGACCGAATCGCCGATCCCTGCCGTGCTCTCCACCACCTCGCTGATCTTCCACGCGCCGCCGGTGTTCGTTCCGCCGACCGAGGAGCGCGAGGAGCGCGACGGAGGCTCCGGCGAGGGCTCGAGTGTGCGCCGCCGCGCCCGGCGTCGCAGCGGCGAGGAGTCGCGCAGTGCGGGCGACGAGCCCGCGAACACCGTCGTCAAGGTCCGCAAGCCGCGCGAGCCCGAGCTCATCACCGAGCCGCAGAAGGTCAAGGGCTCGACCCGCCTCGAGGCCAAGAAGCAGCGCCGCCGCGACGGCCGCGACGCCGGCCGCCGACGCGCCGTCATCACCGAGGCCGAGTTCCTCGCCCGTCGAGAGTCGGTCGACCGCCAGATGGTCGTCCGCCAGAAGGGTGGACGGATCCAGATCGGCGTCATGGAGGACGGCGTGCTCGTCGAGCACTACGTCGCCCGCAACCAGGACGCGTCGCTCATCGGGAACGTCTACCTCGGTCGCGTTCAGAACGTGCTGCCCAGCATGGAAGCCGCGTTCGTCGACATCGGGCGCGGCCGCAACGCGGTGCTGTACTCCGGCGAGGTCGACTGGGATGCGGCGGCCGAGAACGGCGAGAAGAACCAGCCCCGCCGCATCGAGCTCGCCCTCAAGCCGGGCGACCGCGTGCTCGTCCAGGTCACGAAGGACCCGGTCGGCCACAAGGGCGCGCGGCTCACGAGCCAGATCTCGCTGCCCGGCCGCTACCTCGTCTACGTGCCGAACGGCTCGATGAACGGCATCAGCCGCAAGCTTCCCGACACCGAGCGTGCGCGCCTCAAGAAGATCCTCAAGGAGGTGCTCCCCGAGAACCAGGGCGTCATCGTCCGCACCGCGGCCGAGGGCGCCACCGAGGAGCAGCTCACGCGCGACGTCAACCGGCTCATCGCCCAGTGGGCCGACATCTCGACCACCATCGAGAAGGTGCAGGCGCCGGCGCTGCTGCACTCCGAGCCCGACCTGCTGATCAAGATCGTCCGCGACGTCTTCAACGAGGACTTCCAGAAGATGATCATCGCCGGCGACGAGGCGCGACGCACGATCGAGAAGTACCTCGGACAGGTCGCCCCCGACCTGCTCGAGCGGGTCGAGGCGTACTCGGGCGAGCGCGACGCGTTCGACGAGTTCCGCATCACCGAGCAGATCGAGAAGGCGCTCGAGCGCAAGGTCTGGCTGCCGTCGGGCGGTTCGCTCATCATCGACCGGACCGAGGCGATGACCGTCATCGACGTCAACACCGGCAAGTTCGTCGGTTCGGGCGGCAACCTCGAGGAGACGGTCACCAAGAACAACCTCGAGGCCGCTGAGGAGATCGTGCGCCAACTGCGGTTGCGCGACATCGGCGGCATCATCGTCGTCGACTTCATCGACATGGTGCTCGAGTCGAACCGCGACCTCGTCCTGCGGCGGCTCGTGGAGTGCCTGTCGCGCGACCGCACCAAGCACCAGGTGGCCGAGGTCACTTCGCTCGGCCTCGTGCAGATGACCCGCAAGAAGCTCGGCCTCGGGCTGCTCGAGTCGTTCAGCGAGCCGTGCGAGGTGTGCGCGGGCCGCGGCATCATCGTGCATCACGAGCCGATCGCCAAGCACCGCGCGCCGCAGCAGCAGGTCGAGCGTCGGCGCAACCGCGGCGGCGGCGGCGGAGGCGGCGGCAACGGGTCCGGGTCCTCCGCTCCCGCGACCGACAAGGCGCACGCGGGTACGCACGCCATCACCGAGGACGTCAAGCACGCGCTCGCGCAGATCGCGGCCTCGACGGTCGCGCACCCCGAGCAGCGGCCGGCCGCGACCCCGGCCTCGACCGAATCCGAGTCCGCGAACGAGCCCGCCGAGGCGATCGAGCCGACCGTTGCGCCCGCCGAGGCCTCCGACCAGCCGTCGGAGTCGTCGGGCGGTCGTCGACGCGGCCGCCGGCGCGCCTCGCGCGGTTCGGGCGGCGATCGCAGCACGGGCGGAGTTGCCGAGGCGCCGTCGGTGCAGCCTGTCGCCGACGCGTCCGAGCCCGTCGCGGCCCCCGCCGAGCCGGTCCAGAAGGACGACCGAGGTGAGCGAGCCGAACAGCCGGCGCCGATCATCGACCTGCCCGACGCTCCGGTCCGACGCGAGCGGCCCGCGCGCGTCGCCGAGGCCGGGACGCTGCTCGACTCCGTGCTCGACGCGTTGCCTGCGCCGAAGGCTGCGGGGGAGGGGCGCGCGCGATCGCGCGGCCGTCGTGTCTCGACCGCGGCGCTGAGCCCGGCCGGTGCGCCGCCGGTGATCACGCGTCCCGACGGTACGCCCGGTTCAGGCGCCGAGTGACCGGCGTTCGCGGGGCCTGACCCGCAGTCCGCTCGCCGCGAGCCGCCGCACGAGCTCGCGCGGCGGCACGGGTTCGGCGCCCGCGGCGACCAGGTCGTCGTAGCGCTCGGCGGGGACGTCGTAGTGGTCGAGGTCGAATCCGCGGCGGGGGATCCCATTGCGGTCGGCGAACTCGCGCAACTCCTCGATCGACGCATCGCTGACCAGGTGCGACCACACCGTGCCGTGCTTCGGCCAGAGCGGCGGATCGATGAGTATCAAGTGAGCACCTCGCGTGTCGTCATGGGAGACTCCGCTGAACGCGGCGGGGTGACTTGCTCGCATCCGCGGCGAACGCGACGGCGGAGGGTCGCCAGAGCAGCCAGACCGCCGGAACGAGGAGGGCGAGGGCGGCCAGGAGATATCCGTACCCCATCACCAGACCGACGAACTCACCGACAGCGACCACGAGCAGGTAGAGCCGAGGCCACTGCGATCCTCGCCAAGCGGCCCACGCGGCCAGCATGAGCGTGATTCCGAGTGCCGCGAGAACGAAGACCGCAGTGAGAAGATCGGGCGCGATCAGGGGCCAGACGCCGAAGACGGACATCGCCAAGATTGGGATGAGGAACAGGCCGCCGTTCATGATCAACAGGGCCGTGGCCCACGTCGTCATGGCGGGTCGCACCGCAGGATCGATGAGCACGGCCATGCGGCGAGTGTACGCCGCGAAGCGAGCGACATCCGCTCGGACTGCCGCGACACGCGGCCGGGCCCCGTTTGACCGCCCCAAGGGCATCCGGTAGACTCGACCGCTGGTGCCACCGTCTTATCCCGGTGTGCCCGCACAGTTTTCTGGCAGTGACGACCCTCCTTCCCGCTGGGGTCATCCGCGCAGTGACATCCCATCAAGTTGACGGAGCCCAGAGGCTCCCCGGAGATAGGTACGAGAAGTGGTTTACGCAGTAGTGCGCGCCGGCGGCCGGCAGGAGAAGGTCGAGGTCGGCACCATCGTGACGATGGACCGGATCAAGGCCGACAAGGACGGCAACGTCCAGCTCACCCCGGTCCTCCTCGTGGACGGCGACAAGATCACCTCCGACGCGAAGTCGCTCGCCAAGGTCACGGTCACGGCCGAGGTCCTCGGCGACCTCCGCGGCCCGAAGATCGTGATCCAGAAGTTCAAGAACAAGACCGGCTACAAGAAGCGCCAGGGCCACCGTCAGGAGCTCACGCGCGTCAAGATCACCGGCATCAAGTAACGGCCAGAGGAGACAGGGACAATGGCACACAAGAAGGGTGCGAGCTCCACTCGCAACGGTCGTGACTCGAACGCCAAGCGCCTCGGCGTGAAGCGCTTCGGCGGCCAGGTCGTCTCCGCGGGCGAGATCCTCGTCCGCCAGCGCGGCACGCACTTCCACCCCGGTGCGGGTGTGGGTCGCGGCGGCGACGACACGCTGTTCGCCCTCGAGGCCGGCGCGGTCGAGTTCGGCAACAAGGGCGGCCGCAAGGTCGTGAACATCGTCGCGGTCGACGCGTAGTCGTCGGTCGGTTTCGTGAGGGCGGGCTTCGGCTCGCCCTCACGTGTTTCCAGAGAGGAGTGACGCGGCCATGGTGAGCTTCGTCGACCAGGTGCGGCTCTTCGTGCGCGCCGGCCACGGCGGCAACGGCTGCGTGTCGGTGCGCCGCGAGAAGTTCAAGCCGCTCGCCGGTCCCGACGGCGGCAACGGCGGAGACGGCGGCGACATCGTCCTCGTCGCCGACCCCCAGGTCACCACGCTCCTCTCGTACCACGGGCGACCGCACCGGTCGTCCGAGAACGGGCAGCCCGGCATGGGCGACAACCGTTCGGGCGCGACCGGCGAGGACCTCGAACTCCCCGTGCCCGTCGGCACGGTCGTGAAGGACGCCGACGGCGCCGAGCTGGCCGACCTCACCGAGCCGGGCATGCGCTTCGTCATCGCGCCCGGCGGCCAGGGAGGGCTCGGCAACGCCGCGCTGTCGTCGCCGAAGCGCAAGGCGCCCGGCTTCGCGCTGCTCGGCACGCCCGGTTTCGAGGGCGAGGTCACCCTCGAGCTGAAGACCATCGCGGATGTCGCGCTCGTCGGCTTCCCGTCGGCCGGCAAGTCCAGCCTCATCGCCGCCATGTCCGCGGCCCGGCCGAAGATCGCCGACTACCCCTTCACCACGCTGCATCCGAACCTCGGCGTCGTGCAGGCCGGCGACCACCGTTTCACCGTCGCCGACGTGCCCGGACTCATCGAGGGTGCGAGCGAGGGCAAGGGCCTGGGCCTCGAGTTCCTCCGCCACGTCGAGCGCTGCTCGGCGCTGCTGCACGTGCTGGACTGCGCCACGCTCGAGCCCGGGCGCGACCCGATCAGCGACCTCGACGTGATCCTCGCCGAGCTGGCCGCCTACGAGGTCCCCGAGGGACAGGTGCCGCTGCTCGAGCGTCCGCAGCTCGTCGCGCTGAACAAGATCGACGTGCCCGAGGCGCGCGAACTCGCCGACTTCGTCCGGCCCGAGCTCGAGTCCCGCGGGTACCGCGTGTTCGAGATCTCGACGGTCAGCCACGAGGGCCTCCGCCAGCTCGGCTTCGCGCTCGGCGAGGTCGTCGACGGCGCGCGGGCCGATGCCGCCGAGCAGGCGGCGGCCGCCCCGCGCATCGTGCTGCGTCCGAAGGCCGTGCGCGAGGTCGACTTCGTCGTGCGACCCGAGGGCGGCAGCTACGGCACGTTCTACCGCATCCTCGGCACCAAGCCCGAGCGGTGGGTCGCGCAGACCGACTTCCAGAACGACGAGGCCGTCGGCTACCTCGCCGACCGCCTGGCACGCCTCGGCGTCGAGGACGAGCTCGTCCGTGCCGGCGCCGTCGCCGGCTCGACCGTCGTCATCGGCCCCGGCGCCGGCGTCGTGTTCGACTGGGAGCCCACGCTGACCTCGACGGCCGAGCTCATCACGTCACCGCGCGGGTCCGACGTGCGCCTCGACGAGAACCGGCGCGCCACCAGGGCCGAGCGACGCAGCGGCTACCACGAGCGCATGGACGCCAAGGCCGAGGCCCGGGCCGAGCTCGACCGCGAGCGCGAGGCGGGCCTGTGGGCCGACGCGAATGAGACGGACGCTGGAATCGACGACGGCGATGGGAACATCGGCGAGGACGGGCGATGACGCGGGCGCGCCTGACGCGCGACTCGGTCGCGACCGCGCGACGGATCGTCGTCAAGGTCGGCTCCTCGTCGATCTCCGGAGAGAACGCCGACCAGATCGATCCGCTCGTCGATGCCCTCGTGACCGCCTACTCGCGCGGGGCCGAGGTGATCCTCGTGTCCTCGGGTGCCATCGCCACGGGCATGCCGTTCCTGCAGCTCGACGCGCGACCCGACGACCTCGCGACGCAGCAGGCCGCGGCATCCGTCGGGCAGAACGTCCTCATCTACCGCTACCAGAACTCGCTGCGCCGCTACGGCATCGTGGCCGGCCAGGTGCTGCTCACCGCGGGCGACCTCGAGAACGACACGCACCGGCTCAATGCGCAGCGCGCGATGGAACGGCTCCTCGGCCTGCGCATCCTGCCGATCGTCAACGAGAACGACACGGTCGCGACCCACGAGATCCGCTTCGGCGACAACGACCGGCTCGCCGCGATGGTGGCCGAGTTGGTCGATGCCGACCTGCTCGTCCTGCTCTCCGACGTGGACGCCCTCTACACGCGCCCCCCGCACCTCGAGGGGGCCGAGCGAATCTCGAGGGTGCCGTTCGGCGACGAACTGTCGGGCGTCGAGATCGGCTCGATCGGGCGCGCCGGCGTCGGCACGGGAGGCGCCGAGACCAAGGTCTCCGCGGCCCGCATCGCCGCGGCATCCGGTACCGGCGTGCTCGTCACGGCGACCTCGCTCGTCTCGGAGGCCCTGGGCGGCGAGGCGATCGGCACCTGGTTCGAACCCGCGAGCTGACGTCACACGGGCGCGCGGGTGACGCCCGCGAACTAGGCTTGGCAGTATGACCGACGTCCGTTCCGATCCTGCCGCCGACTTCATGGCGAGCCTCGCGTCCGAGCTCGACGAGCGGCTCTCCGCCGCCAAGGACGCCTCGCGCCGTCTGGCGCGGGCGACCACCGCCGAGAAGGATGCCGCGCTGCAGGCGATCAGCGATCGGCTCCGCGCCCGCGTCGACGACATCGTGGCCGCGAACGCACTCGACCTCGAGGCGGGCCGCGATGCAGGCCTCGCGACCGGACTGCTCGACCGACTCACGCTCGACGAACGCCGCATCGGCGCGATCGCCGATGCCGTGCTCGACGTCGTCTCGCTGACCGACCCGATCGGGGAGACGGTCAGCGGCCGCACGCTGCCCAACGGCGTGCGGATCGAGCAGGTGCGCGTCCCGCTCGGCGTCGTCGGCGCGATCTACGAGGCGCGGCCCAACGTCACGGTCGACATCGCCGCCCTCGCTCTCAAGAGCGGCAACGCCGTCGCGCTCCGCGGCGGCTCGGCCGCCGAACGCACCAACGCGGTGCTCGTCGAGGTGCTGCGCGAGGCCATCACGAGCGCCGGCCTGCCGGGCGACGCGGTCCAGACCGTCGACGACTACGGTCGCGACGGTGCACGGCATCTCATGCGGGCCCGCGACTTCATCGACGTGCTGATCCCTCGGGGCAGTGCGGCGCTCATCCGCGCGGTCGTCGACGAGGCGACGGTTCCCGTCATCGAGACGGGGGCCGGCGTCGTGCACATGTTCCTCGATGCCAGCGCGCGAGAGGACTGGTCGATCGACCTCGTGCACAACGCGAAGGTGCAGCGTCCGAGCGTCTGCAACGCCCTCGAGACGCTGCTCGTGCACGCCGACGCCGCCGAGCGGTTGCTGCCGCCGGTGCTCGCGAAGCTGGAGGCCTCGGGCGTGACCGTGCACGGGGACGATCGCGTGCGTGCGCTGCATCCGTCGGCCGTGCCCACGACCGACGAGGACTGGGCCACCGAGCACATGAGCCTCGACCTCTCGGTCGGCGTCGTCGACTCGCTCGACGATGCGCTCGCGCACATCCGCCGCTACTCGACCCGGCACACGGAGTCGATCGTCACCAACGACCTCGGCAACGCCGAGCGCTTCCTCGAGGAGGTCGACGCGGCGGCCGTCATGGTCAACGCGTCGACCCGGTTCACCGACGGCGCCGAGTTCGGCTTCGGCGCCGAAGTGGGCATCTCGACGCAGAAGCTCCACGCGCGCGGGCCGATGGGGCTGCCCGAGCTGACCAGCACCAAGTGGATCGTCAGAGGGGCCGGTCACGTGCGCGCCTGACGCGGAACGGCCTGCGCCTCCCCGCTAGACTGTCCTGAGCGTTACCCCGCGATCCCCGCGCGAACCGAAGGAGCGGCGAATGAGCCTTGCGACAGTGCTGACCAGCACGGTGCTGACCGAGACCGTGCACGCGAGGGAGCTCCCGATGGAGCCCTTCGCCTACGGCCTCATCGCGATCGCCCTCTTCGCCGTGCTCGGCGGCGTCGCATACTCCTACCGCGATGTCGCGAACCGCCATCGCGCGAAGGCCGCGGCCTACGCCGCTCGCCACGGCGGAGTGGAGCCCGGCGGTCACTGAGGCTGACGAGCCCGTCGTGAGCACGCAGGTGCGCCGACCACGCATCGGCGTGATGGGCGGCACGTTCGACCCCATCCACCACGGCCACCTCGTGGCGGCCAGCGAGGTCGCCCAGTCGTTCGGCCTCGACGAGGTGATCTTCGTCCCCACCGGCCGTCCGTACTACAAGGAGGTCGTGACCCCGGCCGAGCATCGCTACCTCATGACCGTGATCGCCACGGCCTCGAATCCGAGCTTCACCGTGAGCCGGGTCGACATCGACCGCGAGAAGCCGACCTACACGATCGACACGCTCCGCGACATCCGGGCCGAACGCCCCGAGGCCGACCTCTTCTTCATCTCGGGGGCGGACGCCATCGCACAGATCCTCTCCTGGAAGGACGTCGAGGAGCTCTGGTCGCTCGCCCATTTCGTGGCTGTGAGTCGACCGGGACACGTGTTGTCCATTTCGGGTCTGCCTGAGCAGGACGTAAGCTTGCTGGAGGTTCCGGCGCTGGCGATCTCGTCGACGGATTGCCGGGACCGAGTGCACCGGGGCTTCCCGGTGTGGTACCTGGTGCCTGACGGGGTCGTCCAGTACATCTCCAAGCACCACCTCTATCGGAGTGTCGAATGACGTCGTCGCAGGAACCGCCGCTCACGCGCCGCGAGATTCGCGAGCGCGAGCGGCTGATCGAGCAGCAGAAGGCTGCCACGGCGTCCCAGCAGCCCGAGGCCGCCGGACCGCCCCAGCAGCCGACTCCGCCGTCGTACCCGGCGACTCCGCAGCAGTACGCGCCGCCGCGTGTGCCGCAGCCCGCCGGCGGGCCGCAGGGCGGGCCCGGCAGGGGAGCACCCGGTGGCGGAACGCCCCAACCGCAGCGACCGGCCGAGCCGCGTCAGGCTCCGCCGCCCGGCCGCCAGCCGCAGCAGTGGTCGGATGCCCCGACGCGCGGTCCGCAGGGCGGCGCTCCCGGCCCCGCGCCTGCCGGGCAGCCGCGTGACGCGTACACGTCCGGTTCGATGCCCCTGCCCCGTGATGCGCACACCTCTGGTTCGATGCCGGTGCCGCAGGGCGATCCGCGCGCGCAGGGCCAGCAGCGTCCGCCGCAGGGGGCCGCGCCGCGCCCTCCGCAGGGCCCGCCCCGAAGCGCGCCCGCGCAGCAGACCACACCCGAACGCACGCTCACGCGGCGTGAGCTCCGAGCCATGCTCGATGCCCACTCGGGCGACGGCTTCGACGCCGACGAGTTCGACGACGCACCGCAGCGACCCGCGCCGCAGCCGCAGCGCGCCCCCGGCGGACCGCAGCGGCCACCCCAGGGGGCGCCCGAGCAGCGGCGGCCCGCTGCTCAGCCGCCGGCGGCGCAGCGCCATCCGCACCAGCCGGCACCGGGTCGCGCGCCGGCGCCGCACACCACCGTCGACGCGGGGCTCGATGAGCCGGTCGTCGCCCCCAAGCCCGTCGGCCACTGGACCTCCCAGCTGAACCTGCCCGACGAGCGCGTCGAGCCCTACGACCAGCTGCTCTCACGGGGCGGCTCGCCGCGAGGTGTCCCCACGACGACCAACGCGCTGATCCTGCCGACGCTGCCCGACCAGGGTGCGCTCGGAACCCCCTTGGCTCCGAGCGGCGAGATCATCGTCACCGGTTCGATCGACCTGCCGCGCAGCTACGGCTCGACGGGTGTGCACCCCAGCCAGATCGACTCGAGCGAGGTCGACCGGATGTTCGACACCAGCGTCGAGGACGTGGCCGGACCCGGAGTCGCGCCCGTGGCCGCCACCCGCGCGATCAGCACGCAGGTTCCGAGCAAGGCGATGATGGCGCCGCCCTCGAAGGAGGGCATGAACGTGCCGCTCGTGCTCGCGGTCACCGCCGGAGTCCTGGCGCTCGGCGTCGTCGCGACGCTCGTCGTCGGTGCCGTCGCGGGCCTCTTCTGACCGTCATGACCGTTTCCCGGAAGTCGAGGACATGACCGCATCCGACCACGCACACCGCCTGCTCACCGCCGCCGCTCGCGCCGCGGATGCCAAGGGAGGTGAGGACCTGGTCGCACTGGATGTGTCCGAGCCGCTTCCGTTCACCGACGTGTTCCTGCTCGTCAGCGGCAACTCCGAGCGCAACGTGGTCGCGATCGCCGACGCCGTCGTGGAGTCGGTGCGCGACTCGGGGGCCGAGGTGCTGCGCCGCGAGGGTCGCGACGCCGGCCGTTGGGCGCTGCTCGATTTCGGGGACCTCGTCGTGCACGTCTTCCATCGCGAGGAGCGCATGTACTACGGTCTCGAACGGCTCTGGCGCGACTGCCCCGCCATCCCCGTCACGCCCCTCATCGAGCGCGACGAATCGTCGGCCGGCTCGAACCCGGGGGCGTCCGGGTGAGGTCGCCTCGATTTCATTTCCCCCCGACGGCTGGTGTAGGCTGAATCCGTTGCCCCGAGCGGGGCGGCACATCTCACACGGGTCTGTGGCGCAGCTGGTAGCGCACCTGCATGGCATGCAGGGGGTCAGGGGTTCGAGTCCCCTCAGATCCACCGAAGAACGCGGTGCTCATCGAGCACCGCGTTCCGTGTTTCTCGAGCTCGCCGCGCGTCGGCCTCACGCCGCATGCAGGGAATCGGCGCGGCGGACGCGCGTGACCGCATCGGGCGCCGCGGTGAATCGGCCGGTGCGGCCGTCGGTGGTCACGTACTGGACACGGATGCCACGGCCGATGCGTGCGAGCTTCGTGACGTCGTACGCATCGCCCGTCGCGCTGACCAGCGTGTCGCCCACGGCGAGCTCCCTGGTCTGCTTCAACTCGACGATCTCCATAGTGAGAGCATCTCAGTACCCACCGACATCCGATCCGCGAGCGAGCGTCGCCAACTCGGCCGCCAGCCACTCCGGCGACGTCCACGGCACGACGTGGTGGTCGCCCTGCACCGTGAGCAACCGCGCCTCGCCGGGGGCAGCCTCCACCAATCGCACGCACCAGTCGGCGCGCGCGATGGGATCGTGGCGGCCCCGCACGACGATCGCCGGAACCGGGCACTCCCGCATCCGTTCCAGCGTCGGATAGCGCATCATCTCCCGCAGCACGGCGACGTACCAGCGGATGCCGCCGCGGACGTAGTCGCGGAGGACGAGGGCGTTCACGGGCAACGGTTCGCCGAACGTGTCACGTGCCAGATCGACGGCCTGGCGGGGAACCGTCCGGCGCGCGTCGTCGACCACCGGACCGACCATCACGAGCGTCCGCACCCCCTTCGGCCGGAGCCGGGCGAGCTCGAGCACCACCTGCGTGCCCATCGAGTGTCCGGTCGCGACGATCGGCCAGGCATCGAGTCGGTCCACGACCTCGGCGAGGTCCGCCGCATACTCCTCGATCGGCACCGCCCTCCTCGGGCGCTCGGTCGAGCCGAAGCCCGCGAGGTCCACGTTCAGGCACCGGATGCCGGCCGGCAGCCGATGCTGCACGGGATCGAGCGAGGCGTGCGTCATCCCGATGCCGTGCACGAGGAGGATGGTCGCCGCCCCGTCGGTGGAGGACCGCCCCGAGACGTGGACGCGGTACTGGCGACCCGCCACGCACTCGTCGTGCTCGCTGGTCTCGAGGGTGCGTTCCGACACGGCATCGAACGTAGTCGCCGGCGAGGTCCCGGGGGAGGCCTTGCGCTCGGCGCGCTTCCTTGACCGACCCCCGAACGCGGCACAGAATGAGGGGACGATCCGACACAAGGGGTTCCGCCACATGAGCGACACGACCGCCCGCACCTCCGATCCCGTCTCCGACGTCCGCTACGGCGACACCGCGGTGTTCGGCAGCGCTCCCGAGCCCGACAGGGTCGCCGAGCCGCGACCCGAACCCGCCGGACGCAACCCGAAGCCCTGGGGTCGCGACCTGCGATTCATGCTCGTCGTGATCGTCGCGATCGCGGCGCTGTTCCTTGCGTTCGCGCTCGTCGTCGCGTTCACGCCCAACGCCGCGGGTGTCAGCGCGCTCGCGGTCGTCGCCGCTCCCATCGCGACGATGGTCGCCGCGTACTACGGCATCTCGCTCGCCCTTCGACAGGTCGGCGACGCGCGCCGTGCGGCCGACGCAGCGGAGGCGCGTGCCCGCGCCGCCGAGACGACCGCGCGCGAGTCCGACGCCTGGGCCGCTCAGATGGAATCCGGCCTGCGCGTCGCCGTCGCCAAGCTCGCCGCCGCTCGCATCGAGACGCGCGATGTCGAGCGCGCCGCCGGAACCCCCGACGACTTCTTCTGATCCGGCCGGAGCCCGGAAACGGTCGAGGCGCACCCATGGCGGGTGCGCCTCGACCGTGTCGCGGATCTCAGAGATCCGCGAGCAACGAGATCGGCCGCTCGATGCACCGCGCGACGTAGGTGAGGAACGCGGCCGCCTCGGCGCCGTCGCAGACGCGATGATCGAACGAGATCGTCAGCTCGGTCACGGTGCGCACGGCGAGCTGCCCGTCGACCACCCAGGGTCGTTCGACGAGCCGCCCGATGCCGAGCATGGCGGCTTCCGGGTGGTTGATGATCGCCGCGGAGCCGTCGACGCCCAGCGTGCCGTAGTTGTTCAGCGTGAAGGTGCCCTTCGTCAGCGCGTCCGGCGGGAACGCGCCGGTGGTCGCCTGCTCGGTGCGTGCCTGCACGGCGTCGCGCAACTCGCGCAGCGACATCCGCTCGGCGCCGTGGACGACCGGCACGAGCAGCCCGCGAGGGGTCTGCGCCGCGAGGCCGAGGTTGATCGCCGAGTGCAGCACCAGCTCGTTGCGGTCGGCGTCGAAGCTCGCATTCAGCGACGGATGGCGCTTCAGCCCAGCGACCACGAAGCGCGCCACGAGCGCCGTCATGCCGAAGCGCTCGCCCGTGGCGTCTTGGAGCTGACGCCGGGCGGTCAGCAGCTCGGTCGCGTCCACGTCCATCCAGACCGTCGCCTCGGGGATCTCGCGGCGCGACCGGGTGAAGTGCGCTGCGGCGGCCCGAGCCGTCCGATCGAGCGGAACGCGATGGTCGCCGGCCCCGGTCGGAACCGGCGTCGGGCTCGGCGTGGGTGCGACGGATGGTGCCGCCCCGGCGTGGGCGGCCGTGACGCCGGTGTGCGTGCCGGCGCGGGCCGCCTCGAGCTCCTGGATGAAGGCCTCGACATCGCCGCGCGTCACGAGGCCGTCAGGACCCGAGCCGAGCAGCTCGGTCGCGTCGAAGCCGTGCTCCCGCGCGAGTCGACGGACGATCGGCGACACCACGGGGGAGTGGCGGTCGTGGTCGAGGGCCGCGCGCGGGTCGTCGGCGTCGGAGCCCGGTTCGCTCGTCGAGTCGGCGGGCACCGCGGCCGGCGCCGGTGACGGCGTCGATTCGTCGGACGACGGACCGGTCGGGCGCCGGCTGCCGAATCGCGACGGCGCCGACGCCGAGCGCGCGGTCGCCGCGCTCGGGCGCGTGCCGTACCCGATCAGCACCGCGCCGGACTCCTCTGTCGCCGCCTCGGTGGGCACGGCCACGCCGGGCTCGGCCGGGACGGGCTGCTGGGCCGCGGCGCCGTCCGCCGTCTCCTCGACCGCGGTGTCCGACTCGGCGCCGGCACCGACCGGCGTCAGCCGCATCAGCACGGCGCCGGCGTGCAGCACCTGGCCGACCTCGCCGCCGAGGGACTCGACGACGCCCGCGAACGGCGTCGGCAGCTGCACCACGGACTTCGCGGACTCGAGCTCGACGACCGGCTGGTCGACGCTCACCTCGTCGCCGGGCTGCACGAGCCACGCGACGACCTCGGCCTCGGTCAGGCCCTCGCCGAGGTCGGGCAGGATGAACTCGCGCGCGCTCATGCCAGGTCCCATTCCCACGAGGCGAGCGCGTCCAGGACGCGATCGGGTGTCGGCAGGTGGTGCTCCTCGAGCTTCGGCGACGGGAACGGGATGTCCCACCCCGTGATGCGCAGGATCGGCGCGGCGAGGTGGAAGAAGTTGCGCTCGGTCAGTCGGGCAGCGACCTCGGCGCCGTAGCCGCCGAACTGCGCCGCCTCGTGGATGACCGCCGCGCGCGAGGTCTTCCGCACCGACACGCCGACCGTCTCGTCGTCGAACGGCGACAGGCTCCGCAGGTCGACGACCTCGATCGAGAGCCCCTCGGCCTCGGCGGCGGCCGCCGCGTCGAGCGCGGTCCGAACGGTGGGGCCGTACCCGATGAGCGTCACGTCGGTTCCCTCGCGCACGACCTCGGCTCGGTCCATGGGCGCGGTGCGGACGGGCAGCTCGAGGTTCGCCTTCGACCAGTAGCGGCTCTTCGGCTCCATGAACACGACCGGGTCGTCGCTCTCGATGGCCTCGCGCAGCATCGAGTACGCGTCGGCGGGGTTCGACGGCATCACCACGGTGAGGCCGGGGGTCGCGGTCCAGTACGCCTCGGAGGAGTCGGAGTGGTGCTCGACGCCGCCGATCGCACCGGCGCATGGGATGCGGATGACCATGGGCAGCGCGACGCGGCCCTTCGTCCGGTTCCGCATCTTCGCCACGTGCGACACGATCTGCTCGAAGGCGGGATAGCTGAACGCGTCGAACTGCATCTCGACGACGGGACGCAGGCCGTACATGGCCATGCCGACCGCGGTGCCGATGATGCCCGACTCCGCGAGGGGCGAGTCCCACACGCGTTCGTCGCCGAAGCGTGCCTGCAGGCCGTCGGTCACGCGGAACACGCCGCCGAGCGGGCCGACGTCCTCGCCGTACAGCACGACGCGGTCGTCGGCCTCCATCGCGTCGCGCAGCGCGGCGTTGAGCGCGCCCGCCATGGTCAGGGGCTGAGGGGCGGATGCCGCGGCATCCGCCGCACGTTCGGTCGCCGTCGCGCTCATCGGGCGGTCACCTCCGCGCCGATGCCGCGCGCGGCGAGTTCTGCCTCGAGCGCGGCGCGCTGCTCGGCGAGCGACGCGCGCGGGTTCGCGTAGACGTGATCGAACAGCTCCAGCGGATCCAGCTCGGGCTCCTCGCTCATCGCCTCGCGTGTGCGGGCGGCGAGGTCCTCGGCGGCCTCGCCGATCTCCTTGCGAAGCGCATCGGTGAGCGCGCCCTCGGAGACGAGGTACTTCTCGAGTCGCTCGATCGGGTCGCGGCGCTTCCAGTGCTCGACGTCGCGCTGCTGCCGGTACCGGGTGGGGTCGTCGGAGTTGGTGTGCGACTCGATGCGGTACGTCAGTCCCTCGATGAGGGTGGGGCCGCCGCCGGAACGGGCGCGTTCGACCGCCGCCTCGGCGACGGCGTACATGGCCGCGATGTCGTTGCCGTCGACGTGATAGCCGGGCATGCCGTAGCCCACGGCCTTGTCCGCGAGCGTCGCGGCGCGGGTCTGCCGTGCGAGCGGCGTGCTGATCGCGAACTGGTTGTTCTGCACGAGGAACACGGTCGGGGCCTGCCAGACGGCCGCGAAGTTGAACGCCTCGTGCGCGTCGCCTTCGCTCGTGGCCCCGTCGCCCAGGAACGTCAGTGCGACGATCGGATCGCGGCGCAGACGCGCGGCGTGGGCGAGGCCGACGGCGTGGAGCGCCTGCGTCGCGAGCGGCGTCGCCATCGACGCGGTGCGGTGCTCGTGCTGGTCCCAGCCGTTGTGCCAGTCACCTCGGAAGGACTTCAGGATCTCGCCGGGCGCGAGTCCGCGGGTCAGCAGTGCGATGCTGTCGCGATAGGTCGGGAAGAACCAGTCATCGGCGGTGATGGCCGAGATCACGCCGATCTCGCAGGCCTCCTGGCCGTACGCCGACGGGTACGTCGCGAGTCGCCCCTGCTTGGTGAGCGCGGTCACCTGCACGTCGAACCGCCGGGCGATCACCATGCGCCGGTAGAGCTCCAGCAACGTCTCGACGGCCGGAAGCGCGAAGCCGCCGGTCTCGCGGCCGTGGAGGGCGTGCCCCGCATTGTCGAGCAGTCGCAACGGCTTCTCGGAGGGCAGGACGCGGGTGTCGTGATGCTCGACGTTGAGGCTCATACGGCCATGGTGCGACAGTCTGAGCCCCCTCGCTCGGGGTACGCGAGAACCGTGAACGAACGGCACGGCGACGGCCGAACAGGTGCCGATCGTCCGCCGAGCGTCGGCTCAGGCGCGCCAGATGTCCAGCGACTGCGCGGGCGGTCGACCGTCGATCTCGGCGAGGATCAGGTGCGACCGTGTGGAGACGACGCCGGGCATGTCGTGGATGTCTCGGAGGATGGCCTGGCTCAGCTGCTCGTGGTCGGGCGCGCTCACCGTGAGGATGATGTCGATGTCGCCGGACACGGCCTGCACCTTCTCGACGAACGGGAGGGTCGCGAGCTTCGCCGCGATCTCCTCCCACGACACGTCGCCGATGCGGACGACGACGAGCGCGGAGATGTTCAGCCCGATCGCCTTGCGGTCGATCTGCGCGCCGAATCCCGTGATGACGCCGCGCTGCTGCAGCGCGAGCACGCGGTTGTGCGCGGCGGTGCGCGAGATGTGCACCCGCTCGGCCAGCGTGCGGACCGAGAGCCGACCGTCGCGGCTGAGCTCGGCGACGATGCGTCGATCGATCGCGTCGAGCGGTTCTCCGCGGTTCGGTGCGTGCTGGGTCATCCTCGTCCTTGCAGGTCACTCTCAGCGTAGCGGCTGCCCTGCCGCCCGCGCGGGAGAGGGGCCGCCTCGGGACGTCGGGCCGGCCTCGTCGGCACGGGAGGGCATGTCGGGCAGCGCGACCGGACGTAGACTCGTCCGATGCGTCGCCCCACCCCCTCGCTGGTCGCCGTGGCCCTCGTCGCAGCGACGACGCTGGTGGCGTGCGCGGGGCCGACGGCCGCACCGGCTCCCACTCCCGCGGCATCCGCGTCGGCGTCGCCGTCGCCGGCGCCGACACCCGCGACGGCCGCCGAGTGGGCCGCGGAGCGCGTGTCATCGATGACGGATGAGGAGAAGGCGGCCTCCCTGCTCATGCTGCACGCGCCGGGCACCGAGGCCGGCCCGATGCTCGCACTGCTCGAGGAGGGTATCGCCGGCGTCATCCTCATGGGCGACAACATCGCCGCCGACCAGGCCGCGACGGCCGCGCTCGCGGGCGCCCTGCAGACCGACCCCGAGGCGGCGACGCTCGTCGGCATCGACCAGGAGGGCGGGATCGTGAGCCGGATCGACTGGGATCCAGCGCCGTCGCCCATGGAACTCCGCGGACTTCCGGCGGCGGCCGTGCAGGACGCCTTCGCCGCACGGGCCGGCGCACTCGCGGCATCCGGTGCCAACGTGAACTTCGGCATCGTCGCCGACGTCACGGCCGACCCCGCATCGTTCATCTTCGAGCGCGTGCTCGGCACTGACGCCACGGCGTCGGCCGAGCGCGTGGCGGCCGCCGTCACCGGCGAACGCGGCGCGGTCGCGAGCACGCTCAAGCACTTCCCGGGCCACGGGGCGGCCCCCGGCGACTCCCACACGTCGGTGCCGAGTGCGCCGCTCACACTCGAGCAGTGGCGGGCCGATGCGGCGCGGCCGTTCGCCGCCGGCATCGACGCCGGCACCGAGCTGGTCATGACCGGCCACCTGGCCTACCCCTCAGTGGATGCCGCGCCCGCGTCGCTCTCGCCCGAGTGGCACCGCATCCTGCGGGAGGAGCTCGGGTTCGACGGCGTCGTCGTCACCGACGACATGCTCATGCTCCAGCACAACGAGCTGCCCGAGTTCGCGGACCCGAACGAGAACGCGGTCAGGGCGATCGCGGCGGGCGGGGACCTGCTCCTCTACGTGCTGCCGGCCGACCCGTCGGAGTTCGGCATCAGCGTGGACGGGCTGGCGGGCGCGATCGCCGGTGCGGTCGCGTCCGGAAGGATCCCGGAGGATCGACTCGATGACGCCGCCACGCGGGTCCTCGAGCTCCGTCGCGAGATCGCGCTCGCGAGTCGGGAATAGAACCGCTCGCTCCATGCGTTTGCATTGACTGTGGCCACTCGGCCGCCAACGCAGACACACGGGAGACACCGCATGACGACGACCGCGACGACGATCGAGATCCCCGGCTACCGCGCCGGCACCTGGAAGATCGACCCCACGCACAGCGAGGTGGGCTTCAGCATCCGCCACCTGATGATCAGCAAGGTGAAGGGCAAGTTCGAGCGCTTCGACGCCACCTTCGTGACCGCCGAGGACCCGCTGGAGTCCAGCGTGACCGCGTCGGCCGAGGTCGCCTCGATCACCACGAACGAGCCCAACCGCGATGCGCACCTTCGCACGGGCGACTTCTTCGCGGCGGACCAGTTCCCGACGATCGACTTCGTCTCGACCGGCGTTCGCGTCGAGAACGGCGAGTTCAAGGTTGACGGCGACCTGACCATGCGCGGCGTCACCAAGCCCGTCACGTTCGACTTCGACTTCGGCGGCTTCGGCGGCGACCCCTACGGCAACTACAAGGGCGGCGCCACGGCCAAGGCCGTCGTGAACCGCGAGGACTTCGGCCTCACCTACAACGCGGCCCTCGAGACCGGCGGCGTGCTCCTCGGCGAGCAGGTCACGATCACCCTCGAGCTGCAGGCGGCGCTCGTCCAGGCGTGACCTCGGCGTGAGACGTCCCGACGGGCGGTCCGGCTTCGGCCGGGCCGCCCGTCGGCATTGATGCGAGCGGATGGGGCGCCCGCCCGGTCAGGCCCGGTGCACGCGCTCGTCGATCCCCGTGAGCGCGACACCTGCGAACCGCGCCCACGCGCGGAGGGGGCGGTCGAAGCGCGCCGACGCACCCGACGGCATGGACCGGAACCATCGCAGTTCGGCCCGCGGCCTGGCAGCGGTGCCCGCGCGCGCCCACGTGCCGACGACCCGTCCGTCGAGCACCAGCAGCGGCTGGAACACGCCGTTTCGGCCGGGGACGACGAGGTCGGCGAATTCGGGCTCGCACACGGCCGACCGGTCGGCGTAGCCGAGGAAGTACTCGTCGAACCCCGCGAGCGCGAGCGCACCGTGCGGCCGCGTGGCTGCCTCATCCGTCGCCCCGGCGCCGATGAACCGGTCGCCACCACCCGGGAACGGCTCGATCCGATCGCCGGCTGTCGAGTGCGCTGTGCGCGCGTCGGCGAGCGTGAGGCCGGTCCACCAGGCGAAGTCGGCGACGGTCGCCGGGCCGTGTCCGCCGATGTAGGCGGCGAACAGCTCGCCGAGCACGTCGTCGCGCTCGGTCGGCGAATCGGCCGGCGCCGGCGCCCACTCGTCGAGCAGGGCGAAGTGCTGGACACGCCCGTCGACCGGGCCGCCGCACAGCACGGCATCCTGCGCGAGCCACCAGATGAGGTGGTACAGGCGCTGGCCCGGCGTCTCGAGGCCCGCCGCCGCCCACATCGCGCCGAGCTGCTCTCGCGTCGCAGTCGACCCGCCGGCGAGCTCGCGTTCGACGGTCGTGCGCGCGGTGCGGTACTCGGCCGGGCCGAGCTCGAGTTGCCGGTGGCGGAGCTTCGCCTGGGCGAGCACGCGCGGACCGGTGATCGAGAGCAGCGGTCGCAGCATCCGCGTCGGGAGCAGGTGGAGCGTGCCGCGCATCGGCCAGGAGCGCACGATGCGTCGCGACTCGATCGCGGCGTCGACCGCCTGGACCGTGGGATGCGACATCCGGCTGCCGATCGCCCATTTCGAGGCCGCCAGGTCTTGCGCCTGCATCGCACCGAGGCGCTCGACGACGGTGACGGCGTCGTCGGCGCGATCGCGGAAGCCGTGCGCGGCGAGCCGTGCCGCGCGCAGCGCGGGGGAGGACGCCGTCGCCATCACGCCAGTCTGCCGTGCGCCGCCGACACGAGCCATCCGCCGCCCGACGCTAGACTGGAGGGCTGTGCCGCTCGGCACGTCATCCCAACGCCGCTCGACCGGAGGTCATCGTGCTCGCCGTCCAGGACCTGGAGATCCGCGTGGGCGCGCGCCTGCTCATGGAGGGCGTGAACTTCCGCGTGTCCGACGGCGACAAGATCGGCCTCGTCGGCCGCAACGGCGCGGGCAAGACGACGCTGACCAAGACGCTGGCCGGCGAGACGCTCCCCACCTCGGGCCGCATCGACCGCTCGGGCGAGATCGGCTATCTGCCGCAGGATCCGCGCTCGGGCGACCCCGAGATGCTCGCGCGCACGCGCGTCCTCGACGCGCGCGGGCTCGGCTCGCTCGTGCTCGGCATGCGCGAGGCGTCCGAGCTCATGGGATCCAGTGACCCGGATGTCGCGGCGAAGGCGATGAAGCGCTACGGCAACCTCACCGATCGCTTCCAGGCGCTCGGCGGCTATGCGGCCGAGGCCGAGGCGGCGTCGATCGCGTCGAACCTCAACCTGCCCGACCGCATCCTCGACCAGCCGCTGAAGACCCTGTCGGGCGGCCAGCGCCGACGCATCGAGCTCGCGCGCATCCTGTTCTCCGACGCCGACACGATGATCCTCGACGAGCCGACGAACCACCTCGACGCCGACTCGGTCGTGTGGCTGCGCGAGTTCCTGAAGGCCTACAAGGGCGGCGTGATCGTCATCAGCCACGACGTCGAGCTCGTCGGCGAGGTCGTGAACCGCGTGTTCTACCTCGACGCGAACCGGTCGATGATCGACATCTACAACATGGGCTGGAAGCACTACCTGCGCCAGCGCGCCGCCGACGAGGAGCGACGCAAGAAGGAGCGCGTCAACGCCGAGAAGAAGGCCGACGCGCTGCGACAGCAGGCCGCGAAGTTCGGCGCCAAGGCGACCAAGGCCGCGGCCGCCCACCAGATGGTCGCGCGCGCCGAGAAGTTGCTGGCGGGCCTCGAGGAGGTGCGCCAGGTCGACCGGGTCGCGAAGCTCCGCTTCCCGACCCCGGCGCCGTGCGGTCGCACGCCGCTCAGCGCTGAAGACCTGTCCAAGAGCTACGGCTCGCTCGAGATCTTCGCGGCCGTCGACCTCGCGATCGACCGCGGCTCGAAGGTCGTCATCATCGGCCTGAACGGCGCGGGCAAGACGACGCTGCTGCGCATCCTCGCGGGCGTCGACCGGCCCGACACGGGTGCCGTCGAGGCGGGGCACGGCCTGCGGGTCGGCTACTACGCGCAGGAGCACGAGACGCTGGATGTCGCGCGCACCGTGCTGCAGAACATGGTCAGCGCCTCACCGAACCTCACCGAGACAGAGGCGCGCAAGGTGCTCGGCTCGTTCCTGTTCACCGGCGACGACGTGCACAAGCCCGCCGGTGTCCTCTCCGGCGGCGAGAAGACCCGGCTCGCGCTGGCGATGATCGTCGTCTCCGGCGCGAACGTGCTGCTGCTCGACGAGCCGACGAACAACCTCGACCCGGCGTCGCGCGGCGAGATCCTCGACGCGCTCGCCCACTACGAGGGTGCGGTCGTGCTCGTCTCGCACGACCCCGGCGCGGTCGAGGCGCTGAACCCCGAGCGCGTGCTGATCATGCCCGACGGCGTCGAGGACCACTGGAGTCGCGAGTACCAGGAGCTCATCGAGCTGGCATAACGTCATCTCGACATCGCCGGTACGGCGGGTTCGTGCCAGCCGACCCGCAGATACTCCGGACTCGAACGTCAGCGGCGGTCGAGGATCTCGTCCTCGACGTCGGCGTCGCTGCGCGCGCGTGCAGGTCGTGCGGGTCGTGCGGGCGTGCGTTGTTCGGCCGGATGTCGCGGTGCACCGGCCCGCTCGGCGGCATCCGTCGACAGCGCCTTGCGTTCCTGGTTCGCGAACCACCCGAGCGCGATGAACGCGAGCAGCGCGAAGACGAACCACTGGAGTGCGTACGACAGGTGAGGGCCTTCGTCACGGACCGGGCGGGGGAGCGCGAGCGGCGGCTCGGCCGCGTCGTCGCCCGACTGGACCAGGATGCCGTATGCGCCGGTGTACGACGGTTCGCCCACGCGCTCGGCCAGCTCGTCGAGGTCGATCGTCGCCATCTCGGACCCGGAGGACGTGCGGCCCGCGATTCGCGCCTCGCCCGCCTTGAGTCGTGCGGTGACCGACACCTCGCCCTCGGGTGCGGACGGCACCTCGGAGGGCCGGCCGTCGGAGTCCTGCGCGATCCATCCGCGATCGACCATGAAGACCGTGCCATCCGTCAGCCGCAGGGGCGTGATGACCTCGAAGCCCGTGCTGCCCTCGAACGGGCGATTGCGGACGACGACCTCCTCGGCGTGCAGGTACTCGCCGGTCAGGGCGACGACCTGCCAGCGCTGGTCGATGTCGAACGCCGCGGGGTCGGGCAGCGCCTCGGCGACGGGCACGGGTTCGGCATCGTAGTTCGCGTCGATCCTGGCCACCTCGGCCAAAGCCTCGGCGCGTCGGTTGAACTGCCACGTGCCGAGCGCGGAGCAGGCGATCGCGAAGACGATCACGAGCGCGAGATAGCCGGCCCACCGCGGAGCCGCGAGGAAGCGCCAGTCGCTCATGCGCCGTCACCGCCCGCCGCCGGCACGTCTCCGAGCGGCGCCGGTGCCGCGGCATCCGGAGCCGCCGCATCGAAGGCCGACACCCGCACGGGGAACGACCGTGCCGCGAGGAACTCGCGGAGAAAGTCGACGTGCTCGTCGCACGCCAGCCAGGTCTTCACGCGGTCGCTGCCGTGGATCTTCGGGTTGCGCCAGTCGATGCGCCACGTCGCCGACTCGCGGCATCCCGCGCGTGAGCAGCCGCCCTTGGGGGCGGCGCCGAGTGAGCCGATCACCGTTCGGCCTCCGGGCGGTCATCACGGTCGTCACGGCGCTGGTCGGCGTCGGCCGGCCGGTCGCCGTCGGCGGGCGCATCCGCGGCCTGCTCGTCGGTCGTCGAGGTTCCGGTCGAGTCCGGCGACGACCAGGCGCCGGACTGCCCGAGGGGCACGATCCCGCCGGGGCGCTCGACGTCCTGGGACGGCTTCGTCGTCGCGACGTTCGCGACCACCACCGCGAAGTAGGGCAGGAAGATCGCGCCGGCCGCGAAGACGAGGATCCACCATCCCTGCGCGAAGAGCAGCGCGAAGATGCAGGCCACGCGGATGCCCATCATGATCGTGTACTTGATCATGCGCGCTCGGCGCTCCTCCTCGGGGGATGGAGGCAGCGACGTGATCGACTGCAGGGGCTGGTGCTTCATGCTGGTCGCCGTGGCCTGCGGCGCTCCTCTCCCTCAAGCCTACGACCGCTGCGGCGAGCCGATGCCCCGGATTCGGCAACCTCTATGCTGGGACGGGCCTTCGGGCCATGACGAGCATCCCTGGAGAGAGACGGAGTCCGCCATGACGACGAGCCGCACCGTGCTGGTGACCGGAGGCAACCGCGGCATCGGCTACGCCATCGCCCAGGAGTTCGTCGCGCAGGGACACCGCGTCGCGGTCACGGCACGCTCCGGCGAAGGCCCCGAGGGCACGCTCACCGTCCGCGCCGACGTGACCGATGCCGCGTCGATCGATCGTGCCTTCACCGAGGTCGAGGCCCAGCTCGGGCCCGTCGAGGTGGTCGTGGCCAACGCCGGGATCACGCGCGACACCTTGCTCATGCGCATGGGCGAGGACGAGTTCGCGAGCGTCGTCGACACGAACCTCACCGGGGCGTTCCGCGTGGTCAAGCGCGCGTCCAAGGGCATGCTCAAGGCACGCTTCGGCCGCATCGTGCTGATCTCGAGCGTCGTCGGCCTGTTCGGCGGCGCGGGTCAGGTCAACTACTCGTCCTCGAAGGCCGGCCTCGTCGGCATGGCCCGCTCGATCACGCGCGAACTCGGCGCCCGCGGCATCACCGCGAACGTCGTCGCACCCGGCTTCATCGAAACCGACATGACCGATGCGCTTCCCGAGGCCCAGCAGGCCGAGTACCGGAAGAGCATCCCGGCCGGGCGGTTCGCGACGCCCGACGAGGTCGCGAAGGTCGTGGCCTGGCTCGCGGGCGACGACGCCGGCTACATCTCGGGCGCGGTGATCCCGGTCGACGGCGGCCTCGGGATGGGGCACTAGCCCCGCGACCGGCCGGCCGCTCAGCGGTCGACGCGGACCACCGAGTACTCGGTGTCGGGTGTCGGCGGTGTGCCGAAGCGCGCGTTGGGCAGGAACAGGTCGTTGCCGAACCGGGCGACCGTCGTCGGCACCTGGAAGTCCGGATCGGTGATCTGGTCCACCACCGTGCCGCTCGTCCCGTCGGGTGAGAGCTGGACGACAGCGACGGTGTTGAGCTGATTCTGCACCACGTAGAGCGTGCGGCCCACGACCAGCAGCCCGTCGCCCGCGGCGAGCATCGCGCCGCCGAGGTCGACCGCCGTCGCCTCGCCGGTCGTCGGATCGACGCGGAAGAGCGTCGCCGTCGACGACTGGATGACCAGCAGCGCCTGGTGGTCGGGCGTCTCGGCGATTCCGTTCGCGTTGAATCCGCCCGACTGGTCCCAGTCGCCCGTGAGCGGCAGCGTCACGATCTCGGATTCGTCCGGGAGCGCGCCCGCGGGACCGAGCGGGAGGAAGTACAACTCGGCCGCGAAGCTGTTGGTGAACCACGCACCGTCATTCGTGAGCACGACATCGTTGATGAAGGCGGGGCCTGTCGTGAGTTGATAGGTCTGCAGCACGTCACCGGTCGCGGCGTCGACCACCCGCGCTTCGCCGGTGGGGCCGCCCGCGATGAACAACCGACCGCGCTGGTCGACCTTCAGTCCCACTGACGGCGTACCGGGCCCCTGGAGCGTCGTGATCTCCTCACCCGTTCGCACGTCGAAGACGAAGATGTCGCCGTCGGCCAGCGAGCCGACGTATCCCGTGCCACCCGGCGCGATCGCGATGCCCTCGGGCTGGAAGCCGTTCGGAAGCGGGATCACCTCGGGTTCGCCGGGCGGAGCCTGCGGAACGGCCAGGGCCACATGCGTGCCCGAGACGGCGAGGAGTGCGCCCAACGCGGCGGCGGCGAATGCGCGTGCGATGATGCGACCGGACATGGCCACATGCTACGACCGGCTCGGAGATGCCGTGGAGCTTCGGAGCAAGCTCCCAGCGGTGCACCCGGCACGCGCTGGAGTCAGCCCCGCAGGCCGGCGAGCGCGAGCACGCCGCTCAGGTCGACGCGGTCGATCGCGACATCCGCCCGCGCCCGCACCACGGGCTTCGCACAGAACGCCACGCCGAGGGCGGCCCGATCGAGCATCCGCAGGTCGTTGGCACCGTCGCCCACCGCGATCGTTCGCGAGAGCGGCGTGCCGGACGATTCGGCCCATTCCTCGAGCGCGCGCCGCTTGGCCTCGGCATCGACGACATCGCCGAGCACATGGCCGGTGAGCCGCCCGCCGTCGACCTCGAGCCGGTTCGCCCGGCAGAAGTCGAGGCCGAGTCGTTCGGCCAGCGGGTCGAGGAGCTCGTGGAACCCGCCGGACACGACGCCGACGCGGCCACCGGCGGCGTGCACGCCGTCGATGAGGTCCCGCACGCCGGGGGTCGGCGTGAGCCGGCCGCGCGCGGCGTCGACCTCGCCGACCGGCAGCCCCGCGAGGGTCGCGACGCGTTCGCGCAGGCTCGCCGCGAAGTCGAGCTCGCCGCGCATGGCGCGTTCGGTGACCGCGGCGACGTGCTCGAGGCTCCCGGCCGCCTCGGCGAGCAGCTCGATCGCCTCCTCGCGGATGAGGGTCGAGTCGGCGTCGAGCACGACGAGCAGGCCGCCTCGGCGGCCGGACGGCGCGGCCGTCACGCGGTGGCCCGCACGTGCGAGCCCTTGCCCACCACGGTGATGCCGCTGTCGGTCACGACGAAGCCCCGCGCGAGGTCCTCGGCTCGGTCGATGCCGATGTGCGCGCCCTCCTCGACGACGACCTCCTTGTCGAGGATGGCGCGTCGCACCGTTGCACCGGCCTCGATGCGGGCCCGGTCGAACAGGATCGAGTCCGACACGTTGGCGCCCGAGCCCACGATGGCCCACGGGCCGAGCACGCTGCGCTCGACGTGCGCCCCGGAGATCACCGACCCGAGCGAGACGATCGAGTCGATGACGGTGCCGAGCGAGCCGCGCGCGTCGCGCGTGAACTTCGCCGGCGGCGAGTTCACCTGCTGGCTGAAGATCGGCCACTCCTGGTTGTAGAGGTTGAAGACCGGGAGCACCGAGATGAGGTCCTGGTGCGCCTCGAAGAACGAGTCGATCGTTCCGACGTCGCGCCAGTAGTACCGGTCGCGGTCGGTCGACCCCGGCACGTCGTTGCGCTTGAGGTCGTACACGCCGGCGTTGCCCTGCTCGACGAAGGCGGGGATGATGTCACCGCCCATGTCGTGGCTGGAATCGGTGCGCTCGCCGTCGCGCAGGACCGCGTCGATGAGCGCGTCGGCGTTGAATACGTAGTTGCCCATCGAGGCGAGCACCTCGTTGGGGGAGTCGGGCAGGCCCTCGGGGTCGCTCGGCTTCTCGAGGAAGCGGTGGATGCGGTCGGGGGACTTCGGGTCGACCTCGATGACGCCGAACTGGTTCGCGAGCGAGATCGGCTGGCGGATGGCGGCGACCGTCGCCTCGGCGCCCGAGTCGATGTGGGCCTGGATCATCTGGCTGAAGTCCATGCGGTAGACGTGGTCGGCGCCCACGACGACGATGATGTCGGGCTGCTCGTCGTAGATGAGGTTCAGGCTCTGGAGGATCGCGTCGGCCGATCCGGAGAACCACCGCTTGCCGAGTCGCTGCTGGGCCGGCACCGAGGCGATGTACGAGCCGAGCATGCCGTCGAGCCGCCACGTCTGCGAGACGTGGCGGTCGAGGCTGTGGGACTTGTACTGGGTGAGCACGACCATCTGACGGAGCCCCGAGTTCACGAGGTTCGACAGTGCGAAGTCGATGAGCCGGTACTGCCCGCCGAAGGGGACGCCGGGCTTGGCGCGGTCCTCCGTGAGGGGCATGAGGCGCTTCCCCTCGCCGCCCGCGAGGATGATTCCGAAGATCTTGCGCGTCGCCACCATGTGCCCAGCGTAGTCAGCACCGCGTCGGCTGGGGCAGGAGGTTGACGGCGAATGACCCCGTGGGGCTAACGTTGCCGCATGCGAGTCGACCTCCTCACCCGCGAGTACCCGCCGGAGATCTACGGAGGCGCCGGCGTGCATGTCGCCGAGCTCGTGCGGGCGCTGCGCCGCGACATCGATGTGCAGGTCCGCTGCTTCGGGGGATCGCGAGACGAGGCGAGCACGACCGCGTACGCAACGCCGGCAGAGTTCGCCTCCGCGAACGCCGCGCTGTCGACCATGGCCGTCGACCTGCTGATGGCCCAGGATGCCGCGGGCGCCGACCTCGTGCATTCCCACACGTGGTACGCGAACTTCGCGGGCTTCACCGCGAAGCAGCTCCACGGCGTGCCGCACGTCGTGACGGCGCACAGCCTCGAGCCGCTGCGTCCGTGGAAGGCCGAGCAGCTCGGCGGCGGCTACCGCGTCTCGAGCTGGGTGGAGCGCACGGCGTTCGAGGACGCCGACGCGGTGATCGCCGTGAGCGACGGCATGCGTCGCGACATCCTGCGCTCGTACCCCGGCATCGATCCCGAGCGCGTCTCGGTCGTGTACAACGGCATCGACCTGACCGATTGGAAGCCGAACGACGACCCCGACCAGGTGCGCGCACTGGGCGTCGACCCCGACCGGCCGTCGATCGTCTTCGTCGGGCGCATCACCCGGCAGAAGGGCCTGCCGTACCTGCTGCGGGCCGCGCGCGTCCTGCCGCCCGAGGTGCAGCTGGTGTTCTGCGCCGGTGCACCCGACACCCCCGAGATCATGGCCGAGGTGTCCGGGCTGGTCGCCGAGCTCGGCCGCACGCGCGAGGGCGTCGTGTGGATCGAGCGGCACCTGCCGCGCAACGAGCTCACCGCCCTCCTCACCGCGGCGACGTGCTTCGTGTGCCCGTCGGTCTACGAACCGCTCGGGATCGTGAACCTCGAGGCGATGGCGTGCGGCGCGGCGGTCGTCGGCACGGCCACCGGCGGCATCCCCGAGGTCGTCGACGACGGCGTCACTGGCGTGCTCGTGCCCATCGAGCAGCACGAGGATGGCACCGGGACGCCGCTGGACCCCGAGAAGTTCGTCGCCGACCTGGCCGACGCGCTGACGCGGGTCGTGAGCGATCCCGCGCGGGCCCGAGAGATGGGCGCCGCGGGGCGCGTGCGCGCCGAGCAGCACTTCGCGTGGGACGCGATCGCGAGCGAGACGCGCGCCCTCTACGAGCGGGTGCTCGCGGGTCGCTGACCCCTCCCGGGGTGCGCGGAGGGGTGCCATCCGTCCCACTAGCATGGAACGCATGGCGTCTACGGTTCTGCAGTTCCAGCACGTGTCGGTGGTCCGCGACGGCAACGCGATCCTCGACGGCATCGACTGGAACGTCGAATCCGACGAGCGCTGGGTGGTCCTCGGCCCGAACGGCGCCGGCAAGACCACGCTGCTGCAGATCGCGGCCGCAGCCATGCACCCGACGACCGGTTCGGCCGAGGTGCTCCAGGAGTCGCTCGGCAAGGTCGACGTCTTCGAACTGCGACCCATGATCGGCTTCGCGTCGACCGCGATGGCACGTCGGATCCCGAAGAACGAGACCGTCCTCGACGCCGTGCTCACCGCGGCCTACTCCGTCACCGGCCGGTGGAACGAGGAGTACGAGGCGATCGACGATCGTCGTGCACAGCGCGTGCTCAAGGAATGGGGCCTCGAGGGCTTCGCGGGCCGCCGTTTCGGCAGCCTCTCCGACGGCGAGCAGAAGCGCGTGCAGATCGCGCGATCCGTGATGACAGACCCCGAGCTGCTGCTGCTCGACGAGCCCGCGGCGTCGCTCGACCTCGGTGCGCGCGAGGAACTCGTCGCACTCCTCGGCGGATACGCGTCCTCACCGTCCTCGCCCGCGATCGTGATGGTCACGCACCACGTCGAGGAGATCCCCGAGGGCTTCACGCACGCGTTGCTCCTCGCCGACGGCAGGATCCGCGCGGCCGGCCCGATCGCCGAGGCGTTGACCCCCGAGACGCTCAGCGAGACGTTCGGCATGCCGATCGAGCTCACCGAGCGCGACGGCCGCTACACGGCGCGCCGCCAGGCAGCCTGAGCCGCACCAGATCCCAGCCTCTGCTAGACTTCTGTTTTGGCCCGACGGCCGACACGCTTCCCTGCCCAGAGGCGGGGCGAACCCATCATCCGATCAGCAAGGACTCTTCATGAAGGCCGACATCCACCCCGCCTACAACGCCGTCGTCTTCCGCGACCTCGCCTCGGGCGCCACGTTCCTCACCCGCTCGACGGTGTCCAGCGACAAGACGATCGAGCTCGACGGTGAGACCTACCCGGTCATCGACGTCGAGATCTCGTCCGAGTCGCACCCGTTCTACACGGGCAAGCAGCGCATCATGGACTCGGCGGGCCGCGTCGAGAAGTTCAACAAGCGCTTCAAGAACTTCGGCGCCTAAGACGCCACCACGAAGGGCGCGCGACTCCGGTCGCGCGCCCTTCGTCATGCCGCCGACGCACCGCCCGGATTCAGGCCTCGTTCACGCCTCGGGAGACGGCGATGCGGTGATGTAGCCGGTCGCCCAGTCGATCGCCGCGAGCTGCGCCTCGTGCGGCGTGGAGCGGCCGGCATCGAGCGCGGCGCCGATGTCGATCAGCTCGCGAGCGCCGACCGAGTCGGCGCGATCGCCCACGAGCGCTCGCGCCCGGTCGAGGAGCTCGCGCACCGAGATGCGATCGTGCAGCAGCAGCGCGCCGAGCTCGCGCAGCGCCAGCCGCGTGGTCTCGGGCGCGGCGGCATCGGGCATCTCGAGCCCGAGCTCGTCGAATGCGCGGCCCAGGGCGGCGCGGATGTCCCACGGATCCTCCGCGTCGGACATCCCGGCGAGCTCGCGGAGCGCCGCCGAGTCGGCCCCGGCGACGATGAGGTCGACGGCCGCCTCGAGCACGGGATCGACCGGGGTGTCGCCGAGGATCCACAGCGCGCTCGCGTCAACGAGCGCCTCGGTCTCCGAACGGTTCACGCGGGCTGGCTCCATGTGCCAAGGATTCCACGACGGCGCGCGATGCGCGACGGCCTCAGCGCAACGGCCAGGCGCCCGACGTGGTGAACTCGGGCTCGCCGTTGCGCCGGCGCCAGTCCTGGTAGCTCTCGGCCTGCTGGCGGCTCCAGTCGACCTGGCGTGCGTGCAACTCGGCGATCGCGCACGCCGCGAGCTCTGGGAATGCCCGAGCGATCGCCTGCGCGACGCGCCCTGCCGCGATGGCATCGGCGCCCGCGTCGTGCGCGGCCAGCAGTTCGACGCCGTAGTGCTCGCACGCCGCGGTGAGCGTTCGCTTGCCCGACCGGTACCGGTCGACGGCCTTGTCGATCACGAGCGGATCGACGACCCAACCCGGACCGCGGAACGGCTCGTGCCCGTACCGCTCGGCCTCGTACCGCAGGAGCGAGAGGTCGTATGCGGCGTTGTACGCCACGATGGGCAGGCTCCGAGCCGCGACCTCCCGCAGTGTCGCGATGATCTCGCCGACCGCGCGTGCGGCCGCGATCCCCTCGAGCCGCGCCCGCTCGGTGGTGACGCCGTGGATCAGCGTCGCGGCCGTCGGGATCTCGACACCGGGATCGACGAGCCACTGCCGCTGCTCGAGCACGTCGCCCTCGGGCCCGATGACGCCGACGTGCGCGGTCACGACCCGGCACGTGTCGATGTCGATGCCGGTGGTCTCGAGATCGAAGACGGCGAGGGTGTCGGCCCAGGCGGCGGGGGAGTGCTCCATGCCGGTCACGGTATCCGCGTCCCCCGACAGCGCTCAGGTGGCGCGCCGTAGGATGACTGCGATGATCGCCTCACCGTACGCCGACGACCTCGCGCGCATCCCGGTCCGCGAACACCGCGCCCTCGTGCACGGCAGCGACACCGCCTGGTGGGAGTACGGCGACCCGGGGGCACCCACGATCGTCATGGTGCACGGGTTCCGCGGCGACCACCACGGGCTCGAGCCGATCGTCGCGAAGCTCCAGGGCTACCGACTGATCGTGCCCGACCTGCCCGGCTTCGGCGCCTCATCGACCTTCGCCGCGGGCGCGCACGACATCGACGGATATGCGGCCTGGCTCGCCGAGTTCGTCGGGGTGTGCGGGGCGTCGGATGCCGCGGCGGCCGGCGGCAGCGACGGCTTCGCCCTGCTCGGCCACTCGTTCGGTTCCATCATCACGGCTGCGGCGGTCGCGGCGGGCCTGGCGCCGCGCGAGCTCGTGCTCGTCAACCCGATCGGCGCGCCGGCGCTCGAGGGTCCGCGGGCGATCATGACGCGTCTCGCGGTGGGCTACTACCGGGCCGCCGCCGCGTTGCCCGAGAAGCTCGGCTTCGCGCTCCTGCGCAACCGGGTCATTGTCCGCGTCATGAGCGTGACCATGGCCAAGACGGAAGAGCCCGCGCTCCGCCGCTTCATCCACGACCAGCACGACCGGTACTTCTCTGCGTTCGGCGACCGGGACGCCGTGCTCGAGGCATTCGAGGCATCCGTCAGCCACGACGTGCGCGAGTACGCGCCGTCGATCGCGGTGCCCGTCCTCCTGGTCGTGGCCGAGCAGGACGACGTCACCCCGCTCGCCGCACAGCGTCGCCTGCAGCCCCTCTTCGACGACGCGACGCTCGCGGTCATCCCCGGAGTGGGGCACCTGATCCACTACGAGACGCCCGCCGAGGCGGCCGGGCACATCCGGGTGTTCCTCGAGGGGGAGCGCCCGTGAGGCTCGTGTTCGACTGCCGCTACGTGCGCATCGACCACCACGACGGCATCAGCCGGTTCACCGCAGCCCTCGTGGGCGAGATCGGCCGGCGCCATCCGGTCACGATGCTCATCAGCGACCACCGGCAGCTCGCGAAGCTGCCGGCGCTGCCGTGGGAGCTGGTCAGCAGCCCCACGAGCCCGCGCGAACCCTGGGTCGCGCGACAGGTGCGCAAGCTGAAGCCCGATGTCGTGTTCTCGCCCATGCAGACCATGGGGTCGTGGGGGCGGAACTACGGGCTCGTGCTCACGCTGCACGACCTCATCTACTACGAGAACCGCACGCCGCCGCGCGACCTGCCCGCGTTCGTCCGCGGGTTGTGGCGGCTCTACCACCTCGCGTGGTGGCCGCAGCGGATCCTCCTGAACCGGGCCGACGCGGTCGTGACCGTGTCCGAGACGAGCGCCGGCCTGATCCGGAAGCACCACCTGACGAAGCGCCCGCTCTCCGTCGTGCACAACGCGGCCGATGCCCTCGGCACGCCCGATCTGCCGCGGCGCCGGCCGGCGGGCAAGCGGCTCGTGTACATGGGCTCGTTCATGTCGTACAAGGGCGTCGACACGCTCGTGCGCGCCGTCGCGACGCTGCCCGATCATGAGTTGCACCTCATGAGTCGCATCTCCGACGAGGAGCGCGGCCGGCTGACGCGCCTCGCTCCCGAGGCGCGACTCGTGTTCCACGACGGCGCGACCGATGCCGAGTACGCCGACGTGCTCGCGAGCGCCACCGCACTCGTGACCGCCTCGAAGGCCGAGGGGTTCGGCATCCCGCTCGTCGAGGCGATGCGTCTGGGAACGCCGGTCGTGGTGACCGACATCCCGATCTTCCGCGAGATCGGCGGTGACGCGGCCGTGTACTTCCCCGCCGACGACGCGCCGGCGGCGGCGCGAGCGATCGCCTCGCTCGACGAACCCGGCGAGTGGGAACGGCGCTCCGAGGCATCCGCCGAGCTCGCCGCTCGGTTCACCTGGAGCGAGTCGGCCGAGAAGCTGCTCGCCCTGCTGCTCGAGGTGGGCGGAGCGAGCGGCCGCGCGGCCCACGCCCGCCGCTGATCAGGCGGGCGCCTCCCCGGCGAGGTCGGCGACGCCGATCGCGTCGACGTCGGAGCACACCACCTGCAGTCGCGTGCCGGTCACGAGCAGCTCGTGCACCGAGCCGTTCGCGACGGCACCGCTCGGCAGTGATCGCCGCTCCCAGAGGTGCAGCAGCACCGATTGGATGACGCCCCCGTGGGTGACCGCGACGACCGCACCGCCCGGATGGCGCGCCGCGAGCCGCAGCAATGACGGCACCGCGCGCGACACGACCGAGACGCGGGACTCGAGTCCGGCGATCGGCACCGCCCGCGCCTCGAGTGCACGGCGCTCGGAGGATGTGAGGCCCTCGAGGGTGCCGTGGCGCCGTTCGGCGAGGTCGTGCTCGAGATCCGGCGCCGGCAGGCCGAGACCGTCCGCGATGATCTCCGCCGTCTCCCGGGCGCGTGCCAGGGGGCTCGTCACGACGGCATCCCACCCGAGCGGGCCGAGACGCGATGCGGTCGCGCGCGCCTGCCGGCGCCCGGTCTCGTTCATCGGGATGTCGGTCGATCCCTGAATGCGTCCCTGGCGGTTCCAGTCGGTCTCGCCGTGACGGACGAGCGCGATCGTGGCGGCCGTCGACGCGTCGACGACCGGCCCCGCGGCATCCGGATGCCGCCAGAGGCGGACGATCATGCGACGAGCGCCTCCGCCATCGCGGTGAGCGTCTCGGTCGCGCCCGCGTCGAGCTTCACGGTCGCGCGACTGTCGCCCTTGGTGATGCCGCGATTGATGACGATGATCGGCACGCGCCGGCGGCGGGCGATCTCGAGCAGTCGCACGCCCGAGTTGACCACGAGCGACGAACCGGCGACCAGCAGCACGTCGGCGCCGTGCACGAGCGACGCGGCCTGGCGGAAGACCGGGGTCGGCACGAACTCGCCGAAGAACACGACGTCGGGCTTGAGCAGGCCGCCGCACACCGTGCACGCGGGGATCACGATGGCGTCGGGGTCGTCGACGTCGACGTCGCCGTCGGGGTTCGGCCGGATCGCGACCTCGAGGTCGATGTGGGGGTTGAGCTGCTCGAGCCGGTCGGCGACGGCCTGACGCGCGAACACCTGCCCGCACGAGAGGCACAGCACGCGATCGGACGCACCGTGCAGCTCGACCACGTGGGTGCTGCCCGCGCGTCGGTGGAGGCCGTCGACGTTCTGGGTCACGACGCCCGACACGACGCCGCCCTGCTCGAGCGCCGCGAGGGCGAAGTGACCGGCGTTCGGCTCGGCCGTACCGAAGTGGCGCCACCCGAGGTGGCTGCCGGCCCAGTAGCGCTTGCGGGCGCTCTCGGACGAGAGGAACGTCTGGAACGTCATCGGCGTGCGCACCGGCGCGCCCTCGCCGCGGTAGTCGGGGATTCCCGAGTCGGTGCTCACACCCGCGCCGGTGAGCACGGCGACGCGAGACCCCCGCATGAGCCGGATCGCCTCGTCGAGCAGCATGTCGGACGGAGCCGGCGCCTCGATCCCAGTGACCACGGGCACTCCCTTCGACGGTGCTGTGATTCTAAACGCCCGGCTTTTCGAGAATGTTTCCAGAACCGGCAGGCTGGAGGCATGCGAATCGAACACGTCCGCGACGCGACATCCGACGCCGTCGCTGACTACGCCCGGTTGACGGATGTCGCCCTGCGCAGCATCACCGAGCCGGAGCGCGGCATCTTCATCGCCGAATCGGCGAAGGTCATCCGCCGTGCGATCGACGCCGGCTGCACGCCGCGCTCGGTGCTGATGGAGGCGAAGTGGCTGCCCGGGCTCGAGGCCGCGCTCGCCCCGTTCGACATCCCCGTGCACCTCGCCGACCCCGCCCAGCTCGAGACGATCACCGGGTACCGCGTGCACCGCGGCGCGCTCGCCGCGTTCGAGCGACCCGTGGTGTCCGACCCGGCCGACCTGCTCGCGACCGCGCGGCGCGTCGTGATCCTCGAGGACATCGTCGACCACACCAACGTCGGCGCGATCTTCCGCTCGGTCGCCGCCCTCGGCGCCGACGCCGTGCTCGTCACCCCGCGCTGCGCCGACCCGCTCTACCGCCGGAGCGTACGCGTGAGCATGGGCACGGTGTTCCAGGTGCAGTGGACGCGCCTTCCCGAATGGGCCGAGGCGCGCGCCCTGCTCACCGCCCACGGCTTCCGGGTGGCCGCGCTCGCCCTCGCCGACGACGCGGTCACGCTGCGCGAACTCGCCGCCGAGCCGCCCGAGCGGCTCGCACTCGTGCTCGGCGCCGAGGGCGACGGGCTCTCGCGACAGGCGCTCGCCGCGGCCGACACGGTCGTCACGATCCCGATGGCGCACGGCGTCGACTCGCTCAATGTCGCGGCCGCTGCTGCCGTGGCGTTGTACGCACTTGCAGAGGTGGGCTCGATATCCTGCAACGGATGACTCGTACCCTCGATCCGGCACCGCCTCCGGCGGCCGCACCCGCGGCCGCGCCCAGCCCGCGTCCCTCCGCGCGGGTGTACCGACGTCGCCGGATCGTCGTGTTCGGCACGCTCGGGATGCTCCTCGCGGGCCTCGTCGGCGGGGGAGCCTACGCGATGACCACGCTCAACGCGCCGATCCCGGCGGCCGCGCCATCCGTCATCGACCCGGCGCCGATCGTCGCCCCGCCGCAGGTGGTCGATCAGCCCGACTTCGGGGCGTGGGCGGTCGGCGCGGTCGGCTTCGACGGAGCGCTTGCGGCCGGGAACGACTCGACCGCGATGCCCATCGCGAGCATCGCCAAGGTCGTCACCGCACTGGTGCTGCTCGAGAAGCAGCCGATCCCGGCGGGCGAGAGCGGTCCCGACATCCGGTACACCGATGCCGACGTGGCGATCTACTGGGACATGATCGCCCAGAACGGTTCGGTCGCGCCGGTCGCCGCCGGAGCGACGCTAAGCCTCAAGGAGAGCCTCGAGGCCATGCTCCTGCCGTCCGGCAACAACTACGCGATCTCGCTCGCGATCTGGGGCTTCGGGTCGGTCGACGCCTACGTGGAGCGGGCGAACGCGTGGGCGGCCGAACAGGGACTCACGTCGCTCCGCATCGCCGACCCGAGCGGCCTCTCGCTCGAGAACACCGCGACCGCGGCCGACCTCGTGCGACTCGGCGAGCTCGCGCTGCAGGATGCCACGCTCGCCGAGATCGTCGCGACGCAGCAGGTGGACATCCCCGAGCTCGGCACGCTCAAGAACTCCAACAGGCTGCTCGGCACGCACGGTGTCGACGGCATCAAGACCGGCACGACGGACGACGCGGCCAACCTGCTGTTCTCCACCGACGTCGCGGTCGGCTCGTCATCGATCACCGTCGTGGGCGTGCTGCTCGGCGGCGCGAACCATCCCGCCGTGCGCCAGGCGATCGCCGAGATGATCGACACGATCGCGCCGGGCTTCCACGAGGTCGTGGCGATCGAGGCCGGCACCGAGGTCGCGACGTACGCGACACCGTGGGGCGACACGGCCTCCGCGCGCACGGCCGAGGGCGCGACCGTCGTGGTCTGGTCCGACACCCCGGTCGACGTGGCGGTCACCGCCCAGCCGATCACGCTCGCCGCCGACGGCGCGGACGTCGGCACCGCCGTCGTCACGGCCGGGACGCAGCGGATCGAGGTGCCCATCGTGCTCGACGGCACGGTCGACGACCCGGGCGCCTGGTGGCGCCTCACGAACCCCGGCGGACTCGACGCGGACTAGCTAGTCGCCCTCCGCGATCCGCTCGATCGGCTCGTCGGCGCCCGCCGCGTACGGACCCGCAGCGGGCCGCTTCGCGGTGACGAAGTCGCCCGACGACTGGTGCCGGATCCGACGGACCACCCACGGCACGAGGTACTCGCGCGCCCAGGAGAGGTCCTCGGTGCGGGCCGCCCGCCACGAGCGCAGGGGAAGCGGCTCGGGCTTCATGGGCTCGAGGTCGTTCTCGACGTTCAACGCGCGCAGCACCATCCGCGCCACCTCGTGGTGCCCGAGCGAGTTGAGGTGCAGCCGGTCGCGGTCCCACATGCGCTGGTCCTGGATCTCGGCGAGCGCCCACTGGTCGGCGACGATGCAGTCGTGCTTCTGCGCGATCGCGCGGAGGTTCTCGTTGTAGATCGCGACCTTGCCGCGGATGCCGCGGAACACGGGGGAGAAGCCCACGTCGACGCCCGTGAACAGCACGATGGTCGCACGGTCCCGCGAGAGCCGCTCGATCGCGTACTCGAACCGCGCCGAGATCTCGTCGGGGTCGGTCCGCGGGCGGATCACGTCGTTGCCGCCGGCGGAGATGGTGATGAGGTCGGGACGCAGCTCGAGGGCGGACTCGACCTGCTCGTCGATGATCTGCTGGATCAGCCGACCCCGGATCGCGAGGTTGGCGTAGGCGAAGTCCTCCGTGCCCTGCGAGAGCACCTCGGCGACCCGGTCGGCCCAACCGCGGTGGCCGCCGGGCGCGCTGGGCTCGGGATCGCCGATGCCCTCGGTGAACGAGTCGCCGATCGCGACATATCGCGACCACGGATGCTGCTGGGTGACCATCCCCCCATTCTGCACAGTCCGCCGAGTGGAGCGTTGTCGGTCCGCTCCGGTAGCCTCCCATCCAGTGAGCACAGCGACCCCCTCCGGCCATCACCTGCCGGGCACCTCGGCCGCCGAGCACCTCTCACCGTCGTTCCCCGCCCGCGCGCCATGGGGCACCGCGTCCAAGCTGCGCGCCTGGCAGGCCGAGGCGCTCGACCGGTACTTCGAGACCGAGCCGCGCGACTTCCTCGCCGCTGCGACGCCCGGCGCCGGCAAGACGACGTTCGCGCTGCGGCTCGCGGCCGAGCTCAGGGCGCGACGCACGATCGACCGCGTCACCGTGGTCGCGCCGACCGACCACCTCAAACGGCAGTGGGCCGATGCAGCGGCGCGCGTCGGAATCCGGCTCGACCCCGGATTCCGCAACGCCCACGGCCGCGTGGCGCGCCACTTCCACGGCGTGGCCGTCACGTACGCGCAGGTCGCGATCCGGCCCGCGCTGCACCGCGAGCTCACGCTGTCGGGTCGCACGCTCGTGATCCTCGACGAGGTGCACCATGGCGGCGACACGCTCTCGTGGGGCGACGCGATCCGCGAGGCCTTCGAGCCGGCGACCCGCCGTCTCTCGCTCACGGGCACGCCCTTCCGCAGCGACACCGCACCGATCCCGTTCGTGCACTACGAGCCCGACGCGCAGGGCATCCGGGTGTCGAGCACCGACTACGACTACGGATACGGTCGCGCCCTCGCCGACGGCGTGGTGCGCCCCGTCATCTTCATGGTCTACGCGGGCAGCATGCGCTGGCGCACGAAGGCCGGCGACGAGATGGAGGCCCGCCTCGGCGAGGATGCGACGAAGGACATCCACTCGGCCGCGTGGCGCACGGCGCTCGAGCCGACGGGGGAGTGGATCCCGTCGGTGCTGCAGGCGGCCGACCGCCGGCTCACCGAGATCCGCCAGTCGATCCCCGATGCCGGCGGTCTCGTGATCGCGACCGATCAGTCCGTGGCGCGCGCGTACGCCGAGATCCTCGAGCGCACCTGCGGCGAGAAGGTGACCGTCGTGCTCTCCGACGAGAAGGAGGCGTCGGCGCGGATCGAGGAGTTCTCCGCGGGCACGAGCCGATGGATGGTGGCGGTCCGCATGGTGTCCGAGGGCGTCGACGTGCCGCGGCTCGCCGTGGGCGTGTATGCGACGAGTTCGTCGACACCGCTGTTCTTCGCGCAGGCGATCGGGCGCTTCGTGCGCGCCCGGCGCCGCGGCGAGACGGCGTCGGTGTTCCTGCCGAACGTCCCCGTCCTCATGGCGCTCGCGTCCGAGCTCGAGCGGCAGCGCGACCACGCGCTCGACCGCCGCTCGGGCGACTACGACGATCCCGGCCTCGACGACGGCCTGCTCGAGGCCGCGAACCGCGACGAGAAGGGCTCCGACGAGCTCCAGGACGAGTTCACGTGGCAAGCGCTCGGTTCCGATGCGACGTTCGACCGGGTCGTCTACGACGGCACCGAATTCGGGACGTTCGCCGAGCCCGGCAGCGACGAGGAGCTCGACTTCATCGGCATCCCCGGCATCCTCGATCCCGACCAGGTCGCCGAGCTGCTTCGGCACCGCCAGGCGCGTCAGGCGCGTCGAGCGTCCGACCGGCGCAAGCACGTGGCCGCAACGGAAGGTGACGACGGCGGCGCCGGCGGCTCGACCGAGCCCGTCGCGCTCTACCGGACCCTGAAGGAGCAGCGCTCGCTGCTCAACAGCCTCGTCGGCCTCTACGCACGGCAGACCGGTCAGGCGCATTCGCTCGTGCACGCCGAACTGCGTCGCGCGTGCGGCGGCCCCGACGTGGCGCACGCGACCGTGACCCAGTTGCAGGCGCGGATCGAGCTGCTGCGCCGCCGATTGTCCGGACGCTGAGCCCGTGACGGCTCGGCGTAGCATGACGCGCATGGACCGGCGGATGCGCGTGCTCGTCATCGCGATCATCGTCGCCTTCATCGCGTTCCTCGACGGGGCGGTCATCAACATCGCCCTGCCCGCGCTCGAAGCCGACCTCGGCGGCGGCCTCGCCCTGCAGCAGTGGGCGGTCGACGCCTACCTGCTCACGCTCGGCTCGCTCATCCTCCTCGCCGGCTCGCTGTCCGACTCGTTCGGGCGGCTCCGCATCCTCCGCATCGGGCTCGTCGGCTTCGGTGCGACGTCGCTCGTGTGCGCGATCGCGATCGACGGCGGGATCTTCGTGGCGGGGCGGGCGCTTCAAGGTGCGGCGGGTGCGCTCCTCGTTCCGAGCTCGCTCGCGCTCATCATCGCGACCTTCCCCTCGGCCGAGCAGGGCCGGGCGATCGGCCGCTGGACGGCCTGGACCACGAGCGCATTCCTCATCGGGCCGATCCTCGGCGGTGCGCTCGTCGACCTCGTCTCGTGGCGGCTCGTGTTCGCGATCAACGTGCTGCCCATCGCGGTCGCGCTCGTGATGCTCCATCCGCTGGGCCGCGACGAGCCCCATGTCGTTCGCGCCCGGATCGACTGGCTCGGCGCCGCGCTCGGCGTCGTCGGCCTCGGCGGCACGGTCTTCGCGCTCATCGAACAGGGGCGTCTCGGCTGGGGCGACCCGCTCGTGTTCGTTCCAGCCGTCGTCGGAGGGATCTCGCTCATCGCGTTCGTCGTGTGGGAGCGACGCGCGCCCGAGCCGATGCTGCCGCTCTCGCTGTTCCGCGCGCGGAACTTCGCCGCAGGCAACCTCGCGACGTGGTTCATCTACGCCGCGTTCTCGCTGGGGCTGTTCGCCCTGCCGATCTTCCTGCAGCAGGTCGGCGGGTTCAGCGCCACCCTCGCGGGCCTCGCCACGTTGCCGCCCACCGTGATGATGGTGCTGCTCGGCTCGCGGTTCGGCGCGCTCGGCGGTCGCTACGGACCGCGGATCTTCATGACCCTGGGGCCCTTCGTGATCGCGGCGGGCTACCTGCTCACCCTGCTCATCGACCTGCCCGTGCAGTACTGGTGGCAGGTGTTCCCCGGCATGGTCATCGTCGGGCTCGGGATGGCGATGACCGTCGCGCCGCTGACGGCCGCGATCCTCGGAGCCGTCGATCCGGCTCGCGCCGGCATCGGCTCCGCGGTCAACAACGCCGTCGCGCGCATCGCGGGGCTCGTGTCGATCGCCTCCATCGGCGTCGTGGTCGGCGACGCGCTCGACGTCGAGGGCTACCGACGGGCGGCCATCGCGACGGCCGTGCTGCTCGTCGTCGGCGGCGCGGTGTCGTGGATCGGCATCCGCAACCCCGCGCCGCCCGACGGCGGCAGAGATCAGCCGGCGTCGACCGACGCCGAACGTTCCGCGGCGGCCGGCTCCGATGCGGCGAGTGCAGGGGAGCGGCCGAGGTCCTGAGGCTCGGCCGCCGCGTCGAGCGCCGACATCAGGTCGGCGGTGAGGTCGTCGAGGTGCTCGAGCCCGATCGAGAGGCGGACGACGCCGCCGTCCGGCTTGGCGTGCGCGGCGACCGGGCGGTGCGTGAGCGAGGCCGGGTGCTGCACCAGGGAGTCGACTCCGCCGAGCGACACGGCGTGGGTGACGAGCCGGCACGCTTCGGTGAACCGGCAGGCGGCGTCGTAGCCGCCCGCGAGTTCGAGCGCGATGATCGATCCCGGCCCGGCGAGCTGGCGCCCGATCAGCCCCTGCGGGTCCTGTCCGGGCAGCCCCGGGTACCGAACTCGCGCGACGGCGGGGTGCGCCTCGAGGCGCACCGCGAGCGCGGCGGCCGTCTCCTGCTGCGCTCGCACGCGCACGGGCAGCGTGCGGATCCCGCGGTGCAGCAGGTACGCACCCATCGGGTGGAGGAGTCCGCCGGTGAGCGCGCGCACGCGTCGCAGGCGCTCCACCCACTTCGTCGGGCCGGCGACCACGCCGCCCATGGCGTCGCCGTGTCCGCCCAGGTACTTCGTCGCGCTGTGCAGCACGAGCGTCGCGCCGTGCTCGATCGGGCGCTGGAGCACGGGCGTCGCGAAGGTGTTGTCGACGAGCAGCGGCACGCGCCCCGCGGCATCCGCCACGCGCCGGAGGTCGAGCAGCTCGAGCGTGGGGTTCGCGGGCGTCTCGACGACGACGAGGCCCGTGTCGGGTCGGATGGCGCTCGTGATGCCGTCCACGTGGGTCCAGGTCACCTCGGTGCCGAGCAGCCCGCTCTCGAGGACGTGGTCGCTGCCACCGTAGAGCGGCCGGACCGCCACGACGTGCGGGGTGCCGGCGGACACGGTGGCGATGAGCGTGGCGGCGAGTGCCGCCATCCCGCTGGCGAATGCCACCGCGCCCTCGGCGCCCTCGAGGTCGGCCAGCGCCGACTCGAAACGCGCGACGCCCGGATGCCACAGGCGCTGGTACACGGCCGAGCGCCCCTCGCCGAGCGAGCCGCCGGTGGCGAGCTCCTCATACGACAGGCCGCCGTTCTCGACGTCGCCGAGCGGGTTCGTCGTGGAAAGATCGATCGAGGGGACGTGCGAGCCCTGCTCGCGCACCCCCTCCATCCCAGCGTGGACGGCACGGGTCTCGAGGTTCGACATCGGTGTCAGCATGCGGCAAATGAAGCAGAATCTGTCACAGGGCTCAAGTTGACCCGCAGACTCTTGCAAGATGGCTCAGGTCGGCGCAGGATCTTCGCAACGCGCGGAAGGAACGAGAACATGGCGCAGAAACCCGAACTCGATCGAGTCGACCGCGCGCTGCTCGCCGCCCTCTCGAAGAACGCGCGCGCCTCGGGCGCGGCCCTCGCCGCCGAGGTCGGCGTCGCCGAGTCGACGGTCTCCCTGCGGTTGCGACGACTGCAGAGCCTCGGCACCGTGCGGGGCTATCGCGTCGACGTCGACCTCGTCTCACTCGGGGTCTCGCTGCAGGCGCTCATCGCGGTGCGGCTCGTCAAGCACGACCGCAGCGAGATCGATGCGTTCCGCAATGCGGTGCCCCACCTGCCCGGCGTGCTCGGTGTGTTCCACATGGCCGGCGCCGAGGACTACCTGCTGCACGTCGCGGCGCGCGATGCCGAGGAACTGCGCGAGTTCGTGCTCGCGCACCTCACGGGCCATCCGGCCGTCGCGCACACCGAGACGAACCTGATCTTCGAGCACGTCGACGGCGACGGCTGGCAGCAGCTCGTCGGCTGACCGCGGGACCCGGCCGGCTCCGGCGTTCGGCGTTCGGCGTTCCGAAATGCTGCCAATCCCGCGGATCCGGCCGGTGCGCGCCATCCGGTTCGCTAGCCTTTCGGAGGCCCCGCGGGGCCGGACGCGACGAGGCGGGCGCTCGGAGCGACAGCATCGCGACGGCGGCCCGCGACCCTATGGAGCACCATGACCGCCGATCAGCCCACTGCCACGCCGGCCGACCGCGCACGCTGGAAGCGGTACCTGGCCGCCGAGCGCGCTGAAGGCGCGGTGTATCGCGAACTTGCCGCGCGCCGCGAGGGCGAGGAACGCGAGATCCTGCTCGCCCTGGCGGCCGCCGAGGGGCGCCACGAGGCGCATTGGCTCGCCCTGCTCGGCGACGACGACCGCGGTATCCCGCGCGCCGACGTCCGGACCCGGCTGCTGGCTGGACTCGCGCGCGCGTTCGGCTCGATCTTCGTGCTCGCGCTCGCGCAGCGAGCGGAGGCACGATCGCCCTACGCCACCGATCCGCACGCGACCGCGGCGATGGCCGCCGATGAACGCATACACGGCGAGGTGGTGCGCGGGCTCGCCGCCCGCGGCCGTCGGCGGCTCGCCGGGACGTTCCGCGCGGCGGTGTTCGGCGCGAACGACGGGCTGGTGTCGAACCTCGCGCTCGTGCTCGGCATCGGCGCCACCGGGGTTCCCGCGCCGGTCGTGCTCTTCACCGGCATCGCCGGCCTGCTCGCCGGGGCCCTCTCGATGGGCGCGGGCGAGTACGTCTCGGTCCGCTCGCAACGGGAGCTGCTCGAGGCGTCCGCCCCCGACCCGACCGCGCGCGAGGCACTCGGCGACCTCGACCTCGACGCCAACGAGCTCGCACTCGTCTACCGGGCGCGCGGCATGGCCGAGGACGACGCGATCGAGCAGGCGGCACTCGTGCTGGCCCGCGTGCAGGCCGCCGGGCGCACGCCCGCACCGACCGACGCGATCGGCACCGTCGAGCACGACGACGAGGCCGTCGGCACGGGCATGAGCGCGGCGATCTCGAGCTTCCTGTTCTTCGCATCCGGCGCGCTCATCCCGGTGCTTCCGTGGCTGCTCGGGATGTCGGGGCTCGCCGCCATCGTCACCGCGACCGTGCTCGTCAGCATCGCGCTGCTGCTCACGGGCGCGACGGTGGGATTGCTCTCGGGTGCGTCGCCGCTCAAGCGGGCGTTGCGACAGCTCGCGATCGGGCTCGGCGCGGCCGCAGTCACCTACCTGCTGGGCCTCGCGTTCGGCACCACGATCGGCTGAGGCGGCCGCGATTCAGGCGCTGCTCGGCGCGGTCACGAAGTCGATGAGCTCCTCGACCCGACCGAGAAGGGCCGGCTCCAGGTCGCCGTACCCGCGCACCTGGCCGAGGATGCGCTGCCAGGCGCGCGCGATGTCGGCCTGCTCGGCGTGCGGCCAGCCGAAGGTCGCGCACACGCCGTGCTTCCACGAGGTGCCGCGAGGGATCTCGGGCCAGGCGTCCCGGCCGATCCTGGCGGGCTTCACCGCCTGCCAGATGTCGATGTACGGGTGCCCGACCACGAGCACGTGCCCACGATGGCGACCCCGCATGACGGCGTCCGCGATCCGCTGCTCCTTCGAGCCGGGAACGAGGTGGTCGACGAGCACGCCGACACGGCGTCCGGGCCCGGGACGGAACTCGTCGAGCACCTCACCGAGCAGGTCGACGCCCTCGAGGTACTCGACCACGACGCCTTCGACGCGCAGGTCGGCACCCCAGATCTTCTCGACGAGCTCGGCGTCGTGCCGCCCCTCGACGAAGATGCGGCTCGGGAGCGCGACCTTCGCGGGTCCGGCCTCGGTCGCGAACGAGCCGGACGCGGTCCGGAGCCGACCCTTCGGTGCGGCCGCGGCGGGTGCGACGAGCCGCACCGGCTCGCCGTCGACGAGGAAGCCGAGGCCGAGCGGGAACATGCGCGTGCGCCCGTGGCGGTCCTCGAGCGTCACCGTCTGCTTCTCGACGCCCACCACGGCGCCGCAGTAGCCGTCGGCGGCGAGCTCGACGACGAGGTCGCGGGTCGCTGCAACCTCGGGGATGGTGCGGCGACCGGCCGCACGCCAGTCGCCGGCGAGCACGTCGTCGCTGTAGCGATCGGGTCCGAAGCGGTCAGCGGTCGAGGGAGGCACCGCACGAGGCTAGCCGAGCGTCGGTGCTCGGCCCGGACGACACGACGGCGTCACGAGTCGTGCCGTGGGAGACCGACGCGCATTCACGGATCCTGGGTCGTCACCGGCTGAGGACGCGCGCCGCCCGCGAGGCGGAGCGTCCAGACCGCACCGATCGCGGCGATCGCCGCAGCGAGCCCGAACGCCCAGGGGATGCCGTACGGTGCGGCCACGAAGCCGAGGAGGATCGGCCCGATCCCGAGTCCGAGGTCGATGGCGGCACTCGCTGTTCCCGACGCGAGCCCCCGCTCCGACGGCGCCGCCGTCGCGAAGACCGCGGAGAAGAACGCGGGCGTGCTGAAGGTGACGCCGAGGGCCATGACCGCGATACCGAGCACGAACCCCCATGGATCCTGCCAGAGCGCCGCAAAGATCAGGCCGGTCGCGATCGTGCCGAGGGCGGCCGCCGCGAGCGGCAGCGACGGCAGCCGGTCGGGCAGGCGGGCGAACGCGATCCTGCAGACGACCACGATGCCCCCGTACGCGAACAGCGCCAGGCTCGGATCGGCGAGGCCCACGCGTCGGGCGTGCAGGGACGCGAAGGCGAGGAACCCGCCGACGGCGGCGAGGGACGTGAGGAAGCCGATCGACACCGGGATGGACGGCCGGTGGAGGATCCGGAAGGGTCCGTCGTGCTCCGTCGACGACGGACGGGTCTCGCCGACGATGAGCACGAGCGCGGCCGCGAGCAGCGCGAGCCCGGAGGCGCCCAGCCAGGCCGCGGGGTAGCCGAGGTTCTCGAGCAGTGCCTCGCCGAGCAGCGGACCGAGCGCGATGCCGAGGTACAGGCCGAGCGAGTTGTACGAGAGCGCTTCGCCGATCCGCTCGGTCGGAGCGATGTCGGCGAGTGCGGCGAAGCCCGCGACGAAGAACGCGGCCTCGGCGACACCTGCGGCCAGTCGGAGTGCGATGATCGCGACGAGGTCCGTGGCGACCGCGGTCGCCGCCAGGCAGGCGGCGGCGAGCAGCGCACCGCCGACGAGGAGCGGTCGACGGCCGAACCGGTCGGCGAGCCGGCCCGCGAAGGGCCTGAGGACGAGGGCGGACACCGCGAAGACGCCGAAGGCGATGCCCGCGGCGACCTCGTCGTGCTCCAGCGGTCCGGTCACGTACAGCGGCAGCACGAAGATCGCCACGCCGGTCGCGGTGAAGTAGGCGAGGTCCCCGACCGTGAGGGCGATGAACGTGCCGGTGAACAGCGGTGCGCGTGCGGCCCCGATCACGATGCACACCCCCTCGCGATCGGTGCGCTCCGCACCGATCGTCCGGGTCGCGCTCAGCGTACCGCCGGGCGTATGCCGCGGCATCCGCCGATGGCTAGCTGTGATGTCCAAGGACGTTGCTTCGTGAATCGCGTGTGATCTGCTGACGGGCGAAAGCCTCCCGTTGTGAAGTGGAGCTGTCTAGGAACCGCTTCACGCAACAGGAGGCCTTCGTGTCCCACGCTAACGCTGCTCTCACTCCACGCGCCCGTCTGCGGCTCGCGAAGCTGGTCGTCGAAGAGCGGTGGCCACCGGCGATCGCGGCGAGGATGTTCATGGTCTCGCCCGTCACCGCCCGCAAGTGGGCGGCACGCTATCGCGCTGAAGGTTCGGCCGGAATGACGGACCGTTCCAGCCGCCCGCACTCGATGCCGACCAAGACGCCGCCGGCAACGGTCAAACAGATCGTGCAGCTGCGGTGGCGTCGTCGGCTCGGGCCGGCGCAGATCGCCGGCGCACTCGGGATGCCGGTCTCCACCGTGCACGCCGTGCTCACGAGATGTCGGATCAACAGGCTGTCTCGCATCGACCGGGTCACCGGGGAACCGATCCGCCGCTATGAGCACGAGAAGCCGGGCTCGATGATCCACGTCGACGTGACGAAGTTCGGCAACATCCCCGACGGCGGCGGCTGGCGGTTCACAGGCAAGCAACAAGGCGACAAGAACAAGGCGGCAACTGCGGTGCGTACCGGACGGACCCAGAAGGGACACCCGAACATCGGCACCGCGTTCCTACACACGGTGATCGATGATCACTCCCGCGTCGCCTACGTCGAGATCTGCCACAACGAGAAAGCCGACACCGCCATCGCGGTCCTGCAACGCGCAGTCGCGTGGTTCGCCGACCACGGGGTCACCGTCGAACGAGTGCTCTCAGACAACGGCCCGGCCTACCGCTCCAACGCCTGGCGTGACGCGTGCGCCGAGCTCGGCATTCAACCCAAACGGACTCGTCCCTACCGGCCGCAGACGAACGGCAAGATCGAACGATTCCACCGAACCCTCGCCGACGGATGGGCATACGCACGCTTCTACCGATCAGAGACCGAACGCCGCGCTGCGCTCCCCGGCTGGCTGCACTTCTACAATCACCACGGGCAGCACTCCGCAATCGGAGCCGCACCCATCAGCAGACTCAACAACCTGCCTGGACATCACAGCTAGCGGAAGTCGCGCGACCGGTTCGTCGTCGACACGGTGAGCGGCTCGAACCGGTCGGCGACCAGGTTGACCACGCCCTCGCGCGAACGCTCGAGGATGCCGCGCACGACCATCGCGGGCGCCTCGCGCGCGATGCGGCGATACCGCGTCCAGACCCCGACGCTCGCGATCACGTTGAGGGTGCCGGACTCGTCTTCCAGGTTCATGAACGTGATGCCGCTCGCGGTCGCCGGCCGCTGCCGGTGCGTGACCACGCCGCCGACCTCGATGCGCCGGCCCGACTCGGCCTCGCGCAGCAGGTCGATGCGCACGACCCCGCGGGCGTCGAGGCGCTCGCGGACGTGCCGGATCGGGTGGTCGTCGGGGGAGATGCCCGTCGCCCAGAGGTCGTACACGACCTGTTCGGCGTCGTTCAGGATCGGCAGCAGCGGTGGCTGCACGACGACGACCGCGCCCGGCAGGTAGTCGGCCCGGTCCTGTGCGGCCTCGCCGGCGAGCCACAGCGCCTGCCGGGGCTGCAGGTCGAAGCACTCGAACGCGCCCGCCGCGGCGAGCGCCTCGAGCTGCGCGGCGTCGAGGTCGGCACGCCGCGACAGGTCGGCCATGTCGCGGTACGGGCCGTGCTGCTCGCGCTCGGCCACGATGCGCTCGGCGACCTTCTCGCCGATGGAGGTGACGTCGGCGAGCCCGAGCCGCACGGCGAACGCGCCATCGCGCCGGTGCTCGCCCGAGCGGTCGGGTGCGTCGCGATCGAACTCTCCGACGGGCGGTTGCGTCACGCGGGCGCACTCCGGCATGCCAGTGGGGCGACGGATGCCGCTCGCCTCCGCCGCGGCATCCGTCGCCGGCTCATCGGAACCCGCCGCCCCGATCGGCTCGAGCCCGGCGTTCACGCCCGAACGCGCGAGATCGGGCCGGAGCAGCTCGACGCCGTGCCGCCGGGCATCGGCCGTCAGCGTGTGCGGCGAGTAGAAGCCCATGGGCTGCGCGCGCAGCAGGGCCGCCAGGAACGCCGCCGGGTAGTGCAGCTTCAGCCATGAGCTCGCGTAGACCAGGAGCCCGAAGCTGATGGCGTGGCTCTCGGCGAAGCCGAAGTTCGCGAACGCCTCGATCTTCTCGTAGATCGAGTCGGCGACGTCGGGCTCGATGCCGTTGCGAGCCATCCCGTCGTAGAGCTTCGCGCGCAGCCGTTCGATCTTCTCGACACCGCGCTTGGAGCCCATGGCGCGGCGCAGCAGGTCGGCGTCGGCCGCGTCGCAGTCGCCGACCGCGACGGCCATCTGCATGAGCTGCTCCTGGAACAGCGGCACGCCGAGCGTGCGCCGGAGCACGGGCTCGAGCTTGGGGTGCAGGTAGCTCACCTGCTCTTCGCCCGTGCGGCGGCGGATGTACGGGTGCACCGCGCCGCCCTGCACCGGACCCGGACGGATGAGCGCGATCTCGACGACGAGGTCGTAGAAGCAGCGCGGCTTCAGCCGGGGGAGCGTGCCCATCTGCGCGCGCGACTCGACCTGGAACACGCCGATCGAGTCGGCGCGGCACAGCATGTCGTAGACCGCGGGCTCCTCCTTCGGGATGGTCGCGAGCTCCCAGTGCTCGCCCGTGTGCTCGCGCACGAGGTCGAACGTGTACTGGAGCGCGGCGAGCATGCCGAGTCCGAGCAGGTCGAACTTCACGAGGCCCATCCACGCGCAGTCGTCCTTGTCCCACTGCAGCACCGTCCGGTCCTCCATGCGGGCGTGCTCGATGGGGCACACCTCGCCGACGGGCCGGTCGGTGAGCACCATGCCGCCAGAGTGGATGCCGAGGTGCCGCGGGAAGGTCAGCAGTTGCTCGGCGAGTTCGACGACCGCGTCGGGGATGTCGTGGTCCTGCGTCTCGACGACGGCGCCCCAGCGCTCGACCTGGCGCGACCACGCATCCTGCCGCCCGGTCGAGTAGCCGAGCGCCTTCGCCATGTCGCGCACCGCGCCCTTCGGCCGGTAGCTGATGACGTTCGCGACCTGTGCGGCGTTGTGCCGGCCGTACTTGCCGTAGACGTACTGGATGATCTCCTCGCGCCGGTCGGAGTCGAAGTCGACGTCGATGTCGGGCTCCTCGTCGCGCAATGACGACAGGAACCGCTCGAACGGCAGCTCGTAGAAGATCGAGTCGACGCCCGTGATGTCGAGCACGTAGCAGACCGCCGAGTTCGCCGCCGAGCCGCGACCCTGGCACAGGATGCCGCGACGCCGCGCCTCCTGCACGAGGTCGTGCACGATCAGGAAGTACCCCGGGAAGTCCTTCTGCTCGATCACGTCGAGCTCCTTCGCGAGGCGGTCGCGCACGTGATCTGGCAGGCCGGGGTAGCGGCGGTCGGCGCCCGCCCACACGAGCTCGCGCAGCCACGACATGGGCGTGTGCCCGTCGGGCACCTGCTGCCTCGGCAGCTTCGGCCGGGCGCTGCGCAGCCGGAACGACAGGTCGCGCGCGAGCGTCACCGAGTGCGCGACCGCTCCCGGGTAGCGGTCGAACCGCGCGAGCATCTCGGCGCCCGAGCGCAGGTGCAGCCCGTCGGTGGCGGGCAGCCACCCGTCGAGCTCGTCGAGGCTGCGCCGGGCGCGCACCGCGGCGAGGGCCGACGCGAGCCGGTGCTCGCCGGGCGTGGCGTAGTGCACGGCGTTCGTCGCGAGCACGGGCACGCGTGCACGGGCGGCGAGCTCGGCCAGCGCGTCGTTGCGGACCTGGTCGAGCGGGTCGCCGTGGTCGGTGAGCTCGACGACCACGTGGTCGCGTCCGAACAGGGCGACGAGCCGGTCGAGCTCGCGCCACGCGGCATCCGCCCCGCCCTCGCCGGCGAGTGCGCGTCGCACCGCGCCCTTTCGGCACCCGGTGGGGATCACCCAGTGCCCGTCGGCGCGCTCGGCGAGCTGCTCGAGGTCGTACACCGGGCGGCCCTTCTCTCCACCCGCGAGCTGCCCGGCCGTGATCGCGGCGGCGAGCCGGTGGTACCCCTCTTCACCCGCGGCGAGCACGAGCAGGTGCTCGCCCTCGGGGTCGGCCGCGCCCATCTGCGGCTCGGTGAGCCCGAACGACAGCTCGGCGCCGAACACGGTGTCGAGCTCGGGGTACGACTCGGCGGCCTCGGCGAAGCGCACGACGCCGTAGAAGCCGTCGTGGTCGGTGATCGCGATGCCCGCGAGGCCGAGCCGGTGCGCCTCCTCGACCAGCCGCTCAGGCCCCGACGCGCCGTCGAGGAAGCTGAACGTCGAGTGCGCGTGCAGCTCGGCGTACGGCACGACGGGGCCGGCGGGCCGCTCGTCGGCGTCGTGCGAGGGGCGGTACGGATGCCGCTTGCGGCTCCATCCCGGACTGTCGCCGCCGTCGGCCAGGACCTTCGAGCCACCGGGCCGCTGCCGGTCGGACAGCCGCCGCTCGAGCTCGGACCACGGGATCTCGGGGTTGTTCCAGCCCATCAGTCGTACCTCGCCTCGGCCCACCAGCCCTCGGCATCGCGCACCAGCAGCCACGCGCAGCCGTCGTGGTCGACGACCTGGAACCGGTGCACGCGGCGCGCACGCCCGGCATCCCACCAGCGCTCGACGACCGGCCATGGGCCGGCCCACGCGCGCACCGGCGCGGGCCGCCCGGCGCCGACCGCGAACGACGCGGGCGCCGACGAGATCGCGCCGCGTGCGTCGACCGACACGGCCGCATCGCCCGCGTCGACGAGCGCCACCGGCAATCGCTCGCGGAACACGCTCGCGGGCGCGAGTGCGGGCAGGCTCCCCGGCCATGGCGCCTCGGCCGCGGCAGGCTCGGGGGCGCGGTCGCCCCACGGCACGAGCACCTGCCGGTCGGCGAGCATGCGCCCGCCGCCGACCGCCGCGGTCACGACGCCCTCGTGCCCGAGCATGCTCTGCACGCGGGTCAGCCCGTGGTGCACGCGCTCGTCGGGGCCGCCGCCCCAGAGGCCCTGCTCGTGGTTGCCGGTCGAGTCGACGCGCTCGGGCACGACGCGCAGGCGCACGATGGGGGAGTCGAGCCCCGCGTCGGCCGTGCCGGCGCCCTGCAGCTGCCAGCGCACGCGGTCGACCACATCGGCGGGCGTGAACCACTGCGGGTGCAGCCAGCTGCGGCTCGAGTGCCCGCCACGCTCGTCGTCGAGTTCGACGCGGATGCCGGTGCACACGAGCCGCACCGCCCGCATCCGCTCGATGAACTCCTCGGCGCGCACGCGGAACGCGAACGCGAGCTGGTCGATGCGATCGAGCGGCGGCTCGAAGTGCTGCTCGACCTCGAAGTCGGGCGGGGGAGTGCGGGGCGCCACGCGCGACTGCTCGCGGCCGGCCGAGCGGTCGTGCGCGAACGCGCCCGCCGCTCCGAAGCGCCGCCGGACGTCCTCGTCGGGCAGCGCCGCGAACTCGCCGAGCGTGCGCACGCCGAGCCGGTGCAGCAGCGTCGTCGTACGTGCATCGACCACGAGCGCCACGGGCAACGGGGCGAGGAACGCGGCCGCCTCGCCGGGTGCCACCACGTGGACGGGCACGCCGCCCCGCACGGCCGCACGCGCCGCCTGCTCGGCCGCGAACGGGCCGTCGGCGACGCCGACCCGGGCGCCGACGACCCCGAGCCCGGCGACGGCGTCGAGCAGCGCCCGCGCCGCGGCATCCTCACCGCCGTAGTACCGGGACGGGCCGCGCGCCCGCATCGCAAGCGTGCCGGGCCGCAGCACCTGCACGCCCGGCACGATCGCCTCGATGCCGCGCACGACCGGTTCGAACGCGCGATGGTCGAGCGCCGCGTCGTACTCGAGCACCGTGAGCGCCGTCGAGCGGTACTGCGCCTCGCGGAGCTTCAGCCCGCGCGCCACGCCATCGCGCCGGGCCGCCGCCGAGCACGAGTGCACCAGGCCCGACTCGGTCAGCGCGACCGGCTGGGCCGCGTCGAGGCCGGCCTCGCGGCACGCGGCGAGCACCGGCCAGTCGGGACACCACAGCACGATGGTGCGCACGGCCGCGCTCACGAGGCCCTCGCCGCGAAGTCGGGCCGGTGCACGATGCCGCCGTCGGCGGCCGTCATGTCGGCGACGGATGCCGCGTCGCGCCCGGTCGCGTCGGCCTCGCCGATCGCGGCGAACCCCAGGTCGCCCGCCGGCAGCCGGAGGCGGCGACGGCTGCCCCGGCCGACCTCGCCGCGACCCGTGACCCGGACGACGACCTCGCGCTCGGCGAGGTGCCCGTGGCCGTGTTCGAGCCCGGTCCACTCGCTCCGCTCGAGCTCGAGGCGCGCGTCGCTGCCGGGCCAGTCGCCGTCGACGAGCAGCAGCGCACCGCGCTGGCGGAGCCGCGCGGCGAACCGCGACGCCTCGGCGGGCGCGAGCCGGCCGGCCGGCCGCACGGCGACCACCGGGATGACGTCGGCGAGCGCCGCCGCGACCGTGAGCCACTGCCGGCCCGGATCGGGCACGAGCACGAGCCGCTCGAGGTCGATGCCGAACCGCGCGGCCGCCTCGACGCCGAACTCGGGGATGCCCGCCACCGCGACCCACCGCCCGCTCTGCGACGGCCCGACGAGCGCCGCCATGAGCAGCGTGACCGACCCCTCGACCTGCACGACCGCGCCCTCGCGGAGTGCGCCCCCGGGCAGCACCGAGGCGAGCGCGGGATGCGTGGGCACCGCCCGCGAATCGAGCCGGGTCGACTGCATGCCGCGGATACGCGCCTGCAGTTCCTCTACACGCTCGACCCGGCCCGCGGCCGCCGCGGAAGCCGTCGGCACGGATCGGGGAGCGGTCATCGTCACCACTCAATGTTCGAACACATGTTCGAATACGGCAAGTCGCGAATGCCGTCCGTCCACGTCCCCGATCGGGGGCGAATGCATCCCAACCGCACTGAGTGAGGTTTCTGCGCCTGAGGAGATTCGCGAGACGTACTCCAGTGCACGACCTGCCTTGGACGTGCGACAGCCTCGGGACGCGGGCGTCATCGGCGCAGGTGGCGCGGACGGAGGAGACCGGAAACGCGAGAAGGCCGGATCCGAAGATCCGGCCTTCTCGACAACGCGTGCGCGAGGGGGGACTTGAACCCCCACGCCCTATCCGGGCACTAGCACCTCAAGCTAGCGCGTCTGCCAATTCCGCCACCCGCGCGTTGCCTGCCGCTGATCGCTCAGCGGCCGTAGACGACATTAGCACGGATCGCAGGGCCCGCTGACCACCACGCACCACCCCCGCACCGCCTCCGGGGCCGGCCGAACGCTACGGTGGAGCGCATGGCCGAGACGACCCCGACCGACGCCCCGACGCCCGACGCGAACCCGGATGGCGCGGCCGCAGCCGTCCTCGACGAGACCGCCGTCATCGCCCGAGACCTCATCCGGTTCGACACGACGAACCACGGCGAGGGCCGTTCGAACGGCGAGCGCGAGGCCGCCGAGTACGTCGAGGCGCGGCTGCGCGCCATGGGGCTCGACCCCGTGATGCACGAGTCGGCGCCGCGGCGTGCGAGCGTCGTCGCGCGCATCCCGGGGGCGAACCCGGCCAAGCCTGCGCTCGTCCTGCACGGCCACCTCGACGTGGTCCCGGCCGATCCGCGCAACTGGAGCGTCGATCCGTTCGCGGGCGAGATCCGCGACGGGATGCTGTGGGGCCGCGGCGCGGTCGACATGAAGGACATGGACGCCATGATCCTGACGGCGGTCGGCGACATCCTCGCCGCCGGACGACTGCCCGAGCGCGAGCTCATCCTGGGGTTCTTCGCCGACGAGGAGGCCGGGGGACTCTACGGCGCGAGCTGGCTGGTCGACGAGCACCCCGAGCTCTTCGTCGGCGCCACCGAGGCGATCAGCGAGGTCGGCGGCTACTCGATCACCGTCGGGGGCACGCGCGCCTACCTGCTCCAGACGGGCGAGAAGTCGCTCATCTGGGTGCGCCTGGTGGCGCACGGCCGGGCCGCGCACGGCTCCCGGCTCGTGCGCGAGAACGCGGTCACGGCCCTCGCCCATGCGATCGCGAAGATCGGCCGCCGCGAGTGGCCCCTGCGACTGACCGGCACGACGCGCGAGCTCCTCGCCGCGATCGCCGGCGCCCTCGGCGTCGATCCCGAGCAGGTCGCTCCCGACGAGCTCGCGCTGGCGACCGGATCCGCGTCGGGATTCATCACGGCGACGCTGCGTACGACCTCGAATCCGACGCTCCTGAGCGCGGGCTACAAGCACAACGTCATTCCCGACCGGGCGGAGGCGCTCGTCGACATCCGGACCCTGCCGGGCGAGGAGGACGACGTGCTCGCCGAGATCCGCGAACTCGTCGGCCCCGACATCGAGATCCAGGTCGTGCACCGCGACGTCGGCCTCGAGGCGCCGACCCGCGGCCCCCTCGTCGACGCGGTCACGTCGGCGCTGCGCGTGCACGACCCCGAGGCGCAGGTGTTCCCGTACCTGCTGAGCGGCGGCACCGACAACAAGTCGCTCTCGCGGCTGGGCATCGCGGGCTACGGGTTCGCGCCGCTGCGCCTGCCCGACGGGCTGGACTTCCCCTCGATGTTCCACGGCGTCGACGAGCGCGTGCCGCTCGACGCACTAGTCTTCGGTAGGCAGGTCCTGCGCGACCTGCTCCTCGCGTACTGAGCACGACTCCACCCGAACCCGACCACGACGGTCCGATGCCCTTCGCCGTGCGAGGGCGGGAAGGCGACCACGCCGTTGCTCGAAGCCATCATCCTCGGTTTCGTGCAGGGACTCACCGAGTTCCTGCCGATCTCATCGAGCGCGCACCTGCGCATCCTCGGTGAGTTCCTGCCGAACGCGGCCGATCCGGGTGCGGCGTTCACCGCGATCACGCAGCTCGGCACCGAGACGGCGGTCGTGGTGTTCTTCTGGCGCGACATCGTGCGCATCGTCTCGCACTGGTTCCGGGCGATCCGGGGGAAGATCCCGCACGACGACCCCGACGCGCGCATGGGCTGGCTGATCATCATCGGCTCGATCCCGATCGTCGTGCTCGGCCTGCTGTTCCAGGACCAGATCGAGACGACCTTCCGCTCGCTGTACGTGGTCGCGACGATGCTCATCGTCTTCGGCATCGTGCTCGGCCTCGCCGACTGGGCGGGGGCCAAGCGCCGCAAGCTCGAGGACCTCACCTACCCGCACGGCCTGTACTTCGGCCTCGCGCAGTCGCTCGCCCTCATCCCGGGCGTCTCGCGATCGGGCGGCACCATCACGATGGGGCTGCTGCTCGGCTACGAGCGCGCGGCGGCCGCGCGATACGCGTTCCTGCTGGCGATCCCGGCCGTCTTCGGCTCGGGCTTCTACCAGCTCTTCATGAGCATGGGGGAGCCGGCCGTGTACGGCCCGGTCGAGACGGCCGTCGCGACCGCGGTGGCGTTCGGCGTCGCCATCCTGATCATCGCGGTCTTCATGAAGTGGATCTCACGGCACAGCTTCCTGCCGTTCGTGATCTACCGCATCGCGCTCGGCGCGACGATCCTCATCCTGCTGGGCGTCGGCGTCCTCGAGCCGTTCTGATCGGGCGGCCGCCGGGCCGGCCGGCCGCGGGCGAGCGGAGGCTCAGCCCACGTCGCGCGGACGCCACGGCCCGCCGCCGGGCTGGTCGCCGCGGCGCCGCAGGTACCGCTCGAACTCCTGGGCGATCGCCTCGCCCGACGCCTGGGGCGCGTCGACCGCGTCGCGGGCCTGCTCGAGCTGCTGGATGTAGCCGGCCATCTCCTCGTCGTCGGCGGCGAGCGCGTCGACGCTGGCCTCCCATGCCTGCGCCTCGTCCTCGAGGGAACCGCGGGGGATGCTGAGGCCCGTGAGCTCCTCGACCTTGCCGAGGAGCGCGAGCACGGCCTTCGGCGAGGGCGCGTTGTGCACGTAGTGCGGCACGGAGGCCCAGAGCGACACGGTCGGGATGCCGACGCGCTCGGCCTGGTCGGCGATGACGCTGAGGATGCCGACCGGACCCTCATAGGACGAGCGCTCGACGCCGAGCGCCGCGCGCACCTCGGGATTCTCACTCGACGCGAACACGGCGAGGGGACGCGTGTGCGGCGCGTCGGCGAGCATGGCGCCGAGCAGCACGATGCCCTCGACGTCGGCCGAGAGCGCGGCGTCGATGAGCTCGGCCGCGAAGCCCTTCCACGTGCGTGCGGGCTCGGCACCGAGCAGCACGTGCAGCGTGTCGGCACCGGGGCCGGTGACGATCTCGTCGTCGTCCTCCTGCGGGATCCCGCTCGGGCCGAGGATCGCCGCACCCGGCCAGCTCAGCCGTCGCACGCCGTCGGAGTCGACCTGGATGGTCGGACGCGTGAACTGGTAGTCGAAGTACAGCTCGGGGTCGACCGCGGCGATCTCGACCAGCCCGAGACGCTCGGCCAGCAGCCTCGCGGCCCCCGTGGCGGCCTCGCCCGCGTCGTTCCACCCCTCGAAGGCCACGATGAGGAGTCGGCCGCCCTCGAATCCGGTCGGATGCTGCACTCGGTTCGCCCCGCTTCCCGAGACCGGGATCTCCGGGCTCATCTCCACAATAGGGCGTGCGGATAGAATCGCCCGTTGTGACCAAGCGCCTCCCCGCCGCCGTCCTCTGGGACATGGACGGCACCCTCGTCGACACCGAGCCGTACTGGATGCGGGCCGAGACCGAGCTCATCCGCGAGTTCGGCGGATCGTGGACCGAGGAGGACGCCCTCCAGCTCGTCGGCGCGGGCCTGTGGGATGCCGCCGCGGTCTTCCAGCGCGAGGGCGTCGACCTCCCCGCCGACGAGATCGTCGCACGGCTCACCGAGCGCGTGCGCGAGCAGCTCGCCCAGCACGGCGTGCCGTGGCAGCCGGGCGCGCAGGAGCTGCTGCGGTCGGTCCGCGAGGCCGGCATCCCGACGGCGCTCGTCACCATGTCGATCCGGTCGATGGCCGAGGACATCGTCGGCGCCATCCCGTTCACGGCCTTCGACGAGCTCGTCACGGGCGACGAGGTGGCGGCGCCCAAGCCGCATCCCGAGCCCTACCTCGCCGCGGCGGGCCGCCTCGGCGTCGACATCGCCGACTGCGTCGCGATCGAGGACTCGCCGACCGGACTCGCCGCCGCCATGAGCGCGGGTGCGGTCTCCATCGGGGTGCCCCACATGCTCTCGCTCGACGAGGCGCCCTCGCACGTCGTCTGGCCGACCCTCGACGGACGCTCGCTCGACGACGTGGTCGCGGTCGCGGCATCCGTCTGGGATCGCCCATGAGCCGCGGCGAGGCGAGCGGGCCGTTCCGGGCCGGCGACCGCGTGCAGCTCACTGGTCCCAAGGGGCGGCTGCACACGATCACGCTCGAGCCGGGCAAGGTGTTCCACTCGCACAAGGGCCCGATCGCGCACGACGACCTGATCGGGCTGCCCGACGGCTCGGTCGTCGCCAACGCGGTCGGCGTCGAGTACCTCGCGCTGCGCCCGCTGCTCAGCGACTTCGTCATGTCGATGCCGCGCGGCGCGGCGATCGTGTACCCGAAGGACGCCGCGCAGATCCTCGCGCAGGCCGACGTCTTCCCGGGTGCGACGGTCGTCGAGGCCGGCGTCGGATCCGGTGCGCTGTCGTTGTGGCTGCTGCGAGCGATCGGCCCGCAGGGTCGCCTGCTCTCGTTCGAGCGCCGCGAGGAGTTCGCGTCGGTCGCACGAGGCAACGTCGCGACGTTCCACGGCGAGGACCCCGAGAACTGGTCCATCACGCTCGGCGACCTGGCCGAGACGCTGCCGCAGCAGGCCGCCGACGCGTCCGTCGACCGCGTGGTGCTCGACATGCTCGCGCCCTGGGAGTGCATCGACGTCGTGTCGACCGCGCTGAAGCCCGGCGGGGTGCTCCTCTGCTATGTCGCGACCGTCACGCAGCTCTCGCGCGTCGCCGAGGCGATCCGTGCGACCGGCGCGTACACCGAGCCGCAGGCGAACGAGACCATGGTTCGCGGATGGCACGTGCAGGGGCTCGCGGTCCGGCCCGACCACCGCATGATCGCCCACACCGGTTTCCTGCTCACGGCGCGGCGGCTCGCACCCGGCACGGTGCTGCCCGAACTCAAGCGCCGGCCCTCCAAGACCGAGTTCAGCGACGAGGACGTCGAGGCGTGGACGCCCGGCGCGCTCGGCGAGCGCAACGTCAGCGACAAGGTGCTTCGCAAGCGCGCGAGGGCGGCGGATGCCGCGGCGCGCCGTTCGCGCGGCGACGACGACCCAGACCAGACCACGGAGCCCGCCGACGCCGACTAGGCTGTCTGCCGCCCGTCCCACCCGACGAAACGAGGATCCGTGCGCGTCCCGCTCGCACTCATGGCCACCGCGACCGCCTTGGCGATCACGCTCTCCGGCTGCTCCGCCCCGGCGCCCGAGCCGCAGGCGACGGCCGGGGCGTCGTCCGATCTCATCGAGGTGCGCGGTGACTTCGGCGACGCCCCCAAGGTCGACTTCCCGACGCCGGTCTCGCCCGGGACGACGCAGTGCACGACGGTGATCGAGGGAGATGGCGAGAATCTCATCGAGGGCCAGCAGGCGCTCGTCGGCCTCGCCGTCTACAACGGCACCACGGGCGACGAGATCCAGGTCGTCGGGTTCGGCGACGAGGATCCGGTTCCGGTGCTGCTGGGCAGCAACACGCTCCCCGGCCTCAGCAAGGGCCTCTCGTGCACGAGCGAGGGATCGCGGGTGGCGGTCGTCGTGCCGCCCGAGGACGGGTTCGGCGAGGAAGGCAACGCGTCCCTCGGCATCAGCGGCGACGACAGCCTCGTGGTGGTGTTCGACGTGCAGCGCGCATTCATGCCTCGCGCGAACGGCACCCCGCAGCTCACGCGCGACGGGTTCCCCGCCGTGGTCCTCGCGCCCGACGGACGTCCCGGCATCACGGTTCCCGACGAGGCGCCGTTCGAGTCGACCGAGGTCGAGCTCCTGAAGAAGGGCCACGGCGAGGAGGTCGAGTCGGGCGACCAGGTCGTGGTGCACTACACCGGCGTGAACTGGGATGAGGGCACCGTCCTCGACGGCTCCACGTGGGAGCAGGGCGGCCCGACCGCGATCATCGTCGGCGACGATGCGGCGTCCCAGGGCGGCCCGCCCTTCGCGTCGTCGCTCGAAGGCGTGACGGTCGGCTCGCAGCTGGGCATCGCGGTCCCGGCCGACGATGCCGGCAACCCGGCCACGTTCTACGTGGTCGACGTCCTCGGGGTGGTGTGACCACGAGCGGTCGCCGTGCCGCCGCGGCGCTTCAGTATGATCGCTGACGTGGCGACACCCAAGCGCTCGGGAGAGCCGAGGATCCCGGTCGAGGACCGGCTGTTCAGCCTCGTCCTGGCGCTGCTCGCCACCGAGACCGGCCTGCTGAAGTCCGAGATCCTCTCGACCGTGCGCGGATACGCCGAGCGGTACGACGCACGCGGCGGCAACGCCAACCTCGAGCGCCAGTTCGAGCGCGACAAGGACGACATCCGCGACCTCGGCATCCCGCTCGAGACGGTGGAGTCGCCCGACCGGCCCGGCGACAACCAGGCGCTGCGGTACCGGATCCCCAAAGGCGAGTACGATTTGCCGGTCGACGTGCGCTTCACGCCCGACGAGCTCGCGCTGCTCGGCCTCGCGGCCGAGGTGTGGCGCGAGGCGTCGCTGTCGGCCGACTCGCAGCGTGCACTCACGAAGCTCCGCTCGCTCGGCATCGAACCGCGTGAACCCGTGATCGGGTACGCGCCTCGCCTGCGGGTGCGCGATGCCGCGTTCGAGCCGATCCGCCAGGCGCTCGACAAGCGCCAGCGCGTGCGATTCCGGTATCTCAAGCCGGGGGAGCACGAGCCGCGCCTGCGCACGGTCGAGCCGTACGCGATGGTGCTGCACGAGGGGCGCTGGCACCTGCACGGCCGCGACGTCGACGTCGACGAGGGCCGCACCTTCCTGCTCTCGCGCATCGTGGGCGATGTGCAGGTGGTCGCGGGTGCGCCCTTCGCGCCTCCGCCGCCCGACATCCAGGACCGCGCGCTGGCCGACCTGCAGGCGCTGCGCCTGTCGAATGCGGCCGACCTCGCGGTGCGCGCGGGGTCCGATGCAGAGGTGCGACTGGGCAAGCGCGCGGTCGCCGCCGACGAGGATGCCGGCGTCATCCGCTTGCACTACACCGACGCGGCGATCTTCGCCGACGAACTGGCCTCGTACGGCCCCGAGGTGCGCGTGCTCGCGCCGGCGTCGCTGCGCGACGCGGTCCGCGACCGCCTCGAGGCCGTCGCGGCGGCGCACCGTGCAGGAGGAGCGGCATGAGCGGACCGTCCTCGCGGCGGCCGGCCGGCCTGCGCGCGCCCGACAAGCTCGTGTTCCTGCTGTCGCTGGTGCCCTATCTGCTCGAGCAGCGGGTCGTCGACGTCGCCGAGGCCGCGGCGCACTTCGGCGTCGGCGAGCAGGAGATCCGCGACGCGGTCATGCTGATCGCCACGTCGGGCCTGCCCGGCGCGACGGGCACGTACCAGCCCAACGACCTCTTCGACATCGACTGGGACTCCTTCGAGGAGGACGACGTCATCGTGATCGTGCACCACGTCGCGATCGACGACGCCCCGCGGCTCTCGGCGCGCGAGGCGGCCGCCCTCATCGCGGGCCTGCAGTACCTCTCGGCGCTGCCCGAGAACGCCGGCCGGGCCTCCCTCGCGGCGCTGACCGAGAAGCTGCGCGCCGGCGCATCCTCGGCGCCGAGCCGGCTCGCGGTCGCCGAGGAGTCGGCCGACGAGTCGCTCGCGACGGTACGTCGGGCCGTGGCATCCGGTCATCGCCTCGACTTCGACTACCTCAACGCGCGGGGTGAACGCCGCCGGCGTCGGGTGGACCCGCTGCGGATCGCCTCGCTCGGCGCCGACTGGTACCTGCAGGCGTACGACCACCTGCGCGAGGACGTCCGCAACTTCCGCGTCGATCGCATGAGCGACCTCGAGGTGACCGACGAGCCCATCGGCGACCACTCCGGGCGCGCCATCCCGGAGACCCTGTTCCAAGCGTCGCCCGACGACCTCGAGGTCGTCGTCGACGTCGCTCCGGCGACGCTGCCGCTGCTCGGCGACTACCTCGCCGACTCGACCCAGGCCGAGGCGGGGGACCGTCTGCGCGTCACGCTTCGCCTCTCCCACGTGCACGGCCTGAAGCGGCTGGTGGCCGGCCTGCCCGGACTCGTCACCGTGGTCGCGCCCGACGTGGCCCGGGCCGCCGTCGCGGACTGGGCCGAGGCGGGGCTCGCGGGGTATTCCGACGCGCCGGGAGACCCCGACCCGCGCGTGACCGAAGCGTGAGATCGGCACCGCTCGCGAGCAGGTAGACTGGCCGCACCATCCCGCCAGAATGGACGAGCACCTATGTTTGGAAACGCCTTCACCGGTTGGCACGCGCTGATCATCCTCTTGGTGATCCTGCTGCTGTTCGGTGCGCCGAAGCTTCCCGCGCTCGCGCGGAGCCTGGGCCAGTCGATGAAGATCCTCAAGAGCGAGGTCCGTTCCGAGGACGCCGAGGCGACCGACGGCACGGCGGCGAAGACCGAGGCTCCGGCCCAGTCGACCCCGCCTGCGGCTGCCGAGCCGACGACCACGCCGGCCGCGCCCGCCGACCAGGCCAAGCGCACGGACGCCGGCCCGAGCGCCTGACCCCGTGTCTGCCGTGAAGGATCGCGGCACCCGCAACCCCGAGAAGCGGATGTCGCTCGGGGAGCACCTGCTCGAACTGCGCAAGCGGCTGTTCATCTCCGCGATCGCGATCGTCGTCGGCATGGCCGCCGGCTGGGTGCTCACCGACCTGTTCGTGTGGCAGGCCATCCAGGAGCCGGTGAACCTCGTCGTCGAGGCGCAGCAGGGCACCGACGCCGCGAGCACCGGGATCATCTTCCCGACGATCTCGAGTGCGTTCGACCTGCGCCTGCAGATCGCGTTCACGCTGGGCATCGTCATCTCCGCTCCGGTGTGGCTCTACCAGGTCTTCGCGTTCCTCGTGCCCGGGTTGAGCTCGAAGGAGCGCAAGTACACCTTCGGCTTCTTCGCGACCGCGATCCCGCTCTTCTTCGCCGGCTGCGCGGCCGGCTGGTTCGTGCTGCCGAACATCGTCAAGCTCATGACGAGCTTCGTCCCCGAGGGGGCCGAGACGCTGCTCACGGCGAAGGAGTACATCGACTTCGTCCTGAAGCTGGTGGTCGCAATCGGCATCGCGTTCGTCCTGCCGGTCTTCATCGTGCTGCTCAACTTCGCCGGCGTCATCAGCGCGAGCTCGATCATCAAGTCGTGGCGGGTCGCCATCCTCGTGATCGTCCTGTTCACCGCCTTCGCGACGCCGTCGGCCGACGTGGTCTCCATGTTCATGCTGGCGCTGCCGATGATCGGGCTGTACTTCGCGGCGTACGGCATCGCGTTCCTGCACGACCGCCGAGTGGCCAAGCGCAATGAGCTGGAGTTCGGGACGGCTGTCTAGGCTGGAGGGGTGAAGAGCCTCTCACCGGCGGAGCGGTACGCCCTGTCGCGACAGCAGCAGCGGCAGCCCAGGCTGCAGGAGTTCGCCGCCGGCCTCTCGTTCGATCTCGACCCCTTCCAGCGTGCGGCGTGCGCCGCGCTCGACGACGGGCGCAGCGTGCTCGTCGCCGCGCCCACGGGCGCGGGCAAGACGGTCGTCGCCGAGTTCGCCGTGTACCTGGCCATGCAGTCCGGCGATCAGAAGGTCTTCTACACGACGCCGATCAAGGCGCTGTCGAACCAGAAGTACCAGGAGTTCGTCGACACCTGGGGCGCGCGCAACGTCGGCCTGCTCACGGGCGACACGAACATCAACTCGGGCGCCCGCATCGTCGTCATGACGACCGAGGTGCTCCGGAACATGCTCTACGCCGACTCGCCGCTGCTCGACCGGCTCGCCTACGTGGTCATGGACGAGGTGCACTATCTCGCCGACCGGTTCCGCGGCGCCGTGTGGGAGGAGGTGATCATCCACCTTCCCGAGGCGGTGCGTCTGGTCTCACTGAGCGCCACGGTGTCGAACGCCGAGGAGTTCGGCGACTGGCTGCAGGCGGTCCGGGGTGAGACCGACGTGATCGTCTCGGAGCAGCGACCCGTCCCGCTCGAGCAGCACGTGCTGGTGGGTGCGAAGCTCGTCGACCTGTTCGACTCGTCGGGCCAGGCGGCGACGCACCGGGTCAATCCAGAGCTGCAACGACTCGCGCGCGCGGGCGGGCGCTCCATCCAGGGCCGCTCCCAGCGCGGGCGACGCGGGAGCGATCGCGGACGGTTCCATGGACCGGGCGGCGGCCTCGGCGGCGGCCGCGCCGAGCGACCCGAGGTCGTCGAACTGCTCCGCGGCAAGCACCTGCTGCCCGCCATCGTGTTCATCTTCTCGCGGGCCGGGTGCGACCAGGCGGTCCGGCAGGTGCTCCGCAGCGGCATCCGGCTGACCGACGCCGTCGAGCGCGACGAGATCCGCGCGATCGTCGAGGAGCGGGCGCGGATGCTGCGCGACGAGGACCTCGCGGTGCTCGGCTACTGGGAGTGGCTCGAGGGGCTCCAGCGCGGCGTCGCCGCCCACCACGCCGGCATGCTGCCGACGTTCAAGGAGGTCGTCGAGGACCTGTTCCAGCGCAAGCTGCTGAAGGTCGTCTTCGCGACCGAGACGCTCGCGCTCGGCGTGAACATGCCGGCTCGCTCGGTCGTGCTCGAGAAGCTGGAGAAGTTCAACGGCGAGGCACGGGTTCCCATCACTCCGGGGGAGTACACGCAGCTCACCGGCCGCGCCGGACGCCGCGGCATCGACGTCGAAGGGCACTCGGTCATCCAGTGGGTCGACGGCCTCGATCCGGAGTCGGTCGCCTCGCTCGCCTCGCGGCGGAGCTACCCGCTGAACTCGAGCTTCAACCCCACGTACAACATGGCCGTGAACCTGGTCGACCAGTTCGGCCGTGAGCGCACGCGACAGGTGCTCGAACTGTCGTTCGCGCAGTTCCAGGCCGACCGAGCGGTGGTCGATCTGGCCCGGACCCTGCGCAAGCAGGAGGAGTCGATGGCCGGGTACGAGCAGGCGATGCGCTGCCACCTCGGCGACTTCGGCGAGTACTTCTCGATCCGCCGGCGGATCGGCGAGCTCGAGCGCCAGCAGGCGAAGGGCAATCCCACGCACGCCCAGCGCGAGCGCATGCAGCGCGAGCTCGCAGCGGAACGCAAGCGATTGCGCGCGCATCCCTGCCACGGGTGCGCCGAGCGCGAGCAGCATGCGCGGTGGGCCGAGCGGTGGTGGCGGCTGAAGCGCGACCACGACGACCTGTCCCGGCAGATCCGGACGCGCACCGGCCAGGTCGCGAAGCGATTCGACCGTGTCGCCGAGGTGTTGCAGGAGCTCGGCTACCTCGAGTCCGACGGGCGGGGCGGACTGGCCTCCACGGCGGCCGGCCGCACGCTCAAGCGCATCTACGGCGAACGGGATCTCCTCGTCGCGGAATCATTGCGACGCGGCCTGTGGGATC